>NZ_JBDPMS010000001.1:805499-1608820 GCF_039831855.1 Aequorivita sp. Q41 | reverse complement strand
AAAGGTTTTATTAAATAGCGGGAACAGCTCCGAAGCGTCGGAGGAACCTGTGACTACCTATTTTGAAAATAAAAAAACCGCTCAAATTCCTGAAAGGTTTTATTAAATAGCGGGAACAGCTACGAAGCGTCGGAGGAACCTGTGACTACCTATTTTGAAAACAAAAAAACCGCTCAAATTCTTGAAAGGTTTTATTAAATAGCGGGAACAGCTCCGAAGCGTCGGAGGAACCTGTGACTACCTATTTTGAAAATAAAAAAAACCGCTCAAATTCCTGAAAGGTTTTATTAAATAGCGGGAACAGCTCCGAAGCGTCGGAGTAACCTGTGACTACCTATTTTGAAAATAAAAAAAGGCTCCACATTTCTGTGAAGCCTTGATTTTACTAGTAGCGGGAACTGGACTCGAACCAGTGACCTTCGGGTTATGAGCCCGACGAGCTACCTACTGCTCTATCCCGCGATATGGAATTTGCAATATCCCTTCTTTAGCTTTTAACTTTCGGTTCATAATGCCGACAGAAATATTGGACTGCAAAGATACGAAGGATTTTAAATACCACAAGAAAGAAACAGCGATTTTTTTTAAAGTATTATTAAAATTCTTTTTTCAGAAAAATCTTTACTTATCTTTAAATTGTGAATAGACATTTCAAAAAAATAGCATTTATAATTATTACGCTTGGCGCCATTTTTATAATCGCTACAGTTTCAATAAATATCATTCTTAAAAACAAGCTTGAAGTCTTTATCAACAATCGTTTACCTGAAAATATGGTGCGATCGTACGACGCCCTTACTGTGGCATCTTTTGAAGGCTCGCTTAACATCACTAATGCTTCTCTCATTATAAAAAATAAGGGAAATGGCATAAAGCACACCTTTATAAATGTTGAAAACTTAAAAATAACCGATATAAGTTATTGGGATTATCTTATAAATGGCGAAATAAATATAGAAAGCATCTCCATAGACAACCCTACAATGGCTTATTATAAGGATCGAATAAAGCCTAACAAAGACTCGATTAGAAAAGGAATTTTTGAAATCTACAAACCTATTAACATTGATAAAGTAATAATTAATAACACCAAATTTGCTATTTATGAAGAAGGCAAAGATTCTACAAAGCTCTACACTAAAGGGTTAAGCATTGAAGTTGATGGAATTAAAATGGATGCTAAAACCCATCTAAATAAAATTCCCTTTGAGTACAGTAATGTTAAAGCAAAAAGCGACACTGTTTTTGTTAAAGTAAGCCCTTTTGAAAACCTTACTGTTAGAGATTTTTCAATTGAAAACAACACCGCAATTTTCGACAATTTAGAATTAAAAACAAAGTATTCAAAAAAAGAACTGTCTAAGGTTATTGCCATAGAGCAGGATTATTACAACCTAACACTAAAATCACTTTCGGTTGAGGATTTTGACTTTGGCTTTAATCACAATCGTTTTTTTGCAAAAAGCAAGAAAATTTCTTTAGCCACACCTTCTTTAGAAGTATATCGTGATAAACTAGTTGCCGATAACAATAAGCCAAAATCATTGTATAGCAAAATGTTGCGCAACCTACCTTTTGACCTTACTGTTGATTCCTTAAAAATTTTTGATGCCAAAATTAAATATGAAGAAAGAGTAAAAAAGGAAAATATGGGTGGCACCCTAAATTTTGAAAAATTAGAAGCAGCTATTTCTAATGTAAGTAACACCTACAAAGAACCTATAAAAACCACCATAAAGGTTAATGCAGACTTTATGGAACACACACCAATCGCAATAGACTGGGAGTTTGATGTTCAAAATAAAAATGACCAGTTTCTTTTTAAAGCTAACATAGGCCCTCTTGTAGCAGAGAAAATGAACAGCTTTACAGAACCAAACTTAAAAGTAAAATTGGAAGGAAACACCACTAAAACGTATTTTACAATTGATGGAAACAACGATACCTCAACCATTGATATGAAAATAAACTATTCTGATTTTGAGGTTTCCATTTTGCGGAAAAACGGAAAAGGAAAAAATAAATTTCTATCGGCAATTGCCAATATATTTTTATCAAAAAATAGCGATGCTAAAAACACTAATTATCGCGAAGGAATTGCCACTGCTACACGCGACAAAACCAAATCAGTATTTAATTTTTTATGGATAAATTTGAAAAATGCACTCATCAAAACTATGCTTGGAGGCAATAAAAATGACACCCATTAGCTAAACTACTGCTCCATACTGTTAGCTGAAAAACCAACTAATTCATTAGCTTCAAAAGACACTTCAAGCTCGATAGGATTGCAGCAAACTTCACAATCCTCAATATATTTTTGAAATCGTACAGAAGGGTCTAAAAGCATTGAAACTTCTTCCCAGCAATAAGGGCATTGAAAGTAATATTCGATCATAGTTTTAATGAAAAAAAACAATTTCAAATAACTAGTGAAGTTTTCACCTATAAATAGGGGATTATGAGAGTGATTCTACAGTTTCTTGAAGCACTTCCCACTCTTCCATTAATTTTTTGAGTGTTTTCTTTTTTTCTTGATATTTATCAAAAAAGTGTGGTTTTGCAATAGTTTCCTCATAATTAATCAGTAATTCGGTGTCTATTGTTGCAATTTCTTTTTCCAAAGAAGCTATTGAAGATTCCACATTACTTAGTTTGTTTTTTACTGATTTTAATTTCTTCTGAATTTCATATTCTTCACCGGCACTTCTTTTTTCCTTTACACCTGAAGCAACTACGGTGCGTTTTTCAGCTTCGCGAAGATTTTGAAGGTTTCGTTGCTCTAAGAAATAATCAATATCGCCTAAATATTCTTTAATATGGCCATCCTTAAACTCATATACTTTATTAGTTAAGCCTTGTAGAAAATCACGATCGTGAGAAACTAATAATAAGGTGCCCTCAAAACTCTTCAAAGCGTCCTTTAAAACGTTTTTAGATTTTATATCTAAGTGGTTTGTAGGTTCATCCATCACCAAAACATTGAAAGGCTGCAGCATCAATTTCGCTAAAGCCAATCGGTTCCGTTCCCCTCCACTAAGTACACGAACATACTTTTCAACTTCATCGCCACGAAAAAGAAACGACCCCAAAATATCACGAACGCGGCTTCGGTTTTTCTCATTTGCGGCATCAATCATTGTATCTAGGACAGTTTTAGTACCATCTAAATAATCCGCTTGATTTTGTGCGAAATACCCTATCTGTACATTATGGCCTAAATCTAGCTTTCCATTATACTCAATTTCTTCAACTATTATTTTTGCCAAAGTAGATTTTCCTTGCCCGTTTTGCCCCACGAAAGCAATTTTGCTCTCACGCTCCACCAAAAGGTCTACATTATTCAATACTTTTTTATCACCGTAATTTTTTGAAATATTTTTGGCTTCAATCACTACTTTTCCTGGGGTTATTGAAACAGGAAAACGAAGTGTCATCACACTATTATCATCTTCATCAACTTCAATTCGGTCTATTTTGTCCAGTTTTTTAATTAGCGACTGTGCCATGGTTGCTTTACTGGCTTTGGCACGAAATTTATCAATCAGCTTCTCCGTTTGCTCAATCTGCTTTTGCTGATTTTTCTGGGAAGCAAGCTGCTGTTCTCGCAATTCATTGCGAAGCACTAAATACTGCGTATACGGTTTGTTGAAATCGTAAATTTTCCCAAGTGAAATTTCAATGGTACGATTGCTAACGTTATCCAAGAACATTTTATCGTGCGAAACAATCACAACAGCGCCCGCATAATTTTTTAAAAATTCTTCCAACCAAAGAATAGATTCAATATCTAAGTGGTTTGTAGGCTCATCGAGCAGTAAAATATCATTGTTTTGAAGCAGAAGTTTTGCAAGCTCAATACGCATACGCCAACCACCAGAAAAGGTTTCAGTAAGCTTGGTGAAATCCTCACGCTGAAATCCTAATCCTTGAAGAATACGTTCTGTTTCACCTTGATAATTATAACCTCCGTGAATTTCGTACTGATGCTGTACGTCGTTCAAATCAACCATCAGCTGATTATAACGCTCACTTTCGTAATCGGTACGCTCCGCAAGTTGTACATTTATTTCTTCAAGTTGTTTTTCTAATCTTTTTATTTCAGTGAAAGCTTCGTACGATTCTTCCAAGACAGTTCTCCCCTTTTCAAAATCTATATCTTGTTTTAAAAAACCTATGGATATTTCTTTGTCGGTAGCAATCTGCCCTGTATCATATTCCTGTTCTCCGGAAATAATTTTCAATAATGTAGATTTGCCCGCACCATTTTTACCTACTAAACCAACACGGTCTCCTGGTTTTAATTGAAAGGTGATTTTTTCGAACAAATAGTCGCCTTGAAAGGAAACCGAAAGATTGTGAATATTGATCATGTAAAAGGACTAAAATTTTTGCAAAGATGCTTATTTTTGTGGTGCTAAAAAAACCCAATATGGAATTCCTCAAAAGCAGTAAACTTTATAGCATTTTCACAAGTAAATGTCCCGTTTGCCATAAAGGCGATATGTATTGTGAAAGCAATCCCTACAAGATTTCTAGCATAATGGACATGCATGAAAACTGCAGTAATTGTAATAAAAAATTTAAAATAGAACCGTCTTTCTTTTTTGGAGCAATGTATGTAAGTTATGGGGTTGGTGTTGCAATTGCTGTTGCGGCTTTTATTATCGCATATTTTTTTATTGGGCTAGACAGAAATTATTCTTTTTTAGCAATTATTTTAACCTTAGCAGTGTTATTTCCGCTAATTATAAGAATTTCTCGTAATATTTGGATAAATTTCTTCGTAGATTATGATGAAAATGCCGCGAAGCAAACACATAAAAATTAAGCCCATTTAAGGGTTCTTCGGATGTCAATTTCATTTGACAAAGGATTGTTTTCTTCTAAATAAGTATAGAGTATTTCAGATAGTAACGGCGCCATAAAAAAGCCGCGTGTACCTAAGCCATTATAAAAAACGAGTTTTGGATTTTCATCTAAGCAGCCAAGCAAGGGACGATGATCGCGGGTGGTTGGACGCACACCAACGGTTTGTGAAACAACTTCAAACGGGCAATTAATAACTGTCTTTAGTTTTGAAACAATCTCTTCTTTTGCAATTTCTGTAGCGTTTAATGAATAATCATCTCGGCTATAAGTTGCGCCAACTTTATAGGTGTCATTCCCCATGGGAATAACATATACAGAACCTTTCAAAAGAACCTCAAGGCTTAAGTTTTTTGCTTTAATAACAACATATTCACCTTTGTTTCCCACAATTGCAGTGTTGGGAAAAAAAGGATTTTCAACTACCATAGCCCCCTCAGCAAATATGATTTTTTTAGCAGAAATATTTTTATAAACCACTTTGTCTTCTTGCTGTTGAATCATTTCATATTGAAAACCCTCTAATAGAAGGGAATCTATATGTTGCAAGTGATTTTTATAGGCAGAAAGTAAATTTGTTGGGGGTATCTGTGCGGTACCTAAAACTTCTCCAAATCCAAAGGGGGCTTCAATAGCTGAATTTGTATTTTTTAAAAAATCGGTAGAAAGAAAATGTTGCAATTCTTTTTTATCGCTGGCTACGGTCCAATTGTTTTGTTCTTCTACATTTTTAAATATTCTTAAAATTGGTGTTTCTTCAAAAACATTAAATTGAAGCTTGTCTGAAAGTTGATTATAAAATTTTAGAGCAGCAGGATAAAAGCTTGACGCATTCCAAGCCGCTGTAAAGCGTTTAAGCACCGTTGGGTTAAAAACACCCCCGGATTTTGCTGTCGCTCCAGCCTGACCACTATCAATTACCAAAAAGCTTTTGTTGTGTTTTTGTAGTTGCTCGCACAAACTTATTCCCGCAATTCCAAGACCCACAATTATATAATCTACCTTCTTCATCTTTAAAATTGAATTTTCAAATATACCATTTCAATAGTTGCATCAATAAAAAACCCTTCAGTTTCCATAAGGGAACTTGAAGGGTTTTCTTCAAAGTATGGATTATTAACTAATTAATAATTCCACAAATCTATTTCAATATTTCGTATTTGTTCTTTAATTCTTTCAGACTCTAACAACTGCATTAATGCGTTATCATTGATGTAATCTTTTACATCTCTATCGCCTTGAACGTTATCTTCTTTATAAATAACTGCATTAAAACGTCTAGAATTTAACAAATGATCGTATGATATTGGTTGTGAGGTATTCTTTCTGTTGAAGGCTTTTGCTTCGTGTAATGCTTCTCGAGCACCTGGAAACCAAACCCAAAATAGTTCAACTTTAGAGTCAAGACCATCTTCTGGATACGCTTTTGCACGCGCTTCATTTGCAACTGGACAAATTCCCAACATTCTGTATTTAAGTTCCCCTTGACGCTTATCTAAATACCAATAGCCTCTAATATGCCATTCTTCAATATCACCAGCATCCAATGAAAAGCGACGCACATACTGTGGGTCTACAGTTCCCTCGGCATTGTATTGCTCAATACCAAGATCGGTAGTGTCGCTATACACCAAAGAAGCTTCAATGTCTTTCAAAGTACGCTTTTCAGTAAAATATGAATCTGCATACACACTTTCAATTTTTCCGTTTTTAATGTTTTTTACCAAAACGTCATAAAGAGAGCGTCTGTCTGCACCAATGTTGTTTGTATCGATAGGGTAATACAAAGGAAAGTTCACTCTTTCATCAAGATCAATTATTTCCCATGTAGTTTTAGACCACAACACATCCCGCTCATCAGTGTAACCATATGGTAATGGCTCATCATTATCATAGGCAATCTGTGCTTCTGTCTTTTTGCCTACCTCCTCTGGGGTTTTTGCATTCAGGATGTTTAACTGTGCGTTTGCAGCAGTAGCCATTCCGAAGCCAAAAACAAATAAAACAACATTTTTAAAATTCATACCGATAGGGTTTTATACAACTATTAGTTTGTCAATTCAATAATAACTGGAGAAATCTTTTTCAGTTTATAACTTGAATTTCCTGAAAGACTTGCATTTATATCAAAAATCTGAACAGCATCTCCACGCTGTGCTCTTCTTAAAGCTCCTTTAGCTGCGGAATCCAATTTTGTTCCGTTTACTTTTACAGTTGGCTGTCCGGAAACTTTAAAGCTAAATCCAGTTACGTTAATATTTAATTCGAAATCAAAATCTTGCAATACTGCAGATACTGTAGAGATTTCTAAACCTTGACGTTCCATTCTTACAATTCCTGTTTCCCCACGGATTGCTCCTACTGGTGGTGGAATATCTTTAATACGGAACTCAGCAGGGGTTCTTACACCTGTTCCATCGGGTAATGTTCCACTTGCAGTAATGGTAACTGTTCTACCAGAACCTGGACGCATAACGTATTTACTACCAGAAACCTTAGAAAGGCCAGCCGCTGACGCATTTACTTTACTGTCAGGAATACCAGGAATAGAAACCGTCATTGGGTTATCTACACCACGGTACACAACATTCATTTTATCTGCCGCAATTACCGCTGAATTTGGTTTTGAGATTGTTGAAAATCCAACATCAACAGGTACTTTCGTTTCTTCTCCATTTTCGAGGAAAATTAAATCTCCCTGAATTTTATGGTCTCCAGGAGCACCCGCTCCTATTTTAAGCATTACTTTACCGCTTTCAATAGCATATTGGTCTTCTGTTAAGGGACGACCATCTAAGGTTAGTTCAACTCGGTTTGGTTTTGTGTTTGGATCTTTACGACCTAACACTATACCACCATCAAACGGTTCTCCAGAATAATAAGCCGTTTTAGAAGTTTCTAACAAAGTGTTGTATTGTGTAAAAGACATTGCAGTTGCTTGTTGCCCTGCTAGCATTTTTTGCAGTACTTCACTTTTTGTAGTTTTAATGTCCGCTTGAATCTGTGTCAGTTTAGTTATAGAAGCTACTAAAGGAAATCCTTCGTAGTTATAGTTTAACCAAGCAACTTTTTTTCCATCACGGTTTTCAACTTCCGCAGTAGAAAAGTTTGTTTCAATAGATTTTTTAACATCTTCAATACCCGCAAATTTAGTTAAGGTAGTATCAGATAAAATACTGTTCATTTCTGAACGGTAGGTATTTATTTTCTCAAGAAACTCTTTGCCTTCTGGCTTGTACGTGTCTCCTGTAAAAAACAAATTGTTGAAAAAATCAGCCTTATCCATTACTTCATAATCCTTAGGATCTTCAATATTTTCCATTGAAGCAGACTTTAGGTTTTCAATATATGTATCTAGCTCATCTGAAACCTGTGAAATTTCATCTGCTTTTGCCTTTACACCAGCATATTGTGCAGCTTGTTCAGAAGCTTTTACAGCTAAGCCTTCCATAAACGCTTGGTTACGTTGACCTGTAGCCACGTTAGCATCAGCTATTTTTTCGTTTAACAATCCAAAAGCAGATAATACTTCTTTGGACATATTCAGTGCAAGCATCGCGATAAAAACCAAATACATTAGGTTAATCATCTTCTGCCTTGGGGATAGTTTTCCTCCTGCCATTTTTATTCTTTTTTAAAGATTAATAATTAAGGTGAAAACCTATCTTAGTTTTTAGTACTCATTGCAGAAAGCATACCTCCGTAAACCCCGTTCAATGAAGAAAGGTTGGTAGCCAAGTGCTGCATTTGTTGTTTTAATTGATCAGCATTTTCAGCGATTGCCTGATTTGCTTCCGTTTGACGGCTTGTAGATTCTATCTGAACTTTATATAAGCTATTTAACGAATCCATTTGTGCTGCTGCAAGTGCCATTTCTTCACTGTATTTTTTAGTAGAATTCATAGCTTCAGCAGTTGGAGCCATTCCTTTAGTAGCGCCTTCAAAAGAACGAATACTTGTTGTAAGACTGTTCATTAATTCTGAATCGATACGTGCATCTTTAAGCATTTCGTCTAATTTCTTAGACAAAAGTCCTTGAGCATCTTCTGGTTGTTCTTTTCCTTTCTTCCCACTTGAAGCGCCTCCAGCTAATTCTGGGTAAACCAATGCCCAATCCAAATCATCATCTACTGGTTCAAAAGCAGAAATTGCGAAAATGATAGCTTCCGTGATAAGTCCAATTGCTAATAGAATACCTCCGTTTAACGGTCCTAATTCCCAGTGAAGAATTTTGAAAAGTGCTCCTATAATTACGATGGATGCTCCAAGGCCGTAAGCCATGTTAAATAATTTTTTTGTCGATTTTGCTTGTGCCATAATAAGTTAGTTTTAATTGAGGTTTTGGTTAAGAAATTTATTTTAGGGTATTTAGTTAATTTTTGAAATAGAAATTTAGTTAGCGTGCGTCTCCTAATCTGTCATTAAGGGTAACATCTGTACCCATATAATCTTGCACTGTTCTAAATCCGATATAGCTTCTTGCAGAATCAGCATATTCATAATCTCTGGTACTTACCTGAAGAAAATACGCAACATCTTTCCAAGAACCTCCACGAACTACTTTTCGCATATTGTTAGGGTCGTTTACATTTGGATTCATCGTAGAAGTATAATCATAGGAAGCAGGGTCATAAGAAGAAGCTACCCATTCGGCAACATTCCCTGACATATTGTATAGATTATAGTCATTAGGCTCATACGCATCGGCTTCAACGGTATACAATGCTTGATCGGCAGCATAGTCTCCACGTAAAGGTTTAAAGTTTGCTAGAAAACAACCCCGGTCGTTTTTAGCATACGGGCCACCCCAAGGGTAGGTAGCAGATTCTAAACCGCCACGCGCAGCGTACTCCCATTCAGCTTCACCAGGAAGACGGAAAGAGTTTACAAAGTTTTGCTTTTTAGATTTTTGGTATGAGTTTTTATACAATGTTCTCCACGCGCAAAATGCTTTTGCTTGTTTCCAAGTTACACCCACCACAGGATAATCTCCATAAGCTTCGTGCCAGAAATAATCATTGTGCATTGGTTCATTATATGAATAGTTGAAATCTTTAATCCAAACAGTAGTATCTGGATAAATATTCAATTCTTCTTTTTTGATAAAGTCTTTTCTTCGTTTAGCACCATCACGCGCAGCAGATTCGATATCCATATACGTATATTGGAAATTCAATTTGCTTACATCTATAGTACGTTGTCCATTATATGCTTCTTCCGTAGGAATATACATAGTGTCCATCACTTCAGAATAGTATTCGTCTGGATACTCAGCAGTATCCCATAGTAATTCAACTTTATCGTTTAGCTTTCTCCCTGCGTAGTAATCTTCCCCCATACCAAAGTAATTGTCATACATATATTGTTGGTAGGGTGTCATTTCTTCGTTTTCTTGATCTACGAAAGCAAATTCACCTATCCCCCCATCACCTGGAGTGGCGCCAACTTCATCGGCCATGATCGCAAGACGTAATCGTACTGTAGAATCGCGCACCCAGTTTACAAATTGACGGTATTCAGCGTTAGTAATTTCTGTTTCGTCCATATAAAACGAACGAACCGTAACTGTTTTAGTGGGAGCATCATTCACAGCAACAAAATCGTCATCGCTTTTACCCATGATGAAAGATCCACCAGGGATAAGTGTCATACCATAAGGCTTTTTGGGATACCATTTTTTACCTTTTGCCCCAACCAATTCTCCCCGGTCTCCGGAGTTACAACTGAATAAAAAGGCAACGATCGCAGTTAATGCAATAAACTTCTTCATAGGTATTTAGGTTAAATTTCGGGATTCAAGGGCGTAAACCTATCTATAAAATTTCAAAAAAACAATTTTTTTTTGAAAAACCATTAAATCCCCGTTTTTACTTGTCTTGTGTGATTATACTTCATTTTTGTGGCGGGCTTTCATCCACCGTTCAGGAATTTCCTGATTACACGCACTCAAATATTCGCCATAAGTGCAAGGTAATAACGTATGCTTTTTTAATTTATTATTAACATTTGAAATAAATGGTAAAACAATCCACCATCTTTCTGTTTTGTTACTTTTTTTAAACTCTAAAATCTCATCTTCTATTGGAACTTTATAGGAAGTAAATAGCATTTCATTTTCAAAATCATCATCAATTCTAAAGTTATACCCCTCTATAAAATACCACAGTATTTGAGCCACGAGCATTGCTCCACTTTTAGTCTCAATGGAATCACTAAGTTCAAAAACGCTAAATGATTTCACTTTATTGCTTATGCCCGCATAACGGGAAATGGCACAAATTTCTCGACTATCAAACCCGTTAGGGCTTTCGTTATTTTTATAACTTAAATCAGCGCTTTTTATTGCAGTAACATCTAAAGTAACCATATCTGCATCACGCATTATGGGCTCTACGATGGTAATATCTGCCGCAATTTCGCCCAATCTATACGCATCAAAAAACAACTTATCCATCAATGCTATTTCTTGAGGTGCATTAAAAAAAGATTGATACCCCAGCACACTATAATTAAAAAGGTTGTAGGGTTTATCTACAACCATCTTCCCTACATACGATTTGTTTGAGATTGGCAACTCCGCATTACCGAGGTCAAAGCGGTTATCTATATTCACCACTTTCACCATATTTTCCAAAATATCGTATCCACGATATTGAGCATATGCCAAATCTTGACTTCCACCTAAAATCAAGGGAATTATATCTTTTTTTAAAAGTGCAGCAACCACTTCTTTTACAGCAAAACGCGTGTCTTCGGTAGTTTCTCCTCTTTCAATATCACCAAGATCTAAAATTTTATAGTTCCAGTTTCCGGGATATAATGAATATAACGCCTTCCTATACGAGTCAAAAGAAATGTCGCCACCTATAAAATTTACATCAGCTCGATTTTCTTTAATTCCAAAAATAGCAAACTTCACCCCTTCTATACTAGGAAATTCTCCTATTTCTGAATAAATTTCAATCTGCTTTCCTAATGTTCCGGGAGGTAAAATTTCCCGATGTGCCAGTATTTTTTTTGAAATGGGAACTAAAAAATCTATCATTATTTTTTCTTGGCTGTAGCTTTTTTCTTAGTTGTAGTTTTCTTTTTGGCTGCGGTTTTTTTCTTCGGACTTTTTTTATCGAGCAACTCTTTTGCTTCCTCCAAAGTTATTTTTTCAGCCTCAGTGCCTTTTGGCAATTCAACTTTTGTTTTTCCTTTTATAATATTAAATCGCCCCCAACGCGCTTTTTCTATTCGAATTTTTTCATCAGGCCACTCATTAATCAATTTGTCAATTTCCTTCTGTTTTTTGTCCTCTATGAGCGTTTCAATATCTTCATTTGAAAGATTATCGAAGTCGTACTTCTTGTTCACATTAATAAACATATTGTTCCACTTTATAAAAGGTCCAAAACGTCCAACTCCCTTTTGCACAGGTAAATCCTCATAGGTATATATAGGTGCATCTGCCTTTTTCTTTTCCTCAATAAGCTCTTTTGCAAAAGCCATATCAACGTCTAAAGGATCCATTCCTTTTGGAAGCGAAATAAATGTTTTTCCTAGGCGAACATAGGGTCCAAAACGCCCATTATTCACCTCAACTTCTTCTCCCTCATAAATCCCTAAGCTCTTTGGAAGCTTAAAAAGATCCATTACTTCTTCAAATGTAACCAAATGCAATTGTTGATCCGGACGAAGACTTGCAAATTTTTTCTCTTCATCGTCTGGCGCACCTATTTGTGCCATCGGGCCGTATTTTCCAAGGCGGACCAAAACTGTTCTTCCAGATTCGGGGTCTTCTCCAAGAATACGCTCGCCACTTTCACGCTCCGCATTTTCTTCAACATCTTCTACACGTGGATGAAATTTAGTGTAAAAATCTTTCATCATTTTCGTCCACTCTTCTTTTCCTTCCGCAATATCATCAAAATCCTGCTCTACTTTTGCAGTAAAATTATAATCGAGGATATTCTCGAAATGCGCAACTAAAAAGTCGTTTACAATCATTCCAATATCTGTGGGAACCAATTTTCCTTTGTCTGAACCTACCGTTTCAGTCAGGGTTTTATCTTTAACCTTTTGTTCCTCTAGTGTAAGCTGTAAGTATTTTCGCTCAACACCTTCTACAGTTCCTTTTTCAACATAATTTCTACTAATAATTGTTGAAATTGTTGGCGCATAGGTAGACGGGCGGCCAATACCAAGCTCCTCCAACTGCTTCACCAACGAAGCTTCCGTAAAGCGATACGGCGGACGTGTAAAACGTTCGGTTGCGGTTATGTAATTATTTTGAAGTGAATCGCCATTATTCATATTTGGCAACATTCCTTCTTGCTCTTCTTCTTCAAAATCGGTTCCTTCCAAATATACTTTTAGGAAACCGTCAAATTTTATCATTTCACCATTTGCAGTGAAATTTTCAGAAACCTTTTCATCCGAAAGCACATCAATCTTAACATTGGTACGCTCCAATTGCGCATCACTCATTTGTGAAGCCAAAGTCCTTTTCCATATTAAATCGTACAAACGCGCTTGGTCGTGATCGCCAGAAAAAGTGTGCTTAGACATATCTGTCGGGCGAATCGCTTCGTGCGCTTCCTGTGCGCCTTTAGATTTTCCTTTATAATCACGCGGTTTGCTATATTCCTTTCCGTAGGAAGAAATAATTTCTTTTTGCGCCGCGTTTTTAGCGTCGTTACTAAGGTTCACGCTATCGGTACGCATATAGGTTATAAAACCTGCTTCATACAAGCGCTGTGCAATAGTCATTGTTTTTCCAACTGAAAAATATAATTTTCGAGCCGCCTCCTGTTGTAAGGTTGAAGTGGTAAAAGGCGCCGCAGGCGATTTGCTAGCAGGCTTTTTTATTAAATCTGAAATTTTATAGGAAGCGCCTAAATTCTTCCGCAAAAACTCACGTGCTTCTTTTTCTGTATCAAAATTCTTTGGAAGTTTCGCCTTAAACTTGCTGCCTTCAGCAGTAGTAAATTCTGCATCAATCCTATAAGACCCTACCGGATTAAAGGCTTCAATTTCACGTTCGCGTTCTACGATTAATCGCACCGCAACAGATTGTACGCGGCCTGCAGAAAGTCCGCCTTTTACTTTTTTCCAAAGTACAGGCGAAAGTTCATACCCCACCAAACGGTCTAACACACGGCGTGCTTGCTGTGCGTTTACCAAATTATAATCTATCTGACGCGGGTTTTCTATTGCTTTTAAAATAGCGGTCTTGGTAATTTCATGAAAAACAATACGTTTTGTCTTATTTTCATCCAATTTCAATTCTTCCGCCAAATGCCATGCAATAGCCTCTCCTTCTCGATCCTCATCACTTGCCAACCAAACCATTTCGGCCTTCTTGGAAAGTGATTTCAATTCAGCGACCAATTTTTTCTTGTCGCTACTCACTATATATTTAGGTGTGAAATCTCCTGCTACGTCAACGCCCAATTCCTTTGAAGGAAGGTCTGCAATATGTCCAAAACTGGAAGCTACCTTGAAATCTTTTCCTAAAAATTTTTCAATGGTTTTTGCTTTTGCTGGGGACTCAACTATCACTAAATTCTTTGCCATTTGCTATTTTGTTATGATTGCAAAAGTATATGAATTTTTTAATACGAATCATTTAGCGTGTGAAAATTGAATATTAAGGTATAGGTTTTACCAAAAGCATGCGAAAATTTTTACTTAATTAGCTCGCTATTTGTACTGTATTTTTCTACTAAGGTTAATATTTAATAAAAACAAATCTGCCACTTTGTCACCGTTGCTTAAAATTGTATCTTTGTAAGTCAAATGGTAACATTGTTGCTTACTAGTACTTTTTAGATTTCATGGAAAAAATTATTGACGAAAAAACGCAAGGAAACACGCTAACATTGGAGGCGCGAGAAGGCAATTCTAAAAAGCTTTATATAGAAAGTTACGGCTGTGCTATGAATTTTAGTGACTCCGAGATTGTGGCTTCCATACTTGCAGACCAAGGTTTTAACACCACAAGCTTGTTGGAAGAGGCCGATTTAGTCTTGGTAAACACCTGTTCCATTCGCGATAAAGCAGAGCAAACGGTTCGTAAGCGGCTAGAGAAATACAATGCCGTAAAACGCGTAAACCCAAAAATGAAGGTTGGTGTGCTCGGCTGTATGGCAGAACGTTTAAAAGAAAAATTTTTAGAAGAAGAAAAAATTGTGGACTTGGTTGTGGGGCCAGATGCGTACAAAGACATTCCTAATTTGCTAAAAGAAGTTGAAGAAGGCCGCGATGCTGTGAATGTTATACTTTCAAAGGAAGAAACCTATGGCGATATTTCGCCTGTGCGCTTGGGCGGCAATGGCATCACTGCGTATGTGAGCATTACGCGTGGTTGCGACAATATGTGTACTTTTTGCGTAGTGCCTTTTACGCGTGGTCGAGAACGTAGCCGCGATCCTCAAAGTATTTTGAATGAAGTAAATGATTTGGCAGAAAAGGGCTATAAAGAAATTACATTGCTCGGTCAAAATGTAGACAGTTACCTTTGGTATGGTGGCGGATTGAAAAAAGATTTCAAAAATGCTTCCGAAATGCAGCAAGCCACTGCAACTGATTTTGCGCAATTGCTAGCTATGGTTGCTGCAAAACATCCAAAAATGCGCATTCGTTTTTCAACCAGTAACCCACAAGATATGGGGGAAGATGTATTGCATATTGTAGCAAAACACAAAAATATCTGCAATCACATTCACCTTCCTGTTCAAAGTGGGAGCACGCGGATTTTAAAAGAAATGAATCGTCAACACACCCGTGAAGAATACATGAAGCTGGTTGATCGGATTAAAGAAATCATTCCAGAATGCTCCATTTCTCAGGATATGATTATAGGTTTTCCTTCCGAAACAGAAGAAGACCATGAAGCAACCAAGAGTTTGATGGAATACGTAAAATATAGCTTTGGCTATATGTACAAATATTCTGAAAGACCTGGCACTATGGCAGCGCGAAAGCTAGAAGACGATGTGCCCGAAGAAACTAAAAGCCGAAGATTGACCGAAATTGTTGATCTTCAACAAAAACACAGCGCCATTCGCACCAGAGGATTTTTAGGAAAAACGGTTACTGTTTTAATTGAAAAAGAATCGAAAAAAAACAAAGACGAATGGAGTGGAAGAACAGAACATAACAATGTTGTGGTTTTTCCGAAGAAAAATTATAAACCTGGAGATTTTGTAAATGTAAAGATAACCGATTGCACCACAGCAACGCTAATTGGTGAAGCTGTGGAATTAGCTCTATAACGTTCAACGGAAGCAAGTAGCTTTATCGATTGTTCAAAGAAAAAAAATAATTATGTTTTTAAACATACATAACATACAGTTCAACTATTCAAATTCCCCATCTGGGGCTTAGCGCTTATGGAAAGCATACAAGCAACAAAACAACGATTCGGAATAATAGGTAACGACCCAAAACTAAACCGCGCGGTAGAAAAAGCAATACAGGTTGCACCAACGGATATTTCGGTATTGGTTACTGGTGAAAGCGGTGTAGGGAAAGAGAGTATCCCTAAAATAATCCACTCGCTTTCGCATAGAAAACACGGAAAATACATAGCCGTGAACTGTGGCGCGATTCCTGAAGGTACCATAGATAGTGAACTTTTTGGTCACGAAAAAGGCTCTTTTACGGGGGCAACCACAACCCGAAGTGGTTATTTTGAAGTAGCTGATGGGGGCACCATTTTTCTTGATGAAGTTGGCGAATTACCACTTCCTACACAAGTGCGTCTGCTGCGTGTTTTGGAAAATGGGGAGTTTTTAAAAGTAGGTTCTTCTGCAGCACAAAAAACAGATGTACGCATCGTTGCCGCAACCAATGTAAAAATGACCCAAGCCATTGAAAAAGGCAAGTTTCGTGAAGACCTTTTTTACAGATTGAGCACTGTCGATATAAACTTGCCTCCCCTTCGTGAAAGGCAGGAAGACATCCATTTACTTTTTAGAAAATTTGCTGCAGATTTTGCGCAGAAATATAAAATGCCCACCATCCGTTTGGACAATCGCGCAACAGATTTATTGTTAAAATATCGCTGGAGTGGAAACATACGTCAGTTGCGAAATGTGGCGGAACAGATTTCAGTTTTGGAGCAAAACCGTGATATTTCTTATGAAACGCTAAAGCATTATCTCCCAGATATGGGCAGCAACCTGCCTGCAATCGTAAACGCAAAAAAAGTAGAAAGCGATTTTAGCAGTGAGCGCGAAATTCTTTACAAAGTATTGTTTGATATGAAACGTGATGTAAACGATCTTAAAAAACTTACTTTAGAATTAATGAAAACGGGGAATGCAGCAAAAGTAAAAGAAGAACAATCGTCACTGATTAATAAAATTTATTCCGAAGAAAACACTGCGGATGAAGAATTAGCTTCCTTTATTGAAGACGAAAATATTGGAGATGACACTGATGTCGCAGTTTTCAGTATTCCTGAAAATACGTCAGAATCGTTCGTTACTTCAACACCACATAGAGACCCTTCCGCACACGAATTAAAAAGAAAAGATAAATATGAATATGCGGAAGATATTGAAGAAGAAGAAAACCTTTCACTTCAACAAAAAGAGCTCGAATTAATTAAAAAATCGCTTGAAAAATATAATGGAAAACGAAAAGATGCCGCCGATGAATTGGGCATTTCTGAAAGAACATTGTATAGAAAAATAAAACAATACGACCTGTAAACGCATGTGTGTAACACATACCAGCCTTTAGAAAATTAAAATAAGAAAGAAAGTAGATGCCAAAATTAATTTCAATTATAGTGTTTGTCTGTATCGCAATTGCATTGCAAGCTTGTGGCGCCTATTCATTTACTGGTGCAGATATAGACTATAGCACAACCAAAACGGTACAAGTAAATTATTTCCAAAATATCGCCCCTCAAGTTGAGCCAGGAATTGAACGTGATTTTACCCAGAAACTACAAGATTTATTGCTAAATCAAACGAGTTTAGATTTAGTTACCAACAGTGGCGATTTAGTTTTTGAAGGAGAAATCACTCAGTTTTATACCGCGCCCATAACCGCAACTTCAAATAGTACGGCAGCGCAAAACAGGCTAACAATTTCAATAAATGTACGCTTTTTTAACACAAAAGATCCTTTGAAAGATTTTGAGCAATCCTTTAGCTTTTATTATGATTATGAAGGAGCGTCGCTCTTAGTTGGGTCGCAATTGGATGCGGCAATCGATGTTATCTTTGAACGGATAACGCAGGATATTTTTAATAAATCGCTTGCAAATTGGTAGTATTTTACTGAAAACAGTCCTTTTTTGACCAAAAACATACAAAATTGAATATTGATAATTATACATATCTACTCGCAAACCCACAGAAAATAACTTCTGAAGATATGGCTGCATTGGATTTGCTTATAAAAAAATACCCCTATTTTCAAAGTGCACGCGCCTTGCAACTTAAAGGCTTAAAAAATGAGAATAGTTTTCTGTACAATGAAGCCTTAAAACTTACTGCTACGCATACAACAGATCGCGATATTTTATTTGAATATATTACTTCAGAAAAATTTATTCAGAACGAAATTTCACAAACTATTTTACAGCACGATGCTTCCGTAGGTGAAATAAATGTTATTGCTGAAAATGTTTCAGAACAGATAAGCACTGAAAACGACAATAAATTAAAGGCTGAAATGCAAAAAGCCGAAAATATACTAAACCCAGATTTATTTCAAAGAAAAGCTGCAGCTACAGTTAATTTAGTTGAAGAAAAGCCTGAAGCAATACTCCAACCAGACAAACCTTTAGAATTTACTAAAAATGACACCCACTCTTTTTCAGAATGGTTAAAATTGACAAAAGCAAAACCCATTGCGCGTGCTGAGGGAACAACAAAACAGGCTACAGATACACAAAAAAGAGAGGCTTCTAAAACTTCGATCCTAGATGAAAAAGAGCGGAAATTTGAGTTAATTGATAAATTTATTCAGGAAAAGCCAAAAATTTCACCCGCTGAAATTGATAAAAAAAGGCAAAACACAGAAAGCCAAACCAACCTTGCCACTTCATATCAACCACAGTCTGATTCGCTAATGACGGAAACTTTGGCGAAAGTTTATCTACAGCAAAAGAACTATAAAAAAGCAATTCAAGCATATAAAATTTTAATTTTGAAAAATCCCGAAAAAAGTGGTTTCTTTGCAGACCAAATTCGGGCAATAGAAAAATTGATTAATTCAGAACAATCATGAGTACGTTTACAATATTTTTAATTTTAATAATGTTAGTGGCCTTTTTACTGGTCATAGTTATAATGGTTCAAAACCCAAAAGGAGGCGGACTTTCTTCATCGTTTGGCGGTGGCGGAGGTGCACAAATTGGAGGTGTTCAGAAAACAAGCGACTTTTTAGATAAAAGTACCTGGACGTTAGCTACAATTATGTTGGCGCTTATTTTGTTTTCAAACGTATTTATTATGGGCGGAAACAGTTTACAATCTAAAACATTTGACGAAAACAGTGTGCCTGCAGTTCCAACAACTGAATTACCTGCACCTACAAACCCAGATGCTTCAAACTAACTAAAACTTAGTTTTTACTATATTAAAATGCCAGCTTCTGACAAGCTGGCATTTTTGTTTTATATACTGTCAGTTTATGAGCAGTGGCACAATTTCTGCCAACCTATTAGCAAATATTTAAACCAAAGTTTAACAACTAAAAAATAAAATTGAAAATGGCATTAAAAATTCAACCACTCGCAGACCGAGTATTGGTTCAGCCACAAGAAGCAGAAACCAAAACTGCTTCAGGACTTTATATTCCTGATTCTGCAAAGGAAAAACCGCAACAAGGTAAAGTAGTAGCTGTAGGTAATGGCAAAGAAGACCACAAAATGACTGTAAAAGTTGGTGATACCGTACTTTATGGGAAATACTCTGGAAGTGAGTTAAAATTTGATGGAAAAGATTACCTCATCATGCGTGAGGATGATATTTTGGCAATCATCTAACTTTTCAAAAACAATTTTCTCTTAAAAATCAGTTTAATCAACACTTAAGGCACAACCTTAAAAGTATAAAGTATTAAAAAAAATGGCAAAAGATATAAAATTTGATGTAGAAGCTCGCGACGCTATCAAGCGCGGAGTAGACGCCTTGGCAAACGCAGTAAAAGTAACTTTAGGCCCAAAAGGTCGTAATGTAATTATAAGCAAGTCCTTTGGTGCGCCACAAGTAACAAAAGATGGGGTTACCGTTGCAAAAGAAATTGAACTTGAAGACGCCCTTGAAAATATGGGGGCGCAAATGGTAAAAGAAGTAGCTTCAAAAACCAACGATCTCGCTGGTGATGGAACTACAACTGCAACTGTTTTGGCTCAAGCAATCGTAAAAGAAGGTCTTAAAAACGTTGCTGCTGGTGCAAACCCAATGGATTTAAAACGTGGTATTGACAAAGCGGTTGAAGCAATTGTTAAAGATCTTGAAAAGCAATCAACTAAAGTTGGAAACTCTTCTGAAATGATTAAGCAAGTAGCTTCCATTTCAGCAAATAACGACGATGTAATTGGCGATTTAATTGCTAAAGCATTCGGGAAAGTTGGAAAAGAAGGCGTTATCACTGTTGAAGAAGCTAAAGGAACTGAGACCTATGTTGATGTAGTTGAAGGGATGCAGTTTGACCGCGGTTACCTTTCTCCATATTTTGTGACTGACACTGAAAAGATGCAAACAGAATTGGAAAACCCAATGATTTTGCTTTATGACAAGAAAATTTCATCAATGAAAGATTTACTTCCTGTACTTGAGCCAGTGGCACAACAAGGAAAATCTCTTTTAATTATTGCTGAAGATGTTGACGGTGAAGCCTTGGCTACATTGGTTGTAAACAAACTTCGCGGTTCGCTAAAAATCGCTGCTGTAAAAGCACCAGGTTTTGGTGATAGAAGAAAAGCAATGCTTGAAGATATCGCAGTTTTAACTGGAGGCACTGTAATTGCTGAAGAACGCGGATTTACATTAGAAAACACAACCATCGATATGTTGGGTTCTGCTGAAAATGTAACCATCGATAAAGACAACACAACGATTGTAAATGGCGCTGGAAACAAAAACGACATTAAAGGTCGTGTGAATCAGATAAAGTCGCAAATTGAAACTACAACTAGCGATTACGACAAAGAGAAGTTACAAGAACGTCTTGCAAAACTTGCTGGCGGTGTAGCTGTTCTGTATGTAGGTGCTGCTTCTGAAGTAGAAATGAAAGAGAAAAAAGACCGTGTAGACGATGCACTTCACGCAACCCGTGCAGCTGTAGAAGAAGGTATTGTTGCTGGTGGTGGTGTAGCTTTAGTTCGCGCTATTGAAGTGTTGAAAAAACTTACTACAGAAACTTTAGATGAAACAACGGGCGTGCAAATTGTAGCACGTGCTATAGAAGCACCACTTCGTACCATTGTTGAAAATGCAGGTGGCGAAGGCTCTGTCGTAATCAATAAAATTTTGGAAGGCAAGAAAAACTTTGGGTATGATGCTAAAAGCGAATCGTATGTAGATATGCTAAAAGCAGGAATTATCGACCCTAAGAAAGTAACTCGTATTGCACTTGAAAATGCTGCTTCAGTTGCTGGAATGATTTTAACTACTGAATGTGCTTTAGTTGAAATTAAAGAAGAAAACGCTGGTGGCGGAATGCCAGGTGGTATGGGTGGCGGAATGCCAGGAATGATGTAATTCCATAGAGTGATTGCTAAAACTAAGCCTCACAGGTCTTTAAGATTTGTGAGGCTTTTTTATATCAAAATTTGACTATTTTTAGCCAAAAATTACCTTAAAGAACCTATGCTAAAAGCACTAACTACTTATAAGACCCCAGTACTTTCAGCAGTTATATGCATTGTTTTTTATGTGAGTTTCGCTTATAATTTAGAGCGAAGCAGCTTCCTAAAACTCATTTCGTTTTATTCAGCACTTTTTCTTTTCACATATTTATTAATTGAAAAATCAAATCTTAAATTTTGGCATTTAGCAGGTTTAGGAATTATTTTCCGACTCCTTTTTATAACTGCAATCCCGAATCTTTCACAGGATTTTTATCGGTTTTTATGGGACGGGCGATTGCTTTTTCAAGGTACTAGTCCCTATTTATTTACTCCAGACTCTTCAACTTCACTGGGTGTAACTATTGTGCAAAGTCATCAATTAATTGAAGGTATGGGTCCGCTAAACGCAAGTCATTTTAGTAATTACCCCCCTATAAACCAGTTATTTTATGTTATTGCAGCGCTTTTTGCAGGAAAGAGTGTTTTAGGCTCGGTGGTTGTACTTCGTGTGCTGATAGTTTTGGCAGATGTTGGTATTCTTTACTTCGGAAAAAAAATATTAGCGCAACTAAACCTTCCAATTAAAAATGTTTTTTGGTATTTCCTCAGCCCATTTATAATCATTGAACTTACTGGCAACCTTCATTTTGAAGGGGCAATGCTTTTCTTTTTCGTTTTAGCGCTTTATCTTTTCTTTAAAGGAAAATGGTTTTGGGCGGCGGTCTTAATTGGACTTTCAGTTTCTGTGAAGTTGATTCCGCTATTATTTTTACCCTTGTTTTTGAAGTATTTTAACTTTAAAAATGAGTGCTTCACCAAGCTTAGTTTGATGAATTTGATGAAATTTTACACTCTGATTGGGGGTACTGTTTTATTAACTTTCCTCCCCTTTCTATCATCAGAGTTTATTGCACATTTTTCAGCTACCATTGCACTTTGGTTTCAGAATTTTGAATTTAACGCAAGTGTTTACTATATAATTCGATGGGTAGGGTTTCAAATTGTAGGATGGAATGTCATTGAAACTGTTGGGAAAATACTTCCAATATTAGTGCTCTTCTTTGTTTTGAGTCTAGCTTTTTTTAGAGATAATAAAAACCCGCAACAGCTTCTCACCGCAATGCTTTTTGCAATTTTATTTTACTTGCTTTTTGCAACAACTGTTCACCCTTGGTATATTGCAACCCCGCTTTTGCTTTCAGTTTTTACAAAATATAAGTTCCCTATCGTTTGGAGTTTTATGGTAATTTTAAGCTATTCAGCGTATGGAAAAGATGGTTTTGATGAAAATCTTTGGCTCGTAGCTATAGAGTATACCACAGTAATTGGAGTCGCTATTTGGGAACTGTTTTTCAGAAAAAAAGAATCACAACCTACATCCATTAAAAACATATAGGCTGTGTTATTTTTTTACTCGTTCTAGCCTATAAAAATCTTTTCTTCTATCCTTTAAATTTCTAACCGCACCAAAAGTGTGTAATTCACGAAGCAAATCGACATCCACATCGGCCACTAAAATCATTTCAGTGTTTGGGGTTGCTTCGGCTTTTATACCGTTGTTAGGGAAAGAGAAATCGCAAGGAGTAAAAACAGCACTTTGGGCATACTGTATGTCCATATTGTGAACCTTCGGCAGGTTACCAACACTTCCTGCAATGGCTACGTAGCATTCGTTTTCAACGGCTCTTGCTTGCGCACAAAGCCGAACTCTTGAATATCCATTTTGAGTATCTGTAAGAAATGGAACAAAAAGAATGTCCATTCCTTCATCAGACAATAACCTTGATAATTCTGGAAATTCGGAGTCATAACAAATCAACACCCCTATTTTTCCACAGTCAGTATCGAATGTTTTTAATGCATTTCCGTTTACCATTCCCCATACTTTTGCTTCATCTGGGGTTACGTGTATTTTTTCATACCGTTCCACACTGCCGTCGCGACGGCATAAATAACCTACGTTGTACAATTTACCACGAACCACTTCGGGCATACTCCCGGTGATGATATTTATATTGTAAGAAATGGAAAGGCGCGACATCTTTTCGGTGATTTCTTTAGTGTGTTTTGCCAATTCACGAATTGCATCTGGCTCGCTCATATGGTTGTATTCTGCCATAAGCGGCGCATTAAAAAATTCTGGAAACATGGCAAAATCACAACGGTAACCTGCAACGCTATCAATAAAATACTCTACTTGATGCATTAGCTCCTCCATGCTATTATAGCTTCGCATTTGCCATTGAATCAATCCAAGGCGTACAATGCTTTTAACTGCTGAAGGCTTTGGTTTTTTTTCCGGCTTGGTGTAATAAATGTTATCCCACTCCATTAAAACAGCGAATTCCCCCGAAGCTTTATCGCCTTCCAAATACCCTTTTAAAACACGAACAGGGTGAAAATCATTAGAGATTTGGAAGTTTAACACGGGATCATCAATCTGTCTACGCTTTACTTTTTCTATGTATTGTTTGGGTGAAATTTTATCTGCGTACAAATGATAATTTGGCATTCTTCCGCCGAAAATTATGCTCTTTAAATTTAAATTCTCACAAAGTTCTTTTCGGTAATCGTATAGCCTTCTCCCTAATCGCAAGCCTCGAAAGTCTGGTCTAATAAAAACATCTATTCCGTACAATACATCGCCTTCAGGATCGTGAATGCTAAAAGTAGGATCGTGCGTAATATCTTTGTAGGTGTGTTGATCTTCAATTTCGTCAAAATCAACAATGATGGAAAGCGCACAACCGGCAATTTCGCCATCGGCCATGATGACTACTTGACCTTCAGGAAAAATATCGATTAGGTTTCCTATTTCATTTATCTTCCAATAGCTGTTCGGCAACCCGCCATAAGACTGAATTGTGGCTTCCTTCAACGCTTCATAATCTTTAAGCGTCAAAAATTTAAGTTCTATATTTTCAATCTTCTGTTGTTCCATTTTTTCTGAATTATGTTACCCAACTTATTTAAAATGAACTGCTAAATTTTGTGTAGGAATATAGTAACCGCAACTTGCTGTTTATAATTGGAAATTGCTGTTAAATGTCTGAGTTACATATCTAAAAGATACGCAAAAATTAAAGGCGCTACGATGGTTGCATCACTTTCTATGATGAATTTTGGCGTATCTATGTCCAGTTTTCCCCAAGTAATTTTTTCATTGGGCACTGCCCCTGAATAACTTCCAAAACTTGTTGTGGAATCACTAATTTGACAAAAATAACTCCAAAATGGAGTGTCTGTACGCTCCATATCTTGGTAAAGCATCGGCACAACACAGATAGGAAAATCTCCGGCAATTCCTCCTCCAATTTGGAAGAAACCAATTCCTTTTTCTGAATTATCGGTATACCAATCTGCCAAGAAGGTCATGTATTCTATCCCGCTTTTCATCGTAGAAGCTTTCAACTCCCCTTTAAGAACGTAGCTGGCAAAAATATTTCCCATTGTACTGTCTTCCCATCCTGGGCAAACAATTGGAAGGTTTTTTTCTGCAGCGGCATACATCCAAGAATCTTTTAAATCTATCTCATAGTATTCTTCCATCACTCCGCTTAAAAGCAGTTTATACATATATTCATGCGGAAGGTAACGCTCCCCTTTAGCCTCAGCTTCTTTCCAAAGTTTTACAATGTGTTCTTGGATTCTTCGGAATGCTTCCTCTTCAGGAATACACGTATCTGTAACACGATTAAGTCCTTTTTCAAGTAACTCCCACTCATCTTGAGGGGTTAAATCTCTGTAATTTGGAACGCGTTTGTAGTGGCTGTGAGCAACAAGATTCATGATGTCTTCTTCCAAATTTGCACCGGTACATGAAATGATGTGTACTTTATCCTGGCGAATCATTTCGGCAAAAATCTTTCCTAATTCCGCAGTACTCATAGCCCCTGCAAGAGAAACAAGCATTTTTGAACCTTGTTCTAATTGAGCCTCATACCCTTTTGCGGCATCTACCAGCGCAGCTGCATTAAAGTGTAAGTAATATTTTTCTATAAATTGAGAAATGGATCCTTTGCTAGTACTCATCTTCTTCTGTGTTAAATTTTCCCCCAATGTTTCGGGATTTTGTTTCATTAAAATTATTTTCGTATTCGTCTCCTTCTTCTGTATCTGCAAACTTATAAGTCAACATTTTATAATATAGTTTTGCAGCTACAAAGTCTGAAGCTCTTTCATTTTCATTTGGGCAAAGTTCCACAATATCAAAACCGACTACGTTTCTTTCTTCAAATACTTGTTTTAAAAAATCAAGAGTTTCATACCAAAAAAGTCCGCCTGGCTCTGGAGTTCCTGTTGAAGGTAATATTGAAGGATCGAAGGCATCAAGATCGAACGTAATAAACACATTTTCACCCAAAGCCTCAATTACTTTATCTATCCAGTATTCGTCTTTAGCCATATCATGTGCAAAAAACACTTTTTCTTCATCCATTACACGGGTTTCAGCAACGTCCATACTTCGAATTCCCACCTGAATAAGATTTGTTGTTTGACTGGCTTCGTAAACAGCACAAGCATGGTTGCATTTTGATCCGTGATATTCACTTCTAAGATCAGCATGTGCATCAATATGCAATACCGTTAAATCATCAAAACACTCGTTAAAAGCTCTAATAGAACCAATAGAAATACTGTGTTCGCCACCAAAAAGCGTTACGAATTTATTTCGTTTTATATAATCCTTTGTGGTTTTATGCACCTCTGAAACTACTGCTTCAGGAGACGAATTTTCAGTAATTGCATCTGCAAGGTAAACCCCTTGTTTATAAACCTCTGTTTGGGTTTCAATATCATAAAGCTCCATATTTTCGGAAGCATCTAAAAATGCCTCAGGACCCTTATCGGCGCCTTTTTGCCAAGTACTGGTTCCATCATAAGGAACCGGAATTAATACAATTTTTGATGTTTCTAGGGCCGCATATTTCTGCGGTATTCCTGCATACGTCTTAGTGCTCATAACCTAAAATGTTTAGCAATTGCTCGCTTGTTTGTTGTTTTGAAAAAAGTTTGGTTGTTATCGTATTGTTTTTATCTCTGTCTATTAATATATGTTTTGGCTGCGGAATCAAGCAGTGTTGCAAGCCTCCAAAACCGCCAATAGTTTCTTGATATGCTCCCGTATTAAAGAAGCCAATATACAAAGGTTTTTCTTTTCTGAATTTTGGCAGATAAATAGCAGCCATATTTTGTTCACTGTTATAGTAATCATCACTATCACAGGTTAATCCACCCAAAAGCACCCGTTCATATTCATCATTCCAACGGTTTATAGGTAACATTATAAATTTCTTGCTGATAGCCCACGTATCTGGCAACGTAGTGATAAATGAGGAATTAATCATATTCCACTTTTCGCGATCGTTTTGTTGCTTCTGGTAAAGAATTTCATAAATAGCACCGCCACTTTCACCTACTGTAAAACTTCCGAATTCTGTAAAAATATTTGGCACAGGCACATCTGCCTCTGCGCAGGTGATATTTATCTGATTTAAAATTTCGTCTATCATATACTGATAGTCGTACTCAAAGTGTAATGAGTTTTTTATAGGAAATCCTCCACCAATATTCAAACTATCTAAGGAAGGGCAGATTTTTTTAAGACGCACATAGACTTTCAAACACTTTACCAATTCGTTCCAGTAATAGGCGGTGTCGCGAATACCTGTATTAATGAAGAAATGGAGCATTTTAAGATCCACCCTATCATTGTTTTTTATTTGATCTTCGTAGAAAGGAATGATATTTTTATATCCAATTCCGAGTCTTGATGTATAAAACTCAAATTTTGGTTCTTCTTCTGAAGCAATTCGGATTCCTACATTAAAATGGTCTTCAATTTTGTCTGTAAGCAAATCAATTTCTTCATAATTATCAATAATTGGGATACAGTTTTCGTGACCATTATTAATTAATCGCGCAATATTTTCAATATACTGTTCTCGCTTAAAACCGTTACAGATAACGTAGGTTTTATTAGTAACTTTTCCTGACTCTTTAAGGCTTTCTACGATATCTATATCAAATGCTGAAGAGGTTTCAATATGAATATCGTTTTTAAGCGCCTCATTCAAAACATGTTTAAAATGTGAGCTTTTGGTGCAATAACAATAATTATATGTGCCTTTATAATTGTTTTTTTCAATGGCTGTTGCAAACCATTTTTTAGCCAAATTTATATTTTCTGAAATCTTTGGTAGGTAGGTAAACTTAAGCGGAGCGCCGTATTCTTCAACAAGCGCCATAAGATCTACGCCATGAAATTCGAGCCCATTACCACCTAAACGGAACTCTTCCTGTGGAAAATAATATGTTTGGTTTATTAAATCTATATACTTAGTATTCATCCTTTTGTTTTCGTTGAATTATGTAAATTAAAAATCCTTGTTGATAATTCCTCTAAAAATGAGGCATATAACAAAAAATTAACTAGAAGGTTAAATATGAATAGGCAAAAGGTTTAGAATGAAACTTTTGCCATAAAACCGCTGTATTACAGCCGTTGGAAGTAAAAATGTGTTGTCCATTTAGAATTTTGCTTCTAAAAATAGAAGAAGCCAACCATTATAAAAATACTATTTTTAAAATATTTCAATGCAAATGTGCCAAAAAAAATTCAACAAATAATAAAAGAGACCACTTTTTCATTAGGTCTTAAATCATGCTAAACATATTAAGTTCATTTTCGGTTAATGTTCTCCAGCGCCCACGCGGCAAATCCTTTTTGGTTAATGGCCCAAGGGTTACGCAATCTACACGCACCACATCGTATCCTAGATGTTCAAAAATGGTTCTAATAACACTATTTCCAGTATGCTTTATCTTCAGTCCTACTTCACTTTTTGGTGAATTATCTACATAACTAATTTCATCTACAGTTATTTCTTTACCTTCAATAGTCAATCCCTCCTTGATTTTCTTAATGTGTTCGGCTTTTAGATTTTTGTCTAATTCTATGTGAAAAAGTCTCGTAATTCCTTTTTTAGTGAATTTTTGTACAAACTCATCATCATTTGTAAAAAGCAAAAGTCCCGTTGCGTTTCTTCCCAAACGGCCAAAAGGTTTAATTTTGGCTGTTGTAGCATTAGCTACCAAATCCATAACAGTCATCCCCTTAGCATTGCTGTCGGTGGTCGCAAAACCTTTGGGTTTATTTAATAATACATAGGTATTTGGCTCAGGGTTTAATCTACGTCCATCAAAACGCACATCATCGGCAAGTTGAACTTTATAGCCCATCTCGTTAATGATTTTTCCATTTACGGTTACCAAACCTGTAGCAATATAGGTGTCAGCTTCGCGACGTGAGCAAATACCACTATTAGCAATGTATTTATTAAGGCGAATTCCATCTTCAGGATTGCTCTTTTTAACTACTTGTACTGTTTTCTCCCTGCGGCCTATTTCCTTTCCATTTTTATCAAACTTCAACTTTGGCTTTGCAACTGGATCTTGCTGTCTTCCTGTTTTTTTTGAGGAAACATCAGATTTTAAAGCGGCATTTCCGCGAGCCATACTTTTCTTTCTGGCATTCTTCCCTGGTTTTTTGGAACCTCTCCCGCTATCATAATTATCGTGTGTGCTCATCTTTAAATTTTTTGCAAAGGTAATGAATTTAAGTAGGCAAATACAGTTTTCAAATTGTAGTGCAAAAACTTATAAATAGACTGACTTACTGTAACTTTATTAAGAAACAATTTCTTTTAAAATTGTTAAATAATCTTTTCTATTTTTAAGAAAATCCATTTCAGAAATATCAATGATTTTTATGGTGTCTGAATGTTGATTTTTTATAAATTCTAGGTAGCTTACATTCAGTTTTTGCAGATATTCAGCCTGAATGCTTTGTTCGTACTTACGCCCTCTTTTTTTAATATTTTGTAACAAACGCGTTGTGTTCTGGTGTAAATAAATATACATATCGGGCTTTGGCAAATCTTTGTGCATTACCTGAAAAAGTTTTTTATAAAGTGAATATTCTTCTTCGGGCAAGGTAATGCTAGCAAAAATTAAAGATTTATTTACGTCATAATCGGCAATTACAGATTCTTTAAAAAGGTCAAACTGTGTAATATCATCCACCAATTGCTGATAGCGATCTGCCAAAAAAGACATTTCTAACGGAAACGCATAACGCACCGCATCTTCATAAAACTTAGGTAGAAAGGCATTGTCTTTAAAGCGTTCTAAAATCAATTTTGAATTAAAATCATTTGCAATTTTAGAAGCCAAACTGGTTTTTCCAGCCCCTATATTTCCTTCAATAGCAATGTAAGTATATTTTGAAATATCGTAGTCTTTTATCGGATTACTAAGCCATTTTGATTGCTTCTGAAGCACACTGTTATCTTCCGTTTCAGCTAGAATTTTAATTATATTCTTTCCTGAAATTGGATGTGCCAATTGCGAATTTAATTCTGCCAAGGGTTGCACAACAAACTTTCGCTTTTCCATTTCTGGATGCGGAACAGTAAGACTTTTAGACGCAATAACTAAGTCGTCTATAAATATAATATCGATATCTATGGGTCTTGAAGTATAGGTTTCTGAAGTATTTCTACTGCGTCCCATTCTTTTTTCAATTTCCAAAATTTTCTTTAATATTTTGGAAGATTTTAAGTCCGTTTGAAGCAAAACAGCACAGTTCAAAAAAGGTTCACCATCAAAACCAAGCGCAGGAGTTTCATAAACAGAAGAAATTTTAAGAATAGTTCCAACTTCTTCAAAAAGAGCATTTATGGCACTTTGAAGACACTCAAAACGGTTTCCCATATTGCTTCCGAGCGAAAAATATACGTTATGAAGTGGTTTCAGCAAATCCAATTTTAACATTTATGACGAAATTAAGGAAAAGTAAAAGACTACCAACTAAATTTGTGTGTAGAAAAAAATTTACCGTACAACCAATTTTTAAAGAATTGTTTTTAAGGAAATTAACCCACTAAAATTTTAAATTTTTTTATGAAAAAAGCATTAAAAATAATTGGAATTATTTTCGGAATATTGATTTTGTTGCTTTTAGCAGCGCCTTTTCTTTTTAAAGGCAGCTTAGAAAAAATGTTGAAAAACACCATCAACGAAAATCTAAATGCAACTGTAACTTGGGAAAAATTAGACTTGAGTCTTTTCAGTAGTTTTCCAGATGCCTCACTGCGGTTAAATAACTTTAGTGTTATCAACAAAGCACCATTTGAAGGCGATACACTTGCCAGTGGAAAAAGTTTGAAATTAGACATGGGTGTGATGCAGCTTTTTAAATCTGAAAACATTAAAATAGATGCCATAAAACTGGATGAGGCATTGGTAAACATAAAAATTGATTCCCTTGGAAATGCCAATTATGATATTGCAATAAAAAAAGATACTCCAGTAACTTCAGAAAGTGAAGATGCAAGCAACGGTTTTACTTTTGAACTGAATACATATGAAATTACCGATTCAAAAATCAATTATAGTGACGAAGCAAGTAAAACGTATTTAACACTCACAGATTTTCAACACGAAGGAAGTGGCGATTTTTCACAAGAAATAAGCAACCTCGACACCCAAACAAAAGCGCTTGTTTCATTTAAAATGAATGATGCTGAATATTTAACAAAAAATAGAATTTCACTGGATGCCGTTTTTAAACTCGATTTAAAAAACCAGAAATACACCTTTCTTGATAACCAAGCAAAAATCAATGAATTACCACTTGTTTTTGATGGCTTCGTAAAAATAAATGAAACCAATAATGAAGTAGACATAACTTTCAAAACTCCTTCTTCCGATTTTAAAAATTTTCTAGCAGTAATTCCTGAAGCCTATGTTAAACAAATTAGCGATGTAAAAACTACAGGAAATTTCACCATAAACGGTATGCTAAAAGGTATTGTAGACAGTACTCACATACCCATGATGGATATAAAAGTGGCAAGTGATAATGCATCATTCAAATATCCAGATTTACCGAAAGAAGTAAATAATATTTCAATCGACATGCAATTAAAAAATGAAACTGGGCTTTTAAAAGATACATTTTTAAACATCGCAAAACTTACATTTAAAATTGACGGAGAACCTTTCCTGATGAACGGAAGTATTAAAAACATGACTGAAAATCCGTTAGTAAATATGGAAATGCAAGGAACTTTAAACCTTGCAAACATAAAGCAAGTACTGCCTGTAGAAATGGAACAAAACCTCAGCGGTATTTTTAAGGCGGATATTATTGCTAATTTCGACATGGAATCTGTTGATAAAGAACAATACCAAAAAATTGATGCACGCGGAACAGCGAGTTTAACAAACTTTAATTATGATGCAGGTTTTAAAAATGAATTAAAAATAGCAAACGCCAGTTTAGCTTTAAAACCTGGCACAATTACACTAAATGAGCTGAATGCCACAACGGGGCAAACTGACATTAAAGCTTCCGGAAGTATTCAAAATCTTATTCCTTTCTTGATGCGTAAACAAGATTTAAAAGGGCGGTTTGCAGTACAATCCAACACCTTTAATGTGAACGATTTTATGGCTTCTAAAGACGGAGCAACAACAGCTAATGCAGAAGGAAATAGTAAAACTTCAGAAAAAACTACTTCAGCAGAAGCAGTAAAAATACCAGATTTCTTAGACGCTACTTTAGATTTTAATGCCGGCAAAGTAGTATATGATAATTTAGAATTGAAAAACGCTCAAGGAACAGCTTCTATAGCAAATGAAGCAATTACCATTCGTAATTTCACTTCAGCTATTTTTGGTGGAAATATCGCGCTTTCAGGAAATGTTTCAACTAAAAATGAAATTCCAACATTTGCGATGGATTTGGATTTAAGCAAAATTGATATTGATCAATCATTTAAAGGCTTAGAATTATTCAAATTTTTAGCACCAATCGCAAAAGCTTTAAAAGGAAGTTTAAACACCAAGTTTCAATTAAACGGACAATTAACGAACGATCTTTCACCAAAACTTTCTACCCTTGCTGGAACAGCGCTTGCACAAATAATTACTGCAGATGTTGATTCACAACAAGCGCCTTTGCTTTCTGCACTTGGTAATAAAGTTTCTTTTTTGAACTTAGATAAATTGAGTTTACGAGATATTAGCACCAATTTTACCTTCAACAATGGAAAAATAGAAGTAAAACCGTTTCATTTTGATGTAAAAGGAATTGACGTTGCTGTAGCAGGAACGCATGGTTTGGATAAATCGATAGATTATAATTTAACGCTCGATGTGCCTGCAAAATATTTGGGTGGAGAAGTAACTAAATTACTTCAAAATTTAGACCCAAAAGAAGCAGATGAAATGAGTGTTTCGCTGCCCATTGGTTTAAAAGGAACATTTACAAGCCCGCAAGTTTCAATGAATACTGAAACTGCCATTACCGCTTTAACCAAGCAACTTTTGGCAAAACAGAAAGATAAATTATTAAACCAAGGCACCGATATTCTGGGCGGTTTATTAGGTGGCGGAACCAAAAAAGATTCTACAAAAACAAATACAAGCACGAATCAACAACAAAATACGCAGCAACAAAACACTAAAATAATCAAGGATGTTTTAGGCGGATTACTCGGTGGAAAAAAGAAGACAGACACCACTAAAGCAAAAAACTAAAGTACCGTAATCGAAACCACATAGCCTTCGTTTCCGCGAATATTAAAAACGGTATCATCTTCAAAAATTAGATACTGCCCTTTTATACCTTTTAAAACCCCTTCATAAAAAGGGGTTTTTTCAAGGTTGAGTGATTTTGGTTTTTCTGGATATCTTAATACAGGGAATTGCAGGTTTGTTTCGGTATTATTTTCTATATAATATGCAGCAACTTCATGGGGAATAAATTTTTTCAACTGGTTTCTCCAATGGATTAAATCTTCCTCTTTTACATCATTTTTCAGCATAGCACGCCAATTGGTTTTATCGCTCACATGGTCTTTTAGTGCCACTTCGGTAATGCCTGCTAGATAACGATTGGGCACTTCAACAATTTCAATTGCTTCATGGGCACCTTGGTCTATCCAACGTGTGGGAACTTGATTTTTACGTGTTACCCCCACTTTTACACTACTACTATTAGCAAGATAAACCACATGTGGTTGTAGTTGCGCCCTTTTTTCAAACTCAAGATTGCGATCTTCAATATCTAAATGTGCAGTACTTTTTTCAGGATTTATCACCCAAGCTGCAGCCTGAGGAATTTCATAAAAGCAATCATAACAAAATCCTTGTCTATAAATTTTCTTCTGAAGGGAGCAATTTAAACATTGATAGCGCAGAAAATTGATTGCTATTTTCTTATCTAATAATTGATTAATATTTAAAAAATCATTCTCAAAAACCAAATAATATTGAATAGGCGACCCATTTTCAGTTTGCATTTTTGTTAGTACTCCTTCGTAATTCATTTATAGGAAATATTTTGACGGCACCTTTTCTGAAAAAGCATTAAAAAAAACATCACTTCAAAAAAGAGAAATTCGTAATTATAAAATCGTTATTTTTATAGCATAAAGATAGCGGAAAAATATGCCAATCCCCATTGTAAATTCCATTGCATCTTGGTTTTTAAAGAAGCGGTTTCACCAAATAGACCTTTTTTTAAAGTATCCTATTGAGGTTCAGGAAGAACTCCTTTTTAGCTTAATACAAAAAGCTAAAAACACAGAAATAGGACGCCAATACGAATTTGGATCTATAAAAACATATCGTGATTTTTCAGATAGAGTCCCGGTTACAACCTACGAGGAAAACGAAGCACTTATAGAGCGTGCGCGCAAGGGAGAAACCAACATCTTTTGGCCCACACCTATAAAATGGTTTGCAAAATCTAGTGGTACTACCAATGCCAAAAGTAAATTTATCCCTGTAACAATGGACTCATTAGAAGATTGCCATTATGCTGCCAGCAAAGATTTACTCTGTATGTACCTTAATAATAACCCACAAGCAAATTTGTTTTTGGGAAAGAGTTTACGTCTTGGCGGAAGCAAACAATTATACCAAGAAAACGGAACCGTTTTCGGAGATCTTTCCGCCATATTAATTGATAATATGCCCTTTTGGGCAGAATATAGTAGTACACCAAGCAATGAAGTTTCATTAATGCCCGATTGGGAAACAAAAATGCAAGCAATTGTAAATGAAACTATAAAAGAGAATGTTACAAGTTTAGCTGGCGTACCTTCGTGGATGTTGGTTTTACTTAATAATGTTATTGAAACTGCCGGAAAAGGGAATCTTTTTGAAGTATGGCCGAATCTAGAAGTTTATTTTCATGGAGGTGTAAATTTCGATCCTTATATTGATCAATACAATAAGCTTTTACCTAAAAGTGATTTTAGATATTACGAAATCTACAATGCTTCAGAAGGGTTTTTTGCTATTCAGGACCGAAATGACAATAAAGAGTTACTATTAATGCTTGATTACGGAATTTTCTATGAGTTTATTCCCATGGAAAATTATGACACAGTTGAAGAAAAAATAATCCCCCTGAGCGATGTTGAAGAAGGAAAAAACTACGCAGTCATTATTACAACAAATTCTGGGCTTTGGCGCTATAAAATTGGCGATACGGTTCGTTTTACCTCAACAAATCCATATCGAATAAAAGTTACAGGACGCACCAAACATCACATCAATGTTTTTGGCGAGGAATTAATTATTGAAAATGCTGAAACTGCACTGCGAAAAGTTTCACAACTTACAAATGCCGAAATTGTAGATTATACTGCTGCACCTGTATTTATGAAGGGCAAGGAAAAAGGAGCGCATGAATGGATTATTGAGTTTAAGTCGCCTCCACAAAACATGGAAGTTTTTACACAACTTTTAGACTCCGCGTTACAAGAAGTAAATAGCGACTATGAAGCGAAGCGGTATAATAACACAACTCTTAATGCGCCGAAAATTCACTATGCTCGAGAACGTCTTTTTTATGATTGGCTTAAAGAAAAAAACAAACTTGGTGGGCAACATAAAGTTCCTAGACTTTCAAATACGCGCGATTATTTGGAAGAGCTGCTACACTTAAACCATTCTAAATAATTAATTACGCAACCACAACACCTGTTTAAAGACACTGTAAAACGGCAATATAACGCACTTTACCGTCTCTTTTTTTTAGTATTTGTATTTCAACGATTATACCTGTAACTTTAACTAAAACTTTTGTAAAGGCTTTCCTTCCGAAGTACTTTTGAGTTATTAAAGACGATAATATTTCAATACGAAACAGTGTATTTTTTAGATTTTACCGTTTTAGTTACACCTTATGCTTGATTAGATGCTCCAAATAACAGGAAAATAGAACTAGCTAGCGATAAATTAAATAGCAAGAAAGAACAAGTGCAACAAAAAAAATTTAGGGCGATTCTTTAACAACTAACTAATTATTAGCCAAAAAAAACCTCGGAAATTCCGAGGTTTTTTGTTTTTAATAAACGTTTTTTATGAAACCGCCTTTAATTTTTTAAGAGTGGATTTGTTCAATTTATCTTCGGCATATTCCTTAGTAACATGAACTATTTTTTCATCGCTTCCAGGCATTTCATACATTGCATCTGTAAGAACGGCTTCACAAAGGGAACGTAGACCACGTGCCCCAAGTTTGTATTCTATAGCTTGTTCAACAATAAAATCTAATGCTTCTTCCGTAACTACAAAGTCAATTTCGTCCATTTCAAACAGTTTTTTGTACTGTTTTATAATAGCATTTTTTGGTTCTGTCAGTATTGCACGAAGTGTTTCTTTATCTAACGGATTCATATACGTTAAAACGGGAAGGCGACCAATAATCTCTGGAATCAATCCAAAATCTTTTAAATCTTTCGGAATAATATATCGGAGCATATTGTCTTTTTCCATTTCATTTTCCTTCACTGAAGCAGTAAAACCAACCGCTTGCATATTCAAGCGTTTTGATATATGACGTTCAATACCATCAAAAGCACCGCCTGCAATAAAGAGAATGTTTTCGGTATTTACTTCAATAAATTTTTGGTCTGGATGCTTTCTACCTCCTTTTGGGGGAACGTTTACGGTTGTTCCTTCTAAAAGTTTTAGTAAAGCCTGTTGCACTCCTTCTCCGCTTACATCTCTTGTAATGGAAGGGTTATCGCTTTTACGTGCAATTTTATCTATCTCGTCAATAAAAACGATTCCATTTTCGGCTTTTTCAAGATTGTAATCTGCGGCCTGTAATAAACGCGTTAAAATACTTTCTACATCTTCGCCAACATATCCTGCTTCTGTTAAAACGGTTGCATCAACAATTGCCAAAGGTACGTTTAACATTCTAGCAATAGTTTTTGCGATTAATGTCTTGCCAGTTCCTGTTTGCCCAACGATAATAATATTACTTTTTTGTATTTCAATATCGTCATCACTTTTCGGCTGAAGCAATCGCTTGTAATGGTTATAAACCGCTACAGACATTACTTTCTTGGTGAATTCTTGCCCAATCACATATTCATCAAGAAATGCTTTAATGAGTTTGGGTTTTTTTAGCATAAGGTCATTTGTCAATTCCGTATTGCCTGAATGCAATGCTTCTTCAACAACAATTCCATGTGCCTGTTCAATACAACGGTCGCAAATATGGGCATCCAATCCTGCTATAAGCAAGCTGGTTTCCACCTTTTTACGTCCACAAAAGGAACATTCTAAATCTTCTTTCGACATATTATCTTTTTTCAAAAAATCTAAGTTTAGCTTCGTGTCAATATTTCATCTATCATTCCGTACTCCAAAGCTCTGTCTGCTTTCATCCAATAATCACGATCGCTATCTTCGTAAACCTTTTCGTAGGTTTGACCACTGTGTTTAGAAATAATTTTATAAAGTTCTTCTTTTAAAGTAATGATTTCACGCGCAGTAATTTCAATATCACTTGCTTGTCCTTGTGCACCACCCAAAGGCTGGTGAATCATAACACGAGAATGTGTTAAACCACTACGTTTACCTTTTTCGCCTGCACAAAGTAATACTGCTGCCATTGAAGCAGCCATTCCTGTACAAATAGTTGCAACATCGGGTTTGATAAATTGCATGGTATCATAAATTCCTAGGCCTGCGTATACGCTTCCTCCAGGAGAGTTTATATAAATTTGAATGTCGCGCGTAGCATCTGTACTCGCTAAAAATAGTAATTGCGCTTGTACAATGTTTGCCACTTGGTCGTTAATTCCTGTGCCAAGGAAAATAATTCGATCCATCATTAATCGTGAAAAAACGTCCATTGCCACGGCATTCATTTGGCGTTCTTCAATAATATTTGGCGTCAAGTTTGTTGGATACATACTGCTTATGATTTTATCATAATACAGATCGTTGATTCCTTGATCTTTTATAGCAAATTTTCTAAATTCGTTACTGTAGTTCATAAATGTTTGTTCGTTTTAAAAATATACTTTCCTGAACAGGAAAAGGTTTAAATCAAAAAGGCGTTAAATTATATAATTCAACGCCTAAAGATAACTATTTCTTCGCTGAATTATGCGTAGGCTTCTTTAATGAATTTATCGTAAGTAACCTCTTTAGTCTTTAGTTTTGCGTTTTCCTTAAAATAAGTAAGCAATTTGTTTGTATTTAACTGCTCGCTTAAACGCTTTACTTCGTCTTGGTTGGAAAGAATACGTGCCGAGATTGATTCTAACTCCTCATCTGAAGGATTCATTTGTCCAAATTGAGCCATTTGTGTTTTAACCATTTCTTTTGAATAGTCTTTCAACTCGTCAAAAGAAACCTGTAGTTTATTGTCTGCGCGAAGTTTTCCTTCTATCAACTGATAGCGAAGTCCTTTTTCGCTTCTTTCGTATTCTTCTTTTGCTTCTTCTTCTGAAAGTCTTTTTTCGCCCGTCATTGCAATCCAACGCTCTAAAAACTCTTTTGGAAGATCAAATTTTGTGTTTTCAATTAATGAATCCACAACATCATTTAATAACTTCTGGTCGCTTTGTTGTGCAAATTGCCCTTCAGCATCTTCCTTTATTTTAGCCCTTAATTCTTCTTCAGAAGAAACTACAGCTTCGCCAAATAATTTGTCGAACAACTCTTGGTTCAACTCCGCCATTTCGCGTTTGTTTACTTCTTCGATGCTTAAAGCAACATCAATATCCAATCCATGAGCAGCATCGTGCTCAACACCCAAATATTTTTGGTTGTCGTGATCGTCAGCAAACATCCCTTTGGTTTTTAGGGTTACTGTTTCGCCAACTTTTGCTCCAAGCAAACTGTTTAATTGCTTTTTACCTTTTATTTCGTCTAGAGAAATGGTGGTCTTCTTTTCAATATTTTTTTCGGAAGCAGTAAAGGTTCCGGTAATTTCATCCCCAGCTTCCACTTCACTTTTAGAAATCAATTTTCCATATTGCTTTCTGATGGTTTTCACCTGATTGTTTAGCATTTCCTCATCAGCAACAATTTTATATTGTGTAACCGCTTTTGCTTTTACATCAACCTCAAATTGTGGCGCAAGGCCTAATTCAAATTCAAATGAAAAGTCATCTGCATCCCAATTTATTTCTGTTTCATTCTTTGGAAGTGGATTTCCAAGAACATCCAGTTTTTCTTCGTTTAAGAATTTGTGAAGTGCATCTTGCAAAAGTTTATTCACTTCTTCAACCAAGACAGCTTTTCCGTATTGTTTTTTTACCATTCCCATTGGTACGTGTCCTTTTCGGAACCCTGGAATGTTTGCATTTTTGCGGTAGTCGCTCAATACTTTTTCAACTTTGTCTGCGTAATCGTCTTTTGATATTTCCACTGTTACCACAGCGTTCAATTTATCAATGTCTTTTTTTGTAATGTTCATTTTTTCTCTTCTGAATTTCGGGATGCAAAAATACGTCTTTTTGAATAACCCAACAAACATTTACAAACTGTTGTTCAGTCAATTATTAATCTTCTTTTAAAAGTGAAAAAAGTATTGCTTGAAAAAGCGACAATAACAAACTAAAAAGAAGCGCCCACCATATCGAAGTTACTGAAAAACCTCCCACAAAATAATCTGCCATTAAAATTATAAGCGCATTGATTACTAAAAGAAATAATCCGAGGGTTACAATGGTTATTGGCAAGGTTAAAACAACTAAAACTGGTCGCACAATCAATCGCAATAAGGCAATAACAATAGCAACAATAATCGCTGCGCCATAGCCTTCAACTGCTACACCGGGTAATATTTTTGATAAGATTACCACCGCCAAAGCAGTTAGTAATAATTTAATGATTAGCTTCATAAATATATAGGTTTGGGTTTTAAGAATATTAAAGATAAAAAAAACCGTCCTCACTTGAGAACGGTTTAAAATAAAATTATGAATTATAACTATTAATTGTTCGTAGTCATTATGGTTCCATAATTACCAATATGAACCATTGGAATGGTTGCATCATAGGTTTGGTTTATAGCTTGAATAATTAAGTTTGCTGTATACGCATATCCTCTTGGTGTTGGGTGAACGCCATCTAAAGAAAACGCACCACCGGTTACAAATTGTGAACTAAGTACGCCTCCTTCAAAAGAAACACCGCCATTTGCAACTCTTGCCAATGCTGTTTTAGCATCTACATACGCCAATCCTTTTGCAGCAGCAAGCGCTTCGATAGTGGCATTATACGCGGTACTTGCAGCGGTAATTCGCTCTTGCTCAGAAACAGCTAATACATATTGATCACTCAAAGGAATGCTCACCCCAATTACACCTTGTGGGTTGCTTGGATCTGGTGTTGAACCTAAAACCGAAGAAGCCGTTAAAACAACAAGGTCATTCGCCTTTACCTGGCGCAACTGCCCCAATAAAGTAGCTAGTGGAGCTGGAAGGTTGAATGGAGGTCCCTGTAAAATTGCAGTTAAATCTGTAAGATCATCATCCGTCATTATTGGATAATTTTGACCCGCTGAAAAGCTTATCATTCGTAAAGCAGCTTCTTCCGCAGATATTACAGAATTAGCAACCAAACCAGGTAAAATTTGTGAATTGTAAGCTGCAAATTGCGCATTAAGAGCTGCTGCTGTAGCTGCATCCAATGGAATAGCATTTGTAGGAACAGTTGTAAAATAAGGAATTGAAGTTACTTCAGGGATATTAATCAAAACACCTTTAGCGCCGCCCGCTGTTAAAGCGTCTACTTGTTGGCTGTAAACTGATGCAAACACATTAGGGTCTGTAATATCATTTCCACCATAAGTAGATGGATCTAAATTTCCTGTTTGGTCAATACCAGAACCCCCGGAAGTCGCATAGCTTAAAATATCATTATTCCCAATCCAAAGGCTAAAAAACGTTGCATTTTGAGAAGCTGCATCTGCTATTACAGTTGCATTTTCAGTAGTTGAGAAACGTGCAAAATATGGGTTGGAAGCACCAACAGGAACACCTGCTGCATTACCGTAGCCAGGAGCTACTAAATGAAAGCTTTTTGCCCCAGGAACTCCCATGTTATTGAAAGGTCCAGATAATTTATTTGTAATTTCTGTCGTTGGATTACCTTCCAAACGAACTGGGCCCGGGCTTCCATCGGAGCCAACAGCTAAAACAAATCTGTTCTCAGTAAGTTGTGCCCCATTATATAATAATCCACCAACATTATCATTCATTAATGGTTGTGAAAATTCACCTCCACCCACAAATGCAAATTGCTCTGCCATAATATTTGGGTAGCTATTTTCTTGCCCAGTAATATAAAGTGCACCGTCAGCGTATCCGGCTGTTAGTGAGTTTCCAACAGCAACATATTTGGAAAGGTTTGCTGTGCCGCTGCTGTAAAATCCTTCGTCAGTTACAGGGCTATCAAATTCTGGGTCGCAACTTGTAAGACCTACGGCCAAAACTACGAATGTATATTTAAGTATATTTTTCATCTTTTCTGAATTTTTTCAATTAAAGTTTATAAGTAAGCCCCAATCCTGGTACAAAAGCATTGGTTTTATAAGTTCCTCTAAAAGGAGCTGCAACACCGCTTTCAAGGTAATAATTGTACGACGCATTTACTTCCTTAAAGTGCGAATAAAGGAAGGAAGCATCTATCTGCAAACGCTCCCCAAGGTTTACAGTTAAACCTGCAGTAAAATTATTGCTATCGTTACGTGGCGTTTCTGGCGCAAAATACCCATCTTGAACTGGAGATTCATCAAAGTAATATCCTGCTCTTAAAGTAAACATTTTAGTAGCATCATATTGCATTCCAAAACGATACACAGATGCGTTTTTATAATTGCGCTTGTTAAAAGAATCTGGAATTGCTGGATCTGCAAAATCGATATCTAAAGATTCATAAACACCCCAGAACGTTCTATTGAAATCAAATGCAAAAGTCCATTTTTCACAGAAATCGTACGACATCCCTACGGTCATTTCAGCAGGCAAAGGCATCGCTGCATCAAAAGTTGTATTGTTAAATGGCGTTAATGGAGAGTTTGGTATGTTTTCGAAAGTTGCATCTCCTTCTTCTGCTTCAAGTGTAATTTCAGAACGGTAAGTGGCTCCAATACGCAAGTTATCGGTAGGGTTAAACATAGCACTTGCTACCCATCCCCAGCTATTTACTCCAGAAGCATCAACAGTAACTTCTGAGCGGTTTCCTTCAAGATCTGTAAGGGTACGGTTTAAATTTCTATTAAATTCAACAGAACCCGTAACATATATTGGCCCACCTCCAAAACTTAATTTATCATTAACCTTGAAGGAAACTGTTGGTTGAATATAGATTGCTTTTAAGTCAATATAATTCACCAAATGAGACCCTTCCCAATCATCTTCATACCTCACTTCACTTCCGTAAGGTGTGTAAACTCCAAGACCAAATGCCAACCAATCTGTTGCTTTGTATGAAGCATATAAATAAAGAGGCGTCCCTACAGGGCTATCAGATTGAGCATTTGCTCCGCTTTGAGTATCTTGGTATGCTATATTTGAAAACACAGCACTTGCACCTACAGAGATATTAAATTTATCATCTAAGTATACCAATCCCGCAGGGTTAAAAAACACCAATTCGCTACTGTTTACAACCGCAACACCTGTGTGGCCCATCGCTAAGGATTTGTTACCTTGCAAACTTACCCGGTAACCACCAGCATAAGTAACCGCACTTGCAAGTGCAAAAACGGCAAGTATTAATACTTTCTTCATAATCGTTTATTTCTTTAGAGTTAATTTAATTGGGTTATATTATTAATGAATCAAAAAAAAAAAAATTGAAATTTATTATGCACGCATAAGAAACCTTCTTACAATATTATAAAAAAATCATAACATTTTCATAAAATTCGTCAGGATTTTCTGCGTGAAGCCAATGCCCAGCATTTGATATGACCCCTATTTTTGCTTTAGGAAACTGTTTTTTTATTAAAATTTCATCCATTGGCTCAATATAACCACTTTTTTCACCACCCAAAAAAAGTGTATCCCCCTCAAAAAGAGCATCTGCAGGAAGAGCTGTTCCGATTTCTTCCATTTTCTCTGTAAGAATTGGTAAATTAATTCGAAGCGCTAATTCCGTTTTACTTTTTCTATAAAGGTTTTTAAGAAGAAATAATTTTGTGCCTTCATCTTTTATGTATTCGGACAGAATAGTTTCTGCTTCCCCTCTCGATTTTATAGTAGAAAAATCTAATTGTGAAAGTGCCTTCAATATATCTTGATGATGTGCTGGATAAGCTTTCGGACCAATATCTGCAATTATTAATTTAGAGACCATTTCTGGGTACGTAACCGCAAATTGCATTGCCACTTTTCCACCCATAGAATGACCAAGTAAAATTAACTCCTTTAAGTTGTACGTTTCACAGTAGGTTTTTAAATCTTCCGCCATTATTTCATATGAAAACGCATTACTATGAAAACTTCGTCCGTGGTTACGTTGATCTAAAAGATGCACTTCATAACCGGCCCCAGACCATCGTGTACCAAGGGTTTTCCAGTTATCGCTCATCCCAAGAAACCCATGGAGGATTACAAAGGGTTTGCCTTCACCAAGTATTTGTGAGTGTAAAACCATCAGCTAAGTTTTTTTAAATATTCTGAAATAACTTTTTCTAATCCTTCGTAAAGCGCTTCACAAATAAGGGCGTGCCCGATGCTTACTTCCAAAAGATTGGGGATGTTTTCTTTAAAAAACTGGATGTTTTCTAAGGAAAGGTCATGCCCAGCATTTATACCTAAATTCAATTTATTAGCTAAAATAGCACATTCCGTATAGGGCTGTATAGCTTCTTTGTTTCCCAAAGAATACTGTTTAGCAAAGGCTTCAGTATAAAGCTCGATACGATCTGTACCCGTTTCTGCGGCACCCTCAATCATTTTTAAGTTGGGGTCTACAAAAATTGAAGTACGAATTCCATTGTGTTTAAATTCGGAAATCATTTCTTTTAAATAAGCGTTGTGTTTTATAGTATCCCAACCAGCATTTGATGTAATTGCATCTATAGCATCCGGCACCAGTGTAACTTGAGTGGGTTTAATTTCCAAAACCATCTTTGTGAAATCGTCTATAGGGTTTCCTTCAATATTATACTCTGTGGTAACAACCGCTTTTAAATTGTACGCATCTCGATACCGAATGTGGCGTTCATCTGGTCGGGGATGAATGGTAATTCCCTGTGCACCAAACCCCTCAACGTCTTTTGCCACAGTTAGTAAGTTCGGCATATTACCCCCACGTGCATTTCGCAACGTGGCTATTTTATTTATGTTTACGCTTAATTTTGTCATTTCTTTGTGTTATAATTAACAAAAATACAAAGCTTACAGCGCTTTGTGAATCTTTATTTTAAGTAATTTGCATTAAAAATAATTTCTGATGGAAACCTTAAATTATATTATCAATGATATTGAACCTTTTGACGTTTCGGCGAAGATAAAAGATGTTCAAACCGTTTTTAATCAACTTACATATTCGCATGTGCCTGTTGCAAAGGAAGGGCATTTTATAGGTTGTGTTTCTGAAAACGATGCGTATTGCTTTGATAATACCAAAACATTAAGTGATTTTCAATATGCTTTAGAACCTTTTCATGTACTTGAAGACACTAATTGGCTCGATATTCTCGAAGCTTTTGCCCTTAATAATAGCAACATCATGCCGGTACTGGGCGCTGAAAACAACTATTTAGGGTATTATGAATTAGGGGACATCATGAGCTTGTTCAACAATACGCCTTTTTTAAATGAAATGGGGGGCATCATTGTGGTTGAAAAAGGCATTCAGGATTATTCATTTAGTGAGGTGTGCCAAATAGTTGAATCTAATGGCACCCGAATTTTTGGAGTTTTTATTTCAAAAATTGAAAATGAAAATGTAGAAGTTACTATAAAAGTTGGGCATACCGCTATGAATAGCATTGTACAGACTTTTAGAAGGTATAATTACAACATAATTAGTCAGCATGAAGAAGATAAATTTTTGGAAGATTTAAAAGAACGTTCCGAATATTTAGACAAATACCTAAATATATAACTAATGAAAATAGGCATCTACGGTCAATTTTATCATGAAAACTCTGAAATTTATATTCAGATGCTACTGAATGCACTTCAAAAAAAGGAAGCTGAAGTACTTATTGAAGAAAATTTTCTGGAAATTATAAATCGAAATCAAGATATTACCAAGAATTTTTCTGGTTTTTCTACTTTCACCAAATTAGATAACAGTTTTGATTTGTTTTTCAGTATTGGCGGTGATGGAACAATTCTAAAAGCGGTAACTTTTGTAGCAGATTTAGGAATTCCAATTGTTGGTATAAACACCGGAAGACTTGGTTTTTTGGCAACTATTCAAAAAGAAGAAATGACGGAAAGCCTAAATCAAATTCTCGAAGGCCACTATTCCATTTCGGAAAGAAGCCTACTCACCATGGAAACCTTACCTCAAAGCGAAGGAATTCACCCACTTAATTTTGCCCTAAACGAAGTTGCTGTAAACAGACGAAACACAACCTCTATGATTAAAGTTGAAACACTTGTAGACGACAAATACCTAACCTCCTATTGGTCTGACGGGCTAATTGTTGCTACACCAACCGGCTCTACAGGCTATTCATTAAGTTGTGGTGGCCCAGTAATAGATCCAAATGCGAACAATATATTACTCACACCGATAGCCCCACATAACTTAAACGCAAGACCGTTGGTTATCCCAGATTCTTGCACAATTACACTAAAAGTTTCGGGTAGAGAAAACACTTTCTTGGTTTCAATGGACTCCAGAATTGTTACGCTAGAAAACGAAACTACCATTATCATTAAAAAAGCTCCCTTCACTATTAAATTGTTACAGCTACACGACGATAGCTTTATAAAAACACTCCGCAAAAAACTTTTATGGGGTGAAGACAAACGGAATTAAACAATAAAATCAACCAAAAATTGTTAATCAACAGAGACAAATGTGCTTAGCATATCGTTAAGCCAAGTTTATTGTTATATTTGCAAACTTTTTAAGATATATGAAGTATTTTGCGACTGTATTTTTAATACTTTCTACAGCGTTTTTGGCACACTCCCAAACTTATGAAATAGGAGGAATGATAGGAGGCGCCAACTATATAGGTGATGTAGGAAAAACCAATTATATAAACCCGAGCAGCCTTGCCATTGGAGGGATTGTAAAATGGAATCGAAGTGCAAGACATGCATTTAGAGGCTCTTTACTGGTTGCTAAAATAGAAGGAGATGATGCCAAAAGTTCTAATAGTAGAAGAGAACAGCGAGGCTATTCGTTTCAAAACACCCTCAAGGAACTTTCTGTAGGAATAGAGTATACATTTTGGGATTTTGAAGTGCATTCCCAAAAAGCAATTTCCACCCCCTATCTATATACAGGACTCACCTATTTTTGGTATGATGCACTTTATAAAGACGCCAACAATAGAATTAAAAAAAACGAGGGTGCCGGCAGTGTTGCTATCCCAATGGTATTAGGCTATAAAGCCAATTTAGGCCAAAACGCAATGATTGGTTTTGAGATTGGTGCGCGTTATACTTTTACGGATAATTTGGACGGAAGCAACCCCGTAAATGATTTTGAGGATTACGAATACTTAAAATTTGGAAACACAAATAGCGACGACTGGTATGTATTTACTGGCATAACTGTTACATTTGCCTTCGGAAGAAGACCGTGTTATTGCAATTTTTAACAACACCATGGATTATAAAGACCAAATAGACACAACTAACCTACCCAAACATCTCGCCATAATTATGGACGGAAATGGGCGCTGGGCGAAGCAAAAAGGGTTATTTAGATCCATTGGGCACGAAAATGGCTCTAAAGCTGTTCGAGAAATTGTGGAAGGTTGTGCAGAAATAGGAATACCTTATTTAACACTTTATGCTTTCTCTACTGAAAATTGGAATCGTCCAAAAATAGAAGTAGAGTTGCTAATGAAGCTTTTAATTACTTCCTTAAAAAAAGAAATAAAAACATTATCTAAGAACGATATAAAACTAAACGCTATAGGAAATTTGGATGCATTACCTAAAAAAGCTCATAAAGAACTTATAGATGTTATTGAAAAAACAAAAGACAACACGAGAATGACTTTAACCCTTGCATTAAGCTATGGATCAAGGGAAGAAATCACAAAAACAATAAAAGAGATTAGCCTTAAAGTTAAAAATAACCTAATTTCGCCGCGCGATATTGATGAAACGGTAATAAATAATCATCTTTACACGCAAAATTTACCAGATGTAGATTTATTGATCCGTACCAGCGGCGAACAGCGCATTAGTAATTTTCTACTTTGGCAAATAGCATATGCCGAGTTATATTTTACTGAAACACTCTGGCCGGATTACAATAAAAACCATCTTTTTGAAGCATTATTAAATTATCAAAACAGAGAAAGAAGATTTGGAAAAACCAGTGAACAACTTAATCAATAGTTCCCTATTGCACACATACAGAAAATCTTATTGTATATTTTTAATTACAATACTTTCCGTTTTTACACTACACGCACAGCAAAAAGAACTTGATAGCGGTAGAAAATATACGATAAATCAAATTACGGTAACTGGAGCTCAGAGCTTTAACGAGCAAACAGTAGTGGCTTTTACAGGCCTTAAAAAAGGAGATCGCATCTATATTCCCGGTGAAAAACTAAGCCAAGTTACCAAAAAACTATGGGAGCAAAACCTCTTTAGCGACATCGCGTTTTATGTTACTAATATAGAAGGAGACGATGTAGATTTAGAACTCTATATTGTAGAGTTACCAAAACTACATGAAGTTACTATAGAAGGTGATGGGATTCGCAAAGCGAAGCAAAAAGAAATAATTAAGGACAACGACCTTAATCCAGGCACAAAAATCACAAAGAACCTGCTTACTACCACCAAAAATTACATCACTAATAAGTATAAAAAAGATGGTTACTTTAATACTGATGTAACAATCTCTATGACTCCACACACTGATTCTACAGGTGCTGAAATTTCAAAGAACATGAAAATTTCTGTGGATAGAGGGAAGCGAGTAAAAGTGAAAAGTATTGATTTTGAAGGAAACAATCAATTTACAAAAGGTAAATTAAGGCGTTCCCTAAAAAATACAAAACGCAAGAATTTCTTCCGTTTTTGGAAACGTTCAAAATATACAGAAGAAGGTTTTGAAGAAGACAAAGAATCTCTTTTGAAAAAATACAAGTCTAACGGATATCGAGATGCAAGAATTACTAGTGACACCATTAGTATGCTTAACACCAATAGTGTTGCACTAGATGTAAAACTTGAAGAAGGGGATAAATATTATTTTGGAGACATCAAATTCATTGGAAACAGTGTATTTACAGATGGGCAGCTTCGCCAAATATTAGGACTTAAAAAAGGAGATGTATATAACGGTATACTTCTTCAGGAACGTATTCAAGACGATAGCGACCCAGAAGCTAACGACATCACCAACCTATACCAAAACAATGGTTATTTAGCGGCACGTATAAACCCTGTAGAAGTAGCTGTTCGGAATGACACCATCGATTTTGAAATCAGAATTATGGAACGCAGTCTTTTCTATTTTGATCATGTTACTGTAGTAGGCAATGACCGGACAAACGACCATGTTATTTACCGAGAATTAAGAACACGCCCTGGCCAAAAATACAGCAAACGAAATGTAGTAAGAACAATTCGTGAGTTAGGTCAATTAGGTTTTTTCGATCCAGAACAACTTTCTCCAAACTTTAAAAAAGTTGATGAAAACAACGGCCTAGTAGACTTAGAGTACTCGGTTGTAGAAAAAGGATCTAGCCAGATTGAACTTCAAGGAGGTTATGGTGGCGGTGGTTTTGTAGGAACCTTAGGGCTTTCCTTCAATAACTTTTCACTTCGTAATATTTTCAATTTAGATTCATACAAACCACTCCCAATGGGTGATGGGCAGAAATTATCATTAAGAGCACAAGCAAGTGGGTATTACCAAACCTATAGTCTTTCCCTTACGGAGCCTTGGTTGGGTGGAAAAAAGCCCGTGCAGCTTTCCACTTCTTTCTCACATACCATTCAAAATTTCTACGATTATAATAACAGACAAGCTGATAAGTCTAGAAGTTTCACGATTACAGGTGGTTCTGTAGGTTTGGCAAAGAAAGTAAAATGGCCAGACGATTATTTTGTATGGTCTAATGCATTAAGTTTTCAACATTATAATCTAAACAATTATAACACCGGTCTTTTTACTTTTGGTGATGGTTATTCAAACAACTTAGCATACACTATAGGTATTAGCAGAAACAACACTGCAACCAACCCCATTTATCCAACCTCAGGTTCAGATTTTAGCATAACCGCAAAAATGACGTTACCGTACTCTTCTTTCAGCGATACGGATTACAAATCATTAAAAGATGAAAGAGCCTCATTATTATTAGTACCAGAAGACGCTTCAAACTATATAGATGCCAATCAACGTATTTCTGAAATTGACCAAGAGCGTTTTAAATGGCTAGAATATTATAAAGTAAAATTCAAAGGAACTTGGTACACGAGAATGGCAGGAAAGTTAGTGCTTCGCACCAATACAGAATTTGGATTTTTAGGAGCTTATAACCAAGATCGTGGTGTACCTCCATTTGAAAGATTCTTTTTAGGGGGTGATGGCCTTGGAGCTTATAGCCTTGATGGGCGTGAAGTAATTGCATTAAGAGGGTATCCAAACCAAGCCTTATCTGAAGTTGATGGAAATACGATTTACAATAAATTTTCGTTAGAGGTTAGATATCCCGTAACTTTGGCACAAATGGCATCCATCTATGTGCTTGGGTTTGCAGAAGGGGGAGCGTCTTATAATGGATTTAGAGATTACAATCCTTTTGAACTAAAACGTTCCGCTGGCGCAGGATTACGTATATTTATGCCCGCATTTGGGCTTTTGGGTATCGATTTTGGATATGGATTTGACCCTGTTTTGGGTGGAACAGAGCCACATGGATGGAAAACAAGCTTTATAATTGGACAACAATTTTAAAACTGGCACGATATTTTCTTAAAACAACAACCAAACAATATGAAGACAAAAAAAATACTATTTTTTACCATTGCTCTTTTTTGCTTCACCTTCATGGCAGAAGCACAACGAGGTGTTCGTATAGGGTATATTGATATGGAATACATTCTTGAAAGTGTTCCAGAATATAAAGAAGCATCTATTCAATTAGAAGGAAAAGTACAACGCTGGAAACAAGACATTGATAAAAAGCAAAAAGAAATTGATCAAATGAAATTGAACCTTTCAAATGAAAGAGTTCTTTTAACGAAAGAATTGATCGACGAGCGTGAAGAAGAAATTAAAATCAAAGAAGACGAGATGCTACAATATCAGCAAGATCGTTTTGGCCCGAGTGGAGATTTAATGATTCAGAGAAGGCAATTGGTACAGCCAATACAAGATCAAGTTTTCAATATTGTTCAAGAAGTAGCTGAAGCAAAAAAATATGATTTTATATTCGATAAATCAGCAGATGTAGTAATGCTATTTGCCGCTAAGCGAAATGATATCAGCGATTTGGTTTTAAGAAGCATTGAACGCGCAGGAAGAAGAGTACAAGCCGCTGATAAAAAAGAAAAACGTGAAATAGAACAACGCGAAAAATTATCTCTTGAAGAAGAAGGCGCAGTTACGGAAAGAGAAAAAGCAATTGAAGAAAAGAAAGAAGAACGTGAAAAAATTGTTGAAGCTAAGAAAACGGAGCGTGAAGAAATGATGGCACAACGCCAAAAAGAACGCGATTCAATTCGCGCTGTAAAAAAAGCTGAATTTGAAGAACGTCGTCAACGCTTAATCGAAGAAAGAGACAGAAGAAGAGATTCCATAATGGAAGCACGCCAGAATAAAAACAATACACCTGAAGCTGGCGGTGAAGAAAATGGTGGCTAAAAATGTATAATCAAACTTCAAATAAAATAACACTTAAATTAAATACAATTACAATGAAAAAAATGAAAACGTTATTAGTTGCAATGGCACTTTTTGTAGGGGCTACGAGTTTTGTAAATGCTCAATCTAAAGTTGCACATATCAATGCACAGGAACTAATTGAAGCAATGCCAGAATACAAAGCAGCGCAAAGCCAATTAGAGAAAGTACAGAAAACGTATGACACTGAGATTAAAGCAATGGCAAAAGAGCTTGATACAAAAATGAAGCAGTACGATAGTGAAGCGCCAACAAAAACAGATACTGAAAATCAAAAAAGAGTAGAAGAAGTTCAAGGAATGCAAAACAACATTCAAGCATACAGACAACAAGCACTTCAAGATCTTCAGAAAAAACAAGAAGATATTTTCAAGCCTATTCTTGAAAAAGCACAATCTACAATTCAAAAAGTAGGTAGAGCACAAGGCTTCCAATATGTTTTAGATTCAACTCTTGGCGGCGGTGGCGGTGTTATCCTTGCTGATGGCAAAGACCTTATGGCTGATGTTAAAAAAGAAATGGGAATGTAAATTCGTTCTTTTTAAAACTATAATCTATAAACTGCCCGTTCAAGAACGGGCAGTTTTTTTATGGAAAAATTTGAAGTTATTAGCTACATTTACGCTATGAATAAAAATAGTCCCATAGGTGTTTTTGATTCTGGAGTTGGCGGCTCTTCTATTTGGAAAGAGGTCAATAAATTATTGCCTTGTGAGCATATAATATATTTAGCAGATAGCAAAAATGCACCTTATGGCAACAAATCTTCAGAAGAAATAACAACTCTCAGTATTAAAAACATTGAGAAATTATTGCACATGGGCTGTAAAATTATTGTTATTGCCTGCAATACCGCCACCACTAATGCCATTGCAACAGTTAGAGAAAACTATAGTATTCCTATAATTGGTATTGAACCTGCAATAAAACCAGCAGCATTACAAACTACCTCAAAAAATATTGGGATTTTAGCCACCAAAGGCACATTGAGCAGTGCCCTTTTTAGCAAAACAACACAAGAGTTTACCAAAGATATTAGGGTAATAGAAATTATAGGGGAAGGCCTTGTAACTCTAATTGAAGCAGGAAATCTTGATGGCCCAGAAATGATTTCATTGTTAAAAAAGCACACAAAACCAATGATTGATGCCAATGTAGATTATGTGGTTTTGGGATGCAGTCACTACCCTTATATTATTCCGCAGTTAAAAAAAATACTGCCTGAAAATGTAAAAATTATAGACTCTGGGGAAGCAGTTGCTAGACAAACAAAAACAGTGCTACAAAGTTTAAATTTGCTTCGAGAAGAAAAAACAAAACCAAGCCTTCAATTTTTTACAAATGCGGAAACAGCTACCTTAAAATTTCTTTTAAGCGCGTACTCAGAAAGTATTTCGGTTGAAAAAATGGATTTTTAATCACTCCTTAAACCACGAGGAATACATTACATAATTATTGGCGATTCTTTCAATTTCACCTTTGGTAAGTTCGGGGCTTATGTCTTTAATTTTTTTAGCAGGTATTCCCGCATAAATACTGCCGCTTTCCACCTTAGTGTTTTTTGAAACAACTGCACCAGCCGCAATAATGGTATTGCTTTCAATTATACAATCGTCCATTACAATGCTTCCCATACCAATTAACACATTATCGTGAATGGTACAGCCATGCACAATCGCATTATGCCCAATAGAAACGTTATTGCCAATTGTAGTAGGTGACGTTTTATAGGTGGCATGGATTATTGCACCATCCTGGACATTCACTTTGTTGCCCATTTTAATAAAATGTACATCCCCGCGAATTACTGCATTAAACCAAACGCTACACTCCTGCCCCATTACCACATCCCCTACAATGGTTGCGTTTTCAGCTATAAAACAATCCTCAGGAATTTGGGGATGCTTCCCGTTTACAGTTTTGATTACCATTTTGTATATTTCTTTATAAATTCTTAATCTTTACTAATTATCCCTTTCTTACTATTTCCTAATAACCATTTAATCATAAATTAACACAACTAACTGCAACTGCAACCGCTTACTCCCTATTGCCTATTGCCCATTTTATCACTAATCATTAATTATTAATAACAACTCATCCAAAATACGCAAGCAACTCTTTTTTCCGTGAGGGGCTTACCATAATTTCTTTTTCACTAGAAAGCACCACACTCCCTCCTTTTCCTTTTTTGTATTCTGTAATTTCGTTTACGTTTACCAAATACGATTTATGAACCCGAACAAAACCGTGTTCAGATAGTGAGTCTTCAAAATATTTTAGTGTTTTACTCACTAAGCGTTTTCCAACTTTTAGGTGAATCTGTGTATAGTTATCATCTGCTTGGCAATAAAGAATGTCTTCCATTTGCAGTACTTCAAAACCATTTTGGAGCGGAATAGTAATCTTGCCCAAAACTAGGGTCTGTAAAGGCTTTAAAATTGAATTTTGAAGCGTGTTTTCCTTTTCCTTAATTTCTTTCACGTAATCCACAGCTTCAATCAATTTATCTATAGAAATAGGTTTTAGCAGATAATACGAAGCATGTGCGTTTAGCGCATCAATTGCATAATGATTGTATGCAGTTACAAACACAGTTTCAAATTGGCGATCGCCTACTTTGTCCAACAAATCGAATGCATTTCCATAAGGCATTTCTACATCGAGAAAAACAAGATCCAACTCATTGTTTCGTATTAAAACCAGTGCTTCATCCACGTTTGCCGCTTCCCCTTTTAAAACTATATCTGGGCAGTATTTTGCCAAATAATTTCTAAGAATTTCCCGACTCGTTTCTTCGTCTTCTACAAGTATTGCGTTTAGTTTCATTATAGTTAGTAATTTGTATTGAGTAATGAATATCGAGTTTTAGTTCTTAAAATTTAGTCTTTTCTTAAAATAAGTTCAACACGAGTTCCTTCAGTATTTTCGAACACATTTTCAACTTTTACCGTTACTTTGTCTTTATACATTTCATTCAAAATAGCAATTCGTTTTTGGGTATTCCCCATGCCTTTTGACTTTTGTTTCTTTTGATTTTCTGTTTTAAATGCCATTGATTTTTCACGCCCTATTCCATTATCAGAAATCGAAATTTTTATGGTTTCGGAAGTAAGCTGCTGAAAATTGATTTCCAACAAACCACTTTCATCTTTATACCGAAGTCCGTGCCAAACGGCATTCTCCACATACGGTTGAAGCAACATCGGTGGAATCGCAAATTCATGTAAATGTATGTTTTCATCGACCGTAATTTTATATTCAAACTTGTCTTTAAACCTAAAATGTTCCAATTTAACATACAATGTTAGTAATTCAATTTCCTTCTCTAAAGGAATAAAATCTTCTTCACTATTTTCTAAAACAGAACGCATTAATAAAGAAAAATCGGTCAAATATTTATTTGCTGTTCGTTCGTCATTTACCGCAATAAAGCTGTTTACGGAATTCAACGCATTAAAAATAAAATGTGGATTCATCTGTGACCGAAGCGACTTTAATGCTAAAATATTATTGGCATATTTTTGTTGTTTTACATTTTTAAACTGTGTGGATGCTGCAAAAAACAGAAGCAATACAATGAGTATTAACGATGCTATAATCCACTTTTGAATTTGATTGTTTTTTTCAATCAACTCTTGGTTTTCAAAGGCAAGCTTATACCGACTTTCGTTAAGTTTTCGGTCATTTTCAAGACTTGCAATTCGGTTTTGTTTTAAAGTGATTTCTTTGGTAAAACGTGCAGCTTGACTAATTTCCTGTTCCTTTTTTACATAAAGTTCATCTACAACCTCTACATAACGTTGGTAACTTTCAGTGGCTTTATCAAACTCTCCGATATCGCGGTAAATTTCGGATAGCTTTCTAACCGCATCTTTTTGAACAACCAAATCTTCCTTTCTATCTGCTTCAGCAATGCTTTTTTCAAGATATGGAATTGCCTGTTGGTACTTTTCCTGAGCTACAAATGCGTTTGCAATTTTATAATTTTGGCGTTGCGGCGTTAACGCTTCGTCTTCAACTTCTGCATCATCTTCAATAGATTTTAATTCATTTAATGTCTCTTCACGAAGCTGGATTTCTTTATCGTATTCTCGGTTTTGACTATAAAAATCGGCAACTTTATTTTTTTCAGAAGCTGCACGCTGCATGTTTTCCTTTTTAGCAAGCTTTAAGGAATTGTCAAAATATTCTTCTGCTTCGTTTAAGGCGCCACTTTGCGCATAGGTTTCCCCAATTTTTGAATTTAAGTTGGTGATTTTTGGCGTTATCTTGTTGTCTTTTGCAATATCTAATGCTTTTTGATAATTAAAAACACTTTTTACGCCATCAGCAGTTGCTTTGTAGGTGTCGCCTAAACCTTCATAAACTTCTACTTTTTGGTATGGAGAAAGGCTTTCTTTTAATAATTTTTGAAACGCTAAAATGCTCTCCTGGTAATTTTTGTTTTGTGCAAAAGCTTTCGCTAGTTTAATAGAAACCCCTACCGATTTAGTGTTTTGAAGACTTTGTTTGTACTTATCAATGGCCAAATCTGGTTGGCTCCAAAAAAGGTTTATATCGCCTAAAGTTTCAAAAGCTTGACTGTTTTCATGTTTTGAAATTGTTGCTCCTCGCTTAGGCTCTAGCGCTTTGGTTATATATTCAATACTTTTTTGTGCATCTTTTTTCAAAAAGAATTTAGCAGAATCCAGGTATACTTTAAACTTATCGCGACTTGGGGCGCTTGAAGTTTTTGAAAGAATGGATTCCTCTTCTAACTTTGCTTTTTCTACACGAACGGTTATAAATTCAGCACTTTTTATTGTGTAGTAAACCGTTACAAAATCATCACTTTTTATTACAAGCTCATCGCCTATTTTGGCAGAAATTGTAAACCTACCAGAAAAATTTGTGGTGGTGTATTGTCCGCCTAAAATCTCAACATTCACCCTAGCTATAGGCATATTTGTTTCCCCGTCTCGCACCTCGCCTTGAAGCATAAAATTTTTCTCCGTTTGGCGTTTCACTTGCGAAAATCCTTCAACAGAAAGTAAAAAAGAAAGCGTAAAAAAGATAAAAATTAGTCTTCTCATTTCGTTTTTTATAACCTACAAAAATTGTTTGTTTCATTTAATAAACAAAAACAAGTGTATGCAGGATGGTAAACATACGCACTTTAGCGCAATGCATAAAATTACGTTTTTCCAAAATAGCTTTTACAACTACCAAAAACTACACGTTAACTCACCCAAACAATGCTTTTACTATTTTAAAGTAAGTACTGCCTCAAAGTAGCTTTTTTTAAGAAAAAGTTCGTCTTAGGTTTACGCAATTGAAAATTGAAATGATTAAAAAAAAGAAAATTATGAAAAAGCTAAAGCTTATCCTATTGCTAGCAGTCGTTACATTAACGGCTTCATGCAAAGCAGAAACAAAAACACCAGAAACCTTAGCAATTGCTACTGCTCAAACTCCTAAAAAACAGCACTATATAAAAGTAGCTTTGCTTTTAGACACAAGTAATAGTATGGATGGACTTATAGACCAAGCCAAAGCACAATTGTGGGAAATAGTAAATGAGTTGAGTTATGCGAAATACCACAACAACCGACCAAAACTACAAATAGCATTATATGAATATGGCAATGATAATTTAAGCGCTTATAACAATTACATTCGTAAGCTTTTGAGTTTTACAGAAGATTTAGATGATGTTTCAAAAGAGCTTTTTTCTTTAACCACCAATGGTGGAAGTGAATATTGTGGTACTGTAATTCAGGAAGCGTTAGATAAGCTAGATTGGGGCAGTGAGAGTGATGACTTAAAAATGATTTTTATTGCTGGAAACGAAGCTTTTGATCAAGGGCGACTAAACTATAAAGATGCAACTACAAACGCCAAAGAAAAAGGTGTGATTGTAAATACTATTTTCTGTGGAAATTACGAACATGGGATTGATAGTTATTGGAAAGATGGCGCTCAACGTACCTATGGCGATTATATGGCGATAAATCAGAACCAGCAGACCGTTTATGTGCCTTCGCCCTACGATGATGTTATAATTCAATTAAATGTGAATTTAAACAAAACGTATGTTCCTTACGGAAGTTCGGGGAGTCATAAAGTACGTGTGCAAAAGGAGCAAGATGAAAATGCAGCAGAATATAGCATCGCAAATGCGGTAAGCAGAACGATTTCTAAAGGAAGCCATTTGTACACCAATAGCAGTTGGGATTTGGTTGATGCAGAAGCTGAGGCAGATTTTAAATATGAAAAATTGAAAAAAGAAGATTTACCACAGGAATTAAAGGGGATGAATTCTTTAGAAATAAAAAAGTACCTTAAAGCAAAGCGCGCTGAAAGAGAAGCAATCCAGAAACAGATCATGGAGTTAAACGAAAAGCGCAGAACGTATGTAGCTGAACAAACAAATAAAGCTCAAAATGGGTTAGAAAACGCTATGCTGGAAGCTATAAAAAAACAAGCACAACAAAAAAATTATTCTTGGGAGTAAGCTATTTTACTCGTTAAAAACAAAGCCTGACACAAATTAATATGTCAGGCTTTATTGGTTTTTTATTAAGCAATAAAATTAATTAATTGCTGGACAGTTACAGTCGTATGGTTCTTTTCTACCCCCCAAAAAGTCATATCCTATTGTAATTTGGTGAAAGCCGCCACTTTGAAGCTTTACAGTTCCTGATTGGTGGGAATAGGTATACGCAAACATAAAGTTATTGTAATTTATACCTAGAATAGGTGTAATATACTGAAGTTTCTGGCCTTTTATTTCTTGTCCGTCAAGATATTCTGCCCCGTCAAAACTTCTTCTATAAGATAAACCACCCCATAGCTGACCAAAATCCATGGTTCTATACGCCTTGAAGTTTACATCTATTGACTGTTCTCCTGTACGTTCCGTCCATTGAAAAAGGAATGAAGGCTCATAGCTCCAGTCTGCGCCATATTGCCCAATAGCATATGCTGCAGAAAGAATGTATTTACGCTGATTGTTCGATTCAAACTTTTCAGAATAGATCGATCTATTTTGAAATATGATATTCTTTACCGTAAAATGAGAAGAGAAGTCTAAGAAATTATAGGAAAGTCCTGCATCTACGTTAAAATATGATGAACTCTGAATAATTCCTCCAATCACAGGATCGAAATCTGTTAAATCAAATTGGGTTTCATCAAGTCTAGACTGTGTCAATCCTGCACTTAAACCAAATGATAATTGATTTAAATCTGCTTCACTTCTTGAAAACATAATATGGTGGGCATAGGTTATATATCCTCCTGTTTGAGAGTGGTAACCATTTTTATCATTATAAAAGATAGCACCTATTCCAGATTGTTCACCTAATCGTGCATTAAAACTAAACGTTTGAAGATTTGGCGCTTCATCTTGATCAAACCATTGCTGCCTTGCGGTTAATCGTAATTGATTATGCGTAGCGGCACCAGCCATTGATGGATGCAATAAGTATAGGTTATCAGATAAGTAATCTGAATATACAGGTATTCCATCTTGAGAAAATCCATAAAGCGATGATATCAAAAGTAGGATAAAAGGAATTTGTTTGATGTTCATAATCTCTGTTTATCGTTTTAGGGTAAAATGTCCTTTGAATTCTTTAGCGACTTCGTCCTCAGTATATTCAACTCGGAACCAGTAATCACTCGATGGTAGTGGATTACCGTTGTAGGTTCCATCCCATCCTGTATCTAACGGACTTAATTGCTTAAGCAGTTTTCCGAAGCGATCAAAAATATAGATTTTAGCTGTAGGATCTCCTGCTGCAATACCAATAATATTCCAAGTGTCGTGATATCCATCAGAATTTGGCGTAAAATAAGGTGGGTAATCAATTACACCTACATCAAACGTTACCTCACCACAACCAAATTTATCTTTGATTGTAACTGTGTGGTTTCCTGGTTCAACATTTTCAAAAATATTGCTGTCTTGGAATGGGCCATCATCTAATTGGTATTCATAAGTACCTTCACCTTCTGCAATCACTTCTATTATATGGTTTCCTGCAAAGGCCCCATTAATCAAGTTTGCTTCGTATACAAATGGTGGTGATGACACTGTTACTGTAGCGCTCACAACATTTTCACAGTTTGAAGCTAATTCAGTATAAGTAAGCGTGTATACGCCACCTTGAAGTGCGATAATGGAAGGGCCATTTTCTCCAACAAGAATTACCCCATCAAGATCCCACTGGAATGTGTATAGTGTTGGGTCTAAACCTGAATCTATAATTGGTGGGGAAGGACTTCCTTCTACTTCTTGTATTGGGTTTCCATTCTCATCAACACATAAGCGATAATCGCCATCAAAAGTTACGTCTTCTATTTGTTCTACCTTAATAACCATCTCTGCGATTCCGTAACATTTAGGTTCTAAAAGATTATCATTATTTGTAACTCTAATATAGATACGTTGTGGATTAATGATGTTTACATAAGGGAAGGTGATTGCCTCAATTCCTGCTGCTGCTTCATCTTCTGTTTCATGGAATGTAATTTCAAAAATAGCTGGGTCTTGTCCTCCCAATATTTCTGCTCTCAAATCTGAAACCTGTTGGTTAGTAACATCATCAAAATCAAATTCACCATACCCATCGCTTGGCGGAAGGTTATCACAAATAATAAATGGTTCGGATGGTGAATTTGCAGTAGCTCCATCTTGAACAATAAGTTCAAAACTTTGAACACCGCCAATGTAACAACCTGTTTCCGTATTACGGATACCAGTATATATTAATTGTGGATTTATTGGGTTGTTGTTACCATCCTTATTTTGGTATGAAGTTGTATTTACAATTGCGTTGATACCGTTTTCAGCATCTAGCATATCTATATAAAAAGTAACTTCAAAAGGTGGTTGTGTTTGTCCACCCAAAATCTCATCAACCTTTGTTTCTAAGTTAAAGACTCCTATTTCACTACCATCCAATGAACAGCCAATATATGGTGTTACTATTGCGCTATCATCTGGTAGCGGATTAACTATTAACTCAAGCTCTACAATTTCAAAACATAAGGATGTTGGGTTTGTAGTACGCACATAAATAATCTGTGGATTGCTTGTGTTTTGGTATGCTGTAACTTCTGGAGCAACTATTTCGTCGTTCTCGTTAATAGCATCGTCATAGTTTTCATAATACCCTATAGTCCAGTTATTACCATTAAGTATTTGCGTTTCACGGATAGTAAGGTCAAATATTTCCACTTCATCATAAGGTCCAGGAGGAACTATTTCATTTAAATCACAAAGCTCTATTGGTTCAGGATCCACTGGGTTTGGATTAGGAACAACTCTGATGATTAATGTTGTAAATGAAATACACTTACTATTACTATCTTCCACACGTACATACAATAATTGTGGGTTTATTGGGTTTCCATTAGCATCTTCATTCACATAGGCAGTATCAGGATCTATACGGTTTATGTTGTCTTGGGCATCTTCTTCTGTTAAGAAATATGAAACACCCTGTGTAACTACACCGTTTGTTATTTCCCCATTTTTATCTGTAAGATTAAAACTAGTTTTTCCATCGAAATCTTCGCCTAAATCATCACATAATACCAATGGAGTTGGGTCAACGATTAGTAAACCGCTATTTACAACTAGATTAAAACTAGCTACTTTATAACATTCCGTAAGATTATCGGTTAATCGCACCCATATAGTCTGTGGACTACCGGTATTTGTATACACCTCTGGCTGAACAATAAAACCGTTTCCTCCGGCAATTGCATCAGCTTCATTAAGGTAATATCTAAGGGTATAATCTGTTGGGGTTTGAGTGCCATAAATTAACTCTTCTTGAACCGTTAAATCAAATTCATAAAAGCCACTATCATCACAAGCTACAAGATCTGGAAGATCATTTGGAACGAGTGGTGTAGGATTTACAATCAACTCTAAGGTTACAATTGTATAACATCCCGAACCTGCTGGTGGTGCATCATAAGCAGCACGAACATAGATGGTCTGATTGTTTAAGAAAATATTCTCGTACGGGCTAGTTAATGCAGCATCGCCAGTTCTGGCATCGAACATTGTTTCATGATAGGTAATTATTAAAGTAGGGTCTCCTCCTCTAATTTCATCAGATTTACTTTCTAAATCGAAGAATGCTATTCCATTATTATCCATATCACAAGCAAACAACGGAGTTGGTGCTACCGGTTCTGGGATTGGATTAACAATAATCATAAAACTAAGCGTTGTTCTACATGTATTTTGACCTAATATGGTAACAAATATTTCTTGCTGCGGAGTATCAACATTTTGATAAGCTGTAGGATTTGCAATTCGGATATCGTTATCCTGATCAAATTGTGAAGCATAGTAGAGTACTGTTAATGTAGGATCACCATTGGTTATTAATGGAGTATTCTCCGTTAAATCGAAGGTTGAAATCCCATCATCGCTTGTACTTCCATTAACTTCGTCATCACAAAGTATCAAATCGTTTGCAGTTCCTGAACCTGGGAAAACACCTGCTATAATTTCAAAAGGTGTAATTCTTGCACAGCCTGTTGCAATACTTGCTAAACGCACCCATATTGTTCTACTTCCACTTTCAAATGCATCTGGAGTAGTAATAAAAGGAGTGCCTGCCTCAGCATCAGCTAAGCTAATGTGATAGGTAATTGGTTCAAAATCTGCTGGGTTTTGCCCATTGTAAACCGAGGTATTCTGAGTTGTAAGGTCAAAAATAGCCATGCCATTACCATCTTCATCACAAACAAAGATTGGGTCTTCAAAAGTAGTAGGATCTACTCTATCAGGAAGTGGCACTACAATAAGTTCTAACTCTACAATTGTATAACAAGGCAATTGTTTTGGTGGTACATCATTGGTAACCCTTGCATAAATAATTTGGTTGAAAGGGGTTGTATTTGTGTAAAGACCTAAAATTTCTGTTCCAGGAACACCGTCTATCGCTTCTTGTTCCGTTTCATAATAAAGAACAGAAACATCATTCTGGCCGTTTATTATTTCTGCATCACGTACAGTAAGGTCGAAGAAATTTACAATTCCATCGTCAATAACTCCCTCATCACAGAACTCGATTGGATCAGGATCCATTTTTGGATTTGGATTTGGCAATACATTCAAGGTAACTGTTACATCGTTTGCACATCCAAATTCTGAAGTAATTGTTCCAATAACTGTTTGTGGGGTAGCAATGTTTTGATAGGTCTCTGGGTTTAAAATTGGAGTTCCAGACGCTTCAAACCATGTTACTGTCAATCCAGGAGCACCTCCTGTTATTAAGAAGTCATTTAGAGTAAGATCAAAAGTAGAGATCCCATCCGTTAAGGTACTTCCTTGAAGATCATCATCACAAAGTGAATTTGTAAAAGGTCCGTTATTAATTGGAACAGGATCTACAAAAAGTTGCAATTCTACAATATCATAACATCCTTCGGCACCATTTGGATTTGGAGGAATACTGCTTTGCGCATTACCAACTACAAGTACAAATAAAGTTTGTGGGTTTGCAGTATTTGGGTATGCTCCAGGGGCTGCAATTGCAGCTGAAAAATCTGGTGCTAATAACGCAAGGTCACCCGCAGTTTGCGCATCTATAAGGTTTTCATAATAGTAAACATCGTATTGCGTAGGATCTAAACTTCCTAAAACATCAGCCTCAGCATCTGTTAGGTCGAAAATTTCTACTCCATCCCCATCAAAATCACAGGCTCTTAAAGGCTCTGGCTCTGAAGCAATTGGCGAGGCGTGCACTTCTAATGCAAATGAAATTATTCGATGACAGCTGTTTACAGTGGTAGTTACTCTTGCCCAAACACCCCCTGTTCCATAATCTGGCGCTAATGGGTCTGTGATTGGCACATCATTATAAGGAACATCGTTCTCATAAAGAGTTGTAATTGGCGAATCATCATTTTGAGCATTCAATAAAGTGGTATGGTATGAAACCGTTAGGTTGGCATCGCTATTGGTGATAAAGTCATCTTGACTTGTTAAATCGAAATCCGCAAAACCATCATAATCAGAATCGCATGCTACCATTACCCCAGGTGAAAATGCATCTGGAGTAGGCTCTACAGTAATTAAGAATGAATTTGTTGCTCTACACCCATTCTGACTAAAAGCAGTAACAAAAATACGCTGTTGTGTAGCCGTAGTATTTTGATACGCAGAAGGGTTAGCTATAGGGTTATTAGCTGCTTGGTCGCCTGGAGATGCGTAATAGAATACATCTAGATTAGGATCTCCTAATGAAATAAGATCATCATTAACCGTTAAATCGAAGGTAGCTAGACCATCTGTATCGCTACCGCTAAGTAAGTCATCACATTCACTTAAATCATTACCTACACCAATGGTAGGGAAAAGCTCAATAGCAAGTTGAAATTCTGTAATACGAACACAACCCGTTATTATACTCTCTAAACGCACCCATATTGGTACGCCTCCAGCACTAACATATGCTGTTGGGTTTCCTATTTCAGTTCCAGGAACACCAGCTTGTGCAGTTGCTAAATCTGTATCATAATATAAAATAGGTAAAAAGTCTGCTGCATTTTGAGTTCCAATAACACCAACATTTTGGCGTGTTAAATCGAAAAGTGCCGTCCCGCTATTCGTTTCATCACACCCAATAAATGGATCTGTAAAAGGAGGCATTTGAGGTTTATCTGGCAATGCAATTACGTGTAATTCTAGCTCAACAATTGTATAACACCCTAAGCTTGCAGGAGGAACATCCTTTTCTACACGTGCATACACTGTTTGTATAAATGGAACTGTATTAGTAAAAGGCATTGTTATTACCGTTGCTGGCAAACCAGCAACTGCCTGTGCTCGGGTTCTAAAGTAACGCACAGATACATCCGCTTCATTAGCAGTAATATCTGTATCTGCCAAGGTAAGATCCCATCCACCAACAAGACCATCGTCATCGTCATCACAAAGCTCCAATGGCGTTGGCGTCATATTTGGATTTGGATTTGGCAATACGGTTAACGTAAGGGTTACCAATGTTTCACAACCACGCCCAGACGTAACTCTACCAATTACCGTTTGTGGCGTTACTGTATTTTGAAAGGTTGTTGGGTTTGGAATAGGTGTATCAGCCGCTTCATCTGCTAAGTTTAAAAACCATTCTACGGTTAATGAATTATCATTGTTAGTTACATCTGGATCAATACTTGTAAGATTAAAAGTAGAAATTTCATCTGTTAGGGTACTTCCTTGCAAGTCATCATCACATAACTCATATGAAAAAGGGCCATAATCTAAAGGAAGTGGATCCACATGAAGTTCCAACTCCACAATATCATAACAACCCTCAGCACTGTTTGGGTTTGGTGGTATGGTTCCCGTAGTATTACTTACTATTAATATATAAATAATCTGTGGATTGGTATTGTTAAAAAAGTTTGTGGGGTCTGCAATAGCCTGTGAAAAATCAGGAGTTGGTGTAATTGCTAAATCTCCCGCAGCTACAGCTTGCGAGAAATTTTCATAATAATAAAGGTCAAAACCTGTTGGATCTAAAGCGCCAAGTACTTCTGCCTCAACTACTGTAAGATCAAAACGAGTTATTCCATCTGCTACAGCATCATCACATAAGCGCAAGGGCTCAGGAGTAGTTCCTACTGGAGAAAAACGAACTTCTAAAGTAAAAGGAACAACAGAAACACAGCTACTTGTTGTACTTCTTACACGTGCCCAAACACCTCCCGTTCCATAACCAGGGGAAAGTGGATCGGTATCAGGAAAATCCAAATACCTACGGTCATTGATATAAAAATTTGGTAATGGCAAGGCTCCATTTTCAGCGTCTAACAATGTTCCATGATAGGAAACTTGTAAGTTCGGGTCGCCTAATGTTATTTCATTATCTTGTAAACTAAGGTCGAAAGTTGCAAAACCATCGTTATTATCATCACAAAGTATAAGGTTTGGTGGGGTAGTATTTATTGTTGGTGGCGAATCTATAGTTATAGTTACCGTTTCATTTGTATCAAAACAAACAGTAGGGTTATCACGGTTTTCCAAACGTATATATAGGGTTTCACTTGGGGCATTAACAAAATATGGAATTGCTAACGCGCCAGCACCGGCATCTGCATCTGCTTGACTACTATGATAGGTAATGTTATAATCTGAAGCAGGCTGTCCATCCAAAACTTCTGGATTAAATTCTGCCTCAAGATCAATGCGTTCGCCTCCATCCTGATCGTAATCACAGAAGCTTCTGTCATTTACAATCCCAGAAATGGCACGGCTAAAATATATTTTAAAGTCTACAATATCAAAACAAGTACCACTTGCACTGTCTTGAATTCTTGCATAAATAGTTTGTGGCGAAGGAGGAACAATAAAGTGAACTCCCCCTAATATCTCTGTTCCAGGCACTCCATCCATTGCTGCCTGAAGTGTTTCATAATATAAAATATCGAAATCTGCAGGGTTTTGACCTCCTAAGATATCGGCATCGTTATCGGTTAGATTAAATACGCCTGTTGTAGTGCCAAAATCACATTGGTGTAAATCTAAATCTTCTCCATTTGGATTGGCTACAGGCTGTGGTCTAAACGTAATTACCACTGGATTACTCTCTACTCTACAAAGTCCATCTACCGCTTCTACAGTATAAATTCCATTTGTAGTAACGGCATAAGTGGATCCGTTTGCTCCAGGAATAGGCACTGTATTTCTAAACCATTGAATATTGAATGGAGGATCGGTAACTCCAGAATCTAAAATTACAGGGCTTCCCAAACATGCTGGCCCTGGATCTAAAAGTATTCCCGCCGTACTTAGGTCTACAGCAAATGTAAATTCATTGTTTGATTCATCAGTTTCTGCAACTACTCCAGTACCATTACCAATATCATCAATAACAGCAATTAAGTCAAAATTATTAGGAGTAGCCAAAGGAATAGCTAAAGTAATAGTCCCACTTTCTGAACCCCCTATCGGAATTAGATTTATTGTATTTGTTTGCCCTAATAATGCGGGAGGATTAACACCATCATCTAAATAAAATGCTATTGGCGTATTTCCTGGCAATTCATTTGTACTATTTACATTATACGCTGTATAATCTACATCGATATTACCATTTTGACATAAAACACCAAGGTTGTCTATTTCAATGGTAGCATCCGGTAATTCAGAATTTACACTGGTTATAATATTATGAACCATTATATAATCCTGCCCAGAAGTAAGCTCAATAAGAATATTTGTATCACCCGGTTGTACGATTCCTACTAAATCGTAATAATCTAAATCCATCTGATAACTAACTGCCGAGTTAGTATATGAGTTGGTACTATTAAAAGCGTTAGTTGAAGGATTTAATGGAGGATTGTCTATAAGCGTTCCATTAATCCGTAAACTCTCTTGATTTGCAAGTGTTTCATCTCCTTCCCATGCTAAAAACCCAATTTTTGAAAGCTGATCTGAGGTTACGTCAAGATTTCCTAAGTTAATGCTTAATGGAAAATTAACGTTATTTACACTTTCCAACCCATCAAACAAACTTATTTGATTAAGCAATAAGGAAGGGTCTTCATAAATAACATAAATAGCCCATCCCCCAAAGTTAGTACCACAATATTGAGGCAATAGCGCCTGTACATCCATATCAGAGAACGTATAAGTGCCATTTCCGGTAGCAGCTACGATATTAGTTACTTCAGCATAAGCACCAAAATACGGATCCCCATTAAAGGTATGTGCGAATGTCCTTTCAGCACTAACAGGCGTGCCGTTAACGTTTACATCAAAGTCACCTGTACCGATAGACGCCCAATAAAGGTGCGCCGAAACCAAGGTTGTTCCTGGCCCTAGGTTAAGTGTAGCACTACTTTGGAGCAGCATATCACAGGAACCTTGGTTATTTTCGCCCGTGTTTAATGTATTACCAACAGCCGTAAAATCATAACGACCATTAAATTGTTTAAACGTGTCTATATTTTGTGAAAACACAAAATATGGGAGCGTAAATAGTAAGAGAAGTATTAATTTTTTCATAAATATGGGTATTACAGTGCCAAATATATTGAATACATTGTTTTTCTTTTTATATTTTTGCAAAAAAAACTACTAAATGCCACAATTTAACATAGAAATTTCTGAAACCAACAATCAAAATATAGTTAAATTTATTGTTAATTCTTTCTTAACACGCGCTACCAGCTACGAATTCAAGAATATCGATGAAGCTAAACCAAGTCCATTGGCACAACAACTTTTTTATCTTCCGTTTGTTAAAACGGTATTTATTTCACAAAATTTCATCGCTATCGAAAAATATAACATTGTAGCGTGGAAAGATGTGCAAGAAGAAGTGGCAGAATCTATTGTAACCTACCTAAATACTGGGAAAGCCGTAATTACAGAAACGGATGCGCCAAAAAAAGTTCCTGTTAGTATTTATGCGGAAAGTACGCCAAATCCTACAGTAATGAAATTTGTGGCCAACAAACCGCTCGCAACTGGAACCTTTGAGTTTAAAAATATTGATGATGCAGTACATTCACCTTTGGCAAAAGCCTTATTTAGCTTTCCTTTTGTAAAAGAAGTTTTTATAAGCGCCAATTATGTTTCCGTAATGAAATACAACGTAGCTGAATGGCAAGAAATTTCTATGGAGATTAGGGAGTTTATTCGCAAATTTATTGAAGATGGGAAACCTGTGCTAAATGATGAAATACTAAATGCTACCAATGCTTCAAAAAACATTTCAGAAGCAAACACTCCGGAAGCAGTTGTAAAAAACCATACCGCCCTTGAAAAAGAAATCATCTCCATTTTAGATGAATATGTAAAACCCGCAGTAGCAAGTGATGGAGGGCACATACTTTTTGATTCATTTAATGTAGAAACCAAAACTGTAAAAGTTATACTTCAGGGCGCTTGTAGCGGTTGCCCATCTTCTACAATTACACTAAAAAACGGGATAGAAACCATGCTAAAAGAAATGCTGCAAGGGCAGATAAATAGTGTAGAGGCTGTAAATGGCTAAAATCTTTTTTTGGACGCAGTAATTTCCTCCTTTTAACTTAATTTTCAGATTTTTAGGCTCGATTAATTGTATCTTGAGGTTTATAAACCTTAACAAACTATTATCATGGCAGTACTTAAAGTAATTGAGATCCTTGCAAGTTCAAAAGACAGCTGGGAAGATGCAACTAGAAATGCAGTAAAAGAGGCTGGAAAAAGCATAAAAAACATTCGATCGGTCTATGTACAAGAACAGAGTTGCGTAATCGATAAAGATCAAATTACACATTTTCGTGTAAACGTAAAAATTACATTTGAAGTAAATTAAAACACACTGAGTAATTATAAAATGAAGCTATCTAAAAAGTAAAACTGAATTCGACTGTGCTACCCACAAAATCGAAACTTACTTTTTAGATAGCTTCATTTTTATTTTTAAAAAAAATATTTATTTTAAAAAAAACCAACAAAAAATCCTACGGATAAATACATATAAATCAACTGTTTAAATATTAAAGCAACCCTAAGAATGAATACTATGGAAAAATTTCAGAACTTGGATATATACATCGAAGAGTATGGACAAAAATTAATCGACTTTCTCCCAAATCTAATCGGCGCTATACTGATGCTATTTATTGGTATGTGGCTAATAAAAATTGCAAATGGATTTATACGAAAATTTTTCGATAAAAAGGAATACGACCCTACGCTGGAAAATTTTATTGCTAGTTTAATAAACTGGGGGTTAAAAATAGTACTCTTTGTATTAGTAGTCACCCAACTAGGTGTTGAGTCTGCTTCGCTGGTTGCTATTGTAGGTGCCGCAGGTCTTGCAATTGGTTTAGCACTACAAGGCTCACTTGCAAATTTTGCTGGGGGTATATTAATCTTACTTTTAAAACCTTTTAGAGTGGGCGACTTTATTAGTGCACAAGGCATCGATGGAACTGTAAAAGACATTTCTATATTTAACACCAAACTAACCACTTTTGGAAATCAGCTTGCTATAATTCCAAATGGAAAGTTAAGCAACGACAATATTATAAATTATTCGGCAGAAGGAATACGTCGTGAAAACATAACTTTCGGTATCGGCTATGGAGATGACATTAAACTAGCTAAAGAAATACTATTGAATTTAGTTAAGGAACAAGAAACCGTTTTAAAACACGAAGATAAAACCCCTATGGCGGCAGTTGCTGAACTGGGCGATAGCGCTGTAAACCTCACCATTCGCTATTGGTCTAGAAATGAAGATTTTTGGAATCTCCGCTGGTTAATTTTGGAAGAAGGAAAAGCAAGGTTAGAAGCTGCAGGAATATCAATTCCCTTCCCGCAAAGAGATGTACACCATTTTAACTTAGAAACCATAAGAAGTTAAAACATTGATTTTAAACTTATATTTTATATTTTTATAAAAAAACACCTTCACAATGAAACGATTATTAATTATTGGAATCCTAGTCTTAATTTCAAACCCATTATTTTCACAATCAGATGGAGCTTGGTTTGTATTGAATAATAAAAACATTGATTTAGTACAAAAATGGGAATCATTTGGAATTAATGAGGAACGAATCAATGCAATAAAAAATGAAGCATACGCAAATCCAAACTTTATAAATGGTAACATTTACCAAGAAGATCAATTAATAAAAGCTGATGTTTCAATGCGCTACAATGCGTATGCAGATGAGATTGAAATAAAAAAATACGCCTCTGATGAAAACTATGGTGCATTAACAAAAGACCCTAGTATCTTTGTAAAACTAGGATTAGACGTATACGTCTTTGCTCCTTATGAAGGAAGCAACGAAAAAGGAGGCTATTTTAATGTATTAAGCGATGGCAAGAAATATGACCTTTATAAAAAAATTACAACTTTTTTTGTAGAGCCACGTATAGCCAAAACATCATATGAAAGAGATATCCCACCTTCTTTTTCTAAAAAAGTTAAATACTATTTAGTGCAGAACGGCACTTTTTTAGAAATGCCCAGCAGCAAATCTAAAGTGCTAAAAATGATGGCCGCTAAAAAAGATGAAGTGAAAAACTATATCATACAAAACGATATTGACTTAAACACCGAAAGAGATTTAGTTAAATTAGTTTCATATTTTGATTCACTTCTTTAAAAAAATTATAACTTTATAAGAAATAAAATTAAATATGAAAAAATTAATACTAACTGGCGCTATTGCGCTAGGCTCGTTGTCAGTTTTCTCCCAAGCAGAAAACAGTAGCTTTGATGTATATTCTAGAACCATAAGTGTTAACGAAAAAAAAGGTTTAGCTTTTGGACTAACTGAAGCAGAGTTCGAAGCTATAAAAGAAGAAGCCTACGCCAATCCAAACTTCTTAACGGGTAATATTTTCCAGGAGGATAAAATTGTTAAAGCAGACGTACCAATGCGCTATAATGCTTTTGCAGACGAAATTGAGATTAAAAAATACAAATCGGATAAAAATTATGGAGCTTTAACAAAAGATCCTAAGATTTTTGCAAAAATTGGGTTAGACATCTTCGTCTTTGTTCCTTTTGAAGGAAGTAACGAAAAAGGAGGCTATTTTAATGTTTTGATTGATGGTAAGCATTACGATCTTTATAAAAAAACCACTTCTCTTTTTAGAGAACCACGCAAAGCTAAAACTTCATATGAAAAAGATACACCACCATCTTTTTCTAAAACAGTAAAATATTACTTGGTTCAAAATGGCACTTTTCTAGAAATGCCTAACAGCAAATCTAAAGTCCTTAAAATGATGGACTCAAAGAAAAATGAAGTTAAAAACTTTATTAAGCAAAACGATATTGATCTTGATAAGGAAAGAGATTTAATTAAGCTAGTAACGTACTTCGATTCTTTATTATAGTAAAAGAGCAATAGCTATCCTAACATAAATTCCTTTAAATAAAAAGGCTCAAAATAAGCGACATTTTCTATGTCGCTTATTTTATGTTTAGCTTCAACCAATTGTACCATTTCAGCTGAAGAAGGATATTTGGCATCAATAAAAAAGGCATTTTTATGTTGGCAATACACTTTAAACTTTTCAGCACCATCCCCAATAAAAATAGTTTTTTTAACTTCTAAATATTCAAGGAAAGAATTTTCATTTAAAATTTCGGCTTTCGTTTCGCGAAGCAATTTTTTTTCTGAGTTAAAAACTGCCGAATATACTTCCATCCTCCGCGCATCAAGCAACGGAATAATAAAAGCATCTTCACTAGCAACTTGCTGCGCTAAAACTTCTAAAGTAAAAGTAGAAATTAAAGGGATATCCAATGCGAAACACAGTCCTTTTGCTGCTGAAACGCCAATACGAAGCCCTGTATAAGATCCTGGACCCTTGCTTACCGCAATTGCATCTAGTTGTTTTTTATCTATTCTAGCTTCCTTTAAAACCGCCTCAATAGAAACATGTAGTTTCTCTGCGTGAGAAAACTTTTGATTGTTTTCTTCCCTGATTGATTTTACTATACCATCAACAGAAACGGCAACGGAGCAATTAGTGGTAGCGGTTTCTAGACAAAGTATAACAGCCATTTTTTTACTTTTTATCTTTTTCAGTTGAAGTAGCTTCAACCTTATCGCCTTGTTTTAATAATTTTGTAACCGTGTTGTATGGGCCAGTAATAACAGTTTCACCTTCTTTAAGGCCAGAAATTATTTCAATATTTGAATCGTCTTGGATTCCAGTTTTTACAACACGAAGTTTCGCTTCTTCTCCAACTTTTACATAAACAGCTTCAAATTTTTCTGCATTAGTATTGGCAACTTCACCCGTGTACGGTTTCTTAGCATCTGTAGTGTCCGTTTTTATAACAATTGAACTAATAGGCACCCCAATTACATTTCTCTTTGTGTTGGTAATAATATCTACCGTAGCAGTCATCCCTGGACGAAAAGGTGAAAAGCTTTCAGATTTCCCTTCCGTTAAATCCTTATATGATTCTGGAAGAATACGAACTTTTACCTTAAAATTAGTAACCTGATCTGCAGTAAGTGTGCTTTCTGCACTGTTAGCTATTTCGGTTACAATCCCCTTAAATTCACGCTTTAAATAGGCGTCAACTTCAACTATAGTAGAGTCGCCTACTGCAACTTTTACAATATCATTTTCATTTACATCAACCTCAACTTCCATATTTTGAAGATTGGCAACGCGAACTATTTCAGTACCTGCCATTTGCGCAGTTCCAACAACACGCTCTCCTAATTCTACGGAAAGCTTTGAAATAGTACCACTCATTGGCGCATAAATTGAAGTTCTAGAAAGATTGTCTACAGATTGCTTAACATTTGCTGAAGCGCTCTGAACATTGTAAAATGCGGCTTTTGAACTAGCTTGCGCCATATCGTAATCAGCAACAGATTTATCCCATTCAGATTTTGAGATCACTCCTTTTTCAAAAAGAGCTTTGTTTCTTTCAAAATTTAACTTTGCATTTTTCTCACTTGCTTGGGCTTGTGAGTATTGTGCACGTACATTTTGTAGCCCAGCTTGCGATTGGCTTACAGCAGCTTGAATAAGGTCTGGATTAATTTTTACCAAAAGATCCCCTTTTGCTACTGTTTGCCCTTCTTTTACAGGAAGCGCAATGATTTCTCCAGAAACTTCGGAAGAAAGTGCTACTTCTACTTCAGGTTGAATTTTTCCAGTTGCAGCAACGGTTTCAATAATATTTAGAGGTGCAATACTAACTATTTCAACTTGTTTATAATCCCCAGATTTTCCAAACCATCCTGCTTTTTTTCCTATGATAAGCAGTGTTAAAAGAAGTGAAATACCAACAATAAGCCAAATAAGTGTTTTTTTCTTCATACTTAAAATTTTAACTCGCTAGGAGGAACACCAAAGTATAATTCCAATACTTTGATTTTGAATATATAATCATATTTTGCACGTAATGCTTCGCTTTGCGCATTCTCTAATCTAAATTTTGCTTGGCTAAAATCGAATGAATTTAACAAACCTACGTCAAAACGGTCTGTAGAATATTCATACGCTTTTTCCTGTGCATGTACCGCTACTAAAGCAGCTTCGTATGCTTTACGCGCACCAACAACATCTGTATAAGCTTGGTAAACATTAGACTCTAATTCGAGTTCTACTTGCTCTTTTTGAAATTCGGCGCGTTTTACATTTATTTTATTTCGCTGCACAGCTGCTCTTGCTGAAAACCCATTTAAGATAGGTATATTTAATTGAAGCCCGTACGAAATACCATCGTTTAGGTATAGTTGTTCAAAAAATGGCGCTGGCGGACTCGTAAACAGTGTAAAGTTTGGTGCTACAACCACATCTCCTGTGCCCGCAACTTGCCCAATAACTTTAGTAGGTTGATCGGGATCGATCCCTCCTTCTGAAATTCTTTCAGCACCAGATTCTCTAGTATTATAATTTATAAAACCCGATAACGTAGGGTAGTAATTACTTCTTGCAATCTGAACATCCTTGTTTGCAATCGCAATATTGGCGTCTGCAATTTTAATCTCTTGCCTTGCTTCTTTAGCTTTTGCAATTATTTGCGCTGGAGTAGTATTGGCAATATCACTTAAGGGAGCGTCGTATGAGCTTTCTGCAATATCAAAATTTTCATAATCCTTTATTAAAAGAATTTGTGCAAGGTTTATTAATGAAATCCGAATTGTATTCTCCGCAAGTACAATACGTTGTTCTTCATTTGCTGCAGTAGATTGAATTTCTAACAAATCCCCACGTGGAATTGAACCTGCATCGACCAATTGATTTGAGCGCTCAAGCTGTTCTAAAGTAATTTTATGCTGGGCTTGTAACACATTTAGATTTTCCTTGTTGAAAAGAATTTCCAAATATGCGTTTGCAACAAAAAGCGCCGTATTATCTTTAATTTGCTCTAAATTATATTGGGCTGCAAGCCTAGATAATTTCGCACGCTGCGATTGGCGTAGATTACTAAGGCCGTTAAAAATAGTTACTCCAACAGTTGCATTTGCTGAAAAGTTACGTGTAGTCTGATTTTGTAAAACTCCAGTTGTAATATTTTGCGTCAATCCTGTATTCCAAGAATTTGATCCAGAAACATTAAAGGAAGGCAAATAATTACCAAGTGCGCTGAGTTTATCAATTTCCGCTAATTCAAGATCTAGCTGAGCTTGTTTTACGGCAATATTTTCTTCTAAAGCTTTTTCAATTGCCTCTTCTAATGTCCACTGTTTGTTTTGAGCGGTCAAGGAAATGCTTAGCATCAAAAAAAAGAAAGGGATTGCTATCTTCTTCATAAGTTTTTCTATTGCTGAATAAGTCTTTTGTATTGCTATTGCGTTACAAAAAAATTAAAATTAAAATTTATAATTTCTGTTTTAGGAGTCAGGTCTAACAAATTACTATTGTGCAGAAGAGCTTGCTGGTTTTAATTGGTTCCACACTTTTATAGCATCGTTTTCCGAAACTCCACTCTTTACTTCTACATCTATACCATCACTAACGCCTAATTCTATATCGCGTCTTTCAAATTTTTGCTCCCCAGTCATAACTTCCACAAAAGGTTTTTGCGTTTTTGTATCATACTGAACCAATGCTTCTTTTAACGTAAGTACGTTTTCAGCTTTAGCCAAAATAATGGAAGCATTAGCACTCAATCCTGCACGAATAAATGTATTAATCGTGTCTAAATGTTTCATAGTTCCTTTAATTTCAAACTGAATTGCACCGTTTTCACTTATACCTTTTGGGGCAATGTAATCTAGTTCGGCATTAAAGGTTTTATCCTGAATGGCACCTACGGTGATTTCCAAAGGAAGCCCTACTTTTATTTTTCCTACTTCACTTTCATCAACTTTCCCTTCAAAAATCATTTTATCAACATCAGCCAAAGTTGCAATTGTGGTTCCGTCATTAAAGTTATTTGCTTCAATAACTTGATTTCCGGTTTTAACGGGAATATCTAAAATCATTCCTGAAACTGTAGCGCGAATTTCTGTATTTGCAGAAGCTCCAATTCCACTGGTTGTTCCAGTTTTAACGATATCGTAATTTTGATTTGCAGCCGTAAGTCCTACTTGTTCTTGCTTAAGCCTTTGCTGTGCTTGATCGTAAGCTAGCTGAGCGTTGTCAAACTCATTGGCAGAAATCACCCCTTTTTCAAATAGTTCCTTTTGACGGTTGTACATGTTTTTTTGGTTTTCAAAAGCAAGACGCGCAGTTTCAACCTGTGTTCGAATACTGTTTATATTGCTTTTGGCACTATTTAAAGAAGAAACATTTGGAACCACTTTTACCTTTGCTATCAAATCGCCAGCTTTTACTACGGTTCCCGCTTCCACAAATATTTCATCTATAATTCCCGAAATATTTGGTTTAATAAGCACTTCTTCCTTTGGCACAATGCTCCCAGTTGCAACGGTTTGTTTAACGATTGAACCCATTGTAGGTTTTTCGGTTTCATAAACAACTGGGTCTTCAATATTTTTTGAATACAACCAATACATAGAAACTATAAATAGTATGGCAATCGTGCTAAGAATGATTATTGTTTTTGTTTTTTTCATTTTTCTTGATTGTTGAAATTATGCGCTACTTGATGATTTATTCTACTTTTTAATGCTGCTACATTCCTAATAATGGCAGCTTTTTTACTTTATGATAGGTTAGTGCCATTGTAATGCACTGTTTTAATTCGGCCTCAGGTACTTCGTCATTTAGTTCGAAAACTATTGCTCTATCTTTTTCAAAATTGAATTTATCTTTAAATAGTTTTTTAAATGATGGCACCAACTTAGAGGTGCATTTAAAATACAATGCATACTGATTGGGAGTTTTTTCTTTCCAGTCCATACGTAGTGTACTTCCATGTTTTGTTACATAACTTGGCTCACCCCATTTAAGGGTTTCCTCCATTTTTTCCAGCATAGCGATTTCTGAGGCTGTGTCTATAACTAATTTCCGAAGGTAACGCATTTGTTTTTTTACCGTATCGGGGTAGCTATTAAAAACTGATTCTACTCTCGGATCCCGTATTAATTCCATCACCTCTTTCTATCTTATTCGGTTCTTAATGCTTCAACAGGTTTAATTTTTATCGCATTCTGTGCGGGAATTAAACCTGCCAAAAGTCCTGAAACAATCAATATGGTAAGGGCTATAAAAACAACTCCTATGTTAACTGAGGGGTTTATAAACATCATGTCGCTCGTATCCATACTGCTTAATTTATAATTCACCAACCAAAGTACTGTTGTTGCCAAAACAATTCCTGCCATTCCTGAAATTATGGTTAAGAAAATAGATTCTAATAATATTTGTGCACGGATACTCCACGGTGTAGCACCTAAAGCACGACGAATACCGATTTCTTTTGTACGTTCTTTTACTACTATCAACATTATATTGCTAATCCCAATGATTCCTGAAAGCAATACTAAAATTCCCACAAAGTAAGCCACAAAATTTAATGCTATAAACAAACCGTTTATCTTGCTAAACTCTTCATAAAGATCAAAATTTCCTACAGCTCTATTATCGTCAGGGTGTATGGTATGGCGGGTTTTAATTACATCGATTATTTGAGATTTTAACCCAGTAATTGAAGAGCCGTCTTCGGCAGTAATCGCCATCCACCCTACAATATCACCCATATTAAAAGCTTGAGAGAAAGAGGTAAATGGAACGTATATTTCTTTCTGCATCTCTTCGGGATCGCCATTATTTCCTTTCTTTTTATAGGTGCCGACCACCATAAAATTGACTCCATTTATTTTAATGTACGAACCAATAACTTCTTCGTTTGGTTCATATAAAGCACTTTGAACACCACTCCCGATTATCGCAATTTTGCGGCTTTCATTTATATCTGAGTAGTTAATAAACCTACCCGAAGTTATGTCCATCGGTTGTTGTTGGATAATTTCAGGATAATCGCCATATACATTAAACGCACCTGTTTGAAGCCCTCTTACCACATTATTACTACCTCGAAATCCTCCTAATTGATTTCTTGGAGAAACAAAGCGAAGCCCATCCACATTTTGTTTAATAGCAGTAACATCACCGGTTTTAAAGTTGTATCTACGCCCTTTTGGCAACCCCTTATAGGGTTGTGAAGCAGTTTGGGACCACATAAACATTGAGTTTGTAGCCATTCCATTAAAGCCTTGTTTTATTCCATTTTCCAAGCCGTTACCTGCAGCCAGCAGAATAACTAGAATGAATATCCCCCAGAGTACTCCAAAAGCAGTCATTACCGTCCTAAACCAGTTGCTACTAAGGGCTTCAATGATTTCTGCCCAGCTATCTCTACTAAAAAGTTTACTCATCACGCAAAGCTTCTATGGGTTTAATATTTGCTGCACGATATGCAGGAAAAAAACCCGCCAAGGCTCCTGCAACAACAAGAATAATTACAGTTGTTATTGCCACCGTAAAATCGACGGAAGGATTCCGAATATAATCTGTTTCAATAAAAGGGCCTACCAATTCTAGTAAAAGCATACTAAATATAAGCCCTATAAAACCTGCTATAGCGGTAACAAAAATAGATTCGTGAAGTATCATCCCGATAATAGACCACGGTTGGGCGCCAATAGCTTTACGAATCCCAATTTCTTTGGTGCGTTCTTTAACGATGATGAGCATAATATTACTAACCCCAACAACTCCCGCAATAATTGTACATATACCTACGCCCCAAAAAAACCAGCGTATCATATTATTTAAATCGTAGAATCGTTTTGTGTTTTCTAGTGTATTATTAATATTTACAGCTCTTTCATCAGAAGGAGCAATGGAGTGCTTTGCTTTTAAATCTGCTTCTAGTGAAGCAGAAAAAGCTTCAGAAGCAGCGAGTGCATCTTCATATTTATCGTGTTTTTCAAGTGTAAAAGCCAACGAACGAAGTTTATCTCCAGCATTATAAACACGCTGTGAGGTTGTAAGTGGAATAAATATACGCGTTTCCTCCCGCTCTCCTCCAGGGTCGGTATAAACACCAACCACTTTAAATTTTATTCCAGAAATGTCAATATATTCTCCCAATGCCTTTTTTCCTTTGAAAAGATCAAGATATACTTGATTTCCGATAACTGCATTCTTTTCGAAGTTATCTAAATCCGCTTGGTTTATATACCTTCCAATTACTAGTGTTTCGTTTTCAAGAAATTGATAATCCCCACGTACACCTTCTACTCTATAGCTTCCATTTTCTTTTTTATAGGTAGTTAATTGCCCCCATCTGCTATAAACTCCAGATTTAAGTTCAATAGTTTTACTGTTTTTATTTACCGCTGTTTCGTAATCACGATTATCCATTTCGATTATTCGTCCTGGATTTAGCCCTTTATATTCTACTGAAGTTACATTAGTCCAGATACTAATACGGTTGGTGGCATCATTTTCAAACTCTTTTTCAACCCCATTAGACATTCCTTGCCCGATAGCAAGCAGGATTACCAGGATAAAAATACCTGATGCTACAGAAAGTCCCGTTAAAAAAGTTCGTAATTTATTCTTTTGAATTGCCTCAAAAATCTCTTGCCACCGTTCAATATTAAACATAGGTTTCTCTTTTAGCGCGAACTTGTTTTACTATAGAATCATCTATAATCAGTCCATCTTTAAGATTCACAATACGCTTGGTCATATGTGCAATATCGTCTTCGTGAGTAACAATAAGTATCGTTTTTCCCTCGTCGTTAATTCCTTGAATAAGCTCCATAACTTCATAGGAAGTCTTTGTATCTAGTGCTCCCGTAGGTTCATCAGCAAGTAACACTTTGGGGTCACTAGCCAAAGCTCTTGCAATTGCAACACGTTGCTTTTGACCCCCGGAAAGTTCATTGGGAAGGTGTGAAGCCCAATCTGCTAGCCCTACTTTTTCAAGATAATGCATCGCTTTGTCGGTACGAATATTACGCTTTACACCCTGATAATAAAGTGGCATGGCAACATTATCTAATGCAGATTTATAGTTAATAAGGTTAAAAGATTGAAATATAAATCCTAAAAATTTATTGCGGTAACGCGCAGCAACTTTTTCATTTAAGTCTTTTATCAAGGTATTATCTAAAGTGTAGGTTCCCTCATCTGCTTCATCAAGAATACCTAGAATGTTTAGCAATGTAGATTTTCCAGAGCCAGAAGATCCCATAATAGACACCATTTCACCTTCAGAAACTGTAAAGTTGATACCTTTTAAAACATGGAGCGAGTTTTTACCCATGTGATATGACTTATGAAGATCTTTAATTTCTATCATTCTGAAAATTGTTGGGTTACAAAATAAAGGGGAAATACCTTTACTAATGTGAATTTCTTGTTAAGACTTAGGGTTTAGGTTACTTATAAGACTTAAAAAAAAGAAATGTGTTACAAAAAATCAATTTGTTTTTTTAGCGCGCGCTTTTTTTCTACTTCTATAAATGGCATAACCTACAGCTCCAACAAGTAAGTATGGGAAGATCATAAGGTATACAATTCCATTATTAATGCCTTTTGCCGCTTGCCCACCTTCTTCACTTTCCAAAACTGCACGACACATAGCGCACTGCGATTCTGCCGGAGTTATTGTAACCAGAAAGAGTATTAATATGATGAAAAGAATCTTTGTTTTCATTTTACTTTTCAATTTTAATAATATGGAGAAATCATTACATAAACAATAACCCCAGTTACAGCAACATACAACCATAGTGGGTATGTTATTCGGGCAATTTTTCGGTGTTTATAAAACTGTCCTGAAATACCACGAACATAGGTAATGAGCACAAAAGGAATAACAGCAATAGACAGTAAAATATGGGTTATAAGAATAAAATAATAAACGTATTTAATAATTCCTTCCCCTCCAAACGGGGTGCTATCTGAAGTCATATGGTAGATTACATATAAAACCAAAAAAAGCACTGAAAATACAATTGCAGTTTTCATTAAACGCTCATGCAGTTTTCTATTCCCATTTTTTATTTGATACACTGCGGTTATTAAAAGCAATGCAGTTATTCCGTTAATGGTTGCATAAATAGGTGGCAAAAATCCCATACGAGCTACTCCTGGGATTTTTACAGTAAATAAAACAGCTACTGCCACAGGAATGATAATAGAGAGTATCCAAATCCAGACAGTATATTTTTTAGTAGGTGCTTCGGTTGTTTCCATTCTAAATTTATAAAAGTACTTTAATATCTTCTTTTAGCATTTGAATTCCTTTGTCATCCAAGCCATCATAATAAATAATTGGGTTTCCATTTTCATCTTTTCGGGAACGGATATTGCCTTCTTGATCTATTAAAGCGAAAAATCCTGAATGTTCAAAGCCTCCTTCAACCTCAGAAGCTTCCCCAACATATATATTAAACCCTTCATTTGCTAGTTTAAAAACGGCATCTTTCTCACCTGTAAGCAAATGCCATTGTGGCTTTGTAATTCCTTTGTTCGTAGCGTATTCTTTTAAGATTTCGGGAGTATCGTATTCGGGGTCTATAGAGAATGATGCAATTCCTACTTTTGGATTGCCTAAATATTCATTTTGAATTTTTATCATATTTTCTGTCATAATCGGGCAAATACTCGGACAGGTTGTAAAGAAAAATTCAACCACATAAACTTTACCTTCAAAATCTTTATTGGTAATTGTTTTACCGTTTTGATTTGTAAAACTAAAAGCTTGTACAGTACCAATTACATCAAGCTCTGGTTGTGAAAGTGAATTTATAATTTTTGGTACAGCCCAAATTCCAAAAATTAAAATAATGAATGAAATACCGATGTATGAATATTGTTTTTTCATTTTGAAAGAAATACGTTGGGTGTTTTTACACTATTTTTTACTAATAATTTATTCTGCTATACTAGGCGTTTCTGAAGAGGTATTGTATTTTTTTAAGGCGCGTCTATATTCTGCTAACAATACTTTTACGTCATCGCTCATTTTATTATTAATTTCAGCAATTGTACTGGAATCAAACCCATACATTACACCTTCATCTTCATCATCATCTCTTCCTCTTAAATTTCTTTCTTTATCTACTATAAAAACATACGGACTCGAGAAATTAGAATCTAAGGCAATAGTCGATTTCAAAGAATTAAAAACACGATTTATAGCATCAGCAGAACCAAAAGCAAAATGCCAAGAATCTGTTGGTGCTATTTCCTGGAGTTTTTGATCAATCTTTTTTGCTTGTGCTTCGGTACCATTGGGCAATAGGATAACAAATTGAAATTCTTTAAACCCATGGTTTTTTGTATAAATTTTATGTGCAAGATTGTATGCATACGCTCTATGCACTTCAAGATCGCTTCCGAAGAACCCCAAAACGGTAATATGGTTTTCAAGTTTTACTGGTTTCCCTTCTAAAGATTTAAAACCATCAAGTTCAGAAATTGTAGGTGTTATAATTGGTAAGGTTGCAAAATTATTTACTCCGGAAGCAAAAAAAACATAGGCTGTAATGGGTAATAAGAATAAAATTCCAAGAACTAAATACTTTTTCATTTTGCATTATTTATCGTTTACAAAAATACAGGGTAAAACCCCCTTGGGCAATTTTTTAGGTGTAAATTTTAAAAAGTATCGCAATAAAAAAAGCCCTCAATAAGAGGGCTTTTGTATAAATTAAAATGGTGGTTTAGAAATTAAATTTTATAAAACCATCACTGTATACTTCAAAAATATAATCGCCTTCAATTAGTAAAAGCACCACTAGGTATGCAATTAAGAATATTGTTGTCCAGATTACAGATCGTCTTAAACCTGAGGCTTCATCACGCATGTGCATAAAATCCCAAGTAATATAATATGCTTTAAAGATTGTAAGAATTATAAATATCCAGTTTAGAAGTTTTAAAGCCAAAAAGTGTTGTTCTACTAAAAATGTGGGACGGATAATACCAAGAACCACCTCAATAATAGTAACTATAGAAAGTATAATAAATACTCCCCAAATTTTTGAAACATTAGATTTAAACTTTAAAGCTCCTCTAAATATTGCTAATTTATGCTCGTGTTCGTGTGCCATTTTTCAATACTAAATTATTATACAAGATAAAAGAATGTAAATACAAAGACCCATACTAAATCTACAAAGTGCCAGTATAGTCCAACTTTTTCAACCATTTCATAGCTTCCGCGGCGTTCATAAGTTCCCAAAATTACATTGAAAAATATGATACAGTTAATAAGCACTCCCGTAGCAACGTGGAATCCGTGAAAACCTGTAATAAAGAAGAAGAAATCTGCAAAAAGTGGATGTCCGTATTCATTATGGCGAAGATTTGCACCTTCAACCACCATAACGCCGTCATTTGTAACCTTTGCGATGGATTCTTCACGGTTTAATACAATATGATGTCCGTGTTCATCTTTATATTGAACTCTCACCAATAGATTATCATCGGCAAGAAAACCTTGTTTTACTTGTTCAAAAGAAACACTAGGGTAGTATTCGGTTTCGCCTTCGAACCAAATTCCATTTTCACGCGTTTGTTCTGCACGATCACCCGTTGCAGGTGCAGCAAAATCACGAAGTGCCACGCGCGCTCCGTCTTTATTGAGAAATTGAACAATTTGCCCCCCTTTCGTTTCGATTGCGCCGTAATCTCCTTTTATAAAGGTGTTCCACTCCCAAGCTTGTGAGCCTAAGAAAATGAAACCTCCAATAATGGTAAGGAATAAGTACATAATCACTTTATTTTGTTGCATTTTATGACCTGCATCTACAGCCAACACCATAGTTACAGATGAAAAAATCAAAATAAAGGTCATAAATGCCACATAATACATAGGTGCATCTACTCCATGAAGAAATGGGAAGTGGGTAAATACTTCGTCAGGGATTGGCCATGCATCCACAAATTTAAATCTTGAAAATCCGTAAGCGGCAAGGAATCCTGAAAAAGTTAAGGCATCGGAAACGATAAAAAACCACATCATCATTTTTCCGTAACTGGCTTTAAGCGGATGGTTTCCGCCGCCCCAGGTTTTTCCCTCAGTACCTGTTCTAACAACAGTAGTTTCCATAAAAAGAAATTGGTTTTAAATAAGGTTCAAAAATACGTTTAATTTTTATTTAACGAAATATAAAAATAAAAACAGATAAATCCAGACGAAGTCAACGAAATGCCAAAAAGTTGCAGCCAGTTCAACGCCAAGGGTTTTACCGTTTTCATATTTTAGTTTATAATGATTATAAATTACAACCAAAAGGGATATTAGCCCTGCAAAAACGTGTGCTACGTGCAATAAAACGACCAAATATATAAATGATGTTGTAATACTACTTGTTGGCCCAGTAAAATTATACCCGTTTTGAATGATTTCAGAAAATCCTTCAAATTGAAAAAACACAAACAAAACTCCCATTATAAATGTGGAAATTAACAGAAGCATTCCAAGTCTATTTTTTTGCTTTCTAATGCTCAACAAGGCAAAATGCACGGTCAAACTACTACAAATTATCAGCGCAAGGCTTATATAAAATGCCTGCGGAATCTCAAAAGTAGTTAGCCAGTCTGGACGCTCTTTACTTACTACATATGCACTTGTTAAGCCCGCAAAACTCATTGTTAAACTAATAAGTCCAAACCAAAGCATATTCTTTTTTGCTCTGTTTACTTTTATTTGCTCACTCCCTTGGGTTAAATCCATTCTTTTTAATTGTTAAATGGCATATTGAATGCCTGTAGGCTTTTAATATCTTAAAAATTTATCTGCCACATAAATTATCTGCAACAGTGTTATATAACTTACACTTGCCAGCATTAATTCTTTAGCCGTTTTTGATGTTTTCTCTTTATAAAGTCGAATTGCATAATAAATTAGTCCCATTCCTAACATACCAATTAAAACACCTGAAATTGGGCTTAGATATAATTTTCCAGTAATTCCAAGAACAGGTATCAACGACGCTAGAACTGTCCAAATTGTATATAAAACCACCTGAATTGCGGTGCCTTTATCTCTTTTTCCATTGGGAAGCATAAAGAATCCCCCTTTTTTATAATCATCAAAAAGAAACCAACCGATAGCCCAAAAATGTGGGAACTGCCAAAAAAACTGAATCATAAATAAGGTTCCAGGTTCAATACCAAATTTTCCTGTAGCAGCCACCCAGCCTAGCATAAAAGGAATAGCTCCTGGAAAGGCACCAACAAAAACAGAAAGTGGCGTTTTGGTTTTTAAAGGAGTATATAGACTAACATACATAAAAATAGAAATAGCCCCAAACATTGCGGTAATCGGATTGATGGCATAGAGCACGGCAATCCCTATAATAGTAAGAATGCTAGCAAGAATAAAAGCAGCCTGAACACGCATTTGCCCTGCAGGTAACGGTCTATTTTTGGTGCGATCCATTAATGCATCTAGATCTCGCTCAATAATTTGATTGTACACATTTGAAGCACCAACCATACAATACCCCCCTACACATAATAAGAAAAGTATGTAAAAATCGACAGCATCAGTTCCTAATAAATAGCCTGCCACAGAAGAAAACACCACACTCACTGAAAGCCTCAGCTTTGTTATCTCAGTAAAATTCTTTACTATAGAATTAGTAATAGAGTGTGATTGTGTAACGGACAATATCTTTAATTTTTAGCGATGCAAAGATACGCTTCCTTAATTTTTTCAGCAATATATTATCAACAATCTTATGCTTTTATTTCAGCATTTTTAGTAATTTCAACCATTATTCAAATCAAAAAAACATGGCGTCCAAACTTTTTTTTAGCACAATTTTTATATTATTTTCATTAACAGCTATCGCTCAGACAGATACGGGTGAAAAAACACATTTAAAAATAATTAAGGTCAAAAACAATATCCATATGCTTCAAGGTAAAGGTGGAAATATTGGGCTAAGTATTGGTAAAGACGGTATTTTTATGATAGACGATCAGTATGCCGATGGCATTGAACAAGTTCAAAACGAAATTAAAAAAATCAGCGACAAACCTATCCGTTTATTGATTAATACGCATTTTCATGGAGATCACACTGGAGGAAACTCGGCGATGGCTGATAGTGGAACCATCATTTTTTCCCAAGAGAATGTTCGTAATCGTTTGTTAAATATAATACAGGAAGAGAAGAAAAAGGTACAAGCAAACACCCTTCCAATGGTGACTTTTTCTGAAGATTTAACTTTTAATTTCAACGGTGAAAAAATTTATGTTTTTCACATCCACAATGCCCATACTGATGGAGACGCCATGGTTTATTTTACAAATAGTAATGTACTCCACACTGGAGATGTTTTTTTTAATGGCAAATATCCTTATATAGACACTAAAAATGGAGGAAGTATTTTAGGATATATTGCAGCTATAGAAAAAGCAATGATGGTTATTAATGAGGATACAAAAATAATACCCGGACACGGAAACATAGGCACCTTTAAAGATCTTCAAAAAACCACTTTAATGCTTTCAAATATTTATAAAAAAGTTTCTGCCCTCTACATCACTAAAAAAACCGAAGAAGATATTTTAAATATGCCTGAATTAACCAAAGAATACGACGAACAAGGTTATGGTGCTGGCTTTATAGATAGGGATGCGTTTTTAAAAATGGTTTATGCAGAAGTTGCAAAATCACGTAAGTCAATTGAAGTTAATGAAGAGAATAACAAAAAAGCCCGTGAAAAACTTAGGGATCAAATGAAAGAAAAAAAAGAGTAACAATTTATCTTACTTCAGAAGAAAAATGACTTGTTTGAAGGCAAGAACTTCTTCTTAAAAATCGTAGTACCAATTAAACAAATCGGTGCGAATGCCAAAATTCACCCAAGAGGTTTGATTTTCAAATACTGTTTCGGTATTTATTTTAGGCTCAAAATTTCTATAAATAAAACTTCCATATATTTTTAAGTTTGTAGCTGGGTTTATAACATAGCCTGCTTGAAGCTCCGCATGGAAAAAATCAGTAGTATTACCTTGCGCCAACTCATTTCCGTTTTCGGAAACACGATCGTTTTCTGTACCATAAATATCTCCTCCATAAAAACTAGCATCTTCTTCTGTATTAAACTCAAAGCCACGTTTTGCAGAAATAAGCTTTAAATCGCCATAAATTCTTCCCTTTTGGTATCGCGCAATGGCAATAAACTCAGAAAAATTAGCCCCAAGTGTATGAGCCATAGATTGATTATTATGACCATAATTTAAAACAATAGAGTTATGCGAATAAGTATATGGCCGCACTCTATTGTATTCTGTTTGCAAATAGAGGTTTTTTAAACCGAACGCATCGTAATACTTTAAGCCCAACTGATATCCTGTTTTATTTTTATAACTCCCTGCTCCTCCAAATACGTCACTAGTAGAAAATTCATCTATAATAAGCTGACCGTAAATATTTACACGATCATTAATTTTATATTTCCCACTAATACCCATTAATGCATTCCCACTGCGAGACCCTGTAGAAAACTCTATCGCACGATAAAAAATAATTGGATTTAAATAGTTAACATCAAAACCGCGATCATTATCACTTTGCCATATTACAGATTCAAAGAAACCTAAATTAAGTCGCTTTGTAATATTATAACTTAAATAATGGGTCGCCATATATTTTGTTCGATACGCACGATCTACCGTTGCCTCTGGTCGCACATCACGAAGTGACATCCATGTATTAGTGTATTTTAACTTCCAAAAAGTAGTATTCATTTTAAGGAAAGGATATGGACTGGCATTATCACTAAACAACAAAGAGCGATACCCATCACCAATAAATGTTTTTCCATGCCCAAGCTGAAGGTTAAAAAATTTAGAAGGAGTATATGAAATATGACCCGTAGCTACCGGATAATCGTATGAATCTGATCTAAATCTTTTTGCTATTCCGTGGCCAGGAATTATCGCCGGATTACCTCCAGCAGGCAAAATAGATTCAGCATATCTATTAAAATAATCAGCAAATCGCCCTTGGCTTTCATAAATAACTCCAAAAAAATTAAGATGCTTACCAATACCGCCCTGGGTGTATACCAAACGAGTATTATTATAAGTATCAATAGCCGCGTCTATATCTTTTCCAGCCTGCAGATCGACTCCCGCATCAAATGTTAACCAATAGTCTTTACCTTTAACTGTAACAAGATGTTCATTCCAAAATTTTCGCCCGAACCAAGACGTTTTATTTTTTAGAAGTTCTTTCTCCGCAGCTTCAAAATCATAATATTTATTTACCTCTGAATATATATATGGCTTTTGTGCGGTATGATTATTTAAACCAACTTTATTTAATGCTGGATCAAAAAGACTATAATTATGGTGTGAAAGCGGAATATTTATATTGCTTCTATATTCCTCATTAGTATATGGCAAATTTACAATTGCATCAAATTCATCTGCCAAAGCCTCTCTTTCATTTTCTGTTAAACCAGCCGTAGAATGCACAATACTTTCTCCTGGAGCCACAAGTGGAATTGTTATAGGAAACGAAAATTGCACATATGCCGGAGAACCATTAAAAGTTGCTGGCTCCACTTCCGGAAGTGATTCAAAAACCCGTTTTGCTTCTTCTTTTAATTCGCTATATATTGCGTCTATGTATAATACTTTAAACCTACCTTCTTTTGTAACTTCAAAAAGCACATTTACATTTCCTTTATAATTTTCTGTAAAAACTTTTTCAGGAACTTTAAAATTTTCATAAATAAATTGGTGTAATGTATCTTTAAAACAATCTTCCAATAAATCAACCGTCACAGTTTTACATTCCTCAAAAACAGGATATTTTTCATATTGCGCTAAAGAAGTTTGCCCAAAAGACACTCCCGAAATACTACATATAAAAAAGAAGAAAAAATACTTCATTTGCTAGTTTAATCAATTAAAGGCGAAAGATACAGATTTTTTACAATGGCTGGATTTAAAAAAAGCTCCCGTTAAATAAAAGGGAGCTTTTCTATGGATAAAAGAGGTAATTTATTGAATTTTAAAAACAATAGGAACAGTATATAAAACAGCTACATTTTTATCTCCTTGTTTCCCGGGTCTCATGTTTGGAAGGCCAGCAATTACTCGTTGCGCTTCGTTTTTTAATTTCATATCGTGTGAGTTTGCCATAACATCCGTTACATATCCATTCGCATCGATTTTAAAGTTAACATACACCCTATGAGTCTCATTTGACTGTAGGTTTTCAAGCAATTCTGTTCTAAAATTTTTATTTATAAAGGAATTAATTTTTGAAGACATACATTCTATTTTCTCAGCGTTTGTACCTAACATTTCACATCCTGGAAACACAGGAACAAACTCTACGCTATTTAAAGATTTTGGACCCTCTGGCTTATCTACAACAGGAAGGCTAATTGGTATCGTTGGGCTTTCAATTACTGGCGCATCAGTTGGTAAAACTGGAGTTTCAATATCTGTAGAACTGTTTGGTTTTACAACAAACTCATTGCTTTTCACTATTTTTTGTACAGGTTGCTTTGGCTTAACCTTTACTTTTTCTGCTTGTGGTTTAGGCATGTCAACATCCAAAACATATGTAATCATCGGCGGTTCGGTTATCCCTTTAGCGGTTGTATTTTTTACCACCATGGTTTTCTTCTCAAAATCCATTTGCATTACAAAAAATACAAATAGTAAACTAACTATTATACCTAATTGAAAAAACAAACGTGAATTCCATTTGATGTTTATCTGTTTTTTTTCGGCTCTTTTTGTGCTGGCATTTTTTGTGTTTGCTTTCATAATAAATGGTTTTAAAAGATTAATACATCTTATTAATTACAACTGTTATGCCAAAACAGAAAAGTCCCGTCTTTGCTGGGCAAAGACGGGACTTTTATAATAATATTTCTATGTTTATCTACTGAATATCAAACACGATAGGAAGTGAATAAAGTACCCCAACTGGTTTACCTCTTTGTTTCCCTGGCGTCATATTTGGAAGTGATTGTACAACACTCATCGCTTCTTTTTCAAGTCTTGGGTGCGGTGCACGTGCACGAACATCTACAACTCTTCCGCTTTTATCAATTTTAAATTGAACGGCAATACGCTGTCTTCCTTCTAAGCCTAAGTCTGAAGCTAAGTTAGTATCAAACTTTTTGTTAATGAATGCACTAATTTTTGAAGACATGCATTTCTTTTTTGCGTCGTTTCCTTTTTCGCTTTCACAACCTGGATAGATTGGCACATTTTCGATAACTGCGAAAGGTACATCAGCAATTTCTTCTTCAACAACTTCTTCTCTAATCTCCTTTACTTCAACAATTTTCTCATCTTGTTTCGCTTCCGTAGATTCTATTATAGTTTCCTCCTCTTCATCTTCGTCTTCCATAACCTCAATTACTTCAGGTGCTGGTGGTGGTGGTGGTGGCGGTGGTGGTGGCGTTAATTGTTGTGTGATTGGAATTTCTTCTTCCAATTCATCGCCTAAGTCTAGTTTTCCGTAGTCGCTATCGGATTTATCATACGATTTCCATTCAATTGCTTGCCATGCAAGAAAAAGCATTACAACCATTCCAAGTTGGAAAAAAAGCATACTTCTACGACTAACGTCTGCTTTCGGATTTTTTTTGGGTTCCATAATAGTGTGTTTAACGTGTTGCTAAAATATAGAAATTATCATTCAATTTAAAACTTAATTGAAATTTTCAAGATTTTAATTTTTTTTTAATGCTATTGAAAAAAAATATTCCAAATAATGAGCCTGTTAAGTTTGCAAGTACATCAAAAACATCTGCACTTCGAGAAACGGTTAACAGTCCTTGCAATATCTCAACTATTATGCCATAAGCCAGAATTGTAAGAAGAAGCATTAAAACCAATTTATATGTAAATTGGAAATTATTTCTCACATAAAAATATAACATCCATAAATTTATCAGGATAAAATAAACCAAACAATGAACTATTTTATCTGTATCTGAAAATTCTATTTTTGGTATTTCTGGGCTTGGAATAAAAAATAGGGTTGTTATAGCACAGCTGTATAATACGGCAATAAGCAAGAGGGGTTTACTACCCAATAAGCGCTTTATAAGCAGCATCGTCCAATAATTCAGCTATTTCATCTGGGTTTGAAATCTTTATTTTAATCATCCAGCCTTCCCCGTATGCATCGGTATTTACTTTTTCAGGTTCCGATTCTAAGGAATCATTAAATTCAATAATTTCACCAGAGAGTGGTAAAAAAAGATCTGAAACGGTTTTTACAGCTTCTACAGTTCCAAACACTTCTTCTTTATCCATTGTATCGCCAACGGTTTCAACTTCTACATAAACAATATCGCCAAGCTCACTTTGAGCAAAATCGGTTACACCAATAGTAGCAATATCGCCTTCAACCTTAATCCATTCGTGGTCTTTTGTATACTTTAGGTTAGATGGTACATTCATAATAAATAATATATAAGTTTTTTTTAGTTTCCAAAGTTATAGCGAAGTGTAAATCCACTTCTAATTGTTGTTTGTGGGAACGCTGTTGAAATAGCGTACTCAGAGAAGGTATGGTCGTAATAGAACAAAGCTGTAAGGTTTTTACTCAATGCATAATCAATGGACAATTGAGCGCCATAGATTGTTTGACCAGCCGTTGTTTGGTTATTTTGAATATCCAAATACCTAATAATTGTTACATTATCTCTTCTAGAAAGATCTACTTTAAAGTTTAAATCGCTAGTAATAACAGATTTTTTACCGCCAAAGTTTGTTGCAATGCGCAGGTCTTTAATTCTATACCCAAGACCAATAATGTATTCGTTCCCTTTTATTTCAGTAAGTAAATTATTCGCGAAACTTAACGATAACGCGCGGTCTTTTCGCATCTCCGCTAGGATTTTTACTGAATTTTTCATTTCAAAATCCATGCGCAACAAAGGAGAAAACTGTTCTGTTAGGTTTACATTTGTAAGCAAGGTTTTTGCCTTAAAGTTTCCAGATTGGTCGGTAGCTTCTGGGTTATTTTCATCGTAATCTAAATTAGATTGAAACTGATTAACCGTATAGCTCGCTCTATAACCATGGGTAAGTGAAAAACGTTTGAAGTTTTTCTTAAACCAAGCAATATTCATCAATCCAGTATATTTTACATCCCAGTTTGGAAGTGGAATATCTCTAAATATTCCTGTTTTTTCTTTTGAAGCGTTGCTACCTTTATATGCAGCAAGGAAAGATGGCAATAATACATCTTGACTATTTCTTCCAAAACCTACAGGGAAACCATCATCTGTTCGGTTAAAAGCTCTACCTTGATAATATTCTTCAGCCAATCTATTTGCAATGGTTAATCTATTGCTTCTAAATTCGTCAAATGCCTCAGAACCAATTTCATTACTAGCCCCAAATGCTGTTTTAATCAATACTGTTGAAATATTGAAGTTTCCAAAAGTATTTGGAGTTAATGAGTTATAAAGCCCATCATTAACAATAAAGTTTTCAGCATAGTTTTCAGAATAAATTCTGCTTCCATTAATGTCTATGGTTAAATCATTTATTGGCTCCAAATTAGCTTGAATATCCATCTGTCTGCTTTCAACTTCTGTATATTGTTCGTTGAATTCTGGGTATAATGTTAGCCACCCTTTTTTCGCAGCCATTTCTCTAATCTCTGCTTGACTACCAAATATGAAACCTGTGGTTGGTTTAAGTGTTCCAATAAAACCAATAGAAGGCAAATAACCTGGCAAGTAAATACCATTATTTTCTTGATAGTTGAATTGTATTTTCTTTAGCATTGTTGCCAAACCAATAACAGAATTTAGTGCTTTATCGCCAGCATTCAAGCCTCCCCCAGTTCCACCTGCTCCTCCAGCAGCTCCTCTACCAAGTACACTCGGCGCACTACTTTTTCCATTTGAAAGCGAATTCTTTTCATCACCACCAGATTTACTATCGCCACCGTCGCCACCAGCTGATTTTCTTGACGCTCTACTGGTTTTAATTTTTGTAAGCCCTACATAACGATAAAACCCATTCATATCTATAGACGAATTGATTTGATGCGTACTCCCGTTCTGAATAGAATTACCCAAATTGTAAGTGTTTGTCGTACCATCACTTAACTGGATAGGCAAATTAGTAAATTGATCACTTCCTGCCTGCCATTGATAATCTCCTGTATAAGAATAGGTAGCTCTAATAAATTTCAAGAATGGGAATTTATTAAAAGGCAAGTCATAATTTACTTGTAAAGATTGCACGTGTTGGTTAGGATCTCCTAAATCAAAGAAGCCATCCCAGACACCAATTTCATTATTAACAATACCGCCTTCGTCTACATAATTATTTACAATTCTATTATTTGAAGACGTAAAATTAAAACGAAGCGATTTGGTTAAATTGTGATTAATTGTATACTGCCAATCGAATAAATAATTTCGTTGATACAATCTTGGAAGCCCAATATTATCATCAAGCAAATCAATCTCTCTAAACTTTTGCTCGTTGTATTGACGTGTAATATTTGAGGTTACAGAAACATTGGTCGGCAAATAATTAAAGTTGAAATCTTTAAGAAATTGCCAGTACTTGCCTGTAAATAACGAATCATTTTTCTTAAAAGGTTCTACAGGCTTTGCTGTAAAATTGTGATTATACGTGGCGCCAGCACGCACATTTTGCTCTAATGCATCTTCTACTTCAAAATCGTGATGATCTGTTTGATTGTAGGAGAAGGAAGCCGTAAGGTTTTCAACATCGTAAAACTGAGGTTTGCTGTCGCCCGTACGTTCTTTACGCACCCCGATAAAGTTTACACTCTGACGTTTAGTATAATCTACAGCTTGCTCCTTTATTCTATCTTTTTCTTCTTGATCGTCCGTATTATCTATTCTCGAATCCAATTCAATATCTTGGAATTCTGGATCGTATTGCGGCGTAATCAACTCTTCTGAACGGCCATAATTAAATGGTAATTGCACACCCCATTTCTTAGGCATTAACTGCCCAAGATTTAAGTTAGTAACAACATCATATTGTTGTAGGTCTTCTCTACTTCTTTGGTTTGGTCCTTGTTCAAGAGAACCGAAACCTACAGTGCTTTTTCTTCCAGTAGCGCTAATGGTAGCAAAATCTGCAATATTTGCATCCATACTAACAACCGCTGCCCAACCACCTTGGTTTTGAAGTTCAGACATTCTAAGTTCGTTAAACCAAACTTCCCCACATAAATCGTTCGTTGTGCTATTTCTAACACCCAACATTATTGTACGGACATTTCCAAAACTTGGATTACCTTTTATACCAATTCGTAGTTCATTTTCGCCATTTGTGCTTCCACCATCAAGCTCAGATTGGTTGAAAAAGTTAACAATAGTTTGGTCAAATGCTGGATCACCAAGCACTTTCGTTTTAATTTGTTGAAGTAATTCTAAAGGTAAATTCAATCTATTTGCCAGTGGCCAAATTTCCTCTGCGCTTCGTGCTCCAAAATTAGTTGGATTCAACGGAATTTGAACTTCATAATAGTTATTGGTAAGGTCATTTCCTAAACGCATAAACGCTACCAATTGCCCATCTGAAAGTGCTGTTTCGTTTTCTAAAGATTCTGCGTGAATAAACATTTCCAGATTTTTATACTGGCGCATATCCACATTAAAGTTTTTATATACCGCACGCCCGTCATTTGGCTCTAAACCACATACTCTTAATGAAAGTGATTGTTCGTTTTCGCGGATAATATTGTTGTTGTTGTTAAGCTCTTCACGCTGAAGTCCTGGAGGCAATACGTATGGAATTGGCTGACGGTTTTCGTTTTCTTCAATGCTTACAGCTTGAACTTCAAAAACGGTATCGTCGTTAGAGGGGTCTTCAAAAGTAACTTCATCTAATGTTTTATCAAATCTTCTATAATCCCCACGAACCAATTCTAAAGTACCAAAACGAAGCACTGTGTTTTGAGAAAATTCAGAAAGGAACATACGCATAAAGCGAATAGAACGGAAATCTGAAATTCCATTTAAAGCTTGATCTGGTTTACTTACCGGGATTTTAAATTGCACCCAACGCACAGGAATCACACTGTTATCTTGTGTGGTTACATCGAGCGTTTTTACATCAGTAACATATTTATTATTTACAGTCTCTAATTGCCCACCTACGTTTTTAAACGGAATGTTATATTCAAAATAGCTGTTTATCGTGTTCATTGTATTGTCACGATTTATGTCTTCTACATCAGGCTGAGCAGTACTTCCACGATTTGTATTCGTAACTTCTGATGGTGAGTTTCCTTGTGTACCGTTGTATTTTAAATACCTATTAAGAATATTCCCTTCAGCATCCAGAAAATATTGATAGTTATCATTTGCAGGATCAGGCAAGCCTCCAAAAGCACTTCTCAAAGCTGTATTTGGGCTGCTTGGATTTTTAGGATCTACTAATTCATCCAAATCATTTAACCCATCCAGACCAATATCTTGATTCGTGCGTTCATCCCCTTCGGTATCAAAAGTATAAACTAAAGATTGGCTTGAAGGTGTTACCGCCATTGAAGAAGAAAGCGTATTCGCTTTGCTTCCGTCTCTTGGCAATCCGTTTTCATATTGTTTTCTACCGTCTTTTAGGATATCTTCTGAAATACTACCGAGGTTAAAATTTAACATTCCCCCAGGGTTGGAAGTATTTTCATCATAAATAAAAGGATCCATCACCCAGAATTGAATGTATTCTACATTCGATTTTTCAAAATCTGTTGTGGTAATCGGTCTCATTATTCCTCCAAAACGATCTTGCGGATTTGGAAGTTCATTAGTTCCTTGAGCAGCAGGATTAAAGTTGTATTCACCACGTTGTGAAGGATAATACGCCAAGTCTAATGTAAATAAGGCTTGTGTTTGTCCTTGAATTATATCTTGCTGTGGAAAAATTTCATCTCTAAAAACACGTCGTGTAAAAGGAGAAGAAAGGTCTTGATCGTTTATACCATCAGGACGTTGACTGCTATAGAAAATCGGATCGATACTGTACCATGCCAATTTTGCGCGATTATAGTTGTAAGCGAGGTCTTCATTAGCTAAATCACCTCCATAACCTAGAGGCGTACTTGCTAAAGACCAACTTAACGGTGCACTAATATCGTTTCCTGTTTGTGAAGCTTCAAAATCGTCGACATATACTGTTGTTTTTCCATCGAAATCTGAGACTTTTGGCGCGCCAGGTTTCAAATAAGCAAACTCACCACGTAAGGAGATATTTGATTCTACATCGGTATCAATATTTGGCAAGTGGTTTACCATTCTAGTAAGGAATGGAACTTCGGTAGAATAATTTAAATTAATACCAAAAATACTGTTGTTTATTGGCTCAACACCATAGGATGATTTTTGTGTTAACGGACGCTCGTTAAGGTTTAAGTAGGTTGCCCCTACAAGAAACTTATCACTAAATTTATGCTCTACATTCAAACCTGTGAATCGCTTGCTTTGCTGCCCAAAAAGTGAATTATTTTCAGTACTTACAGAAATAGGAATATTACTATTTAATAGGGTTGGGTCTAAAATTTGAACTCTTCCTAATTGATAATTTACGGTATAATCAACCCCTTCAACTAAGGTTCGTCCACCAGCCGTAACGGTAACAGACCCTTGCGGAATATTGAATGCCCCAATTGGGATGCCATCTGCTCCAGTAGATTTGTAGCTTCCTTTTAATTGGAATTTATTTTTTTCACTTTCCTGCTGTTCTGCTTGTGTTTTGGTGCCTGTATAAAGTGTTCTAAAAACGTATTTATCTTGGTTGGCGTTGTAGGTGTCAGGCATCGAGTAGGTAGCCGGAACCGAAGGAACATTTAACTTCTCAAATAAATGCTCTCCAAATGGTTCAACTGTTGTAAAAATAATTCGACCGTTTTGAGCATCTACAGTTATTCCTGAAAGAAAATCAAAGAAACCATCACCTCCTTGTACCGGATCATTATTAAAGTTTAATCGATCAAGATTAAATACCTTTAAAAGAATTTGATTTTTCACATCCTCAGGAAGTTCTGCTGCTGGGTGACCTACTGTTCCTTGCGCTTCCTTTATATAGTTAAGCGGTGAAGGATCTGTATAAAGTATATTAAGTTTAAAATCTTCTTTTTCTAATTGGTACGCTCCAATTGGATAGATGTTTTTCATCATTAAATCCCAATTTGGTTCTTCAACACTTGTAATGCTGCTCTTAAGCATTTTTACCACAAGGTTTTGTGCAATACCGCCTTGTTCATCACCTGGATTTGTTCCAGTTCCTGTATTTTGAACACCTCCATTTGCCTCAACCCCATCATTAGAAAATTCACCAACTTGGTATACCTTTCCGTTAACAGTAAATTGATACGAAACCGCCAATACTTCATCATTTGTTAAACGTTGGTTTAACGATATATAACCTAGCTGTGAATTAAGTGAGTATTCACCAGCATCTAGCCTACGCGCATTTTCTAGGGTTACATAGTCTTTTCCTTCACTAACTTGAACACCTGTAAAACCTTGGCCTACAGTTGCTACATCACGAATTGCTGAGTTTAGCAAAGTTTGAGCACCGCCATTAATTCCAAAAGGATTAAAATCGTTATTTCCATTATCGGGATAAGCATTTCTTGGTGCATTAATAAATCCGCCAGGAGGGAATTTCAAACCAATATTTGTAGGGTCAGACTCCCCAATATCTTGCAATGCTACAATGTTCCGTACATTTTCAGTTCTACTTGTACGGTTGGTAATCCAAACTTCCATTCGAGTAATCTGCACATTACTGTTAATGAAAGGATATTGCTTTAATACACGATCGTAATTATCTCTAAAGTAATGCCCTAAGAAAAAGTGACGATTATCATCATAGTCTAAGGCAAAAAGCTCAAAATCTGTAATGGTTGCACCTCCTTCAGCAGTAACGGTTCTGGTTTCCGATTTTTGTTCAGAAAAAACCCCTGTAATCGTAGTTTTACCAAATTGAAGTTGTGTTTTTACACCAAAAAGGCTTTGTGCCCCTTGAATCAAGGTGCTGTTCAGTGGCATACTTACGTTACCAACTTCAATTTTCTGGATAATATCGTCTTCTGTTGGTGTGTATTCTAACTTAATTTGATTTTGAAAATCGAAGGTGCTTTCGGTATCGTAGTTTGCAGTAACCTGAAGTCTTGTTCCTACTTTTGCCAGAAGGCTTAAGCTAATTCGTTGATCAAAATCAAAAGAAAAATTACTTCTGTTTCGCGGTGAAAAAGCTGGGTTGTCTTGTTTTGTATAAAGCAAACCAAGGTCCATCTCAACGGAACCTTGTGGTATTACTTCAATTGTATTTCCCCCAAAAACTGATTCAAAGAAATTTGAATTGACATAAAATGTAGGGAGTAAATTTTTCTGTTCTTCTTCAGACCCATCTTTACGCCCATCTGCAGCATCTATTTTCTTTTTGAAATAAGCCTTCATCTCCTCCTCTTGGATTAATTGTTGGTATTCCTGAGGTGTAAGAATAATGGGATACGTAATATTGAAATTCCCGAGGGTTTGCGTATAGATATATCTATCTGTTATAGGGTCGTAAGAATACAAATCCTGAATGCTTCTAGGATTGGGAAGGTCCATTCTTCCCATTTCATTCCCTACAGCGGTGGAGTCTTGCGCCAGCGAGCTATTGCTGACCAAGATTAAACTTACTATTGCTAAAAGCTTGAAAAAGCCACTCTTGTAAACGTAATTTTTTGCCTTCAAATTTTACAAATTTTTTAAAGCTTGTTTAATGATCATTTCTACAGACGCTTGCGGGTTATCCTTGACAATGGCCTCTACCACTTTTTCAGATTGTTTGCGAACAAAACCTAAGGTCTCCAAAGCAGATAACGCTTCATTTTTGTTCGTATTGCTTGTTCCTGTAGAAATAGACGACAAACCGTACACTTTTAAAATCTTATCTTTTAAATCCAAAACCACACGCTGCGCAGTTTTGGCACCTATTCCTTTTACTGATTGGATTGTTGGTAGGTCGTTAGTTGCAATGGCATCTAGCACTTGTTCTGGCGCTAAAGACGATAACATTGTTCTTGCAATGCTGGCTCCAACTCCAGAAACGCTAATCAACAATCTAAATATTTCACGTTCCGCAACGCTAGAAAAACCATACAAAATATGGGCATCTTCACGAACCAGCAAATGAGTAAACAATTTAACATTTTCACCGGCGGGGAGTTCGGAAAATGTATGCAACGAAATATTGATAAAGTACCCTACTCCATTACAATCTATTACTACATCTGTTGGGTTTTTTTCAACTAGTCTGCCCTGTATATGGGTTATCATATGTTAACGGAAACTTAAAGGCTCAAATATAGCATAATTATTTACAATCGCCATTGCGGTTTTTGTGAAAATATTAGGCAAAACTACGCCTTTGCTTGCTCTCGAACTCGCTTCTCTTTCTGCTGTGCATCTACAACGGCAACGGCAGCCATATTCACTATTTCTTCTACACTTGCTCCTAATTGTAAAATATGAACTGGTTTACGCATTCCCAACATAATCGGACCTATTGATTCAACATTATTTAGCTCTTTCAATAATTTATAATTGCTGTTTGCAGAATCAAGATTTGGAAAAATAAGTGCATTTACTTTTTTACCCGCTAATTTTGAAAACGGGAATTTCTTCTGAAGCATTTCAGGGTTTAAAGCAAAATCAGTTTGCAATTCACCATCTACTATCATGTCTGGGTTACTCTTATGAAGCAAATCTACAGCTTCACGAACTTTTGTAGCATGTGGATCTTTGGAAGATCCAAAATTAGCGTATGAGATCATTGCAATTACAGGCTGTAAGCCGAACATTTTCATGGTATAATTGGTCATTTGCGCAATCTTAGCAAGATCCTTTGCCGTTGGGTCTATATTTATTGAAGTATCAGAAATAAATAAAGGGCCGCGCTTGGTAAGCATTAAATTGGTAGTTGCCACTCTACTCACGCCCTCAAACCTCCCTACGGTTTCAAAAACAGGCCCTACAACTGTTGGATACGAACGAGCATACCCAGAAATCATACAGTCCACATCGCCTTCACTCAGCATCATTCCCGCAAAATAATTACGCTCACGAACTAGTTTTTCAGCTGTATAAAGTGAAATTCCATTTCTACGTCTCTTTTCCCAAAGCTTTTGGGCATATCGCTGAAGTTTTTCTGTTTGCTCATCACTTTTAGGGTCTATTATTTCTAAGTCATCATCAAAATCAATCTGCTTCATTAGGTCGAGAATTATTTCTTTTCTTCCTAATAAAACAGGAATCCCGATGCCTTCCTCGTAAACAATTTGTGCTGCTTTTAGCACATCTAAATGATCTGCTTCTGCAAAAACAATTCGTTTTGGGTTTAACTTTGCTCTATTAATCAGCAAACGAATAATTTTATTATCGCTCCCCATTCTTTCATAAAGCTCATCTTGATACTTTCCCCAATCGGTTATTTCGGTAGTGGCTACCCCACTTTCCATTGCAGCTTTTGCTACAGCAGGCGGAACGGTGGCTATTAAGCGAGGGTCAAAGGGTTTGGGAATGATGTATTCCCTACCAAAGTTAAGCTTTGTTTCACCATAGGCAATATTAACCTGCTCTGGCACAGGCTCTTTTGCAAGCTCAGCCAATGCTTTCACAGCAGCCATTTTCATTGCTTCATTAATTTTTGTTGCCCGAACATCCAGTGCTCCTCTAAAAATAAATGGAAAACCAAGCACGTTATTAACTTGGTTAGGATGATCGCTACGCCCTGTTGCCATTATAATGTCCTTACGGGTTTTTATAGCCAAATCATATTCAATTTCTGGGTCTGGATTTGCCATAGCAAACACAATTGGGTTTGGCGCCATACTTTCCAGCATGGAAGGTGTAACAATATCTTTTACTGAAAGCCCCACAAAAACATCAGCATCTTTCATTGCTTCCTCTAAAGTATCTATTTTTTTATGTGAAGCAAATTCAGCTTTTTCTTTTGAAAGACTTTCGCGATCGCTACGGATTACGCCTTTACTATCCAGCATCACAATATTTTCTGATTTAGCACCAAAGGCTTTATAAAGTCGGGTACACGAAACAGCTGCCGCCCCTGCCCCACTAATTACTATTGATACATCATCTATTTTTTTTCCAGCAATTTCTAAAGCATTTAATAAAGCAGCTGCAGAAATAATTGCAGTACCGTGTTGATCGTCGTGCATTACAGGAATATCCAACTCTTCTTTCAGTCTTCTTTCAATTTCAAAGGCTTCAGGTGCTTTTATATCTTCCAGATTAATTCCACCAAAGGTTGGTGCAATGTTTTTTACCGTTGCAACAAACTCATCTATATTTTCAGTGTTTACTTCAATGTCAAACACATCTATATCTGCAAAAATTTTAAACAGCAAGCCTTTTCCTTCCATCACTGGTTTAGAGGCTTCGGGACCAATATTTCCTAATCCTAAAACAGCCGTACCATTAGAAATTACTGCAACTAAATTCCCTTTATTGGTGTATTTATAAACATTGTTTGTGTCCTTTTCAATTTCAAGACAAGGCTCGGCTACCCCAGGGGAATACGCCAATGAAAGGTCTCGTTGTGTAGAATAACTCTTAGTGGGAACAACCTGAATCTTACCCGGTTTTGGCTTAGCGTGATATAATAATGCCTCGCGTCGTCTGCTTTGCTTACTCATATTTCTGATTTTAGTATTATGTTCCTATGCCATTTTTAACTTCAAAAAGCATAACTAACAAAGATAAAAGGTTAACTTAAATGAAGAAATATAAACTGCTAATCTTTCACAAACTTTATATTGCGCTGCAAGCCTGAAAATTTGGTTCTTTTTACGGGGCTATTTTTAAATATTTTCTGAAAAACCGCTTCTGTAATTTCTTCCCAATCTTTCTTGGTCATTGAAAGTATTTCCGGATTTGGATTAAAAAGTGGTTCATTATGGGGTTTACTAAATCGATTCCAGGGGCAAACATCTTGACAAATATCGCACCCAAACACCCAATCTTCAAATTTCCCTTTTTCAGAAGCAGGGATTTCATTTTTTAATTCGATTGTAAAATATGAAATGCATTTACTGCCGTCCACAACTTTATCTGCAACAATAGCTTGTGTGGGGCAGGCGTCTATACATGCAGTGCAACTACCGCAATGATCCGTAACGGGAGAATCATATTCTAAATCGAGATCTACAATTAATTCTGCAATAAAATAAAAGGAGCCTAATTGTTTTGTAAGCAAATTACTGTGCTTGCCTATCCAGCCCAAGCCACTTTTTGCAGCCCAAGCCTTATCAAGAACTGGCGCGGAATCTACAAAAGCACGGCCGTGAACCTCCCCGATTTCTTCTGAAATAAAATGCATTAATTGCTTTAATTTATCCTTTATAACAAAGTGATAATCGGTGCCGTAAGCGTATTTTGAGATTTTATAGCTTTCGGAAGTCTGTTGTTCTAAAGGAAAATAATTTAGTAAAAGCGAAATAACACTTTTAGAATCGGGAACCAGCTTTGTGGGATCTAAACGTTTGTCGAAATGGTTTTCCATATACGCCATTTCACCATTTCTATTTTTTTTAAGCCAATCTTCTAGCCGTGGCGCTTCATCTTCTAGAAATTCCGCTTTACTTATTCCACAGGAAAGAAAACCGAGGCGTTTGGCTTCGGTTTTGATAAGCTGGGTATATTTATTTTTTGAATTCAATTTTTTAATAGTGAATGTCACGCTGAGCGCAGTCGAAGCGCTTAGTTGTTCGTGTCATTTTTATCATTTGGGTTATACGTATAATGTGTGGCGTTTCTACATTCAGATAAAATTTGGAGCATTTTTCCGTCTCCATCAATCAACGCTTGCTTTTTTGCTTTAGTCCAACCCTTAAGTTTCTTTTCAAAATAGATTGCCTGTAACACATCATTGAATTCTTGGTGAAATTTCAATACCAAAGGTCTTCTTTTATATGTGTAACAATTTTTATTCAACCCTTTTTTATGTTGGTCAAATCTTGTTGAAAGATCGTTTGTTATCCCTGTGTAAAACGAGTTATCTGAACATTTTAATATATAGACATAGTAGCAATAATACATCATGGTTTTTCATTCATTAAGGCTTCGACTGCGCTCAGCCTGACACTTGGATGAAACATTTTTTAAGGCTTCGACTGCGCTCAGCCTGACACTTGGATGAAGCATTTTTTAAGGCTTCGACTGCGCTCAGCCTGACACTTGGATGAAGCATTTTTTAAGGCTTCGACTGTATTCGAGAAGACATTTCTGTTTAAAAAAGTCCGCCCTGACTAGGTCCTTTCAGTTTCCCCAGATGCTTGTATGCTGCTTCAGTTACTTCGCGTCCACGTGGGGTACGCATTATAAAACCTTGTTGAATTAAAAAAGGTTCGTAAACTTCTTCAATAGTTTCCGGGCTTTCAGATACTGCGGTCGCAATTGTTGTTATTCCAACTGGACCTCCTTTAAATTTTTCAATAATGGTTGAAAGTATTTTATTATCCATTTCATCCAACCCAAAAGCATCAACATGTAAAGCGTCTAAACCGTACTTTGCGATCTCAATATCAATTTTACCATTTCCTTTTATTTGTGCAAAATCACGAATTCTACGCAAAAGCGCATTTGCAATTCGCGGAGTACCTCGACTCCGGCCAGCAATTTCGATTGCTGCTTCCATTGTTATTGGCACATTTAATATTCCTGCGCTTCGCTGTAAAATTGTAGTAAGCAATTCGGTGGTATAGTATTGCAATCGGGATGAAATACCAAAACGAGCCCGCATTGGCGCCGTTAATAATCCGGAACGTGTAGTAGCACCAACAAGAGTAAAAGGATTGAGATTGATTTGAACCGAGCGTGCATTTGGACCGGATTCAATCATAATATCAATCTTATAATCTTCCATTGCCGAATAGAGATATTCTTCCACAATAGGGCTTAACCGATGTATTTCATCAATAAAAAGCACATCTCGTTCGTCGAGGTTAGTCAGCAACCCTGCAAGGTCGCCTGGCTTATCTAATACAGGGCCAGAAGTAACCCGTATGTTAACATTAAGTTCATTTGCTAAAATATATGCTAAGGTGGTTTTTCCTAAACCTGGAGGGCCATGAAAAAGTGTATGATCTAACGCTTCACTCCGCAAATTTGCTGCTTGCACAAAAATTTGAAGATTCTCCAATGCCTGATCCTGCCCAGTAAAGTCATCAAAACTAAGGGGGCGGAGTTTTCTCTCAAGATCGAGTTCTTGGGGTGAAAGGTTTTCTCCTGTTGGATCGAGGTTTTCATTCATATTACAAATATAGTAATCCTTTGGAAGCTACTTTAAAAAGCGAACCATACTTTTTGACTGTAGCTATAAAATTAAAGACCTAATAATAAAAACCCCCATGCAAATAAAAAAGCCCTTCCAAAAATGAAAGGGCTTTTTTTAAATATATAGTTTAAACTGTTAATGATCCAGTTCGTCTTCGTTATCTTGAAGCGGAATGTGTTGCGGAATAAAATCCTGTCCTGGGATTACATAATCTGTTTCGTCTTTGTTTAACTTACTATAATCATAAGACCAACGGTGTACATGTGGAATTGGACCAGCCCAGTTTCCGTGGATGTGTTTCATTTCAGCAGTCCATTCTAGTGTTGTTGAGTTCCAAGGGTTTTGAGGCCCACGTTTTCCGAAGAAAATAGAGTGGAAAAAGTTGTATAAAAAGATAACCTGAACAGCAATTGTAAAGATTGCAAAAATAGTCATCACCACATTTATATCTGCTAAATCATCAAAATATGGGAAATTCGTATTTGTATAATATCTACGTGGCAATCCTGCCATACCCACAAAGTGCATTGGGAAGAAAATACCATAGGCACCTATAGCAGTAACCCAGAAGTGAATATACCCCAGTTTTTTGTTCATCATCCGACCTTCGAACATCTTTGGGAACCAGTGATAGACACCTGCCAAAAGACCATAAAGTGCAGAGATACCCATTACCAAGTGGAAGTGAGCAACAACAAAGTACGTATCGTGAACATTAATATCTAAGGCACTATCCCCAAGAATAATCCCTGTTAAACCACCTGTAATAAATGTGGAAACGAAGGCTATCGAGAACAACATGGCAGTGTTCATTTGCAGGTTTCCCTTCCAAAGTGTTGTAATCCAGTTAAATGCCTTTACAGCTGAAGGGATTGCAATTAATAATGTTGTAAAGGTAAATACTGATCCCAAGAATGGATTCATTCCTGAAATAAACATATGGTGACCCCAAACTATCGTTGAAAGAAATGCAATTGCAAGTATAGAAGCAACCATCGCTCTATAACCAAAAATTGGCTTTCTAGCATTTGTAGCCATTACTTCAGAAACAATTCCCATTGCAGGAAGAATTACGATGTAAACCTCAGGGTGACCAAGGAACCAGAAAAGGTGTTCAAACAATACTGGAGAACCTCCTTGATGGTGTAATACTTCACCCGCAATATAGATATCAGAAAGGAAGAATGAAGTACCAAAACTTCTATCCATTATCAACATAAGCGCTGCAGAAAACAATACAGGGAAAGAAACTACCCCGATAATTGCAGTTACAAAGAATGCCCATATAGTTAATGGAAGTCTTGTCATAGACATTCCTTTAGTACGCATATTAATAACTGTAACAATATAATTTAATGACCCTAAAAGTGACGAAGCAATAAAAATTGCGATAGATACCAACCAAAGCGTCATACCTGCACCAGAACCTGGAATAGACTGTGGCAATGCACTTAATGGAGGGTAAATAGTCCATCCTGCAGAAGCTGGTCCAGCTTCAACAAATAGCGACATTAACATTACTACACTCGATAAAAAGAACAACCAATACGAAACCATATTTAGGAATCCAGAGGCCATATCTCGTGCACCAATCTGCAGGGGAATAAGGAGGTTACTAAATGTTCCGCTCAAACCTGCAGTTAATACAAAGAATACCATTATGGTACCGTGTATTGTTACTAATGCAAGGTAAATACTTGGATCCATAACTCCATCTGGCGCCCATTTTCCTAAGAAAATTTCAAAAATGGTGAATTTATGATCTGGCCATGCTAATTGAAGGCGAAAAAGAAGTGACATCAAGATACCGATAGTTCCCATAAACAAACCTGTAATAAGGTATTGTCTGGAGATCATTTTATGATCTGTACTAAAGATATACTTGGTTATAAATGTTTCTTTATGATGATGCCCGTGATCGTCATCGTGATGATCTTCTACTGCGTGGACCTGTGCGTTTGCTGACATATCTTTTTAAGCTAATATTATTGATTTTCTTTGCTAAGTTGTTCTTCTATGGAAGGCTGTTCTGCCAACCAAGCATTATAATCTTCTTCAGATTCTACTATAATTTTCATTTGCATATTATAGTGACTGACTCCACATATTTTATTACATAATAATAAGTAGTCAAATTCATAAGGCTCTAAAGCTTCTTCCCCATTCGCAATGAGAGTTTTACTTTTATCCTTTCTAATTTGGTTAATTTTAGCCACTTTCTCCACTATCTTATCATTATTCCTCATTTCTTCGGTGGTAATGGTTGGCGTAAAAGCAAACTGAGTAATCATACCAGGAACACAGTTCATCTGGGCTCTAAAGTGTGGCATATATGCAGAGTGAAGCACATCTTGTGATCGCATTTTAAATAAAACTTTTCTACCTACTGGCAAGTGAAGTTCGGTTACAACTTTATCATCTTTACTATTTGGGTCTGATGCATCAACTCCTAATTGGTTAATCCCTTCAATTAATCGAACATTGGCATCACCAAGAGTATTATCTGCACCGCTATAACGTGCTTTCCAGTTAAACTGCTGCGCGTAAAGCTCAACAACCAACGGGTCATCGTCTTTATCTACGTTCATGATATCAGTCCAAGTAAACAAGCCGTATATAATAAGTCCGGCAAGTACTATTACAGGGATTATCGTCCAAATAAATTCAAGTTTATCGTTATCTGCGTAGAAAGTTGCTCTTTTATTAATATTTCCACGATATACAAAAGCGAAATAATGCAATAACCATTGGGTAAGGATTCCAACGAAGAAAATTACAATCATCGAAATCAACATTAGGTTGTCTATTCTAGTACCATGTTCTGAACCTGATTCAGGTAATAGAACATCTCCCCAAAGCCAAAAGGTAACAATGGTTAGAATATACATAAAAGCTAAAAAGCCCATCATCAAGTAACCTTGAGTATTGTTGTCTTTATCTGAAGCTACTTCAGAATTGACAGATGGCTTTATTTTTGCCAATTGGAAAATCCTGTTCATTTGCCAAACAGAGATTCCAAAAAGAATAATTACTAATACAACTAGAAATGCGGTCATCTTAAAATATCTTCTTTAAACTAAATGATTAAAAATGGTAGTTTTCACTTTCCTTAATAAATGGATCATTTTTCGGTCTTAATGGAACTTTCCCTAGTCCTCGTCCAACAATAAAAATGAATAAACCTAAAAAGAATAACAAAGCGGCTATTTCAGGGATTCCAAAGCCCCAGTTATGTCCTACTGTTGAAGGCATCACTAATAAGAAAATATCTATATAGTGTCCTACCAAAATAAATACAGCAGCTATAACAACAAACCAAGGAATCTTTTTATAATCACTATTCATCAATACTAGAATAGGGAATACAAAATTAAGAATAAGCATTCCGAAAAACAACAATTTATATTCTTGGATTCTTATAATGAAATACGTTACTTCCTCAGGAATGTTTGCATACCAAATTAGCATAAACTGCCCAAACCATAAGTAAGTCCAGAAAATACTAAATGCAAACATAAATTTACCAAGATCATGAAGGTGTTTATCACTTACAAATGGTATAAGCCCTTTTCCTCTTAAATGAATTGTCACCAAAGCAATTACTGTAATTGCTGAAACAAACATACTTGCAAAAATATACCAAGCAAAAAGGGTACTGTACCAGTGTGGCGTCATAGACATAAACCAATCCCAAGACATAGTAGCTTCCGTTGCTAAGAAAAATACTAGAAACAATACAGAAGCTTTAAAGTTCTTTTTGTAAGGCTCATAGGTATTTGATTCTGCAAGTTTCAGTGAGTTCTTTCTTGAGAAGTAACGGTATAAGTTCCATCCTAAAAGATAAATTACTGCACGAATTACAAAGAATGGGAAGTTTAAATAACCTGCTTTCACTTGAAGTATTTTATCTTCAGCTACCAATTCTTCGTTTTGCCATGGAAAAAAGTGTGTGCCGGCAAATACCACAATTAAAAATACAATTATAGAACCTGGCAACAAATAACTTGTAATTCCTTCAATAATTCTATACAAAACGGGAGACCAACCTGCTTGTGAAGCATACTGTATTGCATAAAAAACCAATGCCCCAAGCGCAAGCATCATAAAGAAAAATGCTGCTACAAAAGTTGCAGACCAAGGTCTTGTTTGCATTTGATGTAAAACGTGTTCATCGTGTGAAGCTGAACCATGGCCTTCTGCTTTTAAATCTGTAGCATGTTCCATTGCTGCTCCAGAATATCCTTCTTCACCTCGCGCTACATCAACAAAATTTGCAGTATGATCATCTTCATGGTCAGTGGTTGCATGGCTTTCACCGTGATGACCTTCTTGTTCGGCCATTATTTTTTTAACATCGTCTATGGTTTTCGGTGTGTTTAAAAACCCGAAGATTATTCCTACAAGTCCTAGGACTATTAGAACAATAGAAAACAGTTTTAAATTTCTTGGTAGCGTATACATATCTTTAGCTATTCTCTTTTAAAATCTTTATTTAGGATCCATTTCTGAAGCTACAGTAGCTTCAGTAGGAGTCATTTCACCTTTAGCGTTATCGTCTGTTGCAGTAGCATCTGATGTTTCCAAAATACTTGGCTCTCCATTAAGTGCTGCTTTTAAATCCATAACGTGCATTGCTATTTGCCAGCGTTCTTTCTCATTGGTTTGTGAAGCATAAGACCCCATGGAGTTTAAACCATATGTTTCTACGTGATAAACACCACCTTCAACAATATTTCTTCCTGGATCAGCATAGCTTGGAATTCCAAGAAATTTTTCGCGAGTTGCTAAAATTCCTTTTCCATCCCCTTTATCTCCGTGACAAACTGCACAGTAAACGGTATATAATTGGCTTCCTGCGGCTAGATTTTCCTTGGTTACCTTATATGGGCTTTTAAGTTCAGCCTTTGCTAATTCCAATCCAGCAGTAGTATTTTCATAATCATAAGGCTTAAAACCACGTGGTATAGAATGCTCAGCTGGCATCATGGCTGCTTGTTGTCCTGGAAACACTTCGTATTCACCATAGGTTTCATACCCTACTGGCTCGTACATGTTTGGAAAGTACTGATAATTTGGTTTTTTATCGTTAAAACAAGAAACCATAATTACAGAGGCAAAAATTGCAATCGCTATGTTTTTCAATGTTTTCATATTAGTGGTCTTGCTCATTTTCAATTAAACTAATCTCTGATGCGCCTGTGTCGTATAAAAATTTCGAAAGCATTTCAAGGTCGTGATTATCAGCATCAACTTCCATCAAAAAGTGATCATCAGTCGTACGAGGGTCTGGATTTTCGGCTTTCTTAAAGGGCCATAACTTACTTCGCATATAAAAAGTAATAACCATTAAATGTCCGGCAAAAAATACTGTAAGCTCAAACATAATTGGTATAAAGGTTGGCATGTTTTGGTAAAAAGTAAAACTAGGTTTACCACCAATATTTTGAGGCCAATCTTGAATCATCATAAAATTCATCATGGTAACAGCAACACTCAACCCAACCAATCCATAAAGGAAGGCAGTAATTGCTAATCGTGTAGGTGCTAATCCCACTGCGTGATCCAAACCGTGAACAGGAAATGGAGTAAACACGTCTGAAATATGATAATTTGCCTCACGGGTTTGTTTTACAGCCTGCATCAACAGGTCGTCATCCGTATAAATTGCGTGTATCTTTTTTGAAGCCATAATTAGTTTTTGTTTTTTAGCGTTAGTGCCTGACCAGCCCAATCATCACGTTTGGCTCTTCCAGGGAAATCACTAATTATCTCGTCCAACAAATCGTATTCACGATCGGTCATTTTGCTTACTTGTTCAAAAGTAAAGATTCCCAATTGGTGAAGTTTTTGTTCCATAACTGGACCTACGCCACTAATCTTCTTTAAATCATCTTGTTTTTGAGTTGTTGGATCAAAAGCTCCAATGCCGCTAAGCAAGCTTTCTATTTTTTCGCTGTGTAACACCAAGTCAACTTCATTGTTTTCTACAACAACATTAGTCTTTTTTGCAGTGGGTCTAGCACTTACTGCTCCTGCAGGCACATGACTACAGTCATCCCCATGTTCAGCACGTAATCTTTTAAAAGATTCTCCTGAAGATTTCAGAATTGTTTTTACCTCTGCTTGTGCAATAACTGGGAAAGTACGAGCATAAAGAAGGAAGAGCACAAAGAAGAAACCAATGGTTCCCATAAACGTTCCAATATCTATAAATGTAGGTTCAAACATTGCCCAAGTAGATGTTAATCGATCTTTACTTAAGTCGATAACGATAATATCAAATCGCTCAAACCACATTCCTATGTTTATAATAAGCGCTACGATAAACGTCCAAACAATATTTCTTCTCCATTTTTTCACCCAAAGTGTTAGGGGCACAATAAGGTTACAAATAATCAATGCCCAGAATGCCCACCAGTATGGACCAGTTGCGGCACCAAAAGAAAGATAGGTATAGTTTTCATAAGGCACTCCAGAATACCAACCGATAAAATATTCGATTAGGTATGCTACAGTAACAATACCACCCGTTAGCAAGATTACTTTGTTCATATATTCAATATGTAGCACTGTAATATAGTCTTCAAGGTTTGAAACTTTACGCATTATAATAAGTAGCGTTTGCACCATTGCGAAGCCAGAGAAAATCGCTCCCGCAACAAAGTATGGCGGGTAGATAGTACTGTGCCACCCTGGTACTACCGAAGTAGCAAAGTCAAACGATACAATGGTGTGCACAGAAAGTACCAACGGAGTTGCCAAACCTGCCAAGACAAGGGAAACTTCTTCAAAACGTTGCCAATCTTTTACACGTCCACTCCATCCAAAACTAAGAATGCCGTATATTTTTTTCTGAAATGGGCTATTAGTCCTATCGCGAATCATCGCAAAATCAGGAAGCAATCCTGTCCACCAGAACACTAATGATATCGATAAATAAGTTGAAATTGCAAATACATCCCACAGCAATGGTGAGTTAAAGTTTACCCAAAGCGACCCAAATTGGTTTGGAATTGGAAGTACCCAATATGCCAACCATGGGCGACCCATGTGGATAATAGGGAATAACCCTGCTTGCACAACCGCAAAAATGGTCATTGCTTCTGCAGAACGGTTAACAGCCATTCTCCATTTTTGACGGAAAAGTAAAAGTACTGCTGAAATCAGTGTTCCTGCGTGACCAATACCTACCCACCATACAAAGTTTGTGATATCCCAAGCCCATCCAATGGTTTTGTTCAATCCCCAAACTCCAATACCGGTTGAGACGGTGTAAATAATACAACCCAATCCCCACAAAAATGCTATCAGGGCGATGGTAAATACAATCCACCAAGATTTATTGGCCTTTCCCAGAACGGGCGCCCCAACATCTACACTGATGTCATGATAGGACTTCTCTCCCAGAACCAAAGGCTCTCTTATAGGTGCTTCGTAGTGTGACGACATATTTAATTCTTAAATAATTGGTTCTTGATTAAAATTTTTATGCTTCCGAGGTATTTTTAACTATCATTTGATAGAAAACATTTGGTTTAGTACCAACGTTTTCTAAGAGATGGTACATACGATCGTCGTTTTTCAACTTTAAGATTTCGGAATCTTTATCGTTTACATCTCCAAATGTCATTGCGCCAGTATCACAAGCTCTTGAACAAGCTGTATGGAATTCACCATCTTTAATTGCCCTTCCATCACGCTTCGCATCAAGAATTGTTTTTTGTGTTATTTGAATACACATAGAACATTTTTCCATAACCCCACGCGAACGAACCACCACATCTGGGTTAAGCACCATTCTTCCAAGGTCATTGTTCATGTTGTAATCAAACTCATCATTTTCACTGTATAAAAACCAGTTGAAACGACGTACTTTATAAGGACAGTTGTTGGCACAGTAACGTGTACCCACACAACGGTTGTAAGCCATTTGGTTTTGACCTTGACGTCCGTGTGATGTTGCCGCAACAGGACAAACAGTTTCACATGGTGCGTGGTTACAGTGCTGACACATTACGGGTTGAAATGCAACCTCAGGATTTTCATAGGCTGGTACTTCAACTGCTTTATAACTATCAAAAGCAGGAAGATTTTCGAGCGTATCTATTTCTTCTTTGAAGGTTTCTCCTGCAGAATAATATCTATCAATACGCAACCAGTGCATATCACGGAACTTTCTTACTTCTTCTTTCCCAACAACTGGAACGTTATTTTCAGCGTGACACGCTATAACACAAGCTCCACAACCTGTACAAGAATTTAAATCTATTGAAAGGTTAAAGTGTGGCCCAACGGTAGTATCAAAAGGACTCCAAATATCAGCCTTTTCATCACGTACCGAAAGCGGACTGTGATCGTAATCGGTTACAGGAACAGCATTAAAGTGTTCTTTGTTTCTTGTATTAAAAACTTCAAGCGTAGTTTCTTTAATAATATCATTACTACGCCCAGCCATTGTACTTTGCAACTGAACACAAGCGAATTCATGTTCTCCGCTAGTTTTCTCAATATTCACTTTTTGAATAGATGAGAAGTTTTGGTATAATGGATACGCATTAACACCGGTTTGCATTTCTTTTTGAATTGCAGCGGTTTTACCATACCCTAATGCCAAACCAACAGAACCTTTTGCCTGTCCTGGCTGTATAATTACTGGAACTTTTTCTACCGCTACATTCCCCATTTTGATGGTAACATAACTTCCGTTTAAAGCTCCGTTTGAAACATGTGTATTTTCTAGACCTAAAGCTTCAGCATCTGCAGCCGAAATTGTTAGATAGTTATCCCAAGATGCTCTCGTTAATGGATCTGGAAATTCTTGCAACCATGGGTTGTTGGCTTGTTGCCCATCTCCCAATCCTGTTGAAGTATAAAGTGTAAGCTCATAACCTCCTTCTTGTAAAAATGAAGAAAGCGCACCGTGCGATGTAGCATCTTCCAATACTCCTGCAGCTGGTTTTACTTCTTCCATAGTCATCTCAACATCACTGCTGATAAAACCATCATGAAGTGCTTGATTCCAAGAACCACCAGACAACATTGAGTTCGTCCAGTTTTCTTTTATATAATCGTAATAGTTTTGTGTGTTTCCTGTCCACTGCAATAAACTGTCTTGAAATTGTCGTGTATTGAATAACGGACGGATTGTAGGCTGCGTAAGGCTATAAGTGCCTTTTTTAATTTGCGCATCGCCCCAAGATTCTAAATAATGAGGAGTTGCAGCAACCATTTTTGCCATTGAAGCAGTTTCGTCTTGTTTCATTGCGAAAGCAAGCGTCATTTCAAGATTCTTGTATGCTTCCGCAAACTCTTTAGCGTTCGGCAATGAATAAACTGGGTTAACACCAACTGTAATCAACCCCTTGATGCTGCCAGAGATAACACCATTAACAACGCTCATTACTTCAGTGGCACTACTTTGTCTAGTTAGCAACGGCTTGTTAACATCCATTGCAGCACTATTATTACTAGCGTTAAAGTTTAAAGCTAATGTTTGAGACTCAACATCAGACAAACCAGTTATTAACAACCCTTTGCTTCCAGCTTTTTGAAGTTGTGCTTTTGCTTTAGTAGCAGCATCAGCAATATGTTCTGGCAAACCAGAGGTACTTCCTCCAGTTAATGCTTTTAAAACTTGTATTTGTTGTGAAGGTGTAGCAGGAACACGTTTGTCTGCCTTACCTCCAGATAAAGTCATATTCGCTTCAAACTGAACATGACGTGATATTTTTCCATTCTTCGGAATTCTACCTTGTGCATAGCCTTTGCTATAGCTTCCACCTTGCCAATCACCTAAGAAATCTGCCCCAACAGAAACAATTACTTCAGCTTTTGAAAAATCGTAATCTGGCAGTGCACGGGTTCCGTATTTATTTTGAAATGCATCTAAAGCACCTGAACACGACACAGTATCATAAACAACATGACGTATGTTTGGATACTTAGCAGTAAATTCAGAAATTAATTTTGAAGTAGATGGACTTGCAAACGTCTGGGTTAAAAGAACTATGTCCTTCCCAGCCATTTCATTCATCTTTTGAGCTACAGCCGTGTCAAATTCTAGCCATGTAGCCTCAGCACCATCCAACATTGGATTGGTCAATCTGTTTTTATCATATAAAGAAAGAACCGAAGCATGCACACGTGCATTTACACTTCCACCGTTTTCGGCTAAGTCATTTCTTTCAATTTTAATTGGGCGACCTTCGCGTGTTTTCACCAAAATATTGGCGAAATCAAAACCATCGGCCATTGTTGAAGCATAGTAATTTGCTACCCCAGGAACTATTTCGTCTGGTAAAACAACGTAAGGAATTGACTTAACTACGGGACCCTCACAAGCAGCCAAAGTTGCTGCTGCAGTAGTAAAGCCCACGTACTTTAAGAAATCACGACGTGTGGTTGAAGATGATTCCAACGCTTCTTTATTGCCAAGAAATTCGTCTGTAGGTATTTCTGTTACAAACTCATTTTCTTGTAGCGTCTTAACAATTGCGCTGTCTTCGTTCAGCTCCTCAACACTTTTCCAGTATTTCTTGTTTGATGCCATATTGCTATCTGTAATTTTCCTTTAAAATTTTATTAATAATGACATTTGCCACATTCCAATCCACCTAATTCGGCGATTGTTAATTTTTCAACTCCGTACTTTTTAGAAAGTTCTTCGTGTATTTTGGCGTAATATTCATTACCTCCCAAGTTAACATTGGTTTCTTTGTGACATTCGATACACCATCCCATGGTAAGTGGCGCAAACTGACCAACAATTTCCATTTCCTTAACTTCTCCGTGACAAGTTTCACAAGAAACACCAGCAACGCTAACGTGCTGTGAGTGGTTAAAGTACGCAAAGTCAGGTAAGTTATGAATACGAACCCACTTTACAGGCTCCGTTTTTCCAGTGTATTTTTGTTCGGCAGCATCCCAGCCAACCGCTTTGTATAATTTGGCGATTTCGCCATCATAAAAATCTTTTGAATGATCTTCCGTTGCAGTTTCTGGAGCTACTTCTGAAATATTTTTATGACAATTCATACAAACATTTAATGAAGGTATGCCCGAAGTTTTACTTTTTCTAGCAGAACTGTGGCAGAAATTACAATCTATCTGGTTATCACCAGCATGTATTTTATGTGAAAAATGAATTGGCTGAACCGGAGCGTATCCCTGATCAACACCTACTTGCATCATATAACCGTATGCAAAATACCCCGCAGAAAGAATTAAGAAAAGTGAAAAAACCAAAACTAAAAACTGGTTTTGAACAAACGCTTTCCATATAGGAGTGCGCTTTTCTTTTTCTTCATAAACAACGCCATTGGCTTCAGCAATTTTCTTTAGCGTGTTTGTTACCAAGAAAAGCATAATAACCAATAACAAGAAAATAACCGCTAAAGCTCCAAGCACTAATCCGTTTGAAACCCCACCACCAGTTGACTCAGTTGTAGTTGTAGTAGCCACCGTTTGCGTAGGCTCAGCTTTTGGCTGATCTGTATAAGCAAGAATATTATCGATATCAGTATTAGAAAGCGCAGGAAACGCAGTCATCACTGACCTATTATTGTCTTCAAAAAGTTTTACAGCAACAGGATCGCCAGACGCAATTAACGCAGAACTGTTTTTAATCCACTTGTACATCCAATCTCTGTCATGCATTGCACCTATACCGCGCAATGCTGGGCCAACAGCTTTTTTGTCGAGTTTATGACACGCAGCACAGTTTGATTTAAACAATGCTTCTCCCGCAGCAACATCTCCACCAGCATCAGCAGAAACTTCAGCTGACGGCGCAGCTGTATCCTGAGAATATAGGGTAGTTGAAAAAGTTAGTAAAAACACTAACAAAAGAAGTGGCAATTTTGAGCGTAGATGTATAAAATTCACCTTTTTCATACTAATGGTTAAATTATGGTCGATAGTTTGGAACAGAATTAGTTACGAATAATTGTAATTTCAAAGCTTACTCTGTGCCACAATTAAAGCCACAAAAGTACATTATAAAGTCGATTTTGAAAATGCAAACAAAGTGTTAACTATTAATTTATATTAGTTCTAAATAATATTTTCGCACTTCACGAAGTTATTAAGTTTTACATTTGCAGTAAATATAAATATACATGAATCCACTTATTTTTTCCAAGCTTTTTATTGCCAGCACATTATTAATTTTTATTTCTAGCAAAAGTTTTGCGCAAAGTGCCACTTTAACGGTAAATCAAGATGCAAAAATCACACAATTGCTCGATTTGAAAAAAGAACTTGAAAAAACACGTGAATTATCAGATGGCTATACCATACAGTTATATTATGGCGAATTGGATAAAGCAAACCAAATATTAAGAAAATACAAAGGGAGTTATAGCAATTGGCCCGCTTCGATTGAATATGAAACCCCAAACTACAAAGTTTGGGCGGGGAATTTTGCCTCTCGTATTGAAGCTGATAGAGCACTTCTTGAAATACAGAAAAACTTTTCTTCCGCATTTATTTTAAAACCTGAACGTAGAAAATAGCGGTCTATATTTTAAAACCTGCATTATGCAACATGCCAGATGCATACATTTTACCATTCCTAGAAGTATTCCCAACTTTAGCGCTGTTGTCCTTTGGACCAAACCAAGATTTCATCCTGTTGTAGTCTAAATAGTAACTAACGCGCAGAGAAATACTATTAAGCTGCGGCTCATCAAATAAATTATTAAAGTTGTTTGAAAAATTAACACGGGAATGCGTCATATAATTCTCCATCGCATTTCTATAAAGCAATGTTAACTGACTTCCAGGCGCAAACCACCAAGAAAAACGAAGGTCTATGTTCCAATTATTATAGGTAGCATCCTGATTTTCGTTGAAAATTGAATTTTCTAACAAGCTGCCATCGTTTTGCAAATTGTAAAATTGACTGTATTCTACTTCGGAATAATAATGACGAAAAGCCAAGTTTAACGCCATTTTATTGTTAAAAATATATTGCGACTCCAAAGAGTTAATTAAGGTATTTCTGTCACGCTTTCCAAAAACAATAGCTTCATCAACCTTGTCTACATAGCCTTCTTCTTTATCTGAAAGAATAGCTCTTGAGCTTAAAAAAAGCTTCCATTTATCTGAAAAACGGTATTGGGGTTTTAATTCTAAAATTAATTCACCACGTCCTGCTTCGTTGTATTTATACCAATCTATTGTTAAATCTGTCGCTAATTTTTTTCTATAATCTGTAGAAATCCATCCCCAAACATCATAGTAATCAGGCACTTTTACGTAGCTGTTTTCTGCACGAGCTTCATAAATATCATTTTTTCCGAAGGGAGTCATTTCAAAGCCACCACCAAAACCTAAAAACTCTTTCGTTGTAAAGCTTGAATTAAAATTGAAAAGAAAATTACTGTAAAGATCCGTTTCTAATCTTCGGGTATAATTCAAATTAAAATTTAGATACATAGTATTCAAAAATCCCTTCGGCTGCAAGTATCGGTAACCATAGTAGCCAGAATAATTTATATAGTTTGTTTCACTAGAATACCCCATATCATTAATGTCATAGTCTTTCGTTCTAAAATTTATTTGACCAGAAACACGGTGTTTTCCACTAATTTTCCCCATTCCAGCACTCGCTTCCATTCCAAATTTAATGTCTTCCTCGTTTACCCAACTACCTTCCACATTTGCGAAATAGTTAAGGGTATTCTTTTTATTAGTAACATCAAGATACAAACCCGTAGCATTGGCATTACGAAAATCGCCTTCACGACTAACGTTTGTATTTACAAAAGACGCTGATGAATTATCCCCAAAACGCTGGTCTAAAACCAAAATATTGTAGTTTGACAATGGTTCTACCAAACTTTTTCGAGTTTCATTGGTTAAAGTATCTTTTATGGTAGCGTAGGTTTTTTCTGTAATGGCGTTAAAAACACCAATTCCAAGGTTTCCATCGGTTCTTCCAGAAATTTTAAAGGCATTTATTAAATCTACGGAACTAGGAAAAATTTCTGTTTCTTCGTTTTCGGAAAGCACAACATCTCCTGAGGGACGCCCTCCTATTCTACGTGAATAAAAAAGCCCTCCTTTGGTGAAAAGCTCTGTTCCTTCGGTAAAAAACGGACGGTTTTCTTCATACTGTACTTCAAAAGCGGAGAGGTTTAAAACTTCAGCATCAAATTTTGACTGTCCAAAGTCTGGAATCAAAACCATATCTATGGTAAACGCATCGTTGATACCATATTTTAAATCCATTCCTCCGTTAAAAATTGTTTCGGTATTGCCGTCAAAATCGTTTACATAGGTAGAAACATATGGTTGAAAAGAAAGTCTGGTGGGCGATTGTATGTTTTCAATTCCATAAATTTCGCCATCATAAATTGAAAAAGCACCTTTTGTATTGTCTATATGGCTCCAACTATATCTTGTTCTGGTTCGTCGCATTTCACGTTCCATATTTAAGCCCCACAATTGTACATTTTTGTGTGGAAAACGCACTTCTGAATAGGGAATAAATATTTCTGCTACCCAGCTATCATCATTTATTTGAACTGCGCTATACCAGATTCCGTTCCAAGAAGCATCTTCGTTTTCATTGGTCATTTTGGCATCATACTGCACTCCTGCAGCTGTAACAATAAACTGCAAACTTTGTTGCCTGTCGTTATAGCCATTCAGAAGCACAAAGAAAAAATCATCATTGCCAATTCCGTCTCTTTCGGTAAGTTCTTTTAAAATTTTATCGGGTTCTGGGTCTTTCATTGTTGCTCCAAAATAGATTCCTAAGTCGTCATACACTATTTTGACATCGGTTTTTAAACTATCGGGAATGGGTTTGCCATTAGTAGGCACCCGTTCTACAAAATTTGTGGCAATTGGCGCATCTTGCCATGCAGCATCGTTTAAAACACCATCAATTTTTGGTGCAACAGTGATTCTTGGGATGGATATTTTTTTTCTGGGAATGCTGTCTAATGTTTGCGCATTCAAAGAAAACCCAAAGCTTACCATTGAAAAAAAAAATAACTTTTTTAGCGAAATATTCATTTGAAAAGTTTCTTAATAGACACTTAAAATTTCTTGATGTTACAGCTTTTAGAAAGTTAAAGTGCTAAAAAATAAAAAAACGGCTTGAAAACTAGATTTTCAAGCCGTTTTAAGAATTTAATTCTTAGTTGAATTATTTCAACTTTTTCTTAATTTCTACTTCTTGGAACGCTTCAATGATGTCGTTCTCGTAGATATCGTTATAGTTTTTAACTTGAATACCACAATCGTATCCTTTTGCTACTTCCTTCACATCGTCTTTAAAACGTTTTAATGAAGCAAGCTCTCCAGTGTAAACCACTACACCTTCACGGATAAGACGAATGCCTGAGTTTCTAAATATTTTACCAGTTAATACCATACACCCTGCAATAGTACCAACTTTCGAAATCTTGAATGTTTCACGTATTTCTGCAGTACCCGTAATTTCTTCCTTCATTTCTGGAGAAAGCATTCCTTCCATTGCATCTTTCACATCATTTATGGCGTCATAAATGATAGAATAGGTACGGATGTCAATTTCTTCCTTATCTGCAATCTGGCGCGCATTCCCCATTGGGCGAACGTTGAAACCAATTATAATTGCATCTGAAGCAGAAGCTAACAATACATCGCTTTCGGTAATTGGACCAACTGCTTTGTGGATTATATTAACCTGAATTTCTTCAGTTGAAAGTTTTAATAATGAGTCTGTCAAGGCTTCCACAGAACCATCCACATCTCCTTTTAGGATTATGTTTAATTCTTTGAAATCACCTAGTGCAATACGTCTACCAATTTCATCAAGTGTAATATGGCGTTGTGTTCTAACAGACTGCTCACGCTGAAGTTGCGTACGTTTTGTAGCAATTGCTTTTGCTTCACGTTCGTCTTCAAATACGTTGAATTTATCCCCCGCTTGTGGTGCGCCGTCTAAACCAAGAACAGATACTGGCGTTGATGGGCCAGCTGCTTTAATACTGTTACCACGTTCATCTTGCATTGCCTTCACTTTTCCGCTGTGTTGACCAGCAAGAACGTAATCTCCAACTTTAAGCGTTCCCCCTTGAACCAATACTGTTGAAACATATCCACGACCTTTATCTAGGAATGCTTCTACAACAGTTCCATTTGCTTGACGGTTTGGGTTTGCTGTTAACTCTAGTAATTCAGCTTCAAGCAATACTTTTTCAAGTAATTCTTTTACACCATCTCCAGTTTTTGCTGAAATATCGTGTGATTGTATTTTTCCACCCCAATCTTCAACTAAGAGATTCATGCTTGCAAGACCTTCTTTTATCTTATCAGGATTTGCATTGGGTTTATCAATTTTATTAATTGCAAACACTATTGGAACCCCAGCAGCTTGTGCGTGGCTAATAGCTTCTTTAGTTTGTGGCATAATAGCATCATCTGCTGCAACCACAATAATTGCAAGGTCAGTAACCTGTGCTCCACGGGCACGCATTGCGGTAAACGCTTCGTGACCAGGAGTATCAAGGAATGCTATTTTCTGCCCATTATCTAGCTCTACACCATAAGCACCAATGTGCTGAGTGATACCACCAGATTCTCCAGCAATTACATTTTCCTTACGGATGTAATCTAAAAGCGACGTTTTACCGTGGTCAACATGCCCCATTACAGTAACAATTGGCGCACGTGGCTCAAGATCTTCTGGCGCATCTATTTCACGATCAATTGATTCTTCAATATCTGCGGTTACAAATTCTAATTCGTAACCAAATTCTTCTGCTACAATACTTAATGTTTCAGCATCTAGACGTTGGTTCATCGTTACCATCATACCTAAGCTCATACAGGCTGAGATAATTTTGGTAACTGGTACATCCATCATGGTTGCCATTTCATTTGCAGTAACAAACTCTGTAACTTTTATAAGCTTGCTATCTGCTTCTTGCTGTGCAAGCTCGTCCGATTTTTGACGGTGCGTATCACGTTTTTCACGTCGGTATTTAGCTCCTTTTCCTTTAGAAGATTTCCCTTGAAGTTTCTCCAAGGTTTCACGTACTTGTTTTTGTACTTCTTCTTCGCTAGGCTCTTCTTTAGGTGTATTTGTACGTCCTTTTCTCGCACCGCCACCGCCGCGATTATCTTTAAAGTTATTTCCGCCGCCAGAAGCTCCGTTTTTAGGTGCTTCCTTACTTATTCTACGACGTTTTCCTTTTTTATCTTTTTTATCGTCCGCTTTAGGGTCTTTTTTCTTCTCTGGTTTTTTAAATTGAGTAAGATCAATTTTTTGTCCCGTAAAGTTTGGGCCTTCAAGTTTTCTGTATTGAGTAGTAACTGTATCTGACTGTTTAAGCGCCTCTTCTTTTGTTTCTTCTGAAGTTTTTTCAGCTACAACCTTTTCAGTTTCCTTTTTTTCTACTGGAATTTCTTTAGGTTTTTCAGTAACTTTTTCTTCTTTCTCAGCTTTTACTTCTTCTACAGGAGCCACAGCTTCCGGTTTTGACTCTTCTTTTATGGCTACTTTAGGGCTTTCGGCTACAACTTCAGGAGTTTCAACTTTTTCTTCTTTCTGCTCCTCCTTATTTTCTTTCTTTTCAGCAACAACCTCAACTGGTTTTTCTTCAGCTTTTGGGGCTTCCTTTTTGGCTTTTCCTGCTTCAAGATCGATTTTGCCCACTTGTTTTGGACCTTCTAGTTTAGCTTCAGCCTTAATGACTCTAGAAGACTCTTCTTTCTTTTGCTTTTCTTCGATCTCGCGTTCGCGCTCTAAGCGGAGTTCTTCTTTTTCCTTTCGCTTTTCTTCCCCTACTTCTTTAGAAGCTACTTTTTTACTTTTGTCGGTTTCAAATTCTTCAAAAAGTATCTCGTACTCCTTATTAGAAATTTTTGTAGTAGGGCGCGCGTCTATCTCGTGACCGTGATCTTTTAAAAATTCCACAGCACGATCCAGCGAAATGTTGAATTCACGCAATACTTTGTTTAGCCTTATCGATTTTTCTTCAGCCATAAATGCTTTTCCTAATTTTCAATTTAAAAAATTTGTATAAAAGTAATTAAAGTTTCAACTACTCTTCAAATTCTTCTTTTAATATATTTATTACATCAAGGATGGTTTCCTCTTCAAGGTCGGTTCTTTTAACCAAATCGTTGATGTCATGCTCTAATACACTTTTTGCAGTGTCAAGTCCAATTTTATGGAATTCCTGGATTACCCAGCCTTCAATTTCATCTGAGAATTCACTTAATTCTACATCTTCTTCTGCCCCTTCGCGAAGCACATCTATCTCATAGCCAGTTAATTGTCCTGCCAGACGAATGTTATGCCCGCCACGACCAATTGCTTTACTTACTTCTTCTGGACGAAGAATAACCTCAGCGCGTTTTTTAACTTCATCAATTTTGATTGAAGTTACTTTTGCAGGGCTCAAGGCTCGGGTAATATAAAGGTTGAGGTTGGTTGTATAATTTATAACATCTATGTTTTCATTCCCTAATTCGCGAACAATTCCATGAATTCTAGATCCTTTCATCCCCACACAAGCACCAACAGGATCAATACGATCATCGTATGAATCTACGGCTACCTTTGCTTTTTCACCTGGAATACGAACAACTTTTTTAACGGTTATTAAGCCATCAAAAACTTCTGGAATTTCTTGCTCAAACAATTTTTCTAGGAAAATTGGATTTGCGCGACTCATTATAATAGTAGGTTTGTTTCCTTTCAAATCTACACTTTCAATGATTCCACGTACGTTATCACCTTTTCTAAAGAAATCTGAAGGAATTTGTTTTTCCTTTGGAAGGATTATTTCATTTCCTTCATCATCTAAAAGAATGACAGCTCTGTGACGAATGTGATGTACTTCTGCAGTGTAAATTTCCCCTTCCAGATCCTTAAACTGCTTGTATATAATAGTGTTATCGTGTTCGTGAATTTTCGAAATAAGGTTTTGGCGCAATGCCAAAATAGAACGGCGACCAAGATCGATTAATTTTACTTCTTCCGAAACATCTTCTCCAATTTCAAAATCTGGCTCAATTTTTTGTGCTTCAGTTAAAGAAATTTCCTCGTTTGGATCTTCCACTTCCCCATCAGCAACCACTATCCGATTTCTCCATATTTCAAGATCGCCCTTATCAGGGTTTACAATAATATCAAAGTTGTCGTCACTTCCGTATTTTTTCTTTAGTGCGTTTCTGAAAACGTCTTCAAGTATCGCCATTAGCGTTACTCTATCTATTTGTTTGTCGTCTTTAAATTCTGAAAAAGAATCGATCAGTGCTAAATTTTCCATGTCAATCCAATTAAAATGTTATCATCACTTTTGCTTCCATAATATCTTTGTAGGGCAGTGTCGCCTCTTTTTGAACGGTCACTTTCCCTTTACCAATTGGTTTGGGCTCGCGCGCAGACCATGTTAAGGTACAACTTTCTTCGGTTGAAGAAATTAGCTCACCCTCAATTTTTTCATCGTTTTTGGTTCTCACTTTTAAGATTCTCCCAATATTTTTTTTGTACTGCCGTGGTAAAGTTAATGGTTCCGAAACACCCGAAGACATCACTTCTAAAGAAAAATCATATTCTTCTCTGTCCAGATTGTGTTCAATTTCGCGGCTAACGTCAATACAGTCCTCTACCGTAACGCCTTTATCGCCGTCCAGGATGACCCGTATTTGGTTTTCTTCAGAAATATTGAGGTCGATCAAAAACAGTGATTTGTTTTTCTCTAGCGCACTTTCCAGCAGTTGTGCTACTTTTTCACGCATCATTTTAAGCTATAAAAAGAGGGGACTTTTAGTCCCCTCAGATAGTTTCATATCAAATTCGGTGCAAATATACTATATTTTTTAATATTATAAAAACCAAGGCCAAACGATTTATTTTCGTAAATTACTGCTAACAAAAAACCTTCTAAATAACTTATAGATATGAAACGAATCCTCGTCCCTACAGATTTCTCTGAACAAGCTGAAAACGCACTAAAAGTAGCCATCCAGCTTTCTAAAAAACACAATAGTGAAATTTATGTTCTACACTCCATGGAAATGCCACTCCACCTTACCTCTTCTAATGATTCCGGCAGTCTTCCTGAAAGTTTATTTTTTATAAAACTTGCTGAAAAACGCTTTAGCGACCTTAGAGAAAAAGAATACCTTAAAGGAATAACCACAAACGAAGCCATTGGGCACAACGAGATCTATGAAGATATTGAAGAAGCCTGCGCTAAAAACGATATAGATCTCATTGTAATGGGCTCTAATGGCGCGAGTGGTTTTAAAGAAATGTTTGTAGGTAGTAATACTGAAAAAGTTGTACGCACCTCCAAGACACCTGTTCTTGTAATTAAAAATTATCACGCTGACTTCAATATAACAGACTTTGTATTTGCCACAGATTTTTCTAAAGAAGGTCTTGGAGCAATGGATAAAGCACAAAAATTTGCTAGAAAAGTTGAAGCTAAAATGCATTTGCTTTTTGTAAATACTCCCGCAAATTTTAAAACCTCAGCTCAAGCAACAATTATGATGCAGGACTTTGTAAAAGGCATGGGAGTCGAAAATTATACGATTAATATTTACAACGATACTTCAGTAGAAAAAGGCATCCTTAATTTTGCAAAACAAATAAACGCACAATTAATTGGGATGGGAACGCATGGCCGTAAAGGAATTTCACACTTCTTTAATGGCAGCATTAGTGAAGACATGGTTAACCACGCCAATATGCCTGTAATAACTTTTAAAATATAAATGAAGGCTATTTCCGTAATCATACTTTTATTAGTGCTTGGCTGCAAAGAGACGAACAACAAACAAATTGTAGAAACAGACCTAAACAGCATCGAAGCAACAGAGGCAATCGAAGCAACAGAGGCAATCGAAGCAGCAGCAGTAATTGAAGAAAAAGAAAATCTTGTTGTAGTACCCGAAGGGGCGGTAGACGCCAATTTTACGGGAAAAGAAGATATGTTTTATGCCTATGTAAAAAATGTAAACTTAAATACACAAACCACATACATACACTTTGAAAATGAAAAATTACCACAACTTTCTATTCCAGAAAGTATAGGCGCAACCCTTCAAGCGTTAAAAATGAAAAATTTTGACAGAAATCTTTTATTGGTAAATGCTAAACTGAAAGACACTAATTTTAATGAGTACTACTTATATTTTTGGAACGATTCTATATGGAAACAAGCTGTTAATCGCTTTAACATTCATAAAAGCAATATGAATGATACACTGACACCTATTTTCGACAACCCAAAAGATAGCACACAGTTACTACGGTATTATTCTGTATTTGATTTAGACAAATCTGGGGTAAAAAAGTATAGCTGGATTTTATTACAAGAAAGCGTTCCTATTGAGTTTTAAGCTTTGTTATTAACAAACAATACTGTTTTTATTTTTTTTTAAAATATTTTAAAAAAACCTCCAAGTTTTTATAGCTTGAATGGTAGTAAAAATGCAGAAAACTCAAGTGTATTAACCACTAGACTTTGTTACGCACGGCCACGCGAGTCCACTTAAGCTCTATTTTTAAAATCTTGCAAATAAAAAAATCCCAAGCTTTTTCAAGATCGGGATTTAATTTTTGTTGGCCCACTAGGGCTCGAACCTAGACTCTTCTGTACCAAAAACAGACGTGTTGCCAGTTACACCATGGGCCAATTCCAATAAAATTAAGCTTTCGCTTACCGAAGTTAAGAATATTTTTAACTTTGGAGGTGCAAATTTAATACAAAGTTTGTCATCTCCAAATATTTTTTTAGAAAAATTCAGTTTCATTTTTAAAATGTTTCAAGACTCCAAAAAAATATCAGAATAGATTGTACGTTACTCCAATTACATACTTGGGGCTATCTATATTATTAGTAAATTCGTCCCATTAAAATTTTATGTACTATGGGTTCTTTCAACTTTATAAAATGGAACAAAATTACAGGCTGGCTTGTGTTCGCTATTGCTCTTACAACCTACTGGCTAACAGTAGAACCAACTGTAAGTTTTTGGGATGCCGGGGAATATATTGCCACATCAAGCAACCTTGAAGTTGGTCACCCACCAGGGGCTCCACTCTTTCAACTTTTAGGAGCATTCTTCTCTATTTTTGCGCCAGACGCCTCCTATATTGCGCTTACCATCAACTTAATGTCTGTTTTTGCAAGTGCATTTACGATTCTTTTTATGTTTTGGTCGTTAACCATTTTACTTACAAATGTAATCTCCAAACATCAAGCAATTGAAAAAACAAGTGCAATCGCTATTTTGGGAAGCGCTGCCGTTGGGTCATTAGCCTTTGCCTTTACAGATAGTTTTTGGTACAATGCTGTGGAAGCGGAAGTTTATGCAAGTGCCGCATTTTTAATGGCTGTCTTGTTTTATACCGCATTACGCTGGGAACGTGAAATGCTTGAACCTCGTGGAAATCGCTGGGCAATACTTATCGCTTTTATTATCGGACTTTCTTTTGGAATTCATTTTATGGCATTATTAACTATTCCTGCTATTGGTTTCCTTTATTTTTTCAAGCACTACAAAAGCATTACAACCAGAAATTTTATAATCGCAAACATAGTTACTGTGGCTATTTTGCTTTTTATCTTTAAGCTTTTATTGCCAATGACGATGAAGTTTTTTAGTGCTTCAGAATTATTTTTCGTCAATAGCATCGGGCTTCCATTTAACTCTGGAACCATCTTCGCAGCATTACTGTTCATAGTTCTTTTTATATACGGATTGCGTTTCACCAGAAAAAAGAATTTTACACAACTTAATACCCTGCTTCTTTGCATCCTTTTTATCTTCATTGGCTTTTCTAGCTGGTTGATGCTTCCTATTCGCGCAAATGCAGGTACTGTAATCAATGAAAACAACCCAAACAACGCCCGTGAGTTGTTAGCCTATTACAATCGCGAACAATACCCAGAAACACATTTATTTTACGGACCCCATTTCACCGAAAGTTATGTAGGTCTTGATGAAGACAACCCTTATAAAGACGACAAACCAAAGTACGAAAAGGACGAAGAAACTGGCAAATACATTATTGTAAACAACTATAAGAATGCCAGCCAAAACACCGAAGATTCGCAAAAAGGAATCATGCCGAGAATGTGGAGCACCGAGCACAGCGCCAATTATATGGAGTTTACTGGCGGACTCGAATTTTCAATTAAAAGTGAATATTTAAGCGAACCCAGATTGGTTGAAGAAGTAAATAAATTTAAACAAGCCTACAACCAAGAGTTGGTTGACAAAAGTGACTACGACAAATTTTTAAAGAATTTTGGGCAATTTCTCGACATCAAAAAACCTTCCTTCTTTCAGAATATGAAATTTATGCTCGAATTCCAGTTTGGGTATATGTATTGGCGTTATTTTATGTGGAATTTCACCGGAAGACAAGACGATGTGCAAGGACAATACACAGATCTACATGGTAATTGGCTAAGTGGCATCGATTTTATAGATCAGCTCCGTTTGGGGAGTCAGGATAATCTGCCCAGCGATATGAAAAACAACAAAGCACGGAACACTTACTTTTTCCTTCCTCTTATTTTAGGAATCATCGGCTTGGTTTTTCACTTTAAAAACGATCAAAAAAGCTTTTGGATACTGTTGGTTTTATTCCTTTTCACAGGATTAGCATTAAAAATATACCTCAACGAAAGACCTTTTGAACCCCGAGAGCGTGATTATGCATTGGTAGGGAGTTTCTATGTGTTTGCAATGTGGATAGGGTATGGTGTTTATGCGCTTTTTGACCTTATGAAAAATTATTTGAAGCCAAAAATAGCGCTTCCCGTAGTGCTTATTGTAACCGTTTTGGCAGCACCCGTATTGCTGGCTTCACAAAACTGGGACGACCACGATCGCAGCAACCGTTATACAGCACAATCTATGGGGAAGATGTATCTGGATTCCTGTGATGAAAACGCAATACTTTTCACCATTGGAGATAATGACACTTTTGCGCTTTGGTATGCCCAAAATGTTGAAGGCTACCGCCAAGATGTTCGGATTGTTAATACCAGCTTATTTCAAACAGATTGGTACATTGACGATATGAAAAAGAAAGCGTTTACAAGCGACCCAATTCCTTCGCAGCTAACGCACGATAAATATAAGTGGGGTTCGCGAGATTTTTTAATTCACCAAAAAACTACTCAAGATACTATAGACATTAAAACCTGGATGAATTTTGTTGCAAACGACAGCCCAGCAACACAAATGGAGCTTCCAAGTGGCCAACAAGTAAATACGTTTCCTTCAAAAGTGTTACGAATTCCGGTTGATAAAGATGCCGTGCTCCGCAATGGAATAGTAGATGCTAAAGATGCAGATAAGATTGTACCGTATATAGACATAAACCTAAAAGGCGATATTATCTACAAAAACCGAATGATGATGCTTGATATAGTTGCTAATAATAATTGGGAACGTCCTATTTATTTCAGCGGAGGCAGTTTTGGTGATGATGATTATTTATGGATGAAAGACTACCTTCAATTGGATGGCGTTGTCTATAAATTGGTGCCAATTAAAAGCGCCATAGACAAAAGAAACCCTTTTGATATGGGTAGAATTGACGCCGATAAAATGTATGATATTGTTATGAGCTGGGATTGGGGCAATAGTGGCAGCCCAGACATTTATCACGATACTGAAACTCGCAGAAACGGTATAACTTATAGAAGCAACCTTGCAAGACTCGCAGAAGCGCTGATAAACCAAGATGAAAAAGAAAAGGCAGAAAAAATCTTGGATTTGGCAATGGAAAAAATGCCTGTGAAATATTTTGAATATTATTCCCTTTTAGAGCCTTATGTAATTGGTTATTATGAATTGGAAAATATTGAAAAAGCCAGAAAGGTTTATAAAGATGTAACTGCAAAATACCAAGAACACCTTCTGTATTACAACGGCTTAAAATTTAGCAAACAACGCGCAATAGCCGAAGACATTATTAGCGATATGGAGCGCTACCGAAGCTTAGTACAACTTGTTGTTTATGACGATGATGAAGCCTACGCACGTGCAGAAGCAAAAAAATTCAATGATTATTTGAAGTTATTCCGTCATTTTTACTCTCCTGATGAAGCTATGGATTTGGATAGAGATGTAGAAAAAGATGCTTCGATTGAAATTCCATTAGATTCAAACTTATTGAAAAGAATGGAACGTGATCCAAGTCAAGAAATAGAAAATGAAACTCCCGTAAACTAAACTATTTTGAAGTTTGATGTGGTAAAAATGCCCAAGTTTATTCAGTGGTTATATCCTGAACGAATTTGGGCTTTTTCACGTTCAAAAAATTCCGTTTACCTAACTTTTGATGATGGACCTATTCCTGAGGTTACCCCTTGGGTTTTGGACGAATTAAAGAAATACGATGCTAAAGCAACTTTTTTCTGCATTGGTGAGAATGTAAAAAAACACCCAGAAATTTATAAAAGGATTTCTTCGGAAGGGCATGCGGTTGGCAACCACACCTTCAATCATTTGAATGGCGTGAAAACAACTCCTTCAAACTATATTGAAAACACAATACAGGCATCAGCGTTAATCAATTCAAAATTATTTCGTCCTCCCTATGGTCGTATATTTCCAAAGCAAGCAAAAATGCTTCAGAAAAAGGGTTTCAAAATCGTTATGTGGAATATAATAAGCTATGATTATGACGCAAGTATTTCCGGTGAAAAATGCCTTCAAAATGTTTTAAAACATATAAAACCAGGAAGCGTAATTGTATTTCATGATAGCTTAAAAGCAGAAAAAAACCTTCGGTATGTACTGCCGAAAGTCTTAGAGTTTATTTTAGAAAAAGGCTGGAAAACCAGTTCAATTATCTATTAAATGTATTCGGTTACAAGACCAATAAGCGTATTGGCATCTTGTTCCCCACTTTGGCGCCATTTCATTTCGCCATTTTTGTAGATCATTAGCGTAGGCAAGCCTTTAACTCTAAGGGCTTCAGCAAGTTCTTTATTTTTATCTACATCTATTTTTATTACACGCGCTTTATCCCCAAGCGCGGCGGCAACATCGCGTAATACTGGGTGCATATCTTTACATGCCTCATCCCATTCTGCAAAAAAATCTAACAGAACTGGGGTACGTGCTTCAATTAATTCTCCAAACTTTGACATCTATCTATAGTGTTACTTGAACAATTACAATACAAATATAACATTTCCCGAATATTATACCGTATTGTCTCTTTTTTTAAGTTGGATTACAGTAATTTCTGGCCAAATACCAACGCGTCCAGGATATCCTAAAAACCCAAAGCCACGGTTTACGTTAATATACCTTCCAAATTCCTCGTAAATTCCAGCCCAATTTTTATAACGATACTTTATGGGGCTCCATTTTATAATCCCGGGAATCTCAATACCAAATTGCATTCCATGTGTATGGCCACTTAAAGTTAAATGAAAATGACGTGGATCTTGCTTTACTTTCGATTGCCAATGTGATGGATCATGACTCATCAAAATTTTAAAATCAGTTTCTAAAATCCCTTCACAAGCTTTGTTGAGGTCACCAGCTTGTTTAAAACCATTTTCTCCCCAGTTTTCAACACCAATCAACGCAATTTTTTGACCGTTTCTTTCAAGATAACGGTTTTCATTTAATAACAGATTCCACCCCATTTCCTTTTGAAGTTTTTTTAGCCTCTCCAGATTTTCTGCTTTTTCCGATGCACTTTCCCACTTTACATAATCTCCATAATCATGGTTTCCTAAAACCGAAAAAACGCCTTGTGGAGCTTTTAAGGTAGAAAAAAGTTGTTTCCACTCGTTCATTTCATCAGCAACATTATTCACTAAATCTCCCGTAAAAAGTATCACATCGCTCTGCTGCTCGTTTATAAGATCTATAGCATATAACACTTTGTTGTGATTGTCAAAACTACCGCTATGAACGTCGCTAATTTGTGTTAAAGTGAAACCGTCAAATTCATCCGGTAAATCGTCAAATTCTAAAGCATACTTTAAAACTTTATAGTTGTATTTTCCTTGCACCATCCCATAGATTAAAGAAGCAAAGGGAATTGCTGCAATACCAAGGGCAATTGTACTAACAAATTTTCTGCGGGAGGGCATATAAAAAGATTGGTCGCTGCCACCTATTTTCATAAAAATAGCAACAAAAAAACGAACTATATCTTCTCCAAACATAAAGATAACCAGTAGTAATTTAGGTGCAAAAACTGCAAGGAAAATCCCGAAGGAATACATTTTTGGAGGTGCTATCGCTTTGGCAGAGCCCAAAAACGAAAGTTCATAAATCAAGCCCGCCAAAACGGCAAGAGAAACAAATACATAAACTCCATGTAACCACGGATTTTTTGTAATAGTTTTTATAGCCTGAAAGGCATAAATATCAACAAGAATATAAAAAACAATAAAGAGGAACCAACGCATAGAATAGAAAGATTTTTTAAAGGTAGTTAGTTTCAAAAAAATGAAACAAAACTTCACTTTATTTTAACGGTTTTATAGTTTAAAACACGTTTTTAAATAAAATAACGAGTCCTAAAAAGCCATTAAAGCTTTTTAGGACTCGTTTGTTATAAACAGTATATATATCGCTAACGTTTAAAAATGCAAACTATCTTTTTATTGAGGTCCTACTTATTTTTATTGGGCAAAAATTACCTCTCCCTTACTTTCTTGTTCTTTAAACTTCATAACAAGTTCTAGTGCATCTGGAATTACATCGCTACAACAAATAATCAACGTCCCCTTTTTTGCATTTTTTACAGCATGGGTAATCGCTTCTTTTTCTGAAGGAATGATGGTTGTCTTTTTATTGGGATCCTTCATTTTAATTCCATCATTCAGCATTTTAATAAGCTGTTCTTCAGATTTTCCACGAAGGTGTTTGTCCTGGCGGATTATTATTTCATCAAACATTTCAGCGGCAATGCTACCTAATTCATTGGTGTCTTCTTCTCTTCGATCGCCTACTCCAGCAATAATTCCAATTTTTTCAGTTGCTTCAAGTGAGTCTGTAAACTTTTGAAGGGCTCTCATGCCGGCTGGATTGTGAGCATAATCAAGCAAAATGCTAAAATTTTCAAATTGGAAGAAATTCAACCTTCCCGGGGTTTGCGAAGCTGAAGGAATAAAAGTTTCCAAAGCCATTTTGGTATCTTCAATACTAATTCCGCGCACATTTGCTGCAATAACTGCTGGAAGAATGTTTTGAATCATAAACGCAGCTTTTCCACCATAAGTTAATGGAATATTTTCAGCTTTCATAATACGCATTTTCCATGTGCCACGGCAAAGGGTAACATATCCATTTTCATAAATTGCTGTAATGCCGCCAAGTTTTTGAAGTGCTTTAATACGTGGATTTTCTTCATCCATTGAAAAAAGCGCAAGCTTACAGCTAATGTTTCTACGCATTTCATAGACCAAATCGTCATCTGCATTTAGAATTGCATAGCCTTCAGGCAAAACAGTTTCTGGAATCACCCCTTTTACCTTTGCAAGTTGTTCAATTGTATGAATTCCTTTTAGCCCTAAATGGTCTGCTGCAACATTTGTAACGATACCAACATCACATTTTTTAAAGCCAAGACCTGCACGTAACAATCCGCCACGAGCACATTCTAAAACAGCGAAATTTACCGTTGGGTCTTTTAGCACAAATTCTGCACTTGCAGGACCGGTGCAATCGCCCTTCATTAACAGTCTATTTTGAATATACACTCCATCACTAGTGGTATACCCCACACGATATCCTTTCATTTTTGCAATATGTGCAATTAACCGAGTTGTAGTCGTTTTTCCGTTGGTTCCAGATACTGAAATAATAGGAATCCGTCCCGTGTCGCCATGATTTGGAAATAATTTATCTACAACAGGAGCTGCAACATTTCGTGGCAAGCCAGTGGTTGGGGCTAAATGCATTCTAAATCCGGGACCAGCATTTACTTCTAAAACGGCACCTCCAGTTTCCTCCAAGGGTTGGCTAATATCTGTAGTCATTATATCTATTCCACAAATATCAAGATCTATAATTTTTGAAATACGCTCTGCCATAGAAACGTTTGAAGGGTGCACAATATCTGTTACATCCTCTGCCGTACCACCAGTACTTAGGTTTGCAGTGTCTTTTAATATTACTACTTCATCTTTTTTAGGCACCGAATCTTCGGTATAACCTTTAGCTGCAATGATAGTTTTTGTAAGATTATTTAATGTTATTTTGGTAAGCACATTTTCATGCCCGTAACCACGACGCGGGTCGCTGTTAACCTCATCTATAAGTTCTTTGATGGTAGATTTTCCATCGCCAACAACTTTTGCGGGTGTACGTTTTGCAGCGGCTACCAACACATTGTTTATTACAAGCAATCTATAATCTTCGCCTGTAATATATTTTTCAATAATTACTTTATTTGAAACTTCTTTTGCTTCTTTGAAAGCGACCAGCGCATCCTCATAAGTTTTAATATTTACAGTAATCCCACGTCCGTGATTGCCATCAATTGGTTTTACCACCAACGGAAAACCGACATAACGACACGCTTCTTCTAAACTGCTTTCCCGTGAAATAATATCGCCACGCGGCACTTCAACTTCGGCTTGTTCTAAAAGGTATTTTGTATCCTCTTTATCGCAGGCCAATTCCACACCAATACTACTAGTTTCAGAGGTTACTGTTGCTTGAATTCTTTTTTGATTTGCACCATAGCCCAATTGGCAAAGGGAATATTTATTTAACCGAATCCATGGAATTCCTCTTGCTTCAGCTTCCTCAACAATAGAACCTGTACTTGGCCCAAGGCGTTCATCTTCACGAATCTCTCTCATTTTTTGAATATCAGCCTCCAGATTATAGCTATCACCAGAAATAAGTGCTTCACAAATAGCAACGGCTGCTTTAGCGGCATAACGTCCTACATTCTCTTCTACATAACTAAATACAACATTATAAACTCCTTTTTCACCATAATCACGCGTTCTTCCGAAACCCGTATCCATATCTGCCAGCGTTTGTATTTCGAGCGCAATGTGTTCAATAATATGCCCCATCCAGGTGCCATCTTCCACTCTTTTAAAAAAACCACCAGGCTCACCAACACTACAACGATGACTATACATACTGGGGAACATCATTTTCAATCGGTCACTAAACCCTTCTATTTTATTTGAAGGAAATGCTTCCATTTCCTCTAGATCTAAGACCATTACAATTAATTTATGACGACGAACAGACCAGTAGTTTGGTCCTCGCATGGCGTTGATTTCCCTAATTCGCATAAGTTGGTTAATTTATTAGTTTAGTATGAATTTGATAAATATATAATTAATTTTTATAACAATTAGCGTATTTTTGCCCGCAAACCAAATAAATTCATGAGCGTAAAAGGAACACTCATCCCTGTTGGCGGAAACGAAGACAAAGGAATTGAAGAAAGTGAAATATATACTTTAGAATATATTCAAGAAGGAATTCTATCACGTGTAGTTCGAGAAAGTGGCGGTAAAGACGCCTTGATTGTTGTGGTTCCAACCGCCTCCAGCATTCCAGTTGAAGTAAGTGAAAATTACCTGCAAGCCTTTGGAAAATTAGGCTGCAACAATATTCATATTATGGATATTCGCAACAGACAAGAAGCTGAAGACCCACTTCATTTAGAATTGATGAAAAAAGCAGACTGTGTTATGTTTTCTGGGGGTGATCAGTCAAAAATTGTCCAATTCATTGGCGGTACCCTCTTGCATAAAATTATTTTAGAACGCTATCAAAAAGACAATTTTGTTATTGCTGGCACCAGTGCTGGAGCAATGTGTATGAGCCAAGAAATGATTACTGGTGGTGGCATAAAAGAAGCTTTTACTAAAGGTGCCGTAGGGATGGGAGCTGGAATGAGTTTTATTCCAAACCTTATTATCGATTCACATTTTATTCGTCGTGGACGTTTTGGGCGTTTGGCGGAAGCAGTAGCTCGACATCCAAAATTAATTGGAATTGGGCTGGCTGAAGACACCGGTTTGATAATTAAAAATGGCAATGTAGCCGAAGTAATTGGCTCAGGAATGGTAATTGTTTTTGATCCAAGAAAACTGAAACACAACAATCAAAAAGTTGTGACAGAAGGCTCCCCAATGTCGCTTACCAATTTAAAAACGCACATATTAGCAAATGGAGACAAACTAGATATTAAGAAAAAGAAAATAAAGATATCACCTGTTCATATTGAAATGACGGATGCGCAGACTTTGTAAGCGGTAAAAATGCTTCAAAACCAATCGCATTATTCTTTATAAATTTTAACCTCAATTTCCCCTTCCGAAGTTTTATAAGCGCGGTACATGCCTTCTGTATTAAAAGGCATTGCTATATTTCCATTGGTGTCTACCGCGATTAATCCGCCATCTCCACCAATGTCTAAAACCCTTTTGTTTATTACTTCTGAAGCTGCTTTCTTTAATGACAACCCTTTATATTCCATCAAACAGGAAACATCGTAAGCCACCACACCGCGGATAAAAAATTCGCCACTTCCTGTACAACTTACGGCACAAGTTTTATTATTAGCGTAGTTACCAGCACCAATCATCGGGCTATCACCTACACGACCCCAACGTTTGTTGGTCATCCCGCCAGTTGAGGTTGCAGCTGCAATAGTTCCGTTTTTATCGCAAGCAACAGCGCCAACTGTACCAAATTTACTGTCCTTTTTTACACTGTGATCTAGCTGAAAAGAATCACTGTCCTTTATTTCTTGCCATTGTTGATACCGAAGTGCATCGTAAAAATATTCAGGCGACTCTATACTGTAATCCAAACTTTTTGCAAAACGCATTGCCCCTTCACCCGCCAAGAAAACATGATCGGATTTTTCCATGATATCGCGCGCCAGTGAAACTGGGTTTTTTATTCCTGTAATTAATGAAACTGCGCCTGCAGCCAATGTTTTTCCATCCATAATTGAGGCATCCATTTCATGCGTCCCCTCATTAGTAAAAACACTTCCTTTTCCGGCATTAAAAAGCGGCGAATCTTCCAATGCTTTTACAGCAGCTTCAACAGCATCCATGGCACTTCCTTTGTTTTCAAGAATTGCATACCCTTTTTCAAGTGCATTGTTTAAAGCTGCTTTATATTGCGCTTCTTTTTTAGGCGTCATCAGTCCTTTTACAAGTGTTCCAGCACCGCCGTGAATTGCTAAGGCGTATTTTTTATTCATGATTCTTAGTATTTATGAAGGGCGAAAAATACGAATTGCCTTTTATAATACCCATTTTACAAATAAATTTCTTTTTCATAGAAAACGCTTTATTTCTAAAGGGTTCTTTTTACTTTTGAAGGATACGCTTATCCAAAATTATGTCAGAAAAAAAACGCCTCTTCCTTGTTGATGCCTATGCCCTTATTTTTCGTGGGTATTTTGCCTTTATAAAAAACCCTCAGATAAACAGTAAAGGTCAGAATACCTCAGCAATCATGGGGTTTATGAACTCACTTATAGACGTAGTAAAACGAGAACGTCCAGACCATTTAGCGGTTTGCTTTGATAAAGGTGGCAGCGAAGCCCGAAACGAAATGTTTCCTGAATACAAAGCAAATAGAGACGAAACTCCAGACGCTATCAGGTTTGCCATCCCATACATTTACAATATTCTTGAAGCCATGAAAATACCAATCATGGTAAAAGAAGGTTTTGAAGCAGATGACGTAATAGGAACCTTAGCAAAAAAGGCTGAAAAGGAAGGGTATACCACCTTTATGGTTACGCCAGACAAGGATTTTGCACAATTAGTTTCCGAAAATATTTTTATGTACCGCCCCGTTTTTGGCGGGGGTTATGAAACTTGGGGCATCCCAGAAGTGCAGAAAAAATTTGAAGTAAAAGACCCACTACAAGTAATTGATTTTCTTGGGATGATGGGTGATAGCAGCGATAACATTCCTGGGCTTCCAGGCGTAGGCGAAAAAACTGCAAAGAAATTTTTGGCAGAATTTGGCTCTATGGAAGGACTGCTTGCAAATACCGCCCAGCTAAAAGGTAAGATGAAAGAAAAAGTGGAGGCAAATGGCGAATTGGGGTTACTCAGCAAAAAGCTAGCTACTATTATGCTGGATGTTCCTGTTGAATTTAACGAAGATGATTTTGAAATGTGTCCGCCAGACACCGAAAAAGTCTTGGCTATTTTTGAAGATTTAGAGTTTAGAAGACTTAAAGCTAATTTTTTAAATGCCTTTTCTATTGAAGGAATGGCGTCTGTTGGTACAAGCCGTGAAAATCAAGAACTCGACACTACTTCAGATGTAAAACCTAAGACCCCTAAAATTAACACTGCGGGGGAAGGGCAGTTTTCGCTTTTCGGCAATGACGGCGAAGCAACTGAAACGATTAAAAGCTTTAACGCGCGAGCAACTATTGAAAATACGGAACATTTTTATCAAACTGTTCAAGCTGGAATGGGCACTAAATTATTTCTTCAGAATTTAATGAAGCAAAAAAGTGTATGTTTTGACACCGAAACCACTGGGCTAAATCCTTTGGAAGCTGAATTGGTTGGCATTGCTTTTTCTTGGGAAAAGGGCAAAGGTTTTTACATTCCGTTTCCAGAAAACCGTGAAGAAACGCAACAACTTTTAGAACAAATTCGTCCGTTTTTTGAAGCTGAATCCATTCAGAAAATTGGTCAAAATTTAAAATACGACATAAAAGTACTGGCGAAATACAACATTTCAGTAAAAGGAAATCTGTTTGATACCATGCTTGCGCATTATCTTATAAATCCAGATATGCGCCATAATATGGATGTTTTGAGCGAGACGTATTTAAATTACACCCCCGTTTCCATTACCGAATTGATAGGAAAAAAAGGCAAAAACCAACTGAGCATGCGTGATGTGCCTGTTGAAAAGCAAACCGAATATGCCGTTGAAGATGCAGACGTAACCTATCAATTAAAAAAACATTTTGAAAATGAATTGGGGGAAGCAAACACCCAAAAACTTTTTGATGAAATTGAAGTGCCCTTGCTTCGGGTTCTCGCAGCCATGGAGCTGGAAGGCATCAATTTGGATGAGGAATTTCTAAAAAACCTTTCTAAAAAACTCGACACAGATATTCTTCAATTGGAAAAGAGTATTTATGAGGAAGCTGGTGAAACCTTTAATATTGCTTCCCCAAAACAATTGGGTGAGATTCTTTTCGGAAAATTAAAACTCATTGAAAAACCGAAAAAAACCAAAACAGGGCAATTTTCCACCGCTGAAGATGTGCTTTCGTATTTGGCAAAAGATCATAAAATAATTCGCGATGTTTTGGAATACCGCGGACTTGCAAAACTAAAAAGCACCTATGTTGATGCGTTACCAGAACAGGTAGAAAAATCAACAGGCCGCGTACACACAGATTATATGCAGACCGTTGCAGCCACGGGGCGTTTAAGTAGTAATAACCCTAACCTACAAAACATTCCAATTAGAACCGAACGTGGACGTGAAGTTCGGAAAGCATTCATTCCAAGAAACGAAGATTACGTTTTGATGGCTGCAGATTACAGTCAGATAGAACTGCGTATTATTGCTGCTTTAAGCGAAGAAGATACGATGATTGAAGCATTTAAAAATGGTGAGGATATTCACGCTTCCACGGCTTCAAAAGTATTTAATGTTCCTTTAAGTGAAGTAACCCGCGAACAACGAAGCAATGCCAAAACAGTGAATTTTGGAATAATTTACGGTGCTTCCGCTTTTGGCTTAAGCAACCAAACAGATCTTTCCAGAAGTGAAGCAAAAGATTTGATAGAAACTTATTATAAATCGTACCCAAAACTTCGGAATTATATAAGCGAACAAATTGATTTTGCCCGTGAAAATAGCTATGTACAAACCGTTTTAGGAAGAAGACGCTACTTAAAAGACATCAACGGAAGCAATGCCGTTGTACGTGGCGCTGCAGAACGAAACGCTGTAAACGCACCAATTCAGGGAAGTGCCGCAGATATCATTAAAATTGCAATGATACACATTCACAAAAAACTAGAAACTGAAAATTACCAAAGCAAGATGTTGCTGCAGGTGCATGATGAACTTGTTTTTGATGCTTATAAACCAGAATTGGAAAAACTAAAAACCATGGTAAAGCACGAAATGGAAAATGCCTACAAACTTTCCGTTCCCTTAGATGTAGATATGGGCGTGGGGGAAAATTGGTTGGAGGCACATTAATCGCCTTGGGGCGAAAATCCCAAATAACAAATTACAAATTACAAAATAGCATATTTTATTTTTGATTTCAATTATATATATTGCGTCAGGAAAACCCAAATTAAATTTATTATGAAAAAGACGGCTGTCCTTATAGCGTTATTGTTTTCAGTATTTTCCATTTATGCTCAGGACCCAAATATTCTTTGGCAGCGTACTATTGGAGGGAGTCTAGTAGAATACTTTAATGATTTAAAACAGACCCCAGATGGAGGTTATATTTTGGGAGGGGCGTCCCTCTCAGACATTACTGGTGATAAAACTGAAGCTTCCAACGGATATATTGACATGTGGATAATCAAAATTGATGTAAATGGTGAAATTGAATGGCAGAATTCCATTGGCGGAATTGGATTCGATGATATACATTCACTTGAATTAACTCCTGATGGAGGATATATTTTGGCAGGCGAATCGTCTTCAAATATTTCAGGCGATAAAACTGAAAATTCAAGAGGATTGGATGATTTCTGGATTGTAAAACTTGATGCTGCAGGAAATGTGGAGTGGGATAAAACGATTGGTGGAAGTGATTCTGATAGTTTTCCCCAAATCAAGGTTATTAACGATGGGTACTACATATGTGGTGATTCCTGGTCTAATATTTCTGGCGACAAGACAGAAAATGCAATTGGAGAAGATGATTATTGGTTATTAAAATTAGACGTCTCAGGAAATATTGTTTGGCAGAAAACAATTGGTGGTTCATCCTTTGATTCATTTGCCTCAATGACATTAACTTCAGATGGTGGTTTTATTCTTGGAGGATATTCAGAATCCAACATTTCCGGTGATAAAACTGAAAATTCAAAAGGTGAATATGATTATTGGATTGTAAAATTAAATTCTTCTGGAACCATTGAGTGGGACAAAACAATTGGTGGAAGCCAAACAGATGTTTTGAATTCTATAATTCAAACATCAGATAACGGTTTCTTATTATCAGGCAGATCCTCATCTGATATTTCAGGTGATAAAACAGAAAATTCATTAGGCGGTTCAGATTATTGGATTATTAAATTAAATTCTTCTGGAACAATAGAATGGCAAAATACTATTGGAGGTAATGATATTGATCAAGCCTATTCTGCAAACCAAACCACCGATGGAGGATATATTTTAGGAGGATTCTCCAGATCAGATATCTCTGGTGATAAATCTGAAAATGGACAGGGCAATTTTGATTGTTGGTTAGTTAAAATAAATAACGTTGGCATCATTGAGTGGCAAAACACAATCGGCGGAAGTGAGATTGATGGGATAACTTCAGTTATTCAATCATCCGATGGAAGTTATATTTTAGGGGGAAATTCAAGTAGTAATATCTCAGGAGACAAAACCGAAAATTCCCGTGGTGACCAAGATTATTGGATCATAAAACATGCCTCAACCTTAGGCTTAGAAAAAAACACTTTTAATAAAGCAATAACCCTCTACCCCAACCCAGCAAAGAACACTTTACAACTAAACACTCAAGACAATACCATAAACCAAGTAAACATTTACACAATGATGGGCAGTAAGGTTTTACAACTTGATATAAATACCGTTTCCCCAACCGTAGATGTTTCCAGCTTGGCCTCTGGCGTTTATTATGTACAGGTGTATTCTGGAAAAAACATTGCCTTGAACAAATTTATAAAAGAATAATTTTTGAAGCCACGTTTTTAATCTGTGTTCTTGGTGCTTTCAACTAATTAGTCTTTATACTGCAGTATAAATCCATATCTTTAGTAAATATTTACTGAAGAGATGAGCAAACTGATTTCAAAGAAAAAACCCACTTATCCAATAACGGAGGCGCTTTCAAAATACCTAAACCATCATGGTCGGAATATAAAAATTCCAATCTATTATGACGATCTGATGCGTTTTCAGGGTGCTATTAAAATTTATGATAAAAACGGAGATGATACGCTTTGGGTGAGTGTGTATTATTCTGAATTTGAAACTGAAGAAATAAACCTCAGTCTTAAAAGAATGTATTCTATTCTACACTCTGACGGAAGCGACACCCTTTTACCTTATTTAAACATTGACCAAATAGATTTTTGCACCTTTGGTAATTCAAAACCATTCCGTGTAAAGGTTCGAAACATACTAAACGACAACTACCTATTTCTTTATATAAAAAAAGCAGACGCTTCCCGCATTTATGGATTGGAATTGGAGCACCTTCTTTCTCCAAACCACATCAACTTTTTGGTACACGGCAATACGTTAATTGAAGAACATATTTCTGGAATTCCGGGGGACGATTTTATTGAAAACAACCTAGATAAATGTTCGGAAAGAGATAAAAAAGAAATTGCAAAAGAGTTTGTGAAATTTAACGAGCGCTGCTTTGTGCGACTCCTGGGCGATATGCGCTCCTATAACTATGTAATGGTGCTAACCCATGATTTTGACCGGATTCAATATAGAATTCGCGGGATTGATTTTGACCAACAAAGTTATGAAGGCAATGCGAGAGTTTATCTTCCTCAGTTTTTAAAAGAAAACAATAAATTGGTAAAAATGACTTCCGAATTACTCCAGGAAGCCTCCATACAACAATACAAAAACGAGGAGCGTTCTCTTTTAGCAAAACGAGCTACCAGTGAAAAAAATCGTCTTAAAGAACTTATGGATTGCATGCTAAAGGATCGTATTTCAACACCAAAAAAAATAAAAGAATTAAAAATGGATTTATTTGAACTAACAGGCGATGTAAATTTCAAAAAATCCCGCAATATGGGGCAAATTTTAAAAAGTGCTTTAGATTTTATTATTAGAAATTATAAGAATGAAAATCCTTATATTATTTCAGATAGATAAAAAGCAGCTAAATTACTTTTTTTGTTTGTTATGCACGCATCGTGTTTCTACCTTTAGGGCATAAGTTATATTCACTAATTATAAAAAATAAAAGTCTTCTTCCATGGAAATTAAAAAAGTATTGGTTGCCAATCGCAGTGAAATCGCCGTTAGAGTTTTACGTGCTTGTACAGAAATAAATTTAAAAACAGTAGCCATTTTTACCTATGAAGACCGTTATTCACAACACCGCTATAAAGCAGATGAATCGTACCAAATTGGTGAAAACGACCAGCCTTTAAAACCTTATTTAGATGGGGATGCAATAATTGCTTTAGCAAAAGCTAAACATGTAGATGCCATTCACCCGGGATACGGATTTTTGTCTGAAAACTCCGAATTTGCACGTAAATGTGCCAAAAATGGAATTATTTTTATAGGTCCAGATCCTAGAGTTATGGATGCACTGGGCGATAAAATTACTGCTAAAAAAATTGCGCTAAAATGCAATGTTCCAGTTATAAAAAGTAATACCAAGAAACTAACCTCTTTAAACATCGCACTCTCAGAAGCCAATTTAATTGGTTATCCCGTAATGCTAAAAGCTGCCTCAGGCGGTGGCGGAAGAGGAATGCGTATTATTAGAAATGATGCTGATTTAAAAAACAACTTCGCGTCTGCAAAAAGTGAATCTTTAAATGCCTTTGGAGATGACACCATGTTTCTTGAAAAATATGTTGAAAATCCCAAACACCTAGAAGTTCAGATAGTAGCTGATAATCACGGAAACATACGTCATCTTTTTGAGCGCGATTGTTCAGTACAAAGAAGGCATCAAAAAGTTGTAGAAATTGCCCCCTCCTATAATATTTCCGAAAAGGTAAAGCAATCCCTTTACAAATATGCCATCAACATTGCCACAGAAGTAAACTATAACAACGTTGGAACCGTAGAGTTTTTAGTTGATGAAAATGATAATGTTTACTTTATTGAAGTAAACCCTAGAATTCAAGTAGAACACACCGTAACTGAAATGGTTACCGGTATCGATTTAATAAAAACACAAATATTTGTTGCTGGCGGGTATAAACTTTCTGATCAGCAAATAAAAATTTATGGTCAGGATTCACTTGCCACCTATGGGTTTGCACTTCAATGTCGATTAACCACAGAAGATCCTGAAAACAATTTTACACCAGACTACGGCACAATCACCACCTATAGAAGTGCTTCAGGCATGGGCATCCGCCTGGACGAAGGGAGTATTTATCAATCCTATAGTGTAAGTCCGTTTTTTGATTCGATGCTTGTAAAAGTTTCAGCCCACGGACGAACTTTAGATGGTGCTGTTCGAAAAATGACGCGCGCACTAAAAGAATTTCGTATTCGAGGGGTAAAGACAAACATCCACTTTCTTCAAAATGTAATTCAGCACGAGGTTTTTAAAGACGGAAAAGCATCTGTCAATTTTATAGCAAACACCCCTACCTTATTTCAAATAAAACTGCCTCAGGATAGAACCTCAAAAATTGTAAATTATTTGGGAGAAGTAATTGTAAACGGAAACCCTGATGTAAAAACATTTGATAAGAATAAAATTTTCAGAACACCAAAAATCCCAAAAATGGAGCCTATGGAAAACTTTCCAAGGGGAACCAAAGATATGCTTACAGCAATGGGCGCTGAAAAATTTTGTGCGTGGCTTAAAAGTGAAAAAAAGATTCATTATACAGACACTACCATTCGCGATGCACATCAATCACTATTGGCAACACGAATGAGAACTCACGATATGCTTAAGGTGGCAGATAGTTTTGCCAAAAACCACCCCAATACCTTTAGTATTGAAATGTGGGGCGGCGCTACTTTTGATGTTTGCCTTCGTTTTTTAAATGAAAGCCCTTGGACACGCTTACGTGAGCTTCGAAAATTAATGCCGAATATCCTCTTCCAAATGTTAGTTCGCGGATCAAATGGGGTTGGCTATAAAGCTTATCCTGATAATCTTATTGAAAAATTCCTTGAAACTTCTTGGGAAAACGGAATTGATATTTTTAGAATCTTTGACTCCTTAAACTGGGTGAAAGCAATGGAACCTAGCATAAATTATGTTCGTAACAAAACAGGTGGAATTGCTCAAGCAGCCATGAGTTATACTGGTGATATTTTAGACCCTAAAGAAACCAAATACACTTTAAAATACTATACTCAACTTGCAAAAGACCTTGAAAACGCCGGTGCACATATGATTGCCATTAAGGATATGGCAGGATTATTAAAGCCTTATGCCGCTACAGAATTGATATTAGCCCTGAAAGATACCGTAAATATTCCGTTGCATTTACATACGCATGATACATCATCCATTCAATCTGCAACCTATTTAAAGGCTATTGAAGCTGGGGTAGACGTGGTAGATGTAGCATTAGGAGGCCTTTCGGGACTTACCTCTCAGCCTAACTTCAATTCTATTGTAGAAATGATGCGCAATCAGCCACGTGAAAATAAGTTTAACATTCATAAACTGAATGAATTTTCTAATTATTGGGAAGATGTACGTGAAATGTATTATCCGTTTGAATCTGGCTTAAAAGCAGGAACTGCGGAAGTATATCAACATGAAATTCCAGGGGGGCAGTATTCAAACCTACGCCCTCAAGCAGAAGCTTTAGGACTAGAAGATCGTTTTGATGAGGTTAAAAAAATGTATGCGAGGGTAAATGAAATGTTTGGAAATTTGGTAAAAGTAACCCCAAGCTCAAAAGTTGTGGGCGATATGGCTATTTTTATGGTAACAAACAACCTCTATCCAGAAGATGTGCTTAAGCGTGGGCAAGATATTTCTTTCCCAGAATCAGTACTAAATTTCTTTAAAGGCGACTTAGGACAACCACTAGGGGGGTTCCCAAAAGAGCTTCAAAAAATAATACTAAAAAACAACAAAGCATATACCGATAGGCCAAACGCACACTTGGCGCCTATAGATTTTGATACAGAATATGCTATATTTAGAAAAAAATTCCAACAGGGCTTTACACGCCCTATTGAATTTGAAGATTTCTTATCCTATAGTTTATACCCTCGTGTGTTTGAAAATGCCCATGAAAAATATAAGCAATATGGAAATGTTGCCATACTTGCTACTGAAAATTTCTTTTATGGCATGAAACTTCAAGAAGAAGCTATCATTGAACTAGAGCCTGGAAAATCGATTATTGTAAAACTACTTTCCGTCGGAATTCCTAATGAAGATGGAGTACGCATTGTTTTCTTTTCGGTTAATGGTGAAAACCGCTTTATTGAAATTAAAGACAAGTCAATTCTTGTTAATAAAGAAACCAATGTAAAAGCTAACCCAGATGATTCTGGTGAATATGGAGCTCCATTACAAGGGAGTCTTTATAAGGTATTAGTTAAAAAAGGGCAGGAAGTTAAAAAGAATGACCACCTATTTATTATTGAAGCCATGAAAATGGAAACTACTATTACAGCTACACACGCTGGAAAAGTAAAATCTATTGCACTAAAACCAGGCAACATGGTTTTAAAGGACGATTTAATTTTAACAATTGAGTCGTAGCTTCATAAAAACCATTAATTGAATATTTATTTTTTGTCAGTCTCCATTTAATAGATTGTGTTAATGATTTTTAGAAAGAAAATTTCATTCTTCGATGTTGCTTTTCAAATAAATAACACTACATTTGCACCCCTCTTAGACAAAATCCGTTTTGTTTAATGGTGAGAAAACAATGAATTATTAACAATTGACAAAGACTAAATGGATACATTAAGTTACAAAACAGTATCTGCTAACAAAAATACCGTTGTAAAAGAATGGTTGATAGTAGATGCGGACGGGCAAACATTGGGTCGTCTTGCAAGCGAAGTTGCTAAATTACTTCGTGGTAAGCACAAACCAAGTTTCACCCCTCATGTAGATTGCGGTGATAACGTAATTATTACAAATGCTAGTAAAATTAACCTTACTGGTAACAAATGGACAGACAAAACGTACATCCGTCACACAGGCTACCCTGGTGGACAACGTAGCCTTACCGCTACAGAAATGTACAAAAAAGACCCTGCAAGGCTTGTTGAAAAAGCTGTGAAAGGAATGCTTCCTAAAAACAAATTGGGCGCGGAAATCTTCAGAAACCTAAAAGTTTATGTTGATGAAAACCACGGTCAAGAAGCACAAAAACCTAGAGCAATTAACTTTAACGACAACAAGTAATGGAAACAATTCACAAAATAGGCAGAAGAAAAACCGCTGTTGCACGTGTGTACCTTAAAGAAGGAAAAGGGAACATTACAATCAACAAGCGTGAGTTGGAAAACTACTTTCCAACTGGAACACTTCAGTATAAAGTAAAACAACCTTTAACACTTACAGATAACGAAACTACTTTCGACATTACAGTAAATGTATTCGGTGGTGGAATTACAGGACAGGCAGAAGCAATTCGTCTTGCAATTTCTCGTGCTATGTGTACGCTTAATGACGAAAACAGAGGCATCTTAAAACCAGAAGGTTTACTTACAAGAGATCCAAGAATGGTTGAACGTAAGAAATTCGGTCAGAAGAAAGCGCGTAAGAAATTCCAGTTCTCTAAACGTTAATATCGTATTCAACTTCATTGGGTATCTCCCTTGGGATACCCAATTGCAGTTGACAAGTTCATATTTATTATTAATTAAAAAAGCTGTTATCCCGAAAAATTCGGGGGTTAGTTTAGCATCTAAACCAAATTCTTTATAGAAGTGGTTGCTATCCTTTCACAGAACGTAAACTAAAACAAAAATGGCAAAAAAAGTAGAAGTAAAAGACTTACTTGAAGCTGGTGTGCACTTTGGCCACCTTACCCGAAAATGGAACCCAAACATGGCGCCGTATATCTATATGGAACGCAACGGGATCCACATTATCAACCTTTACAAAACCGCTGCAAAAATTGAAGAAGCTAACGAAGCGCTTAAAAAAATAGCAGCTAGTGGACGCAAAATTCTTTTTGTAGCTACAAAAAAACAAGCAAAAGACATTGTTGCTGAAAAAGCAAAGAATGCGAACATGCCTTACATCACAGAAAGATGGCCTGGGGGTATGCTTACCAACTTTGTTACTATTCGTAAAGCCGTTAAAAAAATGGCTTCTATTGATAGAATGAAGCAAGATGGTACTTTTATGACTCTTTCTAAAAAAGAGCGTTTAGCAGTAGATCGTCTTCGTGCAAAACTAGAAAAGAACTTAGGTTCTATTTCTGACATGAGCCGTCTTCCAGCAGCACTTTTCATCGTAGATACAACACGCGAGCACATTGCGGTTGCTGAAGCTATGAAATTAAACATTCCTATTTTCGCTATGGTTGATACCAATAGTGACCCACGTGTTATCGACTACGTAATACCTAGTAATGACGATGCTTCTAAATCTATCGAAAGCATTATGAGCTTTGTTTCAGAAGCTGTAATTGAAGGACTTTCTGAGAGAAAATCTGGAAAAGAAGATGATAATGATGAAGAAGGAATGGCTAAAAAAGCAAAAGCTCCTAAAAAAGAAGTGAAAAAAGCAGTAGCTGAAGTACCTTCAACTGACAAGGAAGATGTAGCAGCTATGGAAGAAGCTAAAAAGCCTGTTCTTCAAAAATCGAAAAAAGAAGTTCTTAACGAAGAAGAATAATAACAGTATCTTAAAATTTAAAAGTCGTTTGGTTCTTTTCTTTGTTGAAAATAAATTAAGCGACTTTTTTTAACACTAAACTTAAAAATTTATACAAATGGCAAAAATAACAGCCGCAGAAGTAAATAAACTAAGACAAGCCACCGGCGCTGGAATGATGGACTGTAAAAAGGCATTAGTTGAGGCAGAAGGAAACATGGAGGAAGCAATTGCTATTCTTAGAAAAAAAGGACAAAAAATTGCTGAAAAAAGAGCAGATCGCGACTCTAGTGAAGGTGTTGCAACTGCAAAAGTAAACAGCGATAACACAAAAGGTGTTATCATTTCTTTAAACTGTGAAACAGACTTTGTTGCTAAAAACGACTCATACGTTGAAATGGCAAACAAATTGGCTGAAGTTGCATTAAACACAGCTTCAAAAGAAGAGTTTTTAGCTGCAGACTTTGAAGGAATGACCGTTGCAGAAAAATTGACTGAACAAACCGGTGTAATTGGTGAGAAAATTGAGATTGGTGGTTTCGAAATTTTGGAAGCGCCATACGTGGGTTCTTACGTTCACGTTAACAAAATTGCTGCCTTAACAGGTCTTTCTAAAAAAGTTGACAAGGCTGAAGAATTAACAAAAGACGTATCAATGCAAGTAGCTTCAATGGGTGCTACTACACTTTCTTACAAAGATTTTGATCCAGAATTTATAGCTTCAGAAACAGAAGCAAGAATCGCTGTTATTGAAAAAGACAATATTGAATTAGGGCGTTTAGGTAAAACACTTAAAAATGTACCAAAATTTATTTCAAGAGCACAATTAACTCCAGAAGTTATTGCACAAGCTGAAGAAGATGCAAAAGCAGAATTGAAAGCAGAAGGCAAGCCAGAGCAAATCTGGGATAAAATTCTTCCAGGAAAAATTGAGCGTTTTATTAGTGACAACACTACATTGGATCATGAAAAAGCGTTACTTGACCAAAACTTCATTAAAGACGACAAAAAGAGTGTTGCAGCTTATGTAGCTTCTTATGGCGATGTTGCCGTAGTTGAATTTAAAAGAGTTTCTTTGGTATAAGCTTTAAGAAACATTTATTTTATAAAAAGTAGGCGCGCGATTAATCGTGCGCCTACTTTTTATTGGTGTCTATAATTCATTAAAAATCTTTTAAAATAATTACTCCTTCACAATTTTCTTGACAGTTTTTTTTCCTTCGGAAGAAATAATGGCAAAATAAACTCCTGCTTTTAAATTATTGAAATTCAATTCGGTTTTTTCGGTTAAAGGATGTATTTCCAGAATCATTCTCCCAAAAAAATCGAAAACTTTAATAGTTTCAATTTTTGAATTTGCCTCAATAAAAACTTTATCTAAAACAGGATTGGGATATAAATAAAATGCATTGGGCTTAAAATCTTCGATAGAAAGTGGGTAATTCTTAAAAACCGCAAGTCCAAAGAGAGGGGTTTGCATCGAAAGAACTTTTCCAGTTCCATCTTGAGTAATAGCGTAATTAAATCCGCCTGAAATAAATTCAAAATAGCTGTTCTCAAATAAATTATGGATTTGTACAGCACAATCCTCCCCCGTTTCAACAAAATTCATACTATTCATTTCTCCAGTAGCAGAAATATATTCATAGATTCCATTAAAGGAATTACAAGCTCCTTCCCCATTAAATTCTAGATTTTCATTTATTTTAATATATGGGTTAATGGGCGGGTCTATTTCTGAAACAGTGTACTTAGTGCCTAAATCGGTAGTTTGTACAGAATATAAATACCAAGTACTCTCAAATAACTGTGGGTCTTGCGCAAAACTTAGCGCACTAATATTGAATAATAATGTATATACTAATGCTTTCATACTGATTAATTTTTTAAATTATTGTTTTACAAGATTTTTTGAATCTACAATTTTGCCATCGCATACCAGTGCTACGGAATACAGGCCATTAGGATAATTTGAAATATTTAGATTTATACTTGTTTCTACTGTGTCCAAAATGTAATTGTTGGAAATACCTGTAACATTACTTACCACCATCAAATATGCTGAACTAGCCTCATCGGCAATATAGTTTGTAGTCACTATATTTGTGGCTGGGTTAGGAACTAGACCGCCCAATTTATAGGGATTTACCATAATCTTCACATCGTCATAATCCTTATAACCATCATTATCTGTAATTATTTCAAGCCTATAAGTTTTTGTAACTGCAGGGGATACTGTAAGATCTGTACCAGTATATATTAGAGTCCCTTCCGGGTCATACCAATTATAGACCGCTGCCTCGTTTATCTGGGCAGCGGTAATGGTTATTGATTCATTTTTATCTATTTCTTCATCGTTCCCTGCGTAAGCATAAAAAATAGGTCTTGGATATTTGTGTACCTTATAAGTCTCACCTCCAATAATTTCGTTGGTAGAAGCATCTCTCTGTATTACATGATAAGTATAATCTCTTTTAGTTGATATTTCCGAAGTTAAAAAATTGAACTTTAGGTATAAGGTGCCAATTTCGTTTGGATTTAATTGTAAATTACTAATTGTCATGTTATTTGCTATTGCAATTTTTTTATCCGCTTCTCTTGTGGAATCAAAGTTTTGACCCTGTTCCCCTCCCTTTACCCAAGCATTATAAAGGGTGTTATCCATTTGAACAGTTACTTCAGCTTCTTCATAAATGGCCTTTCCAGCTTCACTATTCTCCTTTATGAACTGAAGGTTGTATGCCTTTATGGACGAGGTTGGATTGCCTATAGCTACCACACCTCCAATTTGAGAACGAGTGTTTGGATAAATATCAACCACAGTAGTATTTTTCCAAACAATATTATTGTTATTCTTGACGTTTGAATATATAAGATTTCCTTCAGAAAAAGTCATAGGATCACCCAACGATTCGATCCTAGCCAACAAACAAAAGTGCCAAGGATTGGGATTAATATTTGTATAATTATCTGGATTTGGGACGCTCCACTCAAATTCTAAAAGCTTGCTCTCACCAGGGCCTAATACAGGTATATTCAGTGTCCCAATCTCATTGCCCATTAAAACATCTTCTTGAGTTACAGGGTCTTCTATATACAGACTGCCATCCCAATGTGTAGGCCATGAAAGCGAGGTGTTGGCCTTTGCCCAATAGAGTTTTATATTATCATTGCCCAAAGATGTAACACAGCTGTTGTTTGTTACCCGAACATACACATAATTGGGGTTATTGGCGTCGTATTCTGGATTTTGATGCACATCTATTAAATTGCCATCATCTTGGTTACGTACCCAGATATCATCGCTTTCCCAAAAAATTTCTGTTTCTGTATCAGGTTCTACGAACAAATCGATGTTTGAGTTTTGCATTGCAAGATCCAAATCCCCTGTTGGATTCAGCATACATTGGGCCGTTTTTACCGCTCGAAACGCATTTATCCTTCCTGTGCCCAATTGTCCAATATAGGGTTGGTTGTATGAGATATGGTATATATCATCTGCGGTCATTTCTATTATTTGTTTGATTTGTGGCGCACTTAAGTTTGGATTAATAGAAAGAATTAGCCCTGCCAGTCCTGATACAATTGGAGTTGCAGGCGATGTAGCTGTCATAAGCCTATATCCTTCAGGATAATCACTATAATTTGTCGTAAGCCCCAATAATATCTGTCCTGGAGAAGTAACACTTACTTTATCATTACGAGTATTTCCTCCTTCGCCATAATCAGGTTTTCCAGCAAAACAATCTTTCCAAGACCGATGCCAATAGAGTATTCCATTAGGATCTTGCAAATTGTGAATATAACCGATTGGAAATCGATGACCAACAGTTGTTACCGACATGGTTCCATTATATGCTGCGGGGTATCTATATGTTGTATCCCCTTGGTTTCCCGCCGCAGCGATGATAAGAATATCGTTATCAAGTATCCCATTTTGACCATATATAACTTCTTGTAAGTATTCATAATTAATAGATGATGCCCAACTACAATTGACAATTTTTAAAGATGGATAACTAGTATTTTTCAAATGAATAATTTCTACCAACCCTTGTGTTAATGAATGTAGACCACCATTTGTTTGGACAAAAACTACTTTTGTTTCAGGAGCAATACTTGCAATTCCTTTACCGTTATTTGTTTGAGCATTAATCATTCCAGTAACTCCAGCACCGTGATGGCCATTATAATCGTCAATAATAACGGTCTCAATAATCGAGCCCTGAAGATCTTCATGGTATAAATCAACTTCAGCATCTACTACTCCAATAACAACATTTGGATCACCAGTGGTAATAGACCACGCCAAAGGAGTCTTAATTAAATCTAAAGCAGTATTTCTGCCGCCAGTAATAATATCTTCATAGTCATTTGGAATCATTCCAATATTTATATCGGAAGTTAATATTATTTCATTAATTATTGGAGTAATTTTTTGAATCTCAATGCGTTCTATAATATTAGAAAAATCAATATCTTCACTTGCTCTTAAAATATAAACCCTCTGAAGTCTTGAGTTTTGAGAGTTTGAAAACGCTTTCTTAAAAGAAAATATTTGTTTTGTATTTAATTCATTGGCCAAAGCCATATTTGCCATTGTTAAATTTACAGTTTGATTCGGATTAATTGTCTTTTGAATTTCTCCAAGTTCAAAACCCTCTTTTATTTCTAAATAATAATCTTGAGTATTTTGTGCTAAAAGCAAAATTGAAAAAAGTAGACTCAGGATGGTAAATAAAACCTTAGCAAGGTGTGGTCGTGTGGCCGTGTGGCCGTGTGGCCGTGTGGTTTCATAATTAGATGATTAAAGTTAGTTAATTCCTTAAAGATATACTAAAAATTTAAGAAATAAAACAGGGAAAACCCTGTTTTATTTCAGGGTTTTCCCTGTTTTTATTGAAGTACTTTTCCTACAGCCATTGTTTGTTATCTATATCAGTATAAGTGAGCCTGTCACTTTAAACTATCTCTAAAACTACTTTTTTAAATCTTTCCATCGCATCAATATTTTTCTTTATTTTTGCGCAGTAAAAATCCGCTATGCAATACAAAAGAATTCTTTTAAAACTTTCTGGTGAAGCTTTAATGGGCGACCAACAATACGGTATAGACCCAATTCGCCTTAAAGAATACGCCCAAGAAATAAAACAAATTACAAGTAAAGGAGTAGAAGTTGCCATCGTTATTGGCGGCGGAAACATTTTTAGAGGTTTGTCTGGCGCAAGCAGCGGGATGGATCGCGTACAAGGCGACCATATGGGGATGCTTGCAACCGTAATTAATGGACTAGCCCTACAAAGTGCTTTAGAAAATGAAGAGGTGCCTACACGTTTGCAAAGTGCAATAAACATTAATGAAGTTGCAGAACCATTCATCCGCAGAAAAGCAATTCGCCATTTAGAAAAAGGGCGCGTAGTGATTTTTGGTGGCGGCACAGGAAATCCGTATTTTACAACAGATTCTGCAGCAGTTTTAAGAGCTATCGAAATAAGCGCCGACGTAATTCTAAAAGGAACACGCGTAGACGGAATTTATACCAGCGACCCTGAAAAGGATAAAATGGCAACAAAATTCGATTTTATAAGTTTTGAAGATGTATTGCAGAAAGGGCTAAAAGTAATGGATACAACTGCCTTTACATTAAGCCAGGAAAACGAATTGCCAATTATCGTTTTTGATATGAACACCAAAGGAAATCTTCTAAAAGTGGTTTCTGGTGAAAAAATTGGAACAAAAGTAAATTTGTAAAAAATTTGCGACAAATACATAAATATTAAATATTTTTATTGGTGTATTCGCTGCAAAAATTCCACAGATAAATAGTTTTAAAATGGAAGACGAAATAGATTTTATAATAGATGGCGCTAAAGAAGCTATGGGCAACGCCCTAAGGCATCTTGAAAAAGAATTGGTAAACATTCGCGCTGGAAAAGCTTCACCAGCAATGGTTGGAGGCGTAATGGTAGATTATTACGGAAGTCAAACACCACTTAGTCAAGTAGCAAACGTAAGCACCCCAGATGGAATGACAATAAGCATCCAACCATGGGAAAAAGGAATGATTCAAGAAATAGAACGTGGCATACACCTTGCAAACATTGGTTTTAACCCTATGAACAATGGTGAAAGTGTTATTATTTCTGTGCCACCACTCACTGAAGAACGAAGAAGAGAATTGGCTAAACAAGCTAAAGCTGCCGCCGAAGAAGCAAAAATTGGTGTTAGAAACGATCGAAAAAATGCAAATAACGATTTAAAAGGCATCGAAATTTCTGAAGATCTTAAAAAAAGCTTGGAAGACGATATTCAAGAAATGACCGACCAACACATCAAAAAAATTGATGAAATCTTTCAGAAAAAGGAAAAGGAAATAATGACTGTTTAATTTAAAACATTCGTTAAACTAAATACAATAAAGCGGCAATATTGCCGCTTTATTGTATTTTTAAAACAACTCAAAACCCACTCTTCTAATTATATGCGAAATTTCTTGCTACTTTTCTTTTTGGGCATTGGGTTTTTCGCAATGGCACAAAAACCAGCAATCCAAACCAAAACAGATTCCGTTTCCCCCAGAGAAGTAAAAAAAACGCACCCTCTTTCCTCTGGCTACTACCCTATTGGTTTTTTTAATGTTGACCTTAAAACACTTATAAAATACAACAATTATGAAGGGCTTCGTATAGGAATTGGCGGACTGACAAACGACAAACTTTTTGAAAAATATAAAATTGGAGGCTACATAGCGCATGGCTTTAAAGATGATGCTTTTAAATACAGCTTGGGTGCAAGCGCACGCGTTAACAAAGAAAAAAAGGCATGGATAAGTGTTTTTTATGCAGACGACATTAAAGAAATTGGCACCTACGATTATCTTACCGATGCACGTGTATATTCTATTTTCGAACCTCGACTAGTCAATATTACACAGTTTTATAAATATCGAAAATGGTACGCTAATATAGCCAGTGAACTTTCACCAAAAATACTTTCAGAGTTTAGAATTGCGCATAGCAACGTAGCTAATATTGAACATTACTCTTTTATTGACGACGGCATAACCTATTCCGAGTATCAATTGGCAGAAGCTACACTTTCTTTAAGACTAAGCCCTAAAACTAATTTTTTTACCAATGAAGACGGTACCAAAGAGTATTTTGACGGTTTTCCAAAAATAAGCGCTCAAGTTACTCAGGGTTTTAAAGGTATTGCTGGAAGTGATTTTAACTACACCAAGTTTGGACTGAAGCTGGACTATTACGTTAAACGAACCAATCTTTCGTCTACCAATATTCTGCTGGAAGGTTCCCTCGCTACTGGCGATGTGCCTTTAACGCATTTGTTTCATTCATATCCAAACCAACCCACTAAAGATGAAGTTTTGCAACGGTTTTCTGTCGCAGGCGTGCAGAGTTTTGAAACCATGTATTTTGGAGAATTCTTTTCAGATAAATTAACGACACTTCAAGTGAAGCATAGTTTGCGTAGGTTTCAGCTTTCAAACAAATGGAAGCCTGAACTCGTTCTAATTACACGCCATGCCTTAGGAGCTATGCAAAACAGAGAGGAGCATATTGGAATTCCTTTTAATACTTTAGAACAGCTTTTTAATGAAAGTGGTTTCGAAATTAACAAAATACTCTATGGTTTTGGTCTTAGCGGCGCCTATCGCTATGGCTATTACAACCTTCCAAAATTCTCAGACAATATTTCATTTAAGTTTACCTTCTACCTGAAGTTTTAATTTTTAGCACTACACCTAACTATTAAAAAGCTACAAAACGTTTTTTTAATCTTTAGGGTTTATAAAATACACACTAAAATAGATTCCCTACTTATTCGGAATTCATACCTTTGCAACGATTTTAAAAAATTGCTTTGAACAAACTTTTCAGCATTGGGTTTTGGGGTGTTGTAGCCCGTTTTATATTAAGAAACCGCACAGGAATTTTAATCGTAATCGCTGTTATTACGGTGCTACTCGCTTTACAATGGAAAAACATGCGCTTCACCTATACGGAAGCCAATCTTTTACCAGACGACCACCCTATAAATCTTCAATATGAAGAGTTTCTAAAGCATTTTGGCGAAGAAGGCAATCTAATTGTAATAGGCGTTAAGGATTCCTCGATTTTTACTCCTGAAAAATTTAAAGCATGGAATCAGCTTTCCCAACATATTGGAAAGTACGACGAAGTAGACCTTACACTTTCCGTTGGAAATCTAAAAGAACTTGAGAAGAAAAAAGACACCACAGGTTTTGAGCTTGTTCCCTTTATAAAAGATTCGGTTTTTACACATGCAAAGCTTGCAAACTATAAAGATGAACTCTTTAACAAGCTTCAATTTTATGACGGACTTATTTATAGCCCTGATAAAAAATCTATTCGCTCGGCAATTTACCTTAAAAAAGATATTGTAAATACTCCTGCAAGACGCGATTTTGTAGTAGACGATTTAATTCCACTTATCAAAAAATTTGAAGAAGACACTGGAGTTAAAGTGCATACTTCAGGAATGCCATACATCCGCACTTTAAATTCTCAAAGTATTATCGACGAGATTGGGTTGTTTATTGGCGCGGCTTTACTGATTACTTCTCTTATATTTTTCTTCTTTTTCCGCTCTTGGCGTGCTACATTTATTTCTATGTGTACCGTAATTATTGGAGTAATGTGGGCCTTTGGGTTTTTAGGGCTAATGCATTATGAAATTACAGTGCTTACAGCTTTAATTCCACCTCTGATTATTGTAATTGGAATTCCAAATTGTATTTTCCTCATCAATAAATACCAACAGGAAATTAAACTGCACGGTAATCAAGCAAAATCGCTACAACGTGTAATTACTAAAGTGGGGAACGCAACATTAATGACCAACCTTACTACCGCATCTGGCTTTGCGACTTTTATCTTGGTAAAAAGCGAACTTTTAAGTGAATTTGGTATCGTTGCCTCTATAAATATTGTTGCTATATTTTTATTGAGCTTGCTCATCATCCCTATTGTTTACAGCTATATGTCTGTACCAAAAGATAAGCACCTAAAGCATTTAAGTAAAACTTGGATAAATAAATTTGTAGATTGGACGGAACGTATGGTTCGTGAACGCGGCATTACCATATACATTGTAGCTGTTCTTTTGCTTTGCGCTAGTATAATTGGTATTTTCAATATTAAAATTTCCGGGAGTATCATAGAAGATATGCCAAAAAACACAGCATTTTTTGAAGATATTCGCTTCTTTGAAAAAGAATATGAAGGTATTATGCCCTTAGAAATAATGGTAGATACCAAAAAGAAAAAAGGCGTTATGAGCCTTTCAACTTTAAAACGTATTGACGAGCTACAAGACCATATCAAAGAAATTCCAGAATTTGCGAAACCACTTTCTGTGGTCGAATTAGTAAAATATTCCAAGCAAGCATACTACAACGGAAACCCAGAATATTATCAACTTCCGAATAGCCAAGAGAAGAATTTTATACTTTCATACGCTAAAAGTAGCACTACAGATACAAATTTATTAAACAGTTACGTAGACAGTACTGGTCAATTTGCCCGTATTACCACGTTTATGAAAGATACCGAACCCGATAGGTTTGTACGTATTGAAGAAGATTTAAATAAAGAAATCAATAAAATTTTCCCACCAGAAAGGTATAATGTTTCGGTAACTGGAAAGGCCTTGGTTTTTCAAAAAGGAACGCATTATTTGGTTAACAATTTAATTCTTTCCCTTTCCCTAGCCATCTTCTTGATTGCCTTGTTTATGGCATGGATGTTTCGAAGTTTTAAAATGATTTTAATCTCACTTATTCCAAACCTTTTACCGCTAATTATTACCGCCGGAGTAATGGGCTTTGTTGGGGTTCCTATAAAACCTTCTACTATTTTGGTATTTAGTATTGCTTTTGGAATTTCGGTAGACGATACCATTCACTTCCTTGCAAAATATAGGCAAGAGCTAATTGCAAATAACTGGAGAATTAAAAAATCTGTTTATGCAGCCCTTCGTGAAACTGCGGTAAGTATGTTTTATACTTCCATCGTCTTGTTTTTTGGGTTCTCAGTTTTCACCATTTCAAGTTTTGGTGGCACCGTTGCTTTAGGCGCATTGGTTTCCATTACATTACTTTTTGCCATGTTGTCCAATCTTTTATTACTCCCAACCCTATTACTTTCGTTGGAACGTAGTATTGCGAATAAGAAAACGATGAAAGAACCTGCGATAGAAATTTTACCCGATACTAAAGATGAAATCGATTAAATAGAATTCCTTTAAGGCTTTAAGTCCTTTTTTTAACCAAACAACGCTTTGGAATTTGGTATTTTTCTTTTTTTGAATTTTTTTTAAAAGTATCTTTGCCCCTCTTAAATACAGACCATGCAACAGAAAACAATACACGAATTGTTGAAAAGCGAACCAACACACCACGAAATTGCGGTACGCGGTTGGGTACGCTCTTTTAGAAGCAACCGTTTCATCGCCTTAAACGATGGATCAACAATAAACACCCTACAATGTGTGGTGGATTTTGAAAATTTTGAAGAAGAAATTCTTAAGAAGGTCACTGTGGGTGCTGCCATAGAAGTTTCTGGTATTCTTGTAGAAAGTCAAGGACAAGGGCAAACGGTTGAAATTCAAGTTTCAAAAATTACTATTTTGGGCGAAGCAAACCCAGAAGATGTTAAGCGTACCATTCTTTCACCGAAAAGACATTCCCTTGAAACCCTTCGTGAACAGGCACATTTAAGAATTCGCACCAATACTTTTGGCGCTGTAATGCGTACACGCTCCAAACTTTCTTTTGCCGTACATGAATATTTTCAGAAAAACGGATTCAATTATATGCATACACCTATCATTACAGGGAGCGATGCCGAAGGTGCTGGCGAAATGTTTCGTGTTTCATCATTAGATGCAAAAAATCCACCACTAGATGAAAACGGAAATGTAAATTATAAAGAAGATTTCTTCGAAAAAGAAACAAATCTTACCGTTAGCGGTCAATTGGAAGCAGAAACCTACGCAATGGCACTTGGTAAAGTATATACTTTCGGCCCAACTTTTAGAGCTGAAAACTCAAATACAAGTCGCCATTTAGCAGAGTTTTGGATGATTGAGCCAGAAGTTGCCTTCAATGATTTGGACGCAAATATGGATCTTGCGGAAGATTTTATAAAATATGTTATAAATTTTGCTTTAGAGAATTGTGCTGATGATCTTGAGTTTCTTGAAAACAGATTGTTAGAAGAAGAAAAAAACAAACCACAAACTGAGCGCAGCGAAATGAAACTTCGCGAAAAGCTTCATTTTATTCTTGAAAATAACTTTAAACGTGTAAGCTATACCGAAGCTATCGATATACTAAAGCGTTCTAAGCCAAACCAGAAGAAAAAATTTAAATATATAATTGAAGAGTGGGGCGCAGATCTTCAAAGTGAACACGAACGCTTTTTGGTTGAAAAACACTTTAAATGCCCAGTAATTCTTTTTGATTATCCCGCAAATATTAAATCGTTTTACATGCGTTTAAATGACGATGGAAAAACAGTTCGTGCTATGGATGTACTTTTCCCGGGTATAGGAGAAATTGTAGGCGGCTCGCAACGTGAGGAACGTTATGATGTTTTGTTGGAAAAAATGAAGGTTATGAATATTGACCCAGAAGAATTGTATTGGTATTTAGATCTTCGTAAATTCGGAACTGCTGTTCATAGCGGTTTTGGGCTTGGTTTTGAGCGTTTGGTACAGTTTACTACGGGAATGGGAAACATTCGCGACGTAATTCCGTATCCTAGAACCCCTGGCAACGCCGAATTCTAAGGAAAATAACATAAGATTGTATTAAAACTGGCTACTTCATTATTTTAGTAGCTGGTTTTTTTTAACTTTATGATGTAGTAAATAGAAGTATGTTAAAACAACAATTAAGCTTTAAACTTTCCCAGAAATTATCGCCTCAACAAATCCAGTTGATGAAGATGATTCAATTGCCTACGCAAGCTTTTGAACAACGTATCTCTCAGGAATTGGAGGAAAACCCAGCTTTGGAAGGCGGAAAAGAAGAAAGTGAAAACTTTGATGATGAATTTAGCAATGAAGAATTTGATGAAGGCAATGAAGTAATTGAAACAGATATAAATGTTGATGATTATTTGAGTGATGACGAAGTACCTAGCTACAAACTTTCCGCAAATAATTATAGCGCAGATGATGAAGAACGACAAATGCCTTATGCAGCCGGAACATCATTTACGCAGTATTTAATGCAGCAATTAAGCACCTACCGCCTTACTGAAGAAGAAGAAGAAATTGCGCAGTTTTTAGTGGGCAGTGTCGATGAAAGCGGCTATATACGTCGTGAAATACAAGATATTGTTGACGATTTAGCGTTTACACAAAATGTATATACCTCAGAAGAAAAGGTAGAAAAAGTTCTAAAAATTGTACAAGATTTAGACCCTGCAGGTGTTGCAGCGCGAGACCTTCAAGAATGTTTATTAATTCAATTAGAACGCAAAGAGCAAACCCCTTCTGTTACCTTAGCAATAGCTATTATTGACGAATCTTTTGATTATTTTAGTAAGAAACACTACAAAAAACTAATTCAGAAATTTGATATCACAGAAGACCAATTGCGTGATGCTATCCATGAAATTGAAGGATTGAATCCAAAACCTGGCGGCACCTATTCTGGTAACACTCGAATGGCCGAGCATGTAGTGCCTGACTTTGCAATAAAAATTATTGACGGCGAACTAGATTTAACGCTTAACGGACGAAATGCTCCCGAACTTCATGTAAGCCATGATTACACCAATATGTTGAAGGGTTACAAAGAATCTAAAGACAAATCAAAAGCGCAGAAAGATGCTGTAATGTTTATTAAACAAAAATTGGATGCTGCAAAGTGGTTTATAGATGCCATTAAACAAAGACAACAAACACTATTTGTAACAATGAACTCTATTATGCATCATCAAGAAGAATATTTTTTAACGGGTGATGAGCGCAAGCTAAAACCAATGATTTTAAAAGATATTGCCGATAAAATAAACATGGATGTTTCAACAGTTTCTAGAGTGGCAAACAGCAAATATGTTGACACACCTTACGGCACAAAATTGATTAAAGAGTTTTTTAGCGAATCAATGAAAAATGATCAAGGTGAAGATGTTTCTACAAAAGAAATTAAGAAGATCCTAGAGATTACTATTTCGGAAGAAGACAAAAGAAAACCCCTTACTGACGATAAACTCGCCAAGATTTTATTAGAAAAAGGCTACCCAATTGCACGACGAACCATTGCAAAATATAGGGAACAACTCGATTTGCCGGTTGCTAGACTTAGAAAAGAAATATAATGAAGATATTTTTAAAAATAGCTTCCTATCTTTTTCATCCGTTATTAATGCCGGTTTTAGGCACTGTAATTTATTTTGCCGTTACCCCAAGATATATTGAACCCGAATTGGTTCGAACAAAGCTTTTTGCAATTGCAATCATTACACTTTTATTACCGATTGTGGTATTTTTCCTACTAAAAAATTTAGGTATCGTAGAAACCATTTATTTAAAAGAAGTGAGGGAGCGCAAGTTTCCATTAATGATACAGTGCATTCTTTTATTACTAATCATCAAAATGATTTTTAATCCCTATGATGATCCAGAAATGTACTATTTCTTTGTAGGCATTCTTTTTTCCACCTTTAGCGCCCTTTTAATGGTCTTTTTTAAACTAAAAGTAAGTTTACATCAAATGGGGGTAGCCGGAGTTTTAATGCTGTTAGTGGGATTGAGTGCTCATTTTAAAATAAACCTTTTAATAAGTATCAGTTTCTTTTTATTTGTGAATGGCTGGGTAGCTTCTTCTCGTTTAAATAACGATGCTCATACTTATCCTGAACTTGCAGCTGGCTTTTTATTAGGAACACTACCACAGCTAATTCTCTTCAATATGTGGTTATAGCACGTAAAACATTAAGCCTACTTTTAAAGTTCTAAAATCAACCTCCTCACCAGCCACAGTTACAGCATCTTTAAAGAAAGGATTTATGCTATATGAGGCAAAAAAATTAAATGTATTATACCCAAAACTTAAGGTGGCAGACAGTCGTAAGGGGTCGAATTCAGGAATTTTAGTCTGATTTACAGTTTTACCAGGTTGTTTAAAAGTTGCTTTATACCAATATGTATATCCCACTCTAAAACCTGCATATACACGCCAAAATTTATAGGTTGAAGGCGAAGACGTTCGCCATCTAAATTCTATTGGTGCTTCAACAACTGCCATGTTAAAGCGGTTGCGGGTAAAATCTACATTTTCATCCAAAACTCTAAAAATTGTTTTATCGCCTGGAGTTTCACCTATAAAGAGATTTTGTCCAAATTGATCTATAGCAAGGCCCGCCCCAACTGCTATGGCAATATTTCGTTGTTTATTAATAGGCATATCTCTAACAAACCCAAACTGAATTCCCCCGGTAAGTCCTTTAGTATTGACATCACTAGGGATATTTAGAGGAATGTTATAGGTAACACCTATATAAAACTGATCTTCTCTATATAAAGAATCTTCTGTTGCATGGCGAATAGTATCTTGTGCAAGCACGGAACAAGATACACACGTACACAGTAAAAAGATAAAATTTTTAATCAGCTTTTGCATATTGATAAAGATAAAAGTATTTTCAGAATATGAGAAACTAAAAACGCCTTGAAATAAATCAAGGCGTTTTAAAATACTATATATTAATTTCTATTGGTCTACTTCATTTCCAGGCGTAGTGATATAGATAATTTTTAACATATTAAGATCACGTAGTTCCTGTTTTATATCAGTAACCATTCCAGTATTTGTTTTTTCATCAACCTTAAGTGCAACCATTACTCTGTCCTGAAGTTCAGGCATAAGCTTGATACGCGCTTCTGTTAAAGCAAATTTAATATTGGATATATCGGTGTACTTATCACCAATTTGGATTTTAGGCTCAGAACCGAATTTGTCTGTATATCGTGAGCTAGGCTTTCCAGCATAGATATATACAGAGCGGTCTTTTTTCAATTTCTCAACCTGATCTGCCTTTGGCAATTTGTTCTGAACAAGCAAATTGTCATCACGGAGTACTGTTACAACCATAAAGAAGAACAGTAACATAAATACAATATCCGGAAGGGATGCTGTATTTACCGCTGGCAATCCGCCATCTTTTTTCTTTTTAAATTTTGACATAATCTTAGGGTTATTGTCCAGATTTTTTAGGTTCTGCTTCAGAAAGTTTTTGAGGGAATAGTTTTTGGATATTCTCAAGTTTTTCTTGAGTATCCTCCAAATTTCCTTTAAAACTTCCTTCGTCTATAGCTTTAGTTACTTCAGTAAACTTCCATCCATAAAGCCTCTCAGACTCTCTATCTCTTAAAAAATTGTATGCTGCTACCAATTCGTTTTGAACGGCAATATACATTTTATAAGAAGTAAGCCTATCATTCTGCACAGAAATTACTGCTTTATCCGGGTTATCAGAAGACTCTGGATTTCTTTTTCCTTTGCAATAATTGCAATATTCAGCGGTCCCAGATGGCGCGCCACCATTATCAAGAAATGCGATTGCTGCCTGACGAATGTCTTTAAGCTCCATTAGTTTTTCTTCAACTAATAATTGATCGCTTCTGTTTACGTTTACAATAAACAGGTTTTTCTCTTTAATCTTAACTTGCTCATCTGTTGGCGGTTCTTTTGGAGGTAACTGTCGCGCAATTCCTTTATCTTTCTCAATGGTAGTTGTTACCAAGAAAAAGATAAGCAATAGGAATGCGATGTCAGCCATCGACCCTGCATTTACTTCGGGAGTTGCTCTTCTTGCCATTATTTTGTTACTTTTTTAATTCCGCTAAAAACCATAGAACCTATAGCTAGTACTGCTAGTATATAAAAAGCGTACAATCCTGCGCCAACCCATTTAGATCCACTAGCAGAAAGCATTTCGCCATCTTGCATTGTCATTGGGTTTGCATCTGCTAACACATAAGAGATTACTACAATAAGTAAAAAAGCTCCTACGGACATTAGGGTATTCTTGATGTTTCCTGAAAAGATTCCTTTTAGCACAAAAAAGAGTACAAAAACAATTACAATAGCTAATGTAATATAAGCAATGTACAAGAAACCATCAACTCCTTCGCCAGTTGCAACTACAGCCTCATCACCTTTGGCAATGATCATAGCAAGAAAAATAACTCCTGCAATGCTTAGAAGCAACGCTACTATTTTTAATATTTTATGTAATGCCATCTTGTGGTTTATTTAGATTTTGTTTTGTAGTCAAATAACATGTCAATTAAAGTAATAGAAGCATCTTCCATACTGTTTACAATGCTATCAATTTTAGCTACAATATAATTGTAAAAAATTTGAAGTATAATCGCTACGATCAAACCAAATACGGTTGTTAAAAGTGCTACTTTAATACCTCCAGCTACCAGTGATGGGTTCATATCTCCAGCTGCTTGAATTTTATCAAAAGCCTGAATCATCCCTATTACGGTTCCCATGAAACCAAGCATCGGAGCCAATGCAATAAATAAAGAAATCCAAGATACGTTCTTTTCTAGTTGTCCCATTTGAACACCCCCGTATGCTACCACAGCTTTTTCAGCCACATCTACACCTTCGTGTGCGCGGTCTAAACCTTGGTAATAAATGGAGGCAACGGGGCCTTTCGTATTTCTACATACTTCCTTAGCAGCTTCTACACCACCGCTGTTTAATGCATCTTCTACATCTTGAGCCAATTTTTGAGTATTGGTTGTAGAAAGATTAAGGAAGATAATTCTTTCAATAGCAATTGCCAATCCAAGAATTAAACACAGTAATACAATTCCCATAAATGCTGGACCACCCTCAACGAAACGTTCTTTCAATTCTTGGTGAAATCCTTTTTCAGGTTCTGTTGTTGTGGCTGTTTCATCTTGAATAAAAGAAACTGTTGCTGCTTTTACCAGTGCCTGTGAGCTGGTTGGCATTGTTTGCGCTGTTGAAGCGTTTGCGTTTAACGTGCCTACAAAAACCATTGCGGCAACCGCCATAATAGAAAATAATTTTTTCATTGCTATCGACTTAAAGTTTGTTTTTAGTTAAAGGTTTAAAGATATAAAATAATTTAGTTAATCTGCAAGAATATTAATTCACACTCTAAAATGTATGTTTTAATAATTCAAAATTTTGTTGCAGAGAGGAAGGGATTCGAACCCTCGATACGCTTGTGGCGTATACACACTTTCCAGGCGTGCGCCTTCGACCACTCGGCCACCTCTCTATTAATTATCAGCCATTTTTGAATGATGTGCCAAATATCAAAAAAAAAACAACGCTATAAAATAAATTAAGTGGTTAATTTATTGCATTTCTCCTCGCAAGGAGGTTTCAAATATGGTTTTGAAGCTGTTAGGCGAAATATTTTGTCCTAATAAATACATTAATTTTGCCAATGCAGTTTCTGTCGTACAGTCTTTTGCGCTAATAACCCCCAGTTTTTTTAGCTCGGTGCTCGTTTCATAAAGCCCCATACTTACACTTCCACCAGAGCATTGGGTTACATTTATAACTGGAATTCCTTTTTTAATAACCTTTTTAAGTGGGTTTAAAAACCAATCGGCAGTAGTTACATTACCACTTCCGTAGGTTTCAAGAACCAAGCCTTTAATATCTGGATACTCAAAAAGATACTTTATGGTAGCCTCATCAATTGCTGGAAACATTTTTACTAAAAGGATGTTGCTTTCCAGTTTTTTATGAACTTTAAGTTTTTTTCTTCGGTTTGGGCGGTATAACGCTTCATTATTTACAACCAAATGCACCCCACTCTGAACCAATTCTGGGTAGTTTAAAGATGCAAAAGCTTCAAAATGTTCTGCATTTATCTTTGTGGTTCTATTAGCCCGGTACAATTTATACTCAAAATAAAGACCTACTTCAGCTATTTTTGAAACACCTTTTTCCTGAAGTGCCGCAATCTGTATTGAAGTAATTAAATTTTCTTTTGCATCTGTACGCAAATCCCCAATTGGCAATTGTGATCCTGTAAAAATTACAGGTTTGCCCAGGTTTTCTAACATAAAGCTTAATGCAGAGGCGGTGTAACTCATAGTATCACTTCCGTGGAGCACCACAAAACCATCCATACTTTCATAATTAGCCTCAATAATAGTAGCAATATCCACCCAATATTTTGGATTCATATTTGAACTATCAATAGGCTCTGGGAACGAGGTAGTAGTTATAACACAATCTAGAAGCTTAAGCTCGGGAATATGGTTTAGTAATTCGTCAAAATTAAAATTACGCAATGCCCCGGTTTCAAAGTCTTTTATCATCCCGATAGTTCCGCCTGTATATATAAGGAGTATAGTTGGTTTTTTTGTCATATTAGTATACCTATATTTTTATATTCCAAAAATCACTTTTGAATTTTCTGTAGTAACCTTCGCTATTTCTTCTTCTGAAACTTTATAAACTTCAGACAGCTTTTTACAAACCAATGCCAAATAACTGCTTTCATTACGCTTTCCTCGGAAAGGCACTGGAGAAAGATAAGGCGAATCGGTTTCCAATACAATGTGTTTTAGCGGAATTTGATTTAAAAAAGTATCTATCTTTCCATTTTTAAAAGTAACCACCCCACCAATACCAAGCTTCATATTGTATGATATGGCTTTCTCTGCTTGCTCTAGGGTCCCAGTAAAACAGTGAAAAATTCCGAAGAGAGCATCACTTTTTTCACGCTCTAAGACTTCAAAAATTTCATCAAACGCATCGCGGCAATGAATGACAATTGGTAATTTATATTTTTTAGCCAACTGAATCTGCCTTTTAAAAGCTATTTGCTGCATCTCTAAGGTAGCTTTATCCCAATAAAGATCGATTCCTATTTCGCCCACGGCATAAAAATTTCTTTTTTTGAATTGTGCCTCAACATGTGCTAGTTCTTCTTCAAAATTTTCCTTTACCGATGTTGGATGCAAACCCATCATTAAAAAAACAGTAGCGGGATACTCCTTTTCTAAAGCATACATCGCTTCGGTAGATGCCGAATCTATGGCGGGAATAAAAAAACGTTTTATACCAAGATCGAAAGCGCGTTGCATCATCTGCGATCTGTCTGCATCAAAAGCTTCACTATATAAATGGGTGTGTGTGTCTGTCAACATAGCTACAAAGCTACTTATTTTGTTTGCTATCTTTACACAAAAAAGTTAATGCAATTACGCAAATTTCTCGAAGCCCAAGGCTTTAATCGGATACCTCTTAAAAAACTTGCCACGGGCCACTACCTATTTTCAGCTAAAATAAATGGAATTTCTGGTGATTTTATACTAGACACAGGCGCTTCCACTAGTTGTGTGGGTTTTACTGAAGGCGCTCATTTTTTACTTATTAGCGAAGAAAGTAAGATTAAAGCTTCGGGAGCCGGTGCTACAAATATGGAGACTATGCTTTCGCGAAAAAATAAATTCACAATAAATAAATGGGGTATACCTAATATGGATTTTGTGCTTTTTGATCTTTCACACGTTAATGAAGCGCTCGCCCAAGTACATGAAAACCCAATACATGGTATTATTGGCGCCGATTTCTTAAAAGAACGCAGGGCGGTAATTGACTATGGTAGAAATTGCTTCTATATCCGATAGAAAGTAGTTACATGGCTGCTTATTAATAAGATTTTTAGTACTTTTATGTTCTCCCCCCAAATTAACATCCATTGAAAAAATTACTTTCATTGCTTTTCTTTCTTGCGCTGTATTCCATTTCGGGCTATGGTCAGGATATTTCACATTATGAAAATATTGCCGCTACAACCAGTGACACTTCGGTAAAACTAGAGGCTATAGACAGCATCTTAATTCGAACGTTCACTACAAATCCAAAATCGTTTATTAGTTACAGCCTTGAATACATAAGCTTAGCTAAAGAAGTTGATAGCATTGAATGGGCTGCTAAAAAAGCTATGAACTTGCAGTACCCCCTTACCAATACCGCAAACGATCCACTTAAAGCAATAACCGTAATAAATAGCGTCCTTGCTAGAAAATACAAAATAAAAGACAGCCTTTTGCTTGGAGGGCTTTATATAAAAAGAGGAAAAGCCAATACCAAGGTAGACCTCAAAGAAGCGATAAAAGACTATAATAAAGCACTTGAAAATTTTTCCATAAACGACTGCCTAAATATTGCAGACACCTATCTTTTTAGAGGGCAAGCATATTCTAACTTAGGAAGATTTGTAAAGGCAAGTGAAGATTTTTCAAGGGCATACACCTTATATGAAGACAAGCAAAAGTACAATTATATGGTGTTTGCGCAACAGGGCGTCATTAGTATGTTTAGTATGAATGGGTTTTATGATAAAGCCAAAACTGAACGTGATGCGCTAATTGAAAAAATGAAGTTTTTAGAATTAAATTCTTTTCTGTCAAACGAATATTACAATCAAGCTTTAGACTATAAAAAAACTGGAGCAAGCAATTTAGAACTTAAGTATTTACTTATGGCTGAAGAAGCTTTTGACGAAAAAGGTTCTGGGCAAGCTACATTTATAGGGATTCATGCTAGATTGATTGAATATTATTGCGAACACAACCAACTCGCTGAAGCCAAAACGCATCTTGATCTTTTAAATAACCTAGCTATCGATTTAACTAAAAACCCTTTAGCTGAATTAAATTTTTTAAGTGGAAAAGGAAAATACCTTCAAACTACTGGAGAATATGAAGAAGCACTAGAGATTATTCAAAAGAAATTAAGTGTTGCCAAAAAGCTTGGCTTGGAAGACGAAATAATGAGCTCCTACTCATTTCTTTCCGACCTCTATTATGATTTGGGAGATTATAAAAATAGTATTGAAAATAAAAAAGCTTCCAATGCAATAAAAGATTCCTTATATAACCGAAGTACCGCATACGCATTAGCTTATTACCAAACACTTTACGAAACGGAAAAAAAAGAAAAGGAATTGGTTGAAAAAACCACCAGCATAACCTTACTCGAAAAGGACAATGACAGTTTTAAAAAAGCAATACTCTTTGGAGGGATTGCAATTCTTTTAGGTTTTGGGTTAATAATATTATACCGAAACCAACGGCATTTAAAAAACAATAAAATTCTACAAGAAAAGTTCAGCCAAGAGCTACTTATTTCTCAAGAAAGCGAGCGAAGAAGGATTTCAAAAGATCTACACGACGGGATTGGGCAGCAGTTATTAGTTATAAAAAATAAACTTATTGCCACTGGAGATGCAGACACCAAAAAAATGGTAGATCACACCATAGAAGAGGTTCGCACCATTTCTAGAGACTTACACCCATTTCAATTACAAGAGTTAGGCATCACAAAAGCCATTGAAAATACGCTCAACTTAATTGATGAAAACACGACGCTTTTTATTTCTGCAGAGATTGATAACATTGACAATATGTTTTCGAAAGAAGACGAAATAAATATTTATAGAATCGTTCAAGAAAGTTTGAGCAACATCATAAAACACGCTAACGCTGAAGCAGGAAAGGTTTCTGTAAAAAAATTCTCTAACAACATCCTTATTTCCATTCGTGATAATGGGGTTGGTTTCGATTTTTCAGAGAAGTATCAAGATGTTAAATCGCTCGGACTTAAAACACTATTGGAGCGCACCAAGTTTTTAAAAGGTCAAATGAAAGTAACTTCAAAAAAAGATACAGGCACTGTTCTTGAATTTCAATTTCCACTATGACAAACACAACACCATCTATTATTATTGCAGACGACCACCCTTTATTATTGAAAGGCTTGAACGATTTTTTGGTGGAAAAAAATTACAATATCTTGGGGAGTGGAAACGATGGAAGAGAAGCTTATAACCTAATTACTCAGAAAAAACCAGACATTGCAATATTAGACATACAAATGCCTTTTATGTCTGGGCTGGAAATTGCGCAAAAATGTAAAGACAATGCTATTGAAACAAAGATAGTATTAATAACACTTCACAAAGAAAAAGAGCTTTATCAGAAAGCGCAAGAATTAAATATTTTTGGGTATATATTGAAAGAGTTTGCATTAGAAGAAATTGAAAACTGTATAAAAACAGTTACATCAGGCGCTCCTTTTTTTAGCAATCGAATAAAAGAACTTATTGGAGTAAGCATTGTTGATGACAACGAATTAGACTTACTCACACCTTCAGAAAAGAAAATTTTAAAGCTTATCGCCAAAGATAAAACAAACAAGGAAATAGCTTCACAGCTTTTCATTTCATACAGAACTGTTGAAAAACACCGGAGCAATATTATTACCAAACTTAATATTGAACCCAAAACAAATAGCCTCCTTATTTGGGCAAAAGAAAATCATAAAAAACTACTATAATCTCCTATAAAATTGAAATTTACGTGTTAACACGTATTTCGTATTTCAATCAAATAATAGACTTTTACCTTATGAAGAAAATTTTATAGCAATTAGAATGTTATAAAACTGGTATATAAAGCTTCCTATATTAAGATTGATTAATTACGTTTTTTATTACTAGAGAAAGTATTCTAACTAACCAAAAAAAACCCGACCTAATGGCCGGGTTTTTCAAATTATAGGATTTTATTTTATAATTCTAAGGCTCGTTTTACATTCGAATCCATTAAAAGTTCTTCTGGATTTTCTAGCGCTTCTTTAATAGCAACTAAGAACCCAACAGATTCTCTACCATCAATAATTCTATGATCGTAAGACAGTGCTAAGTACATCACAGGCGCAACAACAATTCCACCATCTTTAACAATAGCACGCTCAACAATATTGTGCATTCCTAAAATCGCTGATTGCGGAGGGTTTATAATTGGAGTAGACAACATACTTCCAAAAACACCTCCATTAGAAATTGTAAAAGTACCTCCAGTCATCTCATCTACGGTAATTTGTCCGTCACGTGCTCTAATGGCCAGTCTTTTTACTTCATCTTCAACCCCTCTAAAACTTAAATTTTCAGCATTTCTAATAACTGGAACCATCAATCCTTTTGGCCCAGAAACTGCGATTGAAATATCTTTAAAATCGTAGGTAATCATGTAATCACCATCAATCATTGAGTTTACATCTGGATAAAGATCTAACGCACGTACAACCGCCAAAGTGAAAAACGACATAAAGCCAAGTCCTACCCCGTGTTTTTGTTTAAATTGTTCTTTATATTGGTTTCTTAAATCAAAAATTGCAGTCATATCCACTTCATTGAAAGTAGTTAACATTGCCGTTTCATTTTTTGCAGAAACCAAACGCTCAGCCACTTTACGGCGAAGCATTGATAATTTTTTTCGTTCACTTCCTCGACTTCCAGATCCTGGTGTGCCCATAGAAGGTGTTGCCTTTACAGCATCATCTTTGGTAATACGACCATCGCGGCCGCTGCCCTTTACATCTTTTGAAGCAACTCCTTTTTCATCAAGGATTTTCTTAGCAGCTGGAGATGCTGTTCCTGTTGCATACGTTTTAGTGTCTTCTTGTTTTGGAGCAGAAGGTTTTGAAGCAGCTTCTTTTTTAGGGGCTTCTTTTTTCTCTTCTTTTTTAGAAGAAGCATCACTTCCACTAGGTTTTTTAGCATCAGTATCTATAATACAAACTACATCGCCTACTGCAACAAGGTCTCCTTCTTCAGCTTTTAAAGTGATGATACCACTTGCCTCTGCTGGAAGTTCTAAGGTAGCTTTATCGCTATCTACTTCAGCAATTGCCTGATCTTTTTCAACATAATCGCCATCCTCAACTAACCAGGATGCTATTTCAACTTCGGTGATGGATTCTCCCGGAGATGGGACTTTCATTTCTAATGCCATACTATTGTTATTTAATATAAACCTATGTTTACTCTTTTTTTAAATTTAATTTCTTTTTGTCTTTCTTAAAAAAAATTAGAAAAACTAATTCATATTTTTATCAAAAACGTTTTCAATCACTTTAGCGTGTCGTGCTTTTGATCGTACTGAACTACCAGCCGCTGGTGCTGCATACATTTTTCTACTACAAACTCTAAAGTTTCTAGCTTCTTCAAAATGCATCAATACATGTGAATACGCACCCATGTTTTTAGGTTCTTCTTGTGCCCAAACAACATCGTCAGCATTTTTATATTTCTTTATTACTTGCTTCATTGCATCAGTAGGCAAAGGGAACAACTGCTCTACACGCACTAAAGCTACATCATCTCTATTAAGTTCTTCTTTTTTCTCCAGCAGATCGTAATAAAATTTTCCAGTTACAAAAACTAATGTTTTCACCTTTGCTGCTTTTGCTTCAGCATCATCAATTAGCATTTGAAAACTACCGTTTGCAAATTCTTCTTTCGTTGAAACCACTTTTGGGTGACGAAGCAAGCTCTTTGGAGTAAAAACAATTAAAGGTTTGCGGTAATTCACTTTTAATTGTCTTCTAAAAAGATGAAATAGGTTTGCAGGAGTAGTAACATCTGCAACAAACATATTATCTGTTGCACACAACTGAAGGTAGCGCTCCATTCTCGCTGAAGAGTGTTCTGCACCCTGCCCTTCATAACCGTGAGGCAAAAGCATAATCAATCCATTTTGAAGCTTCCATTTATCTTCGGCAGCTGAAATGTATTGATCAATCATTATCTGCGCCCCATTACTGAAATCGCCAAATTGCGCTTCCCAAATGGTAAGAGTATTAGGGCTTGCCATGGCATACCCATAATCAAAACCTACAACACCATATTCAGAAAGCAACGAATTATAGATGTAAAAATCTCCTTGGTTGCCTTTTAAATTATTTAAAAGCACCACCTCTTCTTCACTGTCTTCAACTTTTATAACGGCATGACGGTGCGAAAAAGTTCCGCGTTCTACATCTTGCCCACTCATTCTTACATCGTGTCCTTCTTTTAACAAGCTTCCGTATGCAAGCAATTCGCCCATTGCCCAATCTAGTTTGTTATCTTCAAAGTACATGGTGTGCCTTGATTCAACGAGTCTAGCTATTTTTCTTAGAAAATTTTTGCTTGCTGGAAGTTTAGTAATTACTTCAGCAATCTCATCAAGTTCTTTAATAGCAACCTTGGTATCAACGTTCTCCATCATTTTATCCTCTTCGGCATACTCATAGCCTTCCCATTCATCTTGCATAAATGGAGTGATGGTCGTTTTATCTTCTTTTCTGGAGTTTTCTAAATTTTCTTCCAGTTTGTCTTTGTATTCCTGTTCTAATTTAGCGGTGTAATCCGCATCTATAACACCTTGTGCAATGAGTTCATTCGCATAAATATCGCGTGGATTTTCATGCTTTGCAATTGCTTTATAAAGTTTTGGCTGGGTAAAACGCGGCTCATCACCTTCGTTATGTCCATATTTTCTGTACCCAAGAAGATCTATAAAAACATCGCGGCCAAATTCCATTCTAAAATCTAAAGCAAACAACATGGCGTGTACAACAGCTTCAACATCATCCGCATTTACGTGAAGGATTGGTGAAAGGGTCACCTTACCAACATCTGTACAATAAATAGAAGAACGAGCATCTAAGTAATTGGTTGTAAAACCAATTTGATTATTCACTACTATATGTATGGTTCCACCCGTTTTATAACCTTCTAGTTGCGCCATTTGCACAATTTCATACACCAAACCCTGCCCCGCAATTGCAGCATCTCCGTGTACAATTATTGGCAAAACACTGCTTGGTGCTTCTTTATAGTGATCGTCTTGTTTGGCACGAGCAATTCCTTGAACAACAGCACCTACCGTTTCTAAATGCGATGGGTTTGGAGCAATATTTAAGTTTATTTCCTTACCCGATTTAGTATTTCGCTTAGACGTCCAACCCAAATGGTATTTAACATCTCCATCAAAAATGTCTTGCGCATAATCTTTTCCATCAAACTCACTAAAGATATCTTTTGCGCTTTTTCCGAAAATATTTGTCAACGTACTTAAACGTCCACGGTGTGCCATCCCCATTACAAATTCCTTCACGCCCTTTTCTGCGGCATTTTCAATAAGCGTATCTAGCGCAGGAATTAAGCTTTCGCCACCTTCCAATGAAAAACGCTTCTGACCAACATATTTTGTATGAAGAAAACTTTCAAAAGAAACAGCTTCATTAAGTTTTTGAAGAATGTGTTTTTTGTGTTCTGCTGAAAAATTTGGCTGGTTATCATTAATGTTCAACTTTTGTTGAATCCATTGAATTTCGTCCGGCCTACGGATATACATATATTCAATCCCAATAGAATCACAGTAAATGCTTTCTAGATGTTTTATTATTTCTGCTAAGGTTGCTTCTCCAATCCCTATAATTTCCCCTGCTCTAAAAGTAGCTTTTAGGTCCTCTTGTGAAAGTCCAAAATTTTCCAACGCCAAGGTTGGGCTATATTTTCTTCGTTCGCGAACGGGGTTTGTTTTTGTAAAAAGATGCCCTCGGGTTCTATAGCCATCAATTAGTTTTACAACTTGAAATTCCTTTACAACATCTGCACAAATTGCCCCAACATCGTACTGTTCCGTAGGAACATCTTTTGAAACCCCAAAAAAATCTTCGGCGCTATTTTCTGATCCAAAATCGAAACCTTGGAAAAAAGCGCGCCAACTTGGTTCAACGCTATCTGGGTATTGTAAATATTTTTCGTAAAGTGCTGCGACGTCCGAAGGATGAACCGCATTTAAGAATGAAAATTTATCCATGATAAATATGCAAAAGGCCTTTTATAATAAAACGCTACAAAAATACAATAATTACACAAAAAAGCTGACTCGATTGTATATATTTATAGCACGAATCTCTTAAAGTATTCACAATGAAAAAGACTGAATTTAGACATTTTGGCATTTTCTTAATAGCAATACTATTTATTTGTTCAAATAATAGCTATAGCCAACAGAAACAAAATGAGTTTTGGCAACAGGTTCGTTTTGGCGGCGGCATTGGCTTAAGCTTTGGAGATGGATTTTTTAGCGGCACGCTCGCGCCTAGTGCCATCTATGAATTTAACGAACAGTTTTCAGCAGGAATCGCATTAAATGGAACTTATGCAAGCCTAAAAAACGATACTAACGCAACCATTTTAGGTGGAAGTGTGTTAGCCCTCTATAATGTAATTCCTGAAATTCAACTTTCTGCAGAGTTTGAAGAATTGAATGTAAATAGAAAATACACTTTGTTGGGAGCTCCAGATATTACTACAAACTATTGGTATCCTGCCTTATTTTTAGGAGCGGGATTTCGGAGTAATAATTTTACTATTGGCCTTCGTTATGATGTGCTTTATGATGAGGAGGAAAGTATTTACGCAAGTCCGTTTGCCCCTTTTGTTAGGGTGTATTTTTAAACATTTCGCTGCATTAAATTGTCTCCAAACTTCCGGAATAATTCTTTTTTTTCATCTGAAATAGCTATTTCATCTAATATTGAATACGCTAAATTACTGTAGTTTTTTATTTCATCTTGTGTTTTAGCAGCAGCTCCAGAAACAACAAAAATTTCTTTTACTGTCGAAATTTTATCAGTTGGATCGTTCGGATTAATGCTAAAAAGATGCTCAAGTTCATCGGCTTGTGCTTGGGTACTTGCATCGATTGCCAATAAATAAAGGATGGTTTTTTTGTTCGAAATAATGTCGCCCCCTACTTGCTTCCCAAATGTTTCTGGATCGCCAAAAACATCTAAATAATCATCTTGCAATTGAAAAGCAATGCCTAAATTTCTACCAAATTGATATATTTTTTCTTTATCACCTTCTGAAGCCTCCCCTACAATAGCTCCCATTTTCATTGCTGCGCCCAACAAAACTGCTGTTTTGTGATTTATCATGGCTATGTATTCTTCGAGCGTAACATCGTATCGGGTTTCAAAATTCATGTCGTGTTGCTGGCCTTCACAAACCTGCAAAGCAGTTTCGCTAAACACCTTTGCTAATTCTTGAAACATGCTTGGCTCATAATTTTCAAAAAACCGATATGCTAAAATTAACATAGCATCTCCAGAAAGAATTGCGGTATTGGTATCCCACTTTTCATGAACCGTTTTTTTGCCTCTACGCAAAGGCGCATTATCCATAATATCGTCATGAATCAAAGAGAAGTTATGAAACAACTCTACAGCAAGTGCGGCATGAATAGCTTTTTTAAAATCATTTCCAAAAAAATCAGACACCATTAAAGTAAGCACCGGACGCAGTCTTTTTCCCCCTAAAGAAAGAATATATTTTATTGGATCATAAAGCTGTGTTGGCTCGTTATGAACAACCGCATTGTCTAGATATTCTTGAAGAACAAGATTGTATTTTTTTAAAAATTCCATCAAAAAAAAATTTTTGGCTAAAGTAAAACAAGCAAAACAATTGAACACGATTTGAAGCAAAAAATAGGCAATAGATTAAATAAATGTTAATTTAAACAAAACTTTGGAAACTTATTTTGTTTTAAGAGTTTCCATGTTGTACATTTGCCCCCAATTATGAAAGAAAAAATTATTCAAAAAGCTACAGACCTCTTTTTAAAGCTTGGTTTTAAAAGTGTTACAATGGACGATATTGCCAATGAAATGGCCATTTCAAAAAAAACTATTTACACACATTTTGAAAATAAAACAAGCTTGGTAAAAGAATGTACCTCAAGCATACTAACTTCAATCACTACTGGAATCGATGAAATCTGCTTTTTGGAACACAACCCAATTGAAGAGCTTTTCGAGATTAAAAAGTTTGTGAGTCATAAACTCGAAAATGATAATTCAACAACGCATTATCAGCTTCAAAAGTATTATCCAGAAGTATATGAAAGCCTAAAAGAGACGCAATTCGACAAAATGATGGAATGCACCCGAAAAAATCTACAAAAAGGGATAGAAATGGGGCTTTACAGAAAAAACATGAATGTAGATCTAGTTGCCCGCTTCTATTTTGTGGGTGTTCATGGTATTAAGGACCAGAATTTATTTCCCATTGAAGAATTCTCATCAAAATTTATAACCCAAGAATATCTTGAATATCATCTTCGAGGAATTGTAACAATCGAAGGTTTTCAAACACTTAATAATTTCATTAAAGACAATCAATCAAATGAGTAAGTATTTATTAGTTTTTTGTTTCACACTCTTGTCTTCCTTAGGGTTTTCACAAGAACAAAAAGCACAGCGTTTTAGTTTAGAAGAAGCCATAACTTTTGCTTTAGACAGCAATTACACCTCTATTAATGCCCGTCGTGACATTGCAAAGGCTATTAAACAAAAGTGGGAAACTACCGCAAGTGGTTTGCCGCAAATTGATGGAAACATTTCATATAACAACAATTTAAAACAACCCGTAACCCTTATTCCTGGGGAATTTGGGGGTGGCGCGCCAGGCACTTTTACACCAGTTACTTTTGGCACAAAGCAAAGTGCAAATGCTGTGGCAACACTAAATCAATTAATTTTTGATGGTAGTTATCTTGTTGGTCTAAAAGCCGCCAAGGTTTTTTTAAGTTATTCTGAAAACTACAATGAAAAGACGCGATTGGAGGTTAGAAAAGGCGTAATAAATGCCTACGGAAGTGTTTTATTATCGCAAGAATTGATTGCTATTTTTTCCAAGAACAAAGCCAATCTAGAGAAGAATCTTTACGAAACTCGAAAAATTTTCGAGAATGGTTTAACGGAAGAAGAAAGCGTAGAACAACTTGAAATCACACTTTTAGACATAGACACACAACTTAACAATGCCCTTAGAAGCCAAGCAATTGCTAAACAAATGTTCAATTTAGCACTTGGTATTGATGTGGAAACACCAATTACGTTAACAGACGACCTTACTAAATTGGCGGAAGCAAATATTAGTCTTTCATTATTAGGGACTACGCCAGCTATGGAAGAGAATGTTGATTATAAAATTGCAAACAATCTTATCGAGCAACGTTATTTTGAAAATCAATTAGAAAAAAGCATGGCGCTTCCAAGGCTTTCAGCCTATGTAAACTATGGTACTTCAGCAAATAGCGATGATTTTAGTTTTCTAAATGGCGATCAAGTTTGGTATCAATCCTCTGTTTTAGGGGTTAGCTTAAACATCCCTATTTTCAGCAGTGGGAAAAGAAGTGCAGCTACACAACGTACTCGCATCGCTTTAGACCAAGCCAAAACAGATTTCGAACAAACCAAACAACAGCTAAAACTTGACCTTACAACAGCACAGAGTAATTATCAATTTGCGATAGATAATTTTGAGAATTCTAAGAAAAATTTAGCATTAGCCGAGCGGATTGAAAATAAAAACCAAGTAAAATTTACGGAAGGACTTTCCTCAAGTTTTGACCTGCGCCAATCGCAAACACAATTGTATACTGCGCAACAGCAGTATTTTCAGTCGATGCTGACTATCATAAACGAAAAAGCAAATTTGGAAACTATTTTAAATATTCCTCAGTTGCGAATAGACGCACAAACAATCAAAAATCAATACTAAACAACAAAGCCATAACCGCGTAAAGCGAAAATCAATCATAATGAAAAAAATAATCCTATTACTACTAACTATAGCTACACTTGCATCCTGTGGTGGCGACAAAAAACAATCTACCGAAGCAATACTTGCTTCAGGGGATGTAGCAGCTATTCAGAAAAAAAGAGATGCACTTTCGGAACAACAAGAGCAAATACACCAAGAGGTAAAGTTGCTTGACGAAAAGCTAAAGGAGCTAAACCCTGAGCGCAATGTTCCTTTAATTACCACATTTACTGCAACATCTAAACCGTATGAGCATTATCTTGAGCTTCAAGGGAGCGTAAAAACCAAGCAAAACTTGGTTATAAATGCTGAAGTTGGTGGTATCCTTCAAAGAGTTTATGTAAAAGAAGGTGACAAAGTAAGTAAAGGGCAACTGCTAGCAAAAATTGACGATGGCGGATTGAGCCAGCAAGTTGCACAAATGCAAATACAGGCAGATTTAGCTAAAACCACTTTTGAACGTCAACAACGTTTATGGGAACAAAAAATAGGGAGTGAAATACAATACCTTCAAGCAAAATCTAACTATGAAGCCAACCAAAAAGCGGTTGCACAAATGCAAAGCCAGCTAGGAAAATCGAGTATTCGCGCTCCATTTGCTGGAACTATAGACGACGTTATTACAGATCAAGGAACCGTTGTTTCTCCTGGGCAAACACCAATTTTAAGAATTGTAAATCTTAGTGATATGTATATTACTACAGACATTCCAGAAAATTATGTTGGCGCTATTGTAAAAGGAAAAGATGTAAAAGTTTCTTTTCCAGTGTTAGGAAAAACTTTAGATTCAAAAATTAGACAAACAGGCGATTTCATTAATCCCAACAACAGAACTTTTAGTGCAGAAATTGCAGTTCCAAATAACGATAAATCAATTAAGCCAAACCTAACTGCGCGTTTAAAGATTAATGATTACTCGAACGACAAAGCGATTTTAATTCCGCAGAGTATTATTTCAGAAAATGCTGAAGGCGAACAATATATCTATGTGCTTCAAGAAAAAGAAGGTGAGAAAGCAGTTGCAAAGCAAGTAATTATTAAAACCGGCAAAAACCAAGGAGATGTAATTGAAGTAACCGAAGGCTTAAAAGATGGTGATGAAATTATAAACGAAGGCGCTCGTAGTGTAAAAGACGGCCAGACCGTAAAAATCATAAAATACTAATTGCTTTAGATAATGGTAAAACAGAAAAAAATAACCGATAAAGAATTTAAATTATCTTCTTGGGCAATTAATAACAAGACCACGATCTATGTGATAATGATTCTGATTTTGTTTCTAGGGATTGGCGCATATTTTAGCATGCCTAGAGAAAGTTTCCCAGAAATTAGAGAAACAAAAATCTACATTAGCTCTGTATATCCCGGAAATACTGCGGAAGACATTGAGAAACTAATAACAGATCCGCTTGAAGATAAACTAAAGACGGTAAGCAATGTGGTAGAAATTACCTCAACATCACAAGAAGATTATTCAATGATAATTGTTGAATTTGACGAGAATATAGATGTTGAACTTGCAAAACAGAAGGTGAAAGATGAAGTAGACAGTGAAACTTCGGGTGAAGATTGGCCAACTTTTAATGGCGCCAAAGTTGAACCCAATATATTTGAGCTTAACCTTTCGGAGGAAATGCCAATACTAAACATCAACATTTCTGGCGATTATACTGTTGCGCAGCTAAAGGAGTTTGGTGAATACCTTCAGGATGAAATAGAAGATTTACCTGAAATTAAAAAGGTAGACATTCGTGGAGCACAAGAAAAAGAAGTTGAAGTTGCTGTCGATATTTATAAAATGATGGCTTCTTCAGTAAGCTTTCAAGATATTACAAATGCTATAAACAATGGTAATATGACGATGTCTGCGGGTAATTTTATTGCCAGCGGCCAGCGTAGAACCATTCGTATTATTGGTGAAATTGACAGCCCCCTGCAACTAGAAAACTTTGTTGTGAAAAGTGAAAATGGCGACATTGTTTACTTAAAAGATATTGCCAATGTAAGTTTTAAAGAAAAAGACCGCACCACATTTGCACGCGAATATGGCCATCAAGTGGTAATGCTCGACGTAAAAAAACGTGCCGGTAAAAACATGGTGGAAGCTGCAGATAAAATCAAACTTATTGTTGCAGATTCTCAGAAAAATGAGTTTCCTCCAAATCTCGACATAAGTATTTCTAACGACCAATCATCAAAAACTATTGGGCAAGTAGACGATTTAGTAAACAATATTATCTTCGGAATTATACTGGTTGTAACCGTTTTAATGTTCTTCTTAGGTTTTAAAAACGCATTATTCGTTGGGTTTGCAATACCAATGTCCATGTTTATGTCCCTGATGATTTTGAACGAATTGGGCTATACCATGAACACCATGATTCTCTTCGGACTTATTATGGGGCTGGGAATGCTTGTAGATAATGGTATTGTGGTTGTTGAAAACGTATATCGATTGATGGAAGATGAAGGCATGAGTCGTGTGGAAGCCGCCAAAAAAGGAATTGGTGAAATTGCCCTTCCTATTATTATTTCAACAGCAACTACGGTGGCGGCATTTATTCCATTAGGGCTATGGCCAGGATTAATGGGACAGTTTATGATTTATTTCCCAATAACACTTTCTGTAGTATTAGGATCATCGCTCATTGTGGCAATCTTCTTTAATTCGGTTCTGGTATCTCAATTTATGACTACCGAAGATAAAGATATGCCTCGAAAACAAATCATTAAGGTTTCAGCTATTATTGCAGGAATTGGTTTATTGATTTTCATATTTGGTGGTGATTATCGCGCCTTAGGTAGCGTAATGATTTTTACCTCAATTATGCTATGGGCGTATCGTTTATTCATCAGAAAAGCTGCAAATAGATTTCAAGATAGATCGCTTGTTAAACTTGAAAACTGGTATGAAGGCAAACTAACTAGTTCTTTTAAAAACAAAAGACCGTATTGGATTGTAGGAATTACATTTTCACTTTTAATCGTCGCTTTTATGGCTTTTGGGGCTTCTTTAGGTGCACAACGTACAAAAGTTGAGTTTTTTCCAGACAACAAACCAAACCAGATTATTGTTTATATAGAATACCCACAAGGTACAGACATAGAAAAAACCAACACAATCACAAAAGAGATTGAGAAAAAGGTGTATGCTGTTTTAGATAGTGAGCAATATATGGATGAGGGCACCAACTTCTTGGTTGAAAGTGCAGTATCACAAGTTGGAGAAGGAGCTGGAAACCCACAAACTGACGGAGGTAGTGCTGCTGAAATGCCTCATAAAGCAAAAATAACCGCTTCCATGCGAGAATATAAATTTCGTAAAGGGGAAGACAGTGAGCTATTAAGACAAAAGGTGCAAGAAGCTTTAGTTGGAATCTACCCTGGTGTTTTAATTTCTGTAGAAAAAGATGCCAATGGCCCACCAGCTGGCGCACCTGTAAACATCGAACTTGAAGGCGATGATTACAATGAGTTAATTGCCACGGCTGAACGTATGCGGAATTTTATAAACAGTAGAAATATTCCTGCAATAGACGAGCTAAAAATAGACGTTAACAAAGATAAGCCAGCAATGCAAGTATCGGTAGACCGTGCAAAAGCTGGAGAATTAGGTGTAAGCGCAGGTCAAGTTGGACAACAGCTTCGAAATTCTATATTTGGCACAAAAGCGGGTGTTTATAAGGAAGATGGAGAGGATTACGACATTTATATACGTTTCAATGAAAATAGCAGGTATAATACAAGCGCATTGTTTAATCAATCGATGACGTTTAGAACCAATACAGGGCAGCTTCGTGAAATTCCTGTTTCAGCAGTAGCTTCTTTAAAAAACAGCTCTAGCTTTAGCGCCATAAAACACCGCGATACCCGCCGTGTGGTTACCGTTTATTCTGCACTTTCACCTGGGTATACAGATGCGGGCGCAGTAGTAAACCAAGTGCAAAATGAAATGCGAAGCTTTGAAGGTTTACCAGAAAACATTAAAATTGATTATACAGGTCAAATTGAAGAGCAAAATAAGCAGCAAGCCTTCTTAATGGGTGCGTTTTTTACTGGGCTTGGATTGATTTTCTTGATTTTAATTTTTCAATTTAATTCTATTTCGAAACCTGTTATTATTATGATTTCTATCTTCCTAAGTTTAATTGGGGTTTTTGGTGGAATCGTAATCTCAGGATCACCTTTCGTAATTATGATGACGATGATGGGGATTATTTCGCTCGCTGGAATTGTAGTGAATAACGGCGTGGTACTCCTCGATTATGCGCAGCTGGTAATAGACAGACGAAAAAATGAATTAGACCTAGATGAAACTGAATTCCTTGAAAAAGATGAATTGCTAAAAAGCATTATTATTGCCGGGAAAGCACGTTTGCGCCCTGTATTGCTTACGGCAATCACTACGGTTCTCGGTTTAATACCCTTAGCAATTGGTTTAAACATAGATTTCTTCGGACTTTTTGCATCGTTTAATCCAAATATATACCTTGGCGGTGACAACGTAATATTCTGGGGGCCATTAGCATGGACAGTAATTTACGGTCTAATAATCGCAACTTTCTTAACCCTAATCATTGTACCGATTTTATTTTATATCGCTACACGAATTAAAATGTGGGTTGCTTCAAAAAGAAATTCTGATAATTCTGTACCACCTCAAGAAAATGTTGAGTTTATAGAAGCTACTGAATAATATTCAGACACAAACTATTTCCTTAATTAATAATAAAGGAGTGAAAATAGTATAACTTTAAAAACCCTTTCCACTATAATGCGGAAAGGGTTTTTTAGTTGGTTATTTAGGTATTGACTATTGATTTTCTGTTAATGGAATTGGAAACATTGTCCAAACATCATCATCGGGGCGGTCTATAGGAAGCGCATCAAGTTTCCCAAACCTTCTCATATCAATCCATCGATGTCCTTCCGCAAAAAGAGAGTACCTTCTTTGCTTAAGCATTTCATTAATTAAGGCGGGTGCATCTGCTGCCCCACTATAATCAAGCAATCCTGCACTGTTTCTTATTAAATTAATTGCATTGACTGCTTCTGGTGTATTTAATGTGATGTTTGCTTCAGCATATAACAAAATAAGTTCCTCATTTCTAATTATTGGTATGGAGGCTATATTTGAAGTATACCTGTACAAAGCATATTCCCCAGACAACCCATCTTGGCTTAGTGGCGCATCAAGTTTAAATGCTTTTACTAATCGTTCATCTCCTGCTTCAGCTTCAGTAACAAATAGCGGTTGTACAATTCTTGCATCTGCAGAAGTAAGCCCTTTAATAGACTTAAATAAAGGGTTTGAAATGTCTGTTTGGTTTAGAGAAAAGGTGTAGTTGATTCCTAAATCTAATTGAGCAGCATCCAAGGTAAAAAATGAGTTATTCAAAAAGGATAAAACAGCTGGATAATCTGCTTGATAGGCTGCTACACGCGCAGCAATCGCATTATTAACTTGTAAGAACCCTAAAGGGGTTTTAAAATCCTCAAATCCTGAAGGTAAAATAAATGGAAATTCAACACTGCCATTGCTTAAATCTGTTGCAGCTTCTACCAACATATTTCTTATGCCAGATAACGCTTCTGTTTTTGACACAAAAGGACCTAGATTATTTTCATCTGCCACATCCAATCGGATTCCATTTTCATCTGTCAAATTTAGGTTCAATAAAAGTTCATAGGCAATAAATGTTTTAAGAAACCCCTTGGTAGCGTTTATTTCTTGCGGTGTAAATTGAACAGACAAATCTTGCCCATCCATAAACCCAAGAATTAAATTTGCATTTTTCACGGTTCTATAACGTGACCCCCAAGGTCCTGTAAGGTAAAAGGTATTATTGTCTAACACCAACCCATCTCTTCCTAACAAGTCGCCTGTAAAGCGTGGATCTGCACTAGAAAAGCGGTAATATTCACGACCAATTACTCCGTTATCATCAAAATAATTGTCCAAACGCACCCTTGAACTATAGAGAACTCCCCCAATAAGATCCTGCATATCTTCCCGGGTAAGGTTTTCTTCAAAATTGCCTATTTCAGCATTGTTTAAGTCTGAAAACTCTTGTACTTCACATGAAATTGCTGTTCCAATGAGAAAAGCAATTAGTAGTATTTTATAGCTATATTTTTTCATAATTCTTTTTTTAAAAATTAACTGCCACATTAAATAAAAACCTTTTGGACGAAGGGAATGGTAGTACATCTACACCTGTAAAAATGGAGCCTCCACCAAAATTAGACACTTCGGGATCGTAACTGTTGTAGTCAAATATGTTAATGACATTTGTTCCGGAAAACCCAAGTTTAATAGTCTCTATTCTACCGCCCAGCAAGCCTGTTAAGTTTTTCTTTTGTATGGTATAATACAAGCCAATTTCTCGTAAACGCACATAGGAAGCATCTTCTGTATGTACATCTGCATTACCAGCTGGTCTGTATTTTCCGTTTACAATAAGCCCCTCTGGGTCTACGGTTAAATCGTCAAAATCATGGCTTGTCTGGTTAAGGTCTGTAAGTAAGGTAGTGAGGTTAATATTTTGGCCTCCGTTTTTCCATTGCCACAACATAGACAGCTCTAGGTTTTTATATTTTAAGCTGTTATTAAATGCCATCTGAAAATCTGGTTCGGCATCGCCCACCACTTGCAATTCGCCATCAAAACTTCCAACAATTTGCGTGGCGCTTTGACCTTCTTCAATTCTAAAAGTCCCCAAACCTGCGCCAAAAGCTCCTAAATTGAAAGCTGGAACTCTAAGTTCGGTAATTTCTGAAGTATTCTTAAAGAAATTGATTCCAAGATCCCACTGAAAATTACGTGTAGCAATAGGTGTTGTATTTAATCCTAGCTCAATACCTCTATTCTCTAGGCTTCCTGCATTTACATATTGGGTAGTATATCCTGTTGATGGTTCTAAATTAGCTTGAAGTATTAAATCGTCTATTGTTTTTATATAATAGGTTGCTGAAAGACTTATTCTGCCATTAAAAAAGCCAATATCCGCACCAAATTCTAGTTCTTTTTGACGTTCAGACTTTAAATTTGCATCACCACGAACCCCTATTAAACTAATTCCTAAGATACCATCTGTTGAAAATGCGTTATAGGAAGTAAACAAAGCCCCGAAAGGCGGGAAATTTCCAGCCTCCCCGTACGCCGCCCGAAGTTTAAATTGACTCCAAGCAGCAGTTTCTTTCCAAAAACCAAATTCAGTAAGGTTTACCGCTAATGAAGCTTTCGGGTAGTAAAACAACTTATTAGCATCTCCATTATTTGAAGATTTATCGCCACGCACACCAATAGTAGCTATTAGCATGTCCTTAAAGTTAATCTCTTCCTGTACAAAGAAACCCGCGTCTTCTTGTTTAAGCCTTGTTTGGTTTACACCCGTATTACTTGCTTGGTCTACATTGGTGCCTGAAGCAACCAATCCTGTAGCAGTAAGCAACTCTGTATTTTGATCAAAATATTCCCGCGTTAAACCAGCTTGGGTTCTAAAGTTAATAGTACTTCCTGTGTAAAAATTATGTACTAAAAACGCTGAAAGGTTGTAGTTTTTATTTTGAGTTTCTCCTTGAACAGAAACACCATTTAGCCCCCCGTTAGCTATTTTCTGAAATTGTAATTCCTTTGGAAAAAACGCGCGTGATTTCTGTCCGTAAAAATCGAGTCCGCCACGTAAAATCAATTCAAGGTTTGAACTTTCAGCCCTATAAATATCAAGATTTGCAGATCCCCCCATAATAATCCGATCTACTCTTTCATTGTTTTTAACCATATCCCGTGTCTGTAATGGGTTTGAGCTGTTATTAGGATGGTCTGGATAAATCCCGTTTTCATCAGGGAAAAGTTGATCCCATGGTCGGGTCGTTGTTAATGCAATTCCTATGGTCGTCCCACTATTATCATTATTAAAGAACCCCCTATCTGAAGAGGAATGTATATAATTTGAACTTAAAGAGAACTTTAAAAAATCTTCCGGCTGATGGTCTAAGTTTAAACGCAACGATGTTTTTTTATACCCTGTATTTCTTACAATTCCATCTTCATCATTATGGGTTACACCAGCAAAAAATTTAGACTTTTCACTACCGCCACTCATACTAAAATTGGTAATGGTTATAATTCCGTGTTCGCCATAAATTTCTTTTTCATAATCTACAAGGGTGCCAGCATTTCTAGCGGCAATGAAAGCTGCTAAATCGGCTTCCCCAAAACTATCTAACACACGTTCTTCAGTATAATCGCGCATTCCCAGGAGGTTTATAGCTTGGTTCCAACCTGTAGATTGCGAAAATCTAAATTGTGTTTTCCCAGCTTTTCCACGTTTTGTTGTAATAAGAACAACTCCAGCCGCCGCTCGCGAACCATAAATTGCCGCCGCAGAAGCCCCTTTTAATATCTCTATATTTGCAATATCGTCTGGGTTAAGATCTGCAATACGATTGGTGGGGTTGTCTTGATTGGAAGCACTACCGCCTTGTGCCGCTGCAGAAACGGTGTTCAAACCAGCTGCAATAGAGGAGTTATCTACATAAACCCCATCAATAATATAAAGTGGTTGTGTATTTCCTTGAATAGAAGTAGCACCTCGCAACTTTACAGAAAGTCCTCCACCTGGGGCTCCTGAATTTGCATTAATAATTGCCCCGGCAAATTTTCCATAAAGCGCTCCATCAAGTGTAGAAGGAGGCGTTCGCCCTGTAAGCTCATCTGCAGAAATAGACGCCACTGCATTGGCAGAGTTAGATCGTTTTACGGATGTTGCCAAACCAGTAACCACTACCTCATCTAATGTCTGAGCAGATTCTGCAAGGGTAATGGCAATTGCATTTGGTGTTGATGCAGTAAATTCCTGCGTTTCAAAACCAATAGATGAAAACACTAAAGTTGCTGGTAATTCAGCCACCTTAATAGTAAAATTTCCATCGACATCTGTTGTGGTTCCATTTGCTGTTCCTTTTTCAATAACGTTTACAAAAGGAACTGTCGCATTATTTTCGTCTATCACTTTTCCAGATAATGGTGCTTGCGCAACCATAAAACAAGGAAAAAGGAAAACTAATAATAAAAGCTTCCTAATATCAGGTTTGTTTTGTTTCATAGGTTTGAAGTTTTAGTTATTGCCCTAAAATAATGTTAATTTATTAATGATAATGTATTGTTTGTCAATTTTATGATAATTATTTTTACAAAAACCTCTTAAATTTTGTAGGAAATTTAAAAAATAAATACGATGTGATTTGAAGTTAAAAAAATGAAACAGTAAGTATATTTATGAAACTATTCTTAGTATTCACACCAATTAAACTATCTAAAAAAAGGTGTTTTAAGCAGCATTTTTATATGTAAGAATTCTAACTTAATAGTATATAACTATTCTGCCGCCTGTAGGTGAAAAATTAAAGTCTCGTATTAAGGGCAAGTGTATTTCAAAAACCACCCGTGCACACGTACTACATAAAAACACCAAGAGATTTGCGTTACCAAAAAAGAAATAGCCTGCAGTGCCGCACATCTATGAGCGCCTTTGGTCGCCATTCAATACAGCATTTAAGAACCTTGTCGCAGCGCACCTGCATCAGTTGTCATGAATGCCCCCGTAAAGACCCGCAAAAACGACCACATAGCACAACTTGAGAAAGATGTAAAAATAGTGGTCCGTGAACGTGATTTGCTTTTAAACATTCTGACACAAAAAAGCGAATAATAATCCGCTCAAAATCACTCGCATTCACTTAATACTTATTAAATTTGCCCTCTCAATTTTTTTTCAGAATAAAATGTATAGAACACACAACAACGGTCAACTCCGCACCGCAGATATAAATAAGGAGGTAACCCTTTCAGGATGGGTCCAAAAAACACGAGATAAAGGTTTTATGGTTTGGCTAGATCTTCGTGATCGCTACGGCATTACCCAACTTATATTTGACGAGGAAAGAACACCTAAAGAAGTTATGGATAAAGCCTCTAAACTGGGGCGCGAGTTCGTAATACAAGTGAAAGGAACTGTAATTGAGCGTGAATCCAAAAACCCAAACATGCCTACTGGCGATGTGGAAATTTTGGTTTCTGAATTAACTATTTTAAATGAATCGCAGACCCCACCTTTCACTATAGAAGATGAAACCGATGGTGGCGAAGATTTACGTATGAAATATCGATACCTCGATATTCGTAGAAAACCAGTTCGCGACAACCTTATTTTCCGCCATAAAGTTGCAATTGCTGTTAGAAATTATTTGTCTAACGATGGTTTTGTAGAAGTTGAAACACCATATTTAATTAAGTCTACGCCCGAAGGTGCACGCGATTTTGTGGTGCCTTCTAGAATGAATGAAGGGCAATTTTACGCCCTGCCGCAGAGTCCGCAAACATTTAAACAATTATTGATGGTAGGAGGGCTCGATAAATATTTTCAAATTGTAAAATGTTTCCGCGATGAAGATTTGCGCGCAGACCGTCAGCCTGAGTTTACACAGATAGATTGTGAAATGGCTTTCGTAGAACAGGAAGATATTCTAAATGCATTTGAAGGCTTAACAAGACATTTATTAAAAGAAATTAATGGCGTAGCCGTAGCTGAATTTCCAAGAATGACCTACGACGAGGCTATGGCAACATACGGAAACGACAAGCCTGACATTCGCTTCGGAATGGAGTTTGGCGAATTAAATGACGTTTCACAACACAAAGAATTCAACGTTTTTAACCAAGCTGAATTGGTTGTAGGAATCGCTGTTCCTGGCGGAAATAACTTCACCAGAAAAGAAATTGACACTTTAATCGATTGGCTTAAACGTCCACAAATAGGTGCCTTAGGAATGGTTTATGTTCGTTGTAATGAAGATGGCACTTACAAATCTTCCGTAGACAAGTTTTACGACCAAGAAGATTTAGCAAAGTGGGCAGCAACTACAGGCGCAAAACCTGGCGATTTAATTTGTGTGCTTTCTGGAGCAAAAAATAAAGTAAGAACACAACTTAGTGCATTGCGTATGCATTTGGCAGAACAACTCGGACTTAGAAAAAATACGGAATTTGCCCCACTTTGGGTAATCGATTTCCCGCTCTTAGAATGGGATGAGGAAACCGAGCGTTACCACGCCATGCACCATCCATTTACCTCTCCAAAACCTGGACAATTGGAACTTTTAGCTACCAATCCTGGCGAAGTAAAAGCAAACGCATATGATTTGGTTTTAAACGGAAATGAAATTGGTGGCGGCTCCATCCGTATTCACGATAAAAAAACACAAGCCTTAATGTTTGATTATTTAGGTTTTACTCCTGAAGAAGCAAAAGCGCAGTTTGGCTTTTTAATGGATGCTTTTCAATACGGTGCGCCTCCTCATGGTGGGATTGCCTTTGGCTTGGATAGATTGGTAGCCATTCTAGGCGGGCAAGAAACCATTCGTGATTTTATTGCGTTCCCAAAAAACAATTCGGGGCGCGATGTTATGATTGATGCGCCTGCCGCCATCGACCAAAAACAATTGGAAGAACTTCATTTAAAAGTTGAAATAAAATCTTAAGATAAAAATCCTGCATAAGCAGGATTTTTTATTAGCTTTAAGGATGCCTACACAAAAAAGAACATTACTCACTCGGTTTCTCATTTGGAGGATTAAACACATCTCCCAAACTCAGTTTGTGTATTTAATCAGTATTGTTGTTGGGTTTTTGGCTGGAGTTGGCGCTGTAATTCTTAAAAACCTCACCCACTTTATCCAACATATGCTGGAAGGTAATTTAATTAAAATTTATCACGCAGCTTTCTATTTTGTGTTTCCAATACTGGGGCTGACCATTGTTTACTTCGTAATTAAATATATAATTAGGAATAAAGTAAGCCATGGCATCCCTTCTACTTTGTTTGCTATTTCTAAAAAGAAAGGCTTTATAAAACGCTACCAAATGCTAGGAAGCATTTTAACAGCCCCACTAACTGTCGGCTTTGGTGGTTCCGTAGGACTGGAAGGTCCAACCGTGGCTACTGGCGCCGCATTAAGTTCTAATCTATCAAGATTACTTCATTTAAATCAAGCAAATAGAACCCTATTAATTGGTTGTGCCGCCGCAGGGGCAATGGCCTCCATTTTTAAAGCACCCATCGCAGCGCTAATTTTTGCGATTGAAGTCTTTAGCTTAGACCTTACCCTAGCTTCCATGCTTCCACTTTTATTGGCTTCCATTTCAGGAATTTTAACGTCTTATTTTTTCTTTGGAAATGATGTTCTATTACCTTTTAAAAATACAGATGCTTTCTTGCTTAGCGACGTCCCCTTTTTTATGATTTTGGGAGTCGTTGCAGGCTTTACTTCTGTTTACTTTACTAAAGTCTATGCTTTTTTTCAAGCGTTTTTCGAAAAAATAAATTCCCCCGCAAAACGATTGCTTATTGGCGGTATTGGCCTCGGAGTGCTTGTCTATTTTATTCCGCCTCTTTACGGGGAAGGTTTCGATGTGATAAATAATTTGGTAAAGGGAAATCCAGAAATTGCACTACAGAACAATATTTTTAATTTAGAACTCACTAATATTTGGATTGTTATAGCCTTATTATCAGGCCTAGTTCTCTTCAAAATTATTGCAAGCGCACTTACTTTTGGCGCGGGTGGTGTAGGTGGTATTTTTGCCCCTGTCCTTTTTATGGGAAGTATTATGGGGAATGTCGTTGCAAAGATTTTAAATAATTGCGGGCTTTTTCCTAATGGGGTTTCAGAAAGTAATTTTACACTTGTAGGAATGACAGGCTTAATGGCTGGAGTACTTTACGCTCCCTTAACTGCAATATTCTTAATTGCGGAAGTTACGGGTGGCTATGAACTTTTTATCCCTTTAATGATTACGGCTGCAATCGCTTTTTCTATCACCAAATATTTTATTCCCCATTCCGTGTACGCAATGGAATTGGGCAAAAAAGGGGATTTAATTACGCATAATAAAGATCATGCGGTACTTACTTTAATGGATATCCAAACGGTAATAGAACGTGATTTTGTAGCTATTTATCCAGACATGAATTTGGGCGAAATAGTACATCAAGCCGTAGTAAAATCAAAACGAAACTTGTTTCCTGTGCTCGATAAAGAAACCAATTCCCTTAAAGGAATCATCCTATTAGATGATTTACGCCCTGTAATGTTCGATCAAACACTTTATGACGAACTAAAAGCCAGCGAACTAATGAATAGCCCTCCAGATGTAATTAATCTTGCCGATGATAAAATGACCGATGTAATGAAAAAATTTCAAAATACTGGTGCTTGGAATCTCCCAGTAATAAACAATGGTGCGTATTATGGGTTTGTTTCAAAGTCGAAATTACTAACCGCCTATAGAAGAAAACTGATTGATTTTTCAGGCAAATAATCTAAAAATTACACCTTAAAATGAAATACTTTATCATCATATTATTCATTGTTGTACTCCTAAGCTTGGGATGTGGTTTTTACCTAAAACCTATAGATGAAACCACTGGAAATTTAATTATCGGCCTTAGCCTAATGGCTGGTTTTTTTGTGTTAATGCCAAGTTTTATCTACCATCGATGGAAAAATAAAAGCGTAAAAGACTATATGCTTACGAAAGAAAATATTCAGAAAATGCAAGAGTATCAAAGAGATAAAAAGACCTAAGCAGCGGTTAGCATCCAAAAATTTTAAAATTCGTTAATACTGAGTTTCAGAATTATTATACATTTGTAGCTTATTATTAATTTATTTTTATTTAAAATGGAAGGAACTGTAAAATTTTTTAACGAATCTAAAGGTTTTGGCTTTATCACCAATGACGAAACCGGAAAAGACATTTTTGTACACGTAACCGGTTTAAACGGGGAAGCGCTAAACGAAGGCGATAAAGTAGAATATGTTGAAGAAGAAGGAAGAAAAGGACGTGTTGCGGCTCAAGTTCGCGTTATTCACGACTAAAAATATATACTTACAAACAGACACCAAAGCCTTTCGTTTTACGAAGGGCTTTTTAGTTTAAATTTCTTTTTTCAATAAAAAAACGCTTTAGCAATTGAGAAGCTTCTTCTTCCATTATCCCACCAGTCATAACCGTTTTAGGGTGCAACTTTGTATCCATTGCAATACAACCTCGCTGTTCATCTCTCGCCCCATATACAATTTTTGAAATCTGACTCCAAAACAATGCTCCTGCACACATTTGGCAAGGTTCAATCGTTACATAAAGTGTACAATCTATTAAATATTTTCCACCCAAATAATTTGCAGCGGCAGTTATCGCCTGCATTTCAGCATGAGCAGTAACATCGTTTAGCGTTTCGGTAAGATTGTGGGCCCGTGCAATAATTTGATTGTTTATGGTTATAATTGCCCCAATTGGGATTTCGCCTTTTTCATAAGCCGCTTCCGCCTCTTGGAAGGCGCGTTTCATAAAGTAGGTATCGTCGTAAGGATTTATCAAGAGATAATGTTTAGAAAGTTTAGAGGTTGAAAATTTAGAAATTAAACCTAGACATTTTTATTTGAAATTTAAAAAGACCATCAAGCATCAAAGTGATTTTAGAAATTGATTTTCGAATAAGCAAATATTTTTCTTTAGAAAGAAATCCCAAATTATTTGAAAGCATCGCTTGATTGAGTGATTCTAAAGCTGAACTGTATGCAATTTCAGGAAACCTTGCTTTATCATTATAAGAATGTCGACTCCTTCCTTCAGCAATATATGAAGAAATGGATATCACCGCCCGTCTCATTTGACTAATTAACCCAAATTTTTCTTCCGAAGAAAAACTTTTTGTTTCTTTATATACAAACACAGAAAGTTCTCTTGTCTTTTGCCAAACCTGTAATGTTTCAAATCCAACTATTCTCATGGTTTTCTATATTTAAACTAAACATACAAACTTCTCAACCTCCTCAACCCAAATATACAATTTTGATAACCTATCTTTGCCTGGTGCCAGAAAATATTTTAAATACCATCAAATTCCCAGAAGACCTTCGGAAAATTCCAAAGGAAAAATTGCCGCAATTGGCACAGGAGCTTCGTGAATTTATTATAACTATTGTCGCTACAAAAGAAGGACATTTAGGCGCTAGTCTTGGGGTTGTGGAACTTACAATTGCATTACACTACATTTTTAATACCCCAGAAGACATTTTAGTTTGGGATGTTGGCCACCAAGCGTATGGGCATAAAATAATAACCGGGAGAAAAGAAATTTTTCACACCAACAGGCAGTTGGGCGGTATTAGTGGTTTTCCAAAGCGAAGTGAAAGTAGCTATGATACTTTTGGTGTAGGGCACAGTAGTACCGCTATTTCAGCAGCACTCGGAATGGCTTTTGCTTCAAAATTAAAAGGCGAAATTAACAAACAACATATAGCAATAGTAGGAGATGCCTCTATTGCCAGCGGCATGGCGTTTGAAGCTCTAAACCATGCTGGTGTCACTGACACCAACCTATTGGTTATTCTAAACGATAATGCTATTGGAATTGACCCAAGTGTTGGTGCATTAAAAAATTATTTTACAAAAGTTAAATTGGACGGCGCCAAAGAATCGGACAATATATTTGAAGCTTTAAATTTTAAGTATTCAGGTCCCATTGACGGGCACGATTTGAATTTGTTAACTTCAGAATTAGAGCGATTAAAAAACATTTCTGGACCGAAATTGCTTCATATAATTACGAAAAAAGGAAAAGGGTTGCGGCAGGCAGAAGAAAACCAAGTTGTTTATCACGCTCCCGGAAAATTTGATGCACTTACTGGAAATCTTGCACCAAAAAGTACTGCTGTGCAAGCCCCAAAATTTCAAGATGTTTTTGGGAAAACCTTAGTTGAACTTGCTTTAAAAAATGAAAAAATTATCGGCATCACTCCCGCAATGCCAACTGGAAGCTCCTTAAAATTTATGATGGAGGCTTTTCCAGAACGTGCTTTTGATGTTGGAATTGCGGAACAACATGCAGTAACCTTTTCTGCAGGCTTAGCCACACAAGGATTTACGGTTTTTTGTAATATCTACTCAACTTTTTTGCAGCGAGCTTACGATCAGGTAATTCACGATGTTTGCTTACAAAAAATACCTGTAATATTTTGTTTGGATCGCGCTGGAATAGTAGGTGAAGACGGTCCTACACATCATGGTATTTTTGATTTGGCATATTTAAACTGTATTCCAAACCTCATCATTTTTGCACCACGAAACGAAGTTGAATTACGAAATATATTATTTACAGCGCAACAGGGATTGGACTTACCCATCTTTATACGCTATCCACGCGGTAGAGGAACAATTATAGATTGGCAAAAGCCATTTAGTAATATTGAAATCGGAAAAGCGAAGACCCTAAAAGAAGGTGTAGAAATTGCGGTTTTAACTCTAGGAACCATGGCAGAAAATTCGCTTAAAGCGATTGAAAAACTTCCACTTTCAGAACAGCACAAAATTGGCCTGATTGATATTCGCTTTTTAAAACCTATAGATGAAGTTATGCTTCACCAGGTTTTTAAAAAATACAATACGATTCTCACGGTTGAAGAAGGCACTATTATTGGTGGGTTAGGAACCACTGTTGCTGCATTTGCTACTGAGCATGCGTATAAAAATGCAATTGAAATTTTAGGCATCCCAGATGTTTTTTGCGAACAAGGTACCATCAAAGAATTGCAGGAAGCTGCAGGTATTTCTTCCGAAAGAATAAAAGAAACTATTCAAAAGTATTTATAAAAAAAAGAGGCTCATATGGAGCCTCTTTTAAATTATATTAATCTAAACTACTTTAGTTGATGATCAACTTTGTAGTTTGAGAAGTACTAGCGCCATCAATCTGCATCAAGTAAATACCCGAGTTTAAACCAGAGGCATTAATTGTTGCATTTTGGCTAAGTTCTAATGTTTGATTGAAAACTTTTCTACCATTCATATCAAAAATAGAAATTGTAGCTTCACCAACATCAACTCTAGCTTTAATGTTAAGCTCTCCATTTGAAGGGTTAGGATACACAATGAAGTTATTTTTAAGTCCTTCATTATCAGAAACACCTAATTCACAACCTACAGGAATATCAAAAGCTTCAGTACCATCAGCTTTGCTTGCAGTGCTTCCTTGATTAGCACTTACACCAAGACCACGCTTAGCGAAAGCTCTCCAGATAAGACATCTGTTAGCACCGCCATTAGCAAGTTCATCGGCTTCAAGAATAGCATCACGGCCATCTACAAATCCAGGGCTACACGCTTGTAATTTAAGTCCGTCCATTACAAGTTGTAAAGCGATGTTATTTCCACCGTTTCCACCTTTAATATCTGGATCAAAACCATATTGGTCTATTAAATCCCAAGTTAAATCCCAAAGCATTGTTGTCCAAACAGACCCTACACCGTGTGGCGCAACTTGAGATTTGATACTGTTATATGTAAAGTTATTTACTGCAAAATCAGTGTGGTAGTATTTAGTTCTAATACCTTTTCCACCTGGCCCTTGTCCTTTATCGTACGTTGCTATTCCACGGTAATCATCTCTTGCGTCACCAGCTTTCATAGTTAGCATTAAACCGAAGTAATCACTCCAGCCCTCACCCATTTGTTCTTGGTTTTGAAGACATCCTGCTTGAGAAGCTCCACCAGTTAAGCGGTTAGAAATACCATGACCATATTCGTGTGCTATAACTACGTTATCAAGATCACCATCTCTTCGGAAGTTATCAGTTCCTGAACCATCATCACGTAAAGTAGCATTAATAGAATCTCCATTAAGAAGAGAAGCTATAATATCATTTCCGTCAGATTCGTAAATCATAATAGCAGGAATGGTAATTGATGATCCGTTTCCTCCCATTACAAGGGGATCTGCAGAAATATTATTCACAATTACTACTGCTAATGCCCCAGCATCTTGTGCAGCTGCAACTTTAACGTTATAGCTACAAACACCATTTCTAATTACTACAATTTTTCCACTTAAGTCGCCCGCGTTTGTAATAGTATCACAACCATCGTTAGCATCTGTAGAAGGTCCTGAGTTATCATCTTCAATAACTACAAGGTCTGCCGTAATTGCAGTAGTAGGTACTGGTGGTGCAAAATTAGAGTCCATCCCGTAGTATTGACCAGCCAAAGCTCCAGTATTTAATGTGAGATAAGTACCTAAAACATTTCCAGGAGGAGACCATAAATACATTTGCATTTTTCCAGCTCCACCATCAGCAGGTGTAGCAAAGTTAGCGTTATCTAAACCACTTCCATCTTGAGCTTCCGCTAAAACGAAGTCATTTCCGTTACCACCATTACCATAATTGTTTCTTTGAAAGTTTCCACTTTGTTCATCAAAACCATAGTGATACATAATATCGTGTATCATATTGTTCATATAAAACAAGTTGGTAATTGAACCATCTATGAAAGTTGCTGGGTTTGAAGGAAGGTTAAAAGGAAAATCGAAAGTAAGTGTTGCGCCACCTTCTGCAGGTGCACCAACCCCATTATTTCCGTTTTGATCTTCTACTGCCCATACATTATTACCACGAGATATAGTAAACTCTGCCCCGGCAACACCATCATAATCATGCCATCCGAAAGGAGAAGCAACTGGGTCTGATGGGTCAGAAACCAATTGGTCTGGCCCTTCGTTAGGCCCAATTAAAGGCAATGGGAACACACGGTATGATGATCCATCACCAAGTATTGTAGCATTACTGCTACTGTGATACTTAGCGAAAAGTACACTTTCTGTGTCATGAGAGTGTGAACCATCACCGAAGTTACAGCTTACTACCCAATCATGAGTGCTTAATAATTCCCCTGTAAGCGCATCTATACGCACACTATAATAATGAGAAGAATCTAAAAGGTAGATGCTTAAATCCCATGCTAATTTTAGAGCATTTGAATCTTCCATTTTTTGGTATACTAATTCAACAGGAATGTTTTCTTGTGAAATATTCCCATTAGAAAAAACATAGCTATTATCAGATACTGTTTCAATTAAATTAAGACCTGATGGGCTCTGTAATCCAAGAAAATTTGCTGCTTTAGCTATTGCGTTTACAGCAGATATAGAAGGTGAAGTACTATTTACCTTTGCCGCAGTGTTTTCAGTAAATGAAACTTTTGCGTTTAGTACTGCGCCGTCTTTTATTACGAAGGGAGAAGATGAGTTGAATATTTTAATGCCTTGGTAACGTTGTTCAACATAAACGTTATGTACTCCCATACTTTTTGAAGCAGTTTGAGAGGCAATCGAAATATCTGCCACATCTTGCTGTTGCAATGAGAACTGCGATTTGTTTTGTTGTAAATACGATTTTATCACATTGCTATAATCCTGCGCAAAGGCAGTATTTACAGCAAAAAAGATAAGTAAGTAAAAAATTTTTTTCATAGGGCTTTAAATTGGTTAAAAAATGAATAAATAGGTGCGAAATACTACTTCAAAAAAGTTTGATTTTATAATATTTCAAAAAAAATAAGTGATAAAAATATCATAAAATTAAAGATTAATTGCTTTTAACTTAAGTTTTAACACTTTTTGACGCAACTCGGACTTGTTTTTTTTATAAATTTCCTTTTATTTTTTGAAATATTTGCAAGGCATTCCCATCTGTTAGTCTTGAAATGTAACTGCAACTTTCCATTAGGTATTCATAGACAGATTGAGATTTATTAAAATCAACATCAAACATTTGCAATAATAATTTATCGTAATGCCTTGTTTCTCCGTTGCTATAGTTTTCAGAGGCCGTTGTAAAAGCGTCTAATAATGTAGTTAATATAGTATAGCCAGCAATCTCCTTCTCCATTACTTCGTTGCTTTGATATACTTTTTGAATACTAATTTTAATAATATCTGCTATTTGTGCTTTGTATTGACTTTTAGCTAACAAGGCCTCGGAAAAAGTTCCATTTAAAATTGCTGCCTCATTTTCAATAAAAATTGTTGCTGCTTCTCCTATTAATGTACTAATTGCTAGTGATCGTAAATATGCCAATCTATTTTTTAGGGTTTTTAGTTTGGAATAGACCTCCGTTTTTAGATTATTTCGCACCAAGTTGATTAAATATTCCAACGCCATCTCTTCTTCAATCAATCCTAGATTGATTCCATCTTCAAAGTCAATTATTGTATAACAAATATCATCAGCAGCTTCCACTAGGAATGCTAGCGGATGGCGCGCATAAGCTGTATTGGTTCTATTTAAAAGCCCCAAATCTGTAACCACTTCCTTAAAAAATGCGGTTTCACTCTGAAAAACACCAAATTTTTTATCGGAAACATGTGAAGTTGGTTTTTTTGGAAGCGACTGTTTTGGATATTTCATAAATGCGCCAAGGGTTGCATAGGTTAATCGCAAGCCACCCTCAACACCGTTTTTAGATTCTGTTAAAATCTTAAAACCATTTGCATTTCCTTCAAAATCCACTAAGTCTTGGTACTCATTATCGGTAAGTTGCTCTTTAAAACGCTTTCCATTTCCATTTAAAAAATAGTCGCCTATAGCTTTTTCGCCACTATGACCAAAGGGCGGATTACCAATATCGTGTGCCAAAGCTGCGGCGGCTACAATAGCTCCAAAATCATTAAAGTGATACCCGTGCACACGCTGTAATTGAGGGTGCTTATTAAGAATTGCTTTCCCAACACTACGCCCTAAAGAACGCCCTACAACAGAAACTTCCAGACTATGGGTGAGCCTTGTGTGCACAAAAGAGGTTTTAGACAAGGGGATAACTTGCGTTTTATCTTGTAGGCTTCTAAAGGCAGACGAAAAAATTACGCGGTCGTAATCTACCTCAAAGCCCAAACGCGTTTCGTTTTCTTCTATTCTAAGTCTTTTGTTTTTATCTCCGTGCTTTCGTAGCGACAGCAACTGTTCCCATTGCATCATAACTGTAAGAATTTTGTAGGCAAGATACTATTTTCAAAAGGCAAACCAATGATAATTTTTAAGTTGTTGGTTAACTTTTAGCTAACTCTAATATCACGAATTGGTAACAGTCAATTAACCTCGACTTTACATAAGCCCAGTTTCTTTGCACAAATAAAATCAAACGACAAAAATGAAACTATTTTCAAAATTATTTTTCTTCTTTATTACCGCAGTAACCGTGGCACAACAAAGCGGTTCTGTTGCAGGAAAACTGACAGACAAAGATTACAACAATGAACCATTACCTTTTGCAAACGTATTTATAAAAGGCACAACAAAAGGGGTAACTTCAGATTTTGATGGGCTTTATTCGCTAGACAATATTGAGCCAGGAACCTATACGATTGTATATAGTTTTGTAGGTTATGAAACTGTTGAAATACCAAATGTTATAGTAGTAGGAGACAAAGTAACTAATATTGATGTACCGATGGGCGCTAGTGCCGCTGCTTTAGATGAAGTTGTAATAAAAACCACTACGCGTAGAGAAAGTGAAGCGGTATTATTACTAGAACAGAAAAAAGCAGTTGCAATTAGAGAAAGTATTGGCTCAGAACAGTTAACAAAACTTGGTGTTTCTGATGCAGCTGGTGCAACTACAAAAATTTCAGGAATATCAAAAACAGACGGAAGCGGCGATGTATTTGTTCGTGGTCTTGGGGATCGATACCTATACACAACCCTAAATGGGCTTCCGATACCTTCAGATAACATAGATAAGAAAAACATAAACCTAAATCTTTTTTCAACGCGTTTGATAGAAAGCATTGATGTTAGCAAAACGACATCACCAGAAATTTCAGCAGATCAGGCGTCTGGAAATATAAACATCAGCACCAAAGAGTTATCAGGAAGCAGTTTATTTTCCGTAAGTGCGAGTAGTTCGGTAAACTCTAATGTTATGAGCGATGGTGTTTCAAGCAATTTTAAAGTTTCGCCAAACTATCAAGATGTATCCTTTGGGTTTTACCAAAAAAGCGTGCCTACCAATCTTGCAATTACAGACCAAAGCTGGAGCCCCGAGCTTGTCGATTTACCAATAAACAGATCGTATTCAATAAGTGCTGGTAAAAGATTTGGAAGCAAATTGAGCGTACTTTTTACCGTTGGTCAGTCTGAAGAATTTGAATATAGAGAAGGTTCTTTTAAACAATATCGTTCTAACTTTTTAGACGATATAATTCCTGATGCAATAACATGGAACAAAGAGGTTGCCACTTCTGGTTTGTTTCACATAAGGCTTAGAGCAGATGATAACAACGACATTAAATTCAACACTTTAGTAATTAATAAAATTGAAGACGAAGTATTTGAAGGTGGCCGCTCTGGTGAAGCTGTTATTTTTGAAGAAACAGATGCAGATGAAGGCTTATCACAATTTGTACGTGACCAAAACCTTAAAAAAACATTGTTATCCGTTACTCAACTTAGCGGTGAACATAATTTAGGTGAGAAAAACGAATTAGAATGGGCTGGTGGTTATAACTTTTTAAGTGCAGACGAGCCAAACCGGATTCGTAACGAAGTTAACTTTAATGAAAACAGTGTGCAATTAGGTCGCACTGGTGGTTTTCAACAACGAAAAAGTGTTCAAAAAATTGAAGACACAGAATACAATGGGCGCCTAAACGATTTGATTAAAATTGTTGATGAAGAAGAAAATCTTTTCCATATAAATATTGGAGGAACCTACCGAAACAAAACTCGTGATTTTGGATCGCAATTTTATGGAGCTGAAGAAACCGTAACAAACGCAATAAATCCAGCGTCTATTGATGAGATTTCAGAAATCTTCACTCAACAAAATTTCAATAATGGTTTATTAAAAACAAATTCACTTTTACCAGATTTTTATACGGGCGATTTACAATCTGTTGCGGGATATGCAAATGTAACGGGAGTTAGAGGCAAAATAACTGTACAAGCTGGCTTAAGATACCAAAGAGATTATATTGATGTAAACTGGGATGTAAACAACTACCCTGGTAGAGAAGGAAATGCAAACAAAGATTACCGTAGAATTTTCCCTTCATTCAATATAAAATACGCGTTAAACGATAAACATAGCATTCGTTTTGCAAATAGCTACACGACTACGCTTCCAGAATTTAAAGAAATAGCCCCATTTGAGTATGTTTCTCCTGTTGGGCAGGTTACACGAGGTAATCCTAACATTGAAGCATCCTTAAACAGAAACTTTGATGTGAAATGGGAATTTTTTCCTTCCCGAGAGCAACTTATATCCCTTACTGGTTTTTATAAACTAATTGAAGACCCAATCAATAAAGTTCAAGATAGAGGCTCTGCAGGGGTTTACTCTTACTTTAATGCTGGAGATGAAGCAGAAGTTTATGGTCTTGAAGTAGAAGGACGTATAAATTTAATTTCAGGAGACGAAAGACCAAATTTAAAATTGAATGTGAATGCTTCAAGAATGTGGCACAAACAAGACTTAAAAGAAATTTATGATGAAACGGGAAGCTTTGTAAGAACTTTTAGATACAAAGGCCTAACTGAAACTGCGCTTCAAGGTGCCTCCGAATGGATTGTAAATGGGGCATTAAATTTTAGCACAAATACCGAAAATCCTTTTCAGGCTACAGTTTCTGGAAACTATGCTTCAGATAAAATCTATGCCTTGGGCGCTCCAGAATTTCAAACTTCAGGAGACATCAATTATAACGATGCTATTGTTGAAAAAGGGTTTGTCTCGTTAGATGTAATTCTTAGTAAGAAAATAACCAAAAATTTCAAAATAGGCCTTACAGCAAAAAACATACTAAACCCAGAAATAAAAAGAACTCAAAATATTAAGCCAAGCACCACAAATATTGAAACGGAAGAAACGGTTCTTTCATATACGCGTGGAGCAAGCTTAGGCCTAAATCTTAACTATACCTTTTAACCAAGAATGTTTAACTTCAATTAAAAATGAAAATGAAAAAATTTAAAAAATTTGCAATCTCAATTGCCGCAGTAAGCACACTTTTTCTAGTAGGATGTGGTAGTGATGATGACTTTACATCAGGAGAAGACGATCCAATAGAAAACACGCAACTTACTGGCGCATTAGAGTCAGACAGAATTTTAGACCCTTCCGTACAGTACACAGTTTCTGGAGCATACCTAGTAAAATCTGGTGCTAAATTAACAATCCCTGCAGGAACCGTAATCGTTTCACAAGTAGGGACAGATAAATACATTGCTGTAGAGCAAGGTGGAAAAATTGATATTCAAGGTACTTCATCAAGCCCTGTAGTAATGCGTTCAGAAAGCAACAATCCAGGAGATTGGGGTGGTTTATTACTTTGTGGAAAAGCAAAAACTACTGAAGGTGTTAATGTAATTGCTGAAGTTGGAGGCCTTATTTATGGCGGAACTGACGATGCAGATAACTCTGGAAGTATTGAGTATTTAATAATTAAAAATGCTGGAGCTCAAATTAATACAGATTCTCAATACAACGGTCTTACGTTGTATTCTGTAGGTTCTGGAACGCATATTTCAAACATAGCTGTATTGGATGGTGCAGATGATGGTGTAGAGTTTTTCGGAGGAACAGTTTCTGCAACAAATCTATATTTTGAAAACAACGAAGATGATTCTGTAGACTGGACTGAAGGCTGGAATGGCACCATCACAAATACCTATGTAAGTCATTCAGCACCATTTTCAACTGCCATTGAAGCTGATGGTGACAATAACAACCCAAAAGTTGTAAACTTTACAGCAGTTTCAACTGTTGGTGGTACTGCACTTCAATTCAAAAAACAATCTGGAGCTACAATCGATGGTCTATCATTGTTAGGATACAATACCCGTATAGACATGAAAGATAACGGGCCGTTGGCAAATGTAATTATTGACGGTGAAGCTGCTGATCCTTCAAAAGGTTATAATGCACCTGCAACGGTAGATTTAGCAATGTTTGCATGGGCTACATCAAACAATTCAGATACTTCAGTACTTCCAAATGCTATAACTGGAACAACGGAACTTGACGCTAGTGTTGTTTACCTTCTTCAAGGAACTACACTTGTAAAATCTGGTGGAAAATTAGTAATTCCTGCAGGAACTATTATTATTTCTGAAACAGGAACTGATAAATACATTGCTGTAGAGCAAGGAGGAGAAATTGAAATAAAAGGTACTAACGACAATCCTGTAGTTATGAAGTCTGCTGGTGGTAATCCTGGAGATTGGGGTGGCCTTTTACTATGTGGTGAAGGTATAACTACTGAAGGAATTGATGCAATTGCTGAAGTTGGTGGCCTTGTTTACGGTGGAAACAACAACAGCGACAGCTCTGGTAGCATCGATTATCTTGTGATTCGCGGTGCTGGGGCACAAATTAATACAGATTCACAATACAATGGCCTTACACTTTACTCAGTAGGTTCGGGAACTCATATTGCGAATGTTGCTGTAATTGATGGCGCTGACGACGGAATTGAATTTTTTGGAGGAGCTGTTTCTGCAACAAACCTTTACTTCGAAAACAACGAAGATGATTCTGTAGACTGGACAGAAGGATGGAATGGTACAATTACAAATACCTACGTAAGCCATTCCGCAGCATTTTCAACTGCTATTGAAGCCGATGGAGATAATAACAATCCTAAAATTGTAAACTTTACTGCAGTTTCAACTGTTGGCGGTACTGCACTTCAGTTTAAAAAACAATCTGGCGCAACCTTTACAAATATATTATTGACAGATTATGCAACCAATGTTGACATGAAAGACAACGGTCCATTGGCTAACGTAATTGTTGATGGCACTCCATTAACAACCCCTCAAGATGATGTATTTAATGGTACAGCAGTAGATATTTCTGGATGGAATTGGATTAGCAAATAATTTTATTTTTTAAAATTCTACATTACAAAAAGAGCCTCTTGATATCAAGAGGCTCTTTTCATTATAATTAAAGATTAAAATTATGGATTGTTAGAAACAACATAGGTATCCGTAAGTTTCCAAGTGGTTACTTTTGCTATTTGAGAGTCGTTATACGATACTTCCCGCTGTGTATTCCCTTGATAAAACAACCAAGTGCCTACTTTTTTTCCGTTATCGTATTGTGCAACGGCAGTTTTGTTTCCATTTTCATCAAAACTAACCCATTCGCCCGTTAATTTATTTTCTTGAGTATAATACCCTGTTTGAGCTATCATCCCATTTTCATGATAAATGGTAGCTTCAATTACATCCCCATCTAAAAAGTAGGTGTTCTTTTTATTGTCTTGTGCTAATGCAACATTAGTTATTAAAACGACAGCTAGAAGTGTGATTATATTTTTCATTTTTATAGCGTATTTTTTGGAAGATGAAATGCCCTAAGTGTACATCTTCGATTATTAAAAATTCTTAGTGGGCATTTTATAAGAATTTGTTTTATTGGAATATTCAAAGTTACGAAATTAACTTTTACGAAACTATTTCGTAACGTTATGATAACATTAAACTTTTAATCTATTGATTTTCAATTATTTAATAGTTGTGAAGTTTATTAAAAAATAACTTAATGATTTAATAAAGCTAATTTTACTCTAATAATACATTCAGGTATTTTCTTTGTAACTGCCTTAAAAAAGGCGAAATTTAAAATCGTTTAGTTTTTGTCGACTAGATTTTAAACTGGGCTGTTCTTTTCCGAGCGGCCCTTTTTTTGTTTTTATAGCTAAAGTATTTGTTGTAACTTAACATTAAAATAACATTGGGCTGCCGATAAAAATAGTCCTTTGCAGTGACAAAAACTAAAATCGATTTACAAATGCCCTTTAAGTATTTTCTTATAGGTATTACACTTTTATTCATTACCGTAGCACATTCTCAGGACATTACACCTAAATTCGGAGAAGGAATGCTTCGCCTTGTGAGTAAAGATAGTTCTTGGAGCGTACGCTTTGCGCCACGAATTCAGTTTCGAGCCCTTTCTAATTGGGATTACGAAAATGATAAATTTGGAAAACCAGAACACAGTTTTTTAATACGCCGTGCACGCCTTAAATTTGATGGTTTTGCTTATTCTCCGAAGCTTCGGTATAAAATAGAATTAGGCCTTTCCAACCAAGATATTTCAAGAGCTTCAGATTTTACAGGGAATGCGCCCAATATAATTTTTGACGCAGTTATAATGTGGAATTTTTATGAAAATTTCGAGCTTTGGGCTGGTCAAGCAAAATTGCCAGGAAATAGAGAACGCGTAATTTCATCTGCAAACCTTCAACTAATAGACCGTTCCATTCTTAACAGCACTTTTAATATAGACAGAGATCTTGGAATTCAGCTTCGTCATCATTTTAATATATCAGAAAAAATTATAATACGAGAAATGCTCGCTTTTTCACAAGGTGAAGGTAGAAACATAATTACTGGAAACCTTGGTGGCAATCAATATACAAGCCGTGTGGAAATTTTGCCTTTAGGTGAATTCACAAAAAAAGGAGATTATATTGGTGGTGATATTTATCGAGAAAAAAGCCCTAAGCTGGCAATTGGTGCAACCTTCGACCTAAATCAAGACGCCGTTAAAACCCGAAGTAATATGGGTAATTACATGGAAAATGACATAGGCTTTCATGAAACCACTATAAGCACCGTCTTTGTAGATGCTATGTTTAAATACAATGGTTTTTCATTTATGGGTGAATATAGCTATCGCGATGCCACAGATCCTATTGCTAAAAATAGTGATGGTTCTACTACTGGAGAAGAGGTTTATACAGGTCAGGGCTTCAATTTTCAAGGAGGATATATGTTTAAAACCAATTGGGAAATTGCAGCAAGGTTTAGCAGTATTTTACCTGAAACTAGATTTTTAGCCAACGATACGCGTACCCAATATACGCTAGGAGGCTCTAAATATATTGTGGGGCATAAACTAAAAGTACAATCAGATTTATCATATGCAACAAATGGTGGCGAAAGTGATTCTATTGAATTTAGAATAGGTTTCGACCTACATTTTTAGTGTAATTACAGTTAACAATTTGGTAACAATCATTCCTATTTTATATGGGAAATTTGCACCAGTTTAATAAGACAAAAAAATGGATAATATTTATTTATTAATGATCGTTGCCCTTGCAGCTTTAGCCATTGCAGATTTGGTAGTTGGAGTAAGTAATGATGCTGTAAATTTTCTTAATTCAGCAATTGGCTCGAAGGCAATTTCATTTAAAACCATCCTAATAATTGCCAGCTTAGGAATTTTCATTGGCGCCGTTTTTTCTAGCGGAATGATGGAAGTAGCCCGAAAAGGAATTTTTGTTCCTGGCGAATTTTATTTCGATGAGATCATGATTATTTTCATGGCAGTAATGATTACGGACATCTTACTCCTCGACTTTTTTAATACCATTGGTCTGCCAACATCTACAACGGTTTCAATCGTATTTGAACTTTTGGGAGCAGCAGTAATAATGGCGCTTATAAAAATCGGTCATAATGATGCAGAAACGTTTTCAGCACTTTCAAAATATATTAATACAGACAAAGCTGTTGAAATTATAATAGGCATCGTAGCATCGGTTATCATCGCCTTTACGATTGGTGCCGTCGTTCAATACCTTTCCCGACTTATTTTTACTTTTCAATCTGAAAAGAAAATGAAATACTTCGGCGCTATTTTTGGCGGTATTGCACTTACAGCCATAAGTTATTTCATTTTTATGAAAGGTCTTAAAAGCACCCCTTTTTACGGAGAATTTAGCAGTATCATGGAAAGCTATTCGCTGTTAATGATTGGGTCAAGCCTTGTTTTTTGGACAGTTTTCTCACAACTGTTTATGGTAATTTTCAAAAAGAACATCCTTATTATTGTAATTGCCGTGGGTACTTTTAGCCTTGCATTGGCTTTTGCAGGAAACGATTTGGTAAACTTTATCGGTGTACCAATGGCTGCATATCATAGCTTTTTAGATTGGTCTGCTTCAGGAGTAGTTGCCTCTGAATTCCGAATGAGCAGCCTTGCAAAACAAGTTCCTGCAGAACCTTTATTACTCTTTATAGCAGGAGGTGTTATGGTCCTTACACTATGGTTTTCTAAAAAAGCACGTACTGTTTCAGATACAGAGATCGATTTAGCGCGTCAAGGAGATGGTCATGAAAAGTTTAACCCGAACATGCTTTCAAGGTTTTTAGTGAGAGGTTCTACGCAAATAGCTACGTATCTAGAATTTATTGTTCCGCAATCACTTCAACAAAAAATAGACAAGCGTTTTGAAAAGCCAGTTATAGATTTACCAAAACACAAAAGCTATGAAGTACCTGCTTTTGATATGATTCGTGCTTCCATAAACCTTGTTGTAGCAGGGGTTTTGATTGCTACCGCTACTTCTATGAAACTCCCCCTATCAACCACTTATGTAACTTTTATGGTGGCGATGGGTACTTCATTGGCAGATAGAGCTTGGGGCCGCGAAAGCGCCGTATACCGCGTTGCTGGGGTGCTAAACGTAATTGGCGGCTGGTTCTTTACCGCATTTGTGGCATTTACCGCAGCAGGAACCTTAACCTATTTGATTTTCATCGGAAAAGGCGCAATGATCGCTGTTCTTTTATTGTTAGCTATTCTACTTTTAGTTCGAAATTACCTTTCACATAAAAATAAAGTGAAGCTAAAGTTAGAAAAAAGCGGATTAAAGAAAACCGAAAGTAAAACAGTACAAGGGATTATTCAAGAAAGTGCTGAAAACATTAGCAATGTCGTTTCCCGTTCCAACAAAATATACACCGATATGCTTCGCGGTCTTGCAAAACAGGACGTCAAAAAACTAAAGAAGAGTAAAAAAGGTGTCAAAAAATTGAATGATGAGGTTGAAGAATTACGTGACAACATTTTCTATTTCATTAAAAACCTAGATGAAACAAGCGTAAGCGGAAGTAATTTCTATATTGTAATTTTAGGTTATTTAACGGATGTGGTGCAGTCGCTAGAATTTATTTCGAAAGCAAGTTACAAGCACGTTAACAACAACCACAAAGCACTTCGTTTTAACCAAATAAAAGATCTACAAGAAATTGACTTGTATCTGGAAGCGCTTTTAAATGATATAGATGATATTTTCCATAAGAAAGAATTTGAACGTATCAAGAATGTACTCGATAAGAAAGAAGAAATTTTTGCAAGTCTTTCTAATAAAATTGAAAAACAAATAGCCCGCACGCGTACTGAGGAATCAAGCCCAAAGAATACTACATTGTATTTCAGTATGCTTCTAGAAACCAAAGACCTTATAACGGCGCTAATGAATTTGATGGAAGAGTATTATACCAGTTATAAGAAATCATAAAAGGGTTAAAACAACCTAAAACAAAAAGCCCCAACTTATCTAAGTTGGGGCTTTTTTATTCCTAATTAGGGACGCAAATAAACTTGTTTTAAGAGCCACACATTAAACAATCGTCATCTGGTGCATTTTTAGATTGCGCAAGCATTTCGCGAAGTTCTTGTGGTGTCATTGGCTTTGTTGATGCACCTTGCACTTCAGCCACAGTTATTTCTTCAGCAGCAACAGGCTCTTTTTTATCTTCTTTCTTAAGTGTAAATTTAATAGCATCAACTGCACTTTTCGTTCTTAAGTAGTACATTCCTGTTTTAAGTCCACTTTTCCATGCATAAAAGTGCATTGAAGTAAGTTTTGCCATATTCGCATTCTCCATAAATAGGTTTAACGACTGACTTTGGTCAATGAAATACCCTCTGTGGCGAGACATATCAATAATATCCTTCATAGAAAGTTCCCATACCGTTTTATAAAGTTCTTTCAATTCCTGAGGAATAACATCCACATCTTGAACAGAGCCGTTGGCACGCATGATTTCTTCTTTTAGGTCTTCGTTCCAAAGTCCTAATTCAACCAAATCTTTCAGAAGGTGTTGGTTTACTACAATAAACTCACCTGAAAGCACACGTCGTGTATAAATATTTGAAGTATAGGGTTCAAAAGCTTCGTTGTTGCCAAGTATTTGTGAAGTGGAAGCAGTTGGCATCGGCGCCACTAAAAGGGAATTACGCACCCCGTGTTTCTTAACATCTTTTCTAAGTTTTTTCCAATCCCAACGACCACTTAATTCTTCGTCTTTTATTCCCCATAAATTATGTTGAAAAAGCCCTTCAGAAATAGGCGAACCTTTATAGCTTTCATAAGTTCCATCTACTTTCGATTCTTCCATAGAAGCGGTAACTGCTGCAAAATAAAGGGTTTCGAAAATTTCTTGGTTTAATTTTTTAGCTTCATCACTCGTAAAAGGCAAACGAAGCATAATAAAAGCATCTGCCAAACCTTGAATTCCTAAACCAACAGGACGGTGACGGAAATTCGAATTTTGCGCTTCAATTACGGGGTAATAATTTCTATCAATTACGCGGTTTAGGTTCTTTGTAACACGTTTTGTTACTCTATAAAGCTCTTTATGGTCAAATTCGCCATTCTTCACAAACATAGGCAGGGCTATAGAAGCCAAATTACAAACAGCAACCTCATCTGGCGAGGTGTACTCCATAATTTCCGTACATAAATTTGAAGAACGAATGGTGCCCAAGTTTTTCTGGTTACTCTTACGGTTTGCGGCATCCTTATAAAGCATATACGGTGTTCCCGTTTCAATTTGTGATTCTAAGATTTTTTCCCATAGTTCACGGGCTTTTACAGTTTTTCTACCTTTATTTTCAGCTTCGTATTTATGGTAAAGTGCTTCAAATTCTTCACTATGACAGTTGTATAAATCTGGGCATTCGTTCGGGCACATTAACGTCCACTCTGCATCAGACTGCACACGTTCCATAAACAAATCTGGAATCCACATGGCATAAAATAAATCGCGCGCGCGCATTTCTTCTTTTCCGTGGTTCTTTTTTAAATCTAAAAAGTCGAAAATATCCGCATGCCATGGCTCCACATAAATTGCGAATGAGCCTTTTCGTTTTCCACCTCCTTGATCCACATATCTTGCAGTATCATTAAAAACACGAAGCATAGGCACAACCCCATTTGATGTTCCATTCGTTCCAGAAATATAAGAACCCGTTGCTCGCACATTGTGAATTGACAACCCTATTCCTCCTGCAGACTGCGATATTTTTGCCGTTTGCTTCAATGTGTCGTAAATACCGTCAATACTATCGTCTTTCATTGCAAGCAAAAAGCAAGACGACATTTGTGGTTTTGGCGTTCCACTATTAAAAAGTGTTGGCGTTGCATGTGTGAAATATTTTTTCGACATCAGTTCGTAAGTTTCCTTCACAGAAGCCAAATCGTCCATATGAATTCCTACCGAAACACGCATCAACATATGCTGTGGGCGTTCTGCAATTTTTCCGTTTAATTTCAACAAATACGAGCGTTCCAAGGTTTTAAAGCCGAAATAATCATAGCCAAAATCACGATTATAAATGATAGTTGAATCTAACTCTTCCGCATTTTTTTTAATCACTTCATACACTTCGTCGCTCAATAAAGGTGCTTTTTTTCCCGTACGCGGATTTACATATTCATAAAGATCCGTCATTACTTCAGAAAAGGATTTTTTTGTATTTTTATGAAGGTTAGAAACAGAGATTCGCGCCGCCAAACGTGCATAATCAGGGTGTGAGGTAGTAAGAGTAGCAGCAATTTCCGCAGCCAAATTATCGAGTTCACTGGTTGTAACACCATCGTAAAGCCCTTCAATAACGCGCATTGCAACTTTTACTGGATCAACTAACTCGTTTAGGCCGTAGCATAATTTACGTACACGCGCAGTGATCTTATCGAACATCATAGGCTCTTTCCGGCCGTCTCTTTTTACTACATTCATAATTTTGTTCTTTTTAGGTTAGAAATTTAAGCTGAAAATTCAAGGCGCAATTTGCAAACTGCACAATATCAATCAGTTGTTATTAAAAAATATTATTGGTTGAAAGCTGTGCTTTCTAAAAATCTGCGTCGAAACTAATTTTATTAGATTCCTTGTCTTTATTGGTAACCCCTGCTTTTTGATATTCTCCAACGCGTTTTTCGAAGAAATTTGTTTTCCCTTGAAGCGAAATCATGTCCATAAAATCGAATGGATTGGTAACGTTGTATTCCTTTTCACATTCTAATTCTACCAACAGTCTATCGGTTACAAACTCCAGGTACTGCGTCATTAATTTTGAATTCATTCCAATCAAACTAGCAGGGAGTGATTCAGTAATAAATTCGCGTTCAATATTCAAGGCGTCCACAATAATTTCGCGGATGCGTTCTTTTGGAACTTTGTTTTTTAAGTGATGATTGTGAAGATGAACAGCAAAATCGCAGTGAACGCCTTCATCTCTTGAGATTAATTCGTTTGAAAAAGTAAGTCCAGGCATCAATCCGCGTTTTTTCAACCAAAATATAGAGCAAAAGGCACCAGAAAAGAAAATACCTTCCACCGCAGCAAAGGCAATTAAACGCTCAGCAAATGAATCGCTCTCAATCCATTTTAACGCCCAATCTGCTTTCTTTTTAATTGCAGGAAACGTATCAATTGCATTAAAAAGTTGGTCTTTTTCTTTTTCGTCTTTTACATAGGTATCAATCAACAACGAATAGGTTTCACTATGGATGTTTTCCATCATAATCTGGAAGCCGTAGAAAAACTTTGCCTCACTGTACTGAACTTCGTTAACAAAGTTTTCAGCAAGATTTTCATTTACAATTCCATCAGAAGCTGCGAAAAAAGCAAGGATGTGCTTAATAAAATAACGCTCATCGTCGTTTAATTTTGATGTCCAATCGGTAAGATCTTGGTGCAGGTCAATTTCTTCGGCTGTCCAAAAACTCGCTTCACTTTTTTTATACCACTCCCAAATATCATGATGTTGGATTGGGAATATTACGAATCTGTTTTTGTTTTCCTGTAAAATTGGTTCTACTGCACTCATATGTCCTTTGTTTTTAGATTAATTTTCTGTCGCTACTCGGGACTAACAAATATGTGAAAATTTAAGGGAATTTTAAGACGTTTTCGAGGGAGGTTTTTAACAAAGTTTTCAACACGTGATTTTCAATTGTTTACAAATTTTTAAAAAAAAAAATTTTCAATACACTGATTATCTGTTATTTGAAAAATTTTTAGTAGGCTGACGAAGCAGAAAAGTTTACAAAAAATGAAAACAATTTTTACACTTTTTAATGCTTTAGAAAGTACTGAAAAACCTAAGGTTTAGGAAGAAAGAAACCGCAAATACAGAAAGAATATCGCTAACATATTTTACGCATTCGCAGCAAAAAAATTACTTTATAAAATCAAACCCACAGTATGGAACCAATACTTCTGGAATTTTAATTCCATCTTCAGTTTGGTAGTTTTCAAGAATTCCTGCCAAAACTCTTGGCAATGCCAAAGCACTGCCATTTAATGTATGTGCAAGCTTGTTTTTTCCATCGGTATCCTTAAAACGAAGTTTTAATCTATTTGCTTGAAAAGTTTCAAAATTTGAAACTGAAGAAATCTCCAACCAACGATCTTGTGCTGTAGAAAACACTTCAAAATCGTACGTTAGTGCAGCTGTAAAACCAAGATCCCCACCACAAAGACGAAGAATTCTATAGGGTAATTTTAATTCGCGAAGCATTTCTTTTACATGCTCTACCATCCCATCTAATGCAGCGTATGAATTATCAGGATGCTCTATACGAACTATTTCTACTTTATCAAATTGGTGCAAACGGTTTAAGCCACGAACATGGGCCCCATAACTTCCAGCCTCACGACGGAAACAAGGCGTATAACCCGTGCAAGTAACTGGTAAATCTATATGATTCATCAAATTGCCCCGAAACATATTTGTTACAGGAACTTCTGCAGTAGGAATTAAATAAAGGTCATCAACACCCACATGATACATCTGCCCTTCTTTGTCTGGCAACTGCCCTGTGCCATAGCCTGAAGCTTCGTTTACCAATAATGGAACTTGATATTCCGTATACCCAGCGGCAGTATTTTTATCTAAAAAATAAGAAATTAAAGCGCGTTGCAAACGCGCCCCTTTACCTTTATAAACTGGAAAACCTGCGCCCGTAATTTTTACACCAAGCTCAAAATCTATTAAATCATATTTCTTTGCAAGCTCCCAATGCGGAAGCGCGCCTTCAACAAGCTTTGGAACTTCTCCTTCTTTATACACCTCTTCATTATCATTTTCATCAGTTCCAGCTGGCACCAATTCATTCGGGATGTTTGGAAGTGTATAAAGCAACTGTTGCAATTTTTCAGCAGCAGTTATCATCTGTTCATTTAGTTGTTTTGAAGCTTCTTTCAATTCAACTGTTTTTTCTTTTAATTCGTTGGCCTTCTGAATTTCACCACTTTGAAAAAGCTTTCCTATTTCTTTAGAATATGAATTGCTCTGTGCCAAAACCTCATCTAAGCGTGCTTGCGAACCACGACGTTCTTCATCAACATTTAATATTTCTTCCAAAACGGAAGCAGCATCAATACCCCTTTTGGCAAGTGCTTTTATATATTTTTCTTTGTTTTCGCGAATGTCGGTTACTTGTAGCATTTTCCTGTAATATTTTGAATCGCAAAGTTAGGAAAATCACGCTATTCTTTAATAGGCTTTTCATTATAATCCTTCGGAGAAGGTAAAATCCATTCCGTATGCTTAAAAGGATGCCATTTTTCTAGTGCAATATTAACTTCAGGATTTGTAAATTGATGGTATTCGCCACCGTTAACACGAACTTTAGAGTCCATATAAACAGCAACCTCTTTACCTTTTTCAGCTTCTACCTGCTTAATTTTCTGTGCTAGCTGCCACATTAAATCAGGTTTTGTAGCAACCGCAGATTGCTGTTTAGTTCCTATAAGATTATTGTAATTGTACCGTTGTCTGTATTCTGAATCACTTTCTTTTATCCAAACTGCAAGGCTGCCACTTTTAGAACGAAGCATCATCCGCCAGCTTAAGCGGTGGCCTTCTTCGGTCCAAAGTACATCGTCTTTAAAAAACCAGTGACGCAATGGCAAACCTATCTGAAAGGCGAAATAAATTCCAACTACCATGACCAAGAATTTTTTATAATTTGGAATGACAACATCATTTCCTAGGTATATTTTTTTCTTTGGCAGAAATCGTTTTTGTAATATTTGTGGCGTAAAGAAAAACAATGCAAAAGCAATGGACATATACGGGAAAATACCAATTTGAAACACGATAGAATTGAAAAGATGAAAAAACACCGAAATCACAAACCCTAGAAGCCGTGTTCGCCTCCAAAGCATTAACGGTACAATGAGTAGATCGAAAAAAATACCGGTGTAAGCAATGGTCCAATGCACCCAATTTTTTTGTAGGAGCTCGCCAATAACCCAATAATCACTCTTAGCTCTCATTAACAGTGCCGGCATAGACGCATTGAGCCAATCTGGATAAAATTTTGCTACGGAAGCAAAGGTATACACAATCCAAACTTGAAGTATCAGCACTAACAATACCCAACGGGGCATTGCTGGTGTTTTTAAAGCTGGATTAGTTTTAACATCTAATGAAAACCATCGATTTGCAGGCAAAAAAGCCATAATCCAGCAAAGCAACATCATTAAGTAATAGTGGTTGTTATAGCTCGATTTTTGCATTAAGTAAACGCCAGTCCACATAATTGCGTAAGCAATCATACTAAACCGATACTTATATCCCAGCATCACAAAAATGCCAAAGAAGCCCATTATCACAAAATAATAATACATGCCTGGGCCTTGAAAATACTGTAGGAAATCGAAGCCAATAAAATTGAAAGTAAAAGGGGTGTCAACCAATGTACGGCGTACCCATCCTGTAAAAATAGCACCAATTGCTTCAGTTGCAATTAGCAGCCCAAAAACCACCCTAAAAAGGATAAGACCCGTATTATCTATTTGTTTGAATAAAAAATTATTCACGTTGTTTTAGATATAGCTTCGCAAAATGCTCGTCTTTTAAAATTTCTTGTCTTAACACTTCAATAGATTCGAAGTTTTTCTCGTCGCGGATATGTTTCAAAAACTCAATAGTAACCTCTGTATTATATAAATCCTTATTGAAATCTAAAAAAAAGGTTTCTATTGTTTTTTCTTTTCCACCAACAGTTGGGTTTGTGCCAATGCTTGTAATTCCATAGATTTTTTCGCCATCAATTATAGCTTGAACCACATAAACTCCATTTTTCGGAATTGATTTGTAGTCCTCTTTTAGCTTTAAATTTGCCGTAGGGTAATTAATGGTGCGGCCAATTGCTTTTCCTTTAACAATTTCACCAGAAATCATAAAATTATACCCTAAATAATTGTTTGCCGTTTCAACATCGCCTTCATTTAGGGCTTTTCGGATTTTCGTAGAGCTTATTGCAACATCATCAATTTCTTTGGCAGAAATTTCTTCTACTTCAAAATTATACGTTCTTCCAAACTCCTTTAAATCTTCAATATTGGCGACCCTATTTCTTCCAAAACGATGGTCGTAGCCTATAATTACTTTTTTGGCTTTTAGGCTGTTTACCAAAATATCACGCACATATTCTAAAGCTGTTAAACGTGAAAAAGCGTGTGTAAATGGGTGAATAACTAAATGATTGAGTCCTGTTTTTTCAAGAAGCTCCGTGCGTTCGTCAATGGTATTTATGAGTTTTATATCCAATTTTTGCTGAAGCACCATGCGTGGATGTGGAAAAAAAGTAAGCACCACGGCATCTAAATCTTCCTTTTTAGCTGTTTCAACCAAACGTTTTAAAATGGCTTTATGGCCCATGTGAACCCCATCAAAAGTGCCAATAGTTACCACACTTCGACGATCATTTTTATATGTTGAGGCTGCCAAATATTTCTTCAAAATCAGTTCCCATTAAATGAATTCATAGTAATGTTCATTCCTGCCAATGCAAAAGACTCTATAATATTACAACTTAATTCTAAACGTTCGGGCAGTTGTTTATCTTCTTCAGCATCCCATTCTCCCAAAACGTAATCTACTTGTCGTCCCTTTGCAAAAGCATCGCTAATGCCATAGCGAAAACGATTGTAGCCTGTGGTTTGTAGTGTATTTTGTATATCTTTCAACCCATTGTGGCCACCATCACTTCCTTTGGTTTTTATACGAATGGTACCGAAAGCTAAGTTTAAATCGTCCGTGATTACAAGCAGGTTTTCAAGAGGGATTTTCTCTTTCTCCAACCAATATTTTACAGCTTTTCCACTTAAATTCATAAAAGTGCTTGGTTTAAGAAAAATAAAGGTTCTTCCTTTCAATTTATGCGTAGTAACATCGCCTAACTTGGCTGTTTCCCATGAAAGGGAATTTTTTTCCGCATAAAAGTCTAACACCTTAAAGCCAATATTATGGCGCGTATTTTCATACTTTGGGCCAATGTTTCCTAAGCCTACGATAAGAAATTTTTTCATTGCATCTTCTTCTGAAATGGGGTTGGCAGCATTTACCTTAAATATTTTTTTAAATAATGATACCATAGTACTCTCAATATTCTGTAAAAATAAAAAAAGCACCCCGAATTAATAGGGTGCTTTTTACTTATATTTAAAAAGAAGTTTTTATGCTTCTGCAGTAGCTTCTGCAGCTTCTGCTCCGCCTTCGGCAGCTTCTCCTTCTTCTCCTTCTTCGTCGTCAACATCTGCAATGGCAGTACGAGAAGTTCTAACTTGACAAATTACAGTATTGTCTGTGTGTAATATTTTATATGCATCGTTTTGAACGGCAGTAACGTACATTTTGTTACCAATACGCATTTCAGTAATGTCTGCTTCAATAAAATCTGGAAGATTTTCTGGGATAGCTTTCACACGAAGTTTACGAGATACGATACGTAAAACCCCACCGTTACGAACACCACGAGAGTTTCCTGTGATACGAACTGGGATTTCCATACTCACTTCTTTATCATCGAAGATTTGGTAAAAATCGATGTGAAGAATACGGTCTGTAACTGGATGAAATTGGATATCTTGAAGTATAGCATTAATTTTATTGCCGCCTAAGTCAATTACAACAGTGTGTACATCTGGAGTATAAACCAAGTTTTTGAATGCAATTTCTTCTGCTGAAAAACTAATTGGCTCATCCCCTCCGTAAACTACGCAAGGAACCATTCCAGCATTACGTAGGGCTTTCGTTGCCTTTTTGCCCACGCTTTCTCTTTGTGATCCTTTAATTGTAATAGATTTCATTTTTGTTTATTTTGTTTTATGAATAAAAAACTCCCTAAAAAGCTGTTTTTTAGGGAGTGCAAAGATAAATTTTATTTTGGATTAATGTTTTGCGTTTTAGGTTTTTTTTGAGATTAACAGAAACCCTTCTTTAGTATCTTGATGTTTACATTAAAAACTTGGAACTTATAGACTTATTCGCATTAACACTCAACATAACTTCAGCAAAAAGCTTAGCACAGCTTATTACACGAATTTTATTATGTGGTTTTGTAGGAATTGAATCAGATACAATTAACTCAAGCATTTGTGATTTTTCAATACGCTCGTACGCATTTCCGGAAAGAAGTGGATGCGTACAAACAGCACGAACACTAAGAGCGCCGCGCTCCATCATTAAATCTGCAGCTGTAGTAAGTGTTCCGGCGGTATCAACCATATCATCAACAAGCACTACGTTTTTACCTTTTACATCCCCTATCAATTCCATATATGAAATTACATTCGCTTTTTCACGTTGTTTGTAGCAGATTACCACATCACTTTCTAAAAATTTAGAATATGCATACGCTCTTTTGGACCCCCCCATGTCTGGAGAAGCGATTGTAAGGTTTTCAAGATTTAAGCTTCTTAAATATGGTAAAAAGATGGTTGAAGCAAAAAGATGATCCACAGGTTTTTCAAAAAATCCTTGAATTTGATCTGCGTGTAAGTCCATTGTTATTATACGTGTTGCCCCGGCAGTTTCAAGCATTTTAGCTACTAGTTTTGCCGCAATAGGAACACGCGGCTTGTCTTTTCTGTCTTGACGTGCCCATCCAAAATAAGGTAATACAGCCGTTATATGACGTGCAGATGCACGTTTTGCAGCGTCAATCATTAGTAAAAGCTCCATTAAATGGTCGCTGTTTGGAAAGGTAGAGCCAATTAAAAATACGCGACTACCCCGTACAGATTCTTCGAAAGAAGGCTGAAATTCGCCATCGCTATAGTGAGATGTTATTACATTTCCCAAGGGGATGCCATACGCTTTCGCAATATCTATTGCGAGCGACTCGCTTTGTTTACAGGCAAAAATCTTGGGGTCTGGTCCAATGATCGACATAATATTAAGTTTGATTAAGCTACAAAGGTAAAAATTTAAGTGAGCCCATTTTAAAAAAAATACCTTTTATAAATTTTCAGTTAATTACAAATAATTGTTTATTTTTGCCTCCCGTTTGCTCGAGTGGCGGAATTGGTAGACGCGCTGGATTCAAAATCCAGTGTTTTAGGACGTGCGGGTTCGATTCCCGCCTCGAGTACTAGAAAACCCTGTTAATCTATTAATTGACAGGGTTTTTTGATTTAAACTAGTCAGTGTTTAGTCATTTTAATAACAAAACCTCAACATTGTCTACCACTTCTATTAGTATTCCCCTCTCCACACTCATCAATAAACCTAGGCATAGCACACATTCTTTTCCTTTACCTAAGACAATACTTGTTTTCAACGAATACCTAATCAAGTAGTACGCTTATTTATTAAAAGGCATCGGAAATAGGTTTGCTGTTTTTTTGTTCACTCTCAGGCTCTAATTTTATCCTAACAAATGGATAAAAAAGCAACAAATGAATAAAAACCTAACCTATTTTCCGCCCATACAAGAAAAACAAACATCTACAAGACAAGATGAAAAATGGGACGAAGCCGTAGCACTGTTTAACAGCAAACAATACCCTAAGGTATTGCCAACGCTATTAGATTATGTAGGCAGTCATTTTCAGAGTAAAAAAAGCGGTGACACTTATTTAATTGCGCACGGTTCTGTGCTTGTAGGCATTACACAAACAGACACCCACTTACATATTAAATGTCCGTTTTTAAATATTGAAAACGCTCAAAAAGTACCCTTAATGCGGAAGCTAGCAGAGATACGAATGCACCCGCTTAATTTAACCAATGTAGTGTTAGAAAAAGAGTTGGTTTACTTTTCATTCTCTTGTCCTATCAATTTATGTGAACCTTATAAAATATATTCCGTACTTCGAGAAATTTGCTTCTATGCAGATAGTTATGACGATGAGTTTATCGAAAAATTTGGAGCGACAAACCTCCAAGAGCCTAAAACAACTCCTTTTTCAAATGAATTAAAGCAAGAAGCATACGCCAATTATCAAAAAATATTAGCTGAAGGCTTAGAGCGGTTTGCTATTTATATGGAGAATAGGCACACCCATAATGCTTGGTACACCCTAAACATTACTTTAAAGCGAATAGAATTTTACTGCGAACCTCAAGGGTATTTACGCACATTGTTAGAGAGAGCCATAGATGGCATTTTTGACAAGAATACACCTTTTCAAAACAGATTGCTAAACGGAAAAAATAGCTTAGAGAAATTAAAGGAATACACAGAAGATAAATTCTCTGAAGATCTATATCAAATTGAGACATTTATACCTCATAAATACAGTAGTAAAAAGGACAATATTAGAGAAAACTGGGGCGATAACTACACTGAAGCTCAGGATATGATAGCAAATGCCAGGTTTGAAGATGCTTCAAATTTATTACAATCCTGTTTCTACGGTTTATTCTATTACAATCTAGTTGATGAAACCATAAAAAAACCAATAACAGATGCTTTGGCTCAGGCCAATGGTTTGGCTTGGAACCAGGCGGCTCCTATTTTGTTAAAAGGTATGGAAGCCATTATGGAAGATTCGTTTATGGGGAACGAATTTGGAATGGATTTATCTAAAATAATGGGGGAGCAAATGCAACAATCAATGGAGCTAATGCAGCAAATGATGGCTAACTATAAAACTAACTAAAAATGAGCGATATAAAAAATATAGAAAATTCAGTTTATAGAATTAATACTTCCAGTGGCTCCGGAACGGGTTTTTACAGCCTAGAGGACGATATAATTATCACCAATTATCACGTTATAGCGGGTAGTCTTGTAGTGAGTGTAGAAGGGCAGGACAAAAACAGATATATCGCAAAAGTAATTTATGCGAATCAAGGCAAGGATATTGCATTTTTAAAAGCTGCTGACTTACCTAAGCCTATTAAAACTATTGTTACAAAGCACAATACAGAAGTAGCTTCAAGAGATAAAATAATGGTTTTGGGGTATCCTTATGGAATGCCTTTTACAGTAACTGAAGGGATTGTCTCTAACCCTAGACAGCTTGTAAACGACAGTAATTTTATACAAACAGATGCTGCCATTAACCCCGGAAATAGCGGTGGACCAGTAATTAATGAAAAAGGTGAATTAATAGGTGTTGTTACCTCAAAATTTTCTGATGCAGACAATATGGGTTTCGCAATTCCTATGGAAACACTTCGCGATGAGCTGGAAATTGTAACCGAGTTAACAGGCATTTACACTATAGGCTGCCATAGTTGTAATGGCTTGATAGAAGAGAAAGTGAGCTATTGCCCCAATTGCGGAAACGATATTGATGAAAAGCTATTTGAGGAAAATCCACTTTCAGATTTCAGCTTAAAGGTTGAAGAAGCAATAAGCAAATTGAATATAGATCCTGTGCTCGCTCGCTCTGGTAACGAACGTTGGTATTTCCACCAGGGAAGTGCAGCAATACGAATGTTTGTTTACGACAACAATTACTTATTTGCCACTTCTCCTTTAAACGATTTACCTCGTAAAAACTTAATAGATATCTACGAGTATATATTAACTGCCGATACTGGTGTGCACCGCCTATCTATTTCTGGCAATCAGATATACCTTTCCTATCGCGTGCATATAAGCGACCTCTATTCAGAAAACAAAGAAGAAATACTTGAGAATATTGCCCAACTAGCCGCTAAGGCAGATGATCTAGACAATCTATTTGTAAATGATTTTGGCGCAAAAATGACGAATTACAGCAAATAACAAAAAAAGGCTTTGCAAAAAGTCTCTTTTATATTAAATCAATCGAAATAAATTAAAAAACAACTTTAAATGGCAACACAATTTATAGTTATCGTTATTCTAGCATTATTGATTCTTAGCAGCATTGTTATTAACAACCAAATAATTGCGAAAAAGAACCAAGTAGCGCAGGCGTATGGAAGCATTGAAGTTTATTTAAAAAAGCGTTTCGATTTAATTCCGAATCTCGTGGCGATGCTCAACAAATACTTAGCTCACGAAAAAGAGATTTTATTAAAAGTAACCGAGCTACGCTCACAAATAGAAAAAGCTGAAGCGCCAAAGGAAAAGATTGAAGCTTCAAACGAGCTAACTAAGGTAATGAGGGGCTTAAACATTAATGTAGAAAACTACCCCAATTTAAAAGCCGACCAACAGTTTTTAAATCTTCAGTTTCAGCTAACCGATATCGAAGACCAAATTTCTGCGGCACGTAGGGCTTACAATGCCGCTGTTACGGCATTCAACAATAAAATACAAATGTTTCCTGCGAGTGTAATTGCAAGCCTTAGAAAAGATGAAACAGCTGCACTTTTAGAGATCCCAAAAGCAGCGCAAAAAGAAGTACATATTAATCAACTTTTAACCCCCTAAAATATGCAAATGTTAGAAAACCTAGAAAGTCCTTGGAATACTATCAATTGGTAAAAAAAGTATGGATAGTATACTACTAGAACGAGTCTATAAAGAAACTAAGGAAGCGTTAAACGCTATTTATAAAGGAAGAAAAAAGGCCTTGTTTTTACAGAAAGTAATGTGGAGTATTACAGGTCTTTTTTTTGTGCTCATATTAATAAATATAGCTTTTGGTTACCTTCCAAATTCTAATAATAGTATTGTAAGTTTCTTTAAACAGTTTCAAGCTACGCCAGACAACCCATATGCAACTATATACCCTATAATTGGCCTGGTTGTTTTGCTTTATCCAACAACATATTTATTTGCTAATAGCTTTCAAAAATTTAAAGAAAAGGAGGCTGCAACCATTTCAAAAATGGTAAAAAGGCTATTTCCAAAAGTAGAATTTACACAACAGCTAGCTGCGCCCAAAAAAGAAATTACAAAGAGCAAACTCTTTGCCTGGGTAAACAAAGGGACCGCTACCTATAGCTATGGGCAAATTAGAGGTCAAAGCAATGACAAAACTGTAAATATTGCCGATATAGGTATTGTAGAGGAAAATGTATCTAATAATTTAATAAATACATTAATGCAGATTCCGTTATTAAATATGTTTGTTATTCTATACCAATATGTGTTGAAAAACACACTAACAAACAAAACTGCAGATAACGCATATTTTACCTACAGAGGGATGTTCTGCTGGCTGAGCTTTAAAAAATCACTCCAAGGACATACCGTTATTTTAACAAATAACCAAAGCTCTAAATTAAACAGGTTTTTTAGCGCCAGTTTTAAAGAAGAACAAAAAGTAGTTTTAGAAGACCCCCGTTTTACAAACGAGTTTATAGTGTATAGCACAGATCAAGTTGAAGCGCGTTATGTATTGTCTACAGCACTTATGGAGCGTATTGTCAAGCTGAAAGAAACCTTTAACCAGCCTATACTTTTATCATTTCAGAATAAAGAAATGTATCTGGCCGTAAAAAGTGAACACGGTTTATTTTCCTTTCCTTCGGGGAAAATAGACAATATAAAAATGGTAGCAGAATTAGCTCACAACATCAGCACAGCTTTAGCTATTTCTGATGAATTAAAACTGAATTAAAACAGCTTCGACTCTAAAAATTAAATTCGGTTTATTGTTTCGATTCCTCTGGGGTTAGCTCTTGAGAAATCGTTTTTTTACGACACCACTCCCCCATATTATAAGCTATTTAACTAAAGAATCCATCTTTATAAAGTTAGTGTGGGTGCTATCTTTAAAGTAATCTACTACAATTTTTCTTTTATCCTTATTTAATGATTTGGGTTCGTAGCTTTCCCAATAATTTGAGGCACTATAGCCTATTTTGTTGTTAAAGTAGTAATTGCAGATTTCCTTATTTTGGGCAAACAAAGTATGTATAGTATAATCTGTATTGTACTCATGTACCGTGTTTTCGTCTATCCCATCGCCATACTTAAAAAAAGTAAGCGTCCAAGAAACTTTTTTATGAGTGTATAAAAAACGATCCTTTTTTATGCGGTTTACTACAAAACTATCTATGGCTATTTTGTGTTTTTCATTTTTTAAATCGAAATTCTTTACAGCAAAAAAATCTTGACGTTGCAGAGCGTAACCACCATTAATTATAGGGGTGTCTCTTGTAATAAGCTCATCTGGACTTAGGTGAATAATTTTAAAGGTCTTGTCATCCAGTTTTGATGTACATCCTAAGCTTAGGATAAAACACAGAAAAGTGAAAATCGCAATAGGTGTTCCCCTGGAGATATTTCTATTTATATTCTTCATTAGTATATTTCAGTACCGTTGTTTCGGTTGTAATTTTTTCTTTTGGATTTAAGTTACAAGCAGACAGAACAAAAGGATTAGTATAAAATTGAATTTCATTTGTTTTAAACTTAGCTAAGGGTATTCTTAAATAACATCTATAACTTTTTCTAATATATAATGTATTGAACAAACAATAACAGCAATCCCTATAATAATCAATAGCCGAATAAAGATTGCTTTCGCCTCTGTTTTGAGCCTTTTGTTCAAATAAAAAACATCGAAAAGCACAAACAACAAAGCGATACATCCCCCTATAAATACACCTATATAAAAGAACGCAAATTCGTATATTAAATAATAAAAAATGGTATAATCTGTAGCGTATTCTGGGCTTGCTCCTAGAATAATCCGCATATAAGTATAAGCCAACAATATCGCTACTAGTGTCCATAAACAGTAGATGACAACTTTTTTAAGAACACGCATAGTTAAATTGGCTTTAGTTGGCTTTATTTATTAATTCCATCAAATTAAACTTTTTATTTAAACGAGGAAGTGCCGTTTTCCCTAGATTAGTTTGTATTTCGGTTATACAAATATCATCGTATTTGCTGCCATAATAATACGACTTGGGCACTAGCGTAATACTATCATTGGTTTTAAAAATTGCGTTTACGCTTATCTCTTGCACTAATGGAGTATCTAGTAAAATAAAGGTTTGTGTTAATTGGTTGTTTATGTAAAAATCTAGCTCTTTAACTCTTCCATTTTGCTTAAAAGTTGCTTCAGATTTAACATAGCCATTTATCAAACTCAATTTAATAGGGTTCATAATAATTTCATCGGCTTCTAATAGATTCTGGTTTGCATATTCACCTTGAAGAAAAGAGTTTTCTAAATCCAGTTGCACACTTATCTTTACATTAGACTTCTCTTTAAAAGCATAAGCCGTTAAGTAACCCGTGTCTGAAAGATTTGAACTTGGGTGCTCTTCATTTTCTATAGTAGCAGTGATTTTAAAATATAGGTTTTCGTTAAAAGACAAATCGGTATTTGAGCAACATCTGCCAAACAGTTTTTCAGACCAACTACTGTAATCTCCTGTTTTTTCTTCATTGTAGTACGCATAAATATCGGGATATGCCGAATTGTTAAAACGTTTCATCTCACCAATACTTAGGCTGTCTATTTTAGCTTTATTCACAGTAACTAAGAGCTCTTTTGTTGATGCTTTAGTAGGCAGACTATCCGTGCTAATTTTAGTAGACTGGGGGGGGGGGGGGGGGTCTGAAGCAATAGCTTGTTTTTCTTTACAAGCAGAAATAAAAATGAGTAAAACAGATGTCATTCCTATAAAAACACTCATTGTAATTCTTTTTATTGACATCATACCTTTTATTCAATCTTTAACCACCTCAGCCTTCAAAACACATTAATCTTCACTTAACTCGATCGTCTCATAAGTGAGTTCAGACTTTTCAGAGTTTAGTAAAGTGATATTCTCTAAATCGTATTTAAAATTGTCTATTTACGTCCAGCTCCGTTTTTAGACTCTCTAAGATTAAGTCCGTAGGCATTAAAGTGTATTGAAATTGTTTTATTCTCTTGGTCTGTACGTATTGTAATTTCGTTGAATGTAGTCTGTACTGTTGCTGTATAAGGCATAGTCCGGCATTTTTCTAATTCTTTTAAGGCCTTAGCATCTTTTGAAAACCAATTTTTTAAAAAGCCAAAATGTTGGTCAGAACATTGGTAACCCAAGTTTAATGCGGTTAAAATTTTACATTTTAAATTACTTCTATTTTCATTGGGTTTTCCATCCCACCAACATTCATTACCTATAAAAGTAGCTACATAGCCTAATGCCGCCTTTTCCTGATCGCTTATAGAATTACTGTAGGCTTCATTTATAAAAATTGAATTAACAAGCTTGGTTTAATTCTTCGTCAAACTTAGCTGCCCTCCATAAAAATTTAACTTGATTGTCGTTCGTTTTAAACCTTTCGGCATCAATAAGTCTTTCGGTATGGTTTATAACATCTTCATCTCCTGCCATAGGGATGCCGTCCATCTTCCACGTAATTTTAATACGTTCACCTGGTATAAAGTTGTATTTGCTGTTTTTTGTGTCCCAATTATAAATTAATGACACATCAGCTGTATCCTTTTTACCGCTTAATATAAAGTAATCGTAATCATCGTTGTAAGCCGAAAACTCGATAGTATCTGTATACACTTTATGTACTGCAATTAACGTATTGGGTCTTATATCGCTACTGTAGGGTGTTTCTTGTTTTTTTTAATAGGCATCAAAAACATAGCCTTCAATCGTATCGTTAGCTAAGTTTGTTGTTATGTATTTTATTTTAACAAACTTTCCTGTAATCTCTTTGCTATTATCGGTTATGGTTAAGGCAGTATCTGTATCTGCTATTTTTTCTACTAGTGCCCCATCCTTAATTTTTGCTATCTTTTTTGATGACAAATTAGCCTCTGAACGTACATTTAGGCCGCTTTCTACATTTATATAATAGTACTCTTGCCCGTAGTTAGCTAGAGAGATAAAAAATACAAAGAAGGGTAAAATTCTTTTCATACGCTAGTTCTTGTTAAAGAGGACAGTGTTATTTGTAAACTTGAAACGATTTCTCCAATTTTCAACCATTTCATAAATGGGGTAATTAGAGAAATCGTTTCAAAAACATACAAAGGATTTGAGCTTTTAGTAGTCCATTTTTATTAGCTCACCATTTAATTTATACGAAAACTGAAAGCTAGTTCCTCCGGTTTCTGGTTTAAGGTCTACAAGATACTCCGTTTTAGTTATATCTCCATTCTTAGGGAAAATGATAGAAGCTATTGCTAAAGTAGGATTGTCAAGGTTTTTTTCACCCTCGAGTTGTTTCTTTGATTTCTCTACCAATTCGCCCAATTTAGAAAGGCTAATTTCATCCCCTAATTGATACATATAATCTGCTGCTTTGGTACCTTCTGGCACTTCCAAGGTTATTTCAGAATTTTGAGTCCATTTGCCCTGTGTTTGGTTCCACTGTCCCATTTTTAATGATTCTGGGTCTTTGGTCACTGTTACCCCCACTATGTTGCCAATACTTTCGTTGTAAACAATATTGACGTCGGTAAAATAGGCATCTTCGCCAAATTCACTCTTTATTTCTTTTTCAATTTCTGAAAAACCTTTAGCAGTTGCTTCTTGGTTTCCAGAGCCTCCACCACAGGAAACCAAGGTGGTGATAAATACTAGTAGTACTATTGATAGTGTTGCTTTTTTCATTTGTTTTGTTTTAATGGTTTAAAAATTTATTGTTGTTGTTCCTCCTCCTCTCTTCCGAAGAAGTAAAATAAAGCGCCACCGCCTAATATGAGAATTACTCTTATAATCCACCCCATAGTAGTACCCCAAATATCTATCCATGCGAGTAGCCTAAAGTTATAATTGAAAATTGAGAGTATCATAGAGATGATACCCATTGCTGCTAGAAGCAGTCCTGCCTTACCTAATTTTGCTGTGATGTCTTCCATATTATTCTATTAAATTTTAGATAAAACTAGGAGATACTGACTTTGTAAAAAATAGAGAATCTATTTCTGGACAGGACAAACAAATAAGTGAGGTGTTTTAACAAATAAACGTTTTTGCACCAAATTGAAAAAGTGCTTATAAATTTTTATTCCAACTAAAAAGTTTGGTAATAAAAGTCTCTTTTTTACGTGATGAAACGGGTATTTTTTTACCGTTCTTTAAATAAATAGTCCCCGATTTATCATACTTATCTATGTATTTTAGATTCACCAGAAAAGATTGATGTGGTCTTGTAAAGCTGTTTTTGGTAAGCTGCTCTTCAAACTCTTTTAACGATTTTGAAGCCAAGTATTTCTTACCGTTATTTAGGTAAAAAGTGGTATAGCCTTTATCAGACTCACAATACAGCAACTCCTTTAAATCTATAATCTGAAAAGAATCTTGAAGCGATAGTATTATTGTTTCGCCGTCGTTGTTATAAGCTTGTTTTGCCGTTTTTAATTGTTGTTTTTGCACTTGTGTAGGCAACTCCATCACTCTATTTAAGGCAGTCTTAAGCTCTTCAATGGCAACAGGTTTTAGCAGGTAATCTACAGCGCCTATTTTTAAGGCTTGCAAAGCATATTCTTCATAAGCTGTAATAAATATAACTCGAAAATTCAGGTTTTCTGTTTGCTCTAAGAAATCGAAACCCGTACCATCAATAAGGTTGATATCTAAAAATATTAAATCGGGTTTACAGGCATTGGCAACAACCACGGCCTCTTTTATAGTTGCACATTCGCCTACCACGTTTATATTGGCGTCTATAAGCTCTAATAGCCTTAAGAGCCCTTTTCTTGTGTTTTCTTTATCTTCTACGATTAATGTTTTCATCATACGGCGGTATCAATTTTATAAGGAATTACCAAAGTGACCAATGTGCCTTGCTCACCAACTTCTTTTCTATTCTGAACACTAATAGACCCCTCTACTTTATAATTCTTCGACATCAATTTTAGACGCTCTTCTGTAATAGTGGTTGCCAACGATTTTTTATTCCTCTTTTTTGTTGGTTTTTCCAATGAAGCACCTATTCCATTATCGGCTATGGTACAGACTAAACCCTTTCCTTTTAAAGCAATTGCAACCTTAATCTCTTTATTGTCTTTTTTTGTAACAAAAGCGTGTTCTATTGCATTTTCAACGAAAGGTTGAATAATCATTGGGGGGATTTTAAATGAAGCTGGATCTATTTGGTGGTCTATAGTGAGGCTGTAATTAAATGGAGGGTCTACATCTAAGTTTTGAAGCGCCATATAGCTATCTATAGTAGCTAATTCGTCAGAGAGTGCCACCATTTTATGCCTGGAGTTTTCCAAGTTATTTCGCAATAGTTTTGAAAATTCAGACAGGTACGAAATAGATTTTTTCTCTTCTTTATTTAGTATCATTCCTTGTAATACCGATAAGGAATTGAAAATAAAATGGGGTGTCATTTGTGTGCGCAGTAATTTTTGCTCCACTATTATATTTTGGTTTACCGCATTGGCATTCCTTAGTTTTAGCGCAAAAATAAACCCACCAGAAAGTATAGAAATTAATAAAATAACGATAATCCCAATAAAGGAATTCCGCTGCGATTTTTCTAAATCTTGAGAGGTAGAATCTACTATTTTGGTTAGCGAAAGTTCTCTAATATTTGCAGAATCTAAGGTCTGTTTATATTTATACTCGTATTCTAACTGGGTTATCTTTTTTATATTTTTTTTATTGAAAAGACTGTCGTTTAAGGCTTTAAAATGTCGATAACTATTAAGTGCCTTTTTAGTATCGCCTAAGTTTTCATAAATAATTGTAAGCAGTTCTTTTGCCCCTCTTTGAGTATCTATAAATTGGTGAGTAACACCTATTTCATCTACTTTTAAAGCTACCTCTAAGGCTTTATTGTATTGTTTTTTTTGAGTGTAAACTTTTGCAATTCCCAAATTAGACCTGCCTATATCTATTGGCAGGTCTAGGTCTTCACTTATTTTCAGTGCTTGTTTATAATAGTCTAATGCTGTATCGTAATTATTAAAAATATATTGAATGTCCCCTATATTATTTAAGCTTACCGCTATCCCTTTTTGATCATTAATGATTTTATATATTTCTAATGTTTTTTTAAAGAGAACTAGGGCTTCTTGATTTTTAGATTGTAGAATTTTAATAGTCCCTATTCCATTTAAAGAGATTGCAACACCCTGTTTTTGGTTTACTTTTTCACTGATGGATAAAGCTTTATTGTAATACTCAATAGCTTTATCATAACGCTCCTGAACTTGATAAACACTGGCAAGATTAGAATATGTAATAATAGTTGCAGATTCCATCTTAGACTCCATCTTACTGTGTATCCATAGCGCTTTATTAAAATTTTCTATAGCGTTAGGCGAATCGTCCTTTTCTGCATAAATACTGCCTATATTAGCGTACAATTTGACTAGCCCTGCAGAATCTTTTATTTTTTCTTTTTGTATTCTAGATTTGTTATAGTTAATAATCGCCTTGTCGTAATAACCTTGGTCTGCATAAATACTCCCTATGTTTTCTATATTGTATGCAACAGATCTTTGATCACCTCTTACTTCATCTATCGCTATACATTTCTCATAACTCTCAATTGCTTTTGGAAAATTCCCTAGACCGTAATACGCATTTCCAATAGTATTGAGACTATAAGAAATTCCTCTTTTATTATTTTGGGTTTTGTAGAGGGCAATAGCTTCATTATTGTGTTCTATAGCTTTTAAGAAATCTGATTTCAACATATCTATATATCCCTTGTAATAAAGAAGTTGTGCTTTACCAGCTGTAAAGCTTAAGGAATCAATTAAATATTCAGACTCTTCAATATAAGCCTCGGCCGTTTTTAAATCTATTTCTTGTAAATCGTAAATCAAGTTGTTTAGCATCCTTACTCTAGTTGTATCTCTTTCTGGATGAAGCTTAAGCTCAAGTTTTAAACTATCTATAACGGCTTGCTGCGCCTGAAGGTGGGGTAGAAAAAACAGCGCACAAAAAATAGAAATGAAGACTTTCAGGGTGAATCTCATAGAGGTAGGTTGCTGTTTAAAGAGAGTATCACTTTATTAAATACTGGGTATATTTATAAAGTTAAATACCAAAATCATTGAACAAGTTTACTAATAAAAAAATGATTCTATCTCTTTTGAAGTAAATTAGAACTGTTTTGCGAGGCGTTTTTGTTGAAAAAACAAAAGAAAATTTATCGGATAACATCTTAAACGCAACACTTATTTATTCTAAACAATCAGATATATATTCTGTATATTTTTTAAAATTCATCCCTGTTTTTGTCTCTGCAATTAGTCAAACTACAGCAATGTCTTATCATTTAAACATCACAACATTAACCAGCTGCAAAACAATTAATTACACCCAAAAGATGATTGTTTGTGATAAAAACACTGAAGTTTAAACCCGATACTTTCCAGAAAGTGAATTAACTCCCCTCCCTGAGTACTAAAGCCTTAACTAGAATATTAAGACCCTTTTATATTAATGTAATTTACTGAAAACTACGAGCGTTTTATATTGAAATATAGCGCACAATTATTATATTTGAGCGAATCCTGAAAACCACTACCCCCAATGTCTGATTTCTGGTTGTATTTTAATCTTGGCCTCAGTCACGTCTTAGACTGGACGGCCTACGATCACATTCTATTTTTAATTGTTCTTTGTGCTGCCTACACTTTTGCATCTTGGAAAAAATTACTGCTACTGGTAACTATGTTTACTGTTGGCCATACGCTTTCATTGCTTTTGGCGCATTATCATATAGTAAGTGTTTCTAGTAAAGTTATCGAGTTTTTAATTCCGGTTACTATTTTGGCAGCGGCACTTTTTAATCTTTTTACCGCTGGCAAAGAGAAAAAAGTTGAAAAAATGGGCATTTTTTATATTGTTACTATTTTCTTCGGATTAATTCATGGTTTGGGCTTTGCTTCATTTTACAATGCAATAGAAAGCGATGCTGGTGTACTCCCATTATTAGAATTTGCCCTTGGTATTGAAGCTGCTCAAATTATTGTCGTACTATTTATTCTAATCGCTGCCTTTATTTTTCAATCCATTTTTCGTTTCAATAAAAAAGATTGGGTGTTGGTCGTTTCTTCACTGGTAATTGGAATGATTATTCCGATGCTCATCAGCAATTGGATTTTTTAAATTCGTTTGAAACTAATCGGGTATTTCCTTTTCACAAAAGAGCTTCCGTCCACTTTGGCAATAACTTAACAACATTTTTTTTGGCAGTGGCGTAACTTCCCAGTAATTTCGTTGTCATATTAAAAAGCATGAAATGGCTGCTAACTAGTTGCAATCCAATCGAAATAATTAAATTGGGCATTCCATCTTCTATTTTCTTGAATATTTTATACAAATGAAAGACAGTAAACAACGTAAGTATGACATCGCCTACCTAAGGATGGCAAAAGAGTGGAGCAAACTCTCTTATTGCGAAAGAAGACAGGTTGGCGCACTTATTGTAAAAGATAAAATGATTATTAGTGATGGCTACAACGGCACGCCCACTGGTTTTGAAAATATTTGCGAAGATGACGATGGGTATACAAAATGGTATGTGCTTCATGCAGAGGCAAATGCAATTTTAAAAGTAGCATCAACTACGCAAGCCTGCAAAGGTGCAACACTCTACATCACCATGTCGCCATGTAAAGAATGTAGTAAGCTAATTCATCAAGCAGGAATTAAACGAATCGTTTATCACAACGAATATAAAGATAGCTCTGGCATCACCTTTTTAGAAAAAGCGGGAGTAAGCATACAACACATTTCAGATTTGGATATAGAATAATGGGAAACTATAAAAAATACTTGCCACTTTGGATAGGATTAGCGCTGGCCGCAGGTGTTTTTATTGGGTCTAAACTCAATTTTAACGATACTACCGAAAAAATATTCGCGACAAATTCAAAAAAAGACAAGCTAAACAGGCTTATAGATTATATCGATTACGAATATGTGGACAACGTAAATACTGACAGTATTGTAGACGTTACCGTAAACGGAATTCTCGAAAACCTTGACCCACATTCGGTTTATATTCCAAAAAGTGAATACGCACACAATGCAGACGATATGCGCGGTGCTTTTATAGGAATTGGCGTTAGTTTTTATGTTTACAAAGATTCCATTGCCGTTATCCGTGCTATTGAAGGCGGTCCTGCAGAAAAAGCTGGAATTAAAGGCGGCGACCGAATTCTATATGCCGATGGAAAAAAACTTTTCGGCGAACTGGTTCAACGCGATAGTATTTCAAATTATTTAAAAGGCGAAATAAATAGTAAAGTAGCCTTAGATGTGTATCGCCCAAGTGAAAACAAAACATTAGAAATAAAAGTTAGAAGAAAGCAAGTGCCTTTGGTAAGTGTTGATGCTTCGTATAAATTAACAGACGATTTAGGCTATATAAAGCTAAATCGCTTTTCTGAAACCACTTATAAAGAATTTGAAAGCGCGCTGGATAAGCTAAAAAATCAAGGGGTTAAAAAATTAATTTTAGACCTTCGCAACAACCCTGGTGGGTATATTTCGACTGCTGAAAGAGTGGTTGATGAATTTTTGGAAGACGAAAAATTAGTACTTATCACTAAAAATAAGAGCGGCGAAATCAATAAAACCTATGCTTCACGCCGTGGCGATTTTGAACATGGAAAACTCTATGTTTTAATTAATGAAAACTCAGCATCTGCAAGTGAAATTGTTGCTGGCGCACTTCAAGATAACGATAAAGGAACCATAATTGGTCGTCGTTCGTTCGGAAAAGGACTCGTGCAACGCGAAATGTCTTTAGGGGACGGCAGTGCTGTTCGGTTGACTATTGCGCGCTATTACACCCCAACCGGTCGCTCTATTCAACGTCCCTACGGCAATGGAAATGACACTTATTATAGCGATTATGAAAAACGGTACCGAAACGGAGAGTTAATCCATGCAGATAGTATTAAAGTTGCCGATTCCTTAAAATATGTTACCCCAAAAGGAAAAGTAGTTTATGGCGGCGGCGGCATTATTCCCGATGTTTTTGTGCCAAAAGATACAAGTGTAGAAAATGAAACCCTTCAATATGTTTCGCGAAGCGGTTTTATGAGCTATTTTATTTTTGAATATCTCGAAAAAAACAGAACCTTCTTTAAAGGTATGAAGTTTGACGATTTTAGAAAAAACTTTCAAGCGGACGAAAAACTTTCAAAAGATTTTATTGAATACGCCAAATTCAACGAGGCACAAATAGATCTATCAAAATACACGGAAGAACTAAAAAGAACCTTAAAAGCAAACATCGCCCAGCAATTGTTTGGTCCAAACGAATACGAGATAATCCTTAACGAAAGCGACCCTATGCTCTTAAAAGTTTTGGAACTGGAAGCAGAAAATCACTTGGATAAACAGTAAAAATTATTTTTTTGCTTTAGCGGCTATTTTCTTCGAAACCAACAAGATGCTTAGTGCCAAAATAGCACACAATCCTGCAAGAACACTTACTGCAGCAATAGAGCTGTCTCCTTCAAAAAGATTATTGAAATCCAATTGGGTAAAATTATATATAACCAACCCTGCTGCAATTGCTATTAATATGTAGATAAAAGTTTTCATTGTTCCTTAATTAAAAAGTTCTTGGATGTTTGAGGTAAAAAGCTTCACGGCAATTGCTAACAAAATTACACCAAATATTTTTTGGATAACAGCAATTCCGTTTTTTCCCAAAAAGCGTTGCAACCTACCTGAAGTTCTCAAAACAACATAAATTATTATTATGTTTACAATTATTGCGATAATAATATTCTGAATTTCATATTCCGCACGAAGGGAAAGTAAGGTTGTTAAGCTTCCTGGTCCGGCGAGCAAAGGAAACGCCAAAGGAAATATAGAAGCTAAATCTGGACTGGTATCCTGTTCTTTAAATAAAGTTACCCCCAGAATCATTTCCAAAGCGATAAAGAAAAGTATTAAAGCTCCAGCAACCGCAAATTCATTGACATTAACCCCAATAAGCTTCAAAATACTTTCTCCTAAAAAAAGAAAAACAATCATAACTACGGCCGCAATTATAGATGCTTTCCCAGAATTAATATGCCCTGTTTTTTCACGAAGACCAATAACAATTGGAATATTCCCAATGATATCAATTACAGCAAAAAGCACCATCGTTGCAGTGATTATTTCCTTAAAATTTAAAACCATACTTTTTAATTTAGGTCCGCAAAATTAGACAATAATATTCGTTGTACTAAATGAAACACGGTTTAATAATTGTAAAAAAATCATAATAAAATAAGGAAACAATTTATATTTGCCGGATGTTTCAACTTGGTAAAACAATAGTATCTGAAGATTTAATTGAAAAGGATTTTGTGTGCAACCTCAATGCCTGCAAAGGCGCCTGTTGTATTGAAGGTGAGGCGGGAGCACCCGTAACTGAAGAGGAAATCCAAATATTGAATGCTATATACCCTAAAGTAAAGCCTTTTCTTCGTCCAGAAGGTATTGCTTCAATTGAGAAACAAGGTACCTATATTAAAACGGACCTTGACGAACTTGAAACCCCTTTGGTTGATGGTAAAGAATGTGCCTACGTAACTTTTACAGATACAGGCATCGCTAGCTGTGGTATTGAAGACGCGTATAACGCTGGAGAAATTGATTTTAGAAAACCTATTTCGTGTCATTTATATCCTGTTCGGGTTCAAGATTACAGTGAGTTTGCTGCCGTTAACTATCACCGCTGGCCTATTTGCGATGATGCCTGTACCCTTGGAAAAGAATTAAAAGTCCCTGTCTATAAATTTGTAAAAGTCGCCCTAATCCGCAAATTTGGTGAAAATTGGTATTCAGAATTGGAAAAGATAGCCGCCAAAATGTAACCTACAACCTCACAATTTATTAATTTATTATTCTGATATTGACTATATTAGTGTTTTATTTCAACACAATTAATAACCCCTTAATATTTTCAATTATGAAAAAACTTATACTAGTCCTTTTTCTTTCTTCAGCAATTATAGGCTGTAAAGACAATCCTGTTAGCAAAAAAATCAAAGAAACTAAAGAAGCAGTTTCAAATACCACCAATGCTGTACAGGAAATGACAAAAATGCAAGACGATATAAAAGAACTACAAGAATTAACTCCTTTAACAAATGCCGAGCTAAAATCCTGGCTTCCAGAAACTGTAAATGGCATGAAGCGTATTAGTTTCAAAGCGGGACAAGCTGGGATGATGAATATTTCTTCCATCGAAGCTGTTTATGCTAATGATGACAAAACAAAAAAATTCGCTATCAGTATCTTAGATGGCGCTGGGCAAGTTGGAGCAACTGCAACTGCTGGAATTAGAATGTTAATGTCTCAAGATTTTGAAGAAGAAGATGAAAACGGCACGCGAAGAACCCTAACAAAAAATGGCACAAAAGCAATTGAAGAATATCGTTCCAGAAATAATAATACTAAAATTCAGCTAATGGAACGCAATCGTTTTTACCTAGAAGCAAATGGTAAAAACATGGATGTTGATGAAACTTGGGATGCAATTGAGGAAATAAATATGAAAAAGCTAGGCTAATAAAATAGCACGTAAAATTTCGTCATAAAAATTTTAACCCTCATTTAATAAATATTTCGAGAACCCAATACCTATCGGGTCATTTCATTATATTTACAACATGCGGAATTTTCTTATTATTTTATTCTTCTTCACTGCTACTGCAAGTTTTTCGCAGAGCGATGCTTTGGCTAAAAATTATTTTGAACAAGGGCAATTTGAAAAATCATTACGCATTTATGAAAAACTAAGCGCAGAAAATCCCTACCGCCTGGATTATTTTATGGGGATGGTTACCAGCCAGCAACAACTTGAAAATTTTGACGCAGCCGAAAAACTACTGCTATCAAAACTTGAAGATGGCAGAAGGTTTCCACAGCTTTTTGTAGAATTAGGCTTTAATTATTCTCTTAAAAACAAGCCCGAACTTGCAACTTCAAATTACAATAAAGCAATTGAAGTTATTGCAGCTAGTCCAAGTTTCGCATACAATATTGGCAATACTTTTATAAAATACAGTTTGCTGGATGAAGCCATATTAGCGTATGAAAAAGCCATGTCTATAAGTGATAAAATGGACTTTAATTCACAACTCGCACAAATTTATGGAGAGCAAGGCAAGCTTGAAAAAATGTTTGAAAGCTACCTTAATATTATCGAGAAAAATTTGAGTTTTAAGAGTACTGCACAACGTTATTTTAGCCTTTTTACTACCGAAGACCCAACGAATGAAGCAAATCTATTGCTAAAAAAAATACTGCTACAACGCTCCCAACAAAACCCAGACATACTTTATAATGAGCTGCTTAGCTGGCTATTTATTCAGCAAAAAGAATACAAAAAAGCCTTTATACAAGAAAAAGCTATTTATAAAAGAATTGGCGAAGACCTAAGCGGAATTACTGATTTGGCATACATTGCCATTGCTGATGAAGATTATGAAAGTGGTAGAGCAATTGTAAATTACATTATTGCTAATTCATTTACCCCACAAAACCGACTTCAAGGCAATCAAATTTTAATGAAAATGGAGGTTAAAACTGCCACTCCAAAACAATTTGCTGAAGTAGAAAAACAATTTGAAACACTACTAGAGGAATTTGGAAATAGTCGTGAAACCTATATGTTACAAATAGACTACAACCATTTTTTGGCGTTTCAATACAACAAAAAAGAACCTGCCATTCAAAATTTAAAAAAACTACTTCAAGAAAAATTAACAGCCTACCAAGAAGCAAGAGTAAAAATGGAACTTGCTGATATTTTGGTTTTAAATGAAAAATTCAATGAAGCTTTAATCTATTATTCTCAAATTCAAAAAAAAGTGCAAAGTGATGTTTTAGCACAAGAAGCTCGCTTTAAAGTGGCACGCACAAGCTATTTTAAAGGTGATTTTGAATGGGCACAAGTTCAATTAGATGTATTAAAAAAATCCACCTCCCAACTTATTGCAAATGATGCCATGCAACTCAGTTTATTAATTCGCGATAATTCCTTGGAAGATTCTACGCAAACCGCACTCAAAAAATATGCCCGCGCAGACCTTTTAGAATTTCAAGATAAAAATCTGGAATCAATTGCTGTCTTGGAAGACCTTCTAACAAACAATAAAGGAGAGAGAATAGAAGATGAAGCACTCTTAAAACAGGGTGAGATCTACGAGAAATTAGAAAAATACTTAAAAGCTGAAGCCAATTACCTAAAAATCATCGAGTTTTATAATGAAGATATTTTGGCCGATGACGCACACTATCGCTTGGCAAAACTATACGAAGAAAAGCTCAATCAACCTGAAAAAGCCAAAAAGCAATACGAAGAAATAATTTTTCACTTTGCCGATAGTATTTTTTTCGTAGAAGCTCGAAAAAAATACAGAACTTTAAGAGGAGATGCCATAAATTAATTCGTATTCTGCAAGATTTTCACAACCTTGCAACTTTAATTTTTTCAACTGAAAATTTCAGAAAAATGTACATCTATAACGTTACCATAAACATAGAAGAAACCATCCATGACCGTTGGTTAGATTGGATGCAAACCGAACACATTCCTGCAATGCTCGCAACGGGAAAATTCAGCAAAGCTTTAATGGCGCGTGTTTTGGTTGAAGAGGAAATGGGCGGAATTACGTATTCGGTTCAGTATACAACAGACAGCAAAGAAACACTTCAGAAATATTACGCAGAAGATGCGCCGCAATTACGCGCACAAAGCAAACCTTTTGAAGGTAGTTTTGTAGCCTTCCGCACCGAACTTGAAATAGTAAGCGAACACTAATGGGAAAAGAAGTACGTGCAAAAAAACACTTAGGGCAGCATTTTCTAAAAGACGAAACCATAGCCGAAAAAATAGGTGACACTCTAACAATGGAAACCTATAAAAATGTTTTGGAAATAGGACCTGGAATGGGCGTACTCACTAAGTATCTAATAGAAAAAGACGCCGCAATAATTGCAATGGATTTAGACACAGAATCCATTGCCTATTTAAAAGAAAAGTATCCTAATAAAAATCTTAAAATCCTTGAAGCAGATTTTTTAAAGTATGATTTATCAATGCTTTTTGGAAAAGAACAATTTGCCATAACGGGTAACTTTCCCTATAATATTTCCACACAAATAGTTTTTAAAATGCTGGAGTGGAAAGAACAAGTGCCAGAATTTACGGGAATGTTTCAAAAAGAAGTAGCTCAACGCATTTGTGAAAAAGAAGGAAGTAAAGCGTATGGAATATTGTCCGTTTTGGCGCAAGCATTTTACGATGCGGAGTATCTTTTTACAGTTCCACCATCTGTTTTTAATCCCCCGCCAAAAGTGGACAGTGGGGTGCTTCGATTGAAACGAAAAGAAGATTTTTCAATTCCATGCAGCGAAAAAATGCTGTATAGAGTAGTAAAAACTGCTTTTCAGCAACGAAGAAAAACACTTCGAAATAGTTTAAAATCCTTCAATCTTTCTGATAAAATAAAAGAAGACACTATCTTTGACCTACGCCCGGAGCAACTTTCGGTTTCACAATTTATAGCGCTCACGCAAAAACTGCAAAACGATGCAATTTCAGCTCACTGAAGAGTTTATTGAACAGGTTGAACAGTACATCGCCAACAATGACGGCGATGCACTAAAGGGATTGCTGCATGATTTTCACTTTGCAGATGTTGCCGAACTTCTCGAAGAACTAAACCACGAAGAAGCCACCTATCTTGTTAAACTTCTTGACAGCGAAGTTACCAGCGAAGCATTAATGGAGCTAGATGATGATTTTCGAGAACGCATTCTCGATAATCTTTCCCCCTCTGAAATTGCCGATGAGCTGGATGAAATGGATACCGATGATGCTGCCGATATTATTGCAGAACTCGACGATGATATTCAAAAAGAAGTAATTGGGCATATTGAAGATATTGGCCACGCCGCAGATATTGTTGATCTTTTACGGTATGATGAAGACACCGCTGGTGGATTAATGGCGAAGGAATTGGTGCGTGTAAAAGAAACTTGGACTGTTGCAGGTTGTGTTCGCGAAATGCGCAGACAAGCTGAAAACGTAACCCGCGTACACTCCATCTACGTTACCGATAAGCATGGAAAATTAAAAGGACGACTTTCCTTAAAAGACTTATTAACCGCTCCGGAAAAATCTAAGATTAGTGATATTTATATCCCTAAAGTAGATTATGTAACAGTGCACACCGAAGGGGAAGAGGTAGCTCGAATCATGCAGAAATACGACTTGGAAGCCATTCCTGTGGTTGATGATAACGGTATTTTAGTAGGGCGTGTAACGATTGATGATATTGTAGATTTTATAAAAGAAGAAGCCGAAAAAGATTACCAGATGGCAGCTGGTATTTCTGAAGACGTGGAGGCGGATGATAGCATTTGGCAACTTACCCGCGCACGGCTTCCTTGGTTAATTTTGGCACTGATTGGTGGGTTTGTAAGTGTTTCTGTTTTAGGAACCTTTTCTGGCGCAATGGCTGAACATGCTAAATTATTCTTTTTTGTACCCCTGATTGCAGCAATGGCAGGGAATGTAGGCGTACAATCGTCTGCAATTGTGCTTCAAGGTCTTGCAAATAATAGCCTAAAAGGATCCGTTTGGAAAAGATTAATTAAAGAAATTTTACTCAGCTTACTAAATGGTTTCATTCTTGCTACCATCCTGGTTGTAGGTGGTATGTTTGTTTTGGGTCTCGACTTTCTTTTTGGACTAACCATTGCAATATCACTTATTTCCGTAATCATAACCGCTTCTCTTTTAGGAACTTTTATTCCTATCATTTTAGATAAAAAAGGAATTGATCCCGCAATGGCAACGGGGCCATTTATTACCACAAGCAATGATATTTTCGGAATTCTAATTTATTTTACAATTGCTAAAATTATTCTCGGATTTTGAAGCCTTCAATTTTTAAGAAACGTATTATCGTTCCACCTTCGGCAATCGATGGATTAAACCATGTAAATAATGTAACCTATTTGCAATGGTGTCTTGAAGTAGCAGAAACACATTGGATTTCAAAAACTACTGAAAAGCAGCGTTCAGAATTTGTTTGGGTGGTTTTAAACCATTTTATTTTGTATAAAAACCCTTCATTTTTAGGTGAAGAGCTTGAAGTACAAACTTGGATTGATAGCCATGAAGGCGTAAAAAGTGAACGACACTATAAAATAGTCCGCCCAGTTGATGGAAAAACGATTGTTGAGGCCAAAACACTATGGTGTTTTTTAGACGGAAAAACATTTCGCCCAGCAAAAATACCTAAAGAAATTGGCGAACTTTTTCAATGACTTCCCGTGGGATAATCAATTCAATCCCCGATATTTTCAATACTTTTGTTGCCCTACAAGTTTTAAAAAACTTGTACCTTTTTTAGATAAATTGTTGACGTGAGTATATTCAAAAAACTTTTTAAACAGACTTTTATTTACGGACTGGCAACGGTTTTACCTCGTATTATGGCCGTAATATTAGTGCCGCTTTATACCACGGTTATGCTGCCAGAGGAGTACGGAATTTACGCCAGCTTGATGGCGTACCTTATTTTGGGGAATGTTCTGCTTTCCTACGGAATGGAAACAGCGTTTTTTAGATTTGTAACCAAAGATGCTTCAAACCAAAAAATGGTCCAAGCTACCACGCTTACTTCGCTTACTGTTTCAACACTTTTTTTCTTGGGAATAACACTTTTTTTTAAAAACACCATTGCTGAAGTTTTAGATTTCAAACCCGAATATGTCAGCTATGGATTGCTAATTCTTGCTTTAGACGCCTTAGTGGTTTTGCCTTTTGTGTGGTTTCGGGCAAACGAAAGGCCTATAAAATATGCTTTCGTTAAAATTTTTAATGTAGTAATAAACCTGGCTTTCAATTTATTTTTTCTTTTATTACTTCCAAAACTGGCTGAAAACAGTAGTTTTTGGAGTTCTCTTTGGTTTCCAGAAAATAAAGTTGCCTATGTTTTTATTGCAAATTTAATTGCAAGTGGAGTTACCCTTTTAATTTTACTTCCACTTTATATAAAAATTGGTTTTGGTTTCAATAAAACAATCTGGAAACAGATGATTAAATATGCTTTTCCTGTGCTTATTGCAGGTATCGCATTTAGTATAAATGAAGCTTTTGATCGTATTTTGTTAAAATATCTTTTACCAGAAAATAGTGCTGAAATAGAAGTAGGACTCTATTCTGCCTGCTACAAACTAGGGATGTTTATGACGCTGTTTGTAATGGCTTTCCGTTTGGGAATTGAACCGTTCTTTTTTAACCATGCAGGCCATAGCAACGCAAAAAAAACATATGCGACTATTACCAAATATTTTACACTTTTTGGATGCTTAATTCTTTTGGGAGTAGTGGTATATATTGATATTTTTAAACAAATATTAATTCCAAACAGTCAATATTGGGAAGCTCTAAAAATTGTCCCACTAATACTTTTGGCAAATCTTTTTTTAGGAATATATCACAATCTTTCTGTTTGGTATAAGGTTACGGATCGCACAAAGTACGGGGCTTATATTTCAGTTTTTGCTGCAATTATAACGCTGGTGCTTAACTTTGTTTTAATCCCAATTATCGGTTATCTTGGTTCCGCTATTGCTACACTTGCTGCGTATGGCAGTATGGTGGTGCTTTCGTACCTTTACGGACGCAAGTATTACAAGGTGCCTTATGAGGTAAATAAAATAAGCGGGTATTTGTTGTTAGCCATCGGCTTTTCGGCGGTTTCCTTTTATGTTTTTAACGGAAATATGTGGATAGGAACTACATTTTTAGTAGTATTTGCAGGTCTTATGATTTATTTCGAAAAAAATGAATTTTTAAAAATTTTAAAAAAATAAACTAGTATCATTTAATAATATTTAAATAAATATGAAAACTATAATATCCTTTCTATTAGTATTTTCCATGATCTCTTGTAATAATAAAGAGAGTACTCAAAAAGAAACAACGAATACAAATTCAGATTTTTCAGTTGTGTATCTTGAAAATTATTTTCCAAGAAACGACATTGAGTTTACCACTCCGGTAAAAGCAATGGTAATTTCGAATAGAGAAAAATTTGATTCGTATTTCGGAATTGCACAAACAATGTATAATAAAGTAACTCCTATAGACTTTGAAAAAAATAAAGTTGTAGCAATTATTACAGAGCCAAGCGACGTAAAACAAGAAATAATTATTACGGAAACACTATTAAAAGACAATAAATTGCTTGTTAAATACAAAATTGAAAAAGGAGAAATCCGATCGTTTACTGCCAATGATTTAAAACTCTTCGAAATACCAAAAACCATTTATGGCGTCGATTTTACTACTGAAAATTAACATCTCATTTCACTAAATGTAACGAATCTAATTAACACGAATTAAAATAAGACCTCTGCTTTGAAAATAAAAATAATCAACAAATCCAATCATCCAGTACCATCCTACGAAACCATTGCTTCCGCAGGCATGGATCTTCGTGCGTGTGTTGATGGTCCTTCAACTCTAAAACCTTTGCAACGTGCAATTGTAAAAACCGGACTTTTTATTGAATTGCCAATCGGTTATGAAGCACAGGTACGCCCACGAAGTGGGTTAGCAGCAAAAAAAGGAATAACAGTATTAAATTCTCCTGGAACCATCGATGCAGATTATCGCGGTGAAATTGGGGTGATCTTAATAAATCTATCAAATGAAGATTTTACTATCGAGCACGGCGAGCGTATTGCACAATTAGTAATTGCCAAACACGAACGTGCCGTTTGGGAAGAAGTGGAAGCACTTGGAGAAACTTCTCGTGGAGCAGGTGGTTTTGGAAGTACAGGAGTGAAATAAAATTATAATTACAGAAACCGTAGCACAGATGATTAAATTGCGCTATAAAATATTCTTACAAAGAAAAAAAGCGCTTTAATAAATATTTATAAATCAACAATTGTATATGAAAATTATAGTCCCAATGGCTGGCCGTGGCAGTCGCCTTCGCCCACATACCTTAACAATCCCAAAACCTTTAATTCCCGTTGCCGGAAAACCAATTGTGCATCGCTTAGTTGCAGATATTGCGGAAGTTCTCAATGAAGAAATAGATGAAATTGCTTTTATCCTTGGCGATCCTGCATTTTTTGGAGACGACGTTATAAAAAGTCTAAAAGACCTCGCAATAAGTTTGGGTGCCAAACCAACCATTTACAGACAATTAGACCCAAAAGGAACCGGCCACGCCATTATGTGTGCGCAAGAATCACTTTCTGGCCCTGCGGTTATCGCCTATGCAGATACGCTAATTCGTGCAGATTTTGATTTAGACAAAGAAGCAGATGCTGTAATTTGGACCAAAAAAGTAAAAAACCCTGAAGCTTATGGCGTGGTAAATCTCAACGAAAAAAATGAAATTATTGAACTCGTTGAGAAGCCTGAAGAATATGTAAGCGACCAAGCCGTTATAGGTATTTATTATTTTAAAGACGTTGCGCAACTTAAAAACGAATTGCAATATGTATTAGACAATAACATTATTAACGGGGGTGAATACCAAATTAATGATGGAATAAAAAGAATGATGGCAAGCGGAAAAATATTTAAAACCGGCACTGTTGACGAATGGATGGATTGCGGAAATAAAGAGGTAACCGTTGAAACGAACCTGAGAATGCTTGGTTTTCTTTCAGAAGCAAAAAAACCGTTGTTGGCAGAAAGTATTACAAATACAAATTCAAAAATAATTGAACCTTGTTTTATTGGTGAAAACGTACATTTAAAAAATAGCACTGTAGGACCATTTGCATCTATTGGCGAAGGCACGATAGTTGAAGATAGCATTGTGAAAAATAGCATTATTCAAACAAATTCAACAATCAAAAACGCGAATTTGGACAATGCCATGATTGGCAATTATGCTACTTTTGATGGGAAGTTTACCAATGTAAGTATTGGCGATTATTCCGAATTAAAATAATTAATTCCTATAGGTGGGAACCCGTATAATTTGAGGTTAAAATTTGGTTACATAGCACTTATTTGCATCGGAATTTTGCTTCCGAAGCAATTCTATGCCCAAAAAATTAAAAATGATTCTATTGAAAATCCTATGGATTTATTGGGTGAAGTAACTGATGATTTTCAGGAAAACTTTTTTGAAGCACTAAAACAAAAAGCAATTGAAAATTATGAATTGGCATTAACAGCGCTAAACAAAGCCGAAAAAGCAGCTAAATCTCAAGAAAATAAGGCCGTAGTTTTTTTTGAAATGGGTAAGAATCACAGTTACTTAAAGCACTATGCGCTCGCTGAGGAAAGTTTCAATAAGGTTTTAAAAAGTGAAGGCGATAAACCTGATGTTTTGGAACAGCTATACGAACTCTTCTATCAACAAAAAGAGTACGAAAAATCGATTCCTTTAGTGCAAAAATTAATTGTTTTTGATGACGATTACAAAGAAGACCTCGCTAATCTTTATACACTCACAAAGCAGTATGACAAAGCATTGACAGCATTAGATGAGCTAGAGGAGCTTTGGGGCGAAAGCGATATCCGCAATGCGCTTAGAGCCCAAATTTATCGTGTTACTGGAAACACAAAAGGAGCAATTGAAAATTTAGAGCAAAAAATTGAAGAAAACCCAAAAAACGAAAAAGAATATCTAAACTTAATTTTTCTATACAGCGATCAAGGCAATAAAGAAAAAGCTTTTGAAGCTGCCAAAGAACTTTTAAAACAAAAACCAAAATCGCAATTGGTACATTTGGCACTTTATAAGTTTTATTTGGATGAAGACAATTCAGCAGAGGCAATAAAATCTATGAAAATTGTGTTTTCTTCGGAAGCCTTTGATAAAGAAACCAAATATAAAGTATTAGGAGATTTTATTCAATTTGTTAATGAAAACCCTGAATATGAAAGTGAATTGGCCGAAATAGTAACTCAGTTTTCGGTAGAAAACGGACGCGTTTATGAGAAACTTGGGGAGTATTATGTTGCCAAAAATAGGAAAGAAGATGCCCTTAGGTTTTACGAAAAAGGAATTTCACAAGACCCTGATAATTACAATCTTTTAAAAAACACATTGTTGCTTCAAATTGGTTTTCAAAAATATGATGCTGCAGAAAAATTAAGCTCACAAGGGTTGGAGGTTTTTCCTGCGCAAGCACTTTTATATTTATTGAATGGTGTTGCAAACAACGGACTTCAAAAAAGCGATGCCGCAATTGAAAGTTTAGAGACTGGATTGGATTTTATTTTTGAAGACCCAAAAATGGAAAGCGATTTTTACACCCAATTAAGTCTTGCTTTTTCTACAAAAGGAGATTCTAAAAAGGCAAAATTATACGCTGATAAAGCAAGTAAAACAAAAATTACGAATTGAGGATTTTATGAAATTTAACCCACTTTATTTTCTAGTTTTATTAGTCCTTGCTTCTTGTGGTGGCACAAAAAATATTACAAACATTGAAAATACTTCTGCAAAAGAAGTGGTTGCTGCACACCAAGCCGCCAACCCGAATTTTAATACCCTAGCTGGTCGCGTTCAATTGGTATATGAAACTGATGAAAAGTTACAGAGTATAACTGTGAGTCTTCGGATGGAAAAAGATAAAAACATTTGGGTAAAAGCATCTATTTTAGGGATTACCATTGCAAAAGTTTTAATTACTCCCACAAGTGTAAGTTATTATGAAACAATAGGGAATACCTATTTTGAAGGGGATTTTGCAATTTTGGGAGAATGGATAGGCACCCCAATCAACTTTCAACAAGCACAGAACATGCTTTTAGGACAATCCATTTTTACACTTAATGCTTCAGAGTATACATCAGCTGTTTTTCAAAATAAATTTAAAATTCAACCGAAACAGCAACCACAAAACTTTATACATTCGCTTTTTTTACATCCAGAAAATTTCAAAATAGCTTCTGAAACTCTTTCCCAGCCTAAAGACGACCGTTTGCTAAGCATTCGGTATGGTGCGTATCAAAACGTGGACGGTCAGTTTTTTCCAACTTCCATATTAATTGATACTACTGATAAAAGCTCAAAAACAAAAATAGAAATCAATTATAAAAAAATAGATTTAAACGTAGCTGTGAGTTTTCCTTTTGATATTCCACAGGGTTATGAAAAAATTGAACTTAACTAAATGAAAAAAATCCGAAGATTTGTTTTTTTTATAATCTGCTTGATGGCGGGTTCATCTGTTTTCGCTCAAGTTGACAAACAAAAAGAGCTTGAAGAAAAAAGACAGGCTATTTTGGAAGAAATTAAACAGATAAATTCGCTTCTTTTCAAGACTAAAAAAGAAGAAAAATCTGTGCTTTCTCAAGTTGAAGATCTAAATCAGCGTATTGCTGCTAGCGAAAACTTGATTCGCATTACCAACCAACAAGCAAATTTGCTTTCTCGAAATATTAATGATAATATTTCTAAAATCACTAAACTCCGGGAAGAACTGAAAGTAATGAAGGCAGATTACGGAGCTATGATTCAAAAATCCTATAAAAGTAAAAATCAACAGAGCAGAATTATGTTTTTACTCTCTTCAGAAAATTTTTTGCAAGCATATAAACGTGTTCAATATATGAAACAGTATGCCAAATTTCGCAAAAAGCAAGGAGAGGGTATAAAAATAAAAACAGAAGAACTTCAACAGCTAAATTTAGATTTAATAAGTCAGAAAAAAACAAAACAAAAATTAATTACGGAAAATGAGTTAGCGAAAAGCAAATTAACTCAGGAGCGTAAAGACCAAGAGGCATTGGTAGCTACTTTAAAGAAAGATGAAGGCAAATTTGCATCGCAGATAAGAAGCAAACAAAAAGAAGCGGACGCAATAGACAGGCAAATAGATGCCTTGATAAAAGCTGCTATTGAAGAAGCAAATCGATTAGCAAGAGAAAAAGCAGCTGCTGAAGCCAAAGCAAATAACACAAGTACAACAGCATCTACTAAAAATGTGATAACCACTCCAGCTAAAACGGAAGAATTTGCACTTACGGCGGAAGACAGAGCCCTTGCGGCTAGTTTTACAAACAATAAAGGAAAACTTCCTTGGCCAGTAGAAAAAGGTATGGTTGTAAAAAGTTTTGGGACACACCAGCATCCACAATTTCCAAATGTTACTACCAACAATAGTGGTGTGGAAATAGCAACCAGTGATAATGCGACTGTACGTTCTATTTTTGAAGGGCAGGTATTGTCTATTCAGGTTATTAAAGGGGCCAATAAAGTTGTTTTTATTCAGCATGGAGATTATATTTCTGTATACAGTAATTTAGCTACTGTTTCCGTTAAAAAGGGCGATAAGGTTTCTACCAAACAAACCATTGGCACTGTAGCTATGAGCCCGACGGAAGGCAAAACCCTATTAAAGTTCTACATCTACCAAAATAAAACCAAAATTAATCCTGCAGATTGGATTTATAGAATGTAAAAAAAGGGAACCTAATTGGCTCCCTTTTTAAAAAACATATTTGAAAGTGAATTACTGTACTACCAATTTTTTAGTAGAAACACTTTCACCCGCTTTAATTGTTACAAAGTATATTCCTGAAGCATAACCCGAAACATTTACTGTTGCCTTAGCATCAATATTTGTTTGGCGATCTAAAACTTGACCTAAACTATTTGCTACTGAAACATCAAAATTAGTAAAAGATTTATCAGAAATACTGATATAAACCTCGTTATTAGTTGGATTTGGATATAATAACACTGCATTGCTTAACTGGTTGTCAGAAAGTCCAGCAGTATCACAATCTAGTAAACCGCCAGCATAAATTTTGGCTCTTGCTCTTTCACTCTCCCATCCATCTGTAGTGTTTTTGGCACTAATTGCATACCACATTTCTGCATCAGGGTCTGTAATAGGGATCGTTACAGAAGTAGTGTTTGAAGTAGCTACAACATCCATATACTTTTCTCCTAATACGTAGAAGTCGTAAGATTCTGCACCGTCAATTGCACTCCATTCAAAAGTAGCAGTATCATCACAAACCTTAACAACATTAAATACTGTTGGAGTTCTGGCAATATTAAATGTTTCATCACTTACATCTTGAAAAGCTCCACTAGTTACTCGAATAAGTGCTTCCCCACCAATTTCATTTGCTACTACCCAGTTATAAAAATGCGTATCGTTTGGTACGGTAGCTATGTTATTCCAAGAGCCACCATTATCCGTAGAATATTCTAACACGAAATCATCGGTAGTGTTAGTTTCATCCCAATGAATAGTCTCACTCGTATTTGGGTTAAAATGTTCTCCTCCATTAGGATAAGTCATCACGACATTGTCTGAAATTATTTCGTAAACAACATAGTATTCTTGCGGTCCCATTGGCACATTGAATCCTGTAATTTTAACATCATAGTTACCCGCTGCAGGATTATTTATTAAAACTTGCTCTACGTTATTTAGGTGGTCAGGACCGGTAGTTGCAGGGTTGTCAAGTGTTACAGCATTTGGTGTTGGATCAAGAATCCAAGGTTCCAAATCGGTACTTGAAGGATCGGTAACTATCAAATCTAAGTCATTTACCAAGGCAGGATCAGCGCCATTAGTAGCAGCAACATCACTCCAATAAACCATAAAACGAACTTGTGTAGTACCGGCAGGAACACTTATGGTATGTGTATTTGTGTTTCCTTGAGAAACTTCATCAGAAAGGTGACGTTCGTCTTCAAGAAGTTTTACCGCTTGTAGTGCATTCACTATTCCCCATCCAAATTTATAGTCGGGTCCTATATTTCCTGCTTCATTACACGTATTTAACATTGCAGCTTTTATTAATGCTGAAGGTGGAAAATCGCCGCCATTCATATTTCCATAAGCTTGATAAAGTTGTGCGGCAATTCCAGCAATTCCTGGTGCAGCACCAGAAGTACCCCCAAATGTTTGATAGGTATTGTTTTCATTAGTAGAAACTTGATTTTGACCGTTTGCAGTTATATCTGGCTTTATTCTTCCATCATGAGCTGGTCCTCGGCTACTTGAACTTACCAATGAACCATCAAAGTATACATTTGCTGTAGCGATTACATTTTTTCCTTGTTTATGACCTCCTGTAATATTTCCCCATTGGTCTCCTGCTCCATAACCACAATTAGTATTATTTGAATTTCCTGCAGAAAAAACATGCAGTAATGTTGGTATATCTAGCATTTGCTGATCTACAGTTCTAGTAATACTTGTATAACCATCATTACAACCATTGCTATAGGAAGAATTTGTTATTTGTACACTTCCATCATTAATTAAGTTTAATGTTGGGGTGTCCAAAAAACTAGAGGCATAATTTACAACATAGACATCACTCGCTGCAGCCATACCTCGATTGGAAGGAAGCAAATTGCCAGCACCTGCCATAATCCCCCCAACTCCATCTCCATGTGATTGATTGGCCACATTAGTCAAGTTAGTCAATCTTCCCTGAAAATCAATATGAGGACCAACACGACCATCATCACGAACCATTACACCAATCCCTTCGCCATTATAGTTTCTACCAGCTCCCGTTTGAGTATCTAATGAGTTTGCTCTATGAAGGCTCCTCCCTCTTTTGTCATCCGGTACAGATGGCGCAACAACAAGATCTACCCACTTAACGAAAGGAAGATTCGATAATGTTTCCAAGCAATTATTTGGAATAGAAAGATCAAGTATATTATGGTTTTTATAATTTTCTTTTACAGCTATTTGTTGACGCCCTAATTCATTAATCACGTACGAGTCAGTTACATTTTTGTGGTAATGAAGCGTAACCAATATATTGTCATTCTCCATCGCCCAATAATCGTATTCTCCACTTTTAAGTTTTGAAGAAAGTTTTGCTCTCCCATCAACAGGCACAATTGTTCTAACACCATTATTTTTTAATAGTGAAATTGAAGTATTAGATGGAAAAAAGAAAAGATACGTTCTGTGAGGAATGTATTCTAATAATTGTAGATTATTCTGTTTGAATAAATCTTGAACTTGTTGTGAAGGAGTTTCGTAAAATTGAACCCACCCCACATAACCATTATCCATTTTAGCAGAATCTGGCATTTGGTCCCATTGGAAGCTCGCAATGTTTTCGGGCATTTCAAAGGTGTCTCCTTGAAAATGAATTTCATTTGAATTCTGTGCAATACCAGTCGTAAAAACTAATAATAGCAAGAAAAAAGTAAAACACTTAAGTTTTGAGTAAATAAATTTCGCCATATTTTATAGGGATTAAATTAAAAAAAACGGCAAAAATTGCCGATTCGCTATCAAATATATTCATTTGAATCAATAATCAAGCAATCCCAAATAAAAAAACAAAAAATTTAACATAAAAAATAAAACCAGAAAAAACAGACTATCAACAGGTTACGAAAACACTTTAACAAGCTTATTCAAATAAAGCCTTCAGCTCACTAGCTTGACTTGGCTTCATTTTGCCTGCAAGAACTAAACTTAATTGTTTTCTTCTAAGCGCAGCTTCATAACGTTTTTTTTCCAATTCGGTTTCTGGCACCAATTCGGGAACACGAACAGGGTTCCCAGATTCATCAACCGCAACAAAAGTATAAATAGCTTCATTGGAGAGGCTTTTTTCTCCGCTTTCACGATCCTCAATAAAAACATCCATATATACTTCCATAGAGCTAGTAAATGCACGGCTTACTTTTGCTTCAACAGTAACTACACTTCCTAGTGGAATCATCTTGTTAAATGCTACGTGGTTTACAGAAGCGGTTACAACAATCCTTCTACTATGGCGACGTGCGGCAATACTCGCAGCACGATCCATTCTTGCCAATAATTCGCCTCCAAACATATTTCCAATTGGATTTGTTTCACTGGGTAAAACCATATCTGTATAAATGGTTTTTGAGTCGTTAGGGGTTTTTGGTTGCATGAGGTATTTTTTTTACAAAGATACCTAACAAAAGAAATATGAGAAGGGAAATTGAATAAAGAAAATAGAATTAAACCAACAGGTCTAATCTATTAAAACAATATGAGTTTCACTAGGCAATAGCTTAAAAACAAAAAAATTACCTTACTAATTACTGTGGTAAAGTTGATTATTTAATATCCTGCACTAAAAGCCATGCATCTGGATTTTCGGTTTGCTTAATGTCTTGAAGCTTTCGCTCTGCTTCATTTCTATTTTCAAAACTTGCATACAAAACCTGATGTAAACCATAGCGTGAAACTTCCATTTTTAATGGCGAAAAACCTTTTTCACGTAGTTGTTCAACTTTTTTTGCGGCATTTTCTTCCATTCGGTACGCTCCAGCTACAATATGATACAAGCCAGTATGTTTCGGAAGCTGTAAACTAAGTGCTGGGAGTGGGTTTTCAATTACAAAAGTTGCTTCTTGTATTTGATTCTCAACCAATGAGTTTGCTTTTTGTCTTTCAGCATAATTAAACTCTTGAACTTGATTCTCATAAAACTTCAAGCTTCCAAAACCTATTGCCGAAATTGCTATAACAGCTATAGCAGCATATTTTAAATATGAATTTGCAGCTCTTTTTTCGGGTGTAAAAAGAATGGGCGTTTTTTCTTCTAAAGCCTCCACGGTCTCTTTATAAACTTCACGTTTTATTTTAGGAGAAACAAAAGTGGAAAGTCCAAATGAAGCGGTGCTATAGTTTTGTTGCTGCAGGGGTTCAAACTGAAGTGATTCTTCTTCATTTAGCGAAAATGTACCAATATTTTTAAAAGAAACTATTTTTCCTTCTGAAAGCTCTTCGGAAATTTTAGCAGTAAAATTTCTTATTTTTTGCAATGCAGTTTCATAACTACATTTTTCAACCGAAGCAATATAATTGGCAAACAAACCATCATTCGCCTGCAATTGTTTGTTGAATGAAACAATTTTAGCTGGCGGGTTAAATGTATTTGAAGTCTCATCAATAAAAGCAGATTTATAGCGAGTCAAAAATGCACCAAAACCTGGAATTATTACGCATTCGTAGCGGTATAGTAAGTCAGAGATATAAGTTGTAAGTTGCATACTAACAAAATTACCCTTTTTTGAAAGCAATCCAATTTTTGTTTTGGTAATTTATCAACAACTTAAAAAGTTGTATTTTTAAAAAAGCTCCCCGCTTCTAACACTCTGCTTATGCTTTCTAAAAACGAATTGCGCTATACGCTTGCTTTGCAGCGTGTTCCAAACTTGGGAGATATTTCGGCTAAAAAATTACTGCGAAAGTTTGGTTCTGCGGAAGCAATCTTTAAAGAGAAAAAAAGTAATCTCGCAAAAATTAATGGCATCGGAGTTTTTCGTTTAAAAGAATTCAATTTAACACAACAATTGGAAGAAGCAGATGCCGAAATAAAGTTTATTAATGCCAATGCCATAGAATGCAGCTATTTTAAAGACAAAACTTATCCAGAAAGATTAAAACAATGCTTAGATGGCCCCATCCTTTTTTTTCAACGCGGAAATATTGATTTGGTGAATAAAAAAATAATAAGCATCGTTGGCACACGAAAAATTACAAGCTACGGCAATGCTTTTTGTCAAAATTTAATAGAAGAGCTTGCGCCTCTAAACCCTGTAATTATATCTGGTTTAGCGTATGGTGTAGATATATGTGCTCATAAAGCAGCAATAGAAAACAATTTACAGAATGTGGCGTGTTTGGCACATGGATTCAATCAAATGTATCCAAAAGATCATAAAAGGTATGCTCAAAAGATTGAAGAAAATGGGGGTTTTATTTCTGAATTTTGGAGCAGTGATTCATTTGACAGAAACAACTTCTTAAAACGAAATAGAATAATTGCAGGGCTTTCCGAAGCAACTATTGTTATAGAATCTGCTGAAAAAGGGGGTAGTTTAGTCACCGCAGATATAGCAAACTCTTACGATCGTGAAGTTTTTGCGGTCCCTGGCAGAGCTACAGATAATCAAAGTAGAGGCTGTAACAATTTAATAAAACAACAAAAAGCACAAATGCTTACGAGCGCTGCAGACTTAATATATATGTTAGGCTGGAAACTAAAAGAATCCTCAAAACCACAACAAACACAGCTTTTCGTTGCATTAGATGAGGAAGAGGAAGTTATTTATCTTTTTTTAAAGGACAAAGAAAAAGAACTTTTAGACGCCATTGCTTTAGCCTGTAATATTCCTGCCTATAAAACCGCCAGTATTTTAATGAATATGGAGCTTAAAGGTGTGGTACGGCCGTTGCCGGGCAAATTATTTCAGCTGGTTTAATACCCCACTTTTGCCCGCACTCTTTTTAGAACTTCATCTGCTACTTTTCTCGCCTTTTCTGCTCCAGCTGCTAGAGCTGCGTCAATTTCTGGTAAATTTTCCATAAAATAGGTGTAACGTGCCCGTTCTTCTGAAAATTTTTCTACTATCAATTCAAATAAAGCTTGTTTGGCGTGTCCATAACCATAATTTCCAGCTTCATAATTTTGACGCATTTGCAATACTTCTTCTTTAGAACCCAATAATTTATATAGCCCAAAAACATTACAAGTATCCGGATTTTTAGGTTCTTCCATAGGTGTGCTATCCGTTTCAATGCTCATTATCTGCTTTCGAAGCGGTTTGTCTTCCAAAAATATATTGATAATATTTCCTTTAGATTTACTCATTTTTGAGCCATCTGTTCCAGGAATATACATAGTTTCTTCTTGCACTTTTCCAACTGGTAAAACAAAGGTTTCGCCCATTTGAGTATGAAAACGAGAAGCAACATCTCTAGTAATTTCAATATGTTGCATCTGATCTTTTCCTACAGGAACAATTTCGGCATCATACAAAAGTATGTCTGCCGCCATCAGCATTGGGTATGTAAAAAGCCCAGCATTTACATCTTCCAAACGGCCTGCTTTGTCCTTAAAAGAATGCGCCAGTGTCAATCTTTGAAATGGGAAGAAACAACTTAAATACCAAGAAAGCTCTGTAGTTTGAGGCACATCACTTTGGCGATAAAATACCACCCGATTAATATCTAACCCAAACGCTAACCAGGTTGCAGCAACGCTATAGGTGTTTGCGCGCAATGTTTTGGCATCTTTAATCTGTGTTAATGAATGCATATCTGCAATAAAAAGGAAAGATTCATTTTTTGGATCGTTGGCCATTTCAATTGCCGGAACAAGTGCTCCTAAAAGATTTCCGAGGTGTGGTGTACCGGTGCTTTGTATTCCTGTGAGTATTCTGGACATTGTTATAAAAAATTTTCAGCAAAGGTACTTTTTTTGATTAATTGGCATCGTTCAAATTGTTACTTTTGACATTCGATGAAACTATTTAAATATATTTTTGCAACAGTATACCGAATTTGGTTCTATTTAATAGTCGCTCTTGCCACTATTATACTTTTTCCTTTTTTACTAATAAGCATTCTTAAACATTCCTGGTACCCGTTTTTCTTTAAAGTTGCACGCCTATGGTCTGTAATTATAATCTATGGAATGGGCTGCTATCCTAGCATTAAGCGTGATATACATTACAAAAAAGGTGAAAGCTATCTATTTGTTGCCAACCATACTTCGATGACAGATATCATGTTGATGTTTTACGCAACAAAAAATCCTTTTGTTTTTGTGGGAAAAAAAGAATTGGCAAAAATTCCTCTTTTTGGATACATTTATAAACGCACCTGTATTTTAGTAGATCGTGGAAACAACAAAAGTCGTGCGGAAGTCTTTAAAAGAGCGGAAATGCGCTTGAAGGAAGGTTTAAGTGTTTGTATTTTCCCTGAAGGGGGGGTGCCTGATGATCTTTCTATTTTACTTGACGAATTTAAAGATGGTGCTTTTAGACTCGCAATTGAACATCAAATACCAATTGCACCAATGACTTTTCACGACAACAAAAAACGATTTCCATATTCCTTTTTTCTTGGAAAACCAGGCAAAATGAGGGTTAGAGTACATAAGCTTATTCCAACTGAAGCTTTGACTTTAGAAAATCGCAAAGCGCTTAAAGCGAAAACAAGAGTAGTCATTTTGGATGAATTACTACAACCTACTGTTTAAAAAATAAACTAAATAAAAAAACCGTCCTATGGCGAAGAACGGTTTTCCCTCAATCATTTGTTTGAAGTATGTCAAACAAGTTCAACTAAAAACTAACCTAAAACCTAAAACTTAACCCACTGTAAACACCCATATAGTAGGGTTTAAAATTTACAGACGAATCGGTATAAGGGTTGAGCTGGTATTTAAACATTGGCTCAATATTAAACGTAAATTTTTTGGACAATTTATAGTCCAATCCCAGCCCTATGTTAGTTGAAAAGCTTACCGTTGAAAGGTTATTAGCATCTCCAAGCACGGTATTAAAATTATCTGCTTTAACCGAAATTTCATTATTTCCCAAAAACAAAGTACTTAAACCTCCAATAATATTCACGCCAAACTTACTATCTATAACCGCATATTTTAGCTCTACTGGAACTTCGTAATAATTTATATTTTGAATAAGACTTGCATTACCTTGTGTAGATTTTGGTCTTATAGCTCCATATTCACCAGAAGGACTTGCAGCTGCAAATGAACCCCTGTCAACCGCTGTTAAAACAACACTACTACCGCCATAGTCTACGGAACGCAAAGCAACTGAAACTGGGCCTGTGCCTACCTCAATCCCTGAAGTACTATAACTCAAGTCTAAGTTATTAACCCCTGTACGTACACTTAAGCGTTTGCTTAACGCATAGCTCACTTGCACACCATAACTCATATTCACCTCTCCTTTTTGAGGATTGTCTGAAAAACTTGGATCTATTGACGATCCGTTTTCTAGGCTACTATAATATACTGGAGCTACGCTTGGCGCTACATTCCAACGATTTTCCAGCTTTTCTTTCTTTTTCTTTTCAATAAGCACATCCTGGTTTGTTTCAGCAATGGCATCAAAAATTGATTTTGTGTTTTTGGAATCTTCTGCTTGTTCAGCTTCCGTTTTTACTAAAGTATTTTTTTTAGAATTTTCAACAGCAAGAATATGTTCTTTGTTAGCTTCAAAAGGGTTTTTATCCTTATTAATTATAGTTTCATTCGTTTCTTTTCCACTTTTCACTGTGGTGGTGTTTTCGGAAGAATTTTTAGCAAATGCAATGTTTTCTTTCAATTTATCTTTTGAAATGTTTTTTTCAAATAAATCTTGCTGAGGGTTTTCTTTATGTTTGGACTCCCTCTTTTTAGAATCACTTGAAGCAATTATAGCATTTGAAGTTTTTTCGGAAGTATTCTTACGTATTTTATTCGAAGCTTTTGGTTTAACTTTGCTCTTTGTTAAAGAAGCGTCAGAATCCTCATTATTTTCATCGGTTGGTATGTGACGTGTTTTCTCCTCTGAAGCTACAGTAGATTCTGTTGTGGTTTTTAATACCTCAAAATCATTATTTTGTAACTTTTTTTCTAAATTAATGATGTTTTCGTCTGTAATAGAAGGAGAGTCATTATTTAGTGGATTGTAATATGTATTTCCTACTGTTACCAACAAAGCAACCAACGCAGCAACACCGCCAAGTTTTATCCACAGCGGGATAACTTTTCGGTTTTTCTTCTCATTAGCAAACTCTGTTTGGATCTTTTTCCAAACACGCGGCGAAGGAGTGGCTTCAAGATTCTTGAAACCTTCGTTAAAAATGTTGTCTATGTTTTTCTTTTCTTTCATTCGTAATTTATGCCTTTTGGGCTTCGCTCTTTTTTAAATTGAGCGACACTCTTTTAAAAAACCCCTGCCCTCAAAACAGGGGGTTTTTCTATTTAATCTAAACAATTCATAATGCTTTAAGTGTTATGTATTTTAGCATTATACTCTTCAATTTTATTTTTCAAAATTACTCTAGCACGTGCTAGATTTGATTTAGACGTTCCATCGCTGATTCCTAACATTTCTGCTATCTCTTTATGCTGATAGCCGTCCATTACATACATACTAAACACCAATCTATATCTATCTGGAAGTTCCTGTACTATTTTAAGTAAAAAATCCAGCGGTATTTCTTCGCTTTCAATTTCAACTTCCACTTCATCTTCAATCTGGCTTTCGTCAACAATTTCAAAGGTGCGTTGCTTTCTGTACTTTTGAAGCACTGTATTTACAGTAATCCGTTTAATCCAACCTTCAAAAGAACCTTTGCCTTTATACTGCTCTATTTTTTTAAAAATAGTAATAAATGCATCCTGCAAATTATCCTCTGCTTCGGTATAATTTGGCGAATAGCGGAGACATATTGCAAAAAGAACCCCATTGTACCTGTTGTACAATTCGCCCTGTGCTTTTGCATCCTGCTTTTTGCATTGTATTATGAGCTCGTTTAAAATCAAATGCGGTACCGTGAATTATTGTTCAGTGTAAATACCTCCTTATTGTAGAGGGCAACCGTAATAATCAAGGTTCCTACAACTTGTAGATACCATTATCCTAAAAGGGTTGCGTTGTGCTCTGAAAAAAATTATTGATTTAGAGTAGCAATAGCGTCTTTTATTTTCTTTTCTAGCTCTTCCATTAAATCTGGATTGTCCAAAAGGAGTGTTTTTACAGCGTCGCGACCTTGCCCAAGCTTGGTGTCATCATAGCTAAACCAGGAGCCTGCTTTCTTAACGATCTCAAAATCAACCCCTAGATCTATTATCTCACCAACTTTTGAAATCCCTTCGCCATACATAATATCAAACTCTACTTGTTTGAAAGGCGGTGCTACTTTATTTTTTACAACTTTCACACGGGTTTTATTCCCCATGGCATTGCTATCCGTATCTTTAATTTGTGTAGAACGACGAATGTCTAAACGAACAGAGGCGTAAAATTTTAAAGCGTTTCCACCTGTTGTAGTCTCTGGGTTTCCAAACATTACCCCAATCTTTTCACGCAACTGGTTTATAAAGATTACCGTACATTTTGTTTTGCTGATTGATCCCGTAAGTTTTCGCAATGCTTGACTCATTAATCGTGCGTGAAGCCCCATTTTACTGTCGCCCATTTCGCCTTCAATTTCACTTTTTGGCGTTAAAGCTGCAACCGAATCAATCACTACAATATCTATAGCGCCACTTCGTATTAGGTTGTCTGCAATTTCTAATGCTTGCTCCCCATTATCTGGTTGTGAAATAATAAGATTTTCAACATCAACCCCAAGTTTTTCTGCATAACCACGGTCAAAGGCGTGTTCCGCATCAATAAAAGCTGCTATTCCTCCTTTTTTCTGTGCTTCAGCCATTGCATGAAGTGTAAGGGTTGTTTTACCTGAAGATTCTGGCCCATATATTTCAATAACTCTGCCTCGTGGATATCCACCCACGCCAAGGGCAACATCAAGACCCAAAGATCCTGTTGGGATTACTTCCACGTCTTCTACGGCTCTATCGCCCATTTTCATTACAGTTCCTTTCCCGTAAGTCTTATCTAATTTATCGAGAGTTAGCTTTAAAGCTTTTAATTTTGCGTCTTTTTCAGTGCTCATTTTCAGTCTATTTTATGATGGAATTTTAATTAGCTAAGATACTATTTCTTTGTACTTAGGACAAAAGTAAAACAAGGGGAGAAAGGATTTTTGTCAACAATAAATATAATGATTAATTTTGCTGAATCTATTAAAATCAATTCTTTTTCACCTAAAAAAAGTATAGCATGCAACTGTACAATAAACTAAGTGCCAAAGAAAGGGAAACACTTTTGGAACAAGCCGGAGAAGAACGGCTTACCCTTTCTTTTTATCAATATGCCAAAATTGGCAATCCCCAGCTTTTCCGCAATCATTTATTTATTACTTGGCATGAACAAGATGTGCTTGGACGAATTTATGTTGCCCATGAAGGCATCAACGCACAGCTTTCTGTGCCTGCAAAACGTTTTAACGAATTCAAGGAGTTTTTGGACGGAATTAATTTTCTGAAAGATGTTCGCTTGAACATTGCTATTGAACAAGATTTAAAATCTTTTTTAAAGCTAAAAGTAAAAGTGCGCGACAAAATTGTTGCAGATGGATTGAACGACGAATCTTTTGATGTTACCAACAAGGGAATTCATGTGGATGCCTCAAAATTCAATGAACTTATTGAAGATCCAAACGTTGTTTTGGTAGATATGCGCAACCATTATGAAAGTGAGATTGGGCATTTCAAAAACGCTATTACTCCAGATGTGGACACCTTTCGTGACTCATTAGATATTATTGAAGCTAATTTAAAAGATCACAAAGAAGATAAAAAATTAGTGATGTATTGTACAGGTGGTATCCGCTGCGAAAAAGCCAGTGCTTACTACAAACACAAAGGTTTTAAAAATGTATTTCAGCTTGAAGGCGGCATTATTGAATATGCACGACAAGTTGACAATCAAGGTTTGGAAAATAAATTCATCGGGAAAAATTTCGTTTTTGATCATCGCCGTGGGGAACGAATTTCAGATGATGTTATTAGCCATTGCCACCAATGCGGTGCAGCCTGTGACACACATACCAATTGTGCAAACGAAGCTTGCCATCTGCTTTTTATTCAATGTGAAAATTGTGCTAAAACAATGGAAAATTGTTGCTCTGATGAATGCGTTGCCATAATCCAATTGCCTTATGAGGAACAAAAAAGATTGCGCCAAGGTATTCCAAATAGCAATAAAATATTTAAAAAAGGAAGATCCGAAAAGTTGAAATTTAAAAAATAGCCCTCCCTCGATCCCCATTAATGAAAGGGAGGAATATCTTCCTAGTTGCCGCCCCCTTAGGAAGGGTTAGAGAGGAGACTTCAAAAATCCGAAAACGTAAATCCAAAATCGTAAATTTTATTGGTATCTTTACTGATTAAATTAGTTGTTTAATTTTCGTCCCTCTTCAAGTAGAAAAGGGCTTTATATAAAAAAATATGGGCTGTACCAGCTGTGCCACAGGCGCCAATGGACAGCCAAAGGGATGCAAGAACAATGGTACTTGCGGAACCGATGGCTGTAACAAACTGACGGTGTTCGATTGGCTTTCAAATATGCAACTTCCTGCCAACATGGAACCTTTCAATGCCGTGGAAGTGCGCTTTAAAAATGGAAGGAAAGAATTCTTTCAAAATCCCGAAAAAATTACTCTTAGCATTGGCGATGTAATTGCCACTGAAGCCGCTCCTGGTCATGATATTGGTATTGTTACTCTTACTGGTGAATTGGTTCGGGTACAGATGAAAAAGAAAAAAGAACCTTTAAAGGTTGAAGCACTACCAAAAATTTACAGAAAAGCAACCCAAAAAGACATTGATATTTGGCAAGGTGTTCGTGATAAAGAAGCCGATGTTCAAAAAAGATCTCGTGAAATAGCCATTCGCCTCGGGTTGCAGATGAAAATTAGCGATGTTGAATTTCAAGGTGATGCTTCCAAAGTAATTTTTTATTATACAGCTGAAGAGCGGGTAGATTTCCGTGAATTGATAAAGGAATTTGCACGAACATTCAATACCCGTATTGAAATGAAACAAATTGGTTTCCGCCAAGAAGCCGCTCGTTTAGGAGGTATTGGTAGTTGTGGTCGCGAGCTTTGTTGTTCTACGTGGTTAACAGATTTTAGATCGGTTAATACTTCCGCAGCGCGCTACCAGCAGCTTTCATTAAATCCACAAAAGCTGGCAGGGCAATGCGGAAAACTTAAATGTTGCTTAAATTATGAATTGGACACCTATTTAGAAGCCTTAGATTCTTTTCCAAGCACAGAGGTAAAGCTTCAAACAGAAAAAGGCAACGCAACCTGTCAAAAAATAGATATTTTTAAAGGCTTGCTTTGGTATGCCTATGAAAAGGAGTTTATGAATTGGCATGAATTAACTGCGGAAAAAGCCAACGAGATTATTGCAATGAATAAAAAAGGGCAAAAACCAATGGCTCTAGAAGAATTTATTGTTGATATACCAAAAGCAGAAAAGGAACCGTTTAGCAATGTTGTGGGGCAAGATAGTTTAACACGTTTTGATAAGCCTAAGCAAAAAGACAAAAAACGCAGGAATAAGAGCCGCAATAAAAACAGAAATAAGCTTGAAAGCACCCCCAATAATCCCGCTAAAAACAAACCTGCAAGAAAACCTGCAAAAAAGGGTGGAAACAATCCTGCACACAAAAACAGAAATCCCAAGCCTAAAAAGAATGAATAAATTAGCAGTACTTTTTTTGTTTGCTACAATGTTCATAGCCTGTGATTCCGATACGGTTTTTAGCGAATCTAAGGCAATGGACGGCCATTGGGGTGCTGATGAAGTAGTTGAATTTAAATTACCCCAATTGGATTCACTTAAAAAATACAACCTATTTTTAAACATCAGAAATACAAACGAATACAAATTTAACAACCTGTTTTTAAGTGTTTCTGTAAATTTTCCACATGGCAAGACAATAACGGATACGCTTGAATACCGAATGGCAAATCCAGACGGTTCTTGGTTAGGGCAGGGTATTGGAAATGTGAAAGAAAATAAACTCTGGTTTAAAGAACACGTTCAGTTTTTTGAAGAAGGAGAATACACCGTAGACATTGCACAGCTAATGCGCAATAATGGCGCTGTGGAAGGCGTTACAAAACTCGAAGGCATTACAGATGTTGGTTTCAGCATTGAAGAGGCCACCAAACAGTAAAACATAATATGGCTACTAAAAAGACAACACCGAATAAGAAAAAAGCGAATGATGTAAGGCGTCATATCAAAACTTTTTGGAAAATTTTCGCAAGTTTTATTCTTCTAATTATCTTAATTTTTCTTTTGGCATCTTGGGGCGTTTTTGGAAGCCTACCTGATGAAACCAGTCTTGAAAATCCAGAAAAAAATCTTGCTACTGAAATTATTTCTTCCGACGGAAAAACAATTGGAAAATTTTACAAAGAAAACCGAACTCCGGTTCCTTTCGATTCCCTTCCAGACCATTTAGTAAATGCGCTAATCGCTACCGAAGATGCTCGTTTTTACGATCATTCAGGGATTGATGGTAAAGGAACGGTAAGAGCCATTGCATTTTTAGGCTCACGAGGAGGCGCTAGTACCATCAGCCAGCAATTATCAAAATTATTTTTTACAGGCGAAAGGGCTTCAAGCAAAATAGAAAGAGTACTTCAAAAAGTAAAAGAGTGGATTATTGCCACACGTTTGGAAAGACGCTATACCAAAGAAGAAATTATAACCATGTATTTTAATGAATATGATTTTCTAAACCAAGCGGTTGGTATTGAAAGCGCTGCAAATATTTATTTCGATAAATCGCCTGCACAATTAACCACTGTAGAATCTGCAATGCTTGTTGGAATGTTTAAAAATTCTTCTCTTTTTAATCCGAATAGAAGACCAGAAATGGTTCTTGATAGAAGAAATGTGGTTTTATCGCAAATGGAGAAATACGATTATATTTCTGAAAAAGTAATGGATTCGCTACAAGCACTTCCATTAAACCTAAAATTTACACCACAAGGTCACGATGAAGGAAGCGCAACCTATTTTCGAGAATATGCTCGTAACTTTATGGAAGATTGGATCAAAGAAAACGAAAAACCCGATGGTACTAAATACAATATTTATCAAGATGGGTTAAAAGTTTTTGTTACCATAGATAGCAAAATGCAGGAATATGCAGAAACCGCTGTAAAAAAGCATATGGCGCATTTGCAAGAAGCTTTTGACGACCAGAACAAGAAAAATAAAACAGCTCCATTTCGCGATATTACCGAAAAGGAAACGGAAGGGATTTTAAATTCTGCAATGCGAAAAAGTGACCGCTGGCGCCAGATGAAAAGACAGGAAAAAACGGAAGAAGAAATTATAGCAAGCTTCAAAAAGAAAGTTGCCATGCGTGTTTTTTCATGGAAAGGAGACATCGATACCATCATGACCCCTTTAGATTCGATCCGTTATCACAAATCGTTTTTACAAGCTGCAATGATGTCGATGGTGCCACAAACTGGAGAAGTAAAAGCATGGGTTGGCGGCATCGATTACAAACACTATAAATACGATATGGTTAAAAAAGGAAGACGCCAAATTGGTTCTACTTTTAAACCTTTCGTTTATGCTACCGCAATAGACCAAATGCATATGTCTCCGTGTGATACACTCCCAGACACTATGTACACCATTCCTGAAGGTAGACACCACCTATTAAAACCTTGGTCTCCTAAAAATTCTGGCAATAGCTATGGCGGTATGGTAACCCTAAAATATGCTTTGGCAAATTCCATTAACACTATAACTGCCCGATTAATTGACCGTGTAGGGCCAGAACCCGTAATAGATTTGGTTAAAAAAATGGGGGTTGATACCGAAAAAATGCCCGCTGTACCTTCAATTGCACTGGGAACACCAGATGTTTCTGTATATGAAATGGTTGGAGCCTATAGCACATTTGCAAATGAAGGGGTTTACGTAGAACCCATTTTAATACAACGTATAGAAGATAAAAACGGCACTGTGCTTTACCAAAATGTTCCGAAAACGAAAGATGTTATCAGTAACGAAACAGCTTATGTTACTGTTAGCTTAATGGAAGGCGTAACACAGTCTGGTTCAGGTGCGCGTTTAAGAGGAACCTGGGCTGTAAATTCGCCCGTTTATAAAAATGCAGTAACTGGATATCCATACGACTTTAAAAACCCAATAGCTGGAAAAACAGGCACAACACAAAATAATAGCGATGGTTGGTTTATGGGTATGGTTCCAAATTTAGTAACCGGTGTTTGGGTAGGTGGTGATGACCGAGCAACGCATTTTGGATCCACCGCTTATGGGCAAGGTGCTACAATGGCATTACCTATTTGGGGTATGTATATGAAAAGTTGCTATGCAGATGAATCTTTAAATGTTTCGAAAGAAAACTTTAAACGTCCAGAAAACCTCTCTATTGAAACCGATTGCACAAAATGGCGTGAGGCAAATACCGATGTAGAGGAAATTCCTGACGAATTTGATTTTTAAAAATAATACACACATTACTTAAAACCTCAAGTTTCTTTCATAGTGATTCTTAGTGCAATGCGAAGAAAAGAAAGAAACTTGAGGTTTTTTAATAGATTGGAATTTCGTAATTTTCAGAAAAATTAAAAAATGATAAAAAAGACAGTTGCAAACGTCCAAGAAGCGTGCGAAGGGATAAAGGATGGGATGACATTTATGCTCGGCGGCTTTGGCCTCTGTGGCATTCCCGAAAATATTATTGCTGAATTAGTGCAAAAAAATATTCAAAACGTAACCTGTATTTCTAACAATGCTGGGGTTGATGATTTTGGTCTTGGTTTATTGCTAAAAAAGCATCAAATAAAGAAAATGATATCGTCATACGTTGGGGAAAATGCAGAGTTTGAACGCCAAATGCTCAGCGGCGAAATGGAAGTAGAATTAGTCCCACAAGGTACTTTAGCACAACGTTGCGAAGCTGCTAGAAGCGGAATTCCAGCTTTTTATACGCCTGCAGGCTATGGAACCGAAGTAGCAGCAGGAAAAGAAACACGTGAATTCAACGGAAAAATGTATGTAATGGAAAAAGCTTTTGAAGCAGACTTTTCATTCGTAAAAGCCTGGAAAGGTGATGAAGCTGGCAACTTAATTTTTAAAGGAACTGCGAGAAATTTTAACCCCGCTATGTGTGGCGCAGGAAAAATAACTGTGGCCGAAGTAGAGGAACTTGTGCCTGCTGGTGAACTAGACCCAAACCAAATTCATATTCCAGGAATATTTATTCAAAGAATATTTCAAGGAAAAAATTATGAAAAGAGAATTGAGCAATTAACGGTTAGAAAAAGAAACTAATGGCACTTTCAAAAGAACAAATAGCACAACGTATAGCAAAAGAAGTTAAAGACGGATATTACGTTAATTTAGGAATAGGAATCCCAACCTTGGTCGCAAACTTTGTCCGTGATGATATTAGTGTGGAGTTTCAGAGTGAAAATGGAATTCTCGGTATGGGCCCTTTTCCATTTGAAGGTGAAGAAGATCCAGACCTAATTAATGCAGGAAAACAAACCATTACAGCCTTAGCTGGCGCATCTTATTTTGATTCCGCAATGAGTTTTGGGATGATTCGTGGGCAACATGTAGACCTTACCATACTGGGCGCCATGGAAGTTTCACAAAATGGTGATATCGCCAATTGGAAAATTCCAGGGAAAATGGTAAAAGGTATGGGGGGAGCAATGGACCTGGTTGCTTCAGCTGAAAATATTATCGTTGCAATGATGCATACCAACCGTGAAGGGGAATCTAAATTATTAGTAGAATGTAGCCTGCCTTTAACAGGTGTAAAGTGTGTAAAAAAGATAGTAACCAATCTTGCCGTTCTAGAAATAGTAGCTGGAAAATTTCATCTACTTGAACGTGCCCCGGGAGTTTCTGTGGAAGACATACAAAAAGCTACTGAAGGAGATTTAATTATTAATGGAGTTATTCCTGAAATGAAATTCTAAAAAACACCCAACTTATCACTCTATAAAGCCATGAAGTTCATGGCTTTTTTTATTAAATACCTGATGAAATGTTAAATATTTATGCAGTTCAACGAATTTTAATGTGTTTTATCGTTTTATTAAAGGATATTTCACATATTAGCTATCCCAAATCTTACCAACTTAACCTTATATGGAAAAAACCATAAGATCTATTAAAAGTACTAGAGAACTATTACAAGATGTAATTTTCATTTTTAAAAAAGTGTTTTTATTGTCTTAAACAACATTAAGAATTTACCCCGAATCTGTCATAAACCACAGATATCATTAAACCCGTTCCTTCGTGAGGTTAGAACGGGTTTTTAATTTTTTTTAAATTCCTTTCGGAATAGCTTCAATAAGTTTTCTAGTGTATTCAGTTTTAGGGTTTTCATAGATTTCATCTGCATCCCCCAATTCTTCAATTTTCCCTTGATTCATAACCATTAGCTGGTCTGCCATATATTTAACCACCGCCAAATCATGCGATATAAAAATATATGTAAAGCCAAAGTCATACTTTAATTCATTGAGCAAATTTAAAACTTGCGCCTGTACAGAAATATCTAATGCAGAAACAGATTCATCGCAAATAACCAATTTAGGTGCTACAGCTATGGTTCTTGCAATACCAACACGCTGCCGCTGACCACCAGAAAGCGCATGCGGATACCGATAAAAATAGCTTTCATCTAGGCCTACTTTTTCGAGTAGTGAAAGCACACGCGCCTTCCTATCGTTTTTGTTTTTCCCTAAGTTATGTACTTCCATTGGCTCCATCAATGCTTCACCAATCATTAAACGTGGATTTAATGAAGAATACGGATCTTGAAAAATAATCTGTATTTCTTTTCGAAGATTCCGAAGCTCCTTTTTTGAAATTTTAGTGAGCTCTTTGCCACGATATTTAATACTTCCTAACGTAGCCTTTTCTAATTGAAGAATTGTACGCCCCAGCGTAGATTTACCACAACCAGATTCTCCCACCAATCCTAATGTTTCTCCTTCAAAAACCGAAAAACTTACATTATTTACCGCTTTTATTATCTCTTTTTTTGAAAATATTCCCAGCTTGTTAAAATAATATTTTTCCAAATTGGAAATTTCCAAAATTGGTTTTTGGGTATAAATAGCTTTATGTCTTTGTACCCTTTCTACGGGTTTAACTTCCTTGGGCAAAAAACTACTATCGGCTATAGAAGTAATTGTAGGTAGTTTTGCCAACCGAACTTTTAGGGAAGGGCGCGACTGCAACAGCGCTTTGGTGTATTCAGCTTTTGGATTTTTAAATATTTCAATAGCAGGGGCGTTTTCAACGATATCGCCTTTATACATTACCAAAACCCGGTCTGCTATCTCAGAAACTAAACTTAAGTCGTGCGATATAAACAGCATTGCCATTTTTGTTTCCTGCTGAATTGCCTTCAAAAGTGTAATAATTTCTTTTTGAACCGTTACATCTAGCGCAGTTGTGGGTTCATCTGCAATTAATAACTTAGGTTTACAGGCTATAGCCATTGCAATCATAACGCGCTGCATCTGTCCCCCACTTATTTGGTGCGGATAACTATTATAAATTTCATTAGGACGTGGTAATTTTACTTTTTCAAAAAGGGAAATGGTTTCTTTCTTCGCTTGAGAAGCATTCATATTTAAATGAAGCTGAAGTATTTCAGAAACCTGAAACCCGCACTTTAATGATGGATTTAAAGCGCTCATTGGTTCTTGGAAAATCATTGCAATTTCTTTTCCACGAATCTTTCGAAATGCCTTTTCTTCGGTTTTAAGCAAATCTTTCTCTTCAAATAATATACTTCCAGAAAACGCTGTTTCTTTTGGCGGCAACAGCCCCATTATAGCTAATGAAGTCACCGATTTTCCAGAACCAGATTCTCCTACCATTCCTACAATTTCATTTTTAAAAATATCAAACGAAAGGGTATGCAGAATCTCCAATTTTCGATTCTTTTTTCCAAAAGAAACAGCAAGCTCTTTAATCGATATTAAAGGAGAATTTTTCATTTTTAAGGTTAGAATAATTTATAAAACTAAATTTAAACGCAAGCTGTGTGTAAAAGTATTTTATTTTCAAAGAAGCCCGTTTCATTAGTTGAAACGGGCTCCTTATCCTAAAAATCTATTGTTTTTATAAAGGATCTCCTACTTTAACATCACATCTATGGCCGGGTTGACCGTGTGGTGGATTTATTCCGCCGCTGCCAGAAGTAGCTGCAGGAGTTGAGTTTGAATTATTCAAATTAATTGGTGTTGTTGTAGTGCTTCCAGATGTATTATTCAAAGGCGCTCCCACTTTAATATCACATCTATGGCCAGGCTGACCGTGTGCTGGATTCAACGCTACAGCGCCACTAGCATTCGTATTATTGGACGTAGGGGCTACATTTTGAAGTGCTTGCTTTTTTTGTTCTAAAGTGGCTTCTTGCGTAGTTTGAGGTGTTGTTTCGCTTGTTGTTTCTTTATTGTCCTTACAGGAAACAAAAAATGTCGCTGAAACCAGTAGGCTTATTAAAAATAATTTTAAACTCAATTGTGAAATTTTCATAGAAATAGCTATTTATTTATAGTTGATAAAGCTACTAAATTTAAAGTAAATATGCACATTGGTATTCTTAGCTGAAAAATACGTTATACCGAAAGTATTTCGTCTTCACTTAGAATCGCTTCATTCCGAAGTCTTAAAAATATTTGGGCAACAGTTATAGTATCTTTTTCACAGTAAATAATAATTCTATCGATGTCTTTTTCTTCGTAAAAGACACTTCGCACTTGACTGCCATCAATATCGTCTTTTGGCGAGGGTATGCCCAAAACGTGCGCCATTAATTTTAAGGAAGTAAAGGTTTTATAATCCCCAAATTTCCAGAGCTCTAGGGTATCTAGATGTGGTACTTCCCATGGTTTTTTTCCGAAGAGATCCAACTTAAAAGGGATGTCAATGCTGTTAATTATCATCCTCCTGGCAATGTAGGGAAAGTCAAATTCCTTACCATTATGCCCACAGAGCAGGTGTTGTGGTTTATTAAAATGAGTTTCTAAAAGGTTTTTAAAATCCTTAAGAATTTTAACCTCATCTCCATGAAAACTTGTAACACGAAAATTTCGAACATCCCCTTTCAAAATAAAATACCCTACGGAAATACATATAATCTTCCCGAACTCAGCCCAAATTCCAGCCCGATCGTAAAATTCTTCCGCAGAAACTGTTTCTTTTCGTTGGTATTGACTTTTCAACTCCCAAAGCATTTTTGAAGTAGCGTCCAAAGTTTCAAAATTTTCGTGTTGCGGAACGGTTTCAATATCTAAAAACAAAATATGTTCTAAATTTATTCGCTTAATCATATATAAAGATTTTCAACTAGGGAGAAGCACTTTAAAGCTACGGAAAATATATTGATATCTTTCAACTATTTAAAAAAGAGATTGTTGCATGGAGGGACTTTCGTGCTCTAACAACCATTTTTTGCGATGCAAACCGCCTGCATATCCTGTTAACGAACCATCGCTACCAATAACACGATGGCAAGGAATAATGATAGAAATAGGATTTTTTCCATTGGCTGAAGCTGCGGCACGAATTACTTTTGGATCGCCCAATTGGTTTGCCATTTGTTGGTAGGTAGTTGTTTTACCAAAGGGTATTGTTTCTAATTGACGCCAAACTTTTTTCTGAAAATCGGTGCCTTCAGGCAACAGTTTTAAAGTAAATTCTTTTCGTTTCCCTTCAAAATATTCTTGAAGTTGAGTAACTGCAGCTTTCAATTCGTCAGGAATTTCTTTAGAAACCTTCACATTTTCGGCATCACAAAAATAAATAGATGCTAAACCGTTTTTAGAGCCTTTAATTTCTATAATTCCAGTTGGAGTGTCTATAAAAGCGGTTTGCATTATTCTTCTTTTTTTCTAGCTTCAATAGCTTCGTTAAGCTGAATGCCCATTCTTTTTGCACGTCTTTCCCAATTTTTTCTTGCTTGTAGTTGCATGTCTTCAATACTATCGCTTTCATCCATAATTTCAAGACCTAGCAATGTTTCAATTATATCTTCCATAGTTACAACACCAATGGTATTTCCAAAATCATCTACCACAGAAGCAATATGCATTCGGTTTTTAATAAATATTTCGAATAATTCTGGAATCGGTTTTTCGGCGGAAACTACAAAAATTTCACGTTTTAAATCGCTCAACAATTTGTCGCCTCGATCTTCTACAATTTCTTCCAAAACATCGTCTCGAAGTACAAAGCCCGTAATATTATGCGTTTTATTTTTATAAAGTGGAATTCTTGAAAAGCGTAAACTTTTATGAGTTTGATGAAATTCATCAAGGCTTTTAGTTTCATCTTCTAGAGTAACCACCGTAAAAGGCGTCATAACATCTTTTGCATGTACACTTTTAAAAACCAATAAATTCTTGATGACCGTAGTTTCACTTTCTTCAAACACACCTTCTTCTTCAGCAGCATCAGTTATCGCCATAAATTCTTCGCGACTCATCGTGCTTACGTGTGCAGATTTGCCCACCAAACGCGTAATGAGCATTAAGAGCCAAAGCAAGCCCGTATACTTCAGCGGGAAAATGATGATATTTAAAAACATTGCGGTAAATGAACCTAATTTTTTCCAGTAAGTAGCGCCAATTGTTTTTGGGATTATTTCAGAAACTACTAAAATTAGCATGGTCATAATTGCGGAAACAATTCCAACAATATTCATTCCCCAGAGCTCTACTTTATAGGGTAATTTTTCTGCTTGAACGCCAACTAATATAGCTCCCACAGTGTGCGCAATGGTATTAAAAGTTAAAATTGCAATAAGTGGCTTATCAATATCTTTCTTAAAATTGGTAAGTGTAATTGCGTATTGTTTTCCTGCTTGCGCTTTCATTCGTAAAAAAGTAGGCGTAAAACTTAATAGTGCAGCTTCCAAAATAGAGCATAAAAAGGAGAAGAGAATGGAAAAAACTGCATAAATAATCAGTAAGGTCATAGATAGGTGTTGATAATTTAGTATAAAAATATATATTTAAAAACTGATTTTCCGTAAGGCTTTGTTAATTAGATAAAAAAAACCGCCAAAATAGGCGGTTTTTTAAAAGACTAACTTTAAGAGGCTTTCAATAATGGCCTTACTGTTCCTTCCCAACGCTTTGCATCTTGAAGGCAAACAAAAGGGTCTTTACTGAGTTCAAACTCATCGTGCTCGTTATAGAAAACAATTTCTTTACGCCCATTTTTTTCAACAAGTTCTAAGCCAACCCAATCCAAAGTTTTTTCGGTTTGTTTGATGCTTTTTGCACGGCAATCCTTTACATCCTGTAAATTCACAATGTTAAAATCGACTGTAGGATTTCTTTTAGAGGTGTAGACAAGTTTGTTTGCAACAGGGTCTACAGCAATAACACAATTGCCAATAAAATCTATGTTATTGAGGGTTATTCCATTTTTTTCTGAAAGTTGAACAATCGTTTTTCGTACTTTTTTGTCTTTGCTAGAAGCGCTTAATATTAAAAAAGCGACTGGCACACATATTAATAACATAATAATTGCCCCAACTAGGGCTGCATTTAATTCCATATTGAATAATTTTTAAGATGAATACTTTTGAATACTAAATAGGTCTAAAACTCAATTCAGACGCGCTAAAAAATCATCAAAAAAATCACCAAAAAAAGTGGAAAGGAAATAAATGACGGAAAATGAGTTTCCGTTTGTCTTTTAAAGAATAAGAAGCATTGTATTTGGAAACTTCGGTAGAATATGAAAAGTGCTGACTGGAATTAAATATTCCAATAAATCCAAGCCCCAAATATTCATTTTGTGAAATTACTTGAGAAGATTCCCCAACAGAAATTTCATTTAAAACAGGTGGTTTTTCATGCTTATCCACCTGTAAAACTGCAATTTTAGCAGTTTCTTTATTAATAGTTATTTTTTCGGCAGCAAAGGCAACATTTCCAAAGGCCAACAATATGGCAATTGAAACCAAAAATCTACTTATATGTTTTTCAACATGTTTCACCCTGCAAATGTATGTCAAATTTGTTTTTGCAATACTGATTTTTACTATTTATTTAACTCTTAAAACTACCACCCCACATATTTAGGAGGTTTTACATTTTTAAGATTTAAGTAAACAATTAACTGACCCCGATGATGACTTACATGATCTTGCAAAAGATTTAAAATTTGAAGTTTGCTTTTTGGACCTGCAAAGAAAGCAACGGTTTCTTTTAACGCTGAATCAGGTAATTCTGAAACCGCTTTAAAAACTGAATCGAAACTATTCGTTAAGCTTTTAATAACTTCTTCTTTTGAAATATTTTCGAGGTCTGGATTTACTTTTTCTACTTCTTTATTAAGCAAATAACTATTTTTCAACCACAACATATTATCTTCTATATGAAGTAATTGTGCTTTAAAACTCATTTCTCGTTCGGTAGGTTTATAGTCAAAATCTGCTTCTGGCATAGACTCAGCAATTGCTAAAAGGTAGTTTTTTGAATTTTCCCATTTTTCAAGAAAAGCATCTCTTGCGGTATCTTGTTGTGAAAAAGTTAAGGAAGAAAAAAGACCAAATAAAATTATTACTAAATTTTTCATATCTAAAATTAGGAAATAAGTTTTACTACATCTTTCGCAAAATAGCTTGCAATCATTGAAGCACCTGCTCTTTTTATGGCAGTAATCTGTTCTAGCATTACCGCATCATGATCTAACCACCCTTTTTCAGCAGCAGCTTTTAGCATAGCATATTCACCACTTACTTGATAAACGGCAACTGGCACATTTACAGCCTCTTTAATTTCCCGAACAATATCCAAATAGCAAAGTCCCGGTTTTACCATAACGATATCGGCGCCTTCATCAATGTCCATCAAGGTTTCGCGAATGGCTTCTTCACGATTTGCAAAATCCATTTGATAGGTTTTTTTGTCCTTCGGAATATCTTTTACATCCACAGGAGCAGAATCTAAGGCATCACGAAAGGGGCCATAAAAAGCAGAAGCGTATTTTGCACTGTAAGCCATTATTGCGGTATCGACAAAGCCTTCGTCTTCTAACAAGCTTCTGATTTCAAAAATGCGGCCATCCATCATATCGCTTGGCGCAACAACATCTGCTCCAGCTTGGGCGTGACTTAATGCCATTGCAGCTAAAACAGAATTTGTATCGTCGTTTAAAACTTTTCCTTCGAAAATAATTCCGTCGTGGCCAAAAATTGAAAATGGATCTAGGGCTACATCGGTCATTACAATCATCTCTGGGACCGCATTTTTCACTGTTTTGATGGCTTGTTGCATCAATCCATCAGCATTTAAAGCTTCTTTTCCAGTATTATCTTTTAGTTTATCAGCTACTTTCACAAATAGTAAAACCGATTTTAAGCCTAATTTCCAAAGTTCTTTCACTTCATTTTGAAGCAAATCTAAACTCAATCGATAGTAATTCGGCATCGAAGCAATTTCTTCTTTTATACCTTTTCCTTCAACCACAAAAAGTGGCACGATAAAGTCATTTGGACTTATAATTGTTTCACGAACCAAACTGCGCATACTTTCAGTGGTTCGTAATCTTCGGTTTCTTCTAAGTGGGTACATAATTTTAAAATTTGTCAGGTCGAGCGCAGTCGAGACCTTCTTATCATTCTATATTTTTAAATAACCTCTCGACTGCGCTCGAGAAGACATTTAGCTATACCCAACTTTTTGGGTTTCTTAAAACCTCAACCAAATTCTCCTCCTCGCTTCCAGCCTCTGGATGGAAATCATATCTCCATTGCACAGCTGGCGGAAGGCTCATCAAAATACTTTCAATCCGTCCATTGGTTTTTAGGCCAAAAAGCGTGCCTTTGTCATGCACTAAGTTAAATTCTACATAACGTCCACGACGTATTTCTTGCCAATTTCGGTTTGCTTCTGAATAAGAACTATCTTTTCTTTTTGCAACGATAGGAAGGTAGCTATCTAAAAAACTATTTCCTACTTCAGTTACAAAATCATACCAGTCTTCCATCTTCATCGTGGCGCTTTCTTTTAGATAATCGAAAAATAAACCGCCAATTCCACGAGCCTCCTCCCGATGTGCATTCCAAAAGTACTCATCGCAACGTTTTTTGTATGTTTTGTAAAAATCAGTCTCAAAATTTTGGGAGTGTTTATCGCAGGCATTTTTACAAACTTGGTGAAAATGAATGGCATCTTCTTCAAAGAGATAGTAAGGCGTTAAATCTTGGCCGCCACCAAACCAACTATCTACAAGATTACCTGCTTGGTCATACATTTCAAAATAACGCCAATTGGCATGTACTGTAGGGACAAAAGGGTTTTTAGGATGCAGCACCAAACTAAGGCCGCAGGCAAAAAAATCAGCGTCTTTTACACCAAAATACTGCTGCATACTTTCGGGTAATTTACCGTGAACTTCACTAATATTCACCCCACCTTTTTCAAAAACATAACCGTTTTCAATCACACGGGTTTGTCCACCACCCCCTTCCGGACGCACCCAAATATCTTCTTTAAACTTTGCTTTCCCGTCAATTTCTTCCAAAGCAGAAGTAATTTGGTTCTGTAAGTTTTTTATATATGCTACAAATTGTTCTTTCATTATTTCTGAATTGATTTCGCGGTCTCCAAAACCTTTAAGGTTTCAGTACTCGCCGCAGTTACCGAAAGTGGTAATACCAAAATTATCCCAACAACTGGAATTAAAAGCATAAGCATAAAAATCATGCCGTTGCCAATGGCCAAACCACGATTTTTCTTTACAAATTGAATGCTTTCTGAATATTTATAATGCCTTTCTAGCGTGTAATCCATATTCCCGAAACCTGCGTAATAGCTTTGAACAAGGAATAATAAAACTGGAGAAACAATCCCAATTATAGGAATAAAACCAATCAATATTATGGGAATCGTAAGCAAAAGCTCCATCAACAAATTCCGAACATTAATGCGTATTCCACGCCAAAGTTGTTCGGCATTTGTTGTGTTTCTATGCAAATGAGTTGTTGCAAAAAGATGTTTTTCAATTTTTTCTGAAACAGGACTCATAAATGGCGCGCTCAATGCCATTACAATATGACGGTATAAAATAAGGCCCAAAGCAATAATTAATAATGCGCCAATAAAGTTGCCAAGGGTTCTAAATGTTTCTGAACCCCATTCCCAAAACCATATTTTTGAAATATATGCGCCTAGATTATCCCCCAATCCCCACGCTGTAAAGCCTATTAAAACCGCTGTAAAAAAACTAATTGCCATAGGAACCCCAAAATATTTCCAAAGCCCAAGTTTATTGATGAGCTTGAAAGTTCCAGTGTATGCATGTATGCCTTTTAAGATGTTTTTAATCATTTATTCAGTTATAAAAACAAGTGATTTTTTATGATTGTTTGTTTCTTCAACAGCTTTAATTTGTTTTGCTTCGGAAGCTTTTTCTTTTAAAAAAGTAATACTAGCTGCTTCATTTTCACCTTTTACTTCATCAAAAAAAGTAATTCCTACTTTATTATTATGCAAATCCATTGCACGTTCTAAAGGTTTGTTTGGAGAAAAATCTTCATGCCAGCTGGTAAATTTCAATGCCCATGCTTTTATTTTTTCTTCATTTTTACGCCATTTTAAACTCTTCTGAATTATTAAAACCACCCAGAGCGCATGCCGAAACGCATTTGCTTTATTGCTTAAATGGTGCTTGCTTCCGTATTCTTTGTATGCAATATTCATACACTTTTTTGTTGCCAAAACAGTTGGAAAAGCAACCATTGGATTTTTTAGAAACATCCAAAAAAGTCCAAATAATTGTTTAAAATCTAACTTTTTAAATATCCGCCAGAACATTTAATTTTGCTTGTATTCTTTAACCGCTTCAATAAAAGCAGCTGCATTTTCCAAAGGAATATTTGGTAAAATACCATGGCCTAAATTTACAATATAGCTGTCTTTTCCAAATTCATCAATCATCTGCTTTACCATCTTTTTAATTTCAGAAGGAGGGCTAAATAGGCGCGTTGGATCAAAATTTCCTTGAAGGGTAATTTTTCCTCCTGTTAAATAACGTGCATTTTTTGGCGAACACGTCCAATCTACACCCAAAGCCGAAGCACCACTTTTTGCCATGGTATCTAGTGCAAACCAACACCCTTTTCCAAAAGCAATTACAGGAGTTTCCTCCTTTAAAGCATCAATAATTTGTTGTATATAGTTCCAACTAAACTCTTGATAATCGGTTGGTGAAAGCATCCCACCCCAACTATCGAAAATTTGTACTGCATTTACGCCCGCTTTTACTTTTTCTTTTAGATATAGTATGGTGGTATCTGTTATTTTTTGAAGTAATTGATGCGCTGCTAAAGGTTGGGTGAAGCAAAATTCTTTAGCAAGGTCAAAGTTTTTACTGCCCTGCCCTTGCACACAATAACATAAAATTGTCCACGGGCTACCCGCAAAACCAATTAATGGAATCTCGTTATTTAGTTTTTCCTTGGTCATTTTTATGGCATCCATAACATAGCCAAGTGTTTCCTGAATATCTGGAACAATAACACTTTCAATATCTTTAGCCGAACGAATTGGAGTTGGCAACCAGGGACCAATTCCAGGTTTCATTTCCACATGAATGTTCATTGCTTGTGGAATAACCAAAATATCGCTAAACAGAATGGCAGCATCCATCCCGTATCTGCGTATGGGTTGTACAGTAATTTCACTTGCCAACTCAGGAGTTTGGCAGCGTGTAAAAAAATCGTATTTCGCTTTTATTTCTTGAAATTCAGGCAAATAGCGTCCAGCTTGGCGCATCATCCACACCGGTGGTCTTTCCACAGTTTCCCCACGAAGGGCTTTTAAAAATAGGTCGTTCTTAATCATGTTTTTTGAATATTTCTACCGTTTTAGCAAGCACACTTTCCACGGTTGTAGTATTTGATATTACTACATTTTTGGTATATTTTTTTGCTTCGGAAGCTGTTGTATTTCCAATACAAATGGCATTATTTTGAATACTATTATTTTCTAAAAAAAAGCTTCTCACGCCACTTGGACTGAAAAATAAAACAGCATCAAATTGCTTTTCAAAATGCTTTGGATTTAGACTTGTTGTGTACACCTGAATTTCTTCAAAAGCAATAGTATTGTCTTTTAATTTTGAAGGAATTTCATCGCTTCGAATGTTTCCACAAAAAAAGTAAAAAGAATCGTTTTTATGGTTTTTCACTAGATAATCGGCTAATTCGGAGGCATATTCAGTCTTTTTAACCACTTTTTGATTATTTTTATCTAAAAGCAATTTTGTTTTTTCGCCTACACAAAAACAATTCTGAATAATAAATTTTGAATCTTGAATTGCTAAAAAAGCATTCTGACTTGTAAAAATTGCGTTTTCAATAAACGTAGGTGCTTTAAAAGCCTTAAAATTAATAGTAATGGCATTGTAATCAACTAACGAAGTATTTGCATTTATCAGCAACTCTCTTTGAGAAGTACTCAGTTTTTTAGTTGAAAGCACGCTTTTCATTAAAACAATTTTTAAAAATTTAGTTATTGATCTGCTCTTTAATCTTTAGCATCAATTCCTGTCCCCCGTTTTTTAGTAGTTGTGAGGCGCATTCATTTCCAAAATGGAGGTAATCGTTTTTAGAAATCGTTTTTTCAAGCTCTAATTTTGTTTTTCCATCTAATGAAAAAAGACAGCCTTTAAACAAAATTTCATCCTTAATAATTTCTGCAAACGCACCAATTGGTGCGGTACAACCGCCTTCTAAAGTTCGTAAAAATTCACGTTCAATATGTGTGCAAATCTCGGAAGCGCTATGGTTTAATTTTGCAGTTGCTTCAACAGAAAAAGCATCATTTTGCAAAGCCACAATAACCATTGCTCCTTGTGATGGCGCAGGAAGCATCCAATTTAAATCTATAATTTTTTTGGGTAATAGGTTAATTCGCTGCAAGCCAGCTTTTGCAAAAATGGCGCCTTCCCAATTATTATCCTTTAATTTTTGGAGCCGCGTGTTTACATTGCCGCGTAAATCTACAACGGTATGATTAGGGTACCGATTAAGCCACTGTGCTTTTCTACGCAAGCTTCCTGTGGCAATTGTGCTTGGTTTATCAAAATCTACCGCTTCGTTGATTACTAAAATATCCTCTGAAGAGGCGCGTTCTAAAACTGCAGTCTGAACAATCCCGTTTGGTAATTGTGTTGGCACATCTTTCATGCTATGTACGGCAATATCTACGTTTCCGCTTAGCATTGCTACGTCCAAGGTTTTTGTAAAAATCCCGGTGATGCCCATTTCATAAAGTGGTTTGTCTAAAACCAAATCCCCTTCAGATTTTACGGGTACAAGTTGTGTAGCATAACCTAAATTTTCAAGCTGATTTTTTACAGTATTGGCTTGCCAGAGTGCAAGTTCGCTGTCTCGGGTTCCAATGCGTATTGTTTTCAATTTGTAGTAGTTTCAAGTTGAAAAACTCTTTTTATGAGTTCGATACTTTCGTGTGAGCCTTCTTCGCCTTTTAAATGATTGGCAAAATGGGTTGTAATTTTATGAATCAAGCGGTCGCTGATTATCTCAGCTTGTTCTTCGTTGAAGCCATTTATTTTTTTTCTTTGGAAATCTATTTCGCCAGCTTTTATTTCTGCAAGCTTAACTTTTAACGCTTTAATGGTAGGCGCAAACTTTCTGTTTTCTGCCCATTTATTGAATTCAGCTTCAATTTCATAATTAATTTCCTCTGCAAGCGGAATTTGTTTTGCACGTTTTTCAAGCGTTTGATCGGTTACCGCAGAAAGATCATCTAAGTGAACAAGGGTAACCATTTCATTTTCCAAAACATTTTCTGAAACGTTTTTTGGAATGGAAAGATCTAAGATAAGCAATGGCTTTTTTAAATAAAGAAGTTCTTTTGAAATCGTAGGTTGTTGTGCGCCAGTGGCAACTATTAGCACATCTGCCTGGGCGATTTCGCTTTGTATATCGGCATAATCTTTTACCACTAAATTGAACTTTCCAGCAACCTTTTCAGCTTTATCTTTTGTTCGGTTTATAAGGGTTATGTGTTTATTTTTAGTGTGTTTTATGAGGTTCTCACAGGTATTTCGCCCAATTTTACCTGTTCCGAAAAGTAACAGGTTTTTTTCTGAAACATAGGGCACACGTGCCATAATATATTGAACTGCTGCAAAACTTACCGAAGTGGCGCCAGAGGAAATTCCAGTTTCATTCTTAATCCGCTTGCTTGCTTGAATTACAGCGTTTACAAGACGTTCCATAAATGGATTTATAACACCATGCTTTTTAGATTCGCGAAAGCTCTTTCTAAGCTGACTTATTATTTCAAAATCTCCTAGAATTTGACTGTCCAAACCGGTACCTACTTTAAAAAGATGCGAAACTGCTTCTCTATTTTTATAAATGTAAGCTACTTTTTCAAAGTCTTCAACGGTGCCGTTGGTGTGTTCACAAAGTAATTTTATAAGTTGAAAAGGGTGTTTAGCAAAACCGTAAAGCTCTGTACGATTGCAGGTAGATATTACGCTAAGTGCTGGAATTTTCTCTTCACTAGACTGAAGTAAGATACGTTCTTTTGCTGATTCGTTAATGCTAAAACGCCCACGAACCTCAGCATCTGCTTTTTTATAATTGAGCCCAATGGCGTAAAAATTTCCTTCGGGTGAACTCTCAAGATATGTTTTGGGACTATTTTCCATATAAAAACAAGGCAAATGTAAGGGCATTGTTTTTTAAAAAATAACGCTAGCGGCATCTTTTGTGTCGTTGTCTGTTAAAATTGGACTAAATATGTGATTTTTCATATTATAATGCCCTAAATTCGCGGTATTAAGATAATTAAACCATAAAATTATTTAGAACAGTTCTAAATAAAATCATTTCAAAAGCGCTATGGATTTTCAAAAAAATGTCGCTCAAAGTTTTTATGAAGAAACAACTATTGAAGCCGGTTTCTTCATTTTAAAATTCAACAATGAAACCAGTGAAAACCAAACTTTTAAACGTGAAGTAAGTGCTAATTTCATTCAGTTTCACTTTTGTATAAAAGGCGCTGCTTCGTTTATTTTTAATGAAGGGAGTTACACTCTTCCCATTTCTGAAGAGAATTCATTATTGCTATACAATCCACAACGTGACTTGCCTATAAACCTAATCCTTAATAAAAATTCATGGCTGCTTTCGGTATTGCTTCCTATAAATAAATTTCACAGTCTTTTTTCAACAGAAGCGAATTACATAACCTTTTTAAGTGAAGAAAATAAAGACCGCAAATACTATAAAGACGCACATATTTCGCCTTCTATGGCCATTGTACTAAACCAATTGATGAATTACAACCTTCATCCAACCATAAAGCCACTTTATTTTAAAGGAAAAGCCTACGAGCTGATTAGTCTTTATTTTAATCGCCCCGCGGACGCAGATATTGAGCAATGTCCATTTTTGGCTGATGAAGACAATGTTTCAAAAATTAAAAAAGCCAAGCAAATAATGATTTCCCGCATGGCGGAACCACCCACTTTAAAAGAATTGGCAGACGAAATAAACCTACCTATAAACCGCTTAAAAGAAGGTTTTAAACAAATTTATGGCGATTCTGTTTTTAGTTTTCTATTTGATTATAAAATGGAAGTAGCGCGTCAACTTTTGGCAACAGGTTCGCATAATGTAAACGAAGTGGGCTTAAAAGTTGGTTATAGTACCGCTAGCCATTTTATAGCTGCTTTTAAAAAGAAATTTGGTACAACACCAAAAAAGTTTTTGATGGGGTTGAATGTATAAATAATCCTAATAGTTGTATTGTTTTTTAAAGTCACTCCTTTTTGAAAGCTTTATTTTAAAGAAGTAATTTTGTCAAAAATTTTCCCGCTTATTGGGAAACCTTCCATAAATTTTATTTCATTTTATTAAACCAACTATTTAATAGTAGGTTATAAATGTACTTTGGAAGTATGAAAAATAAATAGCATAAAAGATGAATTTAGTAGAAAACTTACAATGGCGTTATGCCACTAAAAAAATGAATGGGAAGACCATTCCGCAGGAAAAACTGGATTATATATTAGAAGCGGCACGTTTGGCTCCATCTTCTTCGGGTTTGCAACCTTATAAAATATTTGTGATTACAAATGAAGTATTGTTGCAAAAAATAAAGCCTGTAGCTTGGGATCAAAGCCAGATTACAGATGCTTCGCATGTATTGGTTTTTGCGGCTTGGGATGGGTATAGTTTAGATAGAATAGAGTCTGTTTTCAACTATACAGTACAGGAACGTGGATTACCTCCTGAAACTATGGATGCCTATAAAGAAAAGCTTTGGGGGATGTATGAGCCTCTTAGCACAGAATGGCATGCAAACCACGCAGCAAAACAAGCATATATTTCATTTGGTATGGCAATAGCAGCTGCAGCCGAGCAAAAAGTAGATGCTACTCCAATGGAAGGATTTATTCCTGAAGCTGTAGATGAACTTTTAGGATTAAAAGAACAAGGCTTAAAAAGCAACTTGATATTAACCTTAGGATACCGTGATGAGGCTGGAGATTGGCTCGTAAATATGAAAAAAGTACGTACCCCAAAAGAGGAATTTATCACAGAAATAAAATAGAATATTTAGAGTTATTAAATTGTTCCTTTGAAAAACCCCCACTTTTCCATACTAACGGAAATGTTGGGGGTTTTTATTTTTTTAAATTTCAAAAGGTGTTTAAATAATAAAACCGTCTACTAAAAAGTAGACGGTCTCAATCAACTTTAAACTAACACTATTCAATAATCAATTGTTTTACAATTGCACTTTCATCTCCTTTAATCTGGAAAAGGTAAATTCCAGCTTCTAATGAAGAAATGTCTAGGGTTTCTTCTTGACCCATTTTACTTAAATCGAATGAGTTTACCAATCTTCCTGTTACATCATAAACAACTACACTATTTAAAGTAATTGCCTGATTTTTTAGGATAGTAACTTTATTTGAAGCTGGGTTTGGGAAAATGCTTACTGAGGTATCAAAAGTATTGTCTTGAGCTCCTAAAACACTTTCTACAGTTATATTAAAAGTACATTCGCCTATATTTCCATATTCATCTTCAGCAGTAAGTGTAACTTCATAAACACCATCTGCAAGCAATGAGCCTACAGCGGGAGCTTGAGTAAAAATTGTAAGCGGATCTGTACAATTATCTGTTGCAGAAGCTTCGCCATTAGCGAAGTAATCTGGCACTTCAAAATATAAATTACCAGCACCTGGATCAACAGTTATATCACTTGGGCAGTTTACAACAGGAGCTAAAGTATCTACAACAGTAACGGTTGCAGAGCACTGTGAAATATTTCCGTTTACATCTTCAGCAAAAACCACTACATTAACTGGTGTTCCTATATCTGTACAAGAAACTTCAGTAACGTCTACTGCTAAAGCAGCTATTCCGCAAGCGTCAAAACTGCTAGAAAGAACATCTTCAGGTAGAATAGCAGCAGTACCATCTGCGCCTAATTCAACAGTAATATTTTCACATACTAATGCTGGAGCTACTGTATCTTCAACAGTAATTGTAAAGGCACAAATAACAGCATTTCCATTTAGGTCTGTAGCAGTGTATTCAATGGTTGAAACACCTACCGGAAACTCGCTACCAGAGCTAAGACCTCCAGTTTGAATAACGGTATCTAAATCGCCATCAACATCTGTTGCAGTAGCATCTAAGAAAGTAACTACAGCACCACAAACACCAGCGTCTACGGGAGTAGTTATATTTGATGGACATTGAATTACAGGTGCGTTATTTGCAGGATCAAGATTCATTCCCACTAAAATAGGATCGTGGTCTGAAGCTCTAAACATATTAGGTTCATACACAGGAAGCACACCCGATTCGCGTTCAAAAGAAGATTCACCAGCATCTTGGATAGCATCGTTATAATCAAAAACATTAACCTCATCGGCATTAATATTCCAAGCAGAAGTACCAGTAAGCTGACTTACAAGATTAGCACTTGCCATCCCGTAATCTAAATAACCCAACTGGCCATCAAACACATAACTATAGGCGTCTGGCCCTACTAAACTCTCTAATAAATCGGTAAAATCGTCTGAAGTACCTTCAGTATCATCTGCTCCTGCTTTAATTGCATCAATTGGAGTTTCATTTTTATACGAATTTAAATCACCAATAATCAAGAAATCTGGATCGTTACTATTTGTAGGATCTGTTGCAAGCCAATCTACAAGAGCAGCGGCTGCATTAGTACGTGTAAGATTACAGTTTCCTGAACCGTCATTTAAATCTGGATCCCCCACATCGTCACAAGAAGAACCTTTCGATTTAAAGTGGTTTACAACAACCGTTAATTTTGCTCCTGAAGCAGTTTCTTTAAAGGTCTGTGCTAAAGCTGGACGGTTTTTATCGTCTAAGAAACGTGGATCTACCGAGCTATCCAAAATAGCATGCGCTCCTTCTAAAGTAACTGTAGCCGTATTGTAAATAAAAGCGACTGCAATTTCATCACTTCCAATAATACCTGCGTTTACTGCGGCATACGTAGCGCCACAACTTTCGTTTATACCTCCTGTTCCGTTTAAAAGATCATTTATTGCTGCCGCACCATTATTTTCAATTTCTATAAGCCCAACAACATCTGCGTTTAACGCACAAATAGCAGAAGCTATTTTTTCACGTTGACGACCTAATTCGGCTGGCGAATCTGCTCCACGAGCATCAATAGTGGTAAAGTAATTAAGCACATTAAAACTTGCTACTTTAAAGTTTCCTCCCACAACAGGTGGCGTGTTTACTCTTGGGTTTACAGCAGTAAAATCGTAATTATAAACATCTAATACTGGACGTATTCTCCAAGCATCTGTACCACTTTGCCCAGAAAAAGACCAATGCATAATTCCTTTCAGATTGCTAATTTGATCGCCACCACGAATTAAGCTTGAATTACTTAAACCAGGTCTTGGCCAAAAATAAGCTTTATCTGAAGCTCCCGCTGTTGGAGCATTTTGAATATTAGTATCGTCGTCTAATATAATTCTAGTTTTATTTAACTCGTCTAAGAAAAGTGAATAGGCTGCAGCATCTGGTTCATTATCGTGTGTAAACTGATGTGCTCTTTCATTTGCTGAAAGCATTAATGTTCCGTAACGCGCCAATTCAAAATACTCACTTACCACAAGATTGGTCGTTATATTTACAAGCATTCCTTCCACGTTTTCGAAAGTAGTTTCTGCTTCTGTGCTTGATGTTGCAGGTAATGTTATTGAAGCTTCTGTAGGAAGTGTGTTTCCACTGCTTAATATTGAAACTAAACCTCCAGTCACTGTAACATCAATTTGGGTCATTCCGAAGAATTCTACCGCCAAACCAGTAACTTCAACTAAATCACCAACGTTTACTGCATCGGGACAGCTGTTGCAATACACAAAAACACCTTCTGAAGTATTTGGATCGGCATCTACTTGAGTGTCTTCTTCTTGAATAAAGAAGCCGCTTAACTGATCGCTATTCTGATAATTTGCAGTAACAATAGCAGACACTTTCACCGTTTGCCCTGCCAATGGAGTTGTTGGTCCATTCCCTTGTACTTCGTGAACAAACACAACCGTTGGAGGAACAACACCGCAAGAGTTCTCAGCCCCTGGAGTAACTGCTGAAGAACACCAAGTATTCATTAAATCTTCTGAAGTCTCATCGTGACCATTTGCGCCGTTCCCGCCAGTAGCAAGCTCACTGCCTTCAGAAAAATCTTGTCTTTGGAAAGATTGCTCACTCGCATGAGCAGAAGCACTTACAATTTGTTGTGAACTTAATGCTGTATCATTGTTGTAAGTAGATGTTGTAGTATCTGTATCTGGACCATCGATAGCAACTCCTGTTTTATCTACAGCTTCGGCAGTATCTCCCCAAACTACATAATCTAAGTCTGTAACTAAATCTGTAGTTCCATCCCAATAAAAAAGAATTGCAACTTCACCGCTGTTTGTAAAACCACCTTGATTATTTATAGAACCTGGAAGGGCCTCACGCATATCGGCTATGCCATCTGCAGTAGCATTATCTTCAAAAAGCTCGTAATCTGGATTAGACCCATAGGCAGCAAAATACCCATCTGAACCAGCAATTGCTATTGTTTGGTATGCACCAGCTGCAATAGTTGCCCCATCAGGAAAACGGGCAAAAAAATCGCCAAAACTACCACCACCTGCATTAGCGCCAGTAACAATATTGTAGTAGTAGGTTGAGCTTCCAGCAAAAGTAGCGTCTGTAATATACACATCACTTAAATCCATTGCAGTTGCATTTGGATTAAAGATTTCTATAAACTCTGCTGCGGTTGGAGTCACTACTATTTCACTAATTAGTAATTGTTGAACACCAGCTGCATTCACACCCGGTGAGCCAATATCTGAACCCGAATTTCCAGCTTCAGCATTACTTGTATATGCGTTAAAAAGAGGCGTTGTAGCTCCATCTGTACTAAGAGTCCAATTAGCACCTAGATTATTATCGGCCGTTAGGTCATTTAAAAATATTGACCCCGAGTTGTCATCACTTGGCCAGCCATTAGCATCGTCGTAAGTTACGTTTTCAATTGTATTAAGTTGAGCAACATTATCGCCAGAATAAGCTGTGAAGTCTTCCCATATCCCAATAGTATCGCCACCATTATTTAGTGACATTGCTCCCCAATTAGTAACAGGAATAAGAACAACATCTCCCCAAGCGTCTGTAAAATCTGTAGCAGTTACATCATCTACATTATATAAAACAGCAGAAGATCCAGCGGCAATTGTTCCGCCAGCAATATTTGCTACACTATGAGCTACGCCATTGTTATCGTCTATTACAAAGCCTGTAAGGTCTACAGCGGCAGCCCCAGCGTTATAAACTTCTATCCATTCCCAATTATCTTCAGAACTTGCTGGATTATACATAATTTCTGAAATTACTAATTGTGGTGTTCCACCACTTAGGCTACCATTAACGGTAATATTATCGATTCCCATAGGTTCTGAACCACTAGGAGTACCTTCCCATCGTATTCTAATCTGAACTTCTGTAGCCGTTTGCCCGTTTAAAAGTGAAGACGTATAGGTGTCAAAATTACCTGTTGCTACATCAGATTTATCAAGAAAACCAACAGCAGTAGTGCTTCCATCAATAAATAATTCTAATGGATCATCGTCTATAAAAACAAAACCACCGTCTAAGGGGCGATATGTTTTTAAAGCAGCCTCATTTGTTGAAGCTTTAAATATTTCTTGAAATGTTCCTCCATCTATTGCTGCTTCAATAATAAAGCCGTCGCTAGAAGCAGCTTCAAAATCGCCCATTGCAGCAATATCTACTGTTATAGAACTAATAACTGCGGAGCCCCAACCAGAAAACGTCCAAACAGCATTATTAACCCCAACACCATCCATGTCGTTTAAGGCAAAAAAAGCTGTGGAGTTTTTTCCAGCAATTCCTAATTGATCTCCTGGAAAACTAGCCCCAGCACCACCGCCACCAACATCAAACTGAGTGTCGTCTGCAACATCAAATGGCATACCTACTCCTCCAAGCTGCCCATCTACTCGACCAAAAACATCCCCGCCAGTACCGCCAGCCATACCGTAATCAGCAACATTTGCCGTGCTAGTTAAATTAATTTCATTTCCATCAAAATCTTCAAGGCCAATTGCAGTTTGTGCAATCATTACATTCGAAAAAATGCAAAACATTAAAAAAATAAGTAAAGAGTTGAATTGTTTCATTTCTTATAAATAATTAATAGATTATTTTTTTTGGGCGAAGATAGTTATGTTTTTTAGTGAAGCGCAAAGCATGTGGATATCATTAAGTAGACTTAACCATTACTTAAAGTTGCAAAGTAAAAAAATCTCAAAGCCAATTTTAAAACAAGCAGCCAGATAAATTTCAGTAAAGAAAACTACTGTCATCGAGAAGCTTTATAAGCTCATAATTTAATTATCTCTTCTTCCTTTGAGCTTTCCCTTTTAAAAGACTAATTTTGCTTAAATTTTCTTCAAATGAAAGGAGTTCTCCTCGTAAACCTCGGTTCGCCGGACAGTACCGACCCTAAAGATGTAAAAAGATATCTCGACGAATTTTTAATGGATCCGCGGGTTATTGATGTCCCTTTTTGGTTTCGTTCCTTTTTGGTGCGAGGCATTATTTTGAATACTCGTCCCAAAAAATCTGCGGAAGCCTACCAACGTATTTGGTGGGATGAAGGCTCACCCTTAATTGTAATTTCCGAACGCCTTCAGAAAAAAGTTCAACAAAAAACCACTGTTCCTATTGCTTTGGCAATGCGCTACGGCAGTATGACTTTAAAAAAAGGGCTTCAGGAATTAGTAGATCTAGGGGTTGATGAAATTTTAACCATTCCCCTCTACCCACAATTTGCCATGGCAACCACAGAAACAATTGACGTAAAGGTAGAGGAGCTGAAAAGCGAATTTTTTCCACATTTAAAGATTACTTCGTTTGAAGCATTTTATAACAAACCAGAATACATTGAAGTACTTTCAAAAAGCATTTCAGAAAAATTAGAAAACTTAGATTACGAACACCTTTTATTTAGTTATCACGGTGTTCCTGAGCGACATATTCGCAAAAGCGATATCACAAAAAGCCATTGTAAAATAGACGGTAGTTGTTGTGTAACAGACTCCAAAGCGCATCAATTTTGCTACCGCCATCAGTGTTTAAAAACAACGGCTCTGGTAGCGGCAAAACTCAAACTTGCTCCCGGTACATTTTCAACATCCTTCCAATCGCGTCTAGGTTTTGACCCTTGGTTACAACCCTATACCGATAGGACTATTGAGAGAATGGGGCTAAAGGGTGTTAAAAAGATGGCTATAGTCACTCCAGCATTTGTAAGTGATTGTCTTGAAACTCTTGAAGAAATAGCCATGGAAGGTGAAGAAATTTTTCATGAAGCAGGCGGAAAAGAATTAACCGTAATTCCTTGTTTGAATGATCGTGATGATTGGGTAGAAGTTTTAACAGGCTGGATTGATACGTGGCGCATTGTGGATGTAAAAACTGCAATCGCTTAATATTCCTAAAAGTTTAAAACAACACTAAATAATGAACAATAAATCCGCTGCGCTAGGCACCGAATCCATTGGTAGATTATTGATAAAGCAAGCTGTACCGGCATCTATCGGGATTTTGGTTATGTCTTTAAATATATTGGTAGACACCATTTTTGTAGGAAACTGGATTGGCTCCATTGCTATTGCTGCAATTAATGTAGTCTTACCTGTTTCTTTTTTTATCGCTGCCCTTGGGATGGCTATCGGGATTGGCGGATCTTCAATAATTTCGCGTGCTTTGGGAGCAGAAAATAAAGAGCGAGCACTAAAAACTTTTGGAAACCAAATAACACTTACCCTATTACTATCCACCTTAATGGTGGTTTTTGGTTTAGCATATATTAACGAGATTATTCCTGCTTTTGGGGGAAAGGGTGCCATCTTTGAACCTGCAAAAATTTATTACCGCATTGTGCTGTATGGAATTCCATTACTGGCGCTTTGTATGATGGGAAACAATGTAATTCGTGCCGAAGGAAAGCCAAAATTTGCAATGGTTGCAATGATTATTCCTTCCGTAGGAAACCTTGTTTTAGATTATATGCTTATCAACTTATTGGATATGGGAATGGCGGGAGCTGCTTGGGCAACCACTATTTCGTATGGATTGTGTTTTCTATATGTGCTTTGGTTCTTTTTAAGTGGAAAGTCTGAACTTAAAATTAGTTTGTCGCATTTTGGGCTAAGCGCTTCTATTATTAAAGAAATGTCGGCATTGGGTTTTGTTACTCTTGCAAGACAAGCCGTGGTAAGTGTTACCTATCTTTTAATGAACAACATACTTTACAATATTGGCGGTGAAGCTTCCGTAGCAGCATATGGTATTATTGCGCGTATGCTAATGTTTGCACTCTTTCCAGTTTTGGGTGTTACACAAGGGTTTTTACCTATTGCAGGCTTCAATTATGGTGCGCATAAATTTGCAAGGGTTCGTGAAAGTATTAACAAAGCAATACTCTATGCGGGTGGCTTGGGCTTATTAATATTTGTGGTAATTATGATTTTCCCAGAAGCCATCGTTTCGGTTTTTACTACAGATGAAGCCATACTTTCAGAAACCCCACACTATATGCGATGGGTTTTTGCAGCAACCCCAATTATTGCAATTCAACTTATTGGTTCGGCGTATTTTCAAGCTATTGGAAAAGCTGTTCCTGCCTTGCTTCTAACATTAACACGGCAAGGGTTTTTCTTTATCCCCTTGATTTTTATCTTGCCTTATTATTTTGGGGAATTGGGCGTTTGGATTTCTTTTCCGGCGGCAGATATACTTTCAACCATAGTTACGGGCTATTTTTTAAATCGAGAAATTCGTAAAACACTGAAAAATAAATTATAAAACCATAATTTTATAAAAAATTCTAAAGCATTAATGGAACAATATTACCCTTACATAAAATCGCTACACCTCATCTTTATTATCACTTGGTTTGCAGGGCTTTTTTATATTGTTCGCTTGTTTGTATACCAAATTGAAGCTTCGCAAAAACCTTCTCCAGACAAAGAAATTTTAGGCGAACAGCTTAAAATTATGGCTTCACGCCTTTGGAATATTATTACCTGGCCCTCCATGATTTTAGCCCTTTTCTTTGGAATTTGGCTCATATCCATGCGTATGTTTTTTTTAGGGGATGCATGGATGCAAGTAAAATTAGCTTTCGTGGTGCTTTTAGTTATTTATCACTTTAAGTGCCATCAAATTTTTAAACAATTGCAAAACGGCATAGTAAAACACAGCTCCAATTTTATGCGTCTTTTTAATGAAGCACCTACAATTATTCTGTTTTCGGTGGTTTTTTTGGTAATTCTAAAAGATGGCACTAACTGGGTTTATGGCACCGTTGGCATCATCGTTTTTGCAATTTTATTAATGATGGGGTATAAAATTTATAAACGAATTAGGGAAAATTAAACTCGCTTTAGCAATGCTTAACAACTGGTCGTTGAATTGAAGCTGAAATATTGGTTTAATTATTGTTATCTTTCTTTCTCAAAAAAATGTAAATGTACTTTTACAAAAAATCGCTACGCACACGCATCTTTCTTTCAATGCTTCTCCTAGTTTTAGGGGCTTCCGTGCTTATTGCTATTGTAACTGTTTTTCAATATAAAAATGAAGCCCAGGATTATCATCGCGATCGTCTTTTACGAAAAGAAGCTGCCATTCGGGAAAATATTAATTACATTTTAAAAACCACAACCTACCCTGTTGAAACTGACCAGATTCCTTTAATATTTAAAGATAAAATATACGAAATCAAAGACATACACGGATTAGAAATTTATCTTTATGATCTTCAAGGAAACCTTTTAAAATCTTCAAAACCGTCATTTTTTAAAGTTACTGCTTCTCCAAAAATGCCAAATCATGAGTTGGAGGCGCTTCAAAATTCACCCATAAAAAGTTATATAAAAGAATTTGAGGAAGACGGGCAAAAATATCAATCTTCCTATACCTACATTACTGACAATTATTTTAAGCCCCTCGCAATTCTAAATTTACCATACATTGAAGACGATGGTTTTATAACAAAACAACTTACAGATTATCTGTACAGGCTGAGTGTTGCCTATTTCTTTATGCTAATTGTTGCCATTATCATGGCTTATTTCTTATCAAAATATATAACGCGTTCTTTAAAAGAAATTAGTGAAAAACTTTCCGAAACTCGCTTCGATACTCGAAACCAGAAAATTCATATAAGCGATACCCCTCAAGAAATATCAACACTTGTAAATGCCTACAACGGTATGATTGATGAGCTTGAAAACAGTGCCGCCCAACTAGCTGCAAGCGAACGCGAAACGGCATGGCGCGAAATGGCAAAACAAGTAGCTCATGAAATTAAAAACCCATTGACACCTATGCGGCTTACCGTACAAAGTTTTCAGCGTAAATTTGATTGTAATGAGCCCGATATTGATAAAAAAATGGCAGAGTATACTAACACTTTACTTCAGCAAATAGACACATTAAGCTCTATTTCGTCTGCCTTTTCAACCTATGCTAAAATGCCTGCCCAGCAAGATGAAACACTAAATGTTGTAAAAATAAGTAAGTTAGCGCTCGATATTTTTAATGAGGATTATATCTATTTCTTTTCAGAAGAAAAAGAAGTTCGTGCACGTTTTGATAGAACCCAACTAATCCGCGTGGTTACAAATTTGGTGAAAAACAGCATTCAATCTGTTGCACAAAAAAATCCGTTAGAACCTAGAATTGAAGTAGCAGTTAAAACAGAAGAAACCTATGTTATCATTATGGTCACCGACAACGGTATTGGCGTTCCTGAAGAAAATAAAGCGTGTATTTTTGAGCCTCAATTTACCACCAAAACTAGTGGTATGGGCCTTGGTTTGGGAATGGTGAAAAACATTATTGAAACCTATGGCGGGTCAATAACTTTGAATTCTTCCGAAGAAAAAACAACTTTTAAAGTTTCGTTTCCTGCAATGCTTTAAGCTTTTTAGTAGCTTTGTGAAAACAACCCAGAATACACAAAACATGAAATTTCAAAACATACTTTCAGAAACTAATAATGGTATTACTACGATTACAATTAACCGCCCTTCAAAGCTAAATGCCCTTAATCGTGATACAATTCAAGAACTGCATAAGGCTTTTGAAGCAGCTGAAAATTCATCCAAAACCAAGGTGATTATTATTACCGGAAGTGGTGAAAAAGCTTTTGTAGCTGGGGCAGATATTAGTGAGTTTGCAGATTTTTCTGTTGAAGAAGGAGGAAAACTAGCTGCAAAAGGTCAAGAATTACTTTTTGACTTTGTAGCAAATCTTTCTAAACCTGTTATTGCTGCCGTTAATGGTTTTGCCTTGGGTGGCGGACTGGAATTAGCAATGGCAGCGCATTTTCGTGTTGCTTCAAATAATGCAAAAATGGGACTGCCGGAAGTTTCCCTTGGCGTAATTCCCGGTTATGGCGGCACCCAGCGATTGCCACAATTAGTAGGCAAAGGTCGCGCGATGGAAATGATTATGACCGCCGGAATGATTGATGCTACCCAGGCACTTGAGTACGGCTTGGTAAACCACGTAACAACTCCCGAAGAGTTATTAGAATTTACCGAAAAAATTGCCGGAAAAATTATGCGAAACTCCTCAGTCGCAATTGCTTCTGCAATAAATGCTATAAATGCGAACTACCAAGATGGTGAAAATGGTTTCGAAGTAGAGATAGAAGAATTTGGCAATTGTTTTGGCACTGAAGACTTTAAAGAAGGGACGCAAGCATTTCTACAAAAGCGAAAAGCGGTATTTCCAGGAAAATAAAATATTCTTTTTAATAGTTTTGATTTTGTATTTTGCATAACGTAAAAACCTTAATCCTAACCAATGAGAAAGTTACTAATTTTATTATTTTTTATAGGTTCATATAGTACCTATGCCCAAGATATTTCAGTAAAATCTAAAACCAGCGAAGTATTTAAAGACAACAAGAAAAACACCACCCTGCTATTTTCCGAAAGCGATGGAAATGGCGGTTTTATTACCGTTCGCGAATATAGAGGCGGAATGATCCAAATGCCAAAAGGGTACTACATTGACCATTATGACGCGAATCTAAAACAAGTTAATGAAGCCGAAATTGACATAGACAAAAGCCAAGTAAAAGGTCTCATGATTAATAATGGGACCGTATTTATTTTAGAAACTGCGCTCGATAAAAAAGCAGATACTTTTAATTTCAACATTCTTGAAAGTTCGCTGAGCAGTTTAGATTTTAAAAAAAGAACACTTTTTTCACTTAATGAAGATGAAGTGAAAAAATATTTCGGAATAGGCTTTGGGCCGTTTTTTATGACTAATGGTTTCGACCAAATGGATTCAAATCCTTTTGGGGAAGTTACTTTTTCAGCTAAAAAGAATTTCTTTTGTGTGAATTTTGACATAAAAGACAAAGAATCGCAAACTCAGCGACTGTATGTTTTCGACAAAGATTTCAAACCTGTTTTTGAAAGAGAGTTTAAAAGAGATATAAAAGACAGACTGTTTCAGTACGAAAACATTGATGTTGACGATGAAACAGGAAAAATTTATTTGCTCGGAAAAGTCTTTGAGAATAATTCTACCCGAACTAAAAAGAAAGGCAAAGCAAACTACAATTACGAGCTTCACAAAATTACGGCTACAACTGAAAAAAGCGTAAGTTTTTCACCCGATGAAAACTTTATTGGCTCGCTATTTACCGTCCGTGGCAAAAACAGCATTAGCTGTGCAGGTTTTTATTCTGAAAAAAATGATTACCGTTACAAAGGGGTTTGCCGTTTTAATTTAGATCCGGAAACCCTTGCGATTACCAAGGAGAGTTACATGCCTTTTTCAGAAGAATTTATCAACGATAAATATGGAAAAGTAAAAGATAAAGAACTTAAAAACTTAAGTTTCAGAAGTGCTTTTATAAACCAAGAAGAAGAGATTGTTCTTAACGCAGAGGAATTTTATATTACCCATTCCACCCGCACAAGTATGAATGGAGGGTTGAATTCCACTCCTATATACCATTATAACGATGTTGTATCGGTTAAAATAAACAAAGATGGAAAGCTTTTGTGGGCTAGAAATATAAATAAGAAACAAGCCACAGCAGGAACTTTCAACGAATATCTATCATTCTCATCTACCTTAGTGGGTGATGACACCTACATTTTTATTAATTGCTCAGACAAGATTAGAAAAATCAGCAACGACCGAATAGAATTTAAACAAGGAAACCTTAAAAAATCAAATCTTTATGCCATTAAAATTGATAAAGAAGGAAACTACACTTTCAAAAGCATCGTAGATGATAAAGATACGGAGGTTCCTTATTTTGTAAGTCAAGGAATTCATACCTCAAACGATGGAACGGAAATGGTTTTTATAGGAAGAAAAAAAACTAAAAAACAATTTCTGAAATTAAATATTATGTAGGCTAAAACAATGTATTTCGTTTTTCTAAAATTTGAAAAATACTTTACATATTTCAACTTTATTAAAAATAGCCTTTCCCTAAGACGAAAGGCTATTTTTTTTGGAGAGCTAAATTCAGTTTATAAATGATTTAAAAGTTATGAGGAATATTATTTTTTTGTTTTTCGTTTTATTTGGCGCAATGAGTTATGCGCAACTAGACTCGCTGAAAATTTCGGCAAGTGAAATTTTTAAAGATGAAAAATACAAGACCACACTTCTATTTGCGAAAGAAGATACGAACGGAGACATTTTCACAGTTAGAAATTACTACTCCAGCCTTTCAAACCCAAAGGGCTATTATATTGAGCATTACAACAAAGATTTAAAATTGCTAAAAAGAACAACCGTCGAAGTAAACCGCAACGAAATTAAAGGTTTGTTTTTAACAGAAGATTCGGTGATTTTGTTACAGTTTCAATATAATTATAAAGCGAAAAAATACGCCTTTGCTACCTTAACTTCTTCAAAAGAAGATTTCAATTTTAATGAAAAAGAAATCTACGCCTTAGACAGAACCCGCCTTAACAAATACGATCATTTTGGGATTCGCAGCGAGCCAGAATACAATCTTCACCATAACAATACTATGGGTGATATTGTAGAATCTGAAAACGGGGACTTTCTTGCGTTAAATCTTTTCACCAAAACAAAAGAAGGTATGGCGCTGCTAGTTATTGCGTTCAATAAAAAATTTGAAAAAATTTACGAATACGAATTCGAAAGCATAATATCTCTAAAAGAATCTGCTAATAAAAATCTGCAGTTAGAATACCTAAATATGATAATGGACAACGAAGGCAGGGTCTATTTTTTGGGGAGAGTTTTTAATAACGGCGATATAGTTTTAGAAAAGAAAGATGCTCCAAATTATTATTTTATTCTTTTTTCAGCAGATCCAGTCTCAAAAAAACAACAACTAATTTCAATAGAAAGCAACAATATTATTCGTTCGCTTCAATTGGTGAATAATGCAGAAAAACTCGCCGCAGTAGGACTTTATACCAACCCTTCAACCACAGGTTTTTTTAGCAACTTTATGGGGTATAGTGGGGTTATGCGATTGAATTTAGATTCAAAATCTCTAACAACATTCTCAGAATCCTTTCAACCCTTTTCCGAAAAATTTATGATAGAAAAATATGGAAAGGTGAAAGAAAAATTAAAAACTTTCCTTTCATACAGAAGCACTTTTATGCTAGAAAATGACGATGTAATTATTAATGCTGAAGAATTTGAAATATATATTGCAGATAAAAATGCAGGCGCAAATCGAATTTATAAAGACATTATTAGTTGCAGGATAAATAGCAATGGCGAATTAGTTTGGGCGAAAAACATCAACAAAAAGCAAAACGCTTGGTCGCTGCATAATATTCCTTTTCTATCGTATGCTTCTACCACTAAAAACAATATTTCCTATTATTTTGTAAACGCGGCTTCAGATTTAAAAGTTTTGAAAAACAATGAAGTTGAGTTTAAGGAAGGGCCGCGGTTATACCTTTTAAAAATATACGAAACAGGTGCATTTAGGTACGATAAGATTTTGTTTCCCGATATTTACAACGCACATCTCGGGCTGCGATTTGGGGTGCTATTAAACGAATCGGATATTTTGGTGCAAGCAGAAAGCAACAAAAAACCAATGCTGGTGAAATTGGCTTTTTAATTTTCAAATTGTTTCGTTTAAAACTTAAACTTTTTATAAGATTCTTAACTTTAGAAATTCTATTTTAAAAAATTATGAAACAATACATCCTATTATTTGCTGTCTTTTTATTGACATTCTCTTTTACCGCCCAAGAAAAAGCCGAACCGTGGTTTAAAGACGGCGAGGCACAAATAGTTCCAGCTTTTGAAAATTCAAACGATTGGATTAGAACAGATTTATGGGTAGAAACCACTTTCGATACTGACGGCGACGGCAAACCAGATAGAATGCACGTAGACGTTACAAGACCCAAACAAACCGAAACCGACGGCTTAAAACTTCCGGTAATTTATGAGTCAAGCCCTTATTTTGCAGGTGTCGCCCCAGAAACTGAAGGTGCATTTTACGATGTGTATCAGGAATTAGGCGAAGAAAGCAAAGAAATAGTGCATCCCTCTGTAACCAGACGTGGCGAGCGGCCCATAATATCGAATACACAAATTAAAACTTGGGTGCCGCGAGGCTATATAGTTGTTCATTCTTCATCGCCTGGAACGGGGCTTTCACAAGGGTCTCCAACCGTTGGTGGCGATAATGAATCCTTAGCGCCAAAAGCGGTTATAGATTGGTTAAACGGTCGTGCAAAAGGCTATACAAGTCCAGATGGAAACGAAGAAGTAAAAGCATATTGGGCCACCGGAAAAGTGGGGATGACGGGAACATCGTATAACGGTACCATTCCGTTAGCAGCTGCAACTACAGGTGTTGAAGGTCTTGAAGCTATTATTCCTATTGCGCCAAATACTTCCTATTACCATTATTACAGAAGTAATGGTCTAGTGCGTTCACCTGGCGGTTATTTAGGTGAAGATGTAGATGTACTCTACGATTTTATTCACAGTGGCGACGAGTCTAAACGCGCCCACAACAATAAAGTGTATCGCGATACTGAAATTGCAAACGGAATAGACCGTAAAACAGGCGATTACAACGAATTTTGGGCTGGCAGAGATTATTTGAATGATATGAAACCAATGAAAGCCGCATTATTTATGGCTCACGGCTTTAATGATTGGAACGTAATGCCAGAGCACAGTTATAGAATTTACAAGGCTGCGGAAGATATGGGACTGCCCGTAAAAATCTATTACCATCAAAAGGGACACGGTGGCCCTCCACCACTAGCAATGATGAATAAATGGTTTACAAAATATCTTTTCGGAATAGAAAACGGTCCCGAAACTTCGGGAGAAAATGGGCCAAAAGCGTGGATAGTTCGCGAAAATGATGACAATAACAATCCTACCTCCTATGCCAATTATCCAAATCCGGATGCTGAAATGGTTACATTTAAGCTTAAAGCGAATTCAGAAAATGAAGGAATGCTGACGGTTGAAAAAATTAAAAAACAAGGCACACTAACTTTGGTTGATGATTATCATTTTTCGGGAGACTCACTCGCGCAACTTGAAAATTCTATTCACAGATTATTATTTGTAACCCCTATTTTAAAAGAAGACCTTCATCTTTCAGGGCTTTCTAAGTTGAATATAAAGTTGGCAAGCAGCAAACCAGCGGCAAATCTTTCTGTTTGGATGGTTTCCTTGCCTTGGAATAAAGGCAAAAACACAAAAATAACCGACAATATTATAACGAGAGGTTGGGCAGACCCACAAAATTACAAGTCAATTACAGAAAGTGAACCTTTAATTCCAGGTAAGTTTTATGAAATGTCTTTTGACCTTATTCCAGACGATCAAATAATTCCAGCTGGACAGCAAATTGGGTTGATGATTTTTTCTAGCGATAACAAATTCACACTTTTGCCAGCACCGGGAACGACACTCACTATTGATCTTGATGGAACTAGTATTGAAATTCCAATCGTTGGCGGTAAGGAAGCATTTAATAAGGCAATAAGCAAATAGGATTATTTCCGAATAATAAAGGATTTATTCCAAATTATAATTAACTTTGAAGAAACCCAATCTTCAAAGTTTTTTTATGTCCGCTGATTTTCTAAAAGGCCGTGGCGCCCAGAAAAATGTACACAACCGTTTCTTTGAAAACAGTCATGAAGTATTGGATGAATACCTTAATTTCTGTGAAGCGGAAGGAGAGGAAGCCGACAAAAATAAAACCAAATACATAGAAGTTTTCCCAAAGACCTTTGTAAACAAAGTGAATAGTCCAGATGTTGGAATGGGTTTTTCGGCAAATCCGTATCAGGGTTGCGAGCACGGTTGTGTGTATTGCTATGCAAGGAATTCGCACGAATACTGGGGTTATGGCGCAGGTTTAGACTTTGAACGAAACATACTTTTTAAAAAAAATGCACCGCAACTCTTAGAAGAAAAGATAAGTTCAAAAAACTGGCAGGGAAACACTATTGTTTTTTCAGGAAATACAGATTGTTACCAACCCTTAGAACGCAAGCTAGAGCTAACAAGAAAATGTCTAGAAGTAATGCTAAAGTGGAAACACCCAACAGGCATCATCACCAAGAACTCATTAATACTTCGCGACCTCGATATATTAAAAGAAATGGCACTATTAAACACCATTTCGGTAAATATCTCTATCACTTCACTTTCTGAAGATACACGAAGGCTACTAGAGCCAAGGACAGCGAGTATTAAACAACGATTAAAAACAGTTGAGGAACTTTCAAAACACGGTATTCCCGTGCGCGTAATGATGGCGCCAATAATCCCATCTTTAAACAGTCACGAAATTCTTCCCTTAGTAAAAAAGGTAGCAGCGCTTGGAGCGGTAGATGTAAGTTACACTATTGTGAGGCTAAACGGGCAGGTTGCAGAAATTTTTAAAGACTGGGCGTATAAAACGATCCCAGATAAAGCAGATCGCATTTTAAATCAAATAGCAGAATGTCACGGTGGAAACCTCAACGACAGCAACTGGGGAAGACGCATAAAAGGCGAAGGAACGATAAGTGAGCAAGTAAAAAACACTATGGCAATTGCGAAAAAGAAATATTTAAAGGGTTTGAAAATTGAACCGTTGAATACTTCACATTTTCTTCAGCTTAAAAACCCGCAGCTAAAATTATTTTAATTAGTAACTTTACCGCCCTTATGTTGTTCGAAAATTCGACTGATTAAATCTATGGGATTTATTAAAAAAGTGCTTCTTTACAGCTTCATCTTAAACTGCACCTTCTTTTTTGGGCAGCAGAAAGAAGCGCTTTCACAATTGACGTATCAATCAATTAACGACTCTATTAATAAATATATTTACAGTAATCTTCCTATAGCTATAGAGGCATCTGAAGCCTATATTTTAAAAGCACAAAATGAACAGAACAAAAAAGAAGAGTGGCAGGGAATTTTCAATATAGCATATATTTATACTTCGTATATAGAATACGATAAAGCGCAAACACACTATGAAAAGGCTTTAAACTTTGCCACGAAAAACAATCTAAAAGTAGAGCTTACTAAAACTTATGTTTTAGGGGCAAGTATTCAATTAGGGCTTTCGAATGCTTCAAAAGCACTTGATCTTGCAGACAAAGCGCTTTTGCTAGCTGAAGAAATAGGCGACAATCTCTTAAAGGAAAATGTTTTACAGTTAACTTCATATATATTACAAATATCTGGAGATCATCAAAAAGCGATAGATATTCGTAAAAAAAGTATATTAATTTATAAGAACAAATCAATAGATTCTGTTTTTAATGCTGAGATGAAAACAGCATATTTAACCAATATCTATGCTAGTCAAGCAAATTCATTTTTAAAATTGAAGCAAGCAGATTCGGCTAAGCAGTACGCTAAATTTATTTCAGAATTAATAACTCCTACAGACAGCTGCAATAAGCGTACTTTACATGAAACCCTTGGCGAGATTGATTACTTCGAAAAAAAATATACCCAAGCCAAAGAAAATTTTAAAACAGCATCAAAACTTTGTGATCAAGGTATTCCAGTATTAAAATTGCGAAATAAATATGCCATCGGGAAATCTGAACACGGTGCGGGCAAATTTGAAGCTGCAAAAACAACCTTACAACAAGCCTTAGACGAATACAATGTAAAGCCTAGCGAAGAAGGCTTTATGTCTGATTTTTATAAACTTTTAGCAGATAGTTATAAGGAAACGGGCGATTTTGAAAAAGCAAATTATTACTTTGAGAAGTTTATAAATACAACTTCTGAATTTGATAAAATTAAAAGTGAGGTAAAAGCATCAACCAAAGCACAAGAAATTGAAACGTTTAAAAACGAACTCAAAATTCTTGAAGCTGAAAAAGATGAAAAGCAAAACTACCTCAATTATATATTATTAGGCGCAACCTTAATAATTTTGGCGCTTCTATTTTTACTCCTTCGATTTTATCAAATTAAAAAGAAGAATGAAGTAAAGTTCCAGGAATTACTTTCAAAAATTGAAACGGCTAAATCTCCCACAGATATTATAAATACTAAAGACGAAATTTTAGAAGAAACAAATACCAGCGATGTTTCTGAAGAAGTAAAGTCACAAATTTTAGACGGACTTAAAAAGCTAGAAAAACAAGAGTATTTTTTAAAACTAGAATGCAACTCATACAATGTTGCCAAAAAGATAAATACAAATACTTCCTATCTATCAAAAGTAATCAACTCGCATTACGGTAAAAATTTCAATACCTATATTAACGATCTTCGAATAAACTACACCATAATGCGTCTTAAAAACGATGTGCTTTTCAGGTCGTATTCCATACAATCTATTGCCGAAGAAGTGGGGTATAAATCGGCAGATTCCTTTACCAAATACTTCAAAAAAGACACGGGTTTAAATCCGTCTTTTTACATCAAGGAAATCAAGAATATCACCTAAAAACTCACTTTACACCCTAAATTTATAAATATAGGGTTGCTGTTTTCTCTTCATCTTAAAAGCGCGTAAATATTTTGTAAGCCTACTGTTTTAAGTGTGTAGCGTGATTTTTTTATCTCCCGAATTTCCTAAATATGGGGATGCTTCTTTTTTATTATAGTGTTTTGTTTAAGAAGTTTGTTTCAGAAATAAATGCAACATTTTATTATAACTAAAACTAACTTTTATGAAAACTTCAAAAAAACAAACAATATTATGGTTTATATCATTCGCACTTATAGCTTACGTATTTGTAACCCAATATATACACCTACAACATCACTAAAATTAAAAACCTAAAATATGGAAACACAAGAAATCACTTCAAAAGAAAAAAACAAAAAGAGTGCTAAATCCACTCGAATTCAACTTATAAAATTTGCAATTGGCCTTGTTATAGGAGTTGTAATCTATCTAATCGTAAAACTAATTTTTTAAACTCAAGCCATGGTAACACTTATAAAATATTCAATCGCAATAACACTCCTGCTTTTAGCAGGGTCAGTAAATGCTCAAGAGCTTAAGGGTTCCTATAGTGGAACGCTCGATGTTCAGGGCATGCAAATGGAGTTAATCTATAATATTTCTACTTCTGAAGACGGATTAAAAGCAACCCTTGATGTTCCTGCCCAAGGCGCTACTGGAATTGAACTCGATTCTGTAATATTGCAGGACGATCAAGTAACTATCACTTCTGCTAAAATGAAAATGACCTATACCGGTTCATTATCGGGTGATAGCATTGAAGGAACCTACGAACAAATGGGGCAAAAATATCCACTTACATTGAAAAAAACAGTAAAAACAAAACCAGGAAATACCGCACTTCCATCTACCGATGCAGCACTAGAAAAACTAGCTGCAATGGAATCTGGCAGCTATAAATATTCTGTTGAAGATTATTTTAAAACTCCAGATGCTTATTCTTTCCAGCTTTCACCAGACGGTAAGTATATAAGCTATTTAAAACGTAGAGAAAGTGGCGAACGCGACTTATACTTAAAGGAAACGGCAACCCAAAAAGAAACCTTGCTTATTAAACAAGAAGAAGATTTAATACGTGGTTTTTATTGGGCTAATGACACCCGAATTCTCTATATGCAAGACAAAGGAGGAGACGAAAACTATCACGTGTACGGGGTAGATATTACGGGGCAGAACAAGAAAGATTTAACGCCTTATGATGGTGTTCGTGTAAACATTATTGAATCTTTAAAAGAAGATACTAACAATGTAATTATACAGATGAATAAAGACGATCTGCAACAAGAAGAACCATACCGTCTTAATATTAATACGGGTGAGGCTACAAAATTATACACAGTTAAAGCGGGTGATCCACCAATAAGTGGCTACCATTTTGATAGAAAAGGTAACCTACGTGCTATAGACAGAATTGTAGATGGTATAAACATGGAATTGCTGTATAAAATTGATGGCGAGTTTACCCGTGTAAAACTTACCGAGTTTGGAGATACATTTTCTATTTCATCTTTTAATCCAGCGACAAAAAACCCAGATGACGCCTATGTTATTTCAAATTTAGAAGGCGATAAAATTGAAATTCAACTGTTTGATTTAAAAGAAAATAAAAAGATAAAAACACTTTTTAGCAATGATACTTTTGATGTTTCTGGCGTGTCGCTTTCTAGAAAAAGAGATTACGAAATAGACTATTTCAGCTATACTGGCGAGAAAACCGTTGTTGTTCCTGTTAGTGAAACTTACAAGAAAATTTATTCTCGTTTAGAGAAGGAATTTGGCGAAAAGCAATTTTTTACAGTTGGAAAAACAGACGATGAGTCTCAGTATATGGTAGTTGTTACCAGCGATAAGATAGTAGGAGAATACTATTTATACGATGTTAAAAAAGATACAGTAACACTACTTTACAAGCTTTTACCTCATTTAAAAGCTGAAGACATGGCTACTATGAAGCCTATTAAATTTAAGAGTCGCGACGGCCTTATGCTATACGGTTACATTACATTACCAAATAACTATAAAGAAGGAGATCGCGTTGCAATGATTGTAAATCCACACGGCGGCCCGCAAGGTGTACGAGATAATTGGGGTTTTAACCCAGAAGCACAGTTGTTCGCAAGCCGTGGCTATGCTACACTACACGTTAACTTCCGAATTTCGGGCGGTTATGGTAAAGCATTTTTAAAAGCTGGCTTTGGGCAAATAGGCCGAAAAGCAATGGACGATGTTGAAGACGGAGTAGATTACGCAATAGCACAAGGCTGGGCAGATAAAGACAAGGTTGCTATTTACGGCGGAAGTCACGGGGGTTATGCCGTTTTACGCGGAATGACAAAAACTCCAGAAAAATATGCCTGTGGTGTAGATTATGTGGGAGTAAGTAACTTGCATACCTTTATGGGAACTATTCCTCCATATTGGGAAAAATACCGTGAGTTGTTGTACAAAATTTGGTACAACCCATCAATTCCTGAAGAAAAAGCCATTATGGATGAAGTTTCTCCTGCATTGCATGTAGCTAAAATCGCAAAACCTTTATTTGTGGTACAAGGCGCTAACGATCCAAGAGTGAATATTGATGAAGCAGACCAAATTGTTGAGAGCTTACGCAAAAGAGGCGTTGAGGTGCCTTATATGGTAAAATACGACGAAGGTCATGGTTTTGGTAAAGAAGAAAACAGATTGACTTTATATAAAGCGATGATGGGCTTTTTTGCAGAACACCTTAAATAGTCATAAAACAAATACATTAAAGGACCTAAGAGCTAAGACTTAAAAAAATCCTTTAACTATAAAACCTATCAAGAATTTAAACTTGATAGGTTTTTTATTTTTTTCCTTCCCATTCTGCATAAAACTGTTGCAGAAAATTCTCCATAAAAACATGTCTTTCTTCAGCGATACTCCGTCCAGTTTGGGTATTCATTTTGTCTTTTAAAAGCAGTAATTTTTCGTAAAAATGATTAATCGTTGGTGCAGTAGAAGCCTTGTATTCTGAAGGCGTCATGTGCAACACAGGTTTTATTGCTGGATCGTAGAGTTTTCTGTTTTTAAAACCCCCGTAATTAAAGGTGCGAGCAATGCCAATGGCTCCCAAGGCGTCTAACCTGTCGGCATCTTGTACAACGTCTAGCTCGTGCGAACTAAAGTCTTGTGTTTTGTTGCCGCCCTTAAACGAAATGTTTTCTATAATTTTTACAATATGAACTATGTGTTCTTCTGAAATGTTTTGAGTTTCTAAAAACGCTCTCGCCTTTGTTGGGCCAACAGTTTCGTCGCCATCGTGAAATTTTGAATCGGCTATATCGTGAAGCAATGCGCCAAGGGCAACAACGGTAGTATTTACTTTTTCATTCTTAGCTATTAGCAAGGCATTTTTATAAACCCGCTCTATATGAAACCAATCGTGACCGCCTTCGGCATTATGCAATTCTTCTTTTACAAAAGCAATAGTGTTCTCTATTACTTCTGAAACTTGAGTATTGCCACGTGAGGATAAATCGCTCATTATTTATGGATATTTGAAGTGATTGTGGCTTCTACTTTATCTATTAAGGCTTCCACTTCAAAGTCTGAAATTTTAATAGCAGGATGTGCAGTAAGTTCTAAACAAACACCCATTTGCACGGGAAACATCCCCCAGCGTTGCAGTTTCCATGAATTATTAATAGAAACGGGTACCACATAGCCTTCGGGTACTTTTTTAAAGAGTGTTTGCAGCCCTGTTCTTCTAAAGGGTTTTGGAACCCCTGTTTTACTACGTGTACCTTCGGGGAAAATCACTCCGCTTCTGTTGTTTTTCTGAAGGTATTTGGAGAATTTCACCATTTCAACCAAAGCCTGACGCGGGTTTTTCCGATCTATTAAAATAGAACCTCCGTGTCGTAAATTATAGGAAACAGACGGAATACCTTTCCCTAGTTCTACTTTCGAAATAAATTTAGGGTGATATTTACGCAAATACCAGCTTATAGGTGAAATATCCCACATACTCTGGTGGTTAGAAACCATAATAAGCGGCACATCTGTGGGGATATTTGCATCAATTTTCACCTTAAAAGTAGTGCCTAAAACATGCAAACACCGCAATAGTGTCCAGTTAAAATAATCGACACATTTTTTATGTGCTTTATACCCAAACCAATTGAAACAAATCCATTGTAGGGGATGAAAAACAAGAATTGTAATCCCAAAAAACAGGTAGAACAAGACTGAAAAAGGATAACTAATAAATTTTGCTAGTACTTTCATTTGCGTTCAAAAATAAGAAAACCGCTTTAAAAAAACGGTTTTCCTTTATCCTTGTTTAAAAATTCATTCTTAAAAAATCAACGCTTAGATTTCGATTTATTTTTCAAGGTATTTCTGTCTATTTGTATGTAATTGTAAACACAAAGTCCAACAATTAATAACCAGAAGGCTCTGTAAAGCCAGTCATTTATTTCTTTTCCAAAAAGATAAGAAACGCTTGGGTTTTCATAGAAATTATACCCCAAAGCTCCTAATGCTAAGATGCCCACAACTATCACTAAAGGCTTGCTCAACTTCATAAAAAAGCCCTAAATATTAGCAAAATTCGTTATAAGCGCCTTTTAAATTTTCGGCAATCATCGCTGCTGGACGCCCTTCTATATGATGACGTTCAAGCATATGCACTAATTCGCCGTTTTTAAACAACGCCATAGAAGGCGAACTTGGAGGAAATGGCACCATATTCGCTCTTGCAGCATCAACAGCTTCTCTGTCAACGCCAGCAAAAACAGTTACCAAATGGTCTGGTCTTTTGTCGTTTTCAAGAGACATAGTAGCTCCTGGGCGTGCATTTGCTGCAGCACAACCACAAACAGAATTTACAACTACTAAAGTTGTTCCTTCTTTTTTTAAAGCATCTTCCACATCATTTGCGGTATGTAATTCAGAAAAACCTACTCTTGTCAGGTCTTCACGCATTGGTTTTACTAATTCAGGTGGGTACATATCATTTAAATTTATTGTGCATTATAATTAAAGTGCAAAGTTAAGCATTTCGTTACTATTAAAGTTCCAATTAACAAGTTTCAAACGCTATAGAAAGAACAAATTCGCAATTATTCTTTTTAGGTATTTTGAGGTTTGTTGATTGTTTCTTTTAATGGTTATCTTTGTCGGCTCAAAAAAAGAAAAATTACACTTTTATGCTTCGTTGGTTATTAGCCGTTCTTGGATATGCTTTGTATCGTTTTCCTGGAGCCATTGTTGGGTTTTTAGTAGGAAGCCTTATTGATAATTTTAGTGTAAAGGGCAAAGTTTTTCAAACTTCATTTGGCACGTCACAGCAACAAGTTACTCCTGCAGATTTTGAATTAAATTTATTATCACTGGCTTCTTTGGTTATAAAAGCTGACGGAAATGTAAGCCAAACAGAATTAGATTATGTACGTCAATATTTTGTGCAAGCCTATGGTAGAGCGCGCGCAAATGCCACGTTTAAGGTTTTTAATGAAGTTATTAAAAAGCAAGAAATTTCGGCACAAAACATCTGTACCCTTTTACGCCAAAGAACGCGCTATGAAAGCAGATTACAAATACTTCATTTTCTCTTTAGCATAGCAAATGCCGATGGAAATGTTTCAACTTCTGAAGTAAATGAAATTAATCGAATTTCTGGTTTTTTAGGAATTTACGCCCGCGATTTTGAAAGTATAAAAGCGATGTTCTTTAAAAACCCGGACAGTGCCTATAAAATTTTAGAAATAGAAAAAACGGCAACCAATGCCGAAATAAAAACTGCTTACCGTACTATGGTTAAAAAATACCATCCAGATAAACTGCAACATATGGATGAAGCCCACCAAAAAGGAGGTGAAGAAAAGTTTAAAAAAGTACAAGAAGCTTACGAACAGCTTCAGAAAGAACGCGGATTTTAATTTAAAATTTTTGTTAGTTGCGCTACATTCAAATATTGAAAATAGCGCGCCTTAGCTTGAAACTTTTCATCTAGAAAAATCAAAGCTGGTAGTGTAAACGGCTTCCCTTTCTGGCTCGCCATCAACAACGGAATTTGATGTACAGGATTTCTTCGCCTAGCTCTTTTATTAATAAACACCTCATTTCCGAAGTAAATCGTGTCTTTACTTTCTACATTCATCTTTAGCGCGTAATAATTGTTGTTTAACATTTCAATTATTCTATCGTCTGTAAAAACCTCGCGTTGCATTTTTAAGCAGGGAGTACACCAATCTGCATAAAAGTGTATAAATACTTTCTTTGGATTTTTTTGAAGCGAATCTTCCAATTGCTCAAAACTAAGCCAGTGAACCGCCTTTTCCTGAGAAAAAGTGGGACTGACTAATACTACCAAACAAATATGAAAGACAAAATAATTCTTCAACATTTTAAAGTGAATTAATTTTTAAACCTACAAATACAGACCTTGGGGCGCTAGGACCAAATATGTAATTACTATCGCGATTTTTACCAGTGTCAAAATCGTCTTGATAGCTATTTGTTAGGTTTTTTACTCCGCCGTAAATTTCCAGCGCAGTACTCACTTTTGGGATATTCAAGGTATACCCAAGGCGAAAGCTTAACTCTGTGAACGGTGAAGTTTTAAAATACTCATCTACATCTTGTCCCGTACCTTCACCAGCAAAGTGGGTTATATTCATTTTTCCTGTATAAACTAAGTTTGCACTCGCACTTAAATTTTTAGTAGGGGTATAGGTTAAGGTGGCGTATCCATAATTATTGGGTGTGCGCAGAAACTCACGCGTTGCAGGCAATCCTTCAATATTTTCTACGGCATCATCAAACTTGCTAGATTGGAAGGTAAAACCGGCATCAATTTCTACCACATAATCAAAATTTGCACGTGCTTCTACCGTAACCCCTTTTACTGATGCTCCGCTACCGTTTCGTTTTTCAAAGCGTTCGCCAAAATCATCTTCGCCTAATGGGAATAGATAAAAGGCATCGTTTAAATGTGTGTAAAAGCCTTCAACAGTAAAACCAGCAATAAAATGCTCGGTAGCTTTATCGTGATTTACAGAGGCTGTAAAACTGTTAGATTTTTCTTCAAATAGATCTTCAGCAAGTGATATTCTAGAAATTCCGCCTCCTGCAAATGCAATATGCAAATCGGTATCAAAAGCTTGTGGAGCTCTAAATCCTGTTCCCCATCCTAAACGGAATTGTGTAGTTTCTTTTAGTTTGTATAGAAGTGAAAGACGTGGACTAAAAATAGCCTTATCTACCAAGTTGTGCTTATCGATACGAAAACCAGAAAGAAAATTTAAACTTGGGGTGATATCCCAATCATTCTGAACAAAAACACCTATGTTTTGCGTTGTCTGATCGGTTAGATAATTATACGATTTAATTTCGTCGAAGACATCGTCATAAATAAATTCTACCCCTCCAGTAAATACGGTTGACCCTCCCAAAAATGCATTAAATTTATGGTTAAATTGTGAACCCCCTTGATGTGTTATAACTTCTGAAACCCCATAAGGCGGTGCAGCAAAGAAGCTTTGCATTTCTTGCGCATCATCTGGAATTATACCTGTATAATGATCGCGATCTGTAATTTGACCGCCGTAATACATTATTAGCGAACTTTTATCTTCATTAAAATTAAGCTGATAATCCAAGCTTCCCATTAAAACATTATGGGTTCGTTCTTCAGATTGTTTTGCTAAATGTGCAGGTTTATCAACTATTTCGCCACCATAACGATATTCGTATAAACTACTAATACTCATTTCTAGTTTTGAGTTTTCTGTAGGAAGGTAAAAAGCATTTACCCCAAAAGAATTCCCCTTTAATTCAGGTAATTCAGAGTAATTATCGCCATTTTCATCATGCGCAGACTTTCGTCTATTGCTGACGAAAAAATTTGCGCCAGCATTATAATCCTTACTTACAACTGTGGCATTACCATTAATCAAATTTTGATCGGAACTACCGCCAATATTTTCGTAGGTATAACTTAAACTGTAATTGTTTTGTTTCGGAATTTTAGTAATTACATTCACAGTTCCACCAATAGCACTAGAGCCGTATAAGGCTGAAACGCCCCCGCGAACTACTTCAATTCGCTCAATCATATTTACAGGAATTTGTTGAAGGCCATAAAGACCCGTCAACGGACTAAAAACAGAACGCCCATTAATCAAGATTTGTGAATACCCCCCCTGCAATCCATTCATTCGTATTTGAGTGTAATTACAGGTTTGACAATCTGTTTCTACTCTAAGGCCTGGTTGAAATCTCAGCCCTTCAGAAAGATCTGTTGCTACTACTTGTTCCAGCGTTTTACTGTTTATGAGGTTTACAATTACTGGCGAATCGGTGCGTCGCTTTTCGGTTCTTGTAGCTGTTACTACAACTTGATCTAACTCTTCATCGCGCTCCACAATAGTAAAATTCACAAGCTTTGTTTGGCCTTCAGTTATATTTAAAGTGAGCTCTTTAGTTTGATATCCTTGCATTTGTACCGCTAAAGTTAGGGTGCCTGGAGTAACTGTAAGCGTATAATCTCCATCGATATCGGTACTAGTCCCCATGGAATTATCTTTAACATATACACTGGCAAAAGCAACAGCCTTATTATTTGATAAAACTGTCCCTGTAATAGTTGTTTTTTGCTGCTGTGCCGAAACAAAAGAGGCCATTAATAAAAAAAAACATACGATTTTCATAATATATTAGTTTAAAGTAATTATTATTTTAGACAAAACTAAAATTATATTTTTGAATAAAAAAATATATATTTGCATAGATTAAAAAGTTACTATGACCCTAGCCGAAGAAAATTATTTAAAAGCCATATTTCATTTAGAGCTTGAAACCGAAGGTGAAATAAGCACGAATGCAATAGCAGAGAGCATGGACACCAAGCCGTCTTCTGTAACAGATATGGTGCAAAAGCTCGCCGAAAAAAAGATGTTGATCTACAAAAGATACAAAGGCGCACAGCTTACTGCAACAGGTAGAAAAGTCGCTGCTAATGTTATTAGAAAACACCGTCTTTGGGAAGTGTTTTTAGTAGAAAAATTAAATTTTCATTGGGATGAGGTTCATGAAATTGCAGAGCAATTAGAGCATATACAGTCAGAAGAACTAATAACGCGTCTCGACATATTTTTAGGCAGTCCTGATTTTGACCCACATGGCGATCCAATTCCAGATAAACATGGAGTTTTAAAAGCTACTGAGAAAAAACTTCTTGCAGAGCTTGAAAAAAATCAACAAGGGATTTGTGTGGGCGTTAAAGAATCCAGCGCAGAATTTCTTCAATATTTAGACAAGAAAAACATAAGTATAGGCACCAAAATTTCAGTTATAGGAAAGGAATTTTTTGATGGTTCAATGATAATTCAAGTGGAAGAAGATCGTTTTTTCATTTCACATAAAATCTCTGAAAACCTATATGTTCAAACAACTTAAGTATTTAAAAAGATTAAACACCTTTTTTACTTCATATAAAACAATGAAAAAACTTATACTATTAAGTGTAATAACGTTCTTTTTAGGGTGTAAAAACACTACAGATACTTCGGGAAAGATTAGGGTTGTAACCACAACAACTATGCTAACCGATTTAGTTTCGGAAATTGGTGGCGACAAGGTTTCACTACAAGGGCTTATGGGTGCAGGCGTAGATCCGCATTTGTACAAAGCTAGTGAAGGCGATGTTACTAAACTCTATGAAGCCGATATCATTATTTATGGCGGACTTCATTTAGAGGGAAAACTGGTAGATATATTTGAAAAAATGGAAGGCAAAAAAAACACCGTTTCTCTAGGGGATAGATTGCCTAAAAATGAATTGATTCCTTCTGAATACTTTGCTTCAAATTACGATCCTCATGTTTGGTTTAACATTCAATTTTTTAAGCAGTTTGCTCAAATAGTAACCGACGAACTTTCTAAGGCTGATGCTAAGAACGCCGAATTTTATTCTGAAAACAACAGTGTCTATCAAAAAAAACTCGACGCTCTTGAAGCTGAAATAAAAGCTGTTATTGCAAGCCTTCCTGAAGAAAAGCGTATTTTAGTTACTGCTCACGATGCTTTTAATTATTTTGGAAAGGCATATGGGTTTCAAGTTGTAGGACTACAGGGAATTTCTACCGCTACAGAAGCAGGCGTAAAAGACGTACAGAATCTTTCAGAATTTATAATTCAGAATAATATTAAAGCTGTATTCGTTGAAAGCTCAGTTCCAAGGCGAACCATAGAAGCATTACAACAAGCGGTACTCTCTAAACACCACAATGTAGCGATTGGAGGTTCTTTATACAGCGATGCGCTAGGCAATCCTGGCACCGATGAAGGCACTTATATTGGCATGTTTAAATACAACGTAAATACCATTATTAATGCCCTTAAATAAGGCGCAAACCAAAAGCAAATGGACAATCAGAAATTGGCAGTACAAATAGACGACCTTACCGTTGCTTACAATTACAAACCCGTGTTATGGGATATAGACCTCGCTATACCCGAAGGCGTTTTAATGGCTATCGTGGGGCCAAACGGCGCTGGTAAATCTACACTTATAAAAACAATCTTGGGTATCATAAAACCCATAGCTGGTAGTGTGAGCATTTACGGAAAACCTTATTCTAAACAACGAAAAATGGTAGCCTATGTACCTCAAAAAGGAAGCGTAGATTGGGATTTTCCTACTACCGCTTTAGATGTGGTTATGATGGGTACTTACGGTAGCTTGGGTTGGATAAAACGACCCGGACAAAAGGAAAAGAAAATGGCACTAGAGGCAATGGAAAAAGTAGGTATGCTCACCTATAAAAACAGACAAATAAGCCAATTGAGTGGTGGACAGCAACAGCGTGTATTTTTAGCGAGAGCACTCGCACAAGACGCGTCTATTTACTTTATGGACGAACCTTTTCAAGGAGTTGACGCTACTACCGAAATTGCTATTATTAATATTTTAAAGGAATTGCGCAAAGCTGGAAAAACGGTTGTAGTAGTACATCACGACTTACAAACCGTCCCAGAATACTTTGATTGGGTTACCTTTTTAAATGTGAAGAAAATAGCAACTGGTCCAGTAAAAGAAATTTTTAATGATGACAACTTAACTGAAACCTATGGAATTAATTATAAGGTTGCGGTCAATAAGTAGGTTTTCAACGAAGTTAATAAGTTCATTTTAAATATATTGAAAGAAAAACAAAACATTAAATCACAGGCAACAAACTAAAGACTACCTACCGTCTTAAACTATGTCAATAACCGAATATTTTAATTTACTCTGGACAGATTACACCCTGCGTACCATTACATTAGGAACTGCGGTGCTAGGTGCTATATGTGGCATGTTGGGAAGCTTTGCTGTACTTAGGAAGCAGAGTTTGTTGGGCGATGCCATTTCGCATGCCGCCTTACCGGGTATTGCTTTGGCGTTCTTAATTACAGGTGCTAAGGATTCTGGAACACTCTTGTTGGGTGCTTTGGTAAGTGGATTAATAGGCACCTTTTGGATACGTGGAATTACCACAAAAACACATTTAAAAAGCGATACCGCCCTAGGGTTGATACTCTCCATATTTTTTGGGTTTGGCATGTTGCTATTAACTTTTATTCAAAAACAACCCAATGCCAATCAAGCGGGCTTAGACAAATACCTCTTTGGGCAAGCAGCAACACTCATGGAAAGCGATGTGCGGTTAATGGTTATCGTAACTGGAATTTCACTTTTTGTTATGTTGCTTTTTTGGAAAGAATTTAAGATTCTACTCTTTGATGCAGATTACACTAAAACCATTGGCTTTAACACTAAGTTTATAGATGTTCTAATAACCTTTTTAATAGTATTAGCAATTGTATTGGGGCTTCAAACCGTGGGTGTTGTATTGATGAGCGCTATTTTATTAGCGCCTGCAGCCGCGGCAAGGCAATGGACTAATAGCCTTGGCACTATGGTTATTCTTGCAGCTTTATTTGGTGCTTTTTCCGGTGTTTTCGGTACTGCCATTAGCGCTAGTCAGAATAACCTTTCTACAGGTCCTGTTATCGTTCTTGTAGCTGGAGTATTTGTGCTTTTCTCCTTTATTTTTTCACCCAAAAGAGGCTTGTTGTTTCGGGAGATACGCTTTCATAAAAACCGTTCAGATTTGCAGCTGATGAAAACCCTTCAGTTTATGTATAATATAGCCCAAGAGCACGAAAACATTTCGCATCCGCACGCTATTCGTATATTAAACAACTTCCAAGGGTTTACAAAGAATTCACTTAAAAAATTAGAAAACGAAGGCTGGATAGAAATTAACGGACAACAGTGGGCAATGACACCAAAGGGGTATACCCAAGCACAGCAAATGTATAATCAAAAAGCGATATGAGTAATCCACAAATAGAAATTCAACTTATTGCCGCAGTAGTGGCAGTTGCTTGTGCTATACCGGGAGTGTTTTTGGTGCTTCGTAAAATGGCATTAATAAGCGATGCTATAAGTCATTCTATTCTTCCAGGAGTGGTCATTGGTTTTTTTATCACACAGGATTTAAACTCGCCTTTACTTATTCTTTTAGCCGCTTTAATGGGGGTTATTACCGTTGTTATGGTTGAATTCATTCAAAAAACGGGCTTGGTAAAAGAAGACACGGCTATTGGCTTAGTGTTTCCAGCTTTGTTTAGTATAGGAGTGATATTAATTTCGAAAAACGCAAATGATGTTCACTTAGATGTAGATGCTGTATTACTAGGAGAGCTTGCCTTTGCTCCTTTTAATAGGTTTATGTTAGGCGGGGCAGATTGGGGTCCAAAATCGCTTTGGGTTATGGGCAGTATTTTAGCACTTACTATATGCTTATTAATCTTGTTTTATAAAGAATTAAAAGTAAGCACTTTTGATGCTGGAATTGCTTCAGCTATGGGTATTTCGCCCGTAATTATGCATTATGGCTTAATGTCTATTTCATCTATAACCGTTGTTGGCGCTTTTGATGCTGTAGGTGCAATACTAGTAGTGGCCTTAATGATTGCTCCTGCTGCAACGGCCTATTTGCTAACTACCAACCTTAAAAAAATGATAGGCTTAGCTATGTTTTTCGGTGTTTTTTCGGCAATTTCTGGCTATTGGGTAGCAAATTTACTTGATGCTTCTATCTCTGGTTCTATAGCTACTACTTTGGGTGTGCTGTTTTTAACAGTGTATCTCTTTGCTCCAAAAAAAGGACTTATCTCTGTGATGTACCGCCAAAAGCAACAAAAAATAGAGGTTTCATTAATTACTTTTCTCTTACATTTAAACCGACATGAAGAAGAAAGTGAAAGACATGTAAACCATTTACAAGAACATATAAACTGGCATAAAGTAAGGGCGCGAACAGTTTTAGATTTAGCCGAAAAAAACAACCTTATTGAAATAAAAAACGATGTGGTTTGTCTCACTAAAAAAGGGCTTACTTTTACTGAAAAGTCTTTGGAATACATCATTAATAACAAAGACGAAAAAATTGAGCCTATGAAAGAAGATTTCTTTCTCTTTAGAGGGTAAGTATAAAAGCTGAAGAACTCTCACTAAAAAGCAATAACAGCTAGCATTTATAGCAAGTCAATTTTTTGGCATTATTTTTTATAGTATCTTTAAAGTTGAAATCAATTATTATTACACTAAAATGCTTCAAACAAGTTTCAAAATTAATTGAAGCTGGCAATATAAGACATTTCATATTCAGTATTAACAACTAAATATTACAAATGAAAAATTCACTTTTAGCTATACTTATCCTTTTTTCAACAATTGCATTCGGGCAAGATAATCCTACGCAAGCGCCTAAAATTGCTATAAAAGTAACAAAAGGCGAAACGATTAATCTGGACGGTATAAAAATAAAATTTGCAGAAGTTTTAGAAGATTCTCGTTGTCCTACTAATGTTAACTGTATTTGGGCGGGACGGGCAAAGGTAAAAGTTGAAGTGACTTCAAATGGAAAAACTGAAGAGAAAATCTTGATATTCGGTGAAGTTAGACCTGAAGAAGAAAAAAACACAAATCTCTTTAGTTCTCCAGAGTTTGCAATCAACGGATTAAAATTAAATCCCTACCCCGCTACTTCAGAAAGCATTGGCAAGGATAAAAATTATGTTTTATTGATTTGTAAAGAAAAGAATAGCTAATTAGTTACAGCCACAATCTTTCTTGCCACATTTCGTTTTTCCGCCATCCAGTGTTCCACCGGAGTTTTGGCGTGCTTCAAAAATAGGATTCCACACAAACTTTTTAAGCAAAAAGCCTGCTGCAATTGAAAACGTTATTAATACTAATATTTGCTGCATCTTACAAAGATACTTATTTTATTTCAAAGTTTGATACGCTGCTAAGGCTACTACATAGGCAATAACAGTCATCACAACCAATTGCCACATCGGCCATTTCCAACTATTTGTTTCTCTTTTTACGATGGCCAACGTACTCATGCATTGCATTGCAAATGCATAAAATAAAAGCAACGAAACCCCGCTTGCAAAATTAAACAATGGTCCGCCTAAAACTGGATTTATTTCGGCAGCCATTCTATTTTTTATGGTTTCTTCTTGTTCACTTCCTACACTATAAATAGTTGCTAGTGTTCCTACAAATACCTCACGTGCGGCAAAAGAACTCACAATAGCAATTCCTATTTTCCAATCGTAACCCAATGGCCTCACTGCCGGCTCTATGGCATGCCCCACATGCCCAATGTATGAGTTTTCTAATTTATAAGAATCTACATGCATTGCAAAATCTTCTTCTGACAAATTTTCTGATGCGTATTGTTCCTGAATTATTTCTTCCGCATTATTGAAATCTCCAGGGCCATAAGAAGCCAAAACCCATAGAATAACTGAAATTGCAAGAATAATTTTACCCGCACCAAATACAAACGCTTTGGTTTTTTCAATTACGGTAATTATCACATTCTTTGGAAGCGGAAGTTTGTAGTTTGGCATTTCGACTACAAAAAAACTTTTAGTGCGAATTTTTAAAATTTTATCTAAAATATAGGCCGAAAAAATTGCTGCTCCAAAGCCTAAAATATACATAAACATCAAGGTAAGTCCTTGTAAGCTAAAGATTCCTAAAACCCTATCATCGGGTATAACTAAAGAAATTATAATAAGATAAACAGGCAAACGTGCCGAACAAGTTGTAAAAGGAGTAACTAAAATAGTAATCAATCGTTCCTTCCAGTTTTCAATATTTCGGGTTGCCATAATTGCTGGAATAGCACAAGCAGTACCTGCAACGAGCGGCACAACGCTTTTTCCGCTTAGACCAAAACGACGCATTAATTTGTCCATTAAAAAAACAACGCGACTCATATAACCCGTTTCTTCTAGAATTGAAATAAAGAGAAAAAGAAAGGCAATTTGCGGTATAAAAATTACAATTCCACCCAAGCCAGGAATAATTCCTTCAGCAATTAAATTAGTAAAATCTCCAGCAGGCAAAGTGGTTTTCGCCCATTCGCTAAAAGAAGCAAACGTACTATCTATAAAATCCATAGGGTAGGAACTCCAATCGAATATAGCCTGAAAAATAAGCAAGAGAATGGAAAAGAAAATTACATAACCCCAAACTTTATGTGTTAAAACTCGGTCTAAACGGCTTCTTAAATCTTTTGCATTTGCAGTATCTATATGCAGTGTTTCCTTTAAAGTTTCATTAATAAATTGGTAGCGCGCCACGGTTTCTTTTTGCTGTAGCCGCTTTAGATTGCTAATAGATTCCGTTTGAAAGGTAGCTACACCTTTTAATTCATTTCTATTTAAGGTTCCAAAATTTACATCCTGCGTTATAACGAGCCAAAGTTTGTAAAGATCTTGATTTGGGAAAGCTTTTCGTAATCGATCAAAATACGCTGGGGCAATACTGGAAGCATTTAAACTCGGTTTTACTGAAAGTTGGTTGTAATTTTGAATTAATTCTTTTAAATAATCAAACCCTAAATTTTTCCGAGAACTGATTAAGGCAATTTTAGTATTTAATTTTTCTTCAAGCAATGCAACATCCAGCGTAATTGCCTTACGTTTCATCCTATCCGTCATATTTATGGCAAGAATAGCAGGAATGCCTAAATCTTTTATTTGCGTGAAAAGAAGTAGGTTTCTCTTTAAATTTTCCACATCAGCAACCACCACAGCAACATCAGGAAAATCTTTATCTTTTTTATTCAAAAGTAATTCAATAACCACATTTTCATCAACCGAAGAAGCATTTAAACTGTATGTTCCGGGTAAATCTAGTATGTGAACTTTGCAAGCACGACCAAATTTACTGGTGCCTTGCTTTTTTTCTACAGTAATTCCAGGATAGTTGCCTACTTTTTGGTTCAATCCGGTTAACCGATTAAAAACAGATGTTTTTCCAGTGTTTGGATTTCCAATAAGGGAGACGTTTATGTGTTTTGCCATAGTTCCACTTCGCTCAATAACCGCAATTCGGCTGCGCCTAACTACCAGCGAATTTTTTATTAAAATTATATAAGTTCAATTTCAATCTTACTCGCTGTTTCCTTTCTAATAGCAAGATGACTGCCATTAATGTTGAGGTATAAAGGGTCATTGAATGGAGCTATTTGAACCAAAGTAACTTCATTTCCGGGTAGACAGCCCATCTCTAAAAGTTTTAGAGGAACAATATCTACAGAAAAATCCTTGATAATGCCACGTTGTCCTTTTTTTAATGAAGCTATTGTTAAGCGCATTTTTATTTAGATTGATTTTAAACAAGGCAAAAGTAACGGAAAAAAAGGACTTGGGGAAAGACCTTTTAAACTTTTTTGACCAGGAAATAAGTATAGTAAAGCGAAATCAATCTTCTGCTTTTAAAATAGCAATGTCTGCCAATAATTTTTCCATAGATTCAGAATCGGTACCGTCATAAAACCCGCGTATACGCTTTTTCTTGTCTACAAGTACAAAATTCTCTGTGTGCACCAAATCGTATTCCTGAAAAGGAACGTCTTTGGCAACAAGATATGATTTTCGAGCAAGGTCATAAATCTCTTTTTTATCGCCCGTTAGCAAATTCCACTTGGCATCATTTACGCCTTTTTCCAACGCATATTTCTTTAGCTGTGCAACACTATCTATTTTGGGCGTTACGCTATGGGAAAGCAACATTACGGCATCATCATTCTTCAATTTTTCTTGAATTTTTACCATATTATCAGTCATAATAGGGCAAATAGTTTGGCAAGTTGTAAAGAAAAAATCTGCAACATAAATTTTTCCACTATAATCTCGTTGCGTAATTGTTTTTCCGTTTTGATTGGTTAAACTAAAATCTGCAATGGTGTGATATTTCTTTACGTATTGGAGTGTGGTATCTACCAGTTCTGTTGCTACATCTGCAGGTTGGTATATTTTCAACACAACTTTTGGTTTCATTATTTGATAGATGATAGAAATTATGAGCACCGAAAGAATGAATAGGACAATGGCGAAAAATTTATACTTTCTAAAAAAGGAAATCATTTTTTGGGATTTTATTATACTATATTCAACGTACAAAAATAAAGAGTAAAGTCGTCATTATTCCTATAATTCAATTATTAAAAAAAATAATATATGCTATCCATAGCGCCTTATTTTTTTTGCACGTTCTAAAAGGTTACTTTTGTGCGATTTTTTTGCCTAAACAGACACTATGGCAAACAATCTTTTTAGGCTCGATTTTAGTAACGAGTGATTAAAAATTGAGACTATTTAAAAAATATATTTAAGACACACTATGAGTCCATTTATTGTTAAAGCTATTCAGCTTCTTTTAAGTTTATCCTTACTAATTGTTCTTCACGAATTGGGACATTTTATTCCCGCAAAACTTTTTAAAACTAGAGTTGAAAAGTTCTACTTATTCTTTGATGTAAAATTTTCACTTTTCAAAAAGAAAATTGGTGAAACCGTTTACGGAATTGGCTGGTTGCCCTTGGGTGGTTATGTGAAAATTTCTGGAATGATAGACGAAAGTATGGACAAAGAGCAAATGGCACAACCACCACAACCGTGGGAATTCCGAAGCAAGCCCGCTTGGCAACGGCTAATTATTATGCTTGGAGGTGTAACCGTAAATATTATTGTAGGGTTCGCAATATATATGATGGTTTTATTTGTTTGGGGCAGTCCGGAAATCACTAATACGGATATTCCAGAAGGGCTTTCGGTATCAAAAACCATGGAGCAGTACGGCTTTAAAGAAGGCGACCATATAATTAAGATTGATGGCGAGCAAATAGACAACATTCTTTCTTATAACAATCACTTAAAAATAAATACAAGTTTGATGCTTCGAGGTGTAAAAACAGTTACAGTTCAACATCAAGACAAAACTACGGAGACCCTTACTATTCCTGATGGAATAGGCACACAGTTGTTTAAAGAAGGTATAATGCGCCCTTTTTCATTTCGAAGCAAAGCAGTAATCGATACCGTTGCACCAAATACACCTGCCGCTACAGCTGGCATTGTAAAAGGTGATAAATTTTTATCGGTAAACAATAGTGAGATAAATTCTTGGCAAGATTTTAAAAATTATATGGTCGATGGTGACACCGATCAATTAATTATTGAAATTGAGAATAATGGAATCCTTAAACAAGTTACTGTTGTTCCAGATGAAAATGGAATTATTGGCGTTTCTCCAGAATCTAACGTTACTATTAAGACGAAAAAATATTCAATAGGTGAAAGCATAACATCTGGTTTTAGCTATACCTATTGGACTTTGAGCGATTATATTTCACAGTTTAAATACGTATTTACAAAAGAAGGAGCAACTAAAGTTGGGGGCTTTGGAGCCATTGGAAATCTTTTCCCTGACGCATGGGACTGGCAAAGCTTTTGGGCTACTACTGCTTTAATCTCTATTATTTTAGCATTTATGAATATCCTACCTATACCAGCACTTGATGGTGGTCACGTTATGTTTCTATTATATGAAATGGTAACTGGTAGAAAACCAAACGATAAATTTATGGAATACGCCCAAATGGTAGGCTTTTTTATATTAATAGCTTTAGTATTATTTGCCAACGGAAACGATATTTACCGCTGGTTGTTTGAATAAAACACTTTCTAAAAGAATGATTATTAAAAATACTCCAGGTAATTTCTGGAGTATTTTTTTTGAGGTGTTTTAAAAGGTAAATTTCTTTTGAAAGAATATAAAACTTAAGGAAACCATACTCACACTTGCTTTTACAAGGATATCCTTCTAATTTAGAATTCATTAAGCAACAAAATAAGCCCCTTAAAACACTTAAAGGTTTCACTATTTTTAGTTAAAATGAAAACAAAACAAATAAAGTTTAATTTTTTATTTTGACGGAATCAAAAAATAGGTATATTTGCAACCGCTAACGCAAAATTCCTCCTTAGCTCAGTTGGTTAGAGCATCTGACTGTTAATCAGAGGGTCCTTGGTTCGAGCCCAAGAGGAGGAGCACAGTTAGACAAAGCCATTCAAGAAATTGAGTGGCTTTCGTGTTTTTATGTGGCATTTGATGGCTTATTGGGTTTACATATTACATTCTAAAAAACTTTCTAAGTTTTATACAGGATATACATCCAATTTGGATGTAAGATTCACATTTCATCAAAATCCAGAATCCCGAAAATTTACCTATAGAGCCGATGACTGGGAAATATTTTATAAAATTAAGTGTCAATCCCAAAAACAAGCAATTGCAATTGAAAGTCACATCAAAAAAATGAAAAGCAAAACATACATCCAAAACCTCAAAAAATATCCTGAAATCTCAATAAAACTACTTCAAAAATTCTGTTAAGCAGAGTCCCGATAGCTATCGGGATTGGTTCGAGCCCAAGAGGAGGAGCACAGTTAGACAAAGCCATTCAAGAAATTGAGTGGCTTTCGTGTTTTTATGAAAATTTTTTCGCCTTCTAGTTTAATCTTCTAAATACATAGTACGACAACACGATATTTTATGTTTTTTTTAAGTAGGAAGAACTATTAATTCCCTTAAATTATGGATTCATTTATTACCAATTTTATGAACGAGAATAGAATCGCCTTTTTTATAATAACTGGAGTCCTAGCATTTGTAGGAATTTTGTGGTACGCTTTTGAAAATCCTGCCATTAATCCAAGGCTTGATGCAGAATCTTACACCATTATTCGGAAGTGGGATATGCCTGTTGAATTAAATGAAATCTCTGGAATTAGCTGGATTTCTAATAACAAAATTGCTTGCGTCCAAGATGAAGAAGGCATTATTTTTATCTATAATTTAGATACTGAACTCGTTGAGAAAAAAATAAATTTCGGGGAATCCGGTGATTACGAAGGCCTTACAGTCCTTGATAGTACTGCATATCTAATGGAAAGTAGCGGAAAAATCTTTGAAGTAAGTAATTATTTAAGTCCTAATTTTAAGACTACAGCGTACCAAACGCCTTTTTCAGGTAAAAATAATATGGAATCTTTAGTGGTCGATTCACTTAACCAAAGACTTTTATTTACTGTAAAAGACAAAGACCCAAATAGTAATTCATTTAAAGGGATTTATGCTTTTAATATTGAAACTAAAACCACAAAAGCCTTACCGATTATTAAAATTTCCTTGAATGAAGGGGTGTTTCAATCAAAAGATCCAGATGACGATGCAGATACATCCAGTAATTTTTATCCTTCAGAGCTTGGTATAAATCCTAAAAATGGAACTTATTACGTTTTGGAAGCAAAAAACCCACAATTACTTATTTTAGATAGCATTGGCAAGCCAATAAAACTACACAAATTGCATAAAAAGTCTTTTTCCCAACCCGAAGGAATCACATTTGCACCAGACGGGACTATTTATATTTCCAACGAGGGAAAAAAAGGAACTGCCAATATTCTTGAGGTCGAATTTGAATAAGAATCGTTTTTATAAAAAGCTAGCTAGTATTTTTCTATTAAATTACGAAGCATAATTTCAGTCATTTCATCTAAAGCAATTTTGCTTTCCCAACCCCAATCCTTTCTTGCATGAGTGTCATCAATACTTTGTGGCCAGCTATCCGCAATTTTTTGTCTAAAATCTGGCTCATAATTAATCTTGAATTTTGGAATATGTTTTTGAATACTCGCCGTCATTTCTTCAGGATTAAAGCTCATTGCGGCCAAATTATACGCACTTCGTATTTTAATTTTTTCACTATCAGCTTCCATAATATTTACTGTTGCCTTAATGGCATCGTCCATAAACATCATCGGTAAAGTGGTTTCAGCATTTAAAAAGCAAGTATACTTTTTATGTTTTATCGCTTTATGATAAATGTCGATAGCATAATCTGTTGTTCCTCCTCCAGGTAAGGTTTTATAGCTAATTAAACCTGGATAACGAATGCTACGAACATCTACCCCGTAGCGGTTAAAATAATATTCACACCAGCGTTCACCGGTTTGTTTGCTAATACCATAAACCGTGCTTGGCTCCATAATAGTATGTTGTGGAGTGTTTTGCTTGGGTGTAGAAGGTCCAAATACCGCAATGCTAGAGGGCCAAAATATTTTTTTAATCTTTTTTTCCTTTGCTAAGTTCAAAACATGAAAAAGAGAGTCCATATTAAGGTTCCAACCTTTCATTGGAAATTTTTCAGCAGTAGCAGAAAGCATCGCCGCCATTAAATAAACATCTGAAATTTCATGGCGAATTACTATTTCTTCAATTGCATTGTAGTCCATTGCATCTAAAATTTCAAAAGGACCACTTTCCATAAGTTCATCATCGCCTTCTCGAATATCGCTTGCTATTACTTTATGGTTTCCAAATTTATCTCGAAGATACATTGTTAACTCTGTTCCTATTTGTCCACAAGCTCCAATAATCAGTATTCGCTTTTTCATGTTTTGATTTTAAAAAATGAACGGTAAAGATACGGATATTCGCATTTTTGAACACGTAAAATATTTATTCGCCATTTGGTTAATTACCAGTATATTTGTCCTACTTAAGTTTTTTATGAAGTTTTTAATTCCTGTTTTTATCTGTATCTGCTTCGTTATTTCTTGTGGAAATTCCGAAGCGCATCAAAGTCAAACTCCTACTAACGATACTTCGATTGTTTTTGGCACTCCAGCGTTTACTTTTCCACAACTTTCTGCACCTGCAAAAGAGCAAGCATTACATTGGGGCGTATTAGAAGATTTTTTATCAACTGCCAAAAAAATAAATGGGAGTAATTATCAAAGTATCCGAAATGAATCTGAACTTTTAAAGGGATACACTGACTCTCTCTTTAAAAATATTCCTGATACCTTAAACACCAAACCCATTTATAGTAGATTGTTAGTGTTAAAAACTCGCACCGAATTATTGTTTCAAGCATCGCATCAATCATATATAGATTCAACACGTATTCAAAATTCAGTTGAAGAATTAAATAGTGCATTCACAAATTTGATAATTCATTTGAATGAAAAATTTCAAAAAGATTTTATTGATTTCCAAAGAAAAGAAGATGAAGAAAATGAATTAAAAAAGCAAAAGCGCTTTAAAGACTCTATATTAAATTTAGAGTTACAGGATCAACAAAATAAAAAAGTGTAACAAACACATACAACAAGCAACTTATACCTTATACTATACCAAATTTTAATCACCTTAAAAACAAATTATAAAATGAAAACTAGATTTTTAAAACCTGTTTTGGCTTTTGCATTCGTAGCAGCTGCTGTTACCGCTTGTAAAGAGAAAACGGACGTGGCCCAAACAGATAATGAACCTCATGGAATTATTTTGGAGAATATGGATACAACCGTAAGCCCAAAAGTTGATTTCTACAATTATGTGAATGGAAATTGGATGAAAAACAATGAAATTCCAGACGACCAAACTAATTGGGGTGGGTTTACTATTTTAAGAAAAAAAACAGATGCAGACGTATTAAACATTTTAGCTAAAGCAAAAGAAGGAGGAAAATATGCTCCAGAAACAGACCAGGCAAAAGCATTGATGATTTTTGAATCTAAATTGGATACCATTGCTCGTGATAAAGCCGGCATTGAACCCATAAAACCAATTCTTGATAAAATTGCTGCTATTAATAGTATTGCAGATTTTCAAAAATTAATGGCTCAAGAAGCAGTTGCAGTTTCGCAACCTTTTTTAGGGCTTGCTGCATTTTCAAACCCAAGCAACAGTTCGATGAACTCGGCATATATTACGCCAGGTGGTTTAGGGCTTCCTGATCGTGATTTTTACACAAATACAGACCCTGCTTCTGTAAAAATTCGCCAGCAATATGTGGCTCATATCACTAGAATGCTTCAGTTTTTAGGAGATACTGAAGAAGCTGCACGCGAACAAGCTACTACTATTTTAGCGTTCGAAACAAAACTTGCTACACCTAGATTAGATAAAGTTGCAAGCCGTGATTTTAGAAACTTCAACAATCCACGTTCGGTTGCAGAACTTCAAAATATGCTACCACAGATTAAGTGGGAACAGGTTTTTAAAGATATGGGAGTAACCAAAAAAATGGATACCGTTATCGTTATGCAACCTGCTTACATGGAAACATTAAACCAAATGTTTGCTAATCCTGACTTAGAAACATGGAAAACCGTAATGCGTTGGTCTACATTAAACAACGCAACAGGAATGTTAACTACCGCTATTGATAAAGCAAACTGGGATTTTTATGAAAACACACTTAAAGGTTCTAAAAAGCAAAAACCAGCTAATGAACGTGCGCTTGCAACGGTAAACGGAAGCGTAGGTGAAGCTTTGGGTAAACTTTATGTTGATGAAATGTTCCCTCCAGAAGCAAAAACAAAGGCTGAAGCAATGATTGCTAACGTAATTGCAGCATACAAAGACCGTATCAACGCATTAGATTGGATGAGTGATAGCACTAAAATAAAAGCTATTGAAAAACTAAATAAATTCACCGTAAAAGTTGGTTACCCAGACAAATGGAAAGACTATTCTTCAATGGATGTAAAACCAGGGAATACTTTTTATGACAATATGATTGCCGTTCAAACATACAATTTTATTGATAATCTTGCTAAAATTGATGAGCCGGTAGACCGTACAGAATGGGGAATGAGCCCACAAACTGTAAATGCATATTTCAATCCTTTTAATAATGAAATCGTTTTTCCAGCGGCAATTCTACAACCCCCATTTTATGATTATAAGGCGGATGAGGCTGTTAATTATGGTGGAATGGGTGCAGTAATCGGTCATGAAATTTCGCATGCTTTTGACGATAGTGGCTCTCGTTTTGATGCTAATGGAAACCTAGTAAACTGGTGGACAGAAACAGACTTAGCAAACTTCACAGAACGCGGTAATAAACTTGCTGAACAATACAGCAGTGTTGAAGTTTTAGACAGTGTTTTTATAAATGGAAAATTCACTTTAGGGGAAAATATTGGTGATCTTGGTGGTGTTCTTGGTGCTTATGATGGTTTACAGCGGTTCTATAAAGAAAACGGAAGACCAGATAATATTGATGGGTTTACACCAGAACAGCGTTTCTTTATGAGCTGGGCAACAGTTTGGCGTACTAAATCTCGCGATGAATACATTACGAACCAAGTAAAAACTGATCCACACTCTCCAGGTAAAGTTCGTGCTACTCAACCTTTAGTAAATGTTGATGCTTTCTTTGAGGCTTTCGATATTAAAGAAGGAGACCCAATGTACGTTGCTCCTGAAGACAGAGTTCGTATCTGGTAATTTTAAAATATTTATATAAAAAAAGGAGCTGTAAAAAGCTCCTTTTTTTATATAGAATACTGAAAAGTATAATTCAAAATAGCCGGTAAATTTTCTGAATCTACTTGTTTGAATTCTTCTTCGGAAGTTACTGCAAAAGTGGGGGGGTCTAAACCAAGTGCTTTCGCTTTCTCAATATAATAATCCGCCTTTTTAGGGTGGCTTGGGTTTACGGCATTAAAAATAGTTCCGAAGGCATCTTTTTTTAAAACCGCAACAAGAATATTGATACAATCTTTCCTATCTATTAAATTAACTGGGGCATTGCCATCTGCCAAATCCTTACGTCCTGCCAAATATTTTACAGGTTGACGACTCCCGCCAAGCAACCCCCCAAAGCGGACAATCGTGGTTTGAAACGCATCCGAATTACTAAAAAGTTGTTCTACTTGTCGCAGCTGTTTTCCGGCAATCGTGTTTGGTGCTGGCGTATCTTTTTCGGTTACTTTACCTTGGGCATCATCATAAACCGAAGTGCTGCTTACCAAAATAATTTTAGTTACTGAAGCTTTTTTTATCGCTTCAAGAAAATGAGTCATTTTTAGTACATAATCGGCTCCTGTGTTTTTCCGTAAACCCGGAGGAATCATTATAATTAAATACTCTAAATTATCCAGTAGCGCATTTATTTCGCCATCAATTCCCATTTCTGAAAATTCAACACGATATGCTTCAAAGCCATTTTTTTGCAATAAAGTTGCCTTTTCTACACTTGTAACGGAGCCTTTTACAATATATCCTAAAGTTGCCAAATGGTATGCCAAAGGCTGTCCTAGCCATCCAAGACCAGCAATAGCTACGGTTTTATTCATTATTTAAATTTATAAAAGAATTGTTTTTTAGTGAATCAACCGCTTTAATTTTTAAACTATCTATTGAAAAAGTTCGTTTTACTGCAACGGCATCAGTAATTACAAAGGGCTTCGGCATAGTAAAGTCAGGACGTTCTTCAACATTAAATTGAGTATCTGTCATTAAATTGAATGTGTATTCCATTACTTTAAAAGAAACAGGAATGTCTTTTTCAATTGAAAAACTCACCTTTAAGGAATCATTTCCAGATACATAATAATTGATAATTGCATCATTTTTAGTGCCTCGATACATTTTTCCTTTTTTATAAAGCGAAGCTTCTTGACCATTGAATGCCAATGCTTTAAACAAATAAAACTCACTGCTATACAAGTCTATTTTATTTACGTTTCGTTTTGGGACTATACTAAAGTTAACGTTTCTCAAATTCTCAATAAGAGTGTCTTTTTCTAAAACAACTTCAAAATTAGGAATGTTTTTTTCAGGAGCTTCAGCTGCAAAACTATAAGGAGTTCCGTATTTATTATAGGAGGCGTCGCTTAAAACTTCGGAGGCATTTTTAGGGGTGTCACCTAAATAAAGCTGCGTCCATTCATCAATTTCTTTGTCGTAGGTTAACCAATATGTTTTGTTTGTATCAGCATCTTTATAATAAACCAAGCTATTTGGCTTTTTACGTTCTTCGGAAAAATCGCTTTTAGAATGTGCTTTTATAAAAAAGAAAATAGCTCCTAATAAAAACCCTACTGAAAGGAATTTTTTCATTTTATAAAAAGCGAAAATAGGCCAAAACAACCCAAAAAGTAACACGGTAAACACACAACTTATTACGAGCATTTTCAAGCCCAAACCAACAGGGAAAAATTGAATAAGGGGTGCAAATATAAATATTGCCGGAGCTGCCAAAAATGACATTGCTAGCAAATTTGGTCGTTCTTGCCGCAGCATAATCCAAAAAGATAAAAGCCCGAAAAACACTGGAATAATAAAAAATGCCGCGCCTTTTAAAACGATATAAACACCTACGTTTATTAAAATCCAAAAGAGTAATGGCGCAACATAAAATGAAGCTTCGCAATCTTTTTTGGTAAATCTTTTATAAATCGCAAAGGTAATTGCCAACGAAATGAAGACAAAAAACACAATATACCAATGCCCATTATAGGTAAATCCTTGTTGAATTTCAGCATATTGTGGGTATAAAACTAAAATCAATTTCCACCCGAACAACCCAATTATTCCACAAATAAGAAGGGAAAGTAGAAACGGAACGAAGCCCATAATCAGTGCCTTTCGTTTAAGTTTCTGCTTGTTATAACCGTAAAAAAGTAAAATTAATAAAAGGATAGTTGCAAGAATAAGCATTGGTAGAATCCATGAAAAGGGATAACTTAACATTTTTACTACTGGTAGGTTTACATAAACATCGTCCGTTTCTGCTTTTAATTTTGAAAGATCGGCATCTGCAAAATAATGGATAAGTGGAAGTAGATAACTTCCTTGGTGCGCAAGGCTATTTCTATTTAAATTTTCAAAAGTATCATTCGCGGTATGGTAATTAAAATGACTATCAATAAAAGCAAAGAAGAAGCTATCGATATCGCCATCAGTTCTAAAAATAGTAGAATCGGTATCGTTTGGAAGCATTTTATAAACACTATACATCAGTGAGGAAGCAACTGGAAATTCTGGGTTTGCTTTAATAAATTCTTTTACTAGCTTGGTATTTCCACCGTTGGTTTCTAAGATCATATTGCTTGGACCACTGCTTCCACGCGCCTCAAAATTGAGCACCAAACCCACGTCTTTTGCCCACGGATGCTTCTTTACAAAAAGCTTTGCTCCGTCTAGTCCAATTTCTTCAGCATCAGAAAATAAAATGATGATATCGTTTTTAGGTTTTTCTCCTGATGCCAAATATGCACGTACACTTTCCAAAATAGTAACCAAACCACTCCCTGCGTCACTGGCTCCAAATGATGGCACAAGTGCGCTGTCATAATGTGAAAGTAACAACAATGCTTTTCCCCTTTCTGAACCTTTAATACGCGCTATAATATTTACGGGTTTATTAAGCGTTTTGGATTCTTTATTAAGACTAAACCCCTCTTGTGTTTGCGATTCAAGACCTAATTTATTTAATTCTGAAATTAAATAATCACGAACCTCTGTATGTCCTTTAGAGCCTAAATAATGCGGTTTTTTCGAAATTTCCTGTAGCGGCTGTAGTGCTTTAGCAACTGAAAATTCAGTGTTGGCAACTGCTTCTCCTTCTTCATAATGCGGCATTAATCCATAAAAACTATAAAAAACCAAAGCAACGATAATGAGCAGGGATAAAATGGTGCCAATTTTTTTCATGGATGAGAAGTTTAGAATGTTAAAAATACAATATTAATCGTAAGTATAATTTGTTCTTGAACGAGGTATTTCAACCATATCATAAAATTGATTATCTTAGAAGTTCGCAAAAAACTAAAACTATGGGAATTAAAAGTTTTATTGGCAGAAGGGTAAAGCCTAAAAAAGGGGTTTCTGAAAAAATTAAAGTGTCAGATTATATGACGCGAAATCTAGTTACATTCCGACCGGAACAATCCATTTTGGAAGTAATGGAGGTGCTTTTAAAAAAACGGATTTCTGGTGGGCCAGTAGTTAATGAAAATAATGAATTAGTGGGGATTATTTCTGAAGGAGATTGTATGAAACAGCTAAGCGATTCTCGGTATCACAATCACCCAATGGAAGACATAAAAGTAGAAGAACACATGATAAAGAATGTGGATACTATTGATGGCAACATGAATGTGCTTGATGCAACCACTAAGTTTTTGGAATCAAAACACAGACGTTTTCCCATATTGGAAAATGGAAAGCTCGTAGGGCAAATAAGCCAGAGTGATGTATTGCGCGCTGCAATGGAATTAAAAGGGCAAACTTGGTAATTATTCTTTTTCGTTAAAAATAATTTCAATTCTTTTATCAGGAATCAACCACATAAAGGCAACCAAGACATATAAAACAGCAGCTACCCAGGGTATAAAAAAGGCTAAAATAATTCCTAAAATATACAAGATGGGAGACGCCTTGCCTTTATAATCTTTTCCTACGGCTTTGGACAATAGAGAGTCTTTCCCTTGTTCAGCTAAAATTCTATTTTGTAAAATAAAATAGGCAATGGCTGCCATTAAGAGAACACCGCCATAAAGTGCCATTGGTAGTTCTGCAAAATTATTTTCACCCATCCATCCCGTTGCAAAAGGAATCATGGAAAGCCAAAATAACAAATGAAGATTTGCCCATAAAATGCCTCCATTCACTTTTTGAACGGTATGCATCATGTGGTGGTGGTTATTCCAGTAAATACCTATATATATAAAACTTAATATATAACTTAAAAACACAGGTACTAAAGGCATTAATGCTTCCATATCGGTTCCGTGAGGAACTTTCATTTCTAAAACCATTATTGTAATTATAATGGCAAGTACGCCATCACTAAAAGCTTCCAATCTACTACTGTTCATCTATTTATTTTTAAGTGAATGACAAAACGTTTATTTCTGACAGATTAAATTACGCAAAATTAGACAAAAATTAAAAAACACAATATATTGATAATTAATGATTTGTATGGCATCTATATACAACAAGGGACAAATTTCAGCTAATACTAAGATAAGCTAATTACTACTAAATCAATTAATTGTTGAAAAGTATGTTGAAAACACTTTTGTTATTTAAATGGTAACAGGTTGTTTTTATTTTAAATTTGAATAACCTTTTATTAATCAGATAACTCAGTCATTATGGAAAACACTCACGAAACTAAACAGAAGTCAGTTAGGCTAAAGCCTGATTTGATACAAAAAGTAGAAAAAATGGCAGAAGAACAGAACAGAACTTGGAACAATATGGTTGAAACCATATTGATAAATGAGACTAGAAAATATTGCTAAAAATAAAAGCGACACTTTGCCGAGTGTCGCTTTTTAATAAGCCGAATTTCTTACGGCTTTGTGTTAAGAAAATAGTATTAATTTTTTAAATTCCAAGATTATGGCCAAAACAGGCGGGGGCAAGAAAAAAGTGTATGTAGCCCCACATACAAGGAATGGTAAAAAAGTAGGACCTCATTACAGGTCTACTCCAAACTAAAACTATTTTTTCTGGAGCACTATCCTTAGTAGTGTTCCTTGGGATTTGGAAAGTCCATTTCCGACATTGTTTAATTAAATCGATCAGACCTAATGAAAGTAGTCAGAACAACGATCACTATTCCGTCAAGGACGGTAAGGATCACTCGGACAATTCGCATTACTCGACGCATTGTGCGTAGGTAATCGGTATTGAGGGTACGACCTCAGTATCCTATAAGTGTCGCTCAGCTTAGTGAGCCTAGAACATTAAATTAGTAAAAGAAAGAACAATCAAACATATAATTGCCTGAAAGTTATGTAAAGATTTCCCTCATAAGGTTTTCCTTTAGCACTCCAAAATTTTACTTCTTAGAACTTAAAACGTCTATACTTAACGGTAAAGGCGTTTTTTTATTGGGTAAATATACGTTGTGAATTTAGTAAAAACAAGGCAAATGCCATATTAACTTATCAACAATGTGCGCACATCTGTTAACTATTCATACATTTGTGCGCATATATGGACGCAAGAACCCAACATTTAATTGTCGCAATTCAAAATCATGAGGTTGTTTTTGCTGAAAAAACAGTCGCTAGGTTCGTTGATGGAATGAAGGGTTTAGAGCCAAATTTTATCACGAGACAAACCTTAACCGTAAAATTAGACGACTATGGGTTTTATTGTTTTGTAAGTCCTAAAGGAAAGGTTTATGAAATATACTTGTATACTAATCCATCATATAAACCACAAAAAAGAAAGTCTAAAAATGCTTAACCTTCCAAACAGAATAATCTTTATATATCACGGGATATTCTTTTTTCCGAATTATAGTATTGTAAGAATAAAAGTCTTTATTTTGCAGATAATCACAAACCTTTTTCAGATTTCCAAAAGTTCCCAAAACATTACCGTCCTCTAGTAGCACAAAGTTTGTGCGGTCTTTTTGTTGTTCCTTGTATGTAGTCATAGGGCAAATATATAATTAAATACAATTATAATCGAAAATAACTGTATTATTATTTGCTTTATGTCAATATATTCGATTATATTTATACAATAAAACAATAAGACTATGAATTTCAAATCTCTACAACAGCTTTTAGACTACTTTAAGGACGAAAAAACTTGTATTGCATATTACGAGCAACTTCGTTGGGGAAATAACCCTGCGTGTCCTCATTGTGGTAGCTTGAATCCATATAAAACCACAAGAGGTTATAAGTGTTCGGATAAAGATTGTTATAAAAAATTCACAGTTAAAGTGGGTACGATCTTTGAAAACTCTAAAATATCTTTCCGTATTTGGTTCGGCGCAATTTATTTGGCTACATCACACAAGAAAGGTATTAGTAGTGTTCAACTTGCTTTGGACTTAGGTATAACTCAAAAAACCGCTTGGTTTGTATTGCACCGCATCCGTGAAATGCTGAAAGATAAAGCACCGCAAATGTTGGGAGAAAAAAATATGGTAGAAATTGACGAATCTTATATTGGTGGTAAACAAGGAAACAAGCACACAGGTAAAAGACGTTCTGATATTTACCCGCACTTGAACAATGATGGCACACCTTACAAGCCTAAAAATATGGTAGTAGGGCTTATCGAGCGTGATGGTAAAGTTGTATTAAGACACGTACAAAGAGCGGTTAATTATGAGATTCAACCTATTATTGATGTTCACGTAAAACACGGTGCGGAAATCCACACGGACGAAAGCCATATTTATCGTAATCTGAATTTATCCTACACACACGAAACGGTAGTACATTCTGCTCGTCAGTATGTAGTGGGTAACGTTCACACGAATACTATTGAAAACTTTTGGAGTGTTTTAAAGCGTGGTTTGAATGGAATTTACCACCAAGTAAGCGACAAGCATTTGGAACGTTATTTGGACGAGTATGCAGGTCGTTTTAATACTCGAAACCTTAGTTCACAGGAGCGTTTTGAAAGCTTCCTTTTACAAAGTGAGAGTTATTTATCTTATAAAGAGTTAACAAAATAAAAAACCTCTTTATAAGAGGTTTTTTTCTGTAGCTAAATTGCTATAATATCGTTTGTTTTCATAAGATTTCGTTTTTATTCTTTAATTTTACTTGTGTTTCCACTTAAAAAAGAACCATTAATTAAATCGTTTTTATGTCTAAAAGTGTATATTTTTACCACTGAAAAACCGCTTAATGAATGCTTTGCGAGTACTTCAAACCTAAGTCTTTTATTTGATCCAACCAAATCATTTAGCTTTTCTTTTGAAAAAAACTGTACGGCATAGTCAGTTCTTTTCTTCAATCGTCTTTCATTAAATATTAAATCTTGGAAGCAATGTCTGATATTGAATCTGTTTAATATCCATGTTTCGTTCTTTCTTAGCGTTATTTCTTCACAATGAAAATCTTCATTATTTTCAGAAGGCACTAACTCTATAGAATATAACCTTACTTTTATATCATAAACCTTAAAAAACCAAGATTTGTTAACTACTTTAAAACCAAAATGAGTTTCCATTTCGTCATCCTCATTCTCCCTTTCTTCAATAGAAATTTTTTCACATATCTTTATTTTTGGCTTTAATCTGCTTAATGCAAACAAAAACAGTGCCGATGAAGCCACCCCTGCAATAATACTACCTATGTAAGCAAACAATAAGTCTTTCATATTTAAACATTAAATTACATGGAGAAATGCGAATTTAATAAATTTTTAACAAAAAACTAATTTGGTAAAAATGAATTATCTTTACAGCAATGAATAAAGACAAAAAACCTGAAAAGGAACGCTCCGAGAAGTACGAAGACAAGCTTCACATTAATACTTCTCTTGACGATGTTTTAAAAGTTTCCGTTCCCAAACCAAAGGATAAGAAACCTAAATAGTATTGCATTTGGGAAAGCCCTTAATTGTAGTTCGCATTTCTACAAGATGTAAAGCAGTTCTTTAATAAATAGGCAATCCGCCAAAAGGTTAATAGGCTTTAACCAACGTTTCCCGATAAGGGATAAAGGATACTAACTCCTTTGAAGCTGAAAAAACTTTACTTTCCAAAAAAAATCTTGCTGGATTATCGTAGCCCATATATTTAGTGTTGTCCCACTTTGTATATAGATGCCATTTGTATTTTAATAATCATTTGCAAACGTTTACAAACGACTATAAACGAAAGTAAACAAGTAACTACCGCCTAAAGCTTTAGAGTGGCCATAAGTTTGCCCTGTCGGATTAAATGAAATGCGATAGTATCAATTGTTTAACATAAAAAAATTAGAAAACATGAGCACGCTTAGAAACAAAGTACAGTTGATTGGAAACTTGGGAAACGACCCAGAAATCATCACCCTTGACGGGGGAAAAAAACTAGCAAAATTTAATCTTGCTACGAACGAAACCTATAAAAACCAAAAAGGAGAAAAGGTTACAGACACACAATGGCATAATATTATAGCCTGGGGGAAAACAGCAGAAATAGTTGAAAACTATGTTACGAAAGGCAAGGAGATTGCTATTGAAGGAAAACTTACCTCAAGATCCTATGACGATAAAGAAGGAAATAAAAAATATATTACGGAGGTTGTTTGCAATGAACTAGTCATGCTGGGGAGCAAATAAAAAAAACTAGTAAAATAGGTCCTTACTTCTGTGGGGACCTATTTTTTAAAGTTTGAATCGTTATTTTTACCGAAATGGAAACAAACCCCCAGCAACACCTATTAACCCTACTCAAAACGCATTTCGGTTATGAAAAATTTCTTCCAAATCAAGAAGAAATAATCCAGAACCTCTTAAATAAAAATGATACAATCGCTATTATGCCAACTGGTGGAGGAAAATCATTGTGTTTCCAATTACCAGCATTGGCTATGGAAGGCACTGCTATCGTACTATCGCCGCTTATTGCTTTAATGAAAGATCAAGTGGATGCCCTACAAGCAAATGGAATTTCAGCAAATTTTTATAATAGCTCCCAGCCACAAGAAATACAACAACAGGTTTTACAAGATTTACAAAATGGGAATTTAAAATTGCTTTACGTGGCACCAGAAAGCCTTCCGCAATTACATTTTATTTTAAACACAATTAAAATCAGTCTTTTTGCAATAGATGAAGCTCACTGCATTTCTAGTTGGGGCCACGATTTCCGACCAGCATATACCCAACTTAAAAGTGTAAGAGAGCAATTTCCTGATATTCCATTAATCGCACTAACTGCCACTGCAGATCGTGCTACACGTGAAGATATTGCTACGCAACTTGCAATTCCAAACGCAAAAACCTTTATTGCCTCTTTTGACAGACCCAATTTGTATTTGGATGTGCGTCCAGGGCAAAATCGAAACAAACAGATTCTTGATTTTCTTAAAAAACATTCCAAAGAAAGTGGTATCATTTATTGTTTAAGTCGAAAAAGTACTGAAAAACTCGCGGCTACACTTTCCTCAAAAGGGTATAAAGCCGAAGCCTATCACGCAGGACTTAGCGCTGAAAAGAGAAGTGCTATTCAAGATGATTTTGTGAATGATACCACCCCAATTATCGTTGCAACCATTGCCTTTGGTATGGGGATAGATAAAAGTAATGTACGCTGGGTTATCCACTACAATATGCCCAAAAATATTGAAGGATATTATCAGGAAATAGGCCGTAGCGGAAGGGATCGTTTAGCTGCAAACACCCTACTTTTTTACAGTTTTGCCGATGTAATAATGCTTCGAAAATTTGCTGAAGATTCTGAAACAAAAGAATTTCAATTAGCAAAATTGGAACGTATGCAGCAATTTTCGGAAGCATTAAGCTGTAGAAGAAAAGTATTACTCGGCTATTTTGGCGAGCACCTTCTTGAAGATTGTGGCAACTGTGATATCTGCAAATCGCCCCCTACCTATTTTGATGGCACACTCATTGCCCAAAAAGTATGTTCTGTAGTAGCACGATTAAAAGAACAAGAAGCCTTAGGAATGGTATTAGACGTACTTCGTGGTGCGCAAAACACACAGGTTTTTGATAAAGGCTATCAAAATATTAAAACTTTTGGAGCCGCAAAAGATATTGCTTGGCGCGATCTACAACAATATGCCATTCAACTTTTAAATCAAGGAATTTTACAAATCCATTTTCACGAAAACGGGCGCTTATTGCTCACAAATTTGGCAAAAAAAGTACTTTTTGAAGGTAAAAAAGTAAGATTAGCCAACATTGTTCAGGAAACTGAAAAACTAAAAGTTGAAAAAATTTCACACAAACGAGCCGATTTATTTGAAAAACTAAAAACCCTTCGTTCAAAATTAGCCCAAGCCGCAAATATGCCTGCATACATAGTTTTTAGCGATGCGGCTTTGGAAGATATGGAACATAAAAAACCACAAAACCTAGAAGAATTTGCGGAGATCTCTGGAGTTGGAAAAGCTAAGCTTGAAAAATATGGGGCCGATTTTATAAAAGTCATCAACCGGCATTTAGATGGTTTGGAAACCAAATTACCTTCCCACGAGCGTAGCTATAAAATGTTTACTGAAGAAAATCTTTCGCCTCAAAAAATTGCAAAAGTACGTGGGCTTACTGTGGATTCCGTTTACGGGCACTTTTTAAAAATGTATGAATTAGGAACTGATTTTGATATAAAACAATTTATTTCTACAGAAGAAATTCAGCAAATAAAAGTGGCAAAAGAAACACTAGAAAACCCCGATGCGCTAAAACCCTATTTTGAATATTTCGAAGAGAAACTACCATATTGGAAGATAAGGCTTGGGTTATATCTCGGTAGTTAATCATGCTTGGTATGAAGTTTCAACTGAATCCGTTTCCGCTCCACGTCTACATCCAGCACTTTTACGATGATTTGTTGATGCAAATGCACATATTCACTCACATCTGAAACAAAGGCATCCGCAAGGTTTGAAACGTGTATCAACCCACTTTCTTTTATCCCAATATCTACAAAACAGCCGAAATTGGTAATATTATTTACAATTCCTGGCAATAATTGCCCTGCTTGTAAATCGGTAATCGTTTTTATGTTCTGGTTGAAAGTAAACACTTTTGCAGCTTCGCGAATGTCTAAACCAGGTTTTTCGAGTTCGCTTAAAATATCTTTTAAAGTTGGAAGCCCAATTTTTTCAGAAATGTATTTTTCCAGATTTATTTTCTGAAGAAGTGCTTTATTGCCAATCAATTCTATAACTTTTACACCTGCATCTTTTGCCATTTTTGAAACAACCGTATAACTTTCTGGATGCACAGAAGAATCGTCTAAGGGGTTTTTACCATTTTTAATTCTTAAAAATCCTGCTGCCTGCTCAAAGGCTTTTCCGCCCAAACGCGGCACTTTTTTTATTTCTTCTCTTGAAGAAAAAGCACCATTTCCATTGCGATAATTCACTACATTTTCTGCTAATTTCGGACCAATTCCAGAAACATAACTCAAGAGTGGAACACTGGCGGTATTTATATTTACACCAACGGAATTCACACACAATTCCACCGAAGTATCTAACGAATTTTTAAGCTTGCTTTGGTCCACATCGTGTTGATATTGCCCAACACCAATAGATTTAGCATCAATTTTCACCAATTCTGCCAATGGATCTTGCAAACGGCGACCGATAGAAACTGCGCCACGCACGGTTACATCATAATTTGGGAATTCATCTCGTGCAATTTTTGAAGCCGAATAAATAGACGCTCCAGCCTCGCTAACCACAAAAACCTGAACCTCGTTTTTAAACTGAATTCGCTTTATAAATTGCTCCGTTTCACGAGAAGCGGTTCCGTTTCCAATTGCAATGGCTTCAATTTTATGAGCATCTGCCAGCGAACTTATTTTTTTCATTGCTCCTTTTGTGTCATTTTTTGGAGCATGCGGATAGATGGTTTCATTGTGTTGCAAACCGCCTTGAGCATCAAGGCAAACTACTTTGCAACCTGTTCTAAATCCTGGATCTATTGCTAAAACGCGCTTTTCACCCAAGGGAGAACCGAGCAACAATTGTTTTAAATTTTTTACAAAAACAGCAATCGCAGTTTCATCTGCTTTTTCCTTTGCTGCAGAAAGTGCTTCATTAGAAAGCGTCGGAAGCAACAACCGTTTGTAACTATCTTCAATAGCAAGTTTTATTTGCTTTGAAGCAGCATCGTTCGATTTTACGATGCGGTCTTCAATTTTCCACAGGGCTTTTTCATCGTCAATTTCTATTTTATTACGAATAAACCCTTCGGAAGTAGCACGAAGAATTGCCAGTAATCTATGGGAAGGAATCCTATTTAACGATTCGTTCCAGTCAAAATAATCACGGAATTTCTGTGCTTTTTCATCAGCCTCAAATTTCTTAACTACTTTGGTTGAAATTGTTGCAAAGCGTTCCAATTGGTTTCGCAACATATTCCGAATATCGGTACGTTCATTAATCCATTCCGCAATAATGTGGCGCGCGCTTTCCAAGGCTTCTTCTTCTGAATGCACTTCCCCTTTTATATATTTTTTCGCTATGGATGAAATTTCAGTAGCGTTCATCCCACGCGATTGGCTCATTATAATTTTCGCCAAGGGCTCCAAACCGTTTTCTCTTGCGGTATCTGCTTTGGTTTTTCGTTTCTTTTTGTAGGGTAAATACAAATCTTCTAAAGCGATAAGATCTGTAGTTTCTTCAATTTTCTTTTGAAGCTCAGTTGTTAAAACTTCTTGCTCTTCCAACGCTTTTATGATGGTCGCTTTGCGTTTTTCCAAAGCTTCAAATTGCTCTTTATATTTTACAATATCGCCAACTTGAACCTCATCCAGATTGCCTGTTAATTCTTTACGATAGCGAGAAATAAATGGGATTGTGCAATCTTCATTTAAAAGTGTTACTGTGTTTTCTACACTCTTTTGTGGTAGTTGGGTTTGGGAGGTAATAAAATTTAGAAGCTTTATCATTGCCAGAAAAATTAAATCCTTCGAGCGGGCATAAACTGTCGCCTATTCGAAGGATTCATTATTTATTTAAAAAAATTAACTAATCATTGCCCCATTTTCAACCCCATCTTCACCTGGATTTACAAACACCAGTTTTCCTTCCGCATTTTCGGTCATTAAAATCATTCCTTGGCTTTCCACACCACGAAGCGCACGTGGTGCAAGGTTTACTAAAACGGTTACTTTTTTACCAACAATATCTTCGGGTTTAAAACTTTCTGCAATACCTGAAACTATGGTACGTACATCAATACCCGTATCAACCTTTAAAACCAAAAGTTTATTTGCCTTTGGCATTTTTTCGGCTTCAATAATGGTTCCAACACGCATGTCTAGCTTTGTAAAATCATCAAATTGAATGGTTTCTTTCTGGGGTTCTACTTTTTTATTTGCAATCTCATTCATCCTTTTACTGGCTTGTAATTTATCTAACTGTATTTGAATTTGTTCATCTTCTATCTTGCTAAAGAGAAGTTCGGCTGTACCAATTTTATGGCCGGGTTTTAGGAATTCTGTTTTTGTGGAAATGTCGTTCCATTGAAGAGACCCTTCGACAGCGCTCAGGGTGACACTCAGCATGTTTTTTAATTTGTTTGAAGTAAACGGCAAAAATGGTTCGCTTAAAACTGCCAAAGCGGAAGCAATTTGCAACGCAATATATAGTACGGTTTTTGTGCGTTCTTCATCAGTTTTTATGGTTTTCCATGGCTCTTCGTCTGCCAAATATTTGTTTCCGAGGCGGGCAACATTCATTAATTCTGATTGTGCTTCACGGAAACGGTACCGCTCTAACGAACTTGCAATTACCGCGGGATAGGCTTTTAATTCAGTTAATGTTTGCTCGTCAATTTCTAAAAAAGCGGCTGGCTGTGGCACAACGCCATCGTAATACTTATTAGTTAAAACGAGTACGCGGTTTATAAAATTTCCGAAAATAGCAACTAATTCATTATTGTTACGTGCTTGAAAATCTGCCCACGTAAAATCGTTATCCTTTGTTTCTGGAGCGTTTGCCGTTAATGCGTAACGCAAAACATCTTGCTGGTTTGGAAAATCTTCCAAATACTCATGCAGCCAAACCGCCCAGTTTTTACTGGTTGAAATTTTATTGCCTTCCAAGTTTAAAAATTCATTTGCAGGCACGTTGTTTGGCAAAATATAACTCCCTTCGGCTTTTAACATTGCTGGGAAAATAATGCAGTGAAATACAATGTTGTCTTTCCCAATAAAATGAAGAAGTTTGGTGTTTTCGTCTTTCCAATAATCTTCCCAATTTTTACCTTCACGGGCTGCCCATTCTTTTGTGGAAGAAATATACCCAACTGGCGCATCAAACCAAACGTAAAGCACTTTGCCCTCGGCACCTTTTACCGGCACAGGAATCCCCCAATCCAAATCGCGGGTTACCGCACGTGGGCGCAACCCGTCATCAATCCAGCTTTTACATTGGCCAAGCACATTGGTTTTCCAGTCTTTTTTATGGGCTACAAGAATCCAATCTTTTAAGAAATTTTCATAATCGTTCAAAGGTAAAAACCAGTGTTTTGTTTCTTTCAAAACAGGTTTACTCCCAGAAATGGCGCTACGTGGATTTATTAAATCGGTTGCGTTGTGGCTGGTGCCACACTGTTCACATTGATCTCCATAACTATCTTCGAAGCCACATTTTGGGCAAGTTCCAAGAACAAAGCGGTCTGCCAAAAACTGGTTGGCTTCCGCATCATACAATTGCTCGGTTACTTCTTCAATAAATTTTCCGTCTTCATACATTTTCTTAAAAAACTCTGAAGCTGTATTGTGATGAATTTCCGCCGATGTGCGTGAATAATTATCAAAAGAAATTCCGAAATCTTCAAAACTTTTTTTAATAATAGCATGGTATTTATCTACTACTTCCTGTGGTGTAATACCTTCTTTCTTCGCTTTTAAAGTAATGGCAACTCCGTGCTCATCACTTCCGCAAATAAAAGCAACATCTTTATTTTGAAGTCTTTGGTAGCGCGCATAAATATCTGCTGGCACGTAAACACCCGCCAAATGCCCGATGTGAACGGGGCCATTTGTATAAGGCAAGGCAGCTGTAATTGTATATCTGTTTGGGTTCTGGTCCATAATTTTTTTTGAAAACACAAAAGTACACATAAATGTAGTAATTTGTGGTTTTAAATAGATTCATGATTACTCCAAAAAGACTTCAAAAAGGCGATACGGTTGCCATCGTTTCTACCGCGCGGAAAATTTCTAGAGAAGAATTAAAACCTGCACTCCAATTACTCGAAAGTTGGGATTTAAAAGCAATTTTAGGGAAAACGATTGGCGCTGAAGAAAGCCAATTTGCGGGAAGCGATGCATTACGTGCGGCAGATTTTCAACACATGATGAACGACCAAGGTGTAAAAGCAATTTGGTGTGCTCGCGGCGGCTACGGAACCGTTCGGATTATTGATAAACTTGATTTTTCGACCTTCAAAAAAGCTCCAAAATGGATTATCGGTTATAGTGATGTAACGGTTTTGCATTCACACATTCACAATTTCGGCATTGAAACTTTACACGCGCAAATGTGTTTGGAAATTGAAAATAAAACCCCTGAAACCGCAAGTTCTCTAAAAAGTATTTTGTTCGGAACTAACCATTCAATCACCTATAATTCCACCGAAAAAAAGAATGCTGAGGTTGTAATTTCTGGTGAAATTATCGGCGGAAATCTTTCGGTATTGTATTCCCTTATTGGAAGTACTTCAGAGATGAAAACTGATGGAAAAATTCTTTTTATTGAAGATCTTGATGAAATGTTATATCATATTGACCGAATGATGGTAAATTTGAAGCGAAGCGGGTATTTAAAAAACTTGAAAGCACTTATAATTGGGGGTATGACGCAAATGAAGGACAATAAAGTGTCCTTCGGAAAAACGGCTGAAGAAATAATAATCGATTTGGTAAAAGAATACAATTATCCTGTAATTTTAAATTTTCCAGCTGGGCATATTGTTGATAATCGAGCGTTAATTATGGGAAGAAAGATTGAAATAAATGTTCACTCTTCAACAATCAATGTTCAATTTTAAACTTCAAAAAAATCTTAAATCGGTAATCAAAATGGCCTCACACAACGAACTTGGAGAATTAGGCGAAGAAATTGCTGCACAATATCTATTGAAAAAAGGCTATAAAATTCTACGGCGTAACTTTTTTTTCGACAAAGCTGAGATTGACATTATTGCTCAAAAAGAAGAAAAAACAATTGTGATGGTTGAAGTAAAAACGCGTAACAGTGCTTTTTTTGGCGATCCACAAAGTTTTGTTACAGCTTCAAAAATTAAGCATTTAGTAAAAGCAGCGAATGAATATATTGTTTCAAACGAACTTGACGCTGAAGTGCGTTTCGATATCATCGCAATTTTGAAAAATGAAAAAATCGAAAAATTAGAACATTTTGAGAATGCATTTTATCATTTTTAATTTTCATGATGCCGTGAATCTCTTTCCTTTTTTACAAATTCTTCAATTTTATAGAGTAGAATAATTTGTAAAATTATAGTTGGAATTAAAAAGAAAAGTCCCAACCACGCCATAAAAACAAGTGAAAACAAAATTCCGCTTACTACTTCTAATCCACCTGCTATTTCTGGAAGTTTTCCCATAGGTTTTTTTAATCGCATCACTGCTAAACCAAAAATAACACTGCCAATACCACAGAAAATGGATTGAATAAGTATTACATATTCAATGTAAAATGGTTCAAAATAAAGCGATACCATATCATACCCATAAAATAAAATGGTAGTGCCAATTAAAAAGAAAGCTCCGATTTTTAGCAAATAATTATTGAAGATTTTACCGCTTAAAACAAAGCCCCATAAAAAATAAATGAAAGCTACCATCACAATAAATTTCATGCTTATATAGGCGCTTTTGGAAAGTATCAATTTATCTTCATAAAACCGCGCATAGTCAACGGCGAATTCTACAAAGCCCGAGAGAAAATAAATCAACCCACAAATCCATGCAAATTTTAGATAATAGGATGAAAAATTAATTTCCTTTAAATTGAAATTTTCAAAATGGGAAGCTTCAGATTTTTGCAGATGCTCTAAATCCTCGCCCAAAACATTTAAAATGGTTTTCAAAGTAAAGCTTCGTGGGGTAACCTCTCCAGCTTCTATACGCTGAATGGTTCGTACATTTATATTGCATTGGTCCACAAGTTCTTCTTGTGTAAGGCCTTTTTCTTTTCTGAGTGCTAAAATTTTACGGCCGAGTTCGGGTTGTTTCATCTGTCTCTACTATTATTTTATAAAAAGCCTAGAAACATCCTGTTAGTCATGTTGCTGTTTTTAGGAAAAGCTAGTGGATGTTTCATTGTTTTAAATTTCATAAAACAATAGTACGATGGTGGTAAATATACTGCAATAATTTCGTGGGAATTTCACCCGACATTTACACGACATTTGCTAATTTTAAAGGCTTTCTCCCGAAAATCGCTCTAAAGCCAGAAGTGCGTTTTCGACTGTAGTTATGCCTTCGAAAGTTAGTAATAAACGCAATCCGTTACGCGTTTGCTTTTCTTTCATCTTAATTTTCTGAGGATTGCTTTGTACATATTGTAACACTTTGGTAAATGTTGCGCTTTGGTAAAAAGCACTCTGTTGATCTGCCACAAAATAGCCAACCATTTTTTTCTGCTTCATTAGCATACGCTCCAAGCCCATCGAAATTGCAATCCACTTTATGCGGACACTGTTTAGCAGGTCTTCGGCTTGTTTGGGCATTTCTCCAAAACGGTCTACTAATTCTTTTTCAAACTGCTGAAGTTCGGCTTCATTTTTTAACTCGTTCAGCTTGGTGTACAGGTTTAGCCTTTCCGTAATGTTGTTTACATAATCATCGGGAAACAGAAGTTCAAAGTCGGTATCTATTGTAATTTCTTTTACAAACTTACGCTCTTTGTCACCGCTTAAATCTCGGTCTCCATGTGAAGTTGAAGTATCTTCATATAGGTTTTTAAACTCTTTTTCTTTTAGTTCTTCAATCGCCTCAGAAAGGATTTTTTGGTAAGTTTCAAATCCAATTTCATTTATAAAACCACTCTGTTCCCCCCCTAGCAAATCGCCTGCACCACGAATTTCCAAATCCTTCATTGCGATATTTATTCCGCTTCCTAATTCGCTAAATTGTTCCAAGGCAGTAATTCGTTTTCGCGCATCATCAGTCATTGCAGAATATTCTGGGGTAATAAAATAACAAAATGCTTTTTTATTACTTCTCCCTACGCGTCCACGCATCTGGTGTAGGTCTGAAAGCCCAAAATTATTGGCATTATTAATAAAAATAGTATTCGCATTTGGCACATCCAAACCACTTTCAATAATGGTTGTAGAAACCAAAACGTCAAATTCATTGTTCATAAACCGAAGCATTAAATCTTCCAGCTTTTTGCCATCCATCTGCCCGTGACCAATACCTATTTTTGCATCTGGCACCAACCGCTGTATCATTCCAGCAACTTCTTTTATGTTTTCTATACGGTTATGAACGAAGAAAACTTGCCCCCCGCGAGAAATTTCATAACGTACTGCATCGCGAATATTTTCTTCTCCAAAACGCACAACATGGGTCTCTACAGGGTAACGGTTTGGGGGCGGCGTAGTAATAACCGACAGATCGCGTGCTGCCATTAAACTAAACTGTAACGTTCGTGGAATGGGCGTTGCTGTTAGCGTGAGTGTATCTACATTTTCTTTAATAGTTTTCAATTTGTCTTTTACCGCAACTCCGAATTTCTGTTCTTCATCAATTATTAACAGTCCCAAATCTTTAAATTCCACTGTTTTATTAACCAATTGATGTGTGCCAATTACAATATCTAAGCTGCCGTTTTTCAATTCTTCCAAAACCGTTTTGCGCTCTTTGGAAGTTCTAAATCGGTTTAGGTAATCAACTTTTACAGGCATTTCAGAAAGCCTTTCAGAAAATGTTTTAAAATGTTGAAATGCTAAAATGGTAGTCGGCACCAACACGGCAACTTGCTTGCCATTATCTACAGCTTTAAAAGCTGCACGAATTGCAACTTCTGTTTTTCCGAAACCAACATCGCCACAGACCAATCGATCCATAGGGCGTTCGTTTTCCATATCTTTTTTTACGTCTTCTGTAGCAGTACTTTGGTCTGGCGTGTCTTCATAAATAAAAGAAGATTCCAATTCGGCTTGCAAATAACTGTCTGGATCGAAGGCAAACCCTTTTAGAGTGCGGCGTTTGGCGTAAAGTTCAATTAAATTGAATGCAATTTCCTTAACGCGCGTTTTGGTTTTTTGCTTTAGTTTTTTCCACGCATCACTACCCAATTTATAAATTTTGGGCTCTTTTCCGTCCTTACCGTTGTATTTTGAAATTTTATGTAATGAATGAATGCTTAAGTACAGAATATCGCGTTCGCCATAAAAAAGCTTGATGGCTTCCTGCATTTTTCCTTCCACATCTATTTTCTGTAAACCGCCAAATTTTCCAATTCCATGGTCAATATGGGTTACATAATCGCCTACTTCCAGATTGGAAATTTCCTTTAGTGTGATTGCCTGTTTTTTGGCGTAGCCATTTTTGAGTTGAAATTTATGGTAACGTTCAAAAATCTGGTGGTCCGTATAACAAACTAGTTTTAAATCGTCATCTATAAAGCCTTGAAAAAGTGGAAAAACAATGGTTTCATATTGTGCTACCTGTTGTTCTGCATCTTCAAAAATATCGTGAAAGCGTTTAGCTTGTTGTTCACTACTACAGAAAATATAGTTTTTATAACCCTTTTCAGTGTTTTCATTCAAATTTTCAATCAGCAAATTGAATTGTTTGTTGAATGACGGTTGTGGTCTCGTAGAAAACGAAATCGACTCTGAAATCGAACTATTTTTTAAATGAACAGTTGTAAATTCATTTAACTGCCCTTTCAATAATTCGGAAGTGCAGAATAATTCGGAAGGTTTTGCACGTTTTATTTCTGAATCAATGGCGTTGAAAGCATCCATTGCTTTTTTGAAAAGTGAATCTATAGCGCTGCTAAAAAGTGCTTCGTTTTTTAAAAAAACTACTGTTTTTGAAGCAATATATTTTAAAAAAGTTTCCCTATTTTCGTCAACCATCTTGTTTTCCACATTTGGGATAATGGAAACTTTTTTCACTTGTACTAAAGAAAGCTGTGTCTCTACATCAAACGTTCGAATACTATCCACATCGTCACCAAAAAACTCAATGCGGTAGGGTTCGTCATTACTAAAACTAAACACATCTAAAATCCCACCACGGACTGAAAACTCACCTGGTTCCGTTACAAAGTCAGTTCTTTTAAAGCGATATTCAAATAAAACTTCATTTACAAAATCGATTGAAAGCTGATCGTTAACTGCAATTTTAAGTGTGTTGCGTTCCAACTCTTTTCGGGTAACCACTTTTTCAAAAAGCGCTTCAGGATAGCTTACAATCAGGACGGGTTTTTTCCTAGAATTAATTCTATTTAAAACTTCGCTTCGCAAAAGCACATTGGCATTATCAGTTTCTTCAATCTGATAGGGACGTCGGTAGCTTCCTGGGTAGAAAAGCACGTTTTGACTTCCCAATAAATTTTCCAAATCGTTTAAATGGTATGCTGCTTCTTCTTTATCATTAAAAATTAAAAGAAAGGGTACTTCTGTAGTAGCAAAAGTTTGTGCAATCACTAATGAGACTGACGACCCCACAAGGTTTGAAACGTTTATGTTTTGTTGGGAGGCGGCAATAATATCCCCTAGTTTTCGTGTTTGCGAAGACTGCGAATAAAGTGTAGTAACGAGATTTTTGCTCATTGGTTGGCAAAGGTAAATCAAAAACTGCTTATGCTACAAGGCATTATTAAAGTTAAGAATTAAGAAAAAATTACTTTTTTAAAAAATCCTTGTATTTCGTAATCGGACTTGTGCTTCTATTTTTAAAACCGTGATAACTGCTACTAATAAATAAAGTAGAAGCACCAAAAATTGCCACATAAGAAACTGTTTGACTTACTTCCCAGTTAGCAATTGCAATGGCAGCCAACGCCCACACTCCAACCAAGGCAAATTCGCGCATATTTCTACGCCAAGTAACAAGAATATTTATGATTGCTGCGATAACAATCATGGTTATCGTCCAGAAAATCTCACTAAACCCCCAAGCATTCCATGCAATCGTTTTTAGATATGCCGCAACATTTGCAATACTCGCAACGGTTATCCACCCGCTATAAATTACAAAGGGCCACCAAAGAAAAGCAATTACGGAAATTGGCGCATCCCAAAGTTCCATTCGGTTTATGCTTACAATTTTTAGCAATGAGAAGAGCAATAGAAAAATGGCTAAAACAGAAAATTCCATATATCCATAAAGCCAAAAAATAATCCAGATACTATTTAAAATACAAGAAATAACAAACCACCAGCCTGTTTTTAAAATAAACTCATCGTCCCGAACTTTTACAAAAAGGCTTCTGCTTTGGTAGATAATAAACCCAAAAAGCAATGCATAAATCAGTCCCCAAATTGAAAAAGCATACCCTGAAGGAGTAAAAAGGTTTTTAGAAATATTTGAAATTTCTCCAATTGTTGTCTCGTTTATTGCGCCAGTATTTGAAAGGTAATTTAAAAAAACTGTTGCTACGAAGGCAACTATGTTTGCTAATTGTAGTGTTTTTTTCATAGGGTATAATTTTTATTGTATCTAACAACACCGAAGGCTGGGGAATGTACAAACTAAGATGGATATTAAAATTACTAAAAGCCTGCTATGTTTTCTTATAATTATGAAAAGTTTAGGGCATTTCTTACTTCTAAAAAAATACACTAAAAAACTATAGAGATTGCCATGCTTTGCTCGTAATTGTCGTTTACAAGTTTTATATTTGCAACATAAAAATCCAATATATGTCATTTACAGATTTATTTGAAAGCGGGGAGCATTCCCGAAATTTAGGGCATTTTGCATCTATTGCAAATATGGCTTCCATTGATGGAGAGTTGAATCCTGAGGAAGAAAAAATGTTGCAACGTTTTGCACGAAAGTTGGATATTAATGAAACAGAATACGCTGAAGTTTTAAAAAATCCAACAAAATACCCAATAAACCCACCAAATTCGTCTGAGAGACGTTTGGAGCGTTTGCATGATTTATTCCAAATTATTTTTGCCGATCACGATATAGATGACCATGAGCGTTTTTTAATTGAGAAATATGCAATCGGTTTAGGATATAGCTCAGAGTCTGCACAAAAATTAATAAAAAGGTCTATTGAAATTTACAGTGGTGGTCTTGATCTTGAAGACTATATATATCTTTTAAATAAAAAATAAAACCCTATATAAATCTCACCGTTTTGAGATTTATATAGGGTTTCAAAAAATAAAAAAAGCTCCTTTTGGAGCTTTTTTTATTTTTTGAATATGAAGTTACCTTAAGAATCTGCTTGTTTCATAAATTGTTCTGCTTTTTCTACCATTTTTGTACTACCACAGAAAAAAGGTACCCGTTGGTGTAATGTTGTAGGTTGCACTTCCATAATACGCCCAAATCCATCGCTGGCCTTTCCTCCAGCTTGTTCCGCAATCATCGCCATTGGATTGCATTCATATAAAAGTCTAAGTTTTCCTTTTGGATCTTTTGAAGTACTCGGATAAATATAAATCCCTCCTTTTATCATATTTCTATGAAAATCTGACACTAAAGAGCCTATATAACGTGAAGTATAAGGGCGATCCTCCTCCTCTTTTTGGCAATATTTTATATAATCTTTTACGCCCTGTGGAAAGTGAACGTAATTACCTTCATTTACAGAATATATATGGCCTTCTTCTGGAAAACGCATGTTTGGGTGCGAAAGATAATAGGTTCCAATTGCCGGGTTTAAGGTAAAACCGTTTACGCCGTGCCCCGTAGTATACACAATCATTGTTGAAGTGCCATAAACGATATATCCCGCTGCTACTTGGTTTACACCCGGCTGAAGAAAATCTTCAATAGTTACAGGTGTTCCCGAAGGAGTAACTCTTCTAAAGATAGAAAAAATAGTACCCACCGAAACATTTACATCAATGTTTGAAGAGCCATCTAAAGGATCCATCAACACTACATATTTGTTATCATTTTTTTCGTTTCGGCCTTTTATAGTAATAAAATCGTCTTCTTCTTCGCTGGCAATTCCACAGACAATTTCACGATTGGTAAGGGTATTTATAAAAACTTCATTTGCAAAAACATCCAGTTTTTGTTGGTCTTCTCCTTGCACATTCATATCTCCTGCTGCGCCCAAAATATCTACCAATCCTGCTTTATTTACTTTGTGATTTACCACTTTTGCCGCCAAACGGATCGAGTTTATAAGCCGCGACAATTCGCCGGAAGAGTATTTGAATTCGCTTTGATTTTCAATTATAAACTCGCCGAGAGATTGATTTAATTTTGCCATTTGTTATAGGTATCCTGAATTTGATGCAAATATCGGGATTTTTAAGAAATTGAACCGATATTTGTAACCCTATTTAAATTTCAAAAAAAATGAACGTTAGAAAAGCCCTAAAAACTGATATGCCACAAGTTTTGGAACTCATAAAAGAGCTTGCAATTTTTGAAAAAGAACCTGACGCAGTTGAAATTACTGTAAACGACTTAGAACAAGAAGGTTTTGGTGAAAATCCGTTGTTTACTTGTTTTGTGGCGGTAGATACTACAGACACACTCCATACAGACTCTGAAATTGTTGGTGCAGCTTTGGTTTATTATAGATTTTCTACTTGGAAAGGCAGAACGCTCCACCTTGAAGATTTAATTGTAAAAGAAGCCAAACGTGGCAAAGGCATTGGAGAAGCGCTTTATAAACAGGTGATGGATTTTGCACACCGTCAAGGGCTTAAACGCGTTGCTTGGGATGTGTTAGATTGGAATAAAGGTGCTATTCGTTTTTACGAACGTAGTGGTGCAGAAATAATGAGCGAGTGGCGTGTTGTCCATATGAACGAAAAAGGACTTCACAATTATTTAAATTCATAAAAAAATGAAAATTTTTAAATTTGGTGGAGCTTCCACAAAAGATGCTGAAAGTGTAAAAAATGTAGTATCCGTAATTACTAAAACAGCTGAAAAGGACTTAGTAATAGTAGTTTCGGCTATGGGCAAAACTACAAATGCTTTAGAAGAAGTGCTTAAAGATTATTTTTCTGAAGATGGGAATTTAAAACATTCGTTGCAGTTTGTTTACGACTATCACCATAACATTCTCAACGGATTATTCTCCTCTCCGCAGCACCCTGCTTTTGAGAATTTAAACAGGATTTTCAAAGAATTGGAACGCTTTCTTGAAACCAATAAATCAAAAAATCACGCTTTTGTGTATGACCAAGTGGTTTCGTTTGGAGAGCTTATTTCTTCCACAATTATTGCTGCTTATTTTGAAGAAAATGGTATAAATAATACGTGGCTCGATGTGCGTCAATGCATTAAAACCGACGCGAATTATCGTGATGCAAACGTAGATTGGGAAAAAACCCAACAAACTATTTCAGATAAAGTAAGCCTAAAAGGTATTACGGTTACACAAGGATTTTTAGGTTCTGAAAACACAAATAACTTTACGACAACTTTGGGTCGGGAGGGAAGTGATTATACCGCAGCCATTTTTGCCTATTGTTTAAATGCTGAAAGCGTTACCATTTGGAAGGATGTTCCCGGTGTTTTAAATGCAGATCCACGGTATTTTACAGAAACACAACTTTTTAATCATATCTCTTATCGTGAGGCGATTGAGCTCGCTTTTTATGGAGCATCGGTAATTCACCCAAAAACCTTGCAACCTATGCAACGCAAAGAAATCCCGTTGTATGTAAAATCATTTTTAAATCCTACTGCCCCCGGCACCTGCGTTGGCAAAGGTGTTTTACTGGATCCGATGACTTCGTGTTTTATTTTAAAGAAAAACCAAGTTTTAATTTCATTATCATCCCTAGATTTTTCGTTTATGATGGAAGATCATATTGGTGATGTTTTTAAATGGCTTCATAAATTTAAAATGAAAGTAGAGCTTATTCAAAATTCTGCGATTAGTTTTTCGGTATGTGTGGATAACAAGTTCAACAATCTAGAGCCTTTGCTGGCAAAGCTTCGTGAAAAATTTAGCGTAAAGTGGAATGAAAATGTAACACTTTATACCATTCGTCATTTTAACCCTGCTGAAGTAAAGGCACTTGCCGAAAATAAAAACGTGCTTTTAAAACAAGAAAGCAAGGAAACCGTACAATTGATTATTAAAGAATAGTGTGAATTGGTTTCGTTATATTTGTTGAAATCAAACAATCAAAATAATTTATGGGATTAGTCAATGCAAAAGAGGTTGCTCAGGCAATTAAGGTCGATAAATTCGGCTTTCTGGGCACTTTTATGGGCTGGTCGTTAATGAAGGTTCTAAATATTTCTACGCTCAATAAAATTTATGATAACAACAAGCATTTAAACGATCTTGAGTTTATAAATGCATTGATTGAAGAATTCGAAATAAAGTTTGAAATCCCCGAAGAAGACCTTCGAAGAATTCCAAAAACAGGTGCTTTTATTACAATTTCAAACCATCCACTGGGAGGCATCGACGGAATTTTATTACTAAAATTATTACTAGAACACCGTCCTGACTTTAAGATTGTAGCTAACTTTCTTCTTCATAGAATTGAGCCATTAAAGCCGTATGTAATGCCTGTAAATCCTTTTGAAAGCAGAAAGGATGTAAAGTCTAGTGTTGCAGGTTTTAAAGCTGCGTTAACCCATTTAAAAGAAGGGCAGTCTTTAGGGATTTTTCCTGCTGGAGAAGTTTCTACCTATAGAGACGGAAAATTATTGGTTGACAAACCTTGGGAGGAAGCCGCAATGAAATTGATAAAAAAGGCTGAAGTGCCAATTGTCCCTATCTATTTTCACGCAAAAAATAGTAAATTATTTTACCGCTTGGCAAAAATGAGCGATACACTACGTACCGCAAAATTACCATCTGAATTATTGACTCAAAAAGAACGATTGATAAAAGTGAGAATTGGAAATGCTATTTCGGTAGCTGACCAAAAGGAACACGAATCGCTACAAATGTTTACGGAGTTTCTTCGGAAGAAAACCTATATGCTTTCGAATGCTTTTCAGAAGAAAAAACTATTAGACAACATTCCTAAAACGCTAAAATTTCCGAAACCACCGAAAAAAATTGCTGGACCAATTCCGTTAAAAGCAATGGAAGCCGAAATTGAAAAATTACGTGATAATGACAAGCGTTTGCTTACCAGTAAAAATTATGAAGTGTTTTTGGCGCAAGCTGACACCATTCCCTATATTTTACAAGAAATTGGCAGATTGCGCGAAATTACATTCCGTGAAGTTGGTGAAGGAACCAATAATAGCACCGATCTTGATAAATTTGACAGCTACTACCACCATATGTTTTTGTGGGATAACGAAGCGCAAAAAATGGCTGGAGCTTATAGAATGGGCCTTGGATCAGAGATTTTTCCGCGGTTTGGTATTGATGGTTTTTACCTTCAAGATCTTTTCCGGTTTGAACCAGAACTGCATGAAATGATGAGCAAATCTATTGAAATGGGTCGTGCGTTCATCATCAAAGAATACCAACAACGCCCAATGCCTCTTTTTCTACTCTGGAAAGGAATAGTGCACACCACCTTACGTTATCCTGAACATCGGTATTTAATTGGCGGTGTAAGTATTAGTAATAAATTTTCAGAATTTTCTAAAAGTTTGATGATTGAGTTTATGAAATCAAACTATTACGACCCATATATTGCACAGTACATCAACCCCAAAAAGGAATATAAAGTAAAATTAAAGGATGCTGATAAAGATTTTATATTTGATGAGAGTGAAGCTGATCTTAATAAATTCGACAAAATAATTGATGAGGTTGAACCTGGAAGTCTTCGTTTGCCTGTGCTTATTAAAAAATACATCAAGCAAAATGCAAAAGTGGTAGCGTTTAATGTTGATCCGTTATTTAATAATGCAGTAGATGGTTTAATGTATATTCGTATTGCAGATTTACCTGAAAGTACCGTAAAACCAGTTATGGAAGAGTTTCAGGCGGAACTTGAAAAAAAATATTCTGACTCACAAAACAGTGATAAATAAAAAACCTTTGAAATTTCTTTCAAAGGTTTTTGAGAATGTTTAGAACCATCCCTTTTTCCCTACTTGATAGGTTTGATAAAATTCCTCATCGCTTTTTGTCAGGTAAATAATCCCTTCTATAAGCGGAATAATACCACCAATACCGCAGGTAACAAAAGTAACAACTATTTGAATGATCCCTTCTTGGGTATAGCCAAGAATAAATTTATGTACCCCCAAAGATCCAATAACAATAGCCAAAATTCCAGCTAGGATTTTTTTGTTTTCTTGTGTATTAGACACTTGATTCCAGCCTTCTTTAAACTCATTTGCGGTATGCTTTGCTTGTTGCTCAAAAGTATCTGAGGTATCATCCATACGTTTTTTAGTGCTGTCGTAGTCTGAGTTTTGATTTTCTTCCATAGTTTAGTTTGTAGTTATAATAAGAATTAAATGTATAAAAAATTATAAAAATGTGCTGTCCACAGGCTCCCAAAGTTCAATTTTATTTCCTTCGGGGTCAAGAATCCAGCCAAATTTACCATAATCGTATTCTTCCATTTTACCAACAATCGTAACGCCTTCTTCTTTTAAAACTTTAAGCAGTTCTTCAAGATTTTCAACTCTATAATTGAACATAAAATCCTTCCCGCTAGGCGAAAAATAAGGTGTGTCTTCTTTAAAAGGACTCCATTGTGTACTGCACTTATTCCCTTTTTCATCTTGCCACCAAAAAGTACAACCATAAGCATCGGTATTTAATCCCAAGTGGTTTTTATACCATTCTTTCGTTTTATCTGGGTCTTTTGTTTTGAAAAAAATACCACCTATGCCTGTTACCCTCTTTTTCATAATTCTTAAATTTTGAAGTTATTTATAATTTTTTCAGCAATTACTTTTGCTAATTTTTCTTTGCTTTCTATGGTCCATCCAGCAATGTGCGGGCTTAAAATTACTTGCTTCATTTTAAAGAGTTCTTTTAATGATTCAGGTAAACGATTAGTATTATTTTGTGAAGCATCTGGCTGAAAAAGCGATTCAAAAGATAACTTTTCATATTCTAAAACATCGAGACCAGCTCCTAAAACCTTTCCCGTTTTTAAAGCCGAAACTAAATCTGCAGTAACCACACTTTTTCCGCGTGCCGTGTTTAATAACCAAAAGGGTTTTGCAAACGAATGGATAAATACCGAATCAATCATTTTGTCAGTCAATGGTGTCCATGGCGTATGAAGACTCAATACGTCTGCATTTTGTTGAAGCACATTTAAAGAAACTTGCCTTGCATCTTCATTACCCACGTTTTCTTTTAAATCATAACAGATTACTTCACATTCAAAACCGCGCAATTTCTTTGCAAAAGCTTGTCCCATATTTCCATAACCAATAATTCCAACCGTTTTTCCATCAAGTTCAACTCCACGGTTAGCTTCACGATTCCAATGCCCGCTTTTAACCTCTTTATCCGCATTATTTAGCTTGTTGAATAGCGAAAGAAGCATTCCAAGCGTATGTTCGCCAACAGCGTTTCTATTGCCCTCAGGCGCGGCGATTAGCTTGATGCCAAGGGTTTCGGCATAATCAGTTTCAATACTTTCAAGACCTGCCCCAACGCGCGCAATAAATTTTAGGTTTTTTGCGGCATCTAGAAATTGTTTATCAATATTGAAACGACTTCGGATAACAATACCTTGGTATTTTGAAATTATTGATTCAATTTCTACTTTGGAGGCTGTATAGTTTTCTTCGTTTGAAAACCCTGCGTCCTCGAGCATTTTTAGCAATAAAGGATGGTTCGTATCGAGGTGAAGAATATTCATTTATAAATTTACCAAAAAGTTATTCGTGCACATTTGGATTACCTTGCGGATACGCAATACTTTCTTTTTCCGAAATAGTTAAGACTTTATAATACTGTTGTTTTCCTTCAAACATATAGGCTATGATGGCTTGGTTTTCTTCCAATGCAAAAGGAAAGGGTTTTGAAGGCGTATTTTGTGCTTCTTTTATAGCGTCCGCACTCATAATTGTTTCCTTTGATGGAGCGTCAATAAAATGGGAAACATAGCTTGATGTATTTTCTGAGCTTTTTTTAAGCGAACTAATTTGCTTTTGAAAGTAAACATCCTGAAAGACCACATTTGGTTTTACTTCCTCAAAAACAATATAAATATTTGTTCCGGAGCCCCCTTCTTTTACACCAGCAACCCATTTTTGAAAGTAAGCGTCAGTAATTTTAAAGGGTGGATTTTGAATCAAATCCATTTTCCCGTTTATCGCTTGCGCGCCTCCACAGTTACTTAAACTCATAAATAGGAACGAAATTGCTAAAAGTGCGATTGTTTTTTTTATATATTTCATCATAGATCAAAATTACAATTTAAAACTAACACCCAAAAATACAGCAATACCATCTGCAGCAGCTACATTTAAAGTTATATTTCGCGCCTTAAAATAAGGCAGCAATATTTTTAAATATAGCTTTTCCCCAATTCTGTAATGTGCTCCTGGACCAATGTTATAAACGGTTAACGCACTGTTTTGAATATAACCCTGTGTTTGGTCTTCAAAGCCAAACCCGTAACCCGCTTGGGCAAATACATTCCATTTTTCTTTAGTTACAAAATAGTAATGTATTGATGGTATAAAACCGTAGGAATGGATCGTTATGCCGCTATTATCTTTAAAGAGTGTATTGTTTGACGCAAAAAAGCTGCCCGAAAGCGCTATTTTATGTGTTGCAAAAAATTCAAAACTCGCTAAACCAATTGCACCAAAATCATCTTTATTCTGTGTAGTAGTAGGATATGGCGCTACTGTTGTTGAGACTATCATTTCACCTTTTTGAATTTGGGAGTAGGCTGTTACTGAATATAGAAACAAGAATAAAAAAAATAGCTTTGGCATCTTTTCATATTTTAAATGAAGATACTTAAATATTTAGCAAAAAAAAACCTTCCGAAGAACGAAAGGTTTTTTAGATATATTATATAAAAATATTATCCTGCCAATGCTTCCGCACCACCAACAATTTCAAGAATTTCGTTGGTAATAGCAGCTTGACGTGCTTTGTTGTATTGTAGTTTTAAAGCATCACGCAGTTCGGTGGCATTGTCGGTTGCTTTGTGCATCGCCGTCATACGTGCTCCGTGTTCACTTGCGGAACTATCGCGAAGTGCTTTAAACAATTGTGTTTTTAAGCTTTTTGGAATCAAAGCTTCTACAATTTCTTCTTTTGAAGGTTCAAAAATATAGAACGTATCTGCGCTGTTTGCTTCTTGACCTTCAATAGGTTTTGGTGGTAAAATTGGCAAAAACTGTTCGGTCTTCACAATTTGCGTGGCTGCATTTTTGAAGTTGTTATATACCAAAATGATTTTATCATATTTTCCTTCGGAAAAAAGATCCATCAATTTTTCAGCAATTTCTGAAGTGTTTTCAAAAGAAAGGTCGTCAAAAATGCCATTATTATTTTCGATAACAGAACCCGTTTTCTTTAGAATATCATTTCCTTTTTTTCCAAGGGTAATGTAATCAACTTGTTTCCCTGCATACACATTGGTAGCCAAGTTGCGTGATTCTTTTATAATATTACTATTGAAAGCGCCAGCCAAACCACGGTTACTGGTAATGGAAACAACCAAAACTTTGTTCACTTCACGTTGCTCTGAATATTTACTTCCCGTATCGGCATCAAGTGTGGCACTTAGATTTTGTAGAAGTTCGGTAAGTTTTTCAGAATACGGACGCATTGCTGTAATGGCGTCCTGTGCTTTTTTCAACTTTGCAGCAGAAACCATTTTCATGGCACTGGTAATCTGCATTGTAGAACCAACGGATGATATTCTGTTACGTATTTCCTTTAAATTTGCCATTTTCTTATAGAATTAAGATATGTGTATTGCGTATTGAAAAACTCTATCTCAATACGCAATAACAAAATCTAACTACTTTTTATATTTCGCTGAAAGATCGTTTGCTACTGAAACCATTACGTCAATAGCTTCATCAGTAAGTTTACCTGCTTTCAAATCGTTAAGCGTATCTCTGTGCTTTACGTTTAGCATTTCAAGGTAATCTCTTTCAAATTCCTTAATTTTATCTACAGGAACGTTACGCATTAAGTTTTTAGAACCTGCGTAGATCACTGCAATTTGATCTTCAACCGTATAAGGGTCGTTTTCATTTTGCTTTAATATCTCTACGTTACGTTTTCCTTTTTCAATTACATTTAAGGTTGCAGCATCCAAGTCTGAACCAAATTTTGCAAAGGCTTCCAATTCACGGAATGCTGCTTGATCCAGTTTTAAAGTACCTGCTACTTTCTTCATTGACTTAATCTGTGCGTTACCACCCACACGTGATACCGAAATACCTACGTTAATTGCAGGACGTACACCAGCATTAAACAAATCTCCATCCAAGAAAATCTGACCATCGGTAATCGAAATTACGTTGGTAGGAATATAGGCCGATACGTCACCCGCTTGTGTTTCAATAATGGGAAGTGCCGTTAATGAACCACCCCCTTTTACAATTCCTTTCAATGATTCTGGAAGGTCGTTCATTTCTTTTGCAATACCATCATCAGCAATTACCTTCGCAGCACGCTCTAACAATCTTGAGTGCAAGAAGAAAACATCCCCAGGGTATGCTTCACGTCCTGGTGGGCGACGAAGTAATAGCGATACCTCACGGTAAGCAACAGCTTGTTTTGAAAGGTCATCGTAAATAATTAAAGCTGGACGACCCGTATCACGGAAATACTCCCCGATTGCAGCCCCCGCAAATGGAGCATAAACCTGCATTGGTGCAGGATCAGAAGCATTTGCCGCTACGATTGTAGTATAAGCCATTGCGCCTTTTTCTTCCAAAACATTCGCAATGTTTGCTACCGTTGAAGCTTTTTGTCCAATGGCAACATATATACAGTATACAGGCTGACCTGCATCATAAAATTCTTTTTGGTTCAAAATAGTATCCAAACAAACGGTAGATTTACCTGTCTGACGGTCACCAATAACAAGTTCACGTTGGCCGCGACCTACAGGAATCATTGCATCGATAGATTTAATACCTGTTTGAAGTGGCTCAGTTACTGGCTGACGATAAATAACACCTGGTGCTTTACGCTCCAATGGCATTTCGTAAGTTTCACCCGTTATTGGACCTTTTCCATCAATAGGCTGCCCCAAAGTGTTTACTACACGACCAACAATACCTTCACCTACATTAAGTGATGCAATACGTTGGGTACGTTTTACTGTTGAGCCTTCTTTAATGTCTTTTGAAGGGCCTAAAAGTACAATACCTACGTTATCTTCTTCAAGGTTCAATACAATACCTTCAAGACCACTTTCAAAGGCTACCAATTCACCATATTGTGCGTTTGAAAGTCCGTATGCACGAACAATACCGTCACCTACGGTTAAAACAGTTCCTACTTCATCCAGGGAAGCAGTTGCTTCAAAGCCTGTAAGTTGTTGCTTTAAGATTGCTGATACTTCAGCTGGTTTTACTTCTGCCATTTTGTTTAGATATTAGATGCTAGATTTTAGACGTTAGACTAAACCTAATCTCCTTATTATATTGATTTACTGAATTCTCTTTTTAAATTTCCTAATTGGTTTGCGATACTTGCGTTATACTGAATATCGCCCACTCTAAGAATAAACCCACCAATTATTGCTGGATCTATCTCGCTTTTAAGGGTTACTTTTTCACTCCCCGTTAATTCTTTTACTTTGGCCATTACTTTACTTTCTAATTCTGAAGAAAGCGCAACGGCAGTTACAACGGTAGCTGCTTTTATTCCTAGTGTTTCGTTATAAATATTTATATAACTTTCAGCTACGTTACTTAATAATGCTAACCGTTTGTTGGCTACCAATATTTTGATAAGTGAATGTGTAGCTTCAGATTGTCCGCTAAAAATTTTTAATAAAGCCTCTTTTTTATCATGGGCTTTAATCACGGGGTTTTGAAGCATTGATTGCAATTCACTACTGCCTTCAATGGTTTTGTAAACAGATTGCATATCGCCAAAAACAACAGCTTCTGTGTTGCTTTCGTTTGCTTTATGCAAAATTGCTTTCGCGTATCTAATCGCTGCTCTGCTCATTGAATTTTAGTTTAATTTGGCGTCGCCCAACATTTGGTCTACAAGTTGCAATTGCTTTTCTTTATCTGAAAGTTCGTGTTTTACCACTTTTTCAGCAATTTCTAAAGAGAGGCTTGCTACTTGTTGCTTTAATTCTGAAATAGCAGCTTTCTTTTCGCTTTCAATTGCTGCTTGTGCGTGAGCAACCATTTTATCTGCTTCCGTTTTTGCTTCTTCTTTGGCGTCTGCAATCATTTTCGCTTTTATCTCGCGGGCATCTTTAAGCATTGCTTCGCGTTCAGAACGAGCTTCTTGCAACAACTTTTCGTTGTCTGCTTGAAGATTTTGCATTTCAAGCTTTGCTTTTTCTGCAGCATCTAATGCTCCTTGGATACCTTCTTCTCTCTCATTTAAAGAGTTTAATATAGGTTTCCAAGCAAATTTTACCATTAAGAAAATAAGCACTATTAAAATGACTGTTTGCATTATAAACAGCCCTGGAGAAAAATCATTTAATAATTGATCCATAATTATGAATATTACCCTGAGGGGAAAATGTGATTGTTTTTAATTTTCTTTAAAAAATCCACTTCCTGTAACCAACCGTTACAGGAAAGTGAATTTGGGTTTTGTTGATTACTTTCCTAAGAAAAGTGCACCAAATGCTAAACCTTCTAAAAGTGCTGCAATAATAATCATCGCTGTTTGGATTTTTCCAGTAGCTTCTGGCTGACGCGCAATAGCTTCCATTGCACCTCCACCAATTTTACCTAAACCAATACCAGCTCCAATCACGATTAGACCTGCACCTACTAAATTTGGAACCATTGTTTCCATAAAAAATGTATATATATTAATTAAACAAAAAAATACGTTACTAAATAAAATTCTCTCTTACATCTTCCGCATCTGGAATTTCATGTCCTTTTGAATCATGTTCGTGTTCGTGATCATGTTCTGCTACAGCCATACCAATAAATAAAGCTGAAAGCATTGTAAAAATATACGCCTGTAAAAAGGCAACCAACAATTCGATAACTGAGATAAATAAAGCCAATACAAACGATAAGCTTGTTGAACCAAATGCTGTAATCTCCCCTTTTAAAGTTATCATAATCGCAACTAAGCTCATTACAATAATATGCCCTGCCGAAATATTTGCAAATAAACGAACAAGCAATGAGAATGGCTTAATAATAAAAGCTCCTACCAATTCAATAATAGCCAATACGGGACGAATTAAAATTGGCACTCCTGGCATCCATATCATGTGCATCCAGTAATCTTTATTTCCGCTTACGGTATAAATAACTAGTGTAAAAATAGCTAAAGCTGCGGTAACTGCAATTTGGCCTGTTACGTTAAACCCAAGTGGGGTAAGGCCTAATAAATTTAAAATCCAAATAAAGAAAAACACAGTTAAAAGGTAGCCTGTAAATTTTCTGTATTTTTTTTCACCAATGTTTGGCTTTGCAATTTCATCCCTTACGTATATTACTAAAGGTTCTAAAACACGTCCAAACCCTTTTGGTATGTTTCTGTTTTTATATTGTCTTGCCAATGATGAAAACCACCATAGCATTAATAAACCAATAACTAAGATACCAAAAACACTTTTCGAAATAGAAAAGTCTAACGGTTTTGATGCGTTTAATGGATGGTGCTCCGCATCAAAAGTAACTTGAGTAGCTCCATCTTCCAATTCATAAATTTTACTGTGGTAATTTACAAAACGGCTGCCATTTTTTTCTACAACAACTTCTCCGTTTGTATCGTGATGAAATTCAGAAGACATAAAAGCAGTTATTCCATTGTTTCCGTATAAGATAACGGGAAGTGGAAAACCTATATGCACACGCTCTTCAGCAGCATTTGTATAAGACAACAAATGAAAATCATGTGAATCCTTAATGTGATGCTGAATGTAATCAATAATTTCACTTTCTGTATTTACTCTTTCGTCACCTTGGCTCTTCTCTTTGCTGCTATCACTAGCAAAACTATTGAAGGTCAACAAAAAAGTAACTAATAGTCCGAAAAATTTAATAGAATAAAATGATATTTTCATTGTTTCTTTTAAAAAAATAATGCCTGTCTAATTTGGGCGCAAAATTAGTGAATTTCTAAATAAAATACCCACAACAAATGCATATTTATATTTTAGATGTTTCTATTTAGGATTTTTACAATAATAACAACTTCTAGAAATAGAAAAATAAAAATCGGTATTAATAACGAAAGGCTGTCTAGCTTAGATAAGACAAGGCTTGAAAAAAGTATGCTACTAAAAAACCCACAAAACAAAACTACTTTTAAAACCATCGCCCCCAAATATAAAAAACCCATTTGGTCTTTATATTTTTGAGATTTTTGAGAAATTACTTCAAACGAAGCGCAAAGAATCAGGGTTGCGATGCCCTGAAAAAGATAAATTTTCCAAAGTGTAAAAGGATGTTCCACTTGAAAATAAGTAAGAATTGCATAATGTACGAAATACCCTACAATTAAAACTAAAGCGCAAAGTAGCGTATACTGAAGTATTTTTTTTTGAAGCATATTACTTATTTAATTTATTGACGCCCTTTATTACGCTAAAAATAGAGATGAAGATAGCAAGGATTGTAAGGGTAGGTTCTAAAAAAGTTTTATTGAAAGTAGTGTCTAACCATTTTCCGAGTATATTTCCAAGAAAAATTGTTAACCCCATTTGTAGCCCAATACCCGAAAGGGCTGCCCATTTATTTCCGCCACTTTTTTTATCATCATCCATACGAAAAATATAAAAAGACTATGTTTCTGAATGTTCTGCCGTTGTTTTTTTAGCACGTTGCTGGCGATCAAAAGGATGTGCTTTGCTATTTTCTGAAGTTGTATTTTGCGATTTTCCACTCTGCATTACACATGACGCATTTAGTGTCGCTCCAGGTTCAACTGCCAATTTACCTACCGTTACATCACCATCAATTACTGCAGTTGCTCTTAATGAAAGCGTTCCTGATACTTGAAGCGTCCCTTCAAACCTACCTTCAATATCGGCATTTTCACAGGTTAATGTCCCTATAATAACCCCCGATTTTCCTAACACAACTTTTGATGGCGTTTTTACATTACCTTCAATAGTACCGTCAATTCTAAAAAACCCTGTAGAAGAAACATCTCCTTTTAACTTTGTGCCTTCATTTATTCTATTTTGGGCAGTTCCTGGTTCATTAGGTACACGTTTCTGTTTTTTTTCTGAAAACATAGTCGTTGGTTTTATAGGTTATAATTGGGGTAAACTATTTAGTTGAATCTTCTTGAAGATAATCATCTAAATTTTTATGTATTTGAATAATTTTATAATTAGGTGTTGAGATTTCAAAAAACGGACGTTTCACCTTATATTCCTTATTTTCTTTTAAGACGGCTCCAAAACCATTTGCACCCATCTTTGTGTTCCATCCATGAACAATTACCAAACGCGTTTCTGGATTGTAATAATCAAGAGAGGTACTCATGTTAGTATATCGGTAATTCTCGATTGCCTTGTCTAACTTTTCTTTTAATTTTTGCGCTTCTTCGCCTTCTGCTACTGTAAACTTATACACCAGCTTCCATTGATCCGTTTCCATTTCTGGCGCAAAGCTTTTCATTTCAAGCAACGGAAGTACACCACTATAAATTTGCTGCGCTTGCTTGCCTTCGTCACTATTTGGATAGTTTAAAGAAACAAAATTTAATGCTTTTTTATAGGCTTCAAACCCTTGTTGGCGACCAATTGCAGTAGCTTTTAGCAATTCAAATTTTGGAATTATATCATTGCCATTATAAACCGTAATGTACGCATCACACTTTTCAATTACCTGGGCATAATTGGCTGCTTCAAACTCTTTATATAATTGCTTATACTTAAATTCTGGGCTTGATTCGTCTGTAGAAAGCTGTGAATTTGGGTTGCGAAGTATCTCCGCATAACGTGTATCGGCATGATTGGTCAAGACGTCATTTTTAAACTTAGTTGCTTCAGAAGGGTTTTCCAAAATTTCATAAATCTTCACCAAATTATATTTTGCAGGAACCACCAAACGTTCTTGTGGACTATATGTAAGCAGTTTTTCAAGCCTATTTGCAGCTAGATTGTACTCCTTAAACTTTTCTTTATAAATCAATCCTAATTGATAATACGCAAAGTTTCTATCCTTCGCCAAACTGTCTATTACTTTTTGATCGGTTGGAATTTTCGCAAGGTATGTCTGTGGCTTATACAATTCATTTTCTGCAATGGGCGTAGCATCAACCTGTACGTCTTCCAATGTTTCAAGAGATGATTTTTTATTGGAAAGTCTCCAATTATCTTCTAGAATTCGATCTCCCCAAATTTTTCTAAATTCTCCTTTTCCGTAGGCTACTGTCGAAGTATTATAAAAGTAGAATGTGCTATTTTTATTAGGAGCATTCGCTGTTTTACCTTTTTTATAAAACTCATTGTCGGCTATTTTCTTTTCAATTTTAATAGCTTCTAACGAATCTTTTATTGCTTGTTCCTTTAATTTTGTGGTGTAATCTGTAAAAAATGCTAGCTGTTCAGCTTCGCTCATTTTTGTCAGTTTTAAAATACTGTCATTGGCTGTAGCAATGTCTTCATATTTAATAACGTCGTCTAGGTTTTCACGCTTCTTCGTAATGCGTCGCCATTGGCGGCTATTTTCTTCAAGAAAAGTAAGGGTGCTATCGTAATAAGCGCCTGCATTTTTATATTCAGAATTGTCAAAATTGATTTCCGCCAGGGTTTGATAGTTTACAGCTTGAAGGATTCTATCCTGTTTAAACGCCTTAATAGACTTGTTGTAGTAGGTAACCGCAGTTGCTATACTGTCGCTATTTCGGTAATAATCTCCAAACTGGTTGTAGATTTTGTCTAAGAAAGGGCGATTTTCACGATTTTTTTCAAGGTCTTGTAGCAATTCTAAGAAAGCTGTTCGGTCGCCATTTTTATAATCGAAATTTTTCCCTTTTTCTAAATATGCATTTATCATGTAGACCCGCGATGTTTTGCGGTTCATAGCTATAACTTCATCGAAAGCAATATTAGCGCTATCTTTTAGGTCCAGACGGTTGTAAAGTTGCCCTTTTATAAAGGTATATCTTCCTTTAAGCTCCTTGTCTTTTACAGTTTCAGTTGCAATTTTAATGTATTCAAGTGCTGAATCTAACGAATCTAAGTTTATATATGCCTGCGCCATCATTGCAGCGCCATCAGCGATTTCTTCATCTTCAAGCTCCGCTTCGTCAAACATTTTTTTGAGGTTTTCAATTGCATAATCCTCATTTTTTAAACGGATGTTGGTTTTTGCTTTCCAAACTTTCGCAATATTAATATTGTTACTCGTTGGATAACGATCTAAAATAAAGTTGAACGCATCTAAAGCTGGAATAAAGCGTCCGTCATAATAACGCGCTTTTCCTAGCAAAATATACGCTTCATCAATTTGTGGATTGTATTCTTTACCATCAATATACATGGAATGTTTTTGAATGGCTTTTGCTGCTTTTTCTTCAGCACGATTGAACTCTCCATTTTTAGAAGCTCCGGGTGCTTTAATTTCTGCTTCTTCAATTTCAATACGTTCTACCGGAAGTATTTCCCAAAAATTATCGCGGTATCCTGCTGCTAGTTGGTCTTTTCCAGACGTAAATGCAACATCGCCATTATAAAGCGTATTAAATTCTGTAGCAACCGCATGTAGATTGCGATTTAAAAAAGTATTTTTTTTGCGCGAACATGCTGCTAACAAAATAACAGAAAGAATAAATAGTGTAATTTTATATGTGCCCTTCAAAATATTTTCAGTTTATATGATATTCTAACTTAAAAGGTTCTTTTTTAGTATGTAGAATCGCTAAAGAGCGGTAAAAATACATTTCTTTTTAATATCTACTTAAGGAAACGTCGAAAAAATGCGCCACTTTTAAAGTCAATCAAGCTTTGTTTCCTTGAATTCCTTTGTACTTTTGCACAAAAATTTTCAAGATTATGAGCGAATTTCATACGCTTACCGTTTCCGAAGTACGAAAAGAGACCCCAAATTCTGTTTCAATTAGCTTTCAGGTTCCAGATGCCCTAAAAAATGTTTTTGCTTTTAAAGCAGGACAATATATAACTATAAAACACCAAAACGGCGGGAAAGAATTGCGTCGCGCATATTCCATTTGTTCTTCCCCAAAAAGTGGCGTGCTAAAAGTTGGAGTTAAAAAAGTGGAAAAAGGTATTTTTTCGGTTTATGCAAATACCGAGTTAAAAGCGGGAGCTACGCTACAAGTAATGCCTCCAACTGGAAAATTTGTGTTGGAGCCAAATTTAAAAAACTATGCTGCTATTGCAGCAGGAAGTGGAATTACGCCCGTTATTTCCTTAGCTAAAAGCACCTTAGAAGAAATGCCCCAAAGCACCTTCTTGCTTATTTATGGTAATAAAACTATTGAAGAAACCATGTTTTACACTGAAATTGTGGCGCTTCAAAAACAATTTCCGAAACGTTTTTATGCTGAATTTGTTTTTAGTAGAAAAGAAGAAGAAAATGCCCGTTTTGGAAGAATAGACCGTTCTGTTGTAAACTATTTTTTAAAAAATAAATATGCAGAAACCACCTATGAAGCCTTTTATGTATGTGGTCCAGAACAAATGATTGATGAAGTTTCTGCCACCTTGAAGCATAACGGCATTAATTCTAAACAAATACACCACGAGCTTTTTTCAACTGCTGAAAAAGGATTGTTGGTTGAAATGCACGATGGCGACACCAATATTACCATTACACTTGATGATGAAGCGGAAACTTTTGTGATGCCACAAACCAAAAGCATCCTTGAAGCTGCGTTAGATGCAGGTTTAGACCCTCCATATTCTTGCCAAGGCGGAATTTGTAGCACCTGTATTGCCCGCCTAAAAGAAGGAAAAGCCGAAATGCGAAAAAATCAAATTCTTACCGAGTCTGAAATTGCAGATGGATTAATACTTACCTGCCAAGCGCATCCTACCACGCCTACAATTGTTGTAGATTTTGATGATGTGTAACGGCCTCCTAGCCCCCGAAGGGGGAACTCTTACACACATAAAGTAGGCTCCAAAGATTTTTGAAATCTATATAGAGGCTGGGTATTATTTAATAACCTGTTTGAGTACGATTTCTTTAATTTTCAAAACTACTGTTTCAGGAGCAATCGTTTTCATCACCTCATCATATCCATTCGGATATTTATTGCCATAAATAGAAGTAGGAATCAAGGGGTATTTTTCACTATCAGAAAGTAATTGATTATTTTCAGGTTGATTGAAAGGTACAAAACCTGCATACGGATGGGTAACCCCCCAAAGGGTAAGCACTTTTACCCCAAACATTGCTGCTAAATGGCCGTTACCACTGTCCATAGAAAGCATTAAATCTAAGTTTGAGATGAGTGCTAATTCTTCATCGAACGTTAATTTTCCAGCAACGGAAGTAACATTTGCAAATGGACTTTCAAGTTTTTTTAGCACTTCAATTTCTTTTTTCCCGCCACCAAAAAGAAAAATTCTATAATTATTGGTAGTATCTAACAATCGAATTACCTCAGCCATAAGGGGTAAAGGGTACATTTTGCTAGTATAGGCTGCATAGGGCGCAATCCCTAAAATTTTTTTGGGTTCAATGCCTAAAAGTCCGTTTAGCTTGGGTGTTAATCTTTTTCTTGGTGGCGCACTGAAATTTTTTAAATCTATTGGAAAACCAAGCTTTTCAAAAACAGCTGCATACCGTTGGTGTGTTGTTTTTAGTTGCGAATTATTTTTTCCTTCGGAAGCAACCAACGCTTTTTTTTCAGCTCTACCCTTATCGATTGTAGCCGTATTTAACCCTTTAAAATTTAAGTAGTTAGCAATTATTTTTGATCGAATTACATTATGAAGATCTGCAACGCCATCAATACCTACTGCTTTTGCTTCCTTCGCTAATTTGATTAACCCAAAACGCTTGTGTTTTCCATAGACATCAGCTTCTAAAAAATCAAGATTGGGAATGCCTTCAAATAAAGGTTTGAAAAAAGGACGCGAAAGTACCGTAATTTTTAATTCAGGGTAGCTTTGTGCTAACACACGAATTACAGGCACTGTCATAGCCACATCGCCCATTGCAGAGAGGCGAATAACTAAAATGTGAGTGGGTTTGTTCATGGTACTAGCACCTAAAAAGCAAGCCTAAAACTATTTTACAACTTATTTTTTTCGTAAAACTGGATTCAGTTCATCGTCATTATACATTTTCATCTGCTTATAGACTTTCATGTATTTTCTGCCGTGCGCAATATCGTCCAGCAATTGGTTAATAGCAGTGCTTAAATCTACACGTTGCTCCAGCAGCACATTCAATTTTGTTTTACACGCTATTTGGTGTTCCTGAGAAGCGTCTGTACGTGTAGTTTCCTCGTTCATATGGTACACTTTTAAAGCCAAAATAGAAAGACGATCCACGCCCCATGCAGGACTTTCTGTGTTGATTGTTGCGTTAGTATGTACAGCTACATCCTTATATTTTTCCAGAAAATAGCTGTCAATATATTCAACCATATCTGTTCTATCTTGGTTAGAGGCGTCAATTTGCCGTTTTAGTTTTAATGCAGCAACAGGATCTATATTTGGATCGCGTATTATATCTTCATAATGCCATTGCACGGTATCTATCCAACATTTTCTATAAAGAAGATGCTCAATTAAATTGCTTTCTTTGTTGTACGGATTACTAAAAGATTGATCCACAGTGTTGATTATGTGGTAGGTATCAATTACTTCTGCAAAAATTTTATTGGCTTTATCGCTAAACATTGTAGAGTCTTTAGTGTTATTATTTAGATAGGTTTTAATCAATTTTTTAAAAAATTCAAAGGTTTTTCTCGAGTAGCGACAGTTGTTTTATTATAATTTCGCAGCCACGATTTCCATTTGGCTACAAAGGTATCATATTTTGCAATAGTATTTAATAATTGATACTTGACTAGCTATTGATGGACATTGTAAAGAAAGACAGCAATAAATTTTACTTAAAATCAGTCATTTTAAAAGTTTCAACTAGGTTTATAAAAACAAAAAGACAAAAGGTAAAATCACGACCAACCACAGCAGGGCTTCTTTAAACCAAAACTCTATCGCATCCGTTTCATAAGAGCGTTCGGCTTCAAATTTTTCAATGTAATTAGCAGCAATAATGGAAACTGGGGCTAAAATAAAAAGTAATTCGGCTCCTGTTTTTTCTGGTCCTGCTAATGCAATAAAAACACAGATGATACTAACGTATAAAAGCAAGAGGTAATTCGATTTCATTTTTAAAAAAAATGCCGAAAGTTTTAAAACTCGAAACATTCCCGTCCAAATATAAAAAGCGAGTATTACTGTAACAGGCACCAATACAGACAAAGAGTTGTATTTTGAAAAATCTAAATTTATCGTTTCTTGCCAGTTAAAAATCCATGCTATAGAATCATTTACAAGCAAATGATATGCTGTTGTTATGCTAAAAATGGCTAAAAAACCTATAAATGGCATCAACATTTGTTTGTAATTTGTATTCGGTTTTTGGATAATAGCAATCCAAAGTGGCACAAAAAACAAAAGACTCCAAAAGTAAAAAAGAGAGGCTAAAGAAATCCAAATACTAGTATCTAGAATTTTTTTTGTCGAATTCTTATCGCTATGCAAACTCATAATTCTACGTAGTGCAAGTATTAAAAATGCATTTGCCAAAAGTATTTTAGGTTGCAAAAAAATAACGGGTAGCATACCCATAAAACACGTAAAAAACAGGATTGCATAGGTGTTATTCTTGGTTAAGCTATTTTTTCGAATAATGAAATCCAGAAGCCACATGCTTAACACAGAAAGGATTATAAAGGAGACGTGTAAAAAAATCTGGTATGCACTAACAACTAATGGGGTTTTTAGTAATATCCCCAAATAACCTGCAATAATAAAAATCCCAAGGATTAAATAGTTTATTGGGTTAGATTTTCCGAAAAATCTTGTTAGCATATAGGGTAATTTTATATTTTTGCGGTCTAAAGATTAAAGATATGACTTGGAAAGGTATTTGGGAAGGAATCGCTTCTCTTTTTGAAATAGTTCTATTTAAGCCTTACGATTGGCTTACTGAAATCCAATTTGACAGTTGGTACTTAGCAAACAGTATTTCATGGGTGTTTTTACTCATCGGTTCTGTTGCTTTTGTGTATTGGTTGATCAAGTTGAAGGATTTCAATGAGAACACTGAAGTTACCTATACGTACAAAGATACCCCTTGATCCTTTTAAAGATCAAAACCAATATCAGAACGATACTGCATCCTGTCAAAAGATAGTTTATCTATGTTTTGATAGGATTTTTTTAGTGCCTTTTTGTAATCAGTATCCAATGAAGTTACTGCCAAAACACGTCCGCCATTAGTAACAATTTTACCGTTTTCAAGTTTTGTTCCCGCGTGAAAAACGATTGAATCTTCTACATTTTCTATCCCTGTAATTTCTTTACCTTTTTCATACCCTTCTGGATATCCTCCTGACACAAGCATTACAGTTGTGGCTGCTCTTTCATCAATATCAATCTGTAAGGTATGCAGTTGTTGTTTATATGTCGCTTCAAATAGCGTTACCAAATCAGATTGTATTCGTGGTAATACAACTTCGGTTTCCGGATCGCCCATACGCACATTATATTCAATTACGAGAGGCTCATCACCAACTTTAATAAGGCCTATAAAAACAAAGCCTTTATAATCAATATTTTCTTTGGAAAGTCCATTTACTGTCGGCTTAACGATTCGGTCTTCAATTTTTTTCATCAAAACTGCATCCGCAAAAGGAACTGGCGAAATAGCACCCATTCCGCCTGTATTTAAACCTGTATCGCCTTCACCAATACGTTTGTAATCTTTTGCCGTAGGAAGTATTTTATAATTTTTTCCATCGGTAAGCACAAAAACGCTGAGTTCAATTCCGTCTAAAAATTCTTCGATAACAACTTTAGAGCTCGCTTCACCAAATTTACTATGCGCAAGCATGTTTTCTAATTCTTGTTTTGCTTCCTCTAAATTAGTTAAAATTAAAACCCCTTTTCCAGCCGCCAATCCGTCTGCTTTCAATACATATGGAGGGTTTAGCTTCTCCAAAAATATTTTTCCAGCTTCCAAGGTTTCTGCTGTAAAACTTTCATAAGCCGCGGTTGGAATGTTGTGTTGCATCATAAATTCCTTTGCACGTTGTTTACTACCTTCTAGCAAAGCGCCGCGTTTTGAAGGACCAATGAGCATTACCCTTTTTAATGCTTCCGTTTCCGCAAAATAATCAGCAATACCATGCACCAAAGGATCTTCTGGCCCTACTATCACCATTTCAATAGTGTGGTCTAGCACACATTTTTTTACTGCTTCAAAATCAGTTATATTAATATCAATATTTGTTGCAATTGAAGCTGTACCTGCATTTCCAGGCGCCACAAATAGTTTTTCACAACGAGAGCTTTGTGAAATTTTATAAGCAAATGTATGTTCGCGACCACCGGAACCAAGGATAAGAATATTCATAATTGAACTGTTTTGTTTCGGTGTCAAAAATAAATGTTTGTACCTTGAACCGCTACTTTATTTAAAGTAAATTTAGCTTTATAAAAAATCTTTTACTTTAAAATCAAAATAATTTTGAAAATTTTCAACCTTTCGCTTTATCTAAAACGCTTTCCTGTAAAGAGAGCAAAGGAAGAGTTGAAAAAAATTTCTGAAATTGAAGAAGCTACATACGATGATTTTTTAAAGAAAAAAAAGGCTGATATTGTAAATTACCACTTAAAAAACAATTCTTTTTATCGAACCAAAGTTAAAAATGGTTTTACTACTTGGCAATCGCTTCCGGTTCTAAAAAAGCAGGATTTTCAAATTCCATTAAAACAACGTTTGTCTACTGGCTTTTCAGAGAAAAATATATATAGTAACAAAACTTCGGGGTCCAGTGGCAATCCGATTCGGTTTGCAAAAGATAAATACAGCCATGCCATAACTTGGGCGTACCACATGGAGCGTTTTGGGTGGCATGGCATTGATTTTAATAAATCATTTCAGGCACGTTATTATGGAATTCCACTAGACTTTATCGAAAATAAAAAAATTCGATTAAAAGATTGGTTGGCAAAACGGTATCGGTTTTCCATAACGGATTTTTCGGAAAAAGCATTGAAAGATATGTTGGAAGTATATAAAAGCACACCTTTTGATTATATAAACGGATATACCAGCAGCATTGTGCTTTTTGCAAAATATTTAAAAGAAAACGACCTTATTTTAAAAGATATTTGCCCAACGCTAAAGGTTTGTATTGTTACTTCTGAAATGCTCTTTGAGGCCGATAAAATGCTGCTTGAGAAACAGCTAGGAGTTGCGGTAGTTAATGAATACGGCTTTGCGGAAGCTGGTGTTCTTGCATTTACCAATCTAGAGGGGGAATGGGAGGTAGATTCCAAAACATTATTTGTTGAAATTTTGGATGAAAATGACATTCCAGTTCCATTGGGCGCGGAAGGTAAAATTGTAATTACTTCGCTCCACAACAAAGCGCATCCATTTATCCGTTATGAAATTGGAGATTATGGTGCTTTGAGTGAAAAAAGCACCTTAAAAAAACCCATTCTAAAAAAACTTTTGGGAAGGACTAATGATTTTGCCTTACTTCCTAGTGGCAAAAAAGCAGCCGGAATGACCTTTTATGTTATTGCAAAAAAAATAATGGAGGAAAGTGGAAACATTAAAGAGTTTAAAGTTATCCAAACAAAGACCGATACTTTTGAAATTAATTATGTAAGCGATACTCCACTAACGAATGAGAAAATAAACTCGATTACAAAAACATTTGAACAATTTTTAGAAAGTGGAATTCAATTTAATTTTAATAGAAAAGAACACCTAGACAGAACAACAAGCGGTAAACTGAAACAGTTTATTTCGTTGGTAGAATCATAATCATGTTTTTCCGTGCAAAAAGAAATTCTTCTTATAACTAATTATTTCCCTCCTGAAAAAGGCGCTGCATCCAATAGAATGTTCAGTCTTGCTGAAGGCTTGGCTGCGGCAGCTTATAAAGTAAAAGTTGTTTGTCCATTGCCAAATTATCCAAATGGAAACGTGTTTAAAGAGTATAAAGGAAAAACCTCCGTTTCAGAAAAAACTAGCTTTGGAGAAATAACTCGGTTATGGATATGGCCAAGCAATTCTGCTAATAAATTTATACGATTGCTCTCAATGCTTTCTTTTTCGTTTAGTTTGGTGTTATTCTTTCTTTTTTCAAAAACACCAAAAAAGATTTTTATTCAATATTCTCCTGTTTTTGTCGGTTTTACTGCAGTCTTTTTAGGAAAGCTATTCTCAAAAAAAATAATACTGAATATTTCAGATTTATGGCCTCTAGCAGGCTTAGAAATGGAGATACTAAACAAAGGTTGGTATTATTCTCTATTGCTTAAAATGGAGCGTTTCTGTTATAAACATGCAGATTTAATTGTAGGACAATCTCAAGAAATACTACAATATGTTTCTGATTTTGAAAAAGAAAAAACAACTTTTTTGTATCGAAACATTCCAAATTTTAAGGTTTCTATTCCAAAAGAAAAATTAGCCTCAGATGAAATAAAAATCGTTTATGCTGGGTTGTTGGGTGTTGCGCAAGGGATTTTTTACCTATGCCAACAAATCTCATTACCAAAAAACGTGAGTCTTCATATATACGGAGCAGGTCCTGAGGCTGAAAAAATAAAATTATTACAAAAGAAGCAAGTATTTTTTTATGGAGAACTGGAGCGAGACTCCCTTCATAAGGAATTGTATAGCTATGATATCGCTTTTATTCCGTTGTTAAAAAGGATTTATGGATCCGTCCCCTCAAAAATATTTGAATATACGCGTTTGGGCCTTCCTGTCCTTTATTTTGCAGGGGGAGAAGGCGGAAATCTTGTGCTAAAAGAAGCTTTAGGGTGGAATATTCCTGTTAATGACTTGAGTGCATTACAACAATTTATTAATACCGTTTCAAATGAAATTATAGGTGGTTTTCCAAGTAAAATTGTTCAGGAAAGGTCCCTTCTAGCTTTTGATTTTAAGAAGCAATTAGAAGGCTTTATTACTTCAATTGAAAAAATTTAATATGCCTTTTCCTCGCCACGAAGCGCATTATAAATGGTTTGGAATACAATTTTTATATCAATTAAAAGACTCCAATTTTCAAGGTAAAAAATATCGTATTTTACGCGATTAATAATATGATTATCATCTTCAACCTCCCCTCGATACCCGCTTACCTGAGCTAAGCCAGTAATCCCTGGTTTTATAAAATGACGCACCATAAATTTATCAATTCGTTCCGCGTACATATGCGTATGGCTTACCATGTGCGGACGCGGCCCCACAACAGACATATCTCCTTTTAATACATTAATAAACTGAGGAAGCTCGTCAATACTAGTTTTTCGAATTACCCGCCCAACCCGAGTTACACGTTCATCTCCTTTTGAAATTTGATGAAGATGCGCCATTGGGTTTGGCTTCATTGATCGAAATTTAAAGCAATAAAACTCTTGATAATCTAAGCCGTTTCGCTTTTGTTTGAAAAACACAGGCCCTTTTGACTCTAGTTTTATTAAAAGGCCAAGTAAAGGAGTAAGCCAGGACAAAACTCCGATAATTACAAGGAGTGAAAGAATGATATCAAAGCTTCGTTTTAAAAATTTATTAAAAGGTTCGTCCATTGGTATTTTCCGCATGGAAAGTATAGGAAGTACTCCATAATAAGTAAAATCGAGCTTTTTACTATAAATTTCTTTATTGTCTGGAAGAAATTTTAAGATTTTAAGGTTGTTGTCAACGAAATCAATCAACTTAATCAAATCTTTATTACCAATTTCTGCGACAGAAGAATATACTTCATCAATTTCTTCCTTCATGATGTAATCCATACACTCTTCGATAGAGACTTTGTTAGGTCCTTTTAAATCAAAGGTTTTGTATAGTTTATACCCATATACTGGATTGTTATTAAAAAACTTTCGGAGTTGATCTGTTTTTTGATTTAGGCCAATTATTACCACTTTTCGAACATTTCCTCCCAAGTGTAAACGATACTTCTTTAATAGATAAAATATGCTCAATTTCACTAGGGCAATGCATAGCATAACCACTAAAATATACTCAAAAATGATGGTAGCCGAAGTTGTTAAATGGTTATAAAAGCCAAAAAAAGAAAAAACAATTAAAACATATATAACGCCTTGTTTTACAATCAAAGAAATGATTTTGGCAAAATGGGTAAACCTATAAATTTCATAGAACCCAGATCGTAAGGAGAGCAATAGCCACGCAACGGTTAAAAAGATTATATAATTGAAATAGGGGAAAGGATTCCCAAAAAATTCAAAAGCCAAAAAATGGATAAAAAAGAGATCAATTCCGTAAGAAATAGGCCTCAAAAATCCCGAATATCTTCCACTTTTAAACATATTCCTTATCTGTTGTGTTTTGAAAAATCTTTATGTTCACTTTTAAAAAGCTCTTCTTTGGTGAGGTTTTTAAAATATTCAAATGTTTTTTTCATTCCTTCTTCTCTAGAAATTTTTGGCTCCCAGCCCAGTATATCTCTTGCTTTTGTAATATCTGGCTCACGTTGCAAGGGGTCGTCTTGAGGTAAAGGTTTGTATATTATTTCCTGATTTGTGCCTGAGAGTTTAATAATCTCTTTTGCAAAATCCAATATAGTTATTTCTTCAGGATTGCCAATATTTACGGGTAGCGCATAATCACTAAGTAACAAACGATATAATCCTTCCACCTGATCGTCTACATAGCAAAAAGAGCGTGTTTGCTTACCATCACCAAAAACTGTTAGGTTTTCACCTCGTAACGTTTGTCCAATAAACGCTGGGATTACCCTACCGTCATTAAGTCGCATTCTTGGGCCATAAGTATTAAAAATTCGGGCAATACGCGTTTCTAAACCATGAAATCTGTGATATGCCATTGTAATGGATTCTTGAAAACGTTTGGCTTCATCATAAACGCCACGAGGTCCAATGGTATTTACATTCCCAAAATACGCTTCTGTTTGTGGATGCACTTGGGGGTCTCCATATACTTCAGAAGTAGAAGCAATTAAAATTCGTGCGTTTTTTTCTTTTGCTAATCCCAATAAATTATGAGTGCCTAAAGACCCAACTTTTAATGTTTGAATGGGGATTTTTAAATAATCTATCGGACTTGCAGGGGAAGCAAAATGAAGAATATAATCTACTTTTCCAGGTACGTGCACGAATTTGGTTACATCGTGATGATAAAATTCGAAAGCTTCCAACTTAAAAAGATGTTCAATATTTTTAAGATCACCTGTTATAAGGTTATCCATCGCAATAACGTGAAAATCTTCTGCAATAAATTTATCACAAAGATGCGAACCTAAAAATCCGGCGGCACCAGTAATCAGCACACGTTTTTTCATAGGTTTACAGCTTTTCTTCCGATTGAAACATATGTAAACCCTTCTGTTTCCATATCGTCGGTATTATACAAATTTCTGCCGTCAAATATAATGGGTTGCTTTAGCAGTTGCTTTAATTTAGTATAATTTGGGGTTCTAAAAATACTCCACTCCGTACAAATTAACAATGCGTCTGCATTTTCGAGTGCAGTATACATGGTTTCTGAATAGTTTAATTTATTGCCAAAGCGTTTTTCAATATTTGGCATCGCTTCTGGATCAAAAACTTGGAGTTTTGCTCCTTTCTCAAGTAATTTTTCCATCATATCGATGGAAGGTGCTTCGCGAATATCGTCTGTTTCAGGTTTAAAAGCCAAACCCCAAACTGCAATGGTTTTTCCCTTTAAATCATTATTAAAGCACTCGGAAATTTTAGGCAATAAAACTGTTTTTTGGTTGGAATTGATTTCAATAACTGAATTTAATATTTTGAAATCATAATCGTTATCTTTTCCAGCTTTTTGAAGTGCTTTAACGTCTTTAGGGAAGCAAGAACCCCCATAACCAATACCAGGGAATAGAAACCTTTTGCCAATGCGGCTATCGGTGCCCATACCTGCGCGAACCATATCTACATCTGCGCCAACTTTTTCGCAATAGTTGGCAATCTCGTTCATAAAGGTAATCTTAGTTGCCAAAAAGGAATTTGCAGCGTATTTTGTGAGTTCTGCCGACTTTTCATCCATAATAATTATTGGATTTCCAGAGCGCACAAAAGGGCTATACAGTTTTTTCATCAATGCTGTGGCCTTTTCACTACTAGAACCAACAACGATACGTTCGGGTTTTAAAAAATCGTCTACCGCAAAACCTTCTCTTAAAAATTCAGGATTGGAAACTACGTCAAATTCACAAGAAGCATTTTTTGCGATTATAGCCTGAACTTTTTCAGCAGTACCAACTGGGACCGTACTTTTATCTACAATAACCTTGTATTCTTTAATTTTTTTCCCGATTTCTTCAGAAACATTTAAAACATAGGAAAGATCTGCGGAACCGTCTTCATCTTCAGGAGTTGGGAGTGCAAGGAATATTATATCGCCATGCACCAAACCTTCGTCTAACGAAGTTGTAAATTTTAAACGGTTCGCTTTTATATTTCGTTCAAAAAGTACATCAAGATGTGGCTCATAGATTGGTACTTCACCATTGCGCATTTTTTTAACTTTTGCTTCGTCAATATCTACACAAACTACTTCATTTCCTGTTTCTGCCAAACAAGTTCCCGTTACCAGACCTACGTAGCCTGTTCCTATTACTGCTATTTTCATATTTAGTAAGCCTTTAGTAAACCCTTAACGCTGCTAAAAGAGCGGTATTTAGAATAAACTTTGGCATTATTTTTAAATTATCAAAGCGCAAAAGTACAATTTGCAATTCTTTTTATTTGTTTTTTATAGTGTTGTTTTCATTGGGTTTAACACTCGTTAGGAGTATTATTAATATAAACCCAGTGTAATATGCTCCAATCTGTCTATGAAATAAATTTTCGACTAGGCAGTATAGTACCAAAATAGTTAGCATTGCTGTTGGGAAAAATTGTTTTCTAACAGCAAAAAAATTAACTACAATAAAAGTTGTAAAAAACAACAAAGCAAGAAAGCCTGCACTCAAATAAAAGTCTAAAAACTGGTTGTGTGTATTGTATCGTGCAGAAACAAACTGTTCCTTTTTTGTAGGATTAGCGATAGTAGATTCATAGCATACTGCAAGTTTTTCTTCAGTGGCTTTAAGCCCGATACCTGTTAAAGAAAAACCTTCATTTGTAATAACATTTTGAGCGCAACTCCAAATTACTGCCCTAAGTTCATAGGTCATGGAGTTTTGGATAAATGTGGGGGGGCTGGTTTTATGGTTTTCATAATTTGTCTGAAAACCGTTTTCGTTTTTCAACAGAAAAAATAATCCTACCACAGCTACGATGGCTACTATTCCAATAATTGCTTTCCAAATTTTACGTTGCCCATAAAACTGTCTAACTAATAACAATACACATAGGGCGATAACCGCAATTTTTGATGAAATTAATATGATAAACAAAGCATTTACAAAGATATTTGCCAAGTAATAGTTGTTATTGGGATGGTATTTTTTTTGTATTGCTTGAAATGAAATCAGGATACTAAAGGTGCTAAGAAGCCCAAGATAAAGCCTATCAATTAGCAGGGATTCGATAACTTGAGGAGATTCTCCCAAAGCAAAACTACCCGTTGCATCTGTTATTAACACAAAATTATACACTGAAAAAAGAATCGCTGCCAATGAAGAAAATATAATGGCATTATTGATTTTTTTTACATCGGCTATAGGAATGTAAAGAATAGCAAGACCAACAGCGATTATTACTTTCTTAAGAGTGGTAAAGTCTTCCAATCCACGTCCAGAAATCAGCGAGTTTATACATAAGTAAGCAAAAAAGCCTAAAAATATTGCGATTGGTAAAGATTTCAATTTTTTAAAATCTTCTTTTCTTACAATAAATGGAAAAGCTACAACAAGAATACCCATTAAAATATTTGGTGGTGCTCGAAAATAATCATCAAATGGGATGATTAGGTAGAGCAACATAAACGCATATGGATATATGGCGGAGAGCAGTATCCTCATAACTATTACTATAAGCTGAAAATTCTAGGGGAAGATAAAAAACTCTGATGAAATATTAGTGAAAAGATGCTAATACTAGGAAAACAAACGTATTTCTATTTTGAAAACCGTTCTTTTAAAACCAAATAAATAAATCTTGAATTCCCTACAAGATAACGTTTCCACATTCTTCTTGGTTCTTGTAAAAAGCGATAAAACCATTCTAATCCATATTTTTGCATCCAAAGAGGTGCGCGTTTGGTTTTTCCAGAAATAACATCAAAACTACCGCCAACGCCCATAATAAGGTTAATGTGCTTGAGTTGTTCTTTATGTCTCCTAAGAAAATTTTCCTTGATTGGAGAAGTTATACCTACAAAAAGCATTTGAGCACCACTAGTTACAATCTCTTGCACAATTTTTTCTTCGTCTGAAGCTTTAAAATAGCCATTACGGTGACCAGCAATTACATCTGATCCATAAAGCTGGGTATATTTATTGACTACTCCTTGAACAATTTCTTCTTTTGCGCCAAATAAAAATACTTTATAGCCATTTTTTGAAGCACTTTCAACTAGTTTAATCATAAGATCAATACCAGCAACTCGTTCTTTCAATGGTGTTCCTAAAAAGTTTGAAGCCCATATCACGGATTGTCCATCTGCAGTAATAAGATTACTACACAAAACACTTTCTTTAAGTTCAGCGTCTATTTGCATATCGACCAATTTACCCGCATTTACACCTTCCAAATGTATTTGAGTGTTTGATTCAATTGCATGTTCTACTTTTCTGATTACCTCAGCTTGAGAAAAATTTTCTATCTGCGTTCCGAGTATTTCTATTGTCTTACTTTCCATAAACCTTTCTTGTAGGTTTCAATTATTTATATTCAGAAAAAACCACGACCTGTTTGGCGCGATTTTCCTTTTCTATGAATTCTTTAAATTTTTTCATTGAAAAAGGCGTAAATGCTTTGGGGTGCCCAATTATTACAAAATCCTCAAGGTTTTTCTTTTTATAAAATTGAAAAGCTTTTTCTAGATATCCAGCCTTAAACCCATCTATAGCAACAACTGAGTAGGACGGGCGAAGCAATAACTTTAAAATATGAAGTTTTGAAGGGCCAACCGCCGAAGATTTACTATATGAAACATGTTCGGGGATTTTTAAGAGGCGTACTGCAACAAATTTCCAAAAAAAGAAAGGGAGTACTTTAAACGAACTAATAGCTACTTCTGTAAAACTCCCAAGAGAATCTTCTTTAACAAGATCTAAAGAAAATTTCCAGCTAGATTTATCAAAACCTATGTTTTTAAAATCAAACCATTGGTCTTTGGATTTTAAAACACCTTTGGGGTATACTGTACTGTCAATAGTAACACCATTTTTAAGCAATGCCTTTCCTATAGGCTCAAAAGGTTGCGCAGACCATCCGCCGGCTCTAAAGGCGGTAATTTCTTGCCCTGTAATTCGGTGAAGGATGTTTGTATATTCAGTAACTATTTCAAGAACTTCCTCGTCTGAAAAATCAGACAATTTATATCTTGTTAAATCAAAAATCCATTGGGTACCATCATAGTCGGTATCTTCCCAATGCGGGTGAATGTGTAATTGTACTTCATGGCCTTTCGCACATAAGTCCTTTAATTGATTGGTAACAAGTTGATAATCTTTTTCCAGTGAAGGATAAGTGTCTTTAAATTTCTCTAGATATTTTAAATAACCAACATCTACAAAAAGTACAAGTTTCACATTTAATGGCTCAACAATTTTAAGAAGCTCCTCCATGGGTTTTATGATACAATCCTCTGGCTTGGGGTTGTTTTCATAAAAAAGTTCATAATCTAGCGTAATCAGTATCTTCATTCCGAGGTTTCTTCTTTATTTTTCAAAATAATCAGCAAAGATACGGTAAAGGCAAAGAATTCTATACCCTTAATTCTAACTAACATTGACTCGGTTATATTCGCCACTAAAAACAATAAAAGTACGGTTAGAAAAAAGTATTGTTTTTTTCTCCAACAAATAAAAAGTAGGTAAGCGAAAACAGATAAAAATACGATGGCACCAATAATTCCATTAACACTCAAATATTCTAAAAACTGATTGTGTGCATTGTATTTTTCCAGAGCTGCGGTCTGAAAATTATTCTCTAAATATTTCTTCTTACGCACTTCCTCTTTGCATGCGTTCCCAACCCCAAAAATTGGATATTCCGTAAAAATATCATACGAAATTTTAAACCTACTTATGCGTTGATCTTTCCCTAGATTTTGGAATGAAACCAGTCTTTCTTTTAGAAAACTGCTTGCTGTGCCCATAAATAATGCCCCAATTAAAACTAACACGGAAAAGGTTATACCAATTTCTTTCCAATGGGTTTTTATTTTTGTCAATATTAAAAAAACGACAAGAATAGATAGACTTAATAATGCCGTTCTACTCGCTAATTGAATTAATCCTAGAAATAAAATAACACATAGAATTATTTTAGTCCATTTTTTATAGGAAGACTCCATAAATAAAAACACAATAGAGGTTACAATGTACAGTCCAAGATAAGCAGGATGTGTATCAGCTATTGCTGTAAATTGATGGTTTAAATGGCGCCATCTCCAAAAATAGTGTAAGGGCTCATTACCTACAATCATTTCGTAAATTGCATTTGCATAACATAGAGACAAAGTAGCTATACAACCCCATAATAACGCTAGAAATAGATTTTTCCAGTCTTTAGTATATTCCTCCTTACAGCTAATAAATGTAATTGGAATAAGTATTAAGCTCCAATATTTTTCTATACCTTTTAAAAAGACACCAATACCTTCAAAAGGATTTAAGGCAGCAAATAATGCCAACATAAAAAATAAACCAAGTGGTATAAAAAGACTGTAGTTTTTTTTTATGGTATAAAACCTTCTTTTAAAATTTCCTTCAATAATAAATAATGCAAAAAAAACAACAAGTAAAATATTGTTTATAATTGTGTACATGGGCAATGTAAACAATACAAGATAAAACACATATTTTTTTATAATGGCTATCTGTTTCAAGGCTTATATTTATTTATGGCCATTAAGGGAAAAGCTGCTATATAATAGAGAATTTGTTTACTCCGAGATATTCCTTCCTTCCACTTTACATCTTTTTTTATTACAAGTTGCTTTTGTGATCGCAATCGGTTTCCAGCGATAATATGTGGAATATCGAAGGTTTTATCATTTAAGTCTGAAATATTTTCGGTCTTACCAAAAAGGTGTTTTTCTATTTTTTGAATGGTTAGCTCTGGTTCATTAACAAAGTCTTCGTAGCGTATTTTAATCACTTTTCTGTCTAATAATGAGACCAATTGCGCCCAAATATTTACTAATGAATAATAGAAAATCGCTGATAGTGGATTTTTTGGAGTTTGTACATTTTTCCCGAAGGAGTAGACAACCCCTCTAACGTCTCGTACCAAATAAATGCCTTTAAGATTAATGTTTTTATTCTTTCTTAAAAGAAGGTACCTAGAAATATATTTTGAAGAATCCAACAGCCAAGGTTTCGAAACTTTAGTATGGATAGCTTTAAAGACCATATCGGTCATTGCGCTGTAGGTAGTATTTAAGGGTTTTCCCAAAAGAAGCAAAGGAATGTTATGGTGTTTCTCTAATGAATTAGAAAGAGCTACATTCGCTTTATTTTTTAAAAGCGATAAGTCTATATCGTTTAATACGGGAGCCCAAAAATTACATAGAGAAAGATTTTCACCACAAGAACAATCTTTATCTTCAAGAAGATAATCCAAAAATTGGTGCATTTCACCAACAGTATGTATATTCGGGTGGTTATTTAGAATAGTTGCCAACATTGTAGTGCCGCTTCTTCCAGCTCCCAAAAGATAAATTAAGTTAACTGGTTTTTCTTCCATAGCACCATTCTCGCCTCGGTCATTCATCTTTTTTACTTTCAGTCTGATTTCTATATTTAATGATTTTTGCAGGCACGCCTCCAACAATTGCATAATCTGGAATGTCTTTGGTTACTACAGAGCCTGCGGCAATAACACAGTGATTACCTACTTTACATCCGGCGGTAATAATTACATTGGCGCCTATCCAAACATCATCCCCAACAAAGGTTTCTAGATAATGTTTTCCTTGCTTAGCAATGGGAATCTCTAAAGAATCAAATTTATGGTTTCTAGAATAGATTTTTACATCTGGCCCCATAATTACATAACTGCCTATATGTACGTTGGTTTGAATCATACAACGTGTTCCCATTTCTGAAAAATCACCAACGGTGGCAAAAAGTGAAATTTCTGCGCGGTTTTTTACTAATGGCTTTTTGCCGCAGCTTTTTAAATAGTTTTTGACTAAGAAACTGCGTACCTGAGGAAAGAAAAGACTATAAGGTCTATAATCTTCAGGTGTATTTCTAAAAAAAACTAGATAGATGAAATATAAAAATTTTTTCATTTTCTATAAATTTTCAAAAGTTCAGTACACACAGTGTCTAAGGAAATATCCTTAAAAGAAGCTACGGCATTTGCTGACAGTCTTTGGTATTCAGATGGCGAAATATCCATAAGGTTGCCTAAAAGCGCCGTAAGTTTTTCGGGAGTTTCAAGGGGGAATGTAAACCCATTTTCATTTTCTGTAATTTGCTCTTTAAACTGGGGTATGTTTGAAGTTAAAACAGGTATTCCGCAATACATAGCTTCAACTATCACCGTAGCAAATCCTTCAGACCTTGAGGGAAGCACCAAAAATTTAGACTGATTGTATAGAGTTCTTAATTGCTCATGGGTTTGATCTTCCTTTAATTCTAATGTGAAGCCATCATTAATAAGTTGCAGGAATAGCTTTTTATATTTTTCTCCATTGCCAACAATACAAAAACGAATGTCTTTGTTTAAATCTTTTATTGATTGATATAGTATATCAATTCCTTTTACTTCAAAAAAAGAACCCACAAAAAGATAATCGTAAATCTTTTGCTTTGGTTCTGGATAAAAAATGCTAGGATTAACACCTACTGGAAGTATTTTACCAATGGGTAATTTGAGTTTTTTCGTAACGTTTTTTGCAACCTCTTTTCCTACGGGTATGGTAAAGTCAATCTTTTTTGAAAAAAAACGAAGTAATTTTTCATTTTTTTTATTAACCTGAATATTTGCGTCCATCCCATGAAAAGTAACAACCAACTTAGTTTTAGGATGAAATACTTTATAAATCCATGCAGAAAAAATTAAAGGAAAAAAACTGTGAAGATGTACTACATCATATTTTTTAAATAGGAAGGGGATAAAACGAAAAAAAGAAAGTAGGTGCTTTGTAATGCTGCCTATTGGACCCGTTATTTTTCTTCTCATAAAAAAAATAGCGATGTCCTCATCTGGCGTTATCAATCTTTGTATACACTCAAATTGATTCTTCACAAAAATCCCTGAATACTTTTTTTGAGCACTAGGATACATACTTGTTATAAGTAATATTCTCACGTTTTTTCAGTATTGGCAATTAACATAAATACAGGGACACTTAACAATATATACACATTGTTTGTAAGCATAGGGTTTGAAATACAAAAGAAAACAAAAACCCAAAGCAAGGCCCTGAGCATAGGAGGGGTTTTTCCAAAACTAAAGGCATGCTTTAAATATGAATAAGAAATTCGAAAAAGAAGAATAAAAATAATAATGCCCATAAATCCATATTCTCCTAAAATTGATGCAAAATTACTGTCATAAATACCCCACTCTTCAACAAAATAATATCTTTGATCTACGCCAAAATCTTTATAAACCTGGCTATCTTTAGCGTAAATAGAGCCAAAAGTACCTGCTCCCGAGCCAATTGGAAAATATTTACCAATTAACAATATAGACATATAGAACATCAACCCCCTAATGTAGTTTGAATCCAGACTATACGATGCTTCTAAATTGGCCATGATGCTTTCGGGTAGGTCCGTGAAAATTAAAACTCCTGTTACAATCAATATTCCTAGAAAAACAAAAGCAAAAAACACAAGGAAGTTTTTATAGATATAATCCCAATAAAAAAAGGTAAGCAATATAGCTACTCCAAAAATTGCAGTTCTAGTATCTGCTAATACAATAATAGCAAGCCCAATACTTATTTTTATCCATCCTGTTCTATCTATATTTCTGTTTTCTTTTTTAAACTTATCCAATACCAGTGCTATAAACACTATAACCATATATGCCATATGATTAGGATGTCTAAAAAACCCCGTATATCTAATGCTTGAAATACCAGGTCTCGTGTATTTTGAAACGCCATAGGTATAGTTAAAAATCTCTCCTAATAAAAGGTGTAGAAAGATTCCAATCCCAGCAAATACAAGTACCCAAAAGAAGAATTTTTTTATTTTCTCTATATGGTTTTTAAACAACATGATAAATGCTGTTAAGAATATAAAAAACTTAATAGTTACTAGACTTTGTATTATTATTTGTAGGATATTACTATTAAGTCCAAAAATGAAGCTTATAAGAATAGAATATGCTAAAAAGCCAAATATTGCAATATGCATTAGTGTGGTTTTCCTTCTACTCCATATATCATAAATGATTATAACCAAAGAAAATAAAAGCATAAATTCATCTGAGTAATCGAATATGCTTAAAGTTGTAGTAGTCTTAAAAAAGAAATTAAAAATACTAAGAGCTGAAAGAAACAGAAAGAAACTTCTAATTATAGCATTCATGGCGTTTTCCAAATTAATTTTTTAATATAAAAAGCGCTTGCTATTTTAGAAAATATCAAACTAAAGGCAGTTGCAAATGCAACCCCATTGATACCGTATGCTGTAACTAAAGTTAAGTTTAAAATAAGATTTATTATAAATGAAACTACCAATATGTTTTGAAAAACTTTTTGATATCCAGTCATTTGAAAAATAGATCCAACCGGGCCAACTACAGAATTGAATAATTGTCCCACACATAAAATCAATAACGCTGTTGAAGCTGCTATAAATTCTGAGCCAAAAATATTTAAAATAAAATCTTTAAAAAGAAAAATTCCTACTACTGAAGTAATTGAAAAAAGGGCATTAATATATGTCGCAAATTTAATTAGCTTTTTAAAAAGTAAATAATTTCCTCCATGGTAAGCATGCGATAATTTTGGTGCTAAAATAGAATCGACTGCTTGTAATGAAAAACTTACCACGGTTGCAATTTTCAAAGCAACACTATACATACCTACTGTTGCGCTATCTTCATAAATTCCTAAAATAATGGTATCTGCCCACCCTAATAAAACAATCATAGAGGCAGACAAAAACATCGGGAAAGAATCTTTAAGAAAAGAGGCTACTTTGTATTTGGTTTTTTTTGAAAGTGGCGTTATATACTTTCTTAAATACCCGAGAGATATTATAAAGAGCACTGCCACTGCTATAGTATGAGCAATCGCTGTTGTAATAGGGTCTTTTGACCAGAAAAAAACCAACAGCCAAAAAAAGATCATTGTAAAAATGAACCTTCCGCCATTAAACAAAAAAGCATAAAGTGTATTTTGTCTTAAGCCCCTAAATACTGAAGCATTAATTAACATTAAAGTATATAAAACAATACTTGGTGCGGTCCATTTTAAAAAGGGTGCTAACTCAGGGTCCTTAAAAAAATTAATACTGATCCAGTTTGACCCCAAAAAGATAAGTATTCCAATAAGCAACGAACCTCCAACAAAAAAAGGGTATGCTTTTAAAAATAAGCCTTTTGCGTTATCAAAATTATTTTCAATTGCAAAAAGCTTAACAAAGTTTACGTCTGCTCCTAATATACAAATTAGTGAGGCAATCATTAAAAAAGAAAAGCTTAATGAAATTCTTCCTTGTGTTTCTGCGCCAAAATAAAGTACGGTGTAATAAACAAAAAGATAACCTGCTAGGAAACCTAATATTCTTAAAAAAAGGGCTATCCCTCCTTTTTTTAAAACTTCCATTAAGTCTGATTCAATATTTATCTTTTTCATTGCTTATCCTTCAAATACATCCGAATTGTTATTGTAATTTTTTTATAAAATCTACAATTCTTTCGCAAGCTTTACCATCGCCATAGGGGTTGTGCAGTTTACACATTTTCTCGTATTGTTCTTTATTTTTCATGAGGTTTAAAGCCTCTGCGATTATTTTGTTTTTATCTGTACCTACAAGTTTTACAGTGCCTGCTTTTACTGCCTCAGGGCGTTCTGTTGTATTTCTCATTACTAGAACAGGCTTCCCTAGACTAGGTGCCTCTTCTTGTACACCTCCACTATCTGTTATAATAAGTTTAGATTCATTCATTAACCAGACAAAAGCCGGATAACTTAGTGGAGCAATTAGATGTACATTATCCAATCCTTTTAAAAGTTCATATACGGGTTTTTGAACATTTGGATTTAGATGTACTGGATAAATAATTTGATAATTTAAAGAAGATTTGGCTATCTCTTTTAGTGCATTACAAATATTAATAAAGCCTTCTCCATGGTTTTCTCGTCTATGGCCCGTTACTAGTATTAATTGTTTATCAGGTTCAATAATTTCTTTAAGAGTATTAACCTCTTTATCTTCAAATGCAGGAGAAGTAACTTTTTTTACACTATAGTTTAAAGCATCTATAACAGTATTTCCAGTAACCAAAATTTGATCTGGATGAATATTTTCTTTTAATAAATTGGCACGAGATGTTTCAGTAGGAGCAAAGTGTAAATCACTTACTCTTCCAGTAATCGATCTATTTATTTCTTCTGGGAAAGGCGAAAATTTATTAAACGTACGTAAACCCGCTTCTATATGGCAAACTTTTGCTCCAGAATAGAACGCAGCGATACTTGCTGCCATTGTGGTGGTGGTATCACCGTGAACGTATACATAATCAGGTTTAAAATCCTCTAAAACAGGTTTTAATTCCGTAATAATATCAGCAGTTAAGGAATATAAATTCTGATTTGGCTTCATCAAATTCAGATCATAGTCTGGAATTATTTCAAAAAAATCCAAGACCTGATCAAGCATTTCCCTATGTTGTGCTGTGATACACACTTTCGTGTTAAAAATTTCAGGCTGAGATTTAAAAGCTTTAACCAAAGGAGCCATTTTTATAGCTTCAGGTCGAGTACCAAAAATAATTAGGCTTGAAAGCATAGAAAGCAATTTTTTTATTGCTTCATTGCAATAGTTTTAATATATCGATATAAGTGTCTACTTACGGCAAAAACTAAGAATAGAAACACAAACAGCATTGGGTAAAAAATAACTTTATTCGTTAAAATTCCCTTTTCATCAACTACTGCAATGTTACTATCTATACTAATTATAGGTTTGTCGGCAAAAACTAAATCTTCACTTAGTTCTTTATTGTTTTTTTGCAATTCCATTTTTAATTCCAATATATTGGAAATATTAAAATTCTTGTCGACCACAAAAATTTGAGAACTAGAACTTGGCAATGATTCTCCTTTGCTATATGTACTTATTACGGTATCAATTTGTGCCAAGGTTTCAGAATTAACTTTTATTTGTTCTTCAATTCCTTTCTTTCCAACTTCTCCCAGTCTTTTTATAACCTCTTGGTTATTAAGATAGTTTAAAACACTTTCTACAGATTTCTCATCTGCAACGGAAGATAGCGTTAAAGTCAATGTATGGTATTTAAAAGAACTTCTAAAAGGCTCTATTTTTTCTTCTACGATATCTTGAAAGTTAAGGTTTCTTAAAAGCGCATCTATATCTCTCCCATTTTCTTTAAACTCTTCTGTCAAGTCTTTAAAGCTAAAGATAGGAGTAATTTCAATGTTTTTTATTTCTAAGGAATCAGCTCGTAATCCATTCGTTTTAAAAAATAAAGTGTCTTTAGACTTGGCTTTTTTTGCTATAACGTCAATAGCATTATAGGTATATTGTTCACTGTTGAAATTAGTGCGAATAACGACAGTAGCCTCTTGATTGGTTTCGCCATATTTTTGTGAAAAATAACCGAGCACGCCCCCCAGTATTATTAGTATTAAAAAAATGTACCAAGATTTTATCAAAAATTGAATTGCGTGATAGCACGTTGATAAAAACTTATTCCTAACCCTTTCTAATCCTTTAAATAAAGAGTCTAAATCAATTTCTTCTTTGTTTGAGTTCATTTTTTTTATGAATAATGGTTGAACAAATTCTGTAAGCTTTTCCTCCAGTCAATTGAGGGTTGATCAAAAAAAAATAAAAATTTTTTATTACTTAATACACTATACTCTGGTCTTGCGGCAAAAGTACGGTAATGATTGGTTTTTGCAAGATTTGCATCTTTTAATTTTTCGCGCTGCCGAAGGATTTCTTCTGCAAAGCCAAACCATGTTGTTTCTCCGCTATTACTGTAATGATACATGCCATAATCTGTTGAGTTTTTAGCAATTACTTCTAGCATTGCATTCGCTAAATCGTTGGCATTTGTTGGTGTTCCTGTTTGTTCGGTAGTAATGGTAAGGGGTTTATCCTCCTGTGAATACTTCAATATAGTTTTTAAAAAATTATGCCCATACTGCGAATACAACCACGAGGTTCTAAAAATGTAATATTTAGAACAAATTTCTTGAATATAGTGCTCCCCTTTTAGCTTGGAAGCTCCATAAACATTAAGGGGGTTTGTACTATCTGTTTCTAAATACGGTGCTTTCTTTTTTCCATCAAACACATAATCTGTGGAAATATGTATTAAAACAATATCGTTTTCTTTACAACTTTCAGCTATATTTTTAACAGCTTCGCCATTAATAGCAAACGCACGCTCTTTGTCACTTTCTGCCTGTTCAACATTCGTATAAGCGGCGGTATTTATACAATAATCAAAAGTATTTTTTTTAAAAAAATCCGTCAGTAAGTTTGTTTTTTCTATCGCTAGCTCTTCTTTTGAAACAAAGACAAAATCAAGGTCGGGAAAATTGGTAGCAGCATCTTTTATGCAGCTGCCCAGTTGTCCATTCGCACCTGTTACCAATATTTTTTTCATGAAATCGCTTTCTCAAAAGTGGAAAGTTCTAAATCTTTTTCTGAAATAATAAATTCTTCCTTTGAAAGATGCCAATCTAATGCTAAGGTTGCGTCATTATAGATAATTCCACTTTCGGAAGCTTTATCGTAATAATTATCGCATTTATATGAAAAAATAGATGCTTCCGAAAGAGTAATAAACCCATGTGCAAAGCCACGTGGCACAAAAAGTTGCAACTGTTCCAAATCGTCCAGAATAATAGAAAATGATTTTCCAAAAGTTTCAGAATCCTTTCGAATATCTACCACAATGTCTAAAACTCTCCCTTTCACCACACGAACTAATTTTGCTTGTGCCATTGCACCATTTTGAAAATGTAGCCCACGCAACACTCCTTTTGTAGAAATGGATTGATTATCCTGGACAAAATCTATCTTCAGGCCTGTTGTTTTTTCAAAAATTTTTTGGTTGTAAGTTTCGTAAAAAAGCCCGCGTTCATCTCTAAAAACGTTTGGTTTTAAGATAAAACAATCTTTTAATGGTGTTTTTTGTAATTCCAAAATTAATCTAGTTGAATTAAATGTTTTCCGTAGCCACTTTTCATTAACGGCTCAGCTAATTTGATGAGTTGTTGTTTTGAAATATATCCCATTTCATAAGCTGCTTCTTCAATAGCACCAATTTTTAAACCTTGCCTTTCTTCAATAACCTCAACAAATTGTGCAGCTTGCATCAAGGATGCAAAAGTACCTGTATCTAACCAAGCCGTACCTTTATCAAGGATACTAACATTTAGTTTTTCTTGTTTTAAATACACGTTGTTTACATCTGTTATTTCAAGTTCGCCGCGGGCGCTCGGTTTTATATTTGCCGCAATTTCCACCACACTATTATCATAAAAATAGATTCCAGGAACTGCAAAGTTTGATTTTGGGACTATAGGTTTCTCTTCAATAGAAAGCGCTTTTCCATTTTTATCGAATTCAACCACTCCATAGCGTTCAGGATCTAAAACGTGATACGCATAAATTACACCGCCATCGGGATTGTTATTAGATTGCAGCAATTCCTTCAAACCAGAGCCATAAAAAATATTATCCCCTAAAATTAAAGCTACTTTATCGGTACCAATAAATTCTCTTCCAATTATAAAAGCTTCTGCAAGCCCATTTGGTGCTGCTTGTTCGGCATATTGAAAATTACAACCTAGCTTTTTCCCATCTCCCAAAAGTTGTTTAAACAAAGGAAGGTCTTGTGGGGTGGAAATAATTAAAATTTCAGTAATCCCAGCATACATAAGTGTTGATAACGGATAATAAATCATCGGTTTGTCATAAACTGGCATTAACTGCTTGCTTACCGCCAATGTAATTGGGTGTAATCTGGTGCCTGAGCCTCCTGCTAAAATTATTCCTTTCATCTTTTGTTTTTTACCACCTAGCTTCTCTATAAAACGTCCTATTACTAGGTTTTAAATTATAATCTATCGCTATTATCTAAATACCATTCAATCGTTTTCCGAATGCCGCTTTCAAAATTTTCGTTTGCTTTCCAGCCAAGCTCATTTTCTATTTTTGAAGCATCAATGGCATACCTAAAATCATGTCCAGGCCGGTCTTTTACAAAGGTTATCTGTTCTTTATAGGAACTGTTTTTAGGACGTATTTCGTCCAATAATTCACAGATAACATGGGCAATGTATAAGTTTTCACGTTCGTTGTTACCGCCAATATTATAGGTTGCTCCTAATTTTCCGTTTTCCAAAGCTAGGTAAATTCCACTGCAATGATCCGTTACATAAAGCCAATCCCGAATGTTTTTTCCATCGCCATAAATTGGGATTGGTGCAGCTGAAAGTGCTTTTCTGATTATTGTAGGAATTAATTTTTCTTTATGCTGATTGGGGCCGTAATTATTTGAGCAATTGGTAGTAATAACAGGCATTCCGTAGGTGTGAAAATAACTGCGAACAATAAAATCTGATGAAGCTTTTGAAGCACTGTATGGGCTGTTTGGCGCATATGAGGTTTCTTCCGTAAAAAGCCCTGTTTCTCCTAAAGTTCCATAAACCTCATCGGTAGAAATGTGAAGGAATCGTGCGATATTAAAATCTTCTTTCAACTTATTTGGACCATCCATCCACGTTTTATAAGCACTTTGAAGTAAATTGAAGGTGCCAACAATATTTGTTTGAATAAATTCTGAAGGGCCCGAAATAGAATTGTCCACATGGCTTTCGGCAGCAAAATGGACTACTTTCTGAAATTTATGTGTGGTAAATAATTTTTGAACTAAATCTAAATCGCAAATATCTCCTTTTATAAAAGTAATTTTATCGGAAACAGCTTCTAGATTCTTCATATTTCCAGCATAAGTAAGCTTATCCAGCACGAATATTTCGTCTTCTGAATTATTACGGACGTATTCCACATAATTAGAACCTATAAATCCTGCGCCTCCAGTAATCAGTACTTTAATCTCTTTCAAAATTATTTTTTAGAAGTGTCTAAAATTTGTTTTAACATTTTTTCGGTAATCAAATACGTAGGTTTTACGCCACTTGTTCCCAAACCACCCGAAGCTAAAGTGCTTCCTGTTTCTAATGGATTATCTGAAGCATAATACGCATACCTCACCTTTACTTTCGGACTTATGCTTCGGCGAATTTTTGCAGCTGCTTGAATTGCTTTTTGATAATGTGCCCCTTCCATTTCCAACCCAATAACATTCCACGTGGAATTATGAAAAAACTTAAGCACATCTCTATTTTGAAGTGAGGTTCCCAAAACAGATATCATTGCTCCAGTGCAAACTTGAACATCGTCGTCTTTAAAATGTGATTTTTTCAACTTATTTTTAAATGGGTAATTATCCGCAGTCCCTTCAAAAACATGGGCTGAAGGGATCATAATATCGCCTTTTCCACCTTCCAAAATACCTGCTTTTCCCATTATTGAAACCGAAGCTACGTTTAAAAAATGACGCACTTTCATTGCGTCTACAAACGGTTTTAAAAGTTCATCCATGGTTTCATAAGCCTGCTCGCCAAAGGCGTAATCCATTACAATAATTACGGGTTTCTGTGAAGCTTCAAAGCTCGCTAATCCTTCTGAATAAGGGCTATTCTTTATTTTTTCGGTATCAATTATCTGTACGTCTATGTTGGTGCCGCTTTTATCTTCAATAAAGACCATGCCTTCATTAAGTGCCGCTTTAGTAACCTTTTCGCGTAGTTTAATATTTGTTGGACTGCTTAGCATTTCAAAAACCTCCATCGGTTTCTTCTTTGAAAACTCTGCAGCCAATGCTTTTGGAGCATAAATACTATTCATTACACTATGCATATTTGCGCTAATAATGTGTAGCGGACGTTCTAACAACCCTTTTTCTTGTAAGGTAAGTTTTATGCGGTATGCCCATTGTTCCCCATGAATATGATGCCCTAAACGCTCCCGCAATACAGGACTAAAGGTAATAATGCGTTGGTTGTTCCCGATTACTTCGTCTATGGCTAGCTTACCAAGGAAATAGATTATATTAAAAAAGCGATTTTCATTCTTTTCTGAAGCGAAATAAGGAAATACATTTTTTACTTCTTCAAAAGTTCTTCCTAAAAAGTTTGCCGTATGGGTAAGCGCAACTTCCTTCTCTTCTTGGGTAAGCTTGCCTTTTTTCTGAACGGCTTGCTCTAGTTTTTTCCAATCGCGAATCACATCGCCGCTTTCGTCAATGACTACTTGCTTCATAATTTTGTGAGATTCTATAAAAAGAAAGGTTAAATGCGTTAAAATGTCATAGATTTCTGAACGCCCTCGGGTAATTTCAATATTCATCTGTTCCGCATCAATCCGGTAGCAATTTCGACGTCGTTTAAGCGGAATTATAGGTTCAAAATGAGAGTTTTTATACCCTTCATCACTCGTTAAATTAATAAACCTACACTCCTCAATCCCTATAGGTAGGCGATCCATAACATACAGCAAACCTTGCAGCTCAATTTTTTCTTCTTTTATAGAGCCATAAATTTCTGGACGAAGTATTAATAATGATTCGCGAAGAGACTCTCCAGAAACGCCCATTGGTTTGTAAAACCCACGGTTAAAAAGATGGCGCATGGTAATGTAAAGCCTTTCGATAGCACCCGTACTCTCCTGAGCACGCGTTCTTGTATGTGATTTCAAATTGTTCATTAAATGCAAATATACTACTAATTTTATGTCTGAATTTCAAGCAATGCATCCGCTATTTTACGGTCGTTAGAAAGACGGGGCACCTTGTTTTGACCTCCAAGTTTTCCTTGAGCTTTCATAAATTCTTGGAAGCTATTTTTTTTAAGGGGCGTAATTTTTAATGGTTGAAGCACTTTCCCTACAATTAAATCGAAATAATATGAATTTTGTTGTTGCATTTCGGTGTCCAAAAATGCTGCCACTTGGTGAAGATTTTCAGGAGTATCATCAAACTCCACCAGCCATTCATGATAGGGTAATTCATCGTTTACTGGTGTAATCTGTGGTGCGACGTTGAATTCAGTAATTGAAAAATTGAATTTTGAAATGGCTTTATTCATCGCTTCCTCTACTTCTTTCCCAATTACATGTTCGCCAAATGCCGAAATAAAATGCTTAATTCTTCCCGAAACAATAACGCGATAAGGTTTGGTTGAAGTAAACTGTACGGTATCGCCTAGGTTATACGCCCACAAACCTGCATTAGTCGAAATTAGCATCACGTAATTAACATTCGTTTTTACTTCGCCAATGGGGAATCGTTTTGGATTTTCATCAAAAAAAGAAGCGGCTTCTACAAATTCATAAAAGATACCTGAATTTAATAGCAATAGCATGCCTTTTTCCTTTTGGCTATCCTGAAAGGCAAAAAAACCTTCACTTGCTGGGAAAAGCTCAATACTAGCCACTTTTCTTCCTATTAAATTTTCAAATTTTGCGCGATACGGCTCAAAATTTACACCGCCATAAATGAATAAATTAAAGTTTTTGAATAAATCTCCAACCTTCTTTCCTGAGCTCTTTTGAAGTCTTTCAAAATACATTTGCACCCAAGACGGAATACCGCTAATTACCGTCATGTTTTCGTTTTTGGTCTCATCAACAACAGCATCTACCTTTGTTTCCCAATCATCAATGCAATTGGTTTCCCAACTTGGCAATCTGTTTTTTTGAAGGTAACTTGGCACATAATGCGCCACTATTCCAGAAAGCCTTCCTGTTTTTATGCCGTTATTTTCTTGCATTTCTGGGCTTCCTTGTAAAAAAATCATTTTCCCGTCCACAAAAGCAGCTTTCCCGGTTTCATTGATGTAACAGAGAATAGCATTTCGTGCAGCTTCAATATGAAACGGCATCGATTCCTTGGTGAGCGGAATGTATTTTGCGCCGGAAGTAGTACCAGATGTTTTAGCAAAATAAAGTGGTTTTCCTGGCCATAGTACATCTTCTTCCCCTGAAACCACACGGTCTACATATGGTTTTAGCGCTTCATAATCACGAATGGGCACCTGCATTGCAAAATCTTCAAATGACTTAATATTCTGAAAATTGTGCTCTTTTCCGAAGGCAGTATTTTTTGCTTTTGAAATTAATTCCTTAAAAACATCTTCTTGTGTTTTTACAGGATTTGCAGCCCATTTTTGAATTCGGCTTACAACAATTCTAGCAAAAATTTTTGCGGCATTAGATTTTAGGGACATAGGCTATCAATCAAAATCGATGAAACTTGTAGGGTTTATAGGGTAACCGTCTCGCCAAAGTTCAAAATGAAGGTGAGGCCCCGTTGTTAAATCGCCGGTATTGCCAACAGTAGCAATAACTTCTCCAGCTTTCACTATTTCGCCCTGTTCTTTCGTAAGCATTGCATTGTGTTTGTATACAGAAATGAGGTTGTTAGTGTGTTTTACAATAATTACATACCCTGTCTGTCCTGTCCATTCCGAAAAAATAACAGTTCCGTCTGCCACAGATTTCACAGGAGAATCTTTAGCGGTTACAACATCTACCGCATAATGCTTAGCTTTAGAGTTGTAGGGTTCTGAAATAGCGCCTTTAACGGGTGCAAACAAGGCAAATTCTTGCACTTGTGGTGCTATAAGCGGGTTGTATTTGTCCTCTTTGGTAACTTGTTGACGTAAAAGAGAGTCTTTTTTTGACGTGCGTATTAAAACTGATGGATCGGTTTTAGCAACTTCAATTAATGAATCTTTATTGAAATCTATCGATTTTACGTCTCCTGTAAGCACTTTTTTGATTGAAGCAAGGTATTTTTCATTAAAATCGAGACTTCTCTGTAGCGAGTCTGTTTTGTACGTTAATTCAGTAGCCTTCTTCTTTAAAGTCGTTGATGAATAGCCCGGAATATACTCACGAAGGGGGGTGAAAGCAATTATAAAAGTGGTTGTAAGTATTAAAAACAAGGCAAAAAGGGTACTAAACACAAAAACATTTAATCTATTCAGTTTAAATGAAAAACGTTCTTCAAAGGTTTCTTCATTTAAAATGACCAATCTGTATTTGTGTAATAACTTTCTTTTAAATCGCTTTGTTCCTTTCTCTTTGTTTGCCATACCTTGCAATTGCTTTTTACAAATATAAAATAAACTATAAGCACATACGCTAAAGTTAGCTTCAAAACGTTCTATCTAAACATTTCTTGCTACATTTGCATAATTAAATATAAAAATATGAGTGCATTATTTATTCCCTTAGGTGTTATAGGGCCATGGCAAATTGTATTGATTGTAGTTATAGTGCTACTTCTTTTTGGTGGAAAGAAAATTCCAGAACTTATGCGTGGCTTAGGAAGTGGTCTTAAAGAATTTAAAGATGCTTCTAAAGAAGAATCAACAGATACAAAAATTGACGATACTAAATAAATTCTATTTAGACACATAAAAAAGAGCCTTTCAGTAAACTGAAAGGCTCTTTTTTTATCTTATTCTACTACTCTTCTAACTTAGAACTCAACAAGATAGACTCCAATTCAAATTGAAGATCTCTTTTTGAAACAGAAGGGGCGTAGGTAAACCCTTCAAGAATTAAATAGCGGTTATTTTTTTCGTCTTTTACTGCAAAATTAATAAAAGGCCCGCCCATCAGTGCGTCTTTTACCTCCCATGTTCCCTTGGTTTCATATGCAAATTTACCGTCTATTGTGGTTTTAAAAAGATATGGCGCATAGGCATCCTCAGTAATAAATTGATCGTCATCTTCTACAGGTAAAAGCTTGCTGCCAATAGAATCTCTAATTTTTATAATATCCCCAACCGCAGTGCTGTCATTTTTTATCATACTTAGCGGAGTTTGATATACAAGTATGTTTGTGGTTCCATCTTTTAAGTCTTTCCGAAGCCAAAAAAAGCTATCTGTAGCCTTTGCAATGCGGTATGCACTTGGTATTTTCATACTTACCCCCATAACATGCTTCAATGAATCTGTTTTCATGAGTGAAATTGAAGTACGACGTTGTCTTTCTTTTATTTCAGAATCATGAAAAGAGGCTATTATCTTCGCAGCATTTTCATTTATTAATGCCACTAACTTTTCTTCTGAAGTAGCTTTAATTAGCGATCCTGTCTGTGGTTTTGCATATTCATCAGTTGCAAGAGTAACTTTATCTTCATCGCTTAAAGTAACGTAAAGAAAAATTCTATTGCTACGTGCAAAGCCTGTAAATGCTTCTGGTGGCATCTGGTTCATTGAAAATAAGGGCTCATCTTGCGGAAGACCATCTGTAGGTGCTGCAAAATTATTTCGTATTGCTTCCCCTACAATTCCATTCCAAAGCTCGTTTGGGGTAATAATTACCAATGAATTAATATTTCCAACAGAACTTGGAAGTAATGATTTGTCTCGCTTGCCCCCTTCACTACAAGAAGTAAATGAAAAAAGCAAGGAAAATAATACTAGAAAAGTAACTTTAGGTACAGATAAAAAATTCATTTTCAATTGTTTAAATCTGAAATTAAAATTTAGGAATAGGTGTCGCATTAAAAGGATGTTTTTAGGAACTATCCTTTATATATTTTTAGTTTAGTTCCGGGCTTCAATTTAGTACCACTAATATCGTTCCATTTTTTTATATTCTGTACTGAAACTCCAGGAAACTTCTGTGAAATACTCCATAGTGAATCTCCACTACGTACCGTATATGTTTTTTCAGAAGTATTATTCTGGTTAGAAGGTGATTGGCTACTCGCAAGGTCTTGACTACTATTTTTAGGATAAATAATTAAATTTTGACCTATGCGTAGATTATTACTTCGCATGCCATTCCAGCCTTTAATTTGACTAACGCCCACTCCATATCTTTCTGCAATTTTACCTAAGTAATCGCCTCTTTTTACACGATACCTAATTTTTGAAGGTTGTTCAAATAACTCCGGAAGTGGCTTTTCAGCTTCTTCCAATTCTTTTTGAGCAAAAGCATAAATAGCCTCTTCATTAGTGACAAAGGTTCCCACAGCGGTAAGGGGAAGACGTAACACATAGTTTTCGCCACTGATAACTGGAATAATCCCCAATTTGTATGAAGGATTTAAAAACTCAAGCTCCTCTTTATCTAAATTGGCTAATTTTGAAACTTGATCTAATGTAATCTGTTGTCTTATTTTTATAGTATCTGTAGCCACATACGGAATTCTAGGCCCTTGCTTTTTAAAACCGTGTTCCTGCGCATATTCAAAAATATACATGGTAGCCAAAAATGCTGGCACATAACCTGCCGTTTCACGTGGAAGATAACTTCTTAAATTCCAATAATTTGTTTTCCCCCCCGAACGACGAATTGCTTTTGACACATTTCCAGGTCCAGAATTGTATGCCGCAAGCGCTAAGTCCCAATCATTAAAACTAGCATTTAGACTTTTTAGGTACTTACAAGCAGCCTCCGTAGCCATAATTGGATCTGAGCGTTCATCTACATACGAGTTTACATCTAGCCCAAACATTTTTCCTGTAGGGTACATAAACTGCCATAAGCCAGTTGCACCAACTCTTGACCGTGCTCGTGGGTTTAATGCAGATTCAACAATTGCTAGATATTTTAATTCTAAAGGAAGGTTGTGCTTGTCTAATTCCTGTTCAAACATTGGGAAATAATATTCGCTTAACCCCATTAAACGCTCCAAGGAACCTCTTCGATTTTTTAAATATTGCTTAATTACGCTTTCAAGAGAAGGGTTGTATTCTACTTTAAAGGGAGTACGTGCATCAAGATCTTTAAGGCGTTGTTTTAAAACCTCTGTAGGAAGCTCTTCATAATCTACAGCTTCATATTCCTGGTTTGCCACGCTATTGTAGATATCATCAAAAAGATCCGATTTATAGAGCTCTTTTAACCACAGGCTGTCTTTTTTTCTCGCCAGTGCCATATCCTTCAAATCATAGATAATTGTATCCTTAACACCCGCTGCAATTGTAACGGTAGGTAATTCAGAGGCAATTTTTGAAATGTTTAAAGAATCTACAATTTGAACTTTTGTGGTGTTGAGCTTTTCGTTAGTGTTTTTACCTTTTTGGGCAAAACTCATACTGAAGACCATCAACAGTATAAAAGGGAGTATTTTGTTTAGTTTCATCAGCTTATTTATTGCTTTTGGGGATAAGGCAAACTCGCCTGATTAATACATTTTTAGAGGAATTACAGTTAAATTTTCTAAAAACTGAAACGTCTTTTTAAGTAAAAGATTTTATCAAAATTAGTTAATTCACGAAATTAAGCAAATTTTTTACGCATAGCAGCTAATATCCTGCTATTTAACTTTTTTACATTAACGCTTTTATTCCCGGAAGTGTCTTACCTTCAAGCATTTCTAGCATCGCGCCACCACCTGTTGATACATAACTTACTTTATCTGTTAAGTTAAATTTTTGTACCGCAGCTACGGAATCTCCACCGCCTACTAACGAAAATGATCCATTTTGAGTTGCTTTCGCTATGTTTTTCCCTAATACAATGGTTCCTTCAGCAAATTTTTCCATCTCAAAAACTCCTACGGGACCATTCCATAAAATAGTTTTAGAATCCCTAATTACTTTGGCGAAAAGTTCATTTGTCTTCGGACCTACATCAAGTCCCATCCAGCCTGCTGGAATATCGCCAACACTTTCTACCCGTGTGTTGGCAGTTGCAGAAAAACTATCCGCAATAATAGCGTCTATAGGTAAATGCACCGCTACATTCTTCTTTTTTGCTTCTTCCAGAATTTCCAAAGCAAGGTCTTGTTTGTCCTCTTCTACCAGCGAACTTCCTATTTTTCCACCCAATGCTTTTACAAAAGTGAACGCCATTCCGCCACCAATAATTAGATGGTCTATTTTATCTAAAATATTTTCAATTATTGTGATTTTTGAAGAGACCTTTGCGCCTCCAATAATAGCCGTTACGGGTTTTTCGCTTGTTTCTAAAACTTTTTTTACGTTTTCAATTTCAGAAGCAAGTAGCAATCCCAAACATTTATTTTCTGGAAAAAAATTAGCAATAATAGCAGTGGAAGCATGTGCTCTATGTGCAGTTCCAAAGGCATCATTAACATAAACATCCCCAAATTTTGATAGTTTTTCAGCAAAAGTTATAGCTCCTTTTGTTTCTTCTTCATAGTAACGCAAATTTTCTAATAAAAGAATTTCACCAGATTTCAAATTTGAAACCATTTTAGAAGTATTTTCACTTATACAATCGTCAGCAAATTTTACTTGCACCCCCAACACATCAGACAAGGGCTTTACAAGATGCTTTAATGAAAATTCATTTTCTTTGTTTTTCGGCCTTCCTAGGTGAGACATTAAAACACAGCTTCCTCCATCTTCCAAAATCTTCATTATAGTAGGCTTTGCGGCACGAATTCTAGTGTCGTCAGTTATATTGAAAGAAGCGTCTAAAGGAACATTAAAATCTACGCGAATTAATGCCTTTTTTTCTTTGAAATTAATATCATTTACCGTTTTCATAAGCTAAAATTTTAAGTGCAAATATACTTTTTTGAATTTTAACCCTTTTTAAAAATTCCGAACTATTATAAAATTTTTCTTACAAAAAAGAAAGTTCAAAATTGATTAGATTTGCGCATGGATTTTTCAGAGGTAATTGGGCAAGAGCATATAAAATCACATCTTTTAACAACCGTAAAAAATGGACGCATACCCCATGCCCAGCTATTTTCGGGAGTAAATGGCAGCGGTCTTTTACCTATGGCAATTGCATATGCTTCGCAATTACTGTGTAGCCAATACGAAGTTGGAAGTCCTGAATATAATTCATGCAAAAACAAGGTTTTAAAATTAGCACATCCAGATTTACATTTTGTTTACCCCGTAAATACGAGTGACGCTATAAAGAAAAATGCTATTTCAGACAATTATGCTGAAGCATGGCGCAATTTTGTTTTTAATAATCCATATGCTTCTCTTTTTGAATGGCTTCAAAGTATTGGAATTGAAAAAAAACAAGGAAATATTAGCAAATATGAAGCTGAAAATATTTCAAAAAAGCTTGCGCTAAAAGCCTTTGAAGGAGGTTATAAAGTATTAATTATGTGGATGGCAGACAGTATGAATGGAGAGTGCGCCAACAAAATCTTAAAATTAGTAGAAGAGCCATCAGATAAAACAGTATTGATTCTACTTACTGAAAAAGAAGAGCAAATAATCACAACCATTCGTTCTCGTTGCCAACAGCTTACTTTTCCTTTGCTTTCTGAAACAGATATTGCTGAAAAGTTGATAAAAAAACTAGAAATTAATGAAAATCTAGCACTTTTAACTGCCCGTAGATCGCAAGGTGATTTTAATAAAGCTTTGCAACTCCTTGAAGAAACAGGAGATGAAGAAATTTTTGAAAAATGGTTTATCAGCTGGGTTCGAACCGCTTTTAGAGCAAAAGGAAACAAAGGAGCGATTACTAATTTATTAGCTTGGAGCGATGAGCTTGCGAGTCAAGGTCGCGAAACTCAAAAGAAATTTCTTTTCTATTGTATTGAAATTTTTAGACAAGCTCTTTTAAAAAATTACAAAGCAGATTCACTTTTATTTTTTGAAGCAAAAGATAAAAGTTTCTCACTTCTAAAATTTGCGCCTTTTGTACACCAAAATAATATTTTTGAAATTACGAAAGTAATTGAAGATGCTTCTTACCACATTGAACGAAATGGTAATGCCAAAATTATTTTTACAGACCTGTCCATTAAATTAACACGTCTTATTCACAAATCAGAACAAGCATAAGTATAATTTATTAAACAATTAAAATAAATAGTTTGTTTCTATGTTAAATTGATTGCTTTCCTTGGCTCTTAATGAGAATCTCTGAAAAACAAAATCAAACCCTCGACTAACGATTAAAACGCGCTTAAACCGGCTTAAAATAGCTTATTTGGTTTTTTTAAAGCAATAAATGTGGGAAGAATACTCTTTTGTGCTTAACGCTTTAAAATTTGACAAAAAACCTATCCAAATTGCTTTAATAGAAAACTTATTTCCACTTTTATATTTTTCAGAAAGGAGACTTACATAAAAGGAATCGAAAACCATTGGTTTAATTTTTTCTAGTTCAAATTCTTTAGCGAAAAATTGCTTGATTGCCTTTTTAGAAAAATGCCACAAATGTCTAGGTACATCAAATGCCGCCCAAAACTCTCCGTAATACGTTGCATCAAAACTCTTAAAATTTGGAACAGCAATTAGAAGCACCCCATTCGGTTTTACCAAATTTGATAAAGCTACAATCGTGTTTTCCAGATTCGGAATATGTTCAAGAACATGCCATAATGTAACAACATCAAATTGCGCTCCTTCCAAATCATTTAATGACGTCTTTAAATCTATTCCTTTTTTGGAAGCTAATAGTACCGCATTTTTATTGGGTTCCATTCCAGAAATCTTCCATCCTTTTTCTTTTGCAATTTTTAAAAAATCTCCTGTCCCGGCACCAATATCTAATAGCGTCCCAACACCATCGTTTTGTTTAAATATAAGATTGGCTTTTTTACTTAAAGACCATTTTTTCACTCTTTGATATAAATAAGCTATAAAACCACGCTTTTCGTCTGTGTGTGAAATATAATCTAGGCTTTCATAATATTTAGAAAGTTCTTCTTTTTTTGGCTGAGGAGATGTTGTTAAAAAATCTAAGTTTTCATCATAAATCAAATTGAAAGATTCATCTGAAACTAAATAATCTTTAACTTTTAAAAATATATTCGAGTTGGTTTCCAAAGAAAAAATTTATGAAAATGATAAATTAATATTTAATTGTTCCACGTGAAACAATTTGGTTAGCGGCCCATATAAACCAAAAGCACGGAGACATCGTTTGGAGAAACACCACTTATCCGAGACGCCTGAGAAACTGTTGCAGGCTTAATTTTTGTGAGCTTCTCTCTTGCTTCGTATGAAAGTGATTTTAGTTTTGAATAATCAAAAGATGCAGGAATTTTTAAACCTTCAAGCCTGTTTAATTTATCTGCATTATTTTTTTCTTTTTGTATATACCCAGCATATTTTACTTGAATTTCAGCTTGCTGAATAATTTCAGAATCAAGTTCGTTTTCAGCTATAAAGTTTTTAACGGATGCTATTTTTCGCATATCCTCCATTGTAACTTCTGGGCGTGAAAAGAACTTAAACATTTTATCGCTTTGCGCAACAACAGCAGTATTCCTAGATTCGAAAATAGGATTGATTTCTTCAGTCGAAGCACTTGTATCTTTAAAAAATTGAACGAAGGCAGATGACTTCTCTCTTTTTTGTTCCATCTTTTTCATTCTAACATCACCCGCCAAACCAATAGCATGTGCTTTTGGTGTTAAACGAAAATCTGCATTATCCTGTCGTAATAATGTGCGGTATTCCGCTCGTGAAGTAAACATTCTATAAGGTTCTTCCGTGCCTTTTGTAATAAGGTCGTCAATCAATACACCAATATACGCTTCGTTACGCTGAAGAATAAACGGGTCTTTTTCATGCACTTTTAAGTGTGCGTTTATTCCAGCCATCAACCCTTGCGATGCAGCCTCTTCATATCCTGTTGTCCCGTTAATTTGTCCAGCAAAATAAAGCCCAGAAACTAATTTTGTTTCCAGGGTATGCATCAACTGTGTTGGAGGAAAATAATCATATTCAATCGCATAGCCCGGACGGAAAAATTTTACATTTTCAAAACCCGCAACTTGGCGTAATGCTTTAAATTGAACATCTTCTGGTAATGAAGTTGAGAACCCATTTATATAATATTCAACAGTGTCCCAACCTTCGGGTTCTACAAAAAGTTGATGCCTATCTTTATCTGCAAAACGATTAATTTTATCTTCAATGGAAGGGCAATACCTAGGGCCTAAACTTTGTATGGCCCCATTAAACATTGGCGAACGATCAAAGCCTTCGCGAAGAATATTATGCACATCCAAACTGGTATAACTCATATGGCAAGAACGCTGCTTTTTTAAAGCACTAGTCCTATCAGAATAAGAGAATTTCTCTGGAATTTCATCACCAGGTTGTTCAATCATTTTAGAAAAGTCTAAGGAACGACCATCAACACGTGGAGGGGTGCCTGTTTTCATTCTTCCTGATTCAAAACCTAAATCAACCAAATCTTTTGTAATACCAGTTGAAGCTTTTTCTCCCGCTCTTCCTCCTCCAAATTGTTTTTCACCAATATGTATTAATCCATTTAAAAAAGTGCCATTTGTAAGAACTACACTTTTAGCTTTTATCGTTAATCCCAAAGAAGTTTTTACACCTTTAATAGCACCATTTTCAACTATAATACCAGAAATCATTTCCTGGTAAAAATCAAGATTAGGAGTATCTTCAAGCATCAATCTCCAAGTTTCAGCAAAACGCATCCGATCACTTTGAACCCTTGGACTCCACATTGCAGGACCTTTAGATTTATTAAGCATTTTAAATTGAATTGCTGTTTTATCTGAAACTATGCCACTATAACCACCCATGGCATCTATTTCGCGGACAATTTGACCTTTTGCAATACCACCCATGGCGGGATTACAACTCATCTGAGCAATATTTTGAAGGTTCATAGTAACCAATAAAGTTTTAGAGCCTAAATTTGCTGCTGCTGCCGCTGCCTCAGAACCTGCATGGCCTCCTCCAACTACTATAACATCATACTCGTTTGGAAACATATAAAATCGTAATTGTTCCACGTGGAACATTTTGTAAAATTGATTATTTTAAAGGGCTGCAAAATTACACTATTTGTAATTAGTAGCAGATTAAAGTTTTAGAATATTACGCATTTAACTTTTGTAGGGCTTCATCTTCTTTTTGTCTCATTAATTGTTCTTCAGAAACAGTTTTATCCTTATAACCACAAAAATGCAAAATTCCATGAATTAGTACCCGATGCAATTCATTTTCAAAACTTGTATCAAATTCTTTTGAGTTATCTAAAACACGTTCTATAGAAATATAAATTTCACCGTTTATTTGATTTCCTAGTTTATAATCAAAACTTATAATGTCGGTTAAAGTTTCGTGATTTAAAAACTCAACATTAAGATTGTAAAGAAAAGTATCATTACAAAACACATAGGTAATTTCACCTAGTTCAAACCCCTCTGAATGTATTGTTTCAGCTATCCATACTTTTAATTCTGATTCATTATTTAAATCAAAATCTGTTTCAAAATTAAAATCAATCATTGTTTTGCTTAAAATATTCTTGAACTTTATTTTTATAATCTTGTCGCAAAGGTAGTGCCTCACGATTCAATATTTCAATCGTGTTAAAATATTTTTTAATCTCGTCAGGAGTTAATGTAGTGGAATTTTGAAAATCTTTTTTATTGCTTTTAGATTCTCTTCTTTCTTCCTGTCCTTGCTCTAACTCAGCTTTATCTAATTTGAGTAATTCATGCTTTAAATTTTGCATTTGTTGAAGTGTATTTTTATTAAAACCTTTATCGAGTAATTGTTGCTCAATACCCTCCATTTTCTTTATTAAACTTCCACCATTGCCTTTAAAACCTTTACTGTTCAGTAAATCCTGAAGTTGATTTCTCAAATCCTGTTGTTGTTTATAGATCTCAAACAGTTCACCATTCATTTGTTCACTATTGGCATTACCGTCTTTATTACTTCCATCTTTAGGACCATTGTTACCATCTCTTCCATTGCTTCCTTCTTTTCCTTGACCATCTCCATTACCTTGGCCTTCTTCACCATTTTCTCCCTCACCCCCTTTTTCACCTTTACCCATAGAACCTTCTTCCCCTTTTTCCATTCCTTCTTTCATCTTATCACTAAGACTCTCTTGCTTTTTAATAATATCGGGAAGTTGAAATCCACCTCCACTTCCTTGCCCAGGACTGGGCTTTCCTTTTCCTGAACCAGACCCCATACCCATTGCCATCTGCATCTGCATATTTCCTAAAATATCACTTAATAATATTGCTAAATCATTCGCTGAAGTTATTGTATATTGTTGATTACCAATACCTTGTCGGGTTTGATTTTCAGCTAATCGTTCAAGAGACTTATCTATATTGTATTGAATCTCAGTAAGGGAAGTAGTAATTTTGGTCCCTAACATTGGCTGACGTAATGACAATGAAAAAATACTATCGTCAATATGTTCAAAATTTATTTTTAAATCATTTTGAGCATTTAATTTTTTCCCAAATATTGGATTTCCATATGTTATTTTTTTAAAATTCTCCATTAAATCCTCTTGTTCAAATGAAAATATTACAAGATTATCCACAATCTGGCGAAGCATTTTAACATCTTCTTCAATGGTTTCCATCTGGCCCGCTTGCATTTGCATTTTCATTTGAGCGCCCATTTCTTTCATTTTTTCACCAGCCTTTTTTTGGTTTTCTCCAGCCTCACTAGGTTTTTGATCTTCAAGTTTATCTGTAGCCTTTTGTTGTTCTTCATCAATTTTATCTTCGTTTGGCTTGCTATCTGGAAGATCTATTGGCTTTTTTAATTCCTCATTTTCTTTTTTGAGTTCCGCTAGCTTCTTTTTATATTCTTCAAACTTATTATTTAGTTCCTCTTGTGCTTCTTTGGTGTTTTCATCTGTAGGTTTATCAGCAAGCTTTTCTTGTGTTTCCCCCATTTTAAATATTTCTTCTGCTAATTTTTCAGCTTTCTTTTCTACATAATATCGTTTGGTAAGCTCCAACAATTGTTCAAGATTTTTCTCCTGATTTTTGTTTTGCTTTGAAAGCTTCTCAAGTTTGTCTGTTAATTCTTCTTTTTCAATTTTATCTTGAAGTTTTTCAAGTTCTTCAAGTAATTTTTCATTTTCTTTTAAACGTTCCTCATTTTCATCCAAACGCTTTTCAAGTTGTTCTTTAAAAGGATCCTTTTCAGTATTTTCAGGTTGAAAATTTTGAAGTTCTTCTTTTAATTCTTTTGAAAAATTCTTCATCATTTCCTCTTGCTGCTTTTGACGTTGAAGAAAATTATCAAGTTTCTTTTTATCGTTATAATTAAGTTCTTTTTTTTCTTTTTGGGTTTTAGCAAGTTCTTCTAGAGTTTGCTTACTATCCTTTAACTCTTCCAACGAATTATCAAGACCCTTTATAGCGTTTTGCTGATTTTGTAACTGCTCATCTTCCAATTCACTTTTAGTAAATTTTCTAAAGGAATATATCCCTGATTTTGAAGATTTGTAATTATGAAGCGCATCATTATCAAAAATTTCGAAGTAATATTCATACGAAACACCTTCATCTAAACTAAGATTGCCTGGAAATGAGTAGGTAAATTGATCAAAAGTTGCCTTATTTAAAGGCAAGGCTTCTGTTTTAGATTTTTCTTCATCACCAACCGGAAAATAGACCAAACGCAGTTTTGTAAGCCCATAATCGTCTGACACCTGTCCTAAAAAGAAAACACGCTGGCTGTCAGTACTGTCTTGCTTGGATTGGATTGTAATCTCCGGAAATTGATCTTTTACAACATTTAGCGTAAAAGCAAGGTTTTCATAATTCTTTAATTTTTCGTTTGAAGTAGTAATAGCATAATCCAATTTACTGTATATGTCTCTTTCATAATAATACATTTCCCCTTTTGAGGTAAAAGAAAAAAGAGTGTCTGAAGTTTTTAAAGTAACTGCATTTGTATTTTTTGTAGCAACATTCCATTTTACCCGTGTTCCCTCAGGAATTGTAGCGGTGCCGCTGCTTTTAAGAATTTCGTCTTTTTTCCCTGTGTATGAAGGGTAATCTAAAATCATTTCAAAATTAAGTAAGGAAGGCGTTTTTATAACCTCTAAAACGTACTTAGGTGAAGTAACTTTATTTGCTTTTAAATTGAAACTAACAGACTCTAAAGGTTCTTGAAACGTGTATTCAAAAAATCCTGGCGCAGTTTGCTGCATATAATAGGTTTCCCCATTAAAATTAATACTGGTGTTTTCAGGAATAGCCGTTCCTTGAGTTTTAATTTTTAAGTTAAAGGGTTTGTTTTCAATAGCACTTAAACCTTCATTTATAACAATAAACGAAAAAGGTGCTGGCGGTTCAAAAGCAGTATCGTACTGTACCACCCGTTTGTAACTGCTAGAAAAAATATCCATTCCGCCCAAAACACTAAAAAGCAAAAACACCAAAACAGGAATGGCTGCATATTTTAAATATTTAGCATTTTTATTAAAATTTACAGCACTTTTAAAGGGAACCGGTTGTAATTCGGTTGCTTTTTGATCAATACTAGCAGCAAGTAACTCACTTTCGCGTTGGTTTTGATTTAGCTGAATTACATTTAGTAATTTATCATTTACCTGCGGGAAATGATTTCCAATAATTTTCGAAGCTTCTTCGTAATTTATGCCTCGTTGTAGTTTAAAAAGTTTCGCTATTGGAAAAGCTATAAAACGAACAAATAAAGCAAGCTCAACTAAAATAAATGTCCAAAAAAGCAAAAGCCTTCCAAGTGGATTAAGCCATAAAAAATATTCTACAAGCAGTGTAATCAATAAATACAGCAAGCCAATGGCGAAAAAAAGGATGGCTCCTTTAATAAGCTCATTGATATAATATTTTTTAATAAACTCCTCCAGTTTATACTGGATGCTTTTGAAAGTGCTCATAGATCTATACCCCTATAATCAAAACTTCTAAAATACAATATTATTTTGTTCTTAAAGAGCTACAAATATTACTCCAAAAAAAAGAAATACCCATAGCCGGAATAACTTTAAAATGCGAGTGCAGAATTGTACCTTTGTACATTCATAAAAAGAATGCAGATTATGTCTCAAAAAGTTCGGGTTCGTTTTGCTCCCAGTCCAACAGGACCTTTACACATTGGTGGTGTTCGTACCGCTTTATACAATTATTTATTCGCTAAAAAACACGGTGGTGATTTTCTTTTACGAATTGAAGATACTGACCAAAACCGTTATGTGGAAGGTGCTGAGGCTTACATAATTGAAGCGCTAAATTGGCTTAATATTCCTTATGATGAAGGTCCCGGTAAAGAAAAAGATTGTGGGCCTTATCGCCAAAGTGAACGTAAAAGCAGTTACAAAAAATACGCTGATGCATTGGTTGCTTCTGGAAATGCCTATTATGCTTTTGATACTTCTGAAGAACTTGAGGCACATAGAAAGGACCACGAAGCAAAAGGGAAAACTTTTATTTATAACTGGCACAACCGATTAAAACTGAAAAACTCCTTGGTTTTTTCTGCAGCAGAAACGCAACAGAAAATTGATAATGGGGAGGATTATGTAATTCGTTTTAAATCTCCAGAAAATGAAACGCTTTATTTAAGAGATATCATTCGTGGAAAAATGCAAGTAGAAACTAGCATTCTAGACGATAAAGTTTTGTTTAAAAGTGATGGGATGCCAACCTATCACTTAGCAAATATTGTAGACGACCATTTAATGGAAATCTCCCATGTAATTCGTGGGGAGGAGTGGCTACCTTCATTAGCACTTCACGTTTTATTATACCGTGCTTTTGATTGGGATGCTCCACAATTTGCACACTTACCTTTAATTTTAAAACCCACTGGTAACGGCAAACTAAGTAAACGTGATGGCGATAAAATGGGCTTCCCTGTATTCCCGTTGCAATGGAAAACAACGGATGGCGATATTTTTTCTGGCTACCGTGAAGATGGCTATTTACCTGAAGCTGTTGTAAATATGCTCGCTTTTTTGGGTTGGAATCCTGGAACAGAACAAGAAATTTTCAGTCTGGAAGAATTAGTGAATACTTTTGATTTAGAGCGTGTTCATAAAGCAGGGGCTAAATTTGATCCTGAAAAAACAAAATGGTTTCAACATCAATACCTACAAAAGGTAACTGATGAACCCCTTGCTACAGCTTTTAAAGAACTTCTTCAAAAGAAAAATATTGCTGCTGAAACTAAAAATTTGGTTAAAATTACTTCACTTTTAAAAGAACGTGCCACTTTTGTTGGGGACCTTTGGGAGCAAGGAAGTTTCTTTTTTGAAGCGCCAAGTAATTTTGATGCAAAAGCAGTGGATAAAGCATTTAAACCAGAAACGCCAAGGTTGTTGCAAAAAGTAATTTCAATACTTACTACAGCAGAAGATTTTTCAGCTGAAAACCTTTCAGAACATATAAAAGCTTGGATTACCTCAGAAAATATAGGCTTCGGAAAAGTAATGATGCCGTTGCGTTTGGCCTTGGTTGGCGAAATGAAAGGTCCTGATGTTTTTGAGATAATTTCACTTTTAGGAAAAGATGAAAGTATTGCAAGAATTCAAAAAGCAATCACTTTTATAGGTTAAAAATAAATAACACCAGCCACTATAATTGTAGTGCTATTACCTTTAAAGTTTTTATTTTCTAAACCTTTATCGTTCAATTTGCCTAGTATATTTGTAAGCCCGTATTGATATTGTGCGCTAAGTCTAAAATGTTCCAAACCGGCAGTCAATCCACCTGCAAGGCGCACATTAAACCGCGATATTTCTTGAATATCGTTTGCGGTAATGGCGTTATAACCTGTTAAAATGTATTCTTCAAACTTTTCATTATCCAACTTCATTTTACTGTTTATATTTAAAACGGGGCCAAATTCGATGCTTAAATGTTTAACTACGATATTATAGCTTCCTAAAAAATTAAGTTGTGCCCCTTGAATTGTATATCCTATATTTTGAGTGTCATTTTCTAAAACAGCACTTCCTTCCACACCCACTGAAGCGTTTTGAAAACTAAGTCCATATATAAGGTCAAAATCATTTCTAAAAGCACCACGCGTAGTAAATCCCGCTGAAAACCCTTGTCGTTGTTGGGTAACAAGATCGTCTGTTTGGATATCAAAAAATGACAAGCCGCCTTGAATTCCTAAAAAATTAGACCCATCGTAGTTACGTTGAGCAAAACTTTGGGTAAAAATAAGGAGCGAAAATGAAGCAAATAATACTAATTTAAAATTCATAATGTAGGTATCTAAGTTAGGGGCTTGAAAATAGCTTTAATTTTGTATCTTCAACAACATATAAATTTAAAATTTTAAAAAATATGAACGGATATGTTTTTTTAGTGCCATTATTAATATTTGGGTTTTTCATATTGCTATCAGGTATTTTTACTGTGAAGCAACAAACCGCAGCAGTAGTAGAGCGTTTTGGAAAGTTTTTAAGTATCCGCCATTCGGGATTACAAATTAAAATTCCTGTTTTTGATAAAATTGCAGGGCGTATTAATTTAAAAATTCAACAACTAGATGTAATTGTTGAAACAAAAACCAAAGATGATGTATTTGTAAGGTTGAAAATTTCAGTCCAATTTCAAGTTTTGGAACAAAAAGTTTATGACGCCTTCTATAAATTAGAAAATCCACACGATCAGATTACTTCCTATGTATTTGATGTGGTTCGGGCTGAAGTACCAAAAATGAAACTGGATGATGTTTTTGAAAGGAAAGATGATGTTGCAATAGCTGTAAAATCTGAATTGAACGAAGCAATGAGCACCTATGGTTACGATATAATAAAAACACTTGTTACAGATATTGATCCTGATGTACAAGTTAAAGAAGCCATGAATCGTATTAATGCCGCAGAACGTGAAAAAGTAGCTGCGGAGTTTGAAGCCGAAGCTGAACGTATAAAAATTGTAGCTAAAGCAAGAGCTGAAGCAGAAAGTAAGCGTTTACAAGGGCAAGGTATCGCAGATCAACGCCGTGAAATTGCACGTGGATTAGAAGAAAGTGTGGATGTTTTAAACAATGTTGGTATAAACTCTCAAGAAGCATCTGCTTTAATTGTGGTGACCCAACATTATGACACCCTACAATCTATTGGAGAAGCGACTAATACAAACCTTATTCTTTTACCAAACTCACCACAAGCTGGAAGCGATATGTTAAACAATATGATTGCTTCATTTGTAGCAAGTAACCAAATTGGGGAGCAAATGAAAAAAGATAATATTGAAAAAGGTATCATTCCAAAAAAGAAACCAAAACGTGAAATGCCTCCACGAGCACAAGAAGGTGACGACCTTACGTACTAACACAAACGAAAAATCTAAAATAAAGCGCCTTTCAAGATATTATTGAAAGGCGCTTTTATACTTTATAGAAGTAGTATTAAGGTTTTATTTTAATCTTTATATTCTTTCTTTTTCACAGGTTTAATACCAATTAATTTATCTACAATCTTTAATACAAAGGCTTTCTTTACTATAGAACTCACTGTACTTGCCACTAAATTTAGTGGAGAAAGTGTTTCACTAATGGCTTCTTTGCTGTGATTAAATCCTAATTTTACCTCCTCCAAATCTATTTGCGATTTTAAACGAAGGTATTTTAAATCTCTATCTATTTCCTTAAAAGTGGTATATCGCTTCATACATTTGAATTATTTACATTTTGAAGAACTTCATTATCAAGCGTTTTTTCATATTCCTTAACTTCATTTTCAGCAACCTCTTTAGGTGCTAAATCATCTTCATCATATAATAATCCAGAAAATTTATAAAGCATTTTACGTTCTATCATTTTTCTGCCGTAAATAAACATAAAGATTAAAATGATTCCATAAAATACGCCAACCAATAAAAATCCAACATACGAATGTTCAAAAAAAGTACCCAACCAAAAGGCTGCGCCAATGGAAAGGAAAAGCATTACAAAAAGAAAAAGGCTTCCATAAACCAAAAGGTTTACTAAGGAAACAGCGCCTTTCATTGAAGATTTAAACAGGCGAAGTTTGTAGTACTCTGCCGTGCTTATACTATAATCTTCAATTTTTTCTGTTACCTTGTGTAGGCTATCCGTAAAGCTTTTAAATGCCATATTATGCAGTTACTTTTTTGGCGGTTGCTTTTGTTGAATTTACTACAGCTTCTTTTTGAAGTTTAGCATTTTGCTTGCGAAGCGATTCGAGCTTATCTTCCATAGCAAGCAGAATATCATCTGCTTTATAACTTGCAGAAGAAAGCGTCTCATTTAATTTTTCTTCAAAACTTAAACGTGCTTTTTGAGCTTTAACACTCAAATTATCTGTAGTTTCTTTCAATTGCTTATTAAGTTTTTTTTGCGTTTTCTTTGCTTCTTTAGTAAGCTTAGTACGCGTTTTTGAACCTTTATCTGGGGCGTAGAGAATCCCTATTCCAGCTCCAATTACTGCTCCAGTTAGCAATGCGATGAGAGTTTGACCTGTATTTGATGCCATTTTATTTTGTTGTTTAAAGTTAATAATGACAAATTTACCTAATCTACTAATCATCTGCTGTTAACAACCGGTTAATAGATGAAATATATTCCATAAACTTGTCTTAAAACAGCATATTTTTAGCTAAAAACTCTTAAAACTTAAGAATAATAGAACTTAAAATGTTAAAAATTAAATTAGACTTAAATACGTGCGTTAATTATCACACTTTTAAAACAATACAACCTCCAACAAATTTTAGGAATCAACTAGAAAAGCTACGCTTGGAATTAGCTGATTAATCTGCCAATTTCGTCCAAGAATCACGCAAAGCAACGGTTCTATTAAACACAATTTTTTGGGAAGTAGAATCTTGATCTACCACAAAATAACCCAAACGTTGAAACTGAAATTTGGCTTCAACTGCTGCATTTTTTATACTTGGCTCCGCATATCCTGTAATAACTTGTAAGGAATCTGGATTAATAAATTCCATAAAATCCTTTTCCTTGTTGGTATCTGGAGATGCTTCGGTAAATAGACGATCATACAAACGTACCTCAACTGGCAAAGCGTGTGCTGCTGATACCCAATGTAAGGTTCCTTTTACTTTTCGAAGGGAAGCCTCAGAACCACTACCACTTTTACTATCTGGATCGTAAGTACAATGAATTTCAGTAATATTACCCGCTGCATCTTTTACAACGCTTTCCCCTTTTATGATGTATGCATTCTTTAAACGAACTTCTTTCCCAAGGGTTAAACGGAAAAATTTACGGTTTGCTTCTTCTAAAAAATCTTCTCTTTCTATTAATAATTCTCGTGAAAAGGGAACTTCTCTGTTTCCTGCGCTATCATCTTCAGGGTTATTTTCAGCTTCCAATAACTCTGTTTTTCCTTCAGGATAATTATCAATAATTAATTTTACTGGATTTAAAACCACCATAATTCGTGGTGCTTTTTTATTGAGGTCTTCGCGAACATTAAATTCTAAATGGGAAACATCTATCAAGTTTTCGCGCTTACCAACACCAATACTATCAGCAAAATTCTTGATGGATTCTGGGGTATATCCTCTTCGACGTAGCCCAGAAATAGTTGGCATCCGTGGATCGTCCCATCCTGTTACAACACCACTACTTACTAATTTTGCAAGTTTTCGTTTACTCACTACCGTATGACTTAAATTTCTACGGGCAAATTCGCGTTGCTTAGGGCGTAACTTTTTAGAATCATATATTTGGTCCAAAAACCAATCGTAAAGCTCTCTATGTGGTAAAAACTCCAACGTACAGAAGGAATGTGATACTTGTTCTATATAATCGCTTTCTCCATGTGTCCAATCGTACATTGGAAAAATTTTCCACTCTGTACCTGTTCTGTGGTGACTTTTATTAATGGTTCGATACATAACTGGGTCGCGCATCAACATATTTGGCGACTCCATATTTATTTTTGCACGAAGTACGTGTTCCCCTTCTTTGGTTTCTCCGTTCTTCATTTTTTCTAACAGCTCTAAATTTTCTTCAATAGAACGCGATCTATATGGACTTGGTTTTCCAGGAATACTTGGAGTTCCCTTTTGTTCTGCAATTGCTTCAGAAGTTTGGGAATCTACGTAGGCTTTTCCATTTTTAATTAGTTGAACAGCCCAATCATATAACTCCTGAAAATAATCAGATGCATAGCGTTCTTCAGCCCATTCATAACCTAACCAAGAAATATCGCGCTTTATGGCGTCTACAAATTCCTGCTCTTCTTTTGCAGGATTGGTATCGTCAAAACGAAGGTTTACGGGGGCATTATACTTTTCACCCAAACCAAAATTTAAGCAAATAGAAGATGCGTGGCCAATGTGGAGGTAGCCATTAGGTTCTGGCGGAAAACGAAAACACAAGTGTTCTTTTTTATATCCTTTGCTAAGGTCTTCTTCAATTATGTGTTCAATAAAATTCAGCGGCGCGGCTTCGTTTGTCATATATTTTAAGTTTGAAGACTAAAAATGTCCTTTAATAATCCTTTTGATTTAAGCGCTACAAAGGTAACCAAATAACATAAAAAAGTATCTTTGCAAAAACTAATTCCATGGGAACAATTCAGTTAAAAAATATTAAGATATATGCCTTTCATGGCTGTTTGGTAGAAGAAGGGCAAATTGGGTCTGATTATTTGGTAAATCTTGCTGTAAAAGCAGATTTAAAGAAGGCTTCTACTACCGATGAACTTGAAGATACTGTGGATTATGTTTTGTTACAAAAAATTGTACAGGAAGAAATGGCAATTCGTGCTAAACTTTTAGAGCATGTAGCAAGGCGAATTATTAATTCTATTTTAGAAAAAGTAGAAGCTGTTACTACAGTGAAAGTTAGTGTTGCTAAAATAAACCCCCCCATTGGTGGTGATGTAGCTGAAGTACGGGTAACAATGCAGCAGAAAAGGAACTCATAAACCACTACACGGATGAAAATTGGAATAATCCTTAGTGTTCTACTTTTAAATCCAACTTTATCTTTTATATTTGCACTCTCAAATGGCATCGTGGCCGAGTGGCTAGGCTCAGCTCTGCAAAAGCTGCTACAGCGGTTCGAATCCGCTCGATGCCTCCAAAACCTCAACTTTCGTTGGGGTTTTTTTATTCTCAGATATAAAGCGGGTTTCCCTGAAGTATCGGGGCGCTCGATGCAATTATAACCTCAATTCTTATTGGTTTATTATTCTAAAATACAGCGACTCCTTTGAAGTACCGTGATACTCGATACTTATAAAACCTTAATAGAGGCTTCTTCAAGGTTTATTATAATGAAAGTAATCTATAACGGCGTTTCAACAGGGGGAATTGGTTTTTCTAAGGGCTGCGATTGTCCAGGAATTTTTTCAAGTCCTGCTTCCATTCCTTTTGGAAAAATACCTTGAATAAGAAGTATAACTCCAAAACCGAGTATTAAAATACTAACCCATTTTTTTGCTTTAAAAATAAAACGAGGGGTCATTTTATTTTTTAGTTTTTTAGCTAAAAGTATTTTCAAAAGGTCTATAAAAAAGAACGTAGCCAACACCGTAGCAATAAACATATATACTCCATTATCTGAAGTAGTAAGGGCGTTTGCCATAATTAAAGTTCCAATCCAACCAGCTAATACTCCAAAGTTTACAAAATTCAAAAGAAAGCCTTTTAAGAATAAGCCTCCTAGATTTTTTTTCACTTTTACAGCATAGTGTTCACGAACTATTTTAAAAACCGATTTGTTTGTGCGTATATATGAAATAATACCATAAGCAATAAGAATAGCACCTCCAAAAATAAGTAAGCCAGGGTCGTGTTTTACTTTTTCAAGTATTCTAGTTGTACTAAAAAAAGCTATTAAAACAAAAACTACATCTGCAAATAGCGCTCCTAAATCAAAAAATATTGCCGCCTTTATACCTTTGGTAATTGCTGTTTCTATCAATGTAAAAAACACAGGACCAACAGCAAATGCCAATAAAAAACCATAAAATGCAGCGTAGCCTAAACCGTCAAACATAGTATGGTAAAAATACAAATTACTTTTACCTAATTACAGTAAAACTAAAATTTTACGCTTTCACTATTTTTATCTTCCCACCTGCCAATCTCTTTTTTGTAACCTCTTTTGGGTTACCATAAACAGTAATATTTCCCCCTGCGGTAACTTTAGCATCTATTTTTTCAGAAGAATATACTGTAGCGGAACCACCAGCTGTAACATTAACATATGTAACTTGAGAAATTAAATTTTTAGCTTCATAAACACCTCCAGAATTAATATTTATATCTTGGTTTTTAGTTTTTCCACTTACATTAATAACCCCTCCAGAAACCGATTTAATAGAAAGATTTTCTGTAGTAACTGCTAAATTTATTTTACCACCTTCCTGAGTTTTAAGTTCTAATGAAGCTGCATTTATTTCACTTTCTGAATAAATTTTAGAACCTTCGTTAGCATCAATAATCGCAATATTTTTATAGTGTAGTGTAACGGTTGTAGCATTTCCGTCAAAACGCTCTTCTATAGCCATGCGTATTTTTAATACTCCATTATCATTAATTGTTTTTACATAATCTGTATTATTTCCTTCAACAACCATTTTATTTTCGGTGGAAGGAATAAGCTTTACAGTTATTAAATCATATACTTTTAATTCACTAAAATCACCTACATCTGTGGTTTGTTGTGCAAACGAAACCACTGAAATACATAACATTAAAATATTAATTAGATTTTTCATTTTTTTAAAATTTTAGTTTTTAAACTCATCACTATGTCCTAATATGGTAAAATCTAAATGTTTCTTTACCAAATCGGCATTTTTTACTTTTACATAAACTTCATCACCCAGCTGATATATATTTTTGGTGCGTTGACCAATTACGGCATATTCTTCTCTATCAAACTCATAGCGATCGTCTTGTATATCTTGCAAACGAACCATTCCTTCACATTTATTCGTTATAATTTCTACATAAATTCCCCATTCGGTAACGCCAGAAATTACGCCTAAAAACTCTTGATCTTGATGATCCTGCATGTATTTTACTTGCATGTATTTTATACTATCGCGTTCAGCACTTGATGCAAGGTTTTCCATATCGCTACTATGCCTGCATTTTTCTTCATATTCTTCTTCTTTTGCAGATTTTCCGTTGTCTAAATAATACTGTAGCAAACGGTGTACCATAACATCGGGATACCGCCGAATTGGGGAGGTAAAATGTGTATAATACTTAAACGATAAACCGTAATGACCAATATTATTCGTGGTATAAATTGCTTTACTCATACTGCGAATAGCAAGAGTATCTATTAAATTTTGTTCTTTTTTTCCTTGCACATCCTTTAATAATTTATTCATTGAAGTTGCTGTAGAATGACGATCCTTGGTATTGAGTTTATACCCAAAACGTTTAATTATATTCTCTAAAGCAGCAATTTTTTCATCATCTGGCTCATCGTGAACACGATATACAAAAGTCTTTTTTGGCTCTTGTTTTCCTATAAATTCTGCAACACTTCTATTTGCTAGAAGCATAAATTCCTCAATAAGTTTATTAGCATCTTTACTTTCTTTAAAGTAAACACCTTCTGGATTATTATTTTCGTTAAGAATAAATTTTACTTCCACTTTATCAAAAGAAATTGCGCCAGCACGCATCCGTTTTGTACGTAAGGTTTTCGCCAAACGATCCATTTCGAGTATAGCTTCTGCTATTTCTGGTTTAACTGTATATTCGGTATCTGTAATTGAAATATTTGAAGGAATTACATGCGCTTCAGCTTTTGGGTTTTCAATAATATGCTGTGCTTCTTCATAAGCAAAACGCGCATCACTATAGGTTACCGTTCTACCAAACCATTGGTTTACAACTTCAGCTTTTGGATTTATTTCGAAAACTGCTGAAAAAGTATATTTTTCTTCATTTGGACGAAGTGAACAAGCATTGTTTGAAAGAATTTCAGGAAGCATTGGTACCACTCTATCAACCAAATACACAGAAGTTGCACGTTCATACGCTTCATCATCAAGTTCATTTCCAGGAGTAACATAATGTGAAACGTCTGCTATATGAATTCCTATTTCGAAATTTCCATTTTCTATTTTTTTAAAAGAAAGCGCATCATCAAAATCTTTTGCATCTTTTGGATCGATGGTAAAAGTTAAAACATCGCGCATATCACGACGTTTTTTTATTTCGGAAGCTTTAATGGAAGTATCAATATTATTTGCATAATCTTCTACTTCTTTCGGAAAATCATACGGCAATCCGTACTGTGCAAGAATGGAATGTATTTCGGTATTATGTTCCCCTGGCATTCCAAGTACTTTTAGAACACTTCCAAAGGGAGAATCTGCTTTTTCAGGCCAATCTTCCATAACGACCAATACTTTTTCTCCGTTCTTTGCACCGTTAATTTTATTTTTTGGAACAAAAATATCGGTATACATCTTATAATCAGTAACATCTACAAAAGCAAAATTTTCTTGTACTTGAATGGTACCCACAAATTCTGTGCGTTTACGTGTTATAATTTTAGTAACTTCACCTTCTGTTTTACCTCCTTTTTTACGTTTAAATACATATACTTCAACAATATCACCATTTAAGGCTTTGTTTAAGTTTTTACTTTTCACATAAATATCCTCCTCTAAATCTTCAACAATTATATAGCCTTGCCCACGGCCTGCGATATCTACTTTTCCAGTATAATAATTTTGCGAAGGAGTAAGTATATATTTACCACGTTCAATTTCTTGGATGGTAGCTTTGCCTTGAAGGTCTTTTAATTTTTTAATAATTTGATTTCTGCTGCTTGGATCATCCAATTGTAGTTTTGCAGCAATTTGCTTGTAGTTAAAAGCTTGTGAATGGTCTTTCCGAAGAATGTTTAGTATAGTTTGGGAAAGATTTTCAATTTTATTTATTTTCTTTTTTCGTTTATGTCTTGGCATAGTTATTTTGTAATTAGTGTAAAAGTACTACTTCTCAAAGAATGACGTGTTTACATTATGAAACATTTAGTACCCTAATGAACGGTTGCGATAGTTAAAATCAGTTTTAAAATTTTAAGTACGTTTTTTAAAAAAACCAAAAGCTTCTTTATTTAAAAATGAAATTTAACCTCTGTTTTAGGTTATCAACATATATATATACATCATTTCTTTTTTTCTTAAATTTAAAATAAAAAATGGTGATGATTATAGGGTGTTAATATGTAGTATAACTTTTTGATATTTTATTTTGAAATCAATTTATCGCTACTTAATAAAAGGTTATTAACATATATTTAATATTTAAATGCCTTTGAAATAATGAAGTAATGTATTTAGTTAACAACTGTGGATAACCTATTTTTATAACCGAAATCTTATAAGTTTTTGGTGAAATTTTGTTTGAAACAGAAGAATTTTTGATGACAACTAGTATGTAAAAAAAGGTTTAAATTTTTGGAAGTTGAATAATTTTAAACCTATTGTAAATAATATTCATTCACGCAATTTTAGTTGTAGTATTTCCGTAAACAAATATCAACAATGTTGTTAACTAAAATATGTTCTAACCGTTAAGAAATGGTTATCTTTTGAGCCTCAGTCTCTAATAAATATAAAAGCGTACATAATTATTAAAGTAATTCGCTTTAAATAAAACGATGATGTTTTATCTTTGAAAAAAATAAGATTATGAAAATTTCCATTGGTAACGATCACGCAGGGACAGAGTATAAATTAGAAATTGTTTCTTTTTTAGAAAAAGAAGGACATACAGTTATTAACTATGGCACCGATGGTGAAACAAGTGTAGATTATCCAGATTTTGTACATCCTGTTGCTACCGATGTAGAAAACGGTATAGTAACACTTGGAATTATAATCTGTGGAAGTGGAAATGGCGCTAATATGACTGCTAACAAACACCAAAAAGTACGTTCAGCACTTTGTTGGACAAAAGAAATTACCGAATTAGCGCGTCAGCATAACGATGCTAATATTTTAAGCATTCCAGCACGTTATACCAGCAAACAACAAGCTGTAGCAATGGTAAAAACTTTTTTAAACACAGAATTTGAAGGTGGACGTCACCAAAATCGTGTACAGAAAATAGCGTGTTCATAAACGTTTAAAATGTCACATAGCCACGGAACTTCCGACACCCTTTATAATCCTGATTTAAAAGGAAAGAAACTTTTACTTTCCATTCTTTTAAACAGTATTATTACTGTTGCACAAATAATTGGCGGTTTGGTTTCTGGAAGTTTGGCATTACTTTCTGATGCACTTCATAATTTTAGTGATGTACTTTCTTTACTTGTAAGTTATATTGCTGATAGGTATTCAAAAAAAGAAGCTTCTGTTGAAAAAACTTTTGGCTACAAACGCGCAGAAATAATTGCCGCTTTTGTTAATTCTGCCATCCTAATAGTTGTTGCTATTTACCTTATATACGAAGCTATAGTTCGTTTTAATAATCCACAAATTATAGAAAGTAATTTAGTTATTTGGCTCGCAATTTTAGGAATTATTGCAAATGGTTTTAGTGTTTTATTGCTTTCAAAAGAAGCAAAAGGAAATATAAATATGCGTTCTGCGTATTTACATTTGCTTACAGATATGGCAGCTTCAGTAGCCGTTTTAATTGGCGGTTTATTGATGAAATATTTAAATTGGTTTTGGGTAGATAGCTTTTTAACGATGCTAATTGCACTCTACTTAATTTTTATGGGATATGGTTTATTAAAAAGTTCTTATAAAATATTGATGCTCTTTACTCCAGATAATCTTAATTTGGAAGTAATTAACAAAGCAATTTGTCAATTTCCTGAAATTAAAAATGTGCATCATATGCATATATGGATGCTTAATGAGCAAGAAATGCACTTAGAAGCGCATTTAGATTTTTATGAAGATGTTACACTTTCAGAATTTGATCTGGTTCTTACAAAGGTTGAAGAATTGCTTTATAACGACTTCGGGATAAACCATGTAACGATTCAACCAGAACACCAAAAAGACGACCCAAAAGATATTATTGTGCAAGATTGATTTTAAGAAAAGCTATGAGAATTGATATTAAAACATTTGATGCGTTAACAAGTAAAGAGTTATACAACATTCTACAATTGCGAAGCGAAATTTTTGTGGTAGAACAAGACTGCGTTTATCAAGATATTGATGGGAAAGACGAAAGATCCTTACATATTATTGGTTACACCGATGAAAAATTAGTGGCATATGCGCGCTGTTTTAAACCAGGGGATTATTTTGATGAAGCAGCTATAGGAAGAGTTTTAGTGCGTGAGAACTATAGAAAATTTGGCTATGGTCATGAAATTACCAAAGCAGCTATTGCAGCTATAAAAACCAATTTTAAAGCCGATAAAATAAAGATATCAGCTCAAATTTATTTGATTATCTTTTATGAAAGCCACGGTTTTAAAACTGTTGGCGATCGCTATTTAGAAGATGGAATTCCCCATATTACAATGATTAAAGCTTAATAAGATTTTTTTCAAGATTAAGATCTTTAAGCATTTCATCTGTAAATTTATAGTGACCACGACGTGTAATTATTCTAAAACGCTGATTTCGCATACGGGTTAATGTATCAAGAAATTGCCATTTAGACTTTAACAATCGCGGCTTTGCGGATTTTAAGCTGATTTCAAAATAATGTTTTATTCCAGCTCTGTCGGCAACAATATCTGGGGTAATTACTACATCACTATCTTTTTTATGATAGGATTTTGGAGTTTCATAACCTTCTATAGCGGCTTTAATGTGTTCAAAACCCCTATGCTCTAAATAGGTTACTGATTCCTTTAGAATCTCTTGATTTTCTTCTCTGTCTGTTTGTACCATAAAAGGTAAGATACAAAAACATTGAGCAACAGATAGTTAATGATATGTTAAGTGAAACGAGCTGATGTTAATATATTAGTTTAAAATCTTTTTATAACGTCCTTCATCATTCAAAATAGCAACTGCCTCCAATATTTCTGGATTGTGTTCTATTTGGTACGAATACAAACCTTCACGATAAAAATAACGCTTCAAAATTTCATCTGTTAATAACGCTTCTATTTCTATTTTTTTATCAACGATAGCCTTGTCTTTGGCTGCGTCAATAGCTTTCATTAATTGTTGGTAACCCACGGAAATATCTTTGTTTAAAGCATCGTCTTCAGAAATTCTTAACCCTTCAGCAAACTTTTTTTCGGTTTCGGTTTCATATTCAAAATTGTTTTCTTTCAAAAATTTTAGAAAATCTTGAAAATCTGCTTCTCCGAATTTAAAATCACTCCAATCGGACATTTGGTGACTGTAATAATATTTTGTGGCGTAATCAAAAATTGCATTATCTTTTAATAAAGCGGTAGTAATTGGGCTGTAAACAGCAGATTTTAATTGTACGTCTGGAAGAATTCCACCACCGTCATAAACCGTTCTTCCTCCTTTTGTTTTGTATGCATTATACTCTTTTGCATCTTTCCGAACAGGATCTCCATTTTCATCACGGTGCCAGTAATCTAACGCTTGAATACAGCGTCCACTTGGTGTGTAATAGCGCGAAATGGTAACTTTAAGTTGGGTTCCGTAGGTTAATTTTTTTGGACGCTGTACAAGTCCTTTTCCGAAACTTCGTGCGCCTACAATCACTGCACGATCCAAATCTTGCAAACCACCAGAAACAATTTCACTGGCAGAAGCACTTCTTCCGTTTACCAAAACAACCAAAGGAATTTCAGTATCTATAGGATCGAACCTCGTTTTGTACGTCTGGTTGTATTTTTCTATTACAGATTGAGTGGTGGTAATTACTTCGCCTTTATCCACAAATAAATTGACCACATTTATAGCTTCCGTTAATAAACCTCCTGGATTGCCACGGAGGTCTAAAATAATTTTTGTGGCGCCTTGAGATTTTAAATTTACTAAAGCAGTTTTGGTTTCTATAGTCGTTTTACTATTGAATTTACTCAAAACAATATAGCCAATAGTGTTATCAATGAGTTTATAAAAAGGTACCGCTTTAATTTCCACAGCGTCACGCGTAATTGTTGCTTTGGCAGTTTTTCCTTGTCTAGTATAGGTAACTTCTACTGTAGAGCCTGGCGCACCTTTTAATAATTCGCCAGCATCGTCTTCTAAAGCTGCAATAGTAACGTTTCCAATTTTTATAATTTCGTCCCCAGCTTTTAACCCCGCTTTGTCTGCAGGATAATCTTTATAAGGCTCTACAATTATAATTTTATCTTTTTTGCTTTGTGCGGAGGCGCCAATACCTGTATAAACACCCGAATTATTGATTTTAGCGTCTTCTACTTGCTGTTCGTTCCAGTAAACGGTGTATGGATCCAAATCTTCGAGCATGCCCTTTATGGCTTTATCCATAAGCGTTGCTGGCGTTACTTCATCCACATAATTCATGTTTAATTCTTTGAAAAGTGTGGTAAATATTTCAATCTGTTTTGCAATTTCAAAGAAGTCACTTTTAAAACTTACGGTGGTAAAAAATATACCTATGGCGATAATTGGAACTACTATTCTCTTTTTCATTTTCTGAAATTTTTAGTGCTTTTTCTTTCTTTTCTTTAAAAATAGACGAAGAACAATAAAGATAGTTAATGCAAGTAAAAATAGTGGCCATAAATATAAAATGCCTAAGAAAAACACCGAAATGCCATTCCATCCGCCTTGCATAGCGTTTTTCATTTTTTGTCCATAAGATTCGGTAACCCCAGTTTCTGCAGTGGTTTTATAAAACTCAACCGTTATAGTGCTCATTGAAACTTGACTTTGAAGGTATTGTAACCGCCCTTGTTTTGCTTCAATTTCTTCACGAATGTTTGAAAGTTCGCGTTCTATTTCTAGCATTTCTTTAACGTTGTTTGCTTTTTTAAGCAACTCAAGATAGCGTTTTTCTAAAGTACGTTTAGCTTTTAAACGTGCTTCAAGATCAACAAACTCTTCGGAAACATCTTGGCGCGAAATATCGCGTTGATCAAAGTATGCCACACCTTCAGAAATCCCGTTGATAAGCTGTTGAAAATTTTCAGTAGGCACACGAAGGATTAAGCTTTTAAAAATTCGGTTATACTCTTTCCCGCTATTATCATTCTGCACTATACCTTTATGCTGACTCACAAGATTAATAATTTTTTTATGTGTGGCTTCTACATCTTGTGTTTCAAAAGCCAAACGTGCCGTTTTAATTATTTTCTGCTCCTGCGCTTGATTGTTTTCCGTAGTATAATTTACTTCTGGCATTACCTCATAAGCGAGCAATGGCGCTTCTAAAGCTTGAAATTCTCTATTTGTTCCTTCATTGGAGCACCCTAAAACAATAAATAAAAGTAAAACGCTAACTATTTTCATTTTGTAATTTTTTAAGCAGTTTTACCATTGCTTTGTCTAGTTCGGCATACTGCGGTTTAACTTTTCCAATAAAAAGGAAAAGCATTACAAATTTCTTGCCGTGATTTTTTTCAAGCAATTGTTTATTAAGTCGGTAGGCTTCGCGAAGCTGTCGCTTTACTCGGTTTCGGTCTACCGCAGATTTAAAATTACGCTTGGGAACAGCGAAGGCAGCAAGGTTAATTGCTATGCCTTCCTGTGGAAGAAAAAATATTTTTATAGGAAATTTTGAAAGCGTTTTTCCCTCCAAAAACAAACTTTCGATTGTTTTGGTGCTTTTTAATTTTTCGGTTTTAGGAAATTTTTGGTTCACCATGTAAATATATAAAAAGACCTCGCAGAAATTAACTAATGCGAGGTCTGTTTAAAAGAGGAAAGTAAAAACTATTCCGCTTCCCACATATTATTTTCAGGATTGATATCTGCCATTCGCTGGCTAGCATCAATCATCATGCTTTTTACTTTTTTACCGTTTTTTATTTCAAACGTATAGGTTGGATATGCCCAGGCCCAATTATCCAAAATAGTGCGGTTTAATGCTGTAAACGGATTTGGTTTTTCGCCCCACATCATTCGTAGCGGTATGTAAAATAATTCTTGTGTACCATCTTCATAGGTTACATAAAGATCTATTGGCATCGGCATTAACCCTATTCTTTCCAAAGTTATTTTGGTGTTTTCACTTTCACTCTCAACCGTTTTTATCGCATAATCGATAGTATTGGTAGTTTGTGTCCAGTCTGTTAAATACCAATCCAATTCAAAGTCTGAAACTTTTTCGGCAATACGAATAAAGTCATTTGGTGTAGGGTGTTTAAATTTAAATTCAGAGTAATATCGTTTCAATGTTTTTGAAAGGTTTTCTGGGCCAATTACATACCCTAATTGCGTTAAAAAAACAGCACCTTTGCTATAGGCATTTATGCTGTATGCTCTATTTGTAGCATAGCGATCAGCATGTGTGGTTTGGGGTTGTTCATTGCCACTATTTGCTAAATATAAGTAACCCCTATAGGAACCAGCATGTGGGTTTGGTTTATCTTCTTTCATTACATAATTCATGGCTTCATTTGAAATATAAGAAGTAAAACCTTCGTCCATCCATCCATGTTTGCTTTCGTTGGTGGCCAAAACAAATTGAAACCACGTATGTGCAAGCTCGTGTGCCGTTACTCCCACAAGACTCCCAAATTCACGTTCCCCGGTAATCATTGTACACATGGCGTATTCCATCCCGCCATCACCTCCTTGAATTACAGAATATTGTTCGTATGGGTATTGACCTATATGTTCGTTGAAAAACTCCATTAATTCAGCTGTTTTTGGTTGAAGGTTTTTCCATTTTTCAGCAATTTCAGGATTGTCTTTATAGAAAAAATGAAGTGTAACTCCATTTGGACCTGGATACGTATCGTGAATATAATTAGCATCTGCGGCCCAAGCAAAATCGTGCACATCTGGAGCTAAAAAATGCCAGGTATATTTTCCTTTTTTGGGTCTCATCCATTTTTGTCCAGGTTCTGTATACCCGTGGCCAACTTCAGCAGGGTTTTGAAGGTAACCTGTACCGCCAATTGTATATGCTTCATCAATGGTAATTGTTACATCAAAATTACCCCAAACACCATGAAACTCACGGCCAATGTATGGATCGGCATGCCATCCTTGAAAGTCGTATTCCGCAAGTTTAGGGTACCATTGCGTCATGGTTAATGCTACGCCTTCTGAACTGTTTCTTCCAGAACGACGAACTTGCAAGGGTACTTGTGCGTCCCAATTCATATTAAAAACAGTGCTTTCACCTGGAAATATTGGTTTGTTAAGCATGACTTCCATTACTGTGCCTTCAATTTTATACGTGGCAGCCGTACCATCTTGCGTAAATAATGTTGGTTTTATATATCCAATTTCAGAAGGAGTCAATTTTGAAATTCTATCTGTTACACGGCTATCCGGATCGAGAATGGTTCGGGACCGAACATCCATTTCACTTCCTGGTTGAAAAGCGTTGAAGTAAAGATGATAGAAAACCTTTTTTAAAGTATCGGGAGAATTATTTGTGTATTTTAATTCTTGTGTTCCTTTATATTGAAAGGTTTTTACGTCCATCTGAACGTCCATTTTATAATCAACTTCTTGTTGCCAATAGCTAGTATTGTTTTGGCTAAAAGCCGAAAAAAAGATTGCCGTTAAAAAAAATCCGTTTAGTATATACTTCATTATCTTGATATTTTATCAGCCATAATTAAGGCGTTATATAAGTTTACCATTTTTCCTGATTTAGAAATATTGGCAAATGAATCTGTGTTAGAACTATCACCACCTAAAACAACTTGTGTAGTTGTTGTTAAGCCGCTATCCATAATAATTTGTTTTACTTGTTTCGCTGAAAGTTTTGGATAATACGAACGAATTATTGCCGCAACCCCAGCAACTTCAGGAGCTGCCATTGAAGTTCCCTGTAAATATTCATAGGTGTTTAAAGGCGTTGTTGCCCAAATTTTTACACCTGGAGCAAAAACATCAACGTTTGTTTTTCCGTAGTTAGAAAAGTTTGCAACCAGTTCGCCTCCATATTTATAATTAAGCGCACCAACGGTTAAAAAAGTATCTGCTATTTCAGGGCTGTTATCTACTTGATCGTTTGGATAAACATTTACGGTATCTAAATTTAAACCTTCATTTCCAGCTGCATTAACAATTAAAACATCTTTAGCAGCTGCATATTTAATTGCATCATACACCCAATCTGCTTGTGGTGAGTAATATTTTCCGAAACTAGTATTTAATACTTTTGCACCATTATCTACCGCATAACGAATAGCTAAAGCAATATCTTTATCATACTCATCTCCATCTGGCACAGCACGTACAGCCATAATTTGTACGTTGTTTGCTACCCCATCCATTCCAATGCCATTAGCACGCTGTGCTGCAATAATTCCAGAAACATGTGTTCCATGCTTTACATTATCTCTTGTTGGGTCTGGCCCAGCTACGTTATTATCACCATAAATAGTGTCTGTAATATCGTCAGGATTATCCCCTAAAATACTTCTGAAATCTTTGGTTGTGTTGAAATTATTTTCAATTCTACCTGTAAAATATTTAACACCGCCTTCAAGCTCCTCAATTACCTCAGGAACGGTATCGGCAAAATTCAACATTTGGTTTAGCATTCCAATTTGTTGCTGTTCTTCAATTGAAGGGTCTTTTATATTAGCCAAATCTTCTTGGGTGTAATTTTCTTTTCCAAGTTTTTGTGTCATTGCTTGGTGTAGTGGCTTTAATTGTGAAAGAATTTGATCGTATCGTGCTTTATTAGCATTAATTTCAGAAGATTCTTTTTCAAATTCAGCTTTTGCTTTTTTATACATAGCAAATTCTTCTCTATCTGCCGCACTGATGGATGATTCACTTTTCCCTTCGTATTTAGGCTTTAGTTTTCTAACAATACGAACATATTCCATGTTTTCACCAGTAATATTTCCCAAGAAATTCCAGCCATGCATATCATCTATATATCCATTTTTATCATCGTCAATACCATTACCAGCAATTTCATTCGGGTTGGTCCAAATAACGTTTGTAAGATCTTCATGCTCAATATCTACTCCGCTATCAATTACACCAACGATAACCGTTTCACCTTTACGATTTTTAATAAGTTCGCTGTAAGCTTTATTCACGCTCATTCCGGGAACCGTGTCAGTAACCAAATCCATTAACGGCCAGTGTTTCATTTGGGCGTCTTCAAGGGGGGTGATTTTTAAAGGATTGGTATCAATGTTTTGGATAGGCGTAGCTATAATTGCAGCCCCGCTTCCACAGCTAGCTAAAACAGTTGCCGCTGCAACTGCAAAAAGAGTGATTTTAAATATTTTCATTATTCTGAAAAATGTTTATTAATTAAAAAATTCATTTAAAGATAAGGTTTCGTTTAAGCGAACTCCTTTATCTGTATTTTGTACTGTTATTATTGGGTTGTGCGCATCGTGCTCAAGGAAGAGGTAATACTTATTTTCCGCTGCCACTTTTAAAAATTTTTCTTTTTCAGGAAGTGTTAGTAAAGGTCTTGTATCGTATCCCATTACAAATGGGAGAGGCAGGTGGCCAGCCGTAGGAAGCAAATCTGCCATAAAAACCAATGTTTTTCCCTTGTAATTAATATGTGGAATCATTTGTTTGTCTGTATGGCCGTTTACAAAAAGAATTCCAAAATCGAGTTCGTTAGCTTTTGCAAAATCGGAACTGGGTTGCGATACAAACTTTAAGTGTCCGCTTTCTTGCATTGGCATAATATTTTCTTTTAAAAAAGAAGCTTGTTCTCTTCTATTGGGTTCTGTAGCCCAACGCCAATGGTCTTTATTACTCCAATAAGCAGCATTTTTAAAAGCTGGTTCGTAGCCTGTTCTATCTTTATTCCACTGGACACTTCCGCCGCAATGGTCAAAGTGAAGGTGCGTCATAAAAACATCCGTAATATCATCGGGATGAAAACCATATTTTTTAAGGGAATTTTCTAAGCTATGATCCCCCCAACGATAGTAATACCCAAAGAATTTATCACTTTGTTTATTACCCATACCGGTATCAATTAATGTAAGCCTATCACCGTTTTCTATAAGTAAACATCGGGCGGCAATGTCAATCATATTGTTGTCGTCTGCTGGGTTTGTTTTAGTCCAAAGTTTTTTTGGTACTACGCCAAACATAGCGCCTCCATCAAGTTTAAAATTGCCAGCTTCAATAGGGTATATTTGCATAATATGAAGAAATGAATTGCAAAATAACAAAAGGGATAGAGATCGAGCGATTAACTATAAATTAATTATGCTATTTTTAACAATTCATTTCCATTCAGAAAAAACGAAATGTATTTAATTTGTTAAAAACCTCGATTTTATGGTAGAACTTGCAGGAATTATAATTTTAGGAATTTTGGCGCAATGGGTTGCGTGGAAGTTTAAAATTCCAGCTATTCTCCCTTTAATATTAATCGGTCTTTTTGTGGGACCAATATCTACCCTACTTTCTGAAGATGGTTATCAGTGGATTCAGCCTATTTGGAATGGCGAGAAAGGACTTTTTCCTGGAGATGGTCTTTTTTATTTTGTATCGTTGGCAATCGGAATTATTCTTTTTGAAGGAGGTCTTACTTTGCGGCGTGGTGAAATTTCGAAAGTAGGCTCTGTAATAGGAAAACTTATAAGCATAGGCTCTGCAATAACCTTTATTGGTGCTGGAGTTGCTGCGCATTATGTTTTTGGACTGGACTGGCGTATTGCATTTCTTTTTTCTGCCCTTATAATCGTTACAGGCCCAACAGTTATAACACCAATTCTGCGAAATATCCCGCTTAAAAAAGATGTTTCTGCAGTTTTAAAATGGGAAGGTATTTTAATTGACCCTATTGGAGCATTAGTAGCTGTATTGGTTTTTGAATTTATAAGTGTGGAGGGCCACAGTGGTTTTACCAAGCAGGCGCTTATGGAGTTTGGAAAAATTATGCTAATTGGTTTTGCTTTTGGTATTTCTGGAGGGTATGCGCTATATATGGCAATTAAAAAAAGATGGGTTCCTCATTATTTATTGAATGTGGTATCACTCTCAATGGTGCTTCTTATTTTTGTTTTAAGCGACCTTTTTGCCCACGAATCCGGACTTTTATCAGTAGTGGTGATGGGAATGTTTCTTGGTAATAGCGACACTCCCAATCTTAAAGAGTTACTTTACTTTAAAGAATCATTAAGCGTTTTACTTATTTCCATCCTCTTTATTTTGCTGGCTGCAAATATTAGTCTTGAAGACTTATTGCTAGTTTATAATTTGAAAACAGCCATATTATTTGCCATAATAATATTTTTGTTAAGACCAATAGGTGTTTTCCTTAGTACTATAAATAGTTCGCTTAAAACCAACGAAAAACTTTTTATAAGCTGGGTGGGGCCAAGAGGAATTGTAGCCGCAGGTATTGCTTCACTTTTTGGAACAAAATTAGTGGCTAGCGGGGTGCCTGGTGCAGAATACATTACGCCCTTAGTTTTCGGTCTTGTACTTGTAACCGTATTACTAAACGCTACCACTGCCAGGCTTTTTGCTTCTATCGTTGGGGTCTTTCTTAAAAAATCTGAAGGAATTGTAATCATAGGTGCCTCAAAAGTATCTCGATTAATTGGCACCTATCTTCAAAAAAATAATCGTCATGTGGTGCTGGTAGATACCAACCGTTTAAATATAAATAAAGCAAAAGAATTAGGGCTAGACGCTATAAATTCCAACATATATGCAGACGATTTAACCGATAATATTGAATTAAACGATGTTGGATATTTACTTGCAATGACGGGTAGCAGCGAAATAAATAGACAAGCTATTTCTCGCTTTGGAAAAGTATTTGGTGAAAATGGAACCTTTAGGTTAATGACTCCCGAAGAATTACGCAATAGCTCACACTTACGATCTACTGAATTATTTTGCCAAACACATGATTATCTAAAATTTACGGAAGTAGCAGAAAACTATCCTTCCATACAAGAAATACCTGTAGACGGAAGCAAAGAATTTTTACAAATGCTAAAATTGTTTGGTAAAGACGATAGTGCTATTCCACTCTTTCTAAAAGGACCTGATAACTATCTTGAGCTTATTAGTGACCCAAAGGAACTAGATGTTGTTGAAGGTAGTAACTTGGTGTACATGGGAAAACCAATGGATTTTGAAGAAATTATGACTACCACACGCCCAGAAATTGAAGAGAAAGCTAAGAAATAATGTTACGATTATATCGTTTTAAGAAAAACTTCTGATGAAAAAAGGCGTCCTATTTAGTGCTATAATTTGTTGTTTATCCATTTATTCATGTAAAAAAGATGATGGCATAAGCTGTACCTCCTGCTCATCGTCTGAAACAGCAGACTTTCAGGTATGTAAAGAGCGAAATGGCAATGCATCCGTAAATGGGCAAGATACAGGAACCGAGTACAGCACCTATATTTCTGGATTAGAACAGGCTGGAGCTAGCTGTGGGGCTAAATAATAGTTAGTCGTTTAGCTTTAGTACCGCCATAAAAGCTTCTTGTGGAATCTCTACGTTTCCTACTTGGCGCATACGTTTCTTTCCTTTTTTCTGCTTTTCTAAAAGTTTACGCTTTCGCGAAATATCACCACCATAACATTTTGCGGTAACATCTTTTCGTAAGGCTTTAACAGTTTCACGGGCTATAATTTTGGCGCCGATTGCTGCCTGAATAGGAATATCAAACTGTTGTCTTGGAATTAACTGACGTAGTTTTTCACAGATTTTCTTCCCAATATCATAAGCATTATCACGGTGAAGTAAAGCAGAAAGTGCATCGACAATATTTGCATTAAGAAGCACATCTACCTTTACAAGATGCGACATACGCATCCCAATTGGCGAATAGTCAAAGGATGCATAGCCTTTTGAAACGGTTTTTAAACGATCATAAAAATCGAAAACTATTTCTGCCAATGGCATATCAAATGTAAGTTCAACTCTTTCGGTTGTCAGGTATGTTTGATTGGTTATTTCTCCTCTTTTTTCAATACAAAGTGACATAACAGAACCAACAAAATCCGATTTTGTAATGATGGTAGCTTTAATAAAAGGCTCTTCAACGCGATTAAGTTTTGAAGGCTCTGGTAAATCTGAAGGGTTGTTAACTAAAACTGGAACTTCAGGATCTTTATTGGTATAGGCGTGGTAAGAAACGTTTGGAACGGTAGTGATTACCGTCATATCAAATTCTCTTTCCAGTCTTTCTTGAATAATTTCTAAGTGAAGCATTCCTAAAAATCCACAACGGAAACCAAAACCAAGTGCTGCTGAACTTTCTGGCACAAAAACCAGGGAAGCATCATTTAATTGTAGTTTTTCCATCGAGTTTCGCAACTCTTCATAATCTTCAGTGTCTACAGGATAAATTCCGGCAAAAACCATTGGTTTTACGTCTTCAAAACCCTCAATCATATTAACAGTGGGGCTTTTTGAATCGGTAATTGTATCCCCTACTTTAACTTCTTTTGCTTCTTTAATCCCCGTAATTAAATAACCTACATCGCCTGTTTTAATTACATCTCTTGGAAATTGCTTTAACCTCAACGTTCCTACTTCATCTGCAAAATAGCTTTTTCCGGTAGCCATAAATTTTATGTGCTGCCCTTTTCGTATTTCACCATTCAGAACCCTAAAATAGGTTTCTACTCCACGGAAAGGATTGTAAACAGAGTCAAAAATTAAGGCCTGTAATGATTCGTCAGGATTGCCTTTTGGTGGTGGGACCCGCTCAATAATAGCACTCAATATTTCGTCAATACCAAGGCCTGTTTTAGCACTTGCAGGAATAACTTCTTCAGGCTTACAGCCTAGAAGATCCACAATATCATCGGTAACTTCTTCCACATTTGCAGAAGGAAGATCCACTTTATTTAGTACAGGAATGATTTCTAGATCGTTTTCAAGTGCCAAATATAAATTTGAAATAGTCTGTGCCTGTATGCTTTGTGCAGCATCAACAATTAATAAAGCGCCTTCACAAGCAGCAATGGAACGTGAAACTTCGTACGAAAAATCTACGTGACCCGGAGTATCAATTAGGTTGAGTATATATTTTTCACCTTTATACTCATAATCCATTTGGATTGCATGGCTCTTAATTGTGATGCCACGTTCGCGCTCCAAATCCATGTTATCAAGCAATTGCGCCTGTTTTTCGCGATCGGTAACAGTACCAGTGGCGTCCAAAAGACGATCTGCCAAGGTGCTTTTACCGTGGTCAATATGGGCGATAATGCAAAAATTACGTATGTTCTTCATAAAAATTCCTTCTCGTGCTAGAATTTGCAAATATATAGTAAAAGAGTGATTTTATAGTTATGATTATTTCTTTCAGAATTATTAAGTTGACTGTGTCTTAAAATTTATTTTTTAATCAACTTTTAATGAAAAATACGTTGTTTTTATTTTATAGATGTATAAGCGTGATTCGAACTTATTTTACTGATATTTATTACTTTTGCAGTTCTAAATAAAAAGAATTGCCAAAAATAGGAAACATAGTATTACCCGATTTTCCATTGCTACTCGCGCCTATGGAAGATGTAAGCGACCCACCGTTTCGCGCATTGTGCAAAGAACAAGGTGCAGATGTGGTTTTTACAGAGTTTATCTCTTCTGAAGGGCTTATTCGCGATGCCGCTAAAAGTGTGATGAAGCTCGATATTTATGAAAAAGAACGCCCCGTGGGAATTCAAATATTTGGCGCCGTTTTAGAATCAATGCTTCGCAGTGTGGAAATTGTTGAAGCCAGTGGCCCAGATATGATTGACATTAACTTTGGTTGTCCCGTAAAAAAAGTAGTTTCAAAAGGTGCCGGTGCGGGAATTTTAAAAGATATAGACCTTATGGTAAGTCTTACCGAAGCGATGGTAAAACACACCAAACTGCCAGTAACCGTAAAAACGCGTTTGGGCTGGGATCACGATTCTATTAAAATTGTTGAGGTTGCAGAACGCTTGCAAGATGTAGGTTGTCAAGCAATTTCTATACACGGACGTACGCGCGCGCAAATGTATAAAGGCGAAGCCGACTGGAGACCTATTGCAGAAGTAAAAAACAACCCGCGTATGCATATACCTGTATTTGGCAATGGCGATGTAGATACTCCCGAAAAAGCAATGGAAATGCGTGACAAATATGGTTTGGACGGCGCAATGATTGGTCGTGCCAGCATTGGGTATCCATGGTTTTTTAAAGAAGTAAAGCATTTTTTTAAAACAGGAGAACATTTACCACCACCTACCATGGAAGAACGCGTGTATGCTGCCAAACGCCACTTACAAATGGCAATAGATTGGAAAGGTGAAACCCTAGGCGTTTTTGAAACCCGCCGTCATTATACAAACTATTTTAAAGGCATCCCAAACTTTAAGGAATACCGAATGAAAATGGTAACCAGTGATGATTCTGCTTCGGTTTTTGAAGCTTTTGATGAAGTTTTGGAGACTTTTGGTGATTATGAGTTTGTTTAAGGCTGCTGAACATAGTCGAAGTATGGCGATTATGAGCTTGCTTAATTCTTGTTAATAAAAAAAACCTTCTTTGGGAGAAGAAGGTTTTTGAACTATATCGTTTATAACATTACATTTTTTCAAACCTCATATATTCATTTTCTGAATAATAGAGTTTTAAAATGTTAGCTGAAAGTTTGATATTATTTTCGTAATTGCTTGTTGTCACATTATAATTTAAATAAAGAGAATCAAAAAATAAATTACCCCAATCATTTTCGCTAACAAATGATAAATTAACATCATTAAAAATTAATAATTCCTTTGTTTTCATGAAATAATTTCCAAGAAAATCGTTTATACCAGTATAGCCTTCAAATTTATTATTTTCTTTAAAATCAATGTTTATTTCATTGGAATTTTCGAAATCATCTGCTGTCAAAATTATTCCATTAGTTTCGTTTACAAAGGCTTCAAGTTTCCAATTTCCAAATAATTTATTATTTTGAGTATCATCTTTTTCAGAACTACAGCCTAGCAATGAGGCGAAGATTATTAAAAATAGAATTGCTTTTTTCATAATGTTTGTTTTTAATGGTCAACAATAAGATTTTTGGCGGTCATGTTTCCTTGCGAATCATATATTTGTATAATATATAGACCTTCTGGAATATTAAGTGTCTCTATAGTTTTTTCGGTATTTGAATTTTCACCCGAATAATGAATATTTGAATATTGATCGTAAACTATAATATAATATGTATCTAAAGGTAAGTTAGAAAAATCCAAACTAAATTGTTCGTCTGTAGAATTAGGAATAGGGACGACACTTTCCAAGGGGGGTGCTGGAGGGGCAATATCGAATATATTGGTGGTGGTGCCACAGGAGTTTGTTAGTTCTATGCTAACGTTAACAATCCAAGGATGAACTGCACTACCGTGACCCATTCCATCAAATAAACCAAATTGATGGAGAAAACCGGTGCCTCCAGTTTTTTGCCAATTAGCATTTGTTACTTCTTGAAGCTCTGGAGCATAATTACTATTTACCAAATCTACAAACACAAATTTTTCTGGAACACTTATATCTGGGGTCAGCAAAACACTAACTAATGGTTTTCCTACCCAAACATTTATAGTTTCAGTGCCCGTTGCGTGGGTTACTTGGACAAATCCAGGTGCTCTTGTATTAGAATTATATGCTTGTGCTGTTATTGTACTTCCGTTAGTTGGCGGGCTTATTGTAATATTAGTAGATGATGTCCAGTTATATGGTGGAGCAGCATTTTGTATTGTAAATGTAGTAGCACTATTTGCACAGACCAAATTTTCTGGTGTCACGACATCAATTACTTTAAGGCCGTCTACAAATAGTGGATTTATATTATTTGGATCCAACCAATCTTTTAATCTACGTTGAGGGCTATTACCGACCCAAGAATAATTAAATTTTCCATAATCTGAGTGGGCATCTCCTGGATTGTTACAGAATTCAGTATTTCCTCCCCATAATTGCCCAATTATTCTATGATTATATGAAAACAAAGGAGATCCAGATGATCCTGGTTCGGTAACCGAATGTCCATTTTGTGTTGCAATCCAATTTATCCTCCAGCTTGCATTCGGGTTTGGATTCTGCCCTTGTGTAGGCACCATATAATGTGTAGAAATTTTTTTAAAATCGCCTCTTGGGTGATGTATACCAGCACCAGTTTGACCAGGGGTTATAGTTCTATCCCAACCATTAAAGTACACATCAATATTACTATTTAGTGGGGATTCAGTGAGCTCGAAAAGTGCAAAATCAGAATAGGGGTTATTAGCTTTAAGAGTTGCCCCAGACGTAGCATTGGGCACATAATTAAACGAATTATTGCAACTGTTACTTTCGTAATTCCAATAAAATGAATAATGCGAAGCATCAGTATTGCCATTTGCGTCCAAACTTCCTATACAATGATTGGCTGTTAAAAAATATGGCTTGAAATCAGCTTCGGTATTATTTACAAGAGAGCCTGTACAAACCCTAGAACCATTGACCAAAATCATGGCCACGCCTTTTTTCTCATCTTGCCAATTTTGCCCTTCAATGCAGTTTACATTTACTTGACAGGGCCCAGAATCACCATAACCATTTGCTGCACTTGCCAATTGACTCAACTCTATGTAACCCTGAACCACCTTATCAATTGAGAGTACAGATAAATTTTCAACATTTTTTGGCTCATAAAGTTCTAATATAATGCTTTCGTCAAACAATAAACCCGTAGTAAATTTGCTAGGATTATTGTTTGTGCCTCTGTTATTTTCTGAGGTAAACGCACCCAACATTTGGGTTTTGTCTTGAGTGTAAAGATGAAGTTTTGCACCTTCTGGTAACCAAAACTGGTCATATAGCAAATTTATTGAAACCGCTTCTGAACATGTGACCTTTAAACGCCAAATCCTGTCGTTATTAGGTAATATTGTCCAAATCCCAGAATTTGTCAGATTATAATTTACATCAACGGGCACACCAAATCTTGGAGGCAATCCATTTTGTTCATCCATAATGTCTTCAGAGGCTATCGTTGAAAGATTTAATGGGGGTAAAAATTCCTTGTTGGCATTAACAATCGCTCCATCATTTAAATTAAACACTACACTTTTAGGAGTGACCGGTATACTTTTTTGAGCAAACAAAAAACTGGTCGTTATTAACAAAAAGGCAAAAAACCATTTTCTCAAATACGAGTGAAAGGGGGGGGGAGAATTTTTACTAATAACATAAAGAATTAAAGGTTAAATTTTACACTTTCTGGGAAGCTAGGATTTTTAAAAATATAATATTATATACGATAATCCTAATAGATTAGTTAAAAAATTGATTTATTAGTGTTTTACACTATCTTTTGTTAAATAATTAAAAAGTGAAATGCCGATATCTTTAAAACTCGCCGTCATTACACCAACTATTTTAAAGGCATCCTAAACTTTAAAGATAACCGAATGAAGATGGTAACCAGTGATGATTCTGCTTCGGTTTTTGAAGCTTTTGATGCCGTTTTGAAGTTTTTTAAAGGGTATGAATTTGCTTAGTTATTAGTTTATACCTCTTCTTATAAAATTTAGCTATTTTATAAAAAAATACAGTTATTCGCATCTTTAATTTTAAGTGATTTTTTGAAAATCCTTCTTATCTTTAAAACCCTAAATTAATACGATGCAGAAACTCAAAATAGTAGAAACCCATTATATTACTCATAACGTTAAGCGCTTTGTGCTAGAAAAACCTAAGGACTTTGAGTATACACCTGGACAGTCTGCAAATATTTCTATTAATATTCCTGGCTGGGAAGAACAAATAAGGTCCTTTACTTTCACCTCACTACAGGATTGGGATTATTTAGAGTTTATTATTAAGATTTATGAAGAGCATAACGGAGTTACCTCCCAATTAGGGAAATTAAAAACGGGTGCTGAGCTCTTACTTCATAGTATAGACGGGACAATCAAATTTAAAGGCCCAGGTATATTTATAGCTGGCGGTACTGGTATTACTCCTTTTATCGCAATTTTCAGAGCACTTTTTAGTAGTGGCAACCTTCGCAATGTGGCGCTTCTATATTCAAATAAATCTAAAGACGATATTATTTTACATACAGAATTGACAGAAATGCTCGGGCCTGCTTACAAAAATGTATTTACACGCGAAGGGGTAATTGGTTTTCGTGAACGAAGAATAGATCGTAAATTTCTTATTGAAACCATTGGTGATTTTAACGCACGTTTTTATGTGTGTGGTCCAAAAATGTTTACAGAAGAAATCTGTGAAGCCTTGGTAAGTTTAGGTTCAGATCCTGAATATTTTGTGGTTTAACACACTTAAAATTTGATTATAACAAATTAAGCAAGCAGTTTTTCCCGAACCCTACTCGAAGCAATCCACGAAGCGAGAATTCCTAAAATACTTATTGTTGCAAAAACAACGATACTATTAAGGAACTCTAATTTTACGGGATATGGAAGGGAAGTAGTTATTTTAACAAACTCAAATTTTAGTTGTGCCAACACCGCAAGTATTCCTATAAAAATTCCTAAAAGGCCTCCTATAATGGTCATTAAGGTTCCTTGTAAAAAAAAGATGCGACGAATTTCCTTAAGCGAAGCACCCATATTATAAAGTGTTTTAATATTTTTTCGCTTGTCTAGAATCATCATAATTATAGAACCAATCACGTTGAAAAGCGCAATAATTAACACCAAAGTGAAGATTAAGTAAACTGCAATGTTTTCGGTATTCAGCATTTTATAAAGCGCATCATTTTGCTGAATTCTATTCTTGAGAAGAATTTCTTTAGGAAATATTTTTTCAATTTCACTACGCACTTTTTCTTCGGAAGTATTTGGTTGTAGCTTTATTTCTATGGAAGAAATTTTTGAACTATCTAAAGAAAGTAAGTTTCTTGCGAAGGCTAGGTCAGCAAAAACGTATTTAGCATCCAAATCCTCATTTACCTGATATACTCCAGAAACAACCACGTTTTCTTTAACAAAAGCACTTGAAGGATCCAGTGTATTAAGTTGTCCAGATCCAGGTTTTGGCACGTAAATTTCCAATAAATCTGTATAATCATTTACGCCAATAGATAATTTTGCAATTGTGGAAAGACCAATAACTACTTGGTGTTCCGAAGGGTATAACCACTCACCAAAATACATGATGCTATCAAGTTGTGTTACTTTTCCATAAAGAGAATCAACACCTTTAATATATGCAATATGATTTTTTCCTCTATAATGTAAAAAAACACGCTCCTCAATTATTTCTGAAAAGTGTTCAATCCCTTCAATTTGTTTTAACTCTAGTTTTTGAGCTTCCGAAAAAGCGATTGTTTTTCCACTTTTAGGAAGAATTTTAAGGTCGCTGTCAAATTCAGTTGTAAACTGAAGACTAAAATCTTTTAAACCAGAAAACCCTGAAAGCACTATAAACAATGACATTGCGCCCACAACTACACCAACTGCTGCAATGCCAGTAATGATATTGATGGCATTATTGCTACTTTTTGAAAACAAATAACGCTTAGCGATGTAGAGCGAGAAGTTCAATTTATGATTTTTTTCTTTTCGGAAGTAAATCGGGATCTTTCAATGGGTTTTCTTCACCTTTTACAGCTTTGTCAATTTTTTCTATATACTCTAAGGAATCATCATTATAAAATGATAATTCGGGCATTTTTCGTAATTGATTTTTTGTAAGCTGCGCAATTTGATGTTTAATATTGGGCTTAATCTTATTAAGTTCTTTTACAATTGCTTCAGCTTTATCAGCTGGAAAAACGCTTACATAAACCTTTGCAATGGAAAGATCAGTGGTTACACCCACTTTGCTTACTGAAATAATAATCCCCATTTGTCCTGCTTCACGAAGCATATTCTGGAGTACCTTTGCAAGGTCATTTTGCAAAACGCCTGCTATTTTTTTTTGTCTGTTACTTTCTACCATATTGCAAAAATAGGACAATAAACGGTACAGAATGTTAATGAAGCTGCAAGCTTGTTTAAAATTTATAGAATTAAGTTTGTATTTTTGATGCTTTTAAGAGGTATTTATGGAGAAAATTGAACATATAGGGATTGCAGTAAAAAATATTGTTGAAGCAAATAAAGTATACGAAGCTTTATTAGGAAGCGCTCCTTATAAAAGTGAAAAAGTAGCAAAAGAAGGAGTTGAAACTTCCTTTTTTCGCTGTGGTGAAAGCAAAATAGAACTTTTAGAAGCTACTAACCCTGACAGTCCCATTGCTAAATTTATTGCCAAACGTGGGGAAGGAATCCATCATATAGCTTTTGCAGTAAAAGATATAAATGCTGAAATGGAACGACTTAAAAAAGAAGGCTTTATTTTGCTAAATGATATTCCTAAAAAAGGGGCTGATAATAAGCTGGTAGCATTTCTTCACCCAAAGTCTGCTAATGGGGTTTTGGTAGAACTTTGTCAAGAAATTGAGAATAACTGAAAATTGTTTTGCTGTATTTGTAAAGTGTTTTACATTTGCACTCCGAAATATTTCTTTGGATAGCTAATTTTATTCAAAATAGAAATAAAGAGATAATTGAAATTTTGAATTTTATAACGGTCCCATAGCTCAGCTGGTTAGAGCACCTGACTCATAATCAGGGGGTCCATGGTTCGAGCCCATGTGGGACCACTTTTTATTTTCACTTCACTTTAAATGTTTAGCGGAAAGAATTTGCTAGACGTACGAGTATTAACACTACTTGTTCAGAAAAATTCGTAATAACCATATTTTTTTTCTTTCATTAATTTTAGTATATTATACTAGATAAAATACCTGGCTATAAATGTTAAAAATTTATGAAATATTTATAAATTACGCCTTAAAGGTTATGTTTAAGTTAAAAAAAGCTTAATTAACACTGCACAATTTAATTTTTACATAAATATTTGAAATAAATCATATTTTTGCCCTTTCAAATTCAGCGTTATATCGATAATACTTAAAAATGAAATTAATTATTTACAATATTATAGTAGTGGTTGTTCAAGCTACATCAGATAATTCTGGGCCACCACCACCACCAGATCAAAATAGGCCGCCTTTAGTGCCGATTGATGATAATTTGTGGGTAATTCTTGTAATCGGGCTTGTTTTTGGAGTTTATATCGCTTATAAAAAAATGCAAGCTATACATAAGGCTGCATAAGGTTTTTTACGTATTTTCCTATTATATCAAACTCTAAATTAACTTCAGTTTGGGGTTTAATTTCTTTAAAGTTTGTATTTTCAAAAGTATACGGAATTATTGCTACACTAAATCTGCCTTTTTGAGAATTTACTACGGTTAGGCTAACCCCATTTACTGTAATAGAACCTTTTTCAACGGTGCTAAAATCTGCGTTTTTATATGTAAAAGTAAAAACCCAACTGCCATTTGCTTCTGCAACACTTTCGCAAATAGCCGTCCCATCCACGTGGCCTTGCACTATATGCCCGTCTAGCCTATCGCCAAGTTGCATGGCTCTTTCCAAATTCACCAATTCTCCTTTTCTAAGAGACCTCAAAGTTGTCTTGTCTAAAGTTTCTTTAATAGCAGTAACCACATAGGTGTTTTCATTTATTTCCACGACAGTTAAACAAACCCCATTGTGTGAAACGCTTTGATCTATTTTAAGCTCTTGTGCTAGCGGGCTCTTTATTTTTATATGAAGATTTTCGCTCTCTGCTGTAAGTTGGTCTATTTCACCAACGGTTTCAATAATTCCTGTAAACATTGTAGTATTTGGTTACATTTGTACTGCAAAAGTAACAATTAAAAAAGCCAAACATAATGAGCAGAGCGGATAAAATAGTGGTAGGGATTTCCATCGGTGATATCAATGGGATTGGAAGCGAGATAATTTTAAAAACATTTGAGGATTCACGAATGTTAGAGTTTTGCACCCCTGTTATTTTTGCTTCGGTAAAGTTGATGTCTTTTTTTAAGAAACATTTTGAAACCGATATCAATTTCCATGGGATTGACAAAATAGAGGATGTTGTTCCAAAGAAAATAAATGTATTAAATGTTTGGAAGGAGCATGTTGATGTTAAATTCGGAGAAGAAAATAAAACAGGTGGCGAATTTGCCATAAAATCACTAAAAGAAGCAGTTGCTGCTTTAAAAGATAATAAAATTGATGCTTTGGTAACTGCGCCCATCAATAAATCAAACATACAATCCGAAAGTTTTAATTTTCCAGGCCACACAGATTATTTAGCACAAGAGCTTAAAGGTGAAAGTTTGATGCTTCTTGTTTCAGAAGATTTGCGAGTTGGGTTATTAACAGATCACGTAGCGGTAAAGGATGTTGTTAAAAACATAACTAGAGAGCGTATCGATAAAAAAATAAATATCATTTACCGTACATTAATTGAAGACTTCGGAATTGAAAAACCAAAAATTGCTGTTTTGGGTATAAACCCTCATACTGGTGATAATGGTGTAATTGGTGATGAGGATGACACCATTTTGCGCCCAGCCTTAGATAATATTCGTAAAAATGGCAAAATAGTTTTGGGGCCTTATGCTGCAGATAGTTTTTTTGGATCGGGAAATTATAAAAACTTTGATGCGATAATTGCCTCCTATCACGATCAAGGATTAATACCCTTTAAAACCTTGGCTTTTGGTAAAGGCGTAAATTTTACTGCGGGTCTAAATCGCATTAGGACCTCCCCAGATCACGGAACGGCATTTGATCTAGCTGGAAAAAATACCGCCAATTTTGAATCCTTTCGCGAAGCCGTTTTTACCGCTGTTTCTATATTTGAAACACGTGAAGGTTATGCTGAAATATCAAAAAATCCCATGCAAACAACCCGAAAAAGAAGCTACTCAAAAAAGAAATAAAAAAACTAATTGCTTATCAAATAATTTTTTATCTTTGCACCCGCCTTATCCGTAAGGTAAAGGTCTTAAATAGGTGTGAAAATGAAGGATTTGAAAGAGTTTACAATCCCTTTCGTAGGGCTTAAATTAGGAAAACACCAGTTTAATTTTGAATTAAAAAAAGCGTTCTTTGAGCATTTTGAGTATGACGAATTTAATGACGCTGCCATTAATCTCGACGTACTGCTGGAAAAAATGAGTACCTTGCTTGAATTTACATTAACCTATAAGGGAAGTGTGAATGTAGCTTGCGACACCACAAACGAACCATTTGATCAAGAGATATCAGGGGAGTATACATTTGTAGTGAAATTTGGTGAGGAATATAATGACGAAAATGAAGATTTACTCATTTTGCCTCACGGAAGTTATGAAGTGAATATTCAGCAATACATATATGAATCTATTGTGCTGGCCATGCCATCACGAAGAATTCATCCAGGAGTTATAGATGGCACTTTAAAAAGTGATATACTTGATAAACTTGAAGAATTAAGTCTAAAAGCACCCAACGATATTGTTGAGCCTGAAGATGATAAAACAGATCCCCGATGGGATTCATTAAAAAAACTATTAACGGATAAATAATAAATAGCAATGGCACATCCAAAGAGAAAAATCTCGAAAACAAGAAGAGATAAGAGAAGAACGCATTACAAAGCTACTGCCCCTACAATTGCAATAGACCCAACAACAGGTGAGTCACACCTTTTCCACAGAGCACATTGGCACGAAGGAAAAATGTATTATCGTGGTCAAGTTGTTATTGATGCAACTGAGCAAGTAGAAGCATAATATATTTTATATAATACTAAACTCTCACAGCAACGTGAGGGTTTTTTTGTTTTTTAACTTTGCAAAAAGTCAAAAACAACATATTAATTGCCGAATTTCAAGTAAAATTTAGTAATTTTCACTCTTTTTAAAAGATTTTTGGTCTTTTTTGTGAATTCTAATTCAGCTTTATGAATACTATCACGGCAGCTATTACCGCTGTAGGGAGCTACGTTCCAGATTACGTTCTCTCCAACAAAGTTTTGGAAACAATGGTCGATACCAATGACGAATGGATCACCAGCAGAACTGGAATTAAGGAACGGAGAATATTAAAGGATAAAGATAAAGGGACTTCTTATCTTGCTATCCAAGCAGCAAACGACCTCCTCAAAAAAAGTAATACAGACCCTTCCGAAATAGATTTGGTTATCATGGCAACCGCAACGCCAGATATGCCAGTCGCAACAACGGGAGTGTATGTAGCCACACAAATTGGTGCAGTAAATGCTTTTTCGTATGATTTGGTTGCCGCTTGCTCCAGCTTTCTTTTTGGAATGTCAACCGCAGCACGTTATATTGAATCAGGAAAATATAAAAAGGTGCTTTTAATAGGTGCCGATAAAATGTCTTCAATAATTGATTACACAGACAGAACCACATGTATTATTTTTGGTGATGGTGCAGGTGCAGTATTATTTGAGCCCAATACAGAAGGGCTTGGTGTAACGGATGAATATTTGCGTACCGACGGAATAGGAAGACCATTTTTAAAGATTGACGCAGGAGGGTCATTATTGCCAGCATCTGCAGAAACTGTAGCAAACAAACAACATTACGTTTTTCAAGAAGGGAAAACAGTGTTTAAATTTGCCGTTTCAAATATGGCAGATGTCTGTGAAAAAGTAATGAAGCGAAACAATTTGTCTGATGATGATGTAAATTGGCTCGTTCCACATCAAGCCAATAAAAGAATTATTGATGCTGCAGCTTCGCGTATGAAGTTGCCAGAAGATAAAGTAATGATAAACATACATAAATATGGCAATACAACTTCTGCAACCTTACCATTATGTTTAGCCGACTATGAAAAACAACTTAAAAAAGGAGATAATTTAATTTTTGCTTCCTTTGGAGGAGGTTTTACTTGGGGCGCCGTTTATTTGAAATGGGCCTACAATTCAAAATAAATATTACCAACAAAAAAAAAGACAAAACCCAAATATTATGGATTTAAAGGACATTCAAAATTTAATCAAGTTCGTGGCAAAAAGTGGTGCTAGCGAAGTTAAACTTGAAACTGAAGACATAAAGATTACAATAAAAACTGGATCTGAAGAAGGTAAAGGCGAAACCACGTATATTCAACAGATACCTACTATGGCGCAACCGCAAATGCAAATGCAGCCACAAACAGCAGCAGCACCTCAAAGTACTGAAGCAGCAGACGCAGCCCCTGCAACCGATTCTAACTTTATCACTATAAAATCGCCAATTATTGGTACTTTTTATAGAAAACCATCACCAGACAAACCTGTTTTTGTTGAAGTAGGAAGTACAATTGGTACAGGAGATGTACTTTGTGTAATTGAAGCAATGAAACTTTTCAATGAAATAGAAAGTGAAGTTTCTGGAAAAATCGTGAAAGTTTTGGTGGACGATTCTTCTCCCGTAGAATTTGACCAACCATTGTTTTTAGTAGATCCATCATAGTATAAACCCCAATTATCAAATCTCAAAATCCAACTACTGGACTTTGAAATTTGCTATTTGATATTTTCAGAAAATTATGTTTAAAAAAATATTGATTGCAAATAGGGGCGAAATTGCATTGCGAATAATCCGCACCTGTAGAGAGATGGGCGTTAAAACTGTAGCTGTATATTCAAAAGCAGATGAGGAAAGTTTGCACGTTCGTTTTGCTGATGAAGCAGTATGTATTGGGCCAGCTCCTAGTAATTTAAGCTATTTAAAAATGTCTAATATTATCGCTGCTGCGGAAATTACCAATGCAGACGCGATACATCCTGGCTATGGATTTCTTTCAGAAAATTCTAAATTTTCAAAAATCTGCCAAGAGCACGGAATAAAATTCATTGGCGCTTCTCCAGAAATGATTGATCGTATGGGTGATAAAGCCTCTGCAAAAGCAACCATGAAAGCAGCTGGAGTGCCTACAGTTCCAGGAAGTGAAGGTATTATTGAATCCTATGAAAAATGTGAAATACTTGCAGAAGAAGTAGGCTATCCAGTAATGCTAAAAGCGACCGCAGGTGGGGGTGGAAAAGGTATGCGTGCTGTTTGGAAAAAAGACGAACTTAAAAAAGCTTGGGAAAGCGCGCGCCAAGAAGCATCCGCTGCCTTCGGAAATGACGGAATGTATATGGAAAAGCTTATTGAAGAGCCTCGCCATATAGAAATACAAATTATCGGTGATAGTACCGGTAGAGCCTGCCATTTAAGTGAACGTGATTGCTCAATACAAAGACGTCACCAAAAACTTACTGAAGAAACTCCTAGCCCATTTATGACGAAAAAACTTCGTACAGATATGGGGAATGCAGCCGTAAAAGCAGCAGAGTTTATAAAATACGAAGGTGCTGGAACCATAGAATTTTTGGTAGATAAACACCGAAATTTCTACTTTATGGAAATGAATACCCGTATTCAAGTAGAACATCCAATTACCGAACAGGTTATTGATTATGATCTTATTCGCGAACAAATTTTGGTTGCAGCTGGAATTCCAATTTCTGGAAAAAACTATACCCCACAATTGCACTCTATTGAATGTAGAATAAACGCCGAAGATCCATACAATGATTTCCGTCCTTCCCCTGGAAAGATAACCGTATTACATGCGCCAGGAGGCCACGGAATTCGTTTAGATACTCATGTGTATGCAGGCTATACTATTCCTCCAAACTACGATTCTATGATTGCAAAGCTTATAACAACCGCACAAACGCGTGAGGAAGCAATAAACAAAATGAAGCGTGCACTGGATGAATTTGTAATTGAAGGCATAAAAACAACCATTCCATTTCACCGTCAATTGATGGACGAGCCTGATTATGTGGCTGGAAACTATACAACGGCATTTATGAATACATTTCATATGAATGAACCGGAAGAAGAATAAATAAAAAGTGGCAGTATCCCGTTTTCTTTTTTAAAAAAGAAAACAGCTATAATATAAAACTGACACTAAATACTTTTTAACGAGCATCAAATTTCAAAATATTTTATTGGAATTTGATGCTTTTTTTATTCCAAAAATTTAAGAAGTAGTTTTCCTCCCTATATTTGTTTTTAAATAATGAGGAAATGAATCTTTCATTCTGGGAAAATAAAACGTGGTTTTCAGCTATAGATTTTGCAATTATTGGAAGTGGAATCGTTGGGTTAAACTGCGCCCTTTCACTTCGGGAAAAACACCCTAAAAGTAAAATTGTAGTTTTTGAACGCGGAATCCTTCCAAGTGGAGCGAGTACTAAAAATGCTGGTTTTGCTTGCTTTGGAAGTATTTCTGAAATTTTAGAAGATCTTAAAAATCATTCGGAAGAAGAGGTTGTTCAGCTTGTGAAAAATAGAGTAGCAGGATTGCAATTATTGCGAAACACCCTAGGCGATACGCAGCTAGATTACCAAGAACATGGAGGGTATGAACTTTTTACAAATGAAGACACTGAGCTTTTTGAAACGTGTAGTTTAAAACTTAAAACCGTAAATGAACTGTTGAAACCAATTTTTAATACCGATGTTTTTTCAGAAAAAGGGAATGATTTCGGGTTTAAAAACATTCAGTCTAACTTAATTTACAACAAATTTGAAGGTCAAATAGACACTGGAAAAATGATGCTTGGCTTGCTTAAAAAAGCTTCAAAAGAGAATATTTTAATTTTAAATTCTTCTGAAATTTCTACTATTTCAGACAATGGCACTTCAGTTTCAATACAATTTAATTCTTCGGCTGGACTTCGACAAGCGCAGTCTGACATCGTAGTAAAAAAAGTTTTTATAGCTACTAATGGCTTTGCAAAACAATTTTTAAAGGAGGATATAAAACCCGCTAGAGCACAAGTATTAGTTACAAAACCAATTGAAAACTTAAAAATAAAAGGTACTTTTCACCTTGATAAAGGGTATTATTATTTTAGAAATATCGAAAACAGAATCCTCTTTGGAGGTGGTAGAAATCTTGATTTTAAAAAGGAAGAAACTACTGATATGGAATTAACGCAACTGATTCAAAACAAGCTAGAGGAACTACTTAAAACGGTAATTTTACCAGATCAACCCTTTGAAGTTGCACACCGTTGGAGCGGGATTATGGGATTAGGAAAACAAAAGAAACCTATTATAAAAGCTGTTTCAAAAAATGTGTTTTGTGGTGTAAGACTTGGTGGAATGGGCGTTGCTATTGGTAGTTCCATCGGGAAACAATTAGCTTCTTTATATGATTAAAAAATTTATAAAATTTCTCTTCAAACTTTTTTTGTGGTTCCTGGGGCTTTCAGTTTTATGGGTGCTTATCTATAAATTTGTTCCTGTTCCATACACTCCATTAATGGCTATTCGAACCATTGAAGGGGACGAAAAATATGAAACCCGCCACGATTGGGTTCCTATTGAAGCAATTTCACCCTATCTGCAATTAGCAGTTATCTGTGCAGAGGATCAAACTTTTTTAAGTCATAGTGGTTTTGATCGTGAAGCCATAGAAAAGGCATTTGAAAGCAATGAAAAAGGTAAAAAACTACGTGGGGGAAGTACTATTTCGCAACAAACGGCAAAAAATGCTTTTTTGTGGCCAGAAAGAAGTTGGTTTAGAAAAGGAATGGAAGCATATTTTACAGTACTTATTGAAACCCTTTGGAGTAAAGAGCGGATATTGGAGGTATATTTAAATAGTATTGAAATGGGAAATGGCGTTTTTGGTGCTGAGGCTGCTTCACAATATTGGTTTCATAAGCCTGCAAATAAGCTAAACACTGAAAATGCTGCTGCAATTGCTGCTATTTTACCAAGTCCACAGCGGTATAAAGCCAACCCTGCTAGCGCATATGTAGCGCGAAGGACCCAATGGATTGTTCGCCAAATGCGTTATTACGGCCCATTTACATTAGAAGAGAAACCAAAAGAAGCTAAAACAAAAAAGAAAAAATGACCGTAGTAGAAATTAAATCTGAATTGCTACAACACTGCCAAAAGCAGGTTGATAATCGGTTTTCTAGAATTAAGCAGACAATTGCAGATATTGAAGAATCCCTTTTGGAAGAATCTAAAAGTAGCAGTGGCGACAAACACGAAACGGGGCGTGCTATGCTTCAAATAGAACGTGAAAATGCTGGAAAACAATTGCAAGAAATAGAAAAAATAATTCCCTTACTAAAAAAAATTGAAGTGGCAGCTACTTCAGATTATGCACGTTTGGGCAGTTTAATTTATACAGATAAATTCACCTATTTCATAAGCTTATCCATAGGCACTGTTCCCCTAGGAAAGAAGGACTATCTCTGTGTTGCCTTAAACTCACCCGTTGGATTACTTTTATCTGGAAAACGAAAAGGTGAAGAATTTAATTTGAATGGTTCGAGTTATAAAATTACGAGTGTAAAGTAATACAACGTATTAAAAGTGTGCTTCTTTAACCAATTTTGGCATTTTTTCACTCATTGCAAGCAGCCATTTTAATTGTTCATGAACTAAATGTGCTTCTTCAATCTTTGAATGAAATTCTGCTAACTCTTCTTTTGTTTTGTCAGCTTTTGAAAAGAAGATGTTTGTTTCAAAAGTGTCGTTAAGTATCGATTCTGAGTCGATATTTTCTTCGTTTATTTCGGTAGTACTTTTTATTAATATAGCTTCTGAAGCCAATAGGTTTTGATTAATTTTTTTTGAAACTTTATTAAAATTTTTGGATGCTGGTGTTGTTGGGTTGTTCAGTATAAAAGTACTGAGCGATGCTAAAGAAGATAAAAAAGTATGGTTTAAAACCGCAATTTCATATATCTTATCTAAATTTTTCTGCTTTGATTTTGGTTCCTGTGTCATTCTTTGAAAAGCCGAACTAAGATCGGACATTGCTAAAAAAGCTTGCTTTCGTGCTACTTTATACTCAGACGAGAGACTTCCTTTGGTGTTATAAAAACCGACGATTTCTTTTAGATAAATCCTGTTCGATTTAATAGTCTCCATCAATGTATTTTGAATTCCTTGAATTTCCCATGCGGGCCACAGTAATAAATTTCCAAGAGTTGCAAGCCCTGCACCAATTAAAGTATCCATAACACGAAACTGGATTACATTAAAAATATCGGGTCTTAAAAGCGCATAAATAAAAACGACACTCAAGGTAATAAAAGTGGCGGCGGCTTTATAATTTCGTTGCACCATCGAAAAAGCAATTACCAAAGTAACAATTGCCAAAATACCATACACGGTTTCATTTTGCGTAATTAAAACAATTGCTACTGCTAGGCCCCCACCGATTAAAGTACCGATAGTTCTTTCTATAGATCGTGTTTTTGTAAGTCCAAAGGTGGGGCGCATAATAACAATTAAGGTAAGCAAAATCCAATATGGATTTTGAACCGAAAAAAGCATCCCAACACCATAACCAATCATTGTCATTACACCAAGACGCAACGAATGTTTAAAAATAGGGGAGCGGAGATTAAAATTTTCAAACAAGATATTTAAGTCGTACTTCTGCTTTGTTAAAAACCTTTTTGAGTCTTCTTTTTTGAGCATGGATATTTCACGCTGTGCAGGGTTTTTTAGTAACCATTCTATTTTTTCTATTTTCTTAACTTGCTCTTTTTGGTATTTAAAAAGGTTTTTAAGCATTACTAAATTTTCGTCAAAGCCTTCTGTTGATCTTGATTTATAAAGTGCGATCTCTTGATTTATTTTTTCTTGAAACTCATTAATCTTACCGCTTTTTCGAAGTTTTTTTGGGGTGGAAATAGTTATTGCAATTGCATTTAATCTACTCGCCATTGCAAAAAGTAAGTTTTGAAAATCTTTTAATTGTTCAGGATTTTTTTTGAAAAGTTCATCCGTTTTAGAATAGTTTACTGGGTTTGCCATTGCCAATTCTAGCATGTCTACCAATTGCACAAAAATGAGCAACCGTTTTCCTTCGTAATTAGATTTTCCAGAAACTGTTCTAGAGCTTATTAAAATATCGCGAAGGGTTTCGTGTGTTGCCGTAAGCTCAGTTTGTATGTTCAATAAAGTTTTAAGAAGTTCTGTTCTATCTTTACTTTCAGCTACAAGTTCGCCACGAATTTTTAAATAATCTGCAGTTAATTTCAGTGTTCTTGAAAGGTAATATTCTGTGGGAGCTTTTGGAAAAATTGAATGTCGAAGTAGTGAAAGCAAGGCGTACCAAAGCCCTCCAATTCCAATAAGCAACATTCTTTCATAGGGTTGCATTCCGCTAGAAATATTCGAAAAACTTAAAACCAATGCTAAAAGTCCCGAAAAACTAATAAGCGACGCCCGAAATCCATAAATGGCGATGTAAGAAATACTGAACATCATAATTCCCAATATGGGAAATAGTAACCAGAGTGAAACATGAAGATAGCCGCCAATTAAACTTACAAGCATTGCCAAGAGTGTGGCGAGTAAAACACCTGTAATTTTATGGCGAATACTACCGCTTACGTCACTGGGGGAAGCGAGCAAGGCACCAACGCTAACGGTTATTCCAACTGAAAGTACATTGAGTTTTACGCCAATAATTATTGGAATTGTAAGTGCAATCCCCAAAAGTATTGCTTTTGAAAAATCGGTGCTTTTAAAGTATTCCGTTAGGTCTTTAAATGTTGTTGCGATGCTAATTTTTGAAGGTTTCACTAGAATGCATTTCTATAGCTGCAAAGATATTGCGTGCATTCCTTAAGTTCGTTAATCTTATCAGAAAAGAAAAATTAACTTGATTTTAGAGATGCTTTTTTAACCAGAATTCCTCTCCTAATTTCAAGGGAGAGTGGTGGTTAAAAAAAAGGGCTTTATTGTTATAAATTGCTTCAATAAGAAAGTGACTGCCTTTATAATAGCATTTTTTAACAACTACATTTAGATTCGTTTTTTCTTCTGAAATTGTTAGTTCATGTGGAAAAACGATGCTCTTTTCAGAAGTTTCTTTTGAAGAAAATAGATTTTTAGGTATTAAATTAGCATCACCAAAAAAACCAGCTTGGTATTCCGTTGAAACATTTTCATAAATAAACTGCGGTGTACCAACCATTTCCTTAGCACCGTTTTTTAACATTATAATATGGTCTGAAAAAGTCAACGCCTCTTCACTATCATGGGTTGCAGTGATGCAGCTGATTTTTTTTTCCTTTAAATAATTGAAAATTTTACGCTGTAATTTATTTTTTCTAAAGCTGTCTATATTGCTAAAAGGTTCATCTAGCAAAAGGATTTCGGGTTCGTTTGCCAATGCTTTTGCAAGTGCAATACGTTGTTTTTGTCCGCCACTTAAATTTTTAACGAGTGTATTTTTGTATGCTTCCATTTCAACAACTTCGAGCAGCTCATTTATTCTTTTTTCGTCCTTTTCTTCATCTAATCGCGATAGGTGAGAACCCAAATTTTCGGCAACAGTTGTAAAAGGCATAATGTTGAATTCCTGTGCTACAAGTTTCATAAATTTCTCGCCAGGAATGAGTGTTTTTGTTGGCCCGAGTAATTTTTTTTCGTTGAAATAAATACATCCATTTTCTAGATGTAGCAAGCCGTAAACAATATGTAAAAGGGTAGATTTTCCACAACCACTTGCACCTAAAATACTTAAATGTTCCCCAGGACTTAGGGTAAAGTGGATGTTTTTTAAAATGATTTTATCAGCGTACGAAAAGGAATCAATTTCAACTTTTAGCATAGCTTAAAAATTTTATTTTGCCAAAATTCCTTCACTTTCCAATATTGGAATTTTAATGCTATTTTTTTCAGAAATACTATTTGGTTCAAAAATAAATTTCCGTTCATATAATTTATTTTCAGCAAAGAAAGTCACCAAATATTCATTTGTAAACGCTAGAACTTCAGAAGTAATAAATTCTATTTTAGCAGCAGTATTTGGCGCTATATTCCCCAAATTGTGACGTAAGGTAGACGTTTTTTTGTCTTCACTTTTACCACGAGACAGAACCAATACTGTATCGATAGTATCTTCGCGGTTATTTATAAAATAAACATTCCATTGTTTTTCTGTAAAGTCTTTATCCCATTCTTTTACGGCAGCAATATAGCTGTTTTCAACCTTTGGGATTTCAATATCCTTTCGCATTGTTTTTTTGTCTTACGCTCTAGAGCAGCGGTTTTATGTTTTGGAGTTATTTTAAAGCACACTCTTAAACTGTTCCAAAAAGCGGACGTCGTTTTCGCTAAACATTCTAATATCTGGAATTTGGTGTAGTAGCATTGCAATTCGGTCTATTCCAACACCAAAGGCAAAACCGGAGTATTCTTCAGGGTCGATGCCACAGTTTTTTAACACATTTGGGTCTACCATGCCGCAGCCACCAATTTCTAACCAGCCTGTTCCTTTGGTAATTCTATAATCTGCTTCCGTTTCTAAACCCCAGTAAACATCGACTTCGGCACTTGGTTCTGTAAATGGAAAATAGGAGGGGCGCAGTCTAATTTTTGATTTCCCAAACATTTCAGTAGTGAAATACTGTAGTGTTTGCTTCAAATCTGCAAAGCTTACGCCTTTATCCACATAAAGTCCTTCCACTTGGTGGAAAAAACAATGTGAACGTGCTGAAATGGCTTCGTTTCTATATACGCGCCCTGGAGAAATAGTACGAATAGGCGGTTTATTTTCTTCCATATACCGAACCTGAACCGATGAGGTATGAGTGCGTAGTAAAACATCTGGATTTGTCTGAATAAAAAACGTATCCTGCATATCGCGCGCTGGGTGATATTCTGGCAGGTTTAATGCAGTAAAATTATGCCAATCGTCTTCAATTTCTGGCCCTTCAGAAACGTTAAACCCAATGCGTAAAAAGATGTCTATAAGCTTATTTTTTACGATTGAAATAGGATGACGCGACCCCAACGGAATTGATTCTCCAGGTCGTGAAAGGTCCCCGTAAACACCTTTAGTTTCTGTATTGTTTTCAATTGCTTCTTTAAGCGAATCTACCTTTTGTTGTGCAGCATTTTTAAGGGTGTTTATAACCTGCCCATATTCCTTTTTTTGATCGTTAGGCACGTTTTTAAATTCGGCGAAAAAATCATTTAAAAGTCCTTTCTTGCCTAGATATTTTATGCGGAAGTTTTCAATTTCTTCTTTGTTTGTGGAAGAAAATGCGTTTACTTCTGCAATATGTGTTTTTACTGTTTCTATCATTTTACATTTTTTTTTGCCAGAAATTTCCTGTCGTTTTTTGGCTGAAAGAGGGTTAAATACTGTGGTGTTAAGTGCGGTCCCTTTTGTTTTGCAACATTATTAATTTTTCTGTAAAGTTTCTAATATTTTTAAGGTTTTGTAGCTTGTTTCAGACAGTTAGCGTTTAAAATTGTTGTTTAGTTGTAACCGTTTTAATGCGACAAAAACTTAATGAATCCTAAAGTAAAGTAATTATACAATCACTTCCTTTTCAATAAAGTATTGTACAATAGCTTCTTTCATCAAAACACTTTGCTCGCCTGCTTTAAGAGTAGGCAATTGTTCTAAAATTTTATAATGTGGCCACCCTTGTTCGTCAAAATATTCAAATTCATAATATCCATACGGTTCTAAAAGGCGGCAGATAGCAATGTGCATCAAGTTTAATTTTTCATCTTTTTTAAACTTTCTATGGAGTTGCCCCAATTCTTGTATGCCCACCAAATAAATGATGGCGTCCAAATCTAAAGTTTGTCCATCAGCAAAACGGTCGCCAAGCATTTTCACTACTGCTTCCCATCGTTCCTTTAATTGTTCGTCGCGCGCCATTTCTTTATAAATTAATTAGCTGCAAAGATACATTTTACAATTCTGAATTTTCATTTCAAAAATCAGAATTTGGAAAGTAGTATCTTTATAAAAAATTTATTCTACTATGAACACGATAGACATTGTTATAGGCATCATTCTGATAATTGCATTTTTTATGGGTTTTAGCAAAGGTTTGTTGCGGTCGCTTGCATCGTTAATTGGGATTGTAGTTGGCGTTTATTGCGCTATGTTTTTTTCGGGTTTTGTAGGTGAGTATCTTGTTGCTTGGTTTAATTTGAGTGAAGGAACAACGAGTGTCGTTTCATTTATTGTTACCTTTTTATTAATAATGATTTTGTTCAGTCTCTTGGGAAAAATATTGACAAAAGTTGCCGACTTTGCGATGTTGGGTATTTTTAATAAACTCCTTGGAGGTGCTTTTAACGTGTTAAAATTTGCTTTTTTAATCAGTGTTGTTTTTATGTTTGTTAACGCTTCAGAAAGCTATAGAATTCTTTCTGAAGAACAGCGCGATGCTTCTGTATTATACGCTCCGGTAGCAATGATTGCTCCTGCGATTTTACCTACACTAATGAAGGAAGTTGAAGAATTTAACGATAGCGATTATGATATTTTAAATGAAAAAAGCCCCGTAGAAACGGAGCTTGAATCTGAAAATTAATAAGTTTTAACTTATATCTTTTACGTTTTCTTTGGCATATAGTAATGCTTCTTCAAAAGTTTCAAATATTCTTTCTTTTGGTACTAAATCTGGAATGATATCAATTTTTTCCATCATAATGCGTGGTTGCGTCTGAAGGTTTTCAAAAATAGTTTTTATTCCTTTTTTTGAAATATTCATCAATACTTCTTCCAGTGCGTAAAGACCCGATTGATCAATATAGGGTGTTTTCCCCATCCTGATAATTACGTGTGTCGCTGTTTCAGGAAGTTCACTAGCTAATTTTTGAAAATCTGAGGTATACCCGAAAAATAATGGCCCTTCCAGACGTTTAATAAATACTTCTTCTTTAAGCTTTTCAGGGAAATGTAATTCATCTTTCCAAGCTATCGAAAGCTCATCTGCATTCTTAAGTTGAACAAGTTTAGATTGGCCCGCGGTTAAGTCTCCAATTTTTTTCATAAATATAATTGAAGCCAAAACAAGCCCTATTCCTACAGCATATACCAAGTTCCAAAAGACAGAAAGTAGCATTACTACTATCATAATGGTTACCTCGGCTTTTTGCATTTTTGGAATTGCTTTAAGTCCTTTATAATCCATTACACCGATACCGACGGTTATTAAGATTCCAGCAAGTACAGCCGCAGGAATTTGGGAGGCTATAGGACCTAAGGCTAGTAAAATAACGAGTAGCAATACTGCGGCTACCATTCCTGAAAGTTTGGTTGTTCCTCCAGCATTTATGTTTACAACCGTACGGATTGTTGCTCCCGCTCCTGGAATCCCTCCAAAAATTGCTGCGACACTATTACCAATTCCTTGCCCCATCAATTCCTGATTCGGGTTGTGTTTGGTTTTCGTCATATTGTCTGCAACTACAGAAGTTAATAAGGAATCGATGCTTCCTAAGAAAGCTAATGTTAATGCCGTAAAAACATAAGGCGAAATTTGCCCAAATTGAAATTGACTAAACATATCTATGTTTGGGATTGGGAATCCTCCTGGAATTTGGTCAATAGGTTGGTAGTTTAGGTTTAATGCATACGCACCGACTGAAACTACCAGTAATGCCACCAAGGTACTTGGTATTTTAGTGGTTATTTTTTTGAAACCAAAAATTATTAATATGGTAAGCGAAGCTAAAATAAACTCTAACCAATTTATAAATGAAAGGGCTCTAGGCAATGCTTTAATTGCGCCGGCTACCCCAGAGTTTTCTGCTTTTGCTAGCGTTTTTGCTTCTTGAAAAATTTCTTCTTCTGAAATTTTTTCAGAGCGTGCTACAGTTTCTCTGAAATCTTCAAGAACCAAAATGCCTTCACCAGCTTCGTCCTTAAGGATTTTTGTCATTAATACTTCTTCAGCTTTTGGTTTAAAGGTTTCAATAAAAGCGGTGTCATTTTCAGTATAATATCCTAAAACCGGAAGTAGTTGTGTAATTAAAATTATCACCCCAATTGCTGTCATAAACCCTGAAACTACGGGGTATGGAATGTATTTTATATACTTGCCAACGCCCGTAATGCCTAATAAAACCTGCATTAAACCTGCCATTAAAAAAACAAGTAAAATGTAAGGCATGGCTACTTCTACATCGCCATTATTTGCGGCAATTATTCCTGCAACCATCACCATAGATACAGCCGTCATTGGAGCTGTTGGGCCTGAAATCTGGGTATTCGTACCTCCGAAAAGTGAAGCAAAAAATCCAATAAATATGGCGCCATACAATCCTGCATCGGGACCTAGCCCAGATTGCACGCCGAAAGCCAAGGCTAGTGGGAGTGCAACAATACCAGCGGTAATACCGCCAAATAGGTTTCCTCTAAAATTTGAGAATATATTTTTAGTCATAATTATTGGGTATTAATTCATTAAAAATTTGGTTCCCATAACTTGTTCAATGCCGCTTTAACAGGGGTGTTTTCTTAATCTTAATTCTTGAACTTAGTTATGAAACCGTTAGTACTTCTATCTTTTCAAGGTCTAAGCCCTTGGCTTAAAGTTCTGGTTATCATAAAATTGGATAGTGTAAATAGCTTAGAACACTATCCAATCTTTTTTATTGCTATTTATTAAATAGCAATACCTTTTATGCTATAAAAGAAACAGCTCCAGTATTGATATCGTACATAGCGCCTACAATATCAATTTCATTATTGTCTTCCATTTCTTTTAAAACGGGGCTTAAGCTTCTTATTTTATCAATAGTAATGCTTACATTTTTTTCTGCTACCGCGTCTACAAAATCGAGGTTTTTAGAGTTTCGTTGCGCTTCTTCTTTTGGAAGTTTCACCGCGTGTACTGCAGGTTTTATTTTTTCTAGCATGGTTGTAAGATTTCCCATTTTAGCATCGTCACATGCTCCTTTTATTGCACCACAGCTAGTGTGCCCTAATACAACAATTAGTTTGGTTCCTGCCAATTTAGAGGCGAACTCCATGCTTCCTAGAATGTCTTCGTTGACGAAATTTCCAGCAATTCTAACACTAAATATATCACCCAAACCTTGGTCGAAAACCAGTTCTGCAGATACTCTAGAATCAATACAGCTTAAAATTGTAGCAAAAGGAAATTGCCCATCGCTAGTATCATTAACCTGCTCTAGCAGATTTCTATTTGCTTTTAAATTATTTTGAAACCTTTGGTTTCCCTCTTTTAAATATTGTAATGCTTTTTGAGGCGTCATCGTCGCCTGTGTTTCTCTTGTATGTGCTTTCATAATGCTTTTATTTTTGTACTATTTTTTATAAAGAATTGTTTAATTGTAGCTTCTCTCTGTTTACTAAAAGGGAAACATTTAGGGTGTCCATTGCTTCATTAATATTTGATTCGGCAAGGGAAACCCCATTTTTTCTATTAATGCACAATAAATTAATATTGTTTACAGCTATATATTTTGAGACGTTTTTAACCGCATTATCGCCTTGCTCAAATGTATACGCTTCTGTAGGTATGGATGACGTGGTTTTGTTTAACCCAGTATCGTTTTTTGAAAGAATATTAAATGATTTTAAAGTCGTTTCAGTATTTGCTAATAAGGCTGCAGCAAAATCTATATTAAATGAATGTGTAACATCATTAAACAAGCCAATAGTAACTTTTTTATTTGGCTCGATTGCATTGTTTTCAGCAGCTATAAATACAACTCCTTCAAAATTAGTGAGTATAAAATGAGTAATGCTATCACCAATAAATTTTAATCGTTTTGGTTTTCTTTTTCCAAGAACAACAATGTCTGGTTTGGTTTCTTTAATATAATCTGCAATTTCATTTTTTACATTTCCTATGGTAAAATTATAGCTGATTGGCATTCCAAATTCTTCTGAAATTGGTGTAATAAGCTGTTGTATATTTTTACGGATTAGGTGCTGCTCTTCTTTAATATTTCGAATCGCTGATAACTGGTTTTCCCCTACTACAACATCAGTGGGTTTTTTAACGTGAAAAAAATCAATCTGCCCACCAATCATCTTGGCTAGACTAACTGTACTTTTTAAGGTGCTTTCAGTAGGTTTTTTTAAATCTGAAAGCAGAAGTATTCTATAATTATTATTTTTCATAGGATTTCGTTTAAGCAGCTTTAGGTCTTAATTTGAAAAACTCAATAAAGCTTTCAGGATTTTCAACAATTTCTCTTTCAGAGATTAATTTGATATCTATATTTCGCTCTTTAGCTTTAAATGCGAAATCATCTAATATTTCAATAATATCGTTATCTAAAAACCGTGTTTTGGTAACATCTAGCTCTAAATAGGTATCTCTTGGCAAGCTATCCAGTTCATTTAAGATTGCTCCTTTATTAAAAAATGTAACTTCTTCAGCAAGGGTCATTTTTATTTTATGCTTCCCATTACTTTTATCTTCAATATGAAGAAAGTGTGAGTTTTGGTAGCTTTTAATCAAAATAACAACCACTCCAACGCCTAATCCCAAACCAATACCAGTTAATAAATCGGTGAAAACGATACCCAGAACAGTAACAATAAAAGGGATCCATTGCTTCCATCCTTGTTTATACATTTGTTTAAATAAGGATGGTTTTGCCAGTTTATAGCCTACCACTAATAGTATTGCGGCTAAAACAGATAAAGGAATCATATTCAGTAAGCGAGGTATAATAATTACCGAAATCAGTAAAAGAAACCCATGAAGGATTGTTGCTAATTTCGTTTTTCCGCCCGATTGAATATTTGCCGAACTTCTTACAATTACTTGTGTAATAGGCAATCCTCCAATTAAACCAGAAATAACATTACCAGTACCTTGTGCCAATAACTCTCTATTGGTTGGAGTTACGTTTTTATCGGGGTCAATTTTATCGGAAGCTTCAACACATAATAATGTTTCTAAACTTGCTACCAATGCAATGGTAAAAGCAACCACCCAAACATCCATATTGGTAATTACAGCAAAATTTGGAAAACTAAATTGCCCTAAGAATGAATTAAAGGTATCCGGGATAGGCACTTCCACTAAATGCTTTCCATTTATAGCAAAATAACTGTTCCCTTGGGTTACAATATGAAATAAAATACCAAGAACAACTACCACGAATGGCCCTTGAATAATCTTAAATAGTTTAGATTTCTTAGTTAAAACTTTATCCCAAAGAATTAAAAGCAATAAACTTATAATTCCAATTAAAGCGGCACCTGGCGTTACATTTCCAATAATTGCAAACAATTCGGAGAAAGTATTACCCCCGTCAATTTCAAAAAATACTAGATCCCAGGCAGATTCTTCATCATACCCAAAAAAGTTAGGAATTTGTTTTAGAATAATAATTATTCCAATCCCCGTTAGCATTCCTTTAATGACAGAAGAGGGGAAATAATAACCAATAATTCCTGCTTTTAAAACTCCAAAAAGAATTTGAATAATTCCTCCTAAAACAACGGCGACAAGAAAATTTTCATACCCGCCTAAAGTTCCAATGGCAGTTAAAACAATAGCAGCCAATCCTGCCGCAGGACCACTAACGCCAACTTTAGAACCACTTAAGGCTCCAACAACAACTCCTCCAATAATACCAGCAATTAAGCCAGAAAATAAAGGTGCACCACTTGCAAGCGCAATCCCTAAACACAATGGTAAGGCAACAAAAAACACGACAATACTTGCCGGCAAGTCATTTTTAATATTTTTAAACATAATTTTTTTACACTATAATACTTACAGGAAACCTGTAATTTTAAATTAATAATTTGATAGATTGAATACAGTCCGAACAATAGCTATTGTCGGATAGTATTCAAGAAATCCTTCCTTTTTGGAAAGATTAAAAAGATGTAAAAATGATTATGCTAATTTTGGCGGAGGAGAAACCACATCCAGAAATACCATCTTGTAGTTGTTTAGATAGTATTGAAAATTATTTTTTTGTTGTTTTAAGAATTGAATAGCCGCTAAACTGGACTTTAAATCATTCACTTGATATTCCGAAACAAGTTTAGGAAGCTTAACAGAGTTTTCCTCTTCATTCATTGAAAAGAAAGTAGAAACATCTGCTTGGTTCCCAGAAATGGTAATAATAGCAGGTGTTACAAGAAAACTTGTAAATACTATTAAAAGAAAAATACTGCTTAACCTCAAGTGATTTTTTTTAAGAAAACAAAAATAGGTGTTTGAAGATTATTTCCTGTTAAGTAAATATTAAAACTAAAGCTGTTTTAAGTCCGTCGCAGGAATCCATCCGTCTTTGCCATCTGCTAACGTTATACGGTACCAATTTCCATCTTGCGCAGCAATTTGAACTTTAGTGCCTTCATGAAGTGTAAACGCCACATTACTGCCCATAGAGGGTTCTGTTTTTACTTCAATTTCACTTGAAAAAATAATGGCAGGACGGTTTTTTGAATTATCGCCATACACCAAAAATGCCATTGTTAATGAAGTAATTAATAATAACCCAACACCCATTGAACTCACAAAAAACAATCGTTTTCTTCTTTCCGTAAATGCGAAATAATAAAAGAGGAATAAAATCACAAAAAATACAGAAAATGTGACTGCTAAAATCGCCCAACCCTCAAAAGTAAATATGGTTGAAACGTTTTCATACCATTTAGCAAAAACCGTTTTAGGTAAGGGCTCTATAGCGTCAATTCGAGCGTTTTCGGCATATGCCAAATTATTTTTTATATCGGCATCATTAGGTGAAAGCTGAAGTGCCTTTTCGTAATAATAAACACTCGGCCCAATATGATTTAATTTATACTGCGCATTTCCTAAGTTAAAATACAACTCTGCAGAATGCTCTCCTGTCTCTAAAATTTCCATCCAAGCATTAATTGCTTGTTGGTATTTTCCGTTTTTATAAAGCTCTTTTCCTTCCTCAAAAAGATTTTGATTTTGCGAAAAAGCAGAAAATGAAAGAAAAACCAACACAAAAAAGAGAAAGATTTTCCCTTGAAATTTTTTAGCCTTCTTATTTATTTCGTTATTCATAATTAAACAATCTGTTTATCAATGTTTGAAATAATCTCTACTGCCTTGCTGTAATCTTGTTGTACAGTTGCAGTGGAGGAGGAAGCGTAACGAGCGAATTCACAGCTTTTTAGCAGGGCGATAAAATTATCTACAACTGAAATTTCCACATTCCGCTCCAACAACATTTTTGAAATACCACTTTTCTCCATATCTGAAGTTTCTATATTCAACTTCGCTTTTAGGTAGTTATGTAGGGCGCGTTCCAAAGATTCATAAAAAGCAACAGGGTTTGAAATGTTCTTTTTAGCTTCCGAAAGGTATTTTTTAGCCAGTTTATTCGCACGGCGCAATTTATTTCCTTCCACATCGCTTAAACGTGCTCTGCGTTTTTTTCCCGCTAGTATAAACATCGGAATTAATAAAAATGGCCCGCCTAAAAGCGACCAAAACAGTGGGGATTTAAAGAAATCTTCCTGCTTAATAGGCTTTAAGTTGGCTTCCAATTTTAAATATTTAAAATTGTCTTTTGAAAGTACAAGCTGCTTATTTGTTTCCTTTGAATTAGTGGATGCAGTGGCGGCGCTAATGGGCCCGTTTTCAACTTCAAGGGTAAATTCTTTTGAAGTGATGGTTTTATAGGTTTCAGCTTTGGGATCGAAATACGAAAAAGTTATCGGATTTATGGGGTACGTTCCTTTAAATTGCGGTATAATAGTATATGTGTCTGTGATGGAACCTTGCATTCCACCTACAGTAGTACTTACGTTTTCCGTATGTTCTGGCTCATACATTTCCAGTGTATTTGGTACTTTTAAGCTCGGCGCAGTAAATAATTTTAAGTTTCCTTTTCCAGCAATTTTTACATCTAGTTGTAAAGATTCGTTGGCATTGAGTGTTGTTTTATTGGTAGTAACATCAAAAGAAAAATTACCAACGGCACCGTTAAAACCGTCAGGTTTTCCTTCCAAAGGAAGTGGTTTTACATCGATCGTTCTATTTCCTGCAGAAATGGTTTTATTAACACGTTCCATCAATCTACGCCCAAAAATATCGCGGCGATTGCCTTGAACGTCTATGGGAATATCTAACGTAAGTGGCTCAATATCTAATTTTCCAGTTTTTTGAGGATAAAGAACGGTGGTTCTTAAAACTACGTAGCGGTAATTTTCACCGTTGTATTTGCCTTCGTAAACTTTAAAATTGTTTTTATTGTCAATATTCTGGCTCCAGAAATCAGCGTATTTTGGATTGTCTATTTCACGCCATTGGCTGGTAATACTTACATCGTGTGAAACATAAAGTTTGTAAGTAACGGTAATAGCTTCGTTTAAATAAGGGTTTGCGTTTGAAACTTCTGCCACCAAATGCACATTCTCACTCGCCACATAATTTGCGTTACTTCCATCTTTAGGCACGTCAACTGCAGCAGTAACCTCAACTTCAACCGGCAAGGTTTTATAGGTTTCTCCACTAACCTCAATGGTTGCTTGCCCAATAGTTACTTTTCCACGAGTTTGTGGTGCCAAAAAATACGAGTACGTTTTCGAAAAACTTCGCTTGCCGTTTATCCATGAATTGCTGATAGATTGGTTCGGACCACCTACTACTTTAAAATTTTCAAAACTTGGCGGTCTAAAATTGTCGCCATCTTGGTTCATTTCAAAATCTACGCGCATACGCTCGTTTATTCCTAGTCTTTTCTTGCTCACTTTGGCATCAAACTGAACTTGCGCCGTGGCAGTGATACTGCACAGTACAAACCCCAATAAGAATAAAAAATTCTTCGTCTTCATAGTGCTACCAATCTTTATCCGATTTTACTTTTGCGCCTTTTTGCTTTTCGGCATTTATCTTCTCCTGCGTTTTTTTCTCTTCGTTATTCATTGCTTCCAACAAGCTTTTTACCTGTTGCGGCGATAATTGCCCTGGAACAGGCTGCTGTTGCTGCGGTTTATCACCTTGTTCGTCTTTAGGTTTATCAGGCTTTCCTTGGTCTTTTTCGTCATCTCCTTCTTTTTTATCCTCTTTTTGATCGCCTTTATCTTTGTCTTCTTTCTCGTCGCCTTTATCGCCTTCTTTATCTTTATTATCCTGGTCTTGCTGATCTTTTTGGTCTTTGTCGTCCTTGTTCTGATCTTGGTTTTTATCGTCTTTTTTATCGTCTTGCGGGGGTGGCGGATTTTTTTCTAGTAAATCTTTTGCCAATGCTAAATTATAACGGGATTCCTCATCGTTGGGGTTATTCCGAAGTGCATTTTTATAGGCTTCAACGGCTTCAGTATATTTTTTTTCATTCATAAAAGTATTTCCCAAATTATGAAATGCTTTATGTTTTTCACTTTTTTCTGTAGCGGTGGTTGCAGCTTGTTGAAAACGAAGCATTGCCTCGGCATTTTTTTCTTTTCCGTAGTAAGCGGTACCCAAATTGTACTTTGCAGTTTCACTTTTTGGATTTAAAGAAATTGCTTTTCTGAAATCTGCTTCTGCAGTTGCAAATTCATTTTTTTGAAGTGACTGCTGTGCTTCACTTAAATAATTCTGTGCTGCGCGTAGTTCCTTTTCCTGCTCTTTAGTTTGTTGTGCAAATGAATTCCACGAAAACATAACCGCACATAAAAACATACACGAAATGTTTCGCATCGATTTTTTCTGAAAAAATGTTTTAACTTCAAAAATCATCTTTATACTTTTTCCTTTTCATTAAACAAATTCAACTTTTTAAGCCAAGCGGTTTTTCGTTCTAACAACAATACATCAAAAACCAACAAAAATAATGCCCCAGCTAAAAACCACTGAAACTGATCTTTAAAATCAGTGAATTGCTTCGCCTCAAATTCTTTTTTGTCCATGCCGTTCAAAATGGCCTTAACTTCATCCACCACTACTTTGGTATTAGCACCGTTAATATAGGCACCATTGGCGGTTTGGGCAATTTCTTTAAGTGTTTCTTCCCCTAAACGAGTGATTACCTGCTCGTTGTTTTGATCCCGTTTGTAATATTGTAACACGCCATTTTCTTTAATAGGAATTGGCCCTCCATTTACGGTTCCTACCCCAATAGTAAAAATGCGAACCCCATTATCTGCAGCTTCTTCGGCGATACTTGAAACATTTCCTTCGTGGTCTTCTCCGTCTGAAATGATAAAAAGAACCCGGTTTGTTTGGCCTTCATCATCATAAAACGTCTGCGCCATATCAATTGCCTGCGTAATTGCAGTTCCTTGTGAAGAAACCATGTCAGTATTCATGCCGCTTAAAAATAGTTTTGCAGAAGAAAAATCTGTAGTAATTGGAACCTGCGGAAATGCGCTACCGGCATAGCCAATAATCCCAATTCTATCGCCAGCAAGGCTGTTTATTATCTGGGTAATAAGTTGTTTTGATTTTTCCAAACGGTTTGGCGCAATGTCTTCAGCAAGCATACTTTTTGAAACATCTAGTGCAAAAACAATATCTACACCTTCACGTTTAACGGTTTCTAACTTGGTTCCAATTTTTGGGTTTACCAAAGCAAAACTTAAACATGCAATTGCCAAACAAAGCACAAAAATCTTCAAAATTGATTTGAAAAGCGACTGGTTTGGACTCAATTTTTTAAGCAAATCTTTATCCACAAACCGTTTTTGAACCGTTTTTTTCCAAAGTATAACCAATAGAAAAAGCACTACAAACACCGGTATGGCGAAGAGAATGTAAAAATATATGGGTTGCTCCAGTTGGTACATTTTTTATTCTTTATTGCTGTTTTTTAGTTTTATTATTTTGGTTTTCATATTCATTCTTTCAACAGAAAACGAATTGTTTTTTTTGTTTGCAAAATCATTTTCCTGTTCCATTTCTTTGGGGGTTAGGAGCTTTACAAAAACCCACGGAAAATGGTTGTTCGCAACAAAAACTCAAAGGCAATTAAAATCAATGCGAAAATTGCCCATGGGCGAAACATTTCGTTATAATTTGTGTATTTAAATTCTTCGATATCCGTTTTCTCTAACTTGTTTATTTCTTCGTAAATTTCTTCTAGTTTCGTATTGCTCGTTGCTCGAAAATATTGACCACCCGTTTTTGCAGCGATTTCCTTTAGCAAAGTCTCGTCAATTTCCACTTGCACATTTCCGTACTGAAAACCACCGTCTGGGCGAATACCAATGGGCGACATTGCCATACCATTGCTTCCCAAACCTATGGTATATACTTTTATACCAAATTCCACCGCAAGCTCACTTGCTATTCTTGGGTCTATAAAGCCTGAGTTGTTAACCCCGTCGGTCAATAAAATGATAACTTTACTTTTGGCACGGCTTTCCTTCAAACGGTTTACAGCCGTTGCCAAACCTGAACCAATTGCTGTTCCGCCTTCAATGGTTGTGTTGTAAACCATACTCTTTAACGATGAAAGGACTATGGTTTTATCACTTGTTAAAGGGGTTCGGGTATAACTTTCTCCTGCATATTCCACCAAACCAATTCGGTCATTTGGGCGACTGCTTATAAAACGTGCGGCAACTGTTTTTAGGGCCTCCAAACGATTTGGTTTTAAATCGCGCGCAAGCATACTTGCAGAAAGATCCATTGCCATAACAATGTCTATTCCACGTGTAGTTTTTGTTTTTGTGGTTTCATCTACAGTACGCGGTCTTGCCATTGCCACGATTAATGCTGAAAGTGCCAAAAGGCGAAGTACAAACAAAAATGGTTTTAAGCGTGCTAGCCAGTTTTTTCCAGTTTTAAAACCGCTAATACTAGAAATTTTTAGAGATGCTGTTTGTTGTTTTCGTTTCCATAAATACCATAGCACAAGTGCTGGAAGTAATAGAAACAACCAGAAAAACTGCGGATTTACAAATTCGAAATTACTGCCCATCATGCTCTGAAATTTCAAGTTCTATGGAATTGATAATACGTTCTTTTATTTTTTCGGCGTAGTTGCCATCGTCTTGATATACAATCAAAACTTCTTGCAAACCATTTTGCTGTGCAAAGAGTAAGAGTTCATAAGTGCTTTTCTCTTTTAGAATTTTGTTGTCTGAAACCTGAACATTAAACGCACCATAAGCTTTTAAACCTTTGATGCCTTTTTCGGTTTCAAAATCATCGCGTTTTACAATTAAATTTTTAGCTCCACTTTGCTCAAGATCGTCCAAAACAGCATCTAAAGCAGTATCTAATGCAATGTCTTGTTTTTGTGAAAACTGTATTGTGGAAACCATAATGTAGAGCGGTGCATTTTTTTCACCAAAAGTGAATACATCTCTAGCGCTTATAATGCTATTATCGGCATTTGTTTTAGGCATTTCGCCTCTAATAAGTACTTCGGGGGTTTCTAAAATTACGGCTGGGTTTCCGTATTCGCTATTTATCCAGCGTCCTTCGGAAAGCTCTCGGAGCTCGTTGCCAAGAATTTTATCTTTTAAATTATCAAAACCAGAAATACTACCATAGATTATTGCCGACAAGATAATTGCAGCAAATACGCCCGAAATTCCCAAAATCCATTTTTTGCGTTGGCGCTTTTTCTTAAGCTTTTCTAGGTGTTCTTGGTTTTTTAAGAGTTCCTCCTCGGTAGGCTCCGGAACGGCTTCATGGGTTTCGTTGATAATTTCTTCAATAGTTTTTCTATCAACTTCCGCTTGCCCAGATTGTTGGTTCATTTTTGCAAATTTCACCAAATCGGCACGTTTAAAAATTTGATCTAACTTCCGAATCGTGTCCAAATCAAAATCAAAACTTCCAGCATCTTTGTGCATCATTAAACGACTAATAAGTTCGTCGCTGGTGCTTTCTAGCGCAGCTTCATCTACTTCACGGTCTAAATAACGCTTTACAATTTCAGTAAGATTACTATAGTATTCTTTGCTTTTATTCTCCAGCAATAATTGTGAATTATCCAATTGTTTTAACGCTACAATGGCTTCTTCATAAGGAGGTAATTGTTTTTCGGCAGCGTCTTTTCGTTTTTTTCTTCGGAATAAATAAAAGGCGATTGCAATAATCAATAAAACAGGAAGTAACCAGTATAAAAGCGATAGCCAATCAAACGGCGGACTTTTTACTTCCACCGCAGGTTTTATATCGAACATTTTTTGTTTTGTAGTATCTACAACCACATCTGCAACTTCCACTTTTATGGAATCGGTTAAAAAAGGCTTGTTGTTGATAAAAATACGTTGGGGCGGAATGGTAAAATGACCACTATCAAACTGCGTTAACCCGTATTTTTTAATGAGGCGGTATTTTGAAGCTTCAAATGTAGTGTCCATTTTATAGGACGTGATCATTTCTAAAGGCATAAAAGTTTGCTCTTCAGGAAAAACAACTACATCGGTTGAGTCTGCTTGAACGTTTATGGTGTATAGTATTTCTTCGCCAATTCTAATTTTTGTAGAATCTATGGAAGAGGTTACTTGGGCGTTAGCAAAAAAAGAAAAGAAGAATACGATTACCGAAAAAAGTAAATATGAATTGCCCTGAAAAATAACTTTTCGGTTTTTCTGATTACTATTTTGTCTAAAATCTAACATCTCAAGTATAAAATCTATCGTCTTTTAAAATACCCTAATAATTTTTTTACATAACTTTCATCAACCCTGCAACTCAAAGCACCTGCGCCACTTTTGGTAAAAGTTTCAGTGAAGTAATCCACACGTTCACGATGGTAACTATAATAGTGATTACGCACACTTTTGGAGCCTGTATTTACTAAAAGAAGCTCGCCAGTTTCTTGATCTTGCATTTGCACCATTCCTAAATTTGGAATGTTTTCTTCGGCTTTGTCATAAACTCTAATTCCGGTGAGGTCGTGCTTTCTAGCGGCAATTTTCAATGTATCTTTATAATCGGCTGCAATAAAATCTGAAAGCACAAAAACGATGGCTTTCTTTTTCATTACGTTGCTTAAAAATTTTAATGCGTTGGCAAGGTCTGTTTTATTGCTTTTTGGTTGAAACTCTATCAACTCACGAATAATTCGCAGTACGTGCGATTTTCCTTTTTTCGGGGGAATATAAAGTTCTATTTCATCTGAAAAAAGAATCAATCCCGTTTTGTCGTTATTTTGCATTGCTGAAAAAGCCAAGGTTGCGGCTATTTCAGTAATAATTTCATTTTTAAACTGTTCTTGTGTTCCAAAAAATTCAGAACCACTTATATCTGCCATCAACATTAAAGTGAGTTCGCGCTCTTCTTCAAAAACTTTTACAAAAGGCTCGTTGTAACGCGCGGTAACATTCCAATCTATATTCCGAACGTCATCGCCAAATTGGTACTGACGCACTTCGCTAAACGTCATCCCGCGCCCTTTAAATGTACTATGATACTCGCCACCAAACACATGATCGCTTAATCGGCGTGTTTTGATCTCGATTTTCCGTACTTTTTTAAGAAGTTCTTTTGTATCCATTTTGATTAATTACGATATACGATTTTAGATTTATGAATTTTTAATTTGAAAGGAATTCGTAAATCGGCATTCTAAAATCGTAAATCCTATGGGACTTCAATTACGTTTACAATCTTATTGATAATCTCTTCGGAAGTAATATTTTCGGCTTCAGCCTCATAGGTAATCCCGATTCTGTGGCGAAGTACATCGTGTACTACGGCGCGAACATCTTCAGGAACTACATAGCCACGACGACGAATAAACGCGTAACACTTTGCAGCAATTGCAAGGTTAATACTACCACGCGGGGAAGCACCAAAGTTTACAAGGGGTTTAATTTCTGAAAGACCAAAATTCTCTGGGGTTCTAGTTGCGAAAATTATATCTAGAATGTATTTTTCAATTTTTTCATCCATATAAACTTCACGAACAGCCGCTTGAGCTCTTGTAATTTGCTCTATAGTTGCTACAGGATTCACTTGTTCATAGCTTCCTTTTAAATTTTGGCGCACAATAAGTTGCTCCTCGGCAATCTGTGGATATTTTATTACTGTTTTCAGCATAAAACGGTCAACCTGTGCTTCTGGTAACGGATAGGTTCCTTCCTGTTCAATCGGGTTTTGTGTTGCCATTACTAAAAATGGCCTGTCAAGTTTAAAAGTAGTTTCCCCAATGGTAACTTGCTTTTCCTGCATCGCCTCCAAAAGTGCGGATTGTACTTTGGCTGGCGCACGGTTAATTTCATCTGCAAGCACAAAGTTGGCAAAAATGGGACCTTTTTTGATGCTAAAATCATTCACCTTCATGTTATAGATCATCGTTCCCACTACATCTGCAGGAAGTAAATCTGGCGTAAACTGTATTCGGCTAAAAGTTCCGTGCACTGCTTTAGAAAGTGTGTTGATAGCAAGCGTTTTTGCAAGCCCAGGAACTCCTTCCAACAGAATATGGCCTTGGCCTAAAAGCCCAATCATAAGCCGTTCCACCATGTGTTTTTGGCCTACAATTACTTTATTCATTTCCATTGAAAGAACATCCACAAAGGCACTTTCTCTTTCAATTTTCTCATTTAATGCCCCAATGTCAAAGGTCGAATTTGTATTTTCCATACTATGATTTAGATTCAATGTATATTTCTTTTTAAAAAGACGGTGCAAATTGAAAATTTATTGATAAAAACCCTGTTAACAATTGGTTAAATTAAAAAAGAGAAAAACTTAAAATTATGGGATACATTTTAAATTAGTTTTACCTACCAATTTAGAGTACGCTATTTTGCTTTTAGAACCCTTTAGAAATAGTATTTTTAAAAAAAGTTTGAAAATGAAAAATAAAACAGCAGTAATTACTGGAGTTACTTCAGGAATAGGCATGGCCACAGCAAGGCTTTTTGCAAAAAATGGATTAAAATTAGTGCTCTGCGGAAGAAGAGAAAATCGATTGAAAAAAATTTCTGAAGAACTTTCCGAATTTACAAAAGTACACACACTAAATTTTGATGTGCGGAATAAAGAAGAAGTTTTTTCAAAATTACAGCAGCTTCCAGCTGAATTTTCAGAAGTCGATATTCTATTAAACAACGCTGGTAATGCCCATGGAATGGACACAATTGATGAAGGTGCTATAGAAGATTGGGATGCCATGCTAGACATTAATGTAAAAGGATTGCTTTATGTGAGTAAAGCAATTCTTCCAAAAATGATTGAACGCAAAAGTGGGCATATTATAAATATTGGAAGCACAGCTGGCAAAGAAGTGTACCCAAAAGGGAATGTGTATTGCGCCAGTAAACATGCTGTAGATGCCATAAACCAAGGCATGCGGATAGACCTTAACGGAAAAGGAATAAAAGTAGGCGCTATAAATCCAGGATTGGTTGAAACGGAATTTAGCGAAGTTCGTTTTAAAGGAGATTCCACAAAAGCTGAAAAAGTGTATCAAGGGTTTACACCATTAAAACCTGAAGATATTGCCGATGTTATTTGGTTTGCTGTAACGCGTCCACCTCATGTTAATATTGCAGATTTAACGGTAATGTGTTTGGATCAAGCTTCTTCAACGCTTGTAAATAAGAAATAATGATCAATAAACGCCTTTTAATTAAAAATTTACTCGCGCATAACGATGAGAGCAGTTTTTATGATAAAAAGCGAAAAATAGATCTTGGCACTAAAGAAGGGAAAGCAAAATTTTTAAAACACATTTGCGCACTCAGCAATAGCAATCCTGCAAATAACTCTTTTATCGTTATTGGGGTGGAAGACGAAACCAACGAGATTAGAGGCGTAGATTTTTTTGACGATAGTAAAATTCAAAATCTTGTAAATGCGTATCTCACAAATGCACCCTTGATTATCTATGAAAACATTGCTTTTCCTAACCTGCCTTCAGATAAAGTGGTGGGTTTGGTTACCATTCGACCCAACGGAAAAATCACTTCGCTACGTAAAAATATTTGGAAATATTGGGGCGGCTCTATTTTTCTTCGTGACGGTAGCATATCAATGCCGAAGGATTTTGATATTGAAATAAAAGATGTGAATTCAGAAATAGTGAAATCCATTGAGAATGCTGCGAAAAATAATATTCAACATACGCTAGACGGCGTGATGGATTTTACAAACAACCGCCACAAAGATCTAGAAAGTCACTATAAAGTTTTTAAAGAGCAGTTTGTAGTATGCTGGGCTGGAAATTATAAAAAAGTGAAAGGAAATTTATATTATTCTCGTGTAGATATTGAGCTTATTAACGAGCAGGTACGACTTTTTTATTCTGCCTTAGATGAAATTAGCATCACTTTTACAGACGATTATTTTAAAACCGTGGAGTATGTTCATTTGGGTTTGAATGAGCAATTTAAATATTATCCGTTGGAAGAAATGACTATTTATTTTCAAGAAAATGGTTCGTATAAAATAGATTCCAAACTTATTTTTGAACCGCCACAATTCAACAAAAAAACGCTTTTTCATATTTATAATGCAAACAACAGCATTTTAGAAAAACTGAAAAAGCACATTCCACTTAATGCTTCCGAAGAAAGAGATTTACACAATTTGCCATCAACCTATCTTATTTGCTATTTAAATGATTTTGAAGAAGCAAAAGAAAAACTACAAGAAGCAAAGGAATATTTGAAGCAATACAGCGCTGAGGCATATCAGCTTTTAAAAGAATCACTGCGTATTTTAAGGAAGGTAAGCTATAATTAACCTTGGTTTCAACCTATTTTTATATCTTTAAACTTCAATTTTTAAACTCACTGTAATTATGGGCATTTTCGACAAAATTAAAGAAAAGCTAAGTCACGAATTTATTGACATTATTGAATGGTTGGACTATACTCCAGATACTATCTGTCATCGTTTTGAACGTTACCAAAACGAAATAAAGAACAATGCTAAGCTTATTGTTCGCGAAGGGCAAACCGCTGTTTTTATCAATGAAGGGCAATTGGCAGATGTTTTTAAACCTGGAACGTACACTTTAAACACTCAAAACCTTCCAATTTTAACGACCTTAAAAGGATGGAAATACGGTTTTAATAGTCCGTTTAAAGCGGAAATTTATTTTGTGAATACACATCTTTTTACAGACGAGAAGTGGGGAACAAAAAACCCGATTACACTGAGTGATGATCGTTTTGGTTTGGTGGAAATTCGTGCTTTTGGAAGCTATGCCTACAAAATAAATGATGCTGGAAAATTTATTGTAGACATTGTGGGGACAGATAATAATTTCACCAATTTTGAAATTAATGAACACCTAAAAAGCCTTATCGCCACACGATTTACAGATACTGTTGGCGAGGCAAAACTTCCTATAGAATTGTACGCTGCCAATACAACGGAACTTTCTGAAACCTGTAAAGAAGTAATGCAGCCGGAGTTTAATAGTGTTGGGATTTCATTAGAAAAATTCTACATCGAAAATGTTTCAATGCCCGAAGATCTTAAAAAAGAAATCTTCGAGTACAGCCGAATTGACAAATTAGATTTAGATAAGCTTACCAAGTTTAAAACTGCAAAAGCTATTGAAGCTGCTGCAGCAAACGAAGGCGGAACCGCTGGAGCTGGAATGGGCATGGGTATGGGCTTTGTGCTTGCCCAACAAATGGGCGGTATGATGAACCCGCAAATGGGGCAGCAGCAAGCACAACAGCAACAACAAGGTGGAATGATGCCCCCACCGATGCCTGCCGCAGTGCAGTATTTTTATGCTGCAAATGGCGCACAAGTTGGCCCTGTAGGGTTCGAGCAATTACAGGCATTATTTGCAAATAGGACTGTAAACAAAGATACGTTGGTCTGGAAAGCTGGGTTGGCAGAGTGGACAGCACTTCAACAAATTGAGGAATTAAAATCATTTTTAGGAGGAAACACCCCCCCACCACTTCCACCGCAATAACTGATTTATAATTTCTGAAATAACCATTCCTTCGGAAGAAAAACTTCATGGAAGAAATTTCGCCCAAAAAATCTGAACTTAAAAAATCCTGTGTCAATTGTGGTGCAGCGCTTACCTATGCTCCTGGAACGACTGATTTAAAATGTGATTATTGCGGGCATACAGAAACAATTGCTGCTTCTAAAGCTGGTTTTCAAGAACTGGAATTGAAGCCCTATTTAGACAAAATGGGCTCGCAAAGCCATAGTGAAGAAATTACAATGCTTCATTGTAAAAACTGTGGCGCAAACCAACATATAGAAGAAAATTATAAATCACTTTCCTGTATTTACTGTGGTTCACCATTAATAATTGAAGACGCCTACAAAGAAGAATGGATTTTACCAGGAGCTGTTTTGCCTTTTCAAATTGATCAGAAAAAAGCATTTCAAATTTTTAAAAAATGGGTTGATGGACTTTGGTTTGCACCAAACAATCTTAAAAAAGCAGCAATCGATCCCGAAAAAACCAGAGGATTATACTCACCCTATTGGACTTTTGATGCCCAGCTTTATGCAGATTATACGGGACAGCGTGGCGAATATTATTATGTTACAAAAACCGTTGGAAGTGGTAAAAACAAACGCACCGTTCAAGAAAGAAGAACGCGTTGGTATCCTGCATCTGGAACTATTTCAGGCTTTGTAGATGATACGTTAATTAAAGCTTCCAATCAAAAAACAGGTGTGATTCCTCAAAAAATAGCACGTTGGAATTTACAATTACTAAAACCCTTTAACAGCGGATATTTATCTGGTTTTGTTACCGAAAAATATACCATTCCGCTTTTAGAAAGCCACAATGAAAGCAATAAAATTGCAGAGCAGATTGCGCGCAGTTTGGCCTGTCGCGATATTGGGGGGGATACACAAAGCATAAGCACTATTAACATGAAGCTTACCGATGAAACTTTTAAACACATCTTGCTTCCGGTGTATATAAGTACCTATAAATATAAAGGGAAACGCTATAACTTTTTTGTAAATGGACAAAGCGGGGAAATCTCAGGACAAAGACCGTATTCTTTTTGGAAGATATTTTTCTTCGTTTTAACTATAATAATGCTAATTGGAGTAATTTATTTATTTTCTTCAAAATGAAAACAGTTGTAATTGGCGATATACACGGAGGCTACAAGGCATTAAAGCAGTTATTGGAATCTAATAATCTGCCCGAAAACACCAACTATATCTTTTTGGGAGATTATGTAGATGGTTGGAGCGAATCTGCGGAAGTGATTACGTATTTAATAGCTTTTTCAAAAAACAACAACTGTGTTTTCTTAAGAGGAAATCACGATGAGTTACTGTATAATTTTTTAAAATTTGGAGATAAAAACCCAGTTTGGATAAAACATGGCGGTGAAACGAGCATTAAAAGCTATGCAAAGCTTTCCGAAGCAGAAAAACAGCTACACCTTCAGTTTTTTGAAAACCTTGTTAATTATCATATAGATTCTGCAAACCGTCTTTTTGTACATGCAGGATTTACAAACCAACTCGGGCCAGAACACGAATATTACGCAAATATGGTCTATTGGGATAGAACGCTTTGGGAGATGGTTTGTGCATTGGATCCTTCAATTTCTATGGATGACGATACATACCCTAAACGATTAAAGCTATTTAACGAAATTTTTATTGGTCATACCCCCGTAACTCGCTTAGGAAAAGACAAACCTCTTAATATTGCAAATGTATGGAATGTAGATACAGGCGCGGCTTTTAAAGGAAAATTAGCAATGCTGGATGTAGATACTAAAGAAACTTGGCAGAGTGAGCCAGTTTATAAACTGTATTCAAATGAAAAAGGAAGGAATTAATACTTCTTTATTACAAATTCAATTTTTCACTCACTATCTTTGTAATTCCTCTAAATAAATACAATGGCGCTTAAAAATATCAGACTAGAAGTAATGCAAACTGTTGAGAAAGAAATCGATAGTTATATTGACCAATACCTTATTCCTGTAGATGAAATTTGGCAACCCACAGATCTGTTGCCTAATTTTCAAAAGGAGAATTATATGGATGAAGTTTTCCAACTTCGGGAAGAAGCAAAGGAACTTGGCTATGATTTCTGGATCGTTTTGGTGGGTGATATGGTTACAGAAGAGGCTTTACCAACTTATGAAAGCTGGTTAATGGATATGGAAGGTGTAGATCAGCACGGCCGGAATGGTTGGAGCAAATGGATTCGTCATTGGACGGGAGAGGAAAACCGTCATGGCGATGCATTAAATAAATATCTGTATTTATCTGGAAGGGTAAATATGAAAGAAGTTGAAAAAACCACACAACACCTAATAAATGATGGTTTTGAAGTAGGTACGGGTCGCGATCCGTACAGAAACTTTATTTATACAAGTTTTCAGGAGCTGGCAACGAATGTATCACACAATCGCGTTGGAAAAATAGCGAAGAAAAAAGGCAATAAAATGCTTTCAAAGATGTGTAATATTATTGCTGGTGATGAAATGCGTCACCATTTAGCCTACCGCCAATTTGTAAAAACTATTTTTGAGTATGACGCTAGCGAAATGATGCTCGCCTTTCAAGATATGATGCAGAAAAAAATTATTATGCCTGCGCAAAACCTACGTCAAAGTGGCGGAAAAATGGCTTCTGCTTTTGATGATTTTAGCAATGCTGCACAACGTTTGGGAGTTTACACGACCTATGATTATATAGATATTCTTGAAAAATTGAACTCTCATTGGGAAATTTCAAAAATAAGTGGCTTAACAGATGAAGCTGAAAAAGCACGTGATTACCTTTTAAAATTACCTTCTAGAATGCTGCGTATTGCAGATAGAATAAAAATACCAGAAGACGCCAACCGTTTTAAATGGATTGAACCTAATGGGATTGTATAATTTAAAAAAGCCGTTTCAAATTGAAACGGCTTTTTTAAATTCTCTATTTATACATTTTACAAATCGAACTTAATCCCTTGTGCCAATGGTAATTCGTCAGAGTAATTAACAGTATTTGTCTGTCTTCTCATATAAACTTTCCATGCATCAGATCCAGATTCACGACCGCCACCGGTTTCTTTCTCACCACCAAAGGCGCCACCGATCTCTGCGCCTGAAGTACCAATGTTTACGTTTGCAATACCACAATCTGACCCTGCAAATGACAAGAATTTTTCAGCTTCTTTCATTTCGTTGGTCATAATTGCACTAGATAAACCTTGTGCAACACCGTTTTGCATATCGATGGCATTTTCTACGTCTCCAGTATATTTCATAAGGTATAAAATAGGAGCAAAAGTTTCGTGCTGTACGATTTCAAAACTGTTCTCAGCTTCAATAATAGCTGGTTTTACGTAGCATCCGCTTTCATAACCTTCCCCTTCAAGAACGCCACCTTCAACAAGAACTTTTCCGCCTTCAGCTTTTGCTTTTTCAATTGCTTTTAAATAGGTATCAACAGATTCTTTGTCAATTAATGGTCCAACGTGATTTTTTTCATCTAATGGATTTCCAATAACGATTTGTTTGTAAGCACCTACAATAGCATCTCTTACTTTATCATACACACTTTCATGTATAATTAATCTTCTGGTAGAGGTACAACGTTGTCCACAAGTACCTACAGCACCAAATACGGCGCCAGGAACAACTACTTTTAGGTCTGCTGTTGGGGTGATGATAATGGCGTTGTTTCCACCTAATTCTAGTAATGATTTTCCGAAACGCTCTGCAACCGTTGCGCCAACTATACGTCCCATTCTTGTAGAACCTGTAGCAGAAATTAACGGAATACGCGTATCTTTAGTCATCATTTCACCTACGGTATAATCTCCGTTGATGATAGAAGAAATTCCTTCTGGAAGCTTATTTTCTTTTAAAACACCGGCAATAATATTTTGACAAGCTACTGCACATAATGGTGCTTTTTCACTTCCTTTCCACACACACACATCGCCACAAACCCAGGCAAGTGCTGTGTTCCAAGCCCAAACTGCTACAGGGAAGTTAAATGCCGAAATAATTCCAACAATCCCTAGCGAATGCCATTGCTCACGCATTACGTGACCTGGGCGCTCCGACGGAATAGTTTGTCCGTTTAATTGTCTAGAAAGACCAACGGCGAAATCACAGATATCAATCATTTCTTGTACTTCACCATAACCTTCTTGTAAAGACTTCCCCATTTCATAAGAAACAAGTTTTCCTAAAGGCTCTTTTAATTCACGTAGTTTATTACCAAATTGACGTACAATCTCCCCACGTTGAGGTGCTGGCATTGCTCTAAAAGTTAAAAAAGCTTTTTGAGCAGTTTCGATCACCTTTTCGTATTCTTCTTTAGAAGTTGTAGTTACTTTACCAATTAAAGCACCATCTACTGGAGAGTACGAAGCAATTTCTGCACCTCCAGGAAACCACACGTTTCCGGTGGAAGTCCCTTTGTTTACATCTTTAATTCCTAATTGTGCCAATGCTTCTTCAATTCCGAAGCTAGTGGTTGTTGCTTGCATATATTTTGTAATTTTTTATTCTAAAATTGAGTGAAACGCAAAGGTACACATTGCGTTTTAGAATGTAAAATGAAAAGATATCTGTTTGAAAAATATGTTTTTAGTCCTCTGTGAATCGTGAGTCGGTTTCCATAACGGTACCGCATTTAGAACAGCTGCGAAGTTCCTTACTGCCATAAAAATGCTTGAAATGTTTTAAGAAATCGGTTTCAATATCATTTAGGGGGAAGTAAACTTCGTATAATTTGTTGTTGCAATTGTCGCAAAACCACAAAAGGCCATCCTTTCCTTCTAAATCATTGCGTTTTCTTTCAATTACTAAACCAATAGAACCTTCGCTTCTACCTGGAGAATGTGGTACTTTTGCAGGGTGTAGGTACATATCTCCTGGCCCGAGTTCCATTACTTTTTTCTCACCATCTTCTTGAATAGCAACTTGAATATTTCCTTCTAATTGATAGAAAAGTTCTTCGGTTTCGTTGTAATGGTAATCTTTTCGGGCATTTGGACCGGCTACAATCATAACAATATAATCGCCTGAATCTACATATAAGTTCTTATTGCCAACCGGCGGTTTAAGCAAATCGCGGTTTTTTTCAATCCATTTAATTAAGTTGAAAGGTTTTTTAATAGCCATTGCCATATTTTTATACTGTTACGTAAAAATAAGTCAAAATGGTCTAATAGAAAAGAAAGTGAGGCTACTTTCTATAAAAGAGCTCGGTATAGTAGCTTCGGCCCTCATCACATTTCATTACTCCAAAACCTGTGTGTGTGTAATTGCCTTCAATAATGGCTCTGTGTCCAGGACTTTTTAACCAAGCATTCATAACTTTTTCAGCAGTATCATAACCATAAGCAACATTTTCACCTACAACCTGTGCGCCAACATGATATTTTATTCCTTCAGAGCGATATCCGAAATTATCATGACTTATCTGTTCCTTTTCAATCATATATTGTGTATGATTTACAGCGAAAGCAGAGGAGTATTGAGTATCCATTTTAAGTGTAGAAAGCCCCAAAGATTTACGGTGAATATTTACGAGCTCTAAAATTTGGACGGACATATCAGTATCATTTTTCTGAGCTAAAGCCAAATCAATATCATAGTTAGCTGCTTCAACTTCAACCGAGTCCTCTTTTGAACAAGAGCTAATTAGCAAGCATACTAATGCCATTGCAAGTAGGTTGTTTTTTAGTAGGTACATAATTTGGAGACTATCAAATTTGGGATATGATATTTCTCAAATATATAAAAAATTTAATAAAAAAGGTTTTTAAACGTGTAAACATTACACTTTATCGGATATATGAATATTAATTGTGTATAAAAAGTTAAAATGAAATATCCCTTAAGTGCTATAAACAGTATAATTTTCACGTATATTAGGATCCAAATTTTTAGAAGTGTAAGGGTTAAAATTTTAATCACTTTTTTTTGTGATTTCATTGGTTTTTATTTGCAAAAACATTGAAAACCTACTGTAGAATGCTTAATTGGAATAAGAAAGCTTCTGAATTATTATTTATGAAAGCACCAGAGAGCAACTAAAGAAAAAAATAATCCTCTAAAGAGCTGTTATAGAAAGTAATCTAGTAATATAAAGGATACAAGATGCTAGTGCATAATTGTGATATTGGTTCTAAGATGGCAGGAATGTATCTGGAAAAAATGAATTTTGAAAAAGTGTTAATTATTAAAATTTATAAAAACGAATAAATGGAACAATCTTATTACGCGGTAATTTTCACTTCTGTTCAAACCGAAAACACTGAAGGTTATGCAGAAATGGCTGAAAAAATGGAAAATCTTGCCAAACAACAACCAGGTTTTATGGCTATAGAACACGCCCGAAATGAAATTGGGATTACCGTGAGTTACTGGCAAACCCTTGAGAGTATTAAAAAATGGAAGGCTAATCTAGACCATATGGTTGCACAGAAAAAAGGTCGTGACCAATGGTATTCCTATTATAAAGTTCGGATATGTAAAGTTGAAAGGGAATATGCGTTTACACATTAAATAGTGTATGTTTTTGATTAGTTGTTAATTCCATCCTAAATATTGAATTTTTAAATACGAATTTTTTTAAAAGTATCGTTTAAAATTAAATCACCCACTTAAAATTTATTTAAATCTTTTTTCAAACAAAACGAATTGGTTTTGCTTTGTAGGCCAATCTATTTCCTTAATTTTAGATACTTTTTAACCATTGCTTATGAAAAATGTTCTTCAGTTTGCTTCCTTTCTTTTACTTCTCTTTGTTTTTTCTTGCAATGACAAGAGTGATCATTTCCAAACAGACAATCTTTTTAAATTTAAGGAGTATATTTCATATAATACCTACGGAAACCAATCTATAACTACAGATATTCGTGTTTCCTTACTTAAACCATTAGAACAATTTGAGCTAACACAAGAGCTTTCGGCAGAAGATTATTTAAAAATATCGCCAAAAACCGAAGGTAAATTGATAGTTGAAAACGGGACTACTTTAATTTTTCAGCCTTCAGAATATTTAAAGCCAGATACAGAATATACCGTAACAGTTAAGCTTAATGAATTATACCAAGATATTGCTAAAGAATTTAAAACCTACACTTTCAGTTTTCTTACTTTAAAACCAAATTTTAAAGTCACTTTAGGAAAACTACAATCGTATAATAAACAGTGGCAATATGTAGAAGCAACTGTTGAAACTTCAGACCTTATAGCTTCAGAAAAGGCAAAACAATTGGTTTCGGCTTCACAAAACGGAAAGAATTTAAAGTTAAAATGGCCAACAGAAGATGCCGATGCGCGTTATTTTAATTTCACTATAGATAGTATTAGCCGAAAAATTGAAGATTCCGAAGTACTCATAAAATGGGACGGCAAGCCTATAAATGCAGAAAATAAAGGCGAAAACACTTTTAAAATCCCTGGTCAAAACAATTTTACAATTGTAGATATTAGCAGTACTCTGGCACCAGCAGCTATGTTGAGTATCAATTTTTCTGACCCATTACATGAAAATCAAGATTTTGCCGGACTTGTAACTATAGAGAAGACAAACAATTTGCGTTATGAGGTTCAAGGCAATGTTTTAAATGTATACCCACCAAACCGCATAGTGGGCAATGTAAAAGTTACTGTGTTTACCGGAATTAAAAACGATACCGGTTTTAAGCTGAAAAACGAATTTTCTGAACTCGTTTCTTTTGAACAATTAAAACCTGCAGTGCGTATGGTTTCAAAAGGAGTGATTCTTCCAAATTCTGCTTCATCACCAGTTTATTTTGAAGCCGTAAACCTTTCAAAAGTAGATGTGCGTATTGTAAAAATTTATGAAAGCAATGTGCTTCAGTTTCTACAGGGGTATAACTTAAACGACAACAACACTTATAATATTAAACACGTAGGTAGAAGAATAGCTAAAAAGACCATTGAGTTAAACAAAGACAATATTAGTAATACCGGAAGCTGGAAAGCCTACGGAATAAACCTTTCTGAATATTTTAATGCAGATCCGGGAGCTATTTACCAGTTAGAATTAAGTTTTAAAAAAGACTATATTATCTATGATTGTGCAGAAACAGCTACACAAGAGAATGAAGTCGATGAAGACGAATATTACGACGAGTATTACGAAGAAGACCCTTATTACACTACCAATCCAGAGGAAGATGAAGAGGAGCGTGAAGCCCGTTATTGGGATAACGAACTTTACAGCTGGAGAAACTACTCCTATAATTGGGAGCAACAAGACAACCCTTGTCATAGTGCATATTACAACCAAGACCGTATAGTTACAACAAATATTCTAGGTTCAGATTTGGGGCTGATTGTAAAAAAAGGGAACAATCAATCCTATCATTTTGCGGCAACAAACCTAATTACGGCAAAACCAGAGGGGAGTGTAAAAGTTAAACTCTTTAATTACCAACAGCAACTTATAGAAACGGTAACTACAGATAGTGAAGGACTAACAATTTACGACGGAACTAAAAATGCAGCTTTTGCAGTAGCTCAAAAAGGAAATAATTACGCTTACGTTAAATTGGAAGACGGCAATGCGCTTTCTATGAGTAATTTTGATATCTCAGGAAAAGAGCTACAAAAAGGATTAAAAGGCTATACCTATACAGAACGCGGTGTGTATAGACCAGGCGATAGCATTCACCTTACTTTTGTGCTAAATGACAATGCTAATAAACTTCCAAAAAATCATCCTGTAACGCTTACTGTAACCGATGCCCGTGGAAAATTGGTACAACGTACGGTCTCAAGCTCTGCTACAAATGTTTCTACTGAAAAAGGATTTTATTATTTCCCAATTGCTACAGATCCTTCAGCACCAACGGGTAACTGGAATGCTACTATAAGTGTTGGTGGGGCTCAATTTAACCATACTTTAAAGGTAGCGACCATAAAGCCAAACCGTTTAAAAATAAAATTAGATTTTGAAGACGACATCCTCGATGCTACAAAACCCGTAAAAGGAACGGCCAGCGCAATGTGGTTACACGGCTCGCCAGCACGAAATTTAAAAATTGATATGACGGCTACTTTACGGGCTAGTAATACCGCTTTTCCTAAATATTCTAAATACAATTTTATTGACCCTATAAGGAGTTTTTCTGAAATAGAAATACCGGTTTTAGACGCTAAACTTTCTTCTGAAGGCAGTACTGCTTTCAGTCAAAGTTTAGAAATTGGTAAGAATGCTCCGGGGATGTTGAAAGCTACTTTTTTAACGAAGGTTTACGAAGGTGGTGGTGATTTTTCAATGGATATTTTTTCAAAAGATCTAGCGCCATTCTCACATTTTGTAGGTTTAAAATCTCCAGAAGCCGGGCGTTATGGCTCATATTTTACAGATGAAAACACTGTTTTTGATGTGGTTTCTCTAGACGCCCAAGGTGCAACGGCTCCTAATAGAGAACTAGAGGTAAAGGTTTTTAAAATTGAATGGCGTTGGTGGTGGAATAGAGGTTCAGACAATCTTTCTACTTACGAAAATTCAACGGTACACCGACCAGTTAAAGAATTAAAAATAAAAACCGATGCTAGTGGTAAGGGTAAATTCACCCTAAATATTCCCGAGGAAGAAGGTGGAAGGTATTTAATTCGTGTTTTAGACAAACAATCGGGTCACGCCACAGGGCGCATTACGTATTTTTATAGAAACTGGTGGCAGCGCCCTAATGATGGCGATTCTGAAAGCGCACGTATGTTAGTGTTTTCAGCAGATAAAGAAAAATACAATGTAGGCGATGAGGCTGTAATACGTTTTCCTTCGGGAAGTGATGGTCGTGCTTTAATTAGTGTTGAAAACGGTACCGAAGTTCTAGAAACTCATTGGGTAGAAACCCAAAAAGGCGAAACACAAGCCAAAATTAAAATCACTAAGGAAATGACGCCGAATGTATATGTGAATATTTCACTGCTTCAGCCGCATAGCCAGACTAAAAACGACCTTCCTATAAGATTGTACGGTGTAATTCCACTTTTGGTAGAAGACCCAAGCACGGTGCTTCATCCAGAAATTAGTATGCCTAATGTTTTAAAACCAGAAGAAAACTTCAGCGTAAAAGTTTCCGAAAAAAATGGAAAACCAATGACCTATACCTTGGCAGTAGTTGATGAAGGGTTGCTAGATTTAACTCGTTTTGCAACACCAAACATTCACCAAGCTTTTTACAGCCGTGAAGCGCTAGGTGTTAAATCTTTTGATATGTTTGATTATGTTATTGGTGCCTATTCTGGCAGTGTAGATAATATATACGCTATTGGTGGTGGCGATGCTGCCGCAGGAGCAAAAAACAGAAAAGCAGACCGTTTTAAGCCTGTTGTAAAATACTTAGGCCCTTTTGAGCTTGCTAGCGGAAAAACTGCAACTCACAATATAATGATGCCAAACTATATTGGCTCCGTTCGCACTATGGTAATTGCGGGCGACAAAACAATGAGCGCTTATGGTAGTGTAGACAATACAACACCAGTTCGCACTCCATTAATGGTGTTGGCTTCGCTACCGCGAAAATTATCTCCTGGCGAAAAAGTTACACTTCCTGTCACCGTTTTTGCAATGGAAAACAAAGTGAAAAACGCTAGTATAACAGTAAAAACAGGAGAAGCGTTAAAACCTATAAACGGCACTTCAAAAACTGTTTCTTTCAATGGGCCTGGAGAGCAAATTGTTAATTTTGAGTTTGAAGTACTGCCTACAAAAGAGTTTCAAACTATAGAAGTAATTGCTTCGGGTAATGGTGAAAAAGCAACTTATAAAGTTGAAGTTGATGTAGAAAACCCGAATCCAATTTCGCAAAAAGCAACTCAATACACGCTTTTAGAAAACGGAACGCAAACTATCAATTTTGAAACCTACGGTGTACCGGGAAGCAATGCAGCAATGCTTGAGTTTTCTACCTTACCACCAATGAATTTTGGTAAGAGAATGGAGTATCTAATTCAATATCCTTACGGATGTGTTGAGCAAACAACTTCTTCTGCTTTTCCACAGCTTTATTTAGCAGCTATTTTTGATATTACTTTAGATAAAAAACAAGCAATAGAGAAAAACGTAAAAGCGGCAATTGCAAAACTAGGAAGATACCAAACCACAAATGGCGGACTTGCTTATTGGCCTGGTGAGCGTGAAGCAGACGAGTGGAGCACCAATTATGTGGGGCATTTTATGCTAGAGGCAAAGCAAAAAGGCTATGCACTACCAATAAGTTTTATGAATAATTGGTTGCAATATCAGCAAAACACAGCGCGTCAATGGCGAAATAATTACACAAAGTACAACAGTAGTTTAACACAAGCCTATAGGCTTTATACTTTGGCACTGGCCGGAAAACCGGAGCTTGCCGCAATGAACAGACTTCGCGAAAGCAAAGAGTTAAGCAACGATGCTAAATGGCGTCTTGCCGCAGCTTATGCTTTAGCAGGAAAGAAAAATGTAGCGCAGCAAATTGCACAAACGGCAAATATTAATTTTACACCAGAAAAGTACGATTATTACACTTATGGTTCTCCATTTAGAAATAAGGCTATGGCGCTAGAAACTATGGTGTTATTGGAAGATACTAAACAACGTGAGTTGGCAGTTTCGGTGGCTAAAGATTTGTCTTCTAGTAATTGGTATAGCACTCAAGAAACTGCCTATGCATTGATGGCAATGGCTAAAATGCTTGACAAAAACGGTGGAAAAGCAATGGAGCTTAGTTTTACGAATGGTGGTAAAACAATTGAATTAAAATCTGATAAAGCCGTTGCACAACGAGACCTTTCTTTTGTGATGGGCAACAATGCTATTACCGTTACTAATAAAAAAGGAAACATCGTTTACTTAACACTTTCGCAAGCTGGCAAATTGCCTTTAGGAAATGAGCTTGCAGAAAAGAGAAACCTCTCAATACAATCTCAATATTTAGACGGTGCCGGAAATACAATTGATGTTTCCAAACTGCGACAAGGAACAGAAATCATTGCAAAAGTAAGTGTTAGCAATACGTCTCTAAACAGTATAAATAATATTGCTTTGGCTAAGATCTTCCCTAGTGGTTGGGAAATTGTCAATACCAGTTTTTCTGAATTAGGAGGCGGAGCTAGCGGAACTGCTCGTTATACCGATATACGTGACGATAGAGTAAATTTCTTTTTCGACTTAAATAGAAATGAAACCAAAACTTTTACAGTTAAACTGAATGCTTCCTACCTAGGCACCTATTATCTGCCAGGAACGCAAGTGGAAGCGATGTACGACAACAACTATTACGCACGAAACAAAGGAATGTGGGTTAGGGTTGAATTATAGGCCTCCGTCTCTCCGATGGAGGGAAGCAGAATCTTTTTAACTTAATTTATTTTAGCTTGAAATTTTTAAGAAAATCCCGAATCAAACACCTTCCCTTTGGGAAGGTCGGGATGGGCTTTTTATTTTTAGTTTGGCTTTTTTGCCTTCCTTCACCTTTATTCAATGTTCCAACCGCAACCGTAGCCGAAAGCAGTAATGGTCAAATGCTCGGCGCACGTATAGCCGATGACGGCCAATGGCGGTTTCCACAAGTAGATTCGGTGCCAAAACGCTTTGAGCAGTGTATTCTTTATTTTGAAGATGAACATTTTTACTGGCATCCGGGTTTTAATCCGGTTTCTATTTCTAAAGCACTTTGGAGTAATCTTACGAGTGATTCTCGTCGTGGCGGAAGTACAATTACACAACAAGTAATTAGGCTTTCCCGAAAAAATAAAGGCAGAACCTATTTTGAAAAATTGATTGAAATTTTTCAAGCAACACGCTTAGAAGCTACTTACAAAAAGAAAACTATCTTAAATCTCTATGCTTCTTACGCTCCTTTTGGCGGTAATGTTGTAGGTTTAGAAACTGCCTCTTGGCGGTATTTCGGAATTCCAGCAAGCGAATTAAGCTGGGGGCAATCCGCAGCTTTGGCGGTGCTTCCCAATGCGCCTTCACTTATTTTTCCAGGGAAAAATGAAGAAATCTTGAAGCAAAAAAGAGATGCTTTACTGCTAAAACTTTTTCAAAATGAAGTGATAGATAAAACGACCTATCAATTGGCTTTAGATGAAAATTTACCCGGAAAACCCTTGCCCTTACCCGAATTCGCTTCGCATTTAACCGAAAAAATACGAAAAGAACACTCTGGAAAACGAATTGTAACTACGGTAGACTTTTCACTGCAACAAAAAGTGAATAATATCGTAAAAGAGCATAATTATAAGTTGGCTCAAAACCAAATAAACAATCTAGCCGTTTTGGTTTTGGACGTAGAGACGCGCGAAATTTTGGCATATGTAGGTAATGCCCCAACAACTAGAGCCCACAATAATTATGTAGACATTATTGAAAGAGCCCGAAGCACCGGAAGTATATTAAAACCATTTTTATTTACGTCCTTACTAGACGCTGGCGAGTTACTCCCAAACACATTGGTGGCAGATATACCCACAACTGTAAATGGCTATACACCCGAAAATTTCGACAAGAAGTTTAATGGTGCAGTTCCGGCTAGCGTGGCACTTTCGCGTTCACTAAATATTCCTGCAGTGCGTATGTTGCGCGATTATGGGTTTCAGCGTTTTTATAACGTACTCAATAAACTAGACCAAAAAGCCATTAACAAAGCCCCAGATTACTATGGGCTTTCATTAATACTCGGCGGCGCCGAAAGTAGTTTATGGGATATTACTAAGGCTTACGCGGGAATGGCTTCTACCTTAAATTTTTTCAATAATTCTTCTAGCGAATACAGAAAAAATGAATTTGTAGATCCTGTTTATCTTCAAAACCACAAAGCGATTGACTTCGGAGAAAAACAGCAAAAACCTTCCGTTTGGAATGCTGGAGCAATTTATGAGACATTCGAAGCTATGGAAAAAGTAAATCGCCCTAGCGGAGAGGAAAACTGGGAGTTTTTTACGAGCAGCCAGCCACTAGCGTGGAAAACAGGGACGAGTTATGGTTTTAAAGACGCTTGGGCTGTTGGTGTTACCCCAAAATACGCCATAGGTGTTTGGGTGGGAAATGCCGATGGGGAAGGTCGCCCGGGTTTAACAGGAATTCAAGCCGCCGCCCCAGTATTGTTTGATGTTTTAAATGTGTTGCCACAAAGTGGTTGGTTTAATACCCCTTATGATGAATTAGTAGAAATAGAAATTTGTTCTAAAAGTGGGCATTTATCGGGTCTTTATTGTGAAGAGACTAAAGTAGCATGGATTCCAAAAAATGGAACTAGAACTGAAGCCTGCCCGTATCATCAAACAGTTTTTTTAAATACTTCAGAAAATCACCGTGTTAATTCTTCTTGTTATGAACTTTCAGAAATGAAACAGCAAAACTGGTTTGTACTACCACCGGTTATGGAGTATTACTACGCTTCACTACACCCAGAGTATAAGGTTTTACCATCGTTTGCGCCAGATTGTTTGCAGGAAGGAGAAAAATTAATGGCTTTTATTTATCCTAAGAAAAACGAAGCTGTACTCTTGCCTAAAAATTTTGAAGAAAACCTCAATGAAGTAGTTTTTAAACTTGCCCATAGGTCACCTTCAACTACAGTTTTTTGGTATTTAGACACTCAATTTATTGGGCAGACAGAAACTTTTCACGAGCTGGCTATTTCACCCAAACCGGGAAATTATCTTTTAACAGCAGTAGATCAAGAAGGGAATGAGCTTCGGGAGCAGATTTCAATAAAATTCTCTTCAAATACCCCATAAATTTATTTAACAGAATATTAATATCGTTTAGTTCGTAATATTCCGAACCAAACCTATATTTGCAGCTTGAAATTTAAAATTACTTTAAGTTGACAAAAAGAGAGAAAATAATTGAAAAACTTGGTGTGCATATAGAATGCAAGGAGCAACTTGCGCCATTAGCTGCCAGAATACTTTCCACTTTAATTTTAACAGGTAAAAAAGGGATTACTTTCGAATCGTTAGTTTGTGAATTGGGAGCTAGTAAAAGCACAATATTTACACATTTAACGACTCTTCAAGCGGGAAATAGGATTACGTATTTTACAAAACCTGGAGATAGAAAGAAATATTTTATTCTTATCCCAAATATGATGATTCAATCAATGTCTGAGATGCTTCGGAAGTGGAATAATGAAAAGGAAATTCATTTGGAGATCATGGATTATAAAAAGGAGGTGAATGATACCTTGGGGGAAGATTCAAATGAAATGTTTGATTTAGAATTCCACAGAGATTATTTGAGTTTCCTTGAACAAGCAAGTTCTTCTGTTGAAAAAATCCAAAAAAAACTTATTGAAAAATTTAAAAATGATTAATAGCTAAATAATGAAAAAGAAAAATTTAATCTACTCCCTTCCATTTATTTTAGGAATATTACTTCTATTTTCATCCTGTGGTGATGATAAAAGTGCACAACAAGCAAAAGGAACTCCACCAGCACAAACACTACCTGTGGTTCAAATTCCACTTAAAACCGTAACGGGATATACAACCTACCCTGCAAGTATTGAAGGTGTTGTAAACAGTAAAGTACAAGCTAAAATTTCAGGTTATATAACAGATGTTCTTGTGGATGATGGGCAGAAAGTAAAAAAGGGGCAAGCGCTTTTTCGCTTAGAAACGCAGTCATTAAGTCAAGATGCAGCAGCAGCAAAGGCAAATGTTAATGCCGCTCAGGTTGAGGTTGACAAGCTTAAGCCCTTGGTCGCAAAAAACATTATCAGCAACGTGCAATTAGAAACGGCAAAAGCAAAGCTTCAGCAGGCAAAAAGCGGTTATAATAGTATTGCTGCAAATATTAATTATGGAACGGTAAAAAGCCCTGTGAATGGAAATGTAGGAGCTATTAACTTTAGAGAAGGGTCTTTAGTTAGTCCGAATGATCAACAACCACTTACAACAGTAAGCGACATTAACCAGGTGTATGCCTTTTTTAGTTTAAATGAATCGGATTACTTAGACTTCCTACAAAATACCGCAGGGAAAAATCTAGAAGAAAAAATTGCGAATTACCCTGAAGTTACTTTGATACTTGCCAATGGAATGCCTTATTCTGAAAAAGGAAAAATTGAAACCAGTTCGGGGCAAATTAATCCAAATACGGGGACCGTTAGTTTTAGAGCTATTTTCAACAATCCAAATCAGTTATTAACGAATGGGAATAGCGGAAAGGTTCAAATCCCTGTTGTATATGAAAATGCAATCGTAATTCCGCAGGAAGCAACCTACGAACAACAAGGAAATGTGATGGCTTTTAAGCTTAATGAAAACAACACCGTTTCACTAACGATAATTAAAGTAAAAGCAACAATAGATAATTTGTATGTCGTTGAATCTGGGATAAATGAAGGAGACAAGATTATTGTTTCAGGTGTAGGAAAACTACGTAACGATATGCCTATTACCCCTCAAGAAGTTGCTTATGATAGTATAATTAAGCCTATCAAAACATTATTTAAAAATTAATTAGATCCCTGTCATTATGTTAAAAACATTTATTGAAAGACCCGTTCTTTCAACAGTAATCTCTATTATTATAGTTGTACTTGGTGTAATCAGTATTTCAAGTTTACCTATAGAGGAATATCCAGATATTGCCCCCCCAACAATTAAGGTGTCAGCAACATATACTGGAGCCAATGCAGAAACTGTTTTAGAGAGTGTAATTATTCCAATAGAAGAACAGATTAATGGTGTAGAAGGGATGAGTTATATTACCTCTACAGCATCCAACACAGGAACCGCCGAAATTACAGTTTATTTTGATCAAAAAATAGATGCAGATATTGCTGCTGTAAACGTGCAAAACCGTGTAGCAAGGGCAAACCCTTTACTACCGCAAGAGGTTATTCAAACAGGGGTCACCACACAAAAGCAAGAAACAAGTGCCTTGATGTTTATTTCTATGTATTCTGAAAATGAAGCGTATGACGCTACTTTTATTCAGAATTACCTAAAAATAAATGTTATTCCGGCAATGCAACGTATTAGTGGTGTGGGAGATGTTAGTGTATTCTCACGCCAAGATTATGCAATGCGAATTTGGTTAAAGCCTGAAAAGCTTGCAGCGTATAATTTAATTCCTTCAGACATCACTGCGGCCTTAAAAGAACAAAATTTAGAAGCAGCAGCAGGATCTTTGGGTGAAAATAACGGGGAAGCATTTTCGTATTCATTAACTTATAGTGGACGCTTTAAAGATGAAAAACAATATGGTGATATTGTAATTAAGGCCTTAGGTAATGGTGAATTTCTACGTTTAAACGATGTGGCAACTATAGAGTTAGACGCACAATCATACGCTGCAAACGCTATGAGTTTAGGCAACCCAGCGGTGTTTATGGGAATTTTTCAAACCAAAGGATCGAATGCAAGAGAGATTATTGAAAACATAAAAACAACTTTAGAATCGGTAGAAAAAGATCTTCCAGAAGGATTAAGCATTTTTGTGCCTTATGATACAAGTCTGTTTTTAAATGCTTCAATTGAAAAAGTTATAAGCACACTATTAGAAGCCTTTTTATTGGTATTCTTAGTTGTATTTCTGTTTTTGCAAGATTTCCGTTCTACCTTAATTCCAGCAATTGCAGTACCAGTTTCCATTATAGGAACCTTCTTTTTTCTCAGTGTTTTTGGGTATTCCATCAACCTTTTAACCCTTTTTGCATTAGTGCTCGCCATTGGTATTGTGGTTGATGATGCTATTGTGGTGGTAGAAGCAGTGCATGCGAAACTGGATGAAGGTGAAAAAAGCCCTAAAAAAGCAACGCTAACAGCCATGAACGAAATCTCTGGAGCTATTATCTCTATTACCTTGGTAATGGCAGCTGTATTTATACCAGTTACTTTTGTATCGGGACCAACAGGTGTATTTTATGAGCAATTTGGTGTTACTCTAATTATTGCAATTCTTATTTCAGCAGTTAACGCATTAACATTGAGCCCTGCCTTATGTGCCCTATTCTTAAAAGCCCATAAAGATGACGAAGAATTAAAAGGAAAAAGTCCATTAAAGCGCTTTTATACACTTTTCAACCGCGGTTTTAATGCGACAGTAGAACGCTATGGAAAATCACTTCAGTTTTTATACAAAAGAAAATGGGTACCTGCTTTATTGTTAGTATTGGCAGTTGTAGGGATATTTTATGCGTCAAAAACAACTCCAACAGGATTTGTACCTAATGAAGATAGAGGGATTATTTTCGCAAATATTGAATTGCCTGCTGGTGCTTCTTTAGATAGAACAGACGCAGTGGTAAGAGATTTATATGGAAAAATAAATAGTATTGATGGTATTGTAGGTGTCAACTTTATTAAAGGACGTAGTTTAATAAGTGGAGCAGGTAGTAATTACGGCTTCGGAATAATAAAACTAGATGATTGGAGCGAACGCGAAGCTCCTTCACTTTCAGTACAGGCTATTACAGGTAAATTGTTTGGCGTTGTATCAACAATGCCAGAAGCTAATATTATTTTCTTCTCCCCACCGAGTATTCGTGGTTTTGGTAACTCTGCTGGGTTCGAAATAAATTTATTAGATAAGTTTGGTGGTGAATTTACAGATTTAGATACGGCAAACAAAGAATTTGCAGCAGCGTTAATGTCGCATCCAGAAATTAAATATGCACAATCGTCTTTCAATACAAATTATCCTCAATATGAAATGGAAGTTAATGTGCCTTTAGCGAAAGAAAAAGGGGTGCCTATAAATAGTATTTTCTCAACTCTACAAGGATATATTGGAGGGGTTTATGCCTCTGATTTTTCAAAATTTGGAAAACAATTTAGGGTTTACATACAATCCTTACCAGATGATAGAGCAGATGCAAATGCCTTGAATAATATGTATGTACGCACAGATTCCGGGGAAATGACTCCAATTACACAGTTTGTAAACCTTAAAAGGGTTTATGGTCCACAATCGGTAACACGTTTTAATTTGTTTAATTCAACAATGATATCGGGTGCTACAAATGATGGGTTTAGTACCGGAGATGCCATTAGGGTTATTGAAGAAGAAGTGGCAAAACTACCAAGTAATTATACCGTTGCATATTCTGGTTTAACACGAGAAGAAGTTAATGCAGGAAATCAAACAACCTTTATATTTATATTGAGTATTCTCTTTGTGTTTTTCTTATTAAGTGCGCAATATGAAAGTTATTTATTGCCATTTGCGGTGGTGCTTTCCATTCCATTTGGTGTTTTTGGCGCTTATATAAGTACAAAACTCTTTGGATTAGAAAACAATATCTACTTTCAAATTGCTCTGATCATGCTTATTGGCCTACTCGCTAAAAATGCCATATTAATCGTAGAGTTTGCGCTCCAACGTCGTAAAAATGGAGAGTCGATTGTGGATGCAGCCATTCATGGTGCCAAAGCCCGTTTAAGACCAATTTTAATGACCTCATTTGCCTTTATACTTGGGTTAATGCCGTTAGTATTAGCAAAAGGTGTTGGTGCTGAAGGTAACAACTCTATTGGTACAGGTGCAGCTGGCGGTATGTTAATAGGTACCCTTTTAGGAGTGTTTGTAATTCCTATCCTATTCATCCTTTTCCAATGGTTACAGGAAAAAGTTTCAGGAGCTCCTTCAAATTCGATAGAAATTTCTGAAAAAAACAGGGCGCTTGAAATGGATACTGATAAAATTAAGACTGATGAAAACAGGTACTAGATATTTTTCTTCAGACATAAAAAACATTAAAATAAAACAGATGAAAACCAATAGAATCTATTCATTACTGTTATTAGCAAGTATTCCGTTTTTACTTGTATCCTGCTTTGCAGCAAAAGAATATGCTCGCCCAGAAGTAGTGAACGAAGCTAATTACAGAACAGATAACCTTCCGCAGGATACCTTAACACTTGCTACAGTTTCTTGGAGAGAATTGTTTACAGACCCTATTCTTCAAGGATATATTGAAGAAGGACTTACAAATAATATAGACATTCGTGTAGCACTTCAACAAATTAGAGTGGCTGAAGCATATATAAAACAAGGGAAGGCAAGTTATCTTCCTACATTAAATGGAAATGCGAAAGTAACACATCAACAATTTTCTCAAGGAAGTCAATTTGGAGCTCAGTTTTCTGAATTAACACAATATGAATTAGGTGGAAGCCTTTCTTGGGAAGCAGATATTTGGGGCAAATTACGTAGTAATGATAGAGCTTTTCAAGCAACATATTTACAAAGCGTTGCCGCACATCAAGCTGTAAAAAGTAGATTAGTTGCAAATATTGCTTCTGTATACTACCAATTAGTGGCTTTGGATGAACAAATTCAGCTTACTGAAAAAACCATTGAAACACGTTCAAAAGGCTTGGAAACCACAAAAGCTTTAAAAGAGGCTGGAAATGTAACTGAAGTAGGTGTAAAACAAACGGAAGCGCAGTTATATACCGCCCATGGAATTTTAATCGATTTAAAAAACCAAGCTCGTTTATTGGAAAACACCTTATCCATACTTTTGGGGAGTGCTCCACAAGAAATACCCCGTGGCGACCTAGAAAACCAAGTTATTGAAGCACCTCTTAACACAGGTGTCCCCACGCAATTGCTTCGAAATCGTCCAGATGTTATGGCTGCTGAATATAATTTAATGAATGCTTTTGAGCTTACCAACGCTGCTCGCGCAAGTTTCTACCCTTCCATAACACTTTCAGCTACGGGAGGCATACAAAACCTGGAATTTGATAAACTTTTTAATGCCAATTCCTTATTTGCAACAGTTATAGGTGGTTTGACGCAACCAATTTTTAATAAACGTCAAATACGCACCCACTACGAAGTGTCTCAGGCGCAACAAGAACAAGCATATTTAGATTTTCGCCTAGCTGTGATTACTGCAAGTAAAGAAGTTTCCGATGCGCTTTATAGTTATAAAGCTGCAACTGAAAAAATTGAAATTAGAGAAAAAGAATTTAATGCATATAATTTGGCAACAACCTACTCTGAAGAACTTTTAGATAATGGTATGGCTACTTATTTGGAAGTTTTAACGGCTCAAGAAAATGCGTTAAACTCAAGCCTTAATTTGGTGAATGCAAAATACAACCAACTTCAATCCATCGTAGATTTATACGAAGCTTTGGGTGGAGGTTGGAAATAATTTTTTCATATTTTTTTTGTTGATTGATTGACTGTCCCAGCATTTTTAGTTGGGGCAGTTTTTTTGTAGTACTTCAATTTTTGTAATACGTGAATAAAAACCTTAAACTAAAGCTTATTGCTTTATAAATTTATGGTTGTATTTTCCGCTATCTGGTCCTTCCAATGAAAGAATGTAAACTCCTTTTACTAAACTGGAAACATCAATTTTATTATTCGAAATTTTTCCGCTTTGAATACGCTGCCCAATTGTGTTTGAAATGGTATAACTTAATGTTCCACTAGCCACCTTAGATGAGCTTATATTTAATTCACTATCTGCAGGGTTAGGGTAAATTTTGAAAATAGCTGCACCAAAATCTGAAACTCCAGCTGTTGGATCACAAAAGGCTGTTTCTAAACCAACGGCACACCATGCTTTTTCTACTTCTAAGACCTCTGGAGAACCATCTCCATAAAGTTGAATAGTGGCTTCAATGGTATAATTCTTCACATCTTCATAAACAGATCCAGACTCTACATACGAAGTTTCAGTAGCATATATTATATCTGTTGCTTTTTCAATTCCAATTCCTGTAACATCATAGTCATAATTATTGTCGTTTGTGCCATTTCCTCCATCAGACAATAAATAGAACCAATAATTAAACACTCCTGAATTGGTGTGTACGCCACAATTGTCATTTGTAGAATCGGGCGTTGGGCATCCAGCAGTGGTTGCATCTTTCCAAAATTGACCTAAATAGGTGTCGGGTTGATTAAACAATTTTGGGTTGTCCATAGATCTAATTCCTCGTGGGGCAACAAGCACAAAATCTTCTCCCATAATCCATTTTTCTTTTTCGGGAGCAGCATGAAATTCTACAACCGATCCCCAGATATCTGAAAAGCTTTCGTTTAAAGCTCCAGATTCTCTTTGATAAACCAAACCACCTTCGGCACCATCAATTGCATGGCCTAACTCATGTGCAGTAACGTCTAACGAAACCAAAGCATCATAAGCTCCCGTACCAGTGGTTTCATCATAATTTCCATCGCCGTATATCATGCCACCTTCATTCGCGCTAAGGCCAAGCCATGCGGCATTTATATATTCATTTCCTACATGAACGTAGCTTCTAATTTTTGCTCCCGCACCATCAAAGCTATCACGATTATACCTATCTAAAAAGAAATCATAAACTTGCGTTATTCCCCAATGTACATCGAGTGCCGCAGTATCTTTATTGTCACTGTGTTCTGCAGTAGTCCAATTATTATCATCGTCTTTAAATTCTGCGCTGAGCACATCAACAGCGCCCATACCCCCTAATACAGCCATTAATTGTACAACAAGAGGGTCCGTGTGTAGTATATCTTTTGTATAGATATCTTTCCCTTCATCTGTTAAATTGTAATTAAATATGTTTTGTACTGTTTCTATAGATTTGGTTCCACTATATCTCGTTTCAGCTGTTCCAGTATCTAGGAAAGAGCTACTTTCATCAGATTTTTTAAACAACAAATCCTTTTGTGATTTACGAAGTACATAATCAATCTGTGCTTCAGTGATTTCTGTTTGTGGGGCAGAGGCATGTGTCATCATTAATGCATCCTTCAGCAAAACCTCTCCAGAAAGTGCGTCTAGATAAACCTCTTCAATACCATAAGTAGATGAAGCAAGTTTGTACACATACGCATAACGATCTTCATTATTTGCAGAAAACAAGCTAGGTAATACTAATAATTTTCCAGTTATATTTTCACCTATATTAACGGCATAACTTGCGCCTAGATTGTTTAATCCGAGGCTTAATACCTCGGTACTTGATTTTAAATTGGCAATAGTAGTAGGTAGTTCAATATTTGAAAAAGTTCCATTTATAGATGTAATAAATCCGTTTTTTGAGTGAACTTTATAAGAGTTATAAGCTACTTCGACACTATTAAAATACTGTTTGTAAATATCATGTTGCGCGCCAAAAACATCCATTTCTGTAGTTGATTTTTCTAGGGTATTGGCTCCTTCAATTTTTAAAACTTCTTGAAGCAACATCGTACCTTTGGCTAAGGGTATGTTTGAATTTGTTTTAAAAGAGACAAATTTTAATACCCCATCAGAAGTAACATTTTTGATTTTTACATAATTTTCGGCGAGATAATCTTGAGCATTTCCTATAAAGCAAAAGCTTAGGAATAAACCCATAAGTAACGTTTTTTTCATTGAAATAGATTTTGTTAGAAAAGTTAATTTGGTCTCAATATATTAAACATTACTCTAAATATTTAAAATATTTTTAATTTTTTTAATCAATTGTGCTGTTTTACCCATTTTAAATGTTTTTTCTGAATGGATTTCAACTAAGAATTAGCTCCATAAGTTTAATCATGCAGCCAACTTCTATAAGGATTTTTACTTAACTGGGAATTGTAATATTTTACATCTCCAGTAACTTCTTTTCCTAACCAATCTGGCTTGGAAAATGATTCAGTTTCAGATTTTAATTCAATTTCTGCTATAATTAACCCCTTGTTTTCGCCCATAAAATCATCTACTTCAAAAGTATGGGCACCATAAAAAATTTCATACCGTGTTTTTTCGATACTTCCTTGTTCACAAAGCCCCAGAAGTTCTTCGGCTTCTAGCAACGAAATTTGTTTTTCCCATTCAAATCTTGAAAGCCCCGCTTTATTAGCCTTTCCTTTAACTGTTATAAAACCTTCTTCCCCTTTAATTCGGACGCGAACCGTTCGTTCGGGATGCGTATTTAAAAAACCTTGCACAATTCTAGTGCGTTTATGAGCTTCTTTTTTGAAAGCTGCGGAAGTAATTAAAAATTTGCGTTCTATTTCTTGCATTGGTATTTTAAAAAGTGTGAGACTTGCCTTAAAGATATTAAATTTACAAGATGCAAGAAAAGCTTCACTTACGCAAAATAATCCATGTAGACATGGATGCTTTTTATGCATCTGTGGAGCAATTAGACAATCCAGAATTGCGCGAAAAGCCTATTGCTGTTGGTGGAAAATCTGCACGCGGCGTAGTGAGTGCTGCAAGTTATGAAGCCAGAAAATATGGTGTTCGAAGCGCGATGAGTGGTGCAATGGCACGAAAACTTTGTCCAGAATTAATTTTTGTGAAAACAAATTTTGATCGCTATAAAGAGGTTTCAAAACAAATTCGAAATATATTTTTTGAATATACAGATTTGGTGGAACCGCTTTCTTTAGATGAAGCCTATCTGGATGTAACCGAAAACAAAAAAGGCAATCCCAGCGCAACAATGATTGCCACTGAAATAAGACAAAAAATAAAGGAGAAAACTGGTTTAAATGCTTCTGCGGGAATATCGGTAAACAAATTTGTAGCAAAAATAGCCAGTGATATTAATAAACCTAATGGACAAAAAACGATTGGACCAGAAGAAGTAATCCCTTTTTTAGAAATACTGGACGTAAAAAAATTTTATGGCGTAGGAAAAGTTACTAAGGAGAAAATGTACCGCTTGGGGATCTTTACGGGAAAAGATCTAAAAGAAAAACCGTTAGAATTTTTGCATCTACATTTCGGAAAAAGTGGTGATTTTTATTATAATGTGGTTCGCGGAATTCATAATAGTACCGTAAAACCTTCCCGCACACAAAAATCATTGGCTGCAGAACATACTTTTTCAGAAAATATTTCATCTGAAATTTTTATGATGGAACGCTTAAAAGAAATTGCCACTGAAGTTGAAAATAGATTGAAACGAAGCAAACTTGCTGGAAAAACAGTAACTTTAAAAATAAAATACAGCGATTTTTCATTGCAAACGAGAAGTAAAACACTCCCGCTTTTTATTGCTTCTAAAGAGTTGATTTTAGAGATAGTTAAAGATTTGTTATTTCAAGAAAAAATGAAAGAATCGGTACGATTGTTGGGAATTTCAATATCGAACCTTAACAACGAAACGCCTAAGAAAAAGGTAGTTGCAAGAGAATCTATTGACGTACAACTTAAACTTGAATTTTAAATATGAGAAAAAGTTACTTAGCTTATTATTAATTAAAAACTCCAAATTATGAAGACCGTAACCTTTTCTATTATTGCACTTGCAGGTTTAATTTTTCTTTCCTCCTGTAATAATGATGCCAAAAACAACCAAGAAATTCAGGCGGTTGTAACAGATTCTATTCCCGTAGCAGTAACCCCAAAAGCAATGTACGTAACTGCTGTAAGTGGTTTAACCTTGCGGGAACATCCTAATTTACAAAGTGAAAAATTAGCCGTAATGCCTTTGGGGACAAAATTAAAAATTGTGACCTCTGAAGGAAAGGCGACGATGAATGTGGGCGGCATTGAGGGCGCAATGGATGAGGTTGAATTCAATAATAAAAAAGGATTTGCTTTTAATGGTTTTATGTCGAAATTTTTCCCTCCCGAAGAAGATGCTTTGGCAAAAAACTATGCCGAAGAACTTAAAAAAGATTTTCCGAATGTAATATATTCGGAGGCGACAGGAGGTTCAGTAAGTAAACCCACAAAAACAGAAACGCTTATTTTACCTACCTCTAAATGGCATGAATCCTTTTTTACTGCGCAACAACTTTTTAATATTCCAAAAGAATTTGCTTTTCCAAACCCAAAAGGCGCCAACAATGAAACCCAGCAGAGTAGAAGTAAAAAGAAAACCGATTTTATCAGCGAGCTTCAAATTTCAAGAAATGAAAACGAACTTCAAAAAATAGTGTATAACTACAAAACAACTGGTTTTGGGTATGTGGTAACTATTACTAAAGATGCAAATAATATGAAACTTGAAAAAGTTGAGGTAGCGGATTAATTATTTTACCTGTGTAACCCGCAGCGTATTTACCATCCCTTTGTCCACAATCGGCATGGCTGCAAGGTTAATCAGATAATCCCCTTTGTGGACATACCCTTTTTCAAAAGCAATTCTGTTTACATCGTCAACGGTTTCATCGGTACTCACATATTTGTCATAATAAAATGCTTTTACGCCCCATAACAAGTTTAGACGTGCAAGGATAAGCTTGTTTGAGGTAAAAGCCAAAATGAAAGCTGAAGGCCTCCAAGCAGAAATTTGGAAAGCTGTATACCCACTATTTGTTAATGTACAAATAGCTTGGGCTTCAATTTCATTAGCCATATGCGCTGCGTGGTAACAAATAGATTTTGTTACGTAACGGTTTGTTTTTATTTGTGGCGGTTGTTGGGGTACATTGATTAATTCAGAATTTTCAACACTCTTTAAAATTTTTGTCATGGTTTTAATAACCGCCACAGGATAATTACCTACGGAGGTTTCACCAGAAAGCATGACAGCATCTGCACCATCCATTACCGAGTTTGCTACGTCGTTTACTTCTGCACGTGTTGGGGTAAGGGAGGTAATCATTGTTTCCATCATTTGGGTTGCAATAATTACTGGAATACGTGCGCGTTTTGCAGTTAGCACCAACTCTTTTTGAATAAGTGGAACTTCTTCCGCTGGAACTTCAACGCCCAAATCGCCACGGGCAACCATTAGCCCATCACAATAAGCAACTATTTTATCAATGTTTTCAACCGCTTCTGGCTTTTCTATTTTTGCAATGATGGGTATTTTATACTCTGAATGTGCTTCAATCAAGGCTTGAAGCTCTTTTAAATCTTCAGCATGGCGCACAAAGGAGAGTGCAAACCAATCTACATTTTGTGTGATTGCAAAAATGGCATCTTCCTTATCTTTTGGGGTTAATGCAGGAAGCGAAATTTTTGTGTTTGGTAGGTTTACACCTTTTTTAGAACGTAAAGGACCACCTTGAATTACCATAACTTTTACGGAGTCTTTTTTGTTTGTTTCAAGTACTTCAAAGATAAGTTTACCATCATCCAAAAGTACACGTTCTCCAGCTTGAACATCTATCGGAAAATTGTCATAATTCATATAGACTTTTTCACGATTTCCCTCAAACTCATCACCAGTACAGAAAAATAGTTCATCACCTGGTTGTACAACTACTTCTTCTTTCATCATACCTACACGCAGTTTTGGCCCTTGAAGGTCTGCTAAAATAGCGACGTGTATATCTAGTTCTTCAGAAAGTTTTCGGATGGTTTTTATATTCTTTTTTACAGTAGCATAATCTGCATGCGAAAAATTTACTCTAAAAACATCTACTCCTTCTAAAATCATGTGTCTTAGAATTTCTTCACTTGAGGTTGAAGGGCCTAGCGTAGCAACTATTTTTGTTCTTTTTTTGTTTGACATTTAATCGAATATTAAATTGTTTTTAGATTTTATAGTGTCTGTATCTACCGTATAAGCGGAAACAATTTGTGTTATATTATTTATTTCTGAAACAAAGTTTCGCAATGATATATTTTCAAAATCTGAATATATTTTCAGAAAATAATCTACTTTTTTAAACTCAGGAAGCAAATAATGATTTGTAGCTTTCTCTGAATTAAATTCTGAAAACAATCCGTCTGAACTTTGTAAAGTTGCTTCCGTGGTTCTACATTTATTGGCAACGAGGTAAAATTGATTGAAGTTTCGCTCGTCTATAAAATCGAAAATTGGAAACGTAATCATTAAGCCATTTGCAGGATAATCAATATCTACTCTTCTTCTTTGAAATCTAGTGTGAAGATATTTATTAATTAAATATGCAATTTTATAATCTTCTTCCCCAGAATGTATTGCAATGAGTGTAAATGGCTCTTCAAAATCATCTTCAATAAGTAATTTGTGATTTGCCATGGAAGATTTTAATCCTGTTATTGCTTAAGGTTTGCGATTGTAATAGGTTTCACAAAGTCTATTACAAAAATAAACAACTTTAAATGTAATAACGAAACAACTTGCTGGTTCTTGCGAATCTTGACAGAAAATTAACCTTTGCTTTAAGGTTTTTCTGAATCAATTTTAATTTGGAGTTTGTAAAAAGCTCTCTTTGCGGCACGTTCTTCAGCTTTCTTTTTTGAAGTTGCACGTGCTTTTGTAATTATTTCATCATCTACCTTTAAACGAACGGCAAAATGTTTTAATTCATCTTTGCCGTTGTCTTCATAGATTTCAAAATTAAATTGTTTTTTGTGTTTTTGGCACCATTCAATAAAAAGGCTTTTATAGCTTATTACTTTTCCTTCTAGTTTTTTGATGTCTACATATGGTTTTACAACCCTTTTTTGAATAAATTTTTCGCAATAATTAAACCCTCTGTCTAAATAGATTGCGCCAACAAGGGCTTCAAAAACATTCCCATAAATATTCCCGCTAAATTGTTGGGTGGGGATGGTGGTTTTTAAAAATTTCACGAGGTGCAAATCTCGGCCAAGTTCATTTAGATGTTCTCGGCTCACCACTTTACTTCGCATTTTTGTAAGATACCCTTCATTTCCGCTAGGCACTTTTTTAAAAAGATGTGCTGCTATTACAGCGCCAAGCATGGCATCCCCCAAAAATTCTAAGCGTTCATAGTTTTGAGGTTGTCCATCCGTATTTTTTTCGTTGGTGGAGCGATGGGTAAAGGCAGTTTCGTATATTGAAATGTCTTTGGGCTTAAAGCCTAATATTTTTTTTAGGGAACTAGAAAATTCCCCATTCTTGTTTGAACGAGATGTAAATATGTTTTTAATGGAAGCCATTAATTGTTTTAGGCATCTAGTTTTTTAAAGAGCACACAAGCATTGTGCCCACCAAACCCAAAGGTATTACTCATTGCTACTTTTATTTCGCGTTTTTGAGCTTTATTTAAGGTAAGGTTTAAAGAAGGATCTATTTTTTCATCTACCGTAGTATGGTTTATTGTAGGTGGAACAATCCCGTGTTTCATTCCTAAAATTGAAGCGATTGCTTCAATAGCACCGGCTGCACCTAAAAGGTGTCCGGTCATAGATTTTGTAGAATTGATGTTGATATCTTTGGCATGATCTCCAAAAACATTTACAATTGCTTTCAATTCGGCAACATCCCCAAGAGGTGTTGAAGTTCCGTGTGTGTTTATAGCATCTACTTCGCTAGGGTCCATATTGGCATCGCGAAGCGTATTTAGCATTACGCGTTCTACGCCAATTCCGTCTGGATGAGGGGCAGTCATATGGTATGCATCACTGCTCATTCCGCCGCCTACAACTTCGGCGTAAATTTTTGCGCCACGCTTTTTTGCGTGTTCATACTCCTCTAGGATTAAAGCACCTGCACCTTCGCCTAAAACAAAACCATCGCGTGTCGCATCAAAAGGGCGAGAGGCTGTAGTAGGGCTTTCATTAAGGGTTGATAAAGCATGCATTGCGTTAAACCCTCCCATTCCTGCTTTGGTTACTGCGGCTTCACTTCCACCAGTTACAATAATATCGCAATGTCCTAAACGAATGTAGTTTAGGGCATCAATCATTGCGTTGGCAGAGGAGGCACAGGCCGAAACGGTAGTGTAGTTTGGCCCCATAAAACCATGCTTTATAGAAATGTTTCCAGGCGCAATGTCTGCAATCATTTTTGGAATAAAGAAGGGGTTGAAACGTGGTGTTCCATCCCCTTCTGCAAAGTTTATTACTTCATTTTGAAAAGTCTCTAAGCCACCAATTCCGGCACCCCATATTACACCTACGCGAAATTTATCAATCTTATCTAGGTTTATTCCGGCGTCTAGTATAGCTTCATCTGATGAAACTAAGGCATATTGAGCAAAACGGTCCAGTTTTCGGGCTTCTTTCCTGTCAAAATGATCTTCTGCGTTGAAATTCTTCAATTCGCAAGCGAATTTTGTTTTGAACTTTTCAGTATCAAAATACGTAATGGGCGCACAGCCGCTTTTCCCGCTGATAAGCGCTTCCCAATATTCGTTAATATTGTTGCCGATAGGGGTAAGGGCACCAAGGCCTGTAACTACAACTCGCTTTAATTCCATAGAAGAATTCTTATTTTGCTGCTTCTATATAGGAAATTGCTTGACCAACTGTAGCAATATTTTCAGCTTGGTCGTCTGGAATTTGGATATCAAATTCTTTTTCAAATTCCATAATAAGCTCAACCGTATCTAGGGAGTCTGCTCCTAAGTCGTTAGTGAAGCTTGCTTCGTTTACAACTTCGTTCTCGTCTACACCTAATTTGTCTACGATAATCGCTTTTACTCTTGATGCAATGTCTGACATAATTCTTGATTTTTAAATTTAAATATAAGTGGCAAAAATAAAATATTTTAATTGAAAATACCATTTAATGTTAAAAATGTGGCTTTGATAGTTTTCAAAATTTCACATTTGAACAAAATTTGGAAAATGCAACCCGCTAATTTTTTTATTATAACGCTATTTTCTTTGTGCATTCCATCTTTCTAAAAATTTATAATAGTTCAGAAAGATTAAACCAATTTAAACAATTTTGGGCGAAGTAAAACCCTATTGCCTTACTTTTGTGTTTTATTTTGTTAATTTTTACTTCGAGAAAAACATTGGAAACGGGAATGAAGAAGCGGATTGTAATTTTTGCGTCGGGTAGCGGTACCAATACCGAGAACATTATTAAATACTTTCAACGAACCCAAGTTGCCGAGGTCGTTCTTGTGTTATCAAACAAGAAGGATGCCAAAGTATTGGAGCGTGCTAAAAACTTGAATATTAACGCTTTATCATTTACAAAAGAGGCCTTGTTTTCTAAAAATGGAGTATTGCAAATTTTAAAAAACAGCCATCCAGACTGTATCGTTTTAGCCGGATTTCTTCTAAAATTTCCAGAATTAATATTGAAAGAGTTTCCAAACAAAGTGATAAATGTTCATCCAGCCTTGCTTCCTAAATACGGCGGAAAAGGAATGTATGGGAGTTTTGTGCACGAAGCTGTGGTAGCAAACCATGAAGTTGAAACAGGAATAACAATTCATTATGTAAATGAAAATTATGATGAAGGCGCCATTATTTCACAAAAGAAAGTAGCACTTTCAATGAGTGACACAGCAGAAACAGTTGCTAAAAAAGTTCATAATTTAGAGTACGAATGGTTTCCAAAAATAATTGAAGAAATACTTCAGCATGGGTAAAAAGCAGAAATTTTATGTGGTTTGGTTTGGCAACCCAGCCGGAATTTTTGGCAGTTGGCAAGAATGCAAGCGTTCTATAGACGGTGTAAAAGGCGCACAATATAAAAGCTTCGAGACTTTTGATGAAGCTAAAAAAGCGTTTAATAAAGAGTATGCGGATTATAAAGGTAAAACGGTAAAAAAAGCACTTACTAAAGAACAGCTTCAAAAAATTGGAGAGCCAAACCTATATTCTATTGCTGTAGATGCGGCTTCTAGCGGTAATCCTGGGATAATGGAATACCGTGGAGTAGATACGCAGACGCACAAACAATTATTTCATCAGGGTCCTTTTCAGCAAGGAACGAATAATATTGGTGAGTTTTTAGCGCTTGTTCATGGCTTGGCCTTTCTAAAAAATAATAATAGCGACCGTATTATTTATAGTGACTCTCGCATTGCGATGGGATGGGTGAAAAAGAAAAAATGCAACACAAAACTGAAACAATCCGCAAAAAATAAAACCCTTTTTGAATTGGTTGAAAGAGCCGAAAATTGGCTAAAAGCGAATAAATACGAATCAAAAATCGTGAAATGGGAAACCAAAGCTTGGGGTGAAATCCCAGCAGATTTTGGGCGGAAATAGATTTTGCCATATAATTTTATGTAACTAATTTGCTTTTTTAATTGTTTCATTTTATCTTTAAAAATCGTAACTCCCTAGAAAAAGTTTAACCTTTAAATTTTTAAGTTATGAAATGTATTTTTACCCCCCCCCCCCCCCCTCACTATCCTAAAACGATATCTATTTTTCCTTTTCCTTTTAGTTGGTTTTTCTTTGCTTGCCCAAGAAGAAGGTAAACTTGGTTGTGGTACATTACCTATTGAAGATGGATACCTAAGAGATCCTTTTTATGGGAACAGCAAGTCACTCTTGAATATATTGCGGAAAGCTGGCTATGATATGCCCGAAGATTATTTGGACAATTTGGACACTTATGGTAATTATATAGGAAGAAATAAAGATTATGTCAATAAGGCTTCAGCATCAGTATTAAGAGAAATCCCTATAAAAGCATGGGTATGGAGAAATACTAACGGTTCTGGTAATATTAGCCTCTCCCAAGTTAATCAGGTAATAAATGGTCTCAATCAATTATTTTCAAACAACACTAACATAAGGTTCTATCTTCTTTGCGAAATTTCAGAGATGAACAATAGCGATATTACTAATAATGGAGATCAATATTTCAATTATATGTGCTACCAATATAAAGAATCTGGCGTAATTAATGTACATTTTATTATTGACAGCAATAGTGATTGGGGAGGTAAAGCGAATTTTCCTAACGGCAATCTATGGCTAAGATATACTTGTGCTATTGAACAGCATAGTATATCTGAAATGGAGGCTATTTTGGCTCATGAAATTGGTCATACTTTGGGGCTTTACCATACACATAGCTCAGGCAGAAGTTGGAGCCATTCCAACAATGGGGGTTGTGGTGATTGCCATCAAGAATCCGTTAGTAGATCAAGAAGGCAGGAACTAGGATGTATAGGTACTTATAATGAATTGAAATGTGATGTTAACGGAGATTTTTTATGTGATACAGCAGCTGACCCCCGAATTAACAGGTTTAGTAAGTTATTCCTGTATATATAAAAGTGCCAATGGCGGAACGGACAATTGGGGTGAGGTATGGACTCCAAACACATCTAATATAATGAGTTATTCAAATTTAGATTGTTTTGAGTATTTCTCCCCTTTGCAAGTAGGCAAAATGAATTACTATTATACCCAAATAGGCATAAGCCACCCTATTTATTCAATTAATGGGGCTAATTATGTGTGCAGTGGGCAAACCGCATATTATTCAGTCTCAAACATATCAGGGGTTTCTAATTTCTTTTGGGAAACTTCGAGTAATTTACCTATTACAAGCGGGCAAGGCACAAGTAGTATAACAGTACAGGCTACAAACAATAACGGAGGTTATGTAAGAGTTTTCCCAGGATGCGGGTATGGTTCAAGAAGTTGGACTATAAGTGAATTTTATGATTTGGAAATTCAGGGATATGATTCCGCCTGTGCTCAAAATGGATATACATATGATTATAATATTCCACCAGTATCTGGAGCAAGTTATACTTGGAGCATTACGAATGGAACCATAAATTATGGGCAAGGCACTAGGACAGTAAATATAAGTCTTATACCAAATTCTTCTAACAAAACGTGGCTTTCTTTAAATATAAATGGTGCTTGTGCTTCAACAGTTTATAAACAAAAGGTAATAACCCACGGCGACCCACCGCCACCTGCCTTACAATGTCTTTCTGTTGGAGATCGCCCCCTTGGAAATAAAAACCTAGATGATTATGTAAATGATGATATAAAGGTTTATCCCAACCCAACCAATTCAAATGTAACTGTTTTTTGGCCTTCACAGGAATTTTATAATCTAGATTTGAAAGATATTAATGGTAGGACACTCCTTAAAGAAAATAATATTACTGAAAATGAATTTAATTTAAATCTGGAAAAATATCCAGCAGGAATCTATTTCATTTATTTAACAACGGATAATAATACCGTGACAAAAAGATTAATCATTAAATAAAAATAGTATGAAAACATATATTTTATTATTGGTAATGGTACTTTCACTTAATAGTTGCAATAAGGAAAGTAACGAGCCTTCTGGGGGATATCCTAAAATATACAATCTAAACTTTGAACTATTTCGTGTTGATGGGAGTACATACGAAGATGGAGAGGTGGAAATCACTAATAATACTGGAATTGCTACCTTGATAGAACTCACAAATGGACAATACCCCTTTTTAGGTTTGGGCAAAATCGTTACCGAGGAAACTCAGGGAAGCGGGAGAACCTTGTACGGTAGTCCTTGTGGTGGACCCAATTGTGTTTCTGATTTTGGGTCAATTGAATTTGCTTCAGGAGCAGAGGGCGTTGATGTAAAAGGTTCAGTACCTTTTGAGAAAGACAAATATTGGTTATTGCGTTATGCTAATGAAGACGTGGATACGCTAAGAATTCATGACGTACAGACCATAAACCCTTATAATAGAACGTTCACTTTTTTTGTTAATGAACAACAAATTGAAGCGACCAATTTTATTTATGAGGAGTACGCAATTACGGTTCAAAAATAACTAGAATAGATAAATTAATATTGAAGATTCTAAAACCTTTCAGCCTAAAAACTGAAAGGTTTATTTTTTTGGCATATGCAACACAAAACTGAAACAATCCACAAAAAACAAAACCCTTTTTGAATTGGTTGAAAGAGCCGAAAATTGGCTAAAAGCGAATAAATACGAAACAAAAATCGTGAAATGGGAAACCAAAGCTTGGGGTGAAATCCCTGCAGATTTTGGTCGGAAATAGATTTTACTTCACTTGCTATCTAAGCTGTTAAAAGACCTGTTTTTATTATTAATTTGATTAAATTTGCACCTTCATTTCAAAAACCCTTTATGAGCAAACTCGTAATTGTAGGCACAGTTGCCTTTGATGCTATTGAAACTCCTTTCGGTAAAACGGATAAAATACTTGGTGGTGCAGCTACCTACATAGGTTTGGCTGCTTCACAATTTAATGTAGATGGCGCTATTGTGTCAATCGTTGGAGGTGATTTTCCGAAGGAAGACTTAAAAATGCTCGAATCTAAAAATATCGACATTTCAGGTCTTGAAGTGGTTGAAAACGGAAAAACTTTCTTCTGGAGCGGAAAATATCATAACGATATGAATACGCGCGATACTCTTATTACAGATCTAAACGTACTTGCAGATTTTAATCCACAAGTTCCAGCTAAGTACCAAGATGCCGAAGTGGTTATGTTAGGAAACTTACATCCACTCGTCCAACTTGGTGTAATTGCGCAGATGAAAGCTCCAAAACTAATCGTGTTAGATACCATGAATTTCTGGATGGATAGCGCATTGGATGAGTTACTTCAAGTTATTGCCAAAGTTGATGTTATTACAATCAATGATGAAGAAGCAAGACAACTTTCAGGGGAATATTCACTAGTAAAAGCGGCTCATAAAATAATGGAAATGGGGCCAAAATATGTAGTGATAAAAAAAGGAGAACACGGGGCATTGCTTTTTGGTAATGACGACGTTTTCTTTGCACCAGCGCTTCCATTAGAAGAAGTTTTTGACCCAACTGGCGCAGGAGATACTTTTGCTGGTGGATTTACAGGATACTTGGCAAAAACAGGCGATTACAGTTATGAAAACATGAAAAATGCTATAATCAATGGGTCAGCATTAGCTTCTTTCTGTGTAGAAAAATTTGGCCCAGAACGACTGCTAAACCTTTCAAACAAGGAAATACACCAGCGTTTACAGCAATTTAAAAGCTTAACACAATTTGATATCAAATTAACCTAAATACGCGCCCTGAAAATTCAGGGCGTTTTTTGTACATTTATATAGTTTCAGAAAAATATGAGCGACGCTTTAAAACATGAATGTGGAATTGCCCTAGTAAGACTGTTGAAACCTTTGGAATATTACAAAGAAAAATACGGTACTGCTTTCTACGGAGTCAATAAAATGTATTTAATGATGGAAAAACAGCATAACCGCGGACAAGACGGTGCTGGTTTTGCAAGCATTAAAATGGATGTTAATCCCGGAGAACGTTATATAAGTAGGGTTCGCTCTAATGAATCGCAGCCTATTCAGGATATTTTTGCGCAAATAAACGAACGCATAAATCATGAGTTTTTAGAGCATCCAGAATATAAAGATGACGTAGCTGCACAAAAAAAGAACATACCATATATAGGTGAATTATTTCTTGGCCATGTTCGCTATGGTACTTTCGGAATAAATAGTGTTGAAAACGTGCACCCTTTTCTTCGTCAAAATAATTGGATGCATCGAAATCTAATTATCGCTGGAAATTTTAACATGACCAATACCAATGAGCTTTTTGATAATCTTATAAAGCTTGGAATGCATCCTAAAGAAAAGGCCGATACCGTAACGGTAATGGAAAAAATAGGGCATTTTTTAGATGATGCGGTTCGTAAATTATATAAAAAAGCAAAAGCCAAAGGGTTTAATAAGCAAGAAGCTTCGCCTTATATTGCTGAAAACTTAAACCTTGCAAAAATTCTTCGAAAATCTGCTTCAAATTGGGATGGCGGTTACGCCATGGCAGGACTTTTAGGGCATGGAGATTCATTTGTGCTACGAGATCCAGCAGGAATTCGTCCCGCATATTATTATCATGATGATGAAGTAATTGTAGTTGCTTCCGAAAGACCAGCAATTCAAACCGTTTTTAATGTTCCTTTTGAAGAAGTAAAAGAGTTGGATCCAGGGAACGCACTTATCATCAAAAAGGATGGAAGCTTTACTCTTTCTGAAATTCTTACTCCTTTAGAAAGAAAGTCGTGTTCTTTTGAACGAATTTATTTTTCCCGTGGAAGCGATGCCGAAATCTACCAAGAACGTAAAACCCTTGGAAAATTGGTTATGCCTAAAGTTTTGGAAGCGATTAATTTTGATACAGAGAATTCTGTCTTTTCATTCATTCCAAATACTGCTGAAACATCATTTTATGGAATGTTGGAAGCTGCACAAGATGAATTGAACAAACAAAAGAATGAAGCAATCCTCAACGAAAAAGAAAGTTTAACAACACAAAGACTTCAGCAGATACAAGCACATAAAGTGCGAACAGAAAAAATAGCGATAAAAGACGTTAAACTTAGAACGTTTATTACTGATGATAGTAGTCGTGATGATCTGGTTGCACACGTTTATGATGTTACTTATGGCGTAGTGAAGCCAGAGGACAACCTCGTTATTATAGACGATAGTATAGTTCGAGGAACTACCCTAAAGAAGAGTATATTAAAGATGTTAGACAGGCTGCATCCCAAACAAATTGTAGTTGTCTCGTCTGCACCTCAAATTCGTTACCCAGATTGTTATGGAATTGATATGGCGCGTCTTGAGGATTTAATAGCGTTTCAAGCTGCTTTGGCACTTCATAAAGACCATGGAACTTTTGGGATAGTTGAAGAAATCTACCATAAATGTAAAAAGCAAGTTGCTATGGAAGATGCTTCTGTTATTAATCACGTAAAAAACTTGTATGCTCCTTTTACGGATGAAGAAATTTCAGATAAAATAGCGGAGATTATAAGTGAAGAAAATATTACTGCCAAAGTAAAATTGATATTTCAATCAGTAACTGATTTGCACAAGGCATGTCCAAAAAATCTTGGAGATTGGTATTTTACAGGAAACTATCCAACGGCAGGAGGTAATAGAGTTGTAAATCGGGCTTATATTAATTTTTATGAAGGTAACCCAGACCGCGCCTATTAGCCTTTAAGCCAAAATTAACCTACAGTTTACCGTTTAACGGAAAGCTAATTCACTTAATCGAATTTGTTAAGTAACACTGTTTTAGTGATAAAACTTACTATATATTTGGCTTACCATATGGCGTAAGTAGGTTAGGTCTATGGTAAGATTTGGGGCAAAAAAGGTAGGCGAAAGCCTGCCTTTTTTCATTGGTCCCAATCCTAAGGGTGGCGAAAATCTGTTTTTTATCTAGAGTTTGATGAGCCGTTGTCTATTCTCCTGGCGAAAGCCTGCCTTTTTTTATTTCTATGTTTGGGGTAGCAATCAATTTTCAAAAACATTTTTTGGTGCCTGTTTTAGGAAACTAGTCTTAATTTTAAATACAATTAACTGTTTAATATACTTTTTAACTGAAAAACAGGTTGTTTGTCTAAAACATTCATAACTAATAGTTTATTGCCGTACATTTATATATACCATTAGCCTAAACAGGTAAAATTAAATGGTAGATTTGGGGCAAAAAAAGGCAAACTAATGTTTGCCTTTTTTTACATTCCAATATTTGGGTTGCGGGTATTTCATTTAAACAGACATTTTCACAAAAAAAAACCGCAGTCAAAATTTTGACTGCAGTTTTTTTATAGTTAAATAAAAGGGTTTTATACCCGTTATTTATTGTTCTCATAATTGGTAGAAACTTCTTCCCAATTAATCACATTCCAAAATGCACCAACATAATCTGGGCGTTTGTTTTGGTATTTTAAATAGTATGCGTGTTCCCAAACGTCTAGTCCTAAAATTGGAGTTCCACCACAACCAACGCCTGGCATTAGTGGATTGTCTTGGTTTGGGGTGGCGCAAACGGTCACTTTCCCTCCTTTGTGCACACAAAGCCAAGCCCATCCAGATCCAAATTGTGTTTTTGCCGCTTCCGAAAATTTTTCCTTAAAATCTTCAAAACTTCCAAAAGCGCTATCAATTGCAGTAGCTAAATCCCCTGAAGGTTTTCCGCCGCCATTTGGAGACATTACTTTCCAAAAAAGACTGTGGTTATAAAATCCGCCGCCATTATTACGCACAGCTTTATTATCCATGTCTAAGTTGTTCAAAATATTTTCGATTGTTTTTCCTTCTAGGTCGGTATCTTTTATGGCAGCATTAAGGTTATTTGTATACCCTTGATGGTGCTTATCATGGTGTATTTCCATTGTTTGTGCATCGATGTTTGGTTCTAAAGCATCAAATGCATACGGTAATTTTGGTAATTCGAAAGACATAAGTATATTGTTTTATATTGGTTATTACTAAATTCACTCAAAGTTAAACATTATCAATTTTTTAAAGTGTTATAGATTTTATAAGATTTCTATGCTGCGATAGATTAATTTGATTCTAACCATATAAAATCACTAATTTAGTGCAAAAAGCCAGTTTCTTGAAAAATCAAACCTCCTTTTCTATTTATGATGCTTCAGCAGGAAGCGGAAAAACTTTTACACTGGTAAAAGAATATCTAAAAAAAATTCTTTCCGTACAGCAGGACGATTATTTTAAACACTTGTTAGCAATCACTTTTACAAACAAAGCGGTAGCTGAAATGAAACAACGAATCGTAGAAACATTGGTGCGCTTTAGTGAGGAAAAAAGTGTGACGGAGCCGCTGCCAATTATGCTTAGAATTTCTGAAGAAAATGGCATGAATTTAATGGAAATTCAGAAGCGTTCTAAAAAAATTCTAAAAAACTTACTTCATAATTATGCCGCTTTTAGTGTAGAAACCATCGATCGTTTTAACCACAGATTGATTAGAACCTTTGCGCGCGATTTAAAACTGGCAACCAACTTTGAAGTTACCCTTGAAACCAATGAATTATTAGCAGAAGCAGTAGATTTATTGCTGAGCAAAGCGGGAGAAAATAAAGAAATAACAAAGGTTTTGCTTGATTTTGCTTTAGACAAAACAGACGATGATAAATCTTGGGATATTTCTCGTGATATTGCTAATGCCGCCAAACTGCTTTATATAGAAAATGATGCAGATCACGTTGCTGTTTTAAAGGAAAAAACCTTAGGAGATTTTCTAGATTTTAAAAAGCAATTGGTTCAAAAAATTAAAACGCTTTCAGAAGAAATTAAAAATAATGCAAGACAAGTACTTTTGCTTATTGATGAAAGTGGTTTAGAACATTCAGATTTTACCCGAGGGACACTACCCAATCATTTTTTAAAATTAAAAGAAGGCAATTATGAGGTTTATGCCAATAAACTTCAGGAAAACTTGGAGGAAGGAAAAGGACTGTATAAAGTAAAGGAAGTCAGTGCTATTACTTCGGTTATTGATGCCATCCGCCCAGAATTGTTATTTCATTACTTGGCTATAAAAAAGCATGTACACAAGCTAAAATTATATGAATCAATTTTAAAAAATATCACCCCGCTTTCCGTCTTGAATTTGGTGAACCAAGAAATTGAAAGGATTAAGGAGGAGAAAAATATTTTTCCTATTTCAGAATTTAATTCGCTTATAAATAAGGAAATAAAAAACCAACCAGCGCCTTTTATTTATGAACGCTTAGGCGAAAAATACCGACATTTTTTTATTGATGAATTCCAAGATACTTCAAAATTACAATGGGAAAATCTAATCCCATTAATTGACAATGCGCTTTCTCAAGAATTGGATCCAGCTTCCGGCAGTCTTTTGTTAGTGGGCGACGCCAAACAATCTATATATAGGTGGCGTGGTGGTTTGCCAGAACAGTTTATGGGCTTATATGGAACTCAAAATCCTTTTTCCCGTGAAAAAGAGGTGCTTTCTTTAGATAAAAATTATCGCAGTTGTGATGAAATTGTGGATTTCAACAACCAGTTTTTCACCTTTGTTTCTTCTTATTTTGCGGATTTAGATCATACAAAATTATATCTAGAGGGCAATAAACAAGAACGTAATGATACAAATGGCGGGTATGTTAAATTTGAATTTATTGAGAAAGGAAATAAGGCTGAAAAGCAAGAAGCATATTCAGGATTAGTTCTTGAAACCATTCTGAATTTAAAAAACAAAGGGTTTTCAGAAAGTGATATTTGTATTTTAACGCGTAAAAAAGATGACGGAATTGCACTGGGTGCTTTTTTGATGGAGCGAGGTATTTCTGTAATCTCTGCTGAAACATTATTGCTTCAGTCTTCACCGATTGTGCAAATTTTGGTGTCAAGTTTAGTCGTTAGTTTATATCCAAAAAATGATGAAGCAACCATAAATTTATTGGATTTGCTACACGATCATCTTAATCTTCAAGAAGCGAAGCACACTTTTTTCACTAGGTTTTTAAATATTTCAGAAGAAAAATTTAGTGAGCGATTAAAAGAATATGGAATTGACTTTTCATTTGCCGAAATACGTTCCATTTCTCTATATGAAACTTTTGAGTATTGTATTGAAAAATTTAAGCTTGCTGCCGCAGCGGATGCATATTTATTTGGGTTTATGGATTTAGTTTTTGAGTTTGAAGCAAGCCCAAAAGCAGATAAAATTTCGTTTTTAGATAAGTGGGAAAGTAAAAGAGAAAATACTGCCATCGCTACAAGCGAAGGGATAAACGCGGTTCAGTTGATGACAATTCATAAGTCAAAAGGCCTAGAGTTTCCCGTTGTTCTTTTTCCTTTTGCAGATATGCAATTATATGACGGAAAGAATGATACCCTATGGTATCCGTTAGATAAAGGGGATGATTTTAACTTTCAGGAAGCGCAGATAAAGTTCAAAAAAGAAATTACAGACTATAGCGAGGTTGGCGAAAAAATGTATACAGCACATCGAAGCCAGTTGGAGTTGGATACGATTAATTTGCTGTATGTAACTTTAACGCGGGCAGTTGAAAAGCTTTTTGTTTTTTCAGAAATGCCTTCAGAGTCAAATGAAGAGCCTTCAACGTACAATCATCTTTTTATGGCGTTTCTGAAGGAAAAAGGCATGTGGAATAGTGAGCAGATGCTTTATGAATTTGGAATCGATTTGGAGAAAATTTCAAAAGTAAAAGAAGTTGTTTATCAAATTAAGCCACGCTTTATATCTAGTAATCCAAGCGATCATGGTCTTAAAATAGTTGTTTCTGAACAAAAATATGAAGCAGAAACGGAAGCTGCAATTTCTGCTGGAAACTTACTGCATGATACGATGGCACAAATTTTTTCAAAAACGGATGCGACGCGTGTTTTATCGGAATTGGAAGCACGAGCAATAATTCCAAAGGATGAATTTGAGGTTTTAAAGAAAACAGTACATCAAATTATTGAACATCCGGCGTTAGAAAGCTTATTTAATAGTGATGAAAAAGTATATAATGAGCGCAATATAGTTACAAAAGACGGCTTGGTTTTACGTCCTGATAGAATCAATATTGCAAAAAATAATAATGTTATAATCATTGATTATAAGACAGGTAGTCCTAACATATGGCATAATGATCAACTATTGGATTATGCCAATGCTATAGAAGATATGGGGTTTTCAATTTCTAAAAAAATGCTTATCTATAGCAATGGAGGTGAAATAGTAATAAATAAAGTTTAATTTTGGAGCTTTAAAAAAAGATAAAAATGTACGGAAAAATTAAAGACCATCTAGAAAAGGAACTTGAAGAAATAAAAGATAATGGCTTATTTAAAAAAGAGCGAATTATTACTTCACCTCAAGATGCTGAAATCACTATTTCTACAGGTGAGACAGTGATAAATTTTTGTGCCAATAATTATTTGGGACTTTCATCAAACAAAGAAGTTATTCAAGCTGCAAAAGATGCTATGGATACGCATGGCTTCGGCATGTCATCAGTGCGTTTTATTTGTGGGACGCAAGATATTCATAAAGAATTGGAACAGAAAATTGCCGATTATTATCAAACTGAAGACACTATCTTATACGCAGCTGCTTTTGATGCAAATGGAGGTGTTTTTGAACCATTATTAGGAGCTGAAGACGCAATTATTTCAGATTCCTTAAACCACGCTTCTATTATAGATGGTGTGCGTTTGTGTAAAGCGGCGCGCTACCGTTATGAAAACAGCAATATGGAAGACTTGGAAAACCAACTCATTGCAGCCAATGAAAAAGGTGCTCGGTTTAAAATTATTGTAACCGATGGTGTGTTTTCTATGGATGGTTTGGTGGCTCCTTTAGATACAATATGCGATTTGGCAGATAAATATGACGCCTTGGTAATGATAGATGAATGCCATGCAGCAGGTTTTATTGGCGAAACAGGTAGAGGGACTCTTGAGGAAAAAGGTGTAATGGGAAGAATAGACATTATAACAGGTACTTTGGGAAAAGCGCTAGGAGGTGCAATGGGAGGCTATACCACAGGAAAAAAAGAAATCATTGAAGTATTGCGTCAGCGCTCTCGACCGTATCTTTTTTCAAATTCTTTGGCGCCAGCAATTGTAGGTGCATCTATTAAGGTGTTCGAAATGCTTTCTAAAGACACATCATTAAGAGATAAACTTGCTGAAAATACCGCATACTTTAAAGAAGGAATGAAAAAAGCAGGATTCGATATTATTGATGGAGACTCTGCAATAGTGCCTGTAATGCTTTATGATGCAAAACTTTCCCAACAAATGGCAGATAAATTATTAGAAGAAGGAATCTATGTAATCGGGTTCTTTTTTCCAGTAGTGCCAAAAGAAAAAGCAAGAATACGAGTGCAGCTTTCAGCAGCACACTCTAAGGAACATTTGGATAAAGCAATTAATGCGTTTATTAAGATTGGAAAAGAATTAGATGTAATTGAAAGATAAATCCTTCAATTACGTATCAATAGCACTGATTTTAGGAAAATTTTATTAGATTTGCTTTTGTTTATAATATTTAACAACTTACTTTTGCTCATAATTAACACTTAAAAATTAAACAATCGAATATGAAACATCTTAACAGATTATTAGTTGCTGCCATCCTTATTTTAGGGACTGGCGTAGCGAACGCACAAGACGAAAACAATCCTTGGGCTGTTGAGGTTGGTGTAAACGCAGTTGACGTTTTCTCCGCTGGCCTTAATGAGGATCAAGTACTATACCAAGATCATGGTATGAGAGGAGAAATCTTTGACGAGTATTTTAATGCAGATAACCATTGGAACATTCTACCTTCAGTTTCTAAAATTGCTATTAGTAGATATGTAGGTAGTGGATTTGTGTTTACTGCTGGTGGTTCTATTAACCGTTTAGATAGAATGGGTGATGTAGAAGTAAACGACCTAAGCTACTACGGTGCTGATGGTGAAATTAAATATAGCTTCAAAAACGCTTTAGGAAGTAGCTGGTTTGATCCTTCTATTGGTGTTGGTGGTGGTTACACATGGATCGATGATATCGGTTTTGGAACTGCAAACGGGATCGTTGGTGTTAAATTTTGGTTTAACGAATACATTGGTCTTAACTTCCAATCTACTTATAAGCATGCATTTGAAGAAGAATATGGGGTAACTCATTTCCAACATTCTGCTGGTGTAATTTTCCAATTTGGTGGAAAAGATACTGACGGTGACGGAATCTACGATAAAGATGATGAATGTCCAGAAACTCCAGGTTTAGCTGAATTTAACGGTTGTCCTGATACTGACGGTGACGGAATCGAAGACAGAAACGATGCATGTCCAAACACTGCAGGTTTAGCTGAATTCAATGGTTGTCCTGATACAGATGGTGACGGTATTGCTGATCCACAAGACGAATGTCCTACTGTAGCTGGTGTAGCTGCTCTTAACGGTTGTCCTGATGCTGATGGCGATGGTATTGCTGATAAAGATGACGCTTGTCCTAATGAAGCTGGTCCAAAAGCTAACAACGGTTGTCCTTACAAAGATAGAGACGGTGACGGTGTACTAGATAAAGATGATCAATGTCCAGATGTTGCAGGTACTGTAGCAAACAAAGGTTGTCCTGAGGTTTCTATCGAAATCGTTAAGCAATTGAACGACTACTCTAAAACAATCCTTTTTGACTTAGGAAAATCTTCTATCAGAAAAGAATCTTACGCTGTTCTTCAAAATATCGCAGATATTATGAAAGAATATCCTAACGATAATTTTGAAATCGAAGGTCACACAGATAGCCAAGGTAGTGAGGCAAACAACTTAAAGTTGTCTAACTCTAGAGCTGCTTCTGTAAAAGATTACTTAACTACTATTGGTATGGACGGTAACAGATTGACTTCAGTTGGATATGGTGAAGCAAAACCAATTGCAACTAATGCTACTAAAGCAGGAAGACAACAAAACCGTCGTGTTGAAATTTCTTTAAAGAAATAATTTCAACAAACAAGTTTTAATAAATATTTTTGAAACGCCTCCGAATTTCGGAGGCGTTTCTTATTTTTAGGCTATGGTAACATTCATTCAAGAAACCCTCGCCGATATTAAAAAAACCTTTTCAGATATTTCTGAAATTACCTTCATACTTCCAAGTAAAAGAGCAGGAGGGTTTTTGATGAATGAACTTAAAAAGGACATCGATAAAACACAATTTGCACCACATATTTGCAGCATCGAAGAGTTTGTAGAGGATATCTCTAATCTTTCTATAATTGATAATACAGAGCTGCTATTTAAAAGCTATGAAGCTTATCTAAGTACAAGAGGTATTTTAGAAAAAGAAGATTTCGAATCGTATTCTACTTGGGCCATTACACTCCTTAATGATTTTAATGAAATGGATCGCTATTTGGTAGATCCAAAACCTTTTTTCGGTTATTTGGCAAGTATAAAAACCTTAGAAAGATGGGGTGTGCAAGGTGAAAAAACAGAACTTATAACTAACTACCTGCAGTTTTGGGAAAGCCTCCCAGATTTCTATGAAAAGATGCAGTCGTTATTATTAAATGAAAGTATTGGGTATCAAGGGATGGTATACCGTGAAGCTTCATTAAATCTTGAACATTACATTCGTGCTACCCCTTCTAAAATTCATGTGTTTATTGGGTTTAATGCCTTAAATACGGCAGAGCAAAACATTATTCAAGAGCTTCTAGAAACAGGAAACACTAAAATTTATTGGGATGCAGATCACTCATTTTATAAAGATGTAAAACACAGCGCTTCTTATTTTGTTAGGAAATATTTAAAGGATTGGAAGTACTTTCAAAAGGAAACACCCAAATTTATAGCTTCTAATTTCGAAACCGCTAAAAAAATTCAATTCATAGAGGTTCAAAAAAACATAGGACAGGCAAAATATATAGGAGAATTGCTTTCCAAACTTTCTATAGACGCGTTAAATAAAACCGCAATCGTACTGGGAGATGAAAACTTGCTGATTCCTGTGCTTTATTCTTTACCAGAAAATGTGAAGAGTCTAAATGTTACCATGGGCGTTTCATTGAAAAATTTTCCCGCAACCGTCTTTTTTGAATTGCTTTTTTCTATTCATCTTCATAGCATAGAAACCCTATACTATAAAGATATTCTCGCGATACTAAATCATCCTATTGCCGCTGATTTGTTGCCAAATGCAAGCCAAATTACCCACAGTATAATTCGAGAAAATATAACTCATATTTCACCAGCTACTTTTGCAGAACTAGTTAGTACTGCTGACAAACAATTATTTCAACTTCTTTTTGAAGATTGGAATGATGATAGTAAGAAAGCTATAACTATAGGCTTAAAAATTATCCATTTATTGGAAGAAAAGCATAAAACAAATTCTATTGAACGTGCTATATTTCGTCAACTTGCAAGTATTTTCAATAAAATTGAAACCCTAAATCAAAAGTATCCTCATTTAAAATCTGTTAAGAGTGTACTAAATCTATTTTCAGAACTATCAGCTTCCACATCGCTCGATTTTGAAGGTGATGCATATAGCGGGCTCCAATTAATGGGGGTGTTAGAAACCCGCGTGCTCGACTTTGAAAACGTTATTATAACTTCGGTTAACGAAGGTATTTTTCCTTCTGGAAAATCTAATGCATCTTTTATAACCTACGATTTAAAACAGCAATTTAACCTGCCACTTTTCACAGAGAAAGATGCTATTTATTCCTACCATTTTTATAGGTTATTACACCGTGCTAAGAGCTGTACCTTAATTTATAACAACCATTCTGAAGGCATTAATACTGGTGAAAAAAGCCGTTTTATTAGACAATTAGAAATAGAGAAACAGCCAAATCATACAATTGAAAAACGAATTTTGTCTCCAAAAGTTCAAATAAAAAAGCAAGCACTTAAGCAAATTCAAAAAACCGAAGCGGTTATGCAACGCCTTCAGGAGATTGCCGTAAAAGGTTTTTCACCTTCGGCATTAACATCCTATATTCGCAATCCCTTAGATTTTTATTTTCAAAAAATTTTAAAGCTAAATGACTTTGAAGAAGTTGAAGAAAATGTTGCAGCCAATACGTTAGGAACCATTGTTCACGACACCTTAGAGACATTTTATAAACCATTTATTGGAGAATATTTAACCGCTCAACAGCTTATAGATTTAAAGAAAGAAATTCACGAAGAAGTAACAAATCAATTTAAAAAAACCTTTAAGGGGGGCAGTTTTTCTAAAGGAAAAAACTTAATCGTTTTTGAAGTTGCGAAACGTTATATTTCCAATTTTCTTGATAGTGAAATTGCAGAAATTAAAGCTGGAAACAGAATAAAAATCATAAAAATAGAGACTGATCTCACGTTTCAACTTTCAATTCCGGAGCTTAATTTTCCTGTAAAAATTCACGGAAAAGTAGATAGAGTTGATGAGTATAACGGTCAACTTAGAATAATTGATTATAAAACGGGGGTTGTAAAACAAGCCGATGTAGAATTATTTGACTGGGAGGAGTTGACTTTAGACTATAAATTTAGCAAAGCATTTCAAGTTTTAATGTATGCATTAATGATGAACAACGAAATGCCAATAGCTAATGGTGAAGCTGGAATAATTTCATTTAAAAATTTAAGTAGCGGATATTTAAAATTTGGCGTAAAAGAAAAGGCCCGCGGCGGAAAAAAATCTCAAATTATTACAACTGATATTTTAGAAACATTTACGGTTGAATTAAAGAAACTTATTGTTGAAATTTGCAATCAAAAGATAGCATTTACAGAAAAAGAAATTGAATAATGATTATTAAACAAAACCAAATACTTACTTCCGAAGCAAAAAAACCTATCCTTTACGACGTATATTATAAAGAATCCAACAAACCGAAACCAGTAGTGCTTCTTTGTCACGGTTACAAAGGTTTCAAGGATTGGGGTGCATGGCATTTAGTGGCAGAAACTTTTGCGGAAGCAGGTTTTTGTTTTGTAAAGTTTAATTTTTCACATAACGGCGGAACGATAGAACAACCTCTTGATTTCGCAGATCTGGAAGCTTTTGCAGAAAATAATTTTAGTATTGAGCTGGATGATTTAGATAGAATTTTAAATGAAATTGAAAGCGAAAACGATAATTTTCCAAAAAAAATCGCAACAATATCATTGATTGGCCATAGTCGCGGCGGTGGAATAGTCTTGATTAAAGCCTCAGAAGATAAGCGAATAAACAAAGTTATTAGCTGGGCAGGAATAAGTGATTTTAAAGCGCGATTTTTAGAAGGCACAACGGAGTTTGATACCTGGAAAAAAACAGGGGTAACCTATGTTGAAAACAGCAGAACGAAGCAAATGCTGCCTCATAATTTTCAATTTTACAAAGATTTTAAAGAAAATGAACAGCGTTATACATTAGCTCGTGTAACTAAAAATATAAAGGTCCCACAACTAATTATTCACGGAAATGAAGACCCTACAGTTTCCTTAAAAGAAGCACAGGCAATTCATTCGTGGAACCCTAAAAGTGAATTGGTTGTAATTGATGCCGCAGATCATGTTTTTGGTGCCAAACATCCTTGGGAAGAAGATAAAATGCCTAGCGATCTTAAAAAAGTAACTGAGCATACGATCGAATTTTTAAAATAAAAGAAGTGTATTGAAAAATTCACTATTTTTGGCATTCCTAAAAGGATATAAGGGGGATTAGCTCAGCTGGCTAGAGTGCTTGCCTGGCAGGCAAGAGGTCATCGGTTCGACTCCGATATTCTCCACAAAAAAACCACCGCAAAAGGGTGGTTTTTTTAGTTTAGAGAATAAAAATATCAATTCTCCGTATATCTTCTAGTGTCTTAAATATTATTCCTGAACTGGCAATACCAAAAGTGGTTTGCTGGTATAAAATTCTTTTTTTAGAATTTCATTCTTCTCCCATAGCTTTTTGAAAAAACCACGTTTTCTTCTTACTACACAAAGCATAGCTGGATTAAACTGCTGAAAATATTCAATTACAGCTTGAAAAGTAGTAGCGGCTTCAACTTGTGTATACGAAGTTTGAAGTTCTTTTAAATTCTCGGAAACTATTTTCATTTCTTGAGTAGTTTCAGGTGTTTCTACATGAAGTACATGTACTTCAGTTCCAAAAATTTGTTTGAATTTTTTGACGGCTGTCAATAATGAATCTTCTTCAAATGTTCCATTTTTAAATGCCATCAGCATATTTTTTGGTGCTTGAAATTTAGCACCTTCAGGAACAATGAGAATAGGAATGTTAGTTTGCTTCAATAATTTTCCAGAAGTTTTTCCGAGATAAACTTCTTCTTTTATAGAATTACTTCGTGGAGCCAAAACCATTAAATCGATTGGCACTTGTTTACTGATACGGCTAATGCCTTCTAAAACTTCACCTTTTATAGGGTGTGCTACTACATTTACCCCCTTTTTATCAACCTTAGACAATACTTCATCCAAACGGTTTTCAGAATCCTCTTTCAGAATAGTATTCACTTTTGAAAGTCCACCAACCTTAGAAAGTTCCTGAAAAACAGAAACTACATATACATTGGCATTAATCTCTTCCGCCAAATCTATAGCGTATTGAAGGTTGCTTGCCGAATTTTCTGAAGCCCCAACAGGTACTAAAATATTATTCATGATTTGATACTTCTTTAAGTGTATGCAAAATTAAGGTTAAATATCGTTCAACTCAAAATTCTTTCACATTTTCAATAAATTCTATGTATTTTATAGCTAATCTATCCCTTTGTGCTTTCGCAATTTATGTAAATTTGCAGCTTCCAAAATGTCACAAACGAACATTTCATTTAAGCGAATTCAGCAACTTGCCATTCCTGCCATTATTTCTGGCATTGCAGAACCCGTACTTTCTGCAACCGATGCAGCTATAGTAGGAAACATTAAAGATTTTGGTATTGAATCGCTTGCTGCTGTTGGTATTGTCGGTTCTTTTCTTTCAGCTTTAATTTGGATTCTAGGGCAAACACGCTCTGCTATTTCTGCCATTGTTTCACAAAATTTAGGCGCTGGAAAGTTGAAAGATTTACATAATTTTCCGGCTCAAGCTATTTATTTTAATATTGCGTTAAGCATTATCGTGTTGTTTTCTACCTATTTTTTTGTGGCAGAAATTTTTTCATTACTAAATGCAGAGGGGATCATTCTCTCATTTAGTATTGATTATTATAACATTCGCGTTTGGGGTTTTCCACTTACACTCTTTACATTCGCGGTATTTGGATTGTTTCGGGGACTTCAAAATACGTTTTGGCCAATGATTATTGCCGCTATTGGAGCCGCTATAAACATTGCGCTCGATTTTGCTTTGGTGTATGGAGTTGACGGTTTTGTGCTTCCAATGGGAATAAAAGGGGCGGCATGGGCGAGTCTAATTGCACAAGCAATAATGGCAGTTATGGCACTTGTTTTTCTTTTAAAGAAGACCGAAATTTCCTTAAAATTGAGATTTCCATTGCATCCAGAAATAAAACGGTTGGTCAATATGAGTCTTAACCTTTTTTTGCGATCTGTAGCTTTAAATACGGCATTAATTTTAGCTACTCGTGAAGCTGCAGCACTTGGAAAAGAATACATTGCGGCACATACCATTGCGTTTAATATTTGGATTTTCACTGCCTTTTTTATTGATGGTTATGGTGCTGCAGGAAATATTTTAAGCGGAAAACTTTTGGGTGAACGCAATTATAATTTACTGTGGAAACTTACTAAAAAAGTAAACCTTTATAATTTGGGCGTAGCAGCAATGCTTGTATTGGTCGGATTAGTTCTTTACGAACCTTTAGGAACACTCTTTAATAAAGACGAAAAAGTACTTGCTGTTTTCTATAGCATGTTTTTTATGGTGCTTATATGCTTGCCATTTAATGCGTTGGCATTTACGTTAGATTCTATATTTAAAGGCTTGGGCGAGATGGGGTACTTACGAAATGTACTCTTAGGCGCCACCATTTTTGGTTTTATCCCCGTACTTTATTTTTCAAAATATATGGATTGGGGGCTCATAGGTATTTGGGCAGCACTTATTGTTTGGATCGCATATCGCGCTGTTGCATTGCTGATTAAATTCCGAAGAAAATACATTCCACTTATTAAAAACTAATTAAAAAGTGTAAGTATCGCTTTGAATTATCTATACAATAAGGAACTAATTACCTTGTTTTTAGCCAACCTGTAATACTCATCCGCTCCGAGGCTTTCACTATTTTTACTTCGTGCTCCAAAATTTGACTTTCAAAAATCACCAATCTTCCAGGAAGCGGTAAAATATTTAACGCGTCTTTTTCATTATATATAGTAAGTTCTCCTCCATTTTCTGGCAACCAGTCAGCTTCATTTAGATAGCAGACAAGAGATAGTTTTCTGCGGTCGTCATTTTGAAAGGTATCTAAATGGCGCTTATAAAAGCTTCCTTTCGGATAAACGGCATAGTGAAACTCCTTATAAAGGATTCCTAAAAAGCAGGTTTTATTAAGATACTTTACGAGCTCATTAATTTTTTTGAAGAAAAGTAATTCTGCTTCATTAGCATTTTTTTCATCCATCCAAAGAATAAAATCTCCACGGATGGTTTTATCTATTTCTTCATTGATGCGGTTACCGATTGCCGATTTTTTAAAGCGATCTGCTTCGTATTTTGCCACTAATGAATTGCGTAAAATTTCAACTTCCTCTAACGAAAAAAAGTCGTTTACAATGCTGAATTGCTTCTGAAGCAGTTCAGTAATAATTGTTTCAAACAAAGGGTTTTCAATAAAATCCAGTTGTTCAAAAAGTTCTGTTGTCATTTTTCTGCTCCTATAAAAAAGTGGACAAATATAGGTCAGAAATCAATAGGGTTTCAGAAAATAATTTTCCTTACAAAAGCAGTATCTTTGAAATCTAAAGAAAACCAATGAACACAATACGAATTACTAAAATTTTTTCTTTTGAAACAGGTCATGCACTTTATGGGTATGATGGTAAATGTCGGAACGTACACGGCCATAGTTATAAGCTTTCTGTTACTGTTATTGGGCGACCAATTGAAGATGATACAAACGTGAAATTTGGGATGGTAATAGATTTTGGCGACCTAAAAAAGATTGTAAAAGAAGAAATTGTGGATGTTTTTGACCATGCCACGGTCTTTAATAAAAACACCCCTCATGTAGAGTTGGCGAAGGAACTGAGTGATCGTGGACATAATGTACTGTTGGTAAAGTACCAACCAACCAGCGAAATGATGGTGATTGATTTTTCTGAAAAAATAAAGAGTCGTTTGCCAAAAAATATTCAACTTCATTCCCTAAGGCTTCAAGAAACTGATAGCAGTTATGCGGAATGGTTTGCTGGAGATAATTAAACCAAATCACTTTCCTATCTTTGAATATGCAAATTCCAAAAGGCAAAAAAATATACTTTTCCAGCGACAACCACCTTGGCGCACCTACCCAAGCTGAAAGCTTTCCACGTGAAAAGATTTTTGTAAACTGGCTAGACAGTATTAAGCATGATGCTGAAGCAATCTTTTTGTTGGGAGATCTCTTCGATTTTTGGTTTGAATATAAAACTGTTGTTCCAAAAGGATTTGTACGCACCTTGGGAAAACTCGCCGAGCTTCGCGATAGCGGAATTCAGGTTTATTTTTTTGTAGGAAACCACGATTTATGGATGAACGATTATTTTGAAAAGGAATTAAATATTCCCGTTTATCACGACCCTAAGGAATTCGTTTTTAATAATAAACACTTTTTTATTGGCCATGGTGACGGTAAAGGCCCTGGCGATATGGGTTATAAACGGATGAAAAAAGTGTTTACAAACCCCTTTTCAAAGTGGCTTTTTCGTTGGTTGCATCCGGACATTGGTGTACGGTTGGCACAGCACCTTTCAGTTAAAAACAAACTTATTTCTGGCGATGATGACAAACAGTTTTTAGGTGAAGAGCAAGAATGGCTTGCGCAGTATTCCAAACGAAAACTTGCAACTAAACACTTTGATTATTTTGTTTTTGGACACCGCCATCTGCCAATGGAAATTAAAGTAGGTGAAAACGCTTGGTATTTTAATCTTGGCGACTGGATAAATCACTATACATATGGCGTTTTTGATGGCGAAAAATTTGAGTTAAAAACACATGCCTCTTAAACCATTGCAGGTCGAAGACGCACTTATTCTTTTATGTCCTTTAGCCGAAGTTGTAAGCTAACAGTTCCTTGCCAATCATTTTCATCAATACAGTAGGCTGCTTTAAAAGCTTTTCCATTGCAGGCAATAGCGTGTTTTTCTCCCATACCGAAGCCAATTCCTGTAAATTCCTTTGAATTTCCTTGTTTTACAACAAGGCGTAAATGCGTTTTATCTTCACCCACACATTTTCCAAAACCAATGTCCAATACGTTTTGAGTCATAAATGTCGGGGTCATATTTCCGGGGCCAAATGGCGCAAATTGTTTTAAAATTCTAAAAAATTTCGGGCTTATGTCACTCAAATTTATTTCGGAATCTATTCTAATTTCTGGTGTAAGTAACTGAGTGTCGATTGTTTCAGAAACAACGCGTTCAAATTCATTTTTGAATTTCACATAATTCTTTTCAAGCAGAGTTAAGCCAGCAGCATACATATGTCCTCCAAACTGTTCTATGTGTTCGGAACAACTTTCCAAAGCATTATAAACATCAAACCCTGTAACAGAACGTGCAGAGGCAGCAAGTTTTTCACCGCTTTTGGTAAATACCAATGTAGGGCGATAATACGTTTCTGTTAGCCGCGAAGCAACAATACCAATAACGCCTTTATGCCAGTTTTCTTGATAAACTACGGTGGTTTTTCGGTTTTCTTCTTTATTGGCGATTATTTGCTGAAGTGCTTCTTCGGTAATTTGCTTATCCGCTTCTCTACGATTTGTGTTGAAAACTTCTATTTCGGCTGCATAGGCTTCTGCTTTTTCAATAGCTGTTTCAGTAAGTAAGGTAACCGCGTGATTCCCGTGTTTCATTCTACCCGCAGCATTTATACGCGGGGCGATTATAAAAACGACATCAGTAATTGTAAGCGTTTCTTTTTTTACTTGCTTTAAAATAGCCAGCATTCCAGCACGTGGATTGCTATTTATTACCTTTAAGCCGTAATAGGCAAGGATTCTATTTTCCTCTGTAATTGGAACTATATCGGCAGCAATTGCAGTAGCCACCAAATCTAAATACAGCAGCAAATCCTTGATTTCTAAACCGCGTTTACCAGCCAAGGCTTGAACTAATTTAAAACCAACACCACAGCCACAAAGCTCTTTATAAGGATACTCACAATCTTCTCGTTTTGGGTCGAGTACTGCCATTGCATTTGGAATTTCTTTTCCTGGTCGATGGTGGTCACAGATAATAAAATCTATATTTTTTTCGGAAGCATACGCTACTTTTTCAATCGCCTTTATACCACAATCCAAAGCGATGATGAGTGAAAAATCATTGTCTGCAGCAAAATCAATTCCCTTGTATGAAATTCCATAACCTTCATCATATCTATCTGGAATGTATGTTGAGATATTTGGATAATAACTTTTTAAATAGGAAGAAAGCAGCGCTACACTTGTGGTTCCATCCACATCATAATCGCCATAGATTAATATATTTTCTTCATTTTCAATAGCTTTTTCAATCCGAAACACGGCTTTATCCATGTCTTTCATTAAAAAAGGATCGTGTAAATCTTTTAAATTTGGACGGAAAAATTTTTCTGCTTCTTTAAAAGTTTCAATGCCCCGTTGCACCAAAAGCGAGGCAATAATTGGCTCTACTTTCAGTGTTTTTGAAAGTGATTTCACCTTTTCGTTATCAGGTTTTGGTTTAAGGGTCCAGCGCATGTTTTGGTATTCTAAAATAAAGGTACAAGATAAGGGATTGCATTTTAAATTTACCCCTTTTTCTTGAGTCAAAAAAGGGATTTCCCCCTTAAAAAAACAGGGTTTAATGGCTTTAAAATCAGTTGTTTATTTTTATTTAATTAATTGAGTCGCATTACTTTAGTATTCTACAAATACACTAAGATGTATTTAAAGTATTAATTTAAAAAAAGTATTATGGGGTACACAATTAAAGGTAGGTTGCAATCAGCAATTTGCGATGGAAACGATTTCGCTATTGCGAATACAAGCATTCGAGTTTATAGTTTAAATGAAGATTTAAACGCTACAACTGCGTATACGGCTGCACAAAGTAAGGAAGTTTCACAGGTTTTTGAGGAAGCCGATATAAAAAAACGAAGTAAACAATTACTTGCAGAAACAAAAACGGATGCATCAGGGAATTATGAAATAATAATTAATGGTAAAAAGCTTACATATCAAGGTGGTGTTGTAGCTATAACAGTTTTTTATGACAAGGTACCAGATTATGGACAAGGCGATACTAAAAAACCGAAAAACTTTATGCCTTTTGAAGTGCTTCTTGACGTTATTCAACCAAAATGGCGCCAAGTAGAGAACGATTTTCTAGCAGGCTGGAACTATACTATTCTTAAAAAAGTTTGGTGTTATATTCTTCAACGTCTAGACATTTGGGTAATTTGTGGCATACTTACTAATTGCGAAAGTAAAGAGCCACTTCCAGGAATTGAAGTAATAGCAATGGATGATGATATAATTACCGATGATTTTCTGGGTAGTAAAGTAACAGATATAAATGGTAGATTTTGTATTTACTATCGCTCCAAGGATTTTAAAAAAACATTTTTGTCTCCTTTTATTAATATAGAAACCACACCTTTCTTTGCCTCTGGTAGTGGTCCAGATATTTATTTTAAATATGCAGTTGGGGGAGTAGAGTTTTTTGCAGAAAGCCATTATGAAGCTCATAAACCAAGCAGAAGAAACGTAGGGCATTGCCTGTGTGTTTCACTTTGTTTGAAAGATGTACAAGGCAATAACCCAGGTGTTCCAATTGCATTTTATGGAATAGGGGAAAGGAATTACCACCCAATTTTGAATATTGACCCAACAACTGGTAAAACTTCTGGAAAAGTTGAAACTTCATGGAATGGAAAAGCATTTTATAGCACTATTGAGCTTAAAGGTTCCCTAAATCAAAAAGTCAATGGCCAGCCTGGGGAGTATAAATTTCAATACGTGAAGGTGGAAGACCTTTCAATTGATTTAAGTACGATTACTGATAGTGAATGGACAGATGTTACTCCGAGTGATATAGCCACCACCAAAATTGCCGATAGATTACTCGAGGGTTCGATTTGGAGAAATGACACTTATGTAATTCACGGAACGGGTGTTACAGATGTATGGGGCAGAACAGAAATTAAAGTTGATTTTGATGGTAATTGGATAAAAATTCCACAACAACCAGCAGGAACTATTAATGAAATTAATTTATTGGAATCATTAATAGCTCTGAAAACAGATGTTTTATACAATGGTGAAGAAAATAAAAACTCCGTAGTTGCAGGAGATCCAGCTGCTTTAATTCAAAAAAACAAATATTTTGCGCTTCGTATGCTCAAACGTGAAAGTGGTAATGAAGCCTCGAAAGTTAATTGTGGCTTTTCACGTCCATTGGCTATTTTTAATACTAAATATAAGGATGTTCATAAAGGTGGATCTTGGTTTTCTACAATCCAAGACCCTAAAGAACATGGAATTGCAATGGTTGATTTGGAAGAATTAACAGGTGCTGGAAATGGGTGTAAAAAAATAAACGATTCTATCACGGTAAATTATACCGCAGGAAGTGCAAACCTTGGTAGTGTTTCTATTGAGTTTACGGGTCAAGGTGCTACCAATACCTTTGAGCCTATTATTTTTCCAGTACCAGGAGAGGAAGCCAATGGAACAGCGAGATACTTGGGTAGTTTTACTGATTTAAAACCTTGTGCATATGAAATCCGTTTGGAAGTAGGTTTAAATCTTACCAACGGAAGGGATAATCATCGTAATATTAGGGATAGGATATTATTCTGTAGATAAGCTAGTAATTCTATTTGTTAAAACGGTTGTGGGAAATTGAAATTTTTCCGCAGCCGTTTTTTAATTATTTTGTACTTTGGAATCAAATAAAAAAATAATGCCATTAGTAACCCCGCTTTCCCCAAACCACGATGCCGATACTAAGCAATTGGCTGAATTTTTCAACGAAACCCTCGGTTTTTGCCCAAACAGTGTACTTACTATGCAGCATAGACCAGCAATAAGTAAAGCTTTTATCAATTTAAACAAAGCTGTAATGGCAAATGAAGGCAGAGTGACTTCGGCTTTAAAAAGGATGATTGCTTGGGTAAGTAGTAATGCTACAGGTTGCAGATATTGTCAAGCACATGCCATTCGCGCTGCAGAACGCTATGGAGCGGAGCAAGAACAGCTGGATAATATCTGGGAGTACAGAACGCATCCCGCTTTTTCGGAAGCAGAACGTGCTGCACTCGATTTCTCTCTAGCTGCTAGTCAAGTGCCTAATGCCGTTAATGAGCATATTAAAGAAGAATTATACAAACACTGGAATGAAGGTGAAATAGTAGAAATGCTAGGCGTTATTTCGCTCTTTGGGTATTTAAACCGTTGGAATGATTCTATGGGAACTTCTATTGAAGATGGTGCCGTAGAAAGTGGTGAGCAATACCTTGGAAAACACGGCTGGAATAAGGGGAAACACGGCTAGTTCTCATAGATTATGGTGGTTGTTTTTAATAAATCAAGTGCTTTTTCTTCTTGATTTATTAAAACTTGCCGTTCTGTTGTTTAACAGATGGTGCCGTAGAAAGTGGTGAGCAATACCTTGGAAAACACGGCTGGAATAAGGGGAAACACGGTTAGTTCTTTAGGGTTTAGGGTTCTTCCCGATAGTTATCGGGATGGGTTCTGGGTTTTTCGATTTCGTTTTCACCCGATTTTTGTTGGTAAACACTGCAAACTGCAACTGCCTACTGCAACTACATACTGCTACTGAACTTTCCTAATGCCAAATGCCTTCTCCCTAACGCCTTTTTTTCCAGAAACTACAATCACAATTTCTCCTTTAGGGGGTTTGTTTTCAAAATGTTTTAACACCTCTTCCGTGGTACCGCGAATGGTTTCTTCATGCAATTTTGTGAGTTCACGTGAAACAGATATTCGTCTTTCTGCACCAAAAAAAGCAACAAATTGGGTAAGTGTTTTTAAAAGTTTGTGAGGCGATTCATAAAAGATAATCGTTCGGGTTTCTTCGGCCAAAAGCTCTAAACGTGTTTGCCGTCCTTTTTTTACTGGAAGAAAACCTTCAAAAATAAATTTATCATTAGGGAAGCCACTGTTTACAAGTGCTGGTACAAAGGCCGTAGGTCCAGGAAGGCAATCTATTTCAATTCCGGCTTCAACACAGGCGCGCACTAATAAAAAACCAGGATCGCTTATGGCAGGTGTGCCAGCATCACTAATTAATGCTATGTTTTCGCCATTTTGAATTTTTTTTACAATGCCTTCAACGGTTTTGTGTTCGTTGTGCATATGGTGGGAGTGCATTTGTGTGCCAATTTCAAAATGCTTTAATAATTTTCCGCTATTTCGAGTGTCTTCAGCGAGGATTAAATCTACTGCTTTTAACACTTCAACAGCGCGAAAAGTCATGTCTTTTAAATTACCAATAGGCGTAGGTACTAGGTATAGTTTTCCCATAATTTATACACGAACAGTTTTTCCGAAAAAATACGAAAGCAACAATACTAAAATTCCAACTAAAGGCAGTGTAATTCCAGCGTCGTTTATGCGATAGTGCGCAAAGCAAGCTAGCACCATATCAAAAAAAAGCCCGGCATAAGCCCATTCCATTACCCATTTTGGTTTTCTTAAAAGAATAAATACAATCGCTAAGATTTTTGCAATTGCCATTGGGATAACTAAATAAACGGGGTATTGATAATCTTGATAATAACCTTCTACAACTGCGGTATTAGTTAGGTACATAAATGCGGAATAGAGAAATAAGGCGCTAAGAAGCCCAGTGGCAAACCAATATATTAATTTTTGGGCTTTCATAAATGGTATGATTAATTAAAACGCTTTTCAATAATAGTCATAAATCGTTCAGAATACTCTTCTTTGTCGCTCCAGTTGTTATAATCGGGTTTTACTTTTCCGGTAATAAAATTTTGTGCCTCTTCATAATTTTCCATCGTATTAATTTGGGAAAGTACGCGGGTAAAATCTTCAGCTTGATCTTCAAAAAGATGTTTTATAAATGCCAACCGATCATTAAGTCCAATATTCAAACCTTTATTTATTGAATCGTTTAAAGATTTTGCCCGAGATTCTGTCATGTTATTTTCGGCTTCTTTATTTTCAACAACATTGGGGAAAATTTCTGGTTGTTTACGTTCAAACTCTGGCATTTGTTGATAACTTGAAGCAAATTCCTCTAAATCATTTTTTATATATTTTTGAGAAGGCGGCTCTTGTTCTTCAGAAACTGATTGAGGGTACTTAGGGAGCATTTCATCTAATAGCTCGTCTATACGTTCACTTTCTTCAGGCATTTGAGCTACAATATCTTTTATTTTTTCCATTAAGGGTTCAATAAGGTCTTCTTTATGTTCGGGTTGTGGCAAAGGTTCTGGTTCGGTAAACCAGTTTTCCTCCCGAAAGCTTTTGGAGTCCATAGCTTTTTCAGCAACATCTTCTGAAGTGTCTTCCAGCTGGTTTTCAAGATATTCAAGAATGGTTAGTTTTTCGTAAAGTGTATTCAGCAAACCTTTTACAGTAGTGGGATTAAACGTTTTCTCCTCTTCGATCAATTGCTTTGCCAGTGCTGTTACCTGCTTGCGGATTTTCTGTCGCATATCTTTTTAAATTAAACTGAATTTCTATTTTGTTTTTATAAATTTACGCATCATTACTGTAAACGTCAACTATTTTTGTTTTCTTATTTAAAACCTTTGTTTTTATACTAAAAGCAAGCAGTTTTTGGTTGAAAATTCTGTAAAGAATACTATTGATACTTAAAATTTCGCGTAAAATTAAACTATGTTTCTTGAAAATACCGTAAATCAGAAAGAACAATTTGGATGGATTGAAGTCATCTGTGGGTCTATGTTTTCAGGAAAAAGCGAAGAACTTATCCGAAGACTGAAACGTGCAAAATTTGCGCGTCAGAAAGTAGAAATTTTCACACCCTCCATCGATACGCGCTATGCTGAAGATGCAGTAACCAGTCACGATAGCAATAAAATTAGATCTACCCCAGTACCTGCTGCTGCAAACATCCCTATCTTGGCAGATAATTGTGATGTTGTTGGTATTGATGAAGCGCAATTTTTTGACGATGAAATTGTAAAAGTTTGTAATGATCTTGCCAATCGCGGGGTGCGCGTTATTGTTGCTGGTTTGGATATGGATTATAAAGGAAACCCTTTTGGCCCCATGCCTGCTTTGATGGCAACTGCAGAATATGTTACTAAAGTTCACGCCATTTGCACGCGCACAGGAAATCTAGCAAATTATAGCTACCGTAAAGCAAAAAGTGAAGCGCTTGTTTTACTTGGCGAAACCGAAGAATACGAACCCTTAAGCCGCGCAGCCTTTTTTAAAGCGCAACTTCGTGAAAAAGTGGTAAAACTGGAGGTAAATGATGCCGAAGAAATTTCTAAAAGCAACCCTTCCGAAAATACTGGAAAACAAGCCTAATATGCCCAAAACCACCCAAACCGTGCTGGAGATAGACCTTAATGCTCTTGCAAATAACTATCAATATTTAGTTTCCAAAGTTAAACCTGGAACAAAGTTTATGGCTGTTGTAAAAGCCTATGGTTATGGAAGCGATGCTGTAATTATAGCCAAAGAACTTGTAGGTTTAGGCATTGATTATTTAGCGGTTGCCTATACAAATGAGGGTGAAACGCTTAGAGACGCAAAGATTGAAACCCCTATTTTGGTACTGCATCCACTACCTGTTAATTTTGAAAAAATTGTAAGTCGTTGTCTGGAGCCAAGTATTTATTCCCGAAAAATGCTTGAAGAGTTTATTCATTTTGCAGAAAAAAACAAGCAGACAAACTATCCAATTCATTTAAAATTTAACACAGGATTAAACCGTTTGGGGTTTGTTGAAAATGACCTAATATTTATTGATAATTTACTTTCAAAAACCGAAAGTGTAAAAGTGAAATCAATGTTTTCTCATCTTGCTGCAAGTGAAGATTTGAATGAAAAAGAATTCACATTAAATCAAATTGAAGCGTTTAATAGAATTTCAGAAAAGCTTATTTCAAAAATAGGATATACCCCATTATTGCATTGCGCAAACACCTCGGGAATCGTAAATTATCCTGACGCTCATTTTAATATGGTTCGCTCTGGAATTGGTCTTTATGGCTTTGGGAATGACAAAAAAGAAAATAGCCATTTAAAGCCAATTGCGACTTTAAAAACTATTATTTCTCAAATTCATTCAATTAAAAAAGGAGAAAGTGTTGGGTATAATCGCGGACTAATTGCTGAACAAGATACACGTTCTGCAACCTTGCCCATTGGTCATGCTGATGGAATTTCACGCTCCTATGGAAAAGGCAAAGGATGGGTTACCATAAATGGAGAAAAAGCACCTATTCTTGGAAATGTCTGTATGGATATGATTATGGTAAACGTAACAAATATTGATTGTGAAGAAGGCGATGAAGCCATTGTTTTTGGATGTTCTAATACAGCAGAAGAACTATCGGCTGCAATTAATTCCATTTCTTATGAACTTATAACTTCTGTTTCGCAACGTATAAAAAGAGTAATCTGTAGGAAATAGTTATTTTCACATTAATTTTTTCTACATTAAATTGCATTTATCTAACTTAGTGATTATTAACTCCAAAAACCATTCAATATGTTAAAAGAATTTAAAAATTTTATTATGACCGGGAATGTCATAGATCTAGCCGTTGCGGTGATCTTGGCAGGAGCTGTAGGTCTTGTTGTTACTGGATTTACAAACGATATGATTATGCCAATCGTTGGGCATTTTACTGGGGGCATGGATTTTTCTGACCTTAAATTTGTGTTGGATCCAGCTGTTGTTGGCCCAGAAGGTAAAATTACAAAACCCGAAAATGCTATTATGTGGGGTAAGTGGATAAACTCTCTCATTAACCTTGTAATTGTTGGTTTTGTATTGTTTATAATTGTTAAATCGTACTCAAAGGTAAAAGCTAAAAAAATAGAGGAAGCACCCGCACCCGCACCAGGACCATCAGAAGTAGATTTATTGATGGAAATTCGTGACGAACTTAGAAAAAAATAAATTACAGCCACCGCTGCATTATATATTTTTAACCTTAAACCCTTTTTTTACTTTATAAAAGAGGGTTTTTTTATTAATTATCTTGAAAAGATAAGCTTCGATAAACTATTTTTGTGAAAAAATTAGAAAGAATGAAACTAGCCTTAATTGGAGCTACCGGAATGGTTGGCGAAGTAATGTTGAAAGTATTAGAAGAACGCAATTTTCAGATTGATGAACTTTTTTTAGTCGCTTCAGAAAGATCTGTAGGGAAGGAGATTTCTTTTAAGGGTAAAGTCTATAAAGTAATTGGGTTAAAGGAAGCAGTTTCTGCAAAACCAAACATCGCTATTTTCTCCGCTGGAGGAAGCACTTCTTTAACATGGGCTCCAAAATTTGCAGCAGTAGGAACTACTGTAATTGATAATTCTTCCGCATGGCGTATGGAAGTAGACAAGAAACTTATCGTTCCTGAAATTAATGCACATTTATTAACTCAAGAGGATAAAATTATAGCAAATCCAAATTGTTCTACAATACAACTAGTAATGGCTTTAGCGCCGCTTCATGAAAAATATAAAATGAAACGAGTTGTGGTTTCTACTTACCAATCTGTTTCAGGCACAGGTTTAAAAGCCGTTCAACAAATGGAAAATGAAATGGCGGGTATAAAAGGTGAAATGGCCTATCCGTATCCAATACATAAAAATGCATTGCCACATTGCGATGTTTTTGAAGAAAACGGCTACACCAAAGAAGAAATGAAATTAGCGCGGGAGCCACAAAAAATATTGGACGATCGTACTTTTTCAATTACCGCAACAGCAGTACGGATTCCTACAGCCGGTGGGCATAGTGAAGCCGTAAATGTACAGTTTGAAAATGATTTTGATTTAAGCGATATTCGAAAAATATTGCATGAAACGGCTGGAATAACTGTTCAAGATAACCCAGAAACAAACACCTACCCCATGCCAATATACGCGCACGATAAAGATGATGTTTTTGTAGGAAGAATTCGTCGTGATGAAACACAACCAAACACATTAAATATGTGGGTTGTAAGCGATAACCTTCGAAAAGGAGCAGCGACCAATGCAGTGCAGATTGCGGAATACTTAGTTAAAAATGCTTTGGTATAAAGTTTATTTTCGAATAAAATAAATCCAAGATAAAATTCCCAAAATAAGTAGAAAGACAAGTCCCGCCAGGTACCAATGCACTCCAAAGGATGGTTGTGGTATATCAATGGCTCCATAGTATACGAAAGCACCCCAATAATATGGGGATTTTCGTGAATTATCAATGTTTTCATTGGTTAAATACTGTAAACTTGCTTGTTGTTGCGAATAATTTCTAGACTTTGTTTTCTTTAAATTTTCATAATAATACCCCATCCAAAACGCGGTGCTTTTGTCATTTACTTGCCAGAGTGAAAATAATATATTTGGAGCTCCAGCATATTGAAATGCACGAGCCAAACTCTGAACACCCTCCCCTTTTACTACTTTTCCTATGCCCGTATCACATGCACTTAAAACTACTAATTGGTTCGATAAATGGAGTCCGTAAATTGATTCTATTGAAAGAGTGCTATCACTAAAGAGTATAGAAGGTTCGCTCGTAAATGTACCTCCAAGTGCGTGAGTTGCAATGTGCAAAATACTATACGATGAGGTGCTTTCTCTAAAAGCAGTTGTATTTGCTTGTTTTTCGATAAGTAATTTTGTAGGAAAAAGTGCTGCAATCGTTTTAGCTTCCAGACCAGAATATTCTAATTCCTGAGGGGTGTTTTTAAATCCGGGAAAGATTCCTAATACCGTTTGGCCATTAATAAAAGGAGTATCATTTTTTAAATATTCCAAAAGAGAAACTGCATTAGACACTTCACTTTCAAATACTAAAAATGGCATTTTTTCATACATTAAAGTTTCCGTTTCTTTTGTTATTAACGTTTGAAATGGAACAAAAGATAAAATACCATCTGGGATGATCAGCAATTTTTTCGCTTTTGGAATATTTAACTGTTCCAATAAAGTATATGCGGTTTTCTTAAAAAGTGAAATATCATTATTTATAGTTTCAGCAGCATTAAAAAAGCGATTGTAAGCAGCTATATTTTCTATGAATTTTTCATAGGTTTCTTTAGAATTTGTAAGTTTAACAAATGCTGTGTTTTCTGCTGAAATTATAAATTGATAGACTGTTTGTCCTCCAACAAAATAACTTACCACGGTTTGATTTAATTCAGCAGCTTTTGTTTTAATTTCGGTTAAAAAAAATTGTTTTTTAAGTGTTGAGACACTCCTCCTTGTGCTGTCATAGAGTATTCGTTGGCGGGTTAAAACATTACTATATTGTTTTTGAAGAGTTTTTAATTTTTCATAATCAATTTCCTGGCGACTGGTAATTTCAAGAATTTGGGAGTGTAAAACGGCTAAGTTGTTTTGCTGTTTGTTAAAAAGCTTAAAAGTTCCATTTTCGGCCTTGTTTAGCTTGTTTTTATAATTAATAGCATCGAGAACAACGCGTCCTTTTATAGTGCTTTCAAGTTGTAAAGCTCGCTCTATCCATTGTGGATGTTTTGTTTTTTGGTATTTCTCAAAATATAAATCCAATAAGTGCTCAGCGCGAAATTTTACTTGTTGTTGAATAATCAACTTGCTCTCTTGGCTATAAAGTTGGATGGCTAAATAATCGCACACTTCTGCAGCCATTTCAAAACATTCAATGGCTTTGTCTGTTTCTCCTAAAGTTGTAAATGCAGTTGCCTGAAGGTCTAATGCGTCTAGTAATGCCGTGTCGGCATACAACTGTTTTTTATATGGAAATTGTTGCGTCTTTGTATATGAGGGAAGCAACAGGCTGTATGTTTTTTGAATTGTGGCTATAGATTTTTGAATATCATTAGTTACATAATAAGTATCTGCAAGTGTTAAATATGTTTTTGCCAAAGCTCTTTTATTTCCTTTTGGCGAATTTTCAAAAACAGTTAAGGCAACTTTTAAGGCTGAGATAGCCTTGTTGTATTCTTTTTCTGAGAGATATAATTGTGCTAAAAGCTGGTAGGCTTGTGGATTTTTTGGAGCCTTCGCCAAAACCTCGTTAAGCAATGGTTTTATAAGGTTATAATTGCCCATGCCAAAATAATTTGTGGCGAGATTTAATTTTAGAGCTGTATTGTTTGGTGCTATTTGAAGCCCTTGCTTCAATATTAGTCCAGCTTTATTAAACTCTCCACGGTTGTGATACAGTATTGAAAGATTTACGATTCCACTTACTTCTTGATTAAGCTGCTTTGTTTCTTGCGCTATTACAATATAATGTTTGATAGTATTTTCAGCTTCAGAAAAGGCTTGTGTCTTTACATATAAATTGCCCAAAGGTTTTAAGCAATACTCTATAATATCATACCCATTAAGGTTTTCGAAAAAATACAATTGCTTTGCTTTTTCATAAAACCCAATAGCTGATTGATAGTTGTTTTTTTCAGCTTCCACATAGCCTAAATTACAATACGCTACTGCTTTTGCTAATAGAACTTCTTTTTTGGTAGTAGTAGATTTTTCTAAAAAAAGCGCAAGTGTTGTACTGTTTTGTGAAGATGGATTTTCTAAAAAAACATCTAAATGTTTGTAGATAGAATCTGTTGAATTTTGCTGTGAAATAGCTGTTAATGTGCTAAAAAGCAATATTGTTAAGCAGCGTATATGATGTTTTACAGTTTCCAAATTGCGTATGCCTGAATTTGCGAGTTGGGCTCATTAAAGTTAAGAACATACCGTACCCCTACACTGGGGCCAATTCGGACAGCACCCGCATTCACACCAATAAAAATACCGCTGTTAAAGTTTGAAAAGCTAGATGAGCATTCACTCTCCTGAAAAGTATCGTTTCTTTCATCGCGAAATGTGCCCTCCCCTGGAACGTTTATAAACCCAGTGCCGTTAGTGGTTGTTTCTGTTGTACTGGTGAGATCTAGATTGAGTTGTACACCCGCACCTACCGCCAGAAAGTTATTGATATTATACCTATAGGATATTGGAACCAAATACGCCTTGATGCTATTTTCTTTGTTCTGTTCGGAAAAACGCATTAGGCTTTCAATGCCTAGATCGTTGATGCTACTCGTTTCAAAGTTCTTTAAGTCATCGAAAGAAGCAGCAGAAAGGTAAAACTCAGCTTGTAGGTACCCGCGGTACGATTTAAAGGGCGAAACAGTTACTCCTGCAAAATACTCGCGACTGTTATTTTTAGAAGGGGTAAATATATAACCTGCTTTTGCACCTATAGAAATTCCGGGCATAAACCGAGTGGTACTGTAATTGGTAATAATAGGTTCATTTTTATCAAAATAAATAGCGGTGCGACTCCGTGTTTTCTGCTTGTGGAAATCCTTACCAAATTTCATAGCGTATTTTACAAACCCTTTGGTAGAGTCACGTTCTACTACATTTTTTTGTGCAGTACCTGGTAAATATATTTTTTTGAATGTAAAGATGATTTTATCTTTTGCTATAATAGTATCCAAACAAGAATAATTTACCTCTCGTTCTTTAGGACAAATAGGGCATTCAGGGTACATTTCTGTAACTTCTAAAGTGTTTTTGTCAAACATGTCTGGAGTGTCTACTTCAAGGCGAATGGTATTTGCAGGCCCTTCTCCATTGTTTTGAAATTTCACTTTAAACTTTACCTTTTTATAACGAACGAGGCGATAGTTTAGAAGCGTTCCGTTATTAGACATTTTGTTGGGGTCATGAGATGTTACTATCTCTAATTCGGTGTCTTTAACTGTGTGGTTTCCATACTTATTATCTGGAACATATATAGTGCGCAGTGTAACGATTGCACTAGTGTCTTTCAGCATTTCTGGTGTAGTTTTTAATGTTCTGAAAATATGACGTTCTTCGCCAGGTTGCATATTTTCAAACTCTATATGCTGCACGTTTCTGTATAGTTTCTCAGACTCTTCTAAGGTAACCGGTAATATTAACCGTTTAGTAGAATCCTGTATGCTTCTAGTGTTTATTAAAATGGCTTCAGCTGTAGTTGCTAAAAAAGAAGTAGTGTTATCTTTTTCAAGATGTGAAGCAAAACCTTGGCTTGCTGATACAATGGTTTCACCATTGTGCATACGGGTATCTTCTATACTAAAATTATCGTCTTTAAATTTTTTATCGTTGTAATAAAGATAAAGACTTCCGCTAGTACTGTAATTTTTAGTGTTTTTATAACTGGTTATTAATACCATTTCTTGCTCAGGAAGTGGATCTCGGTTTGTTTTAATTATTAAATCTTCATCCTGAAGAAAAACCGTGGGACTCGAATCTTCTATAAAATCATTTGAAGCGCTAGCTTGATCTAAATAATCGGTTTCAATTTTAATAATTTCGGGTCTGCTTTTTGGCGGTTTTCCGTTGTCGTAATTATTTGTACTCCAAAGTCTTGCGGTGTATTCGCCTTTGTTTTTATAAGCGTGTTTGGGCTTTTCTTTAAAACCGAAACTTCCGTCGCCAAACTCCCAATAATAGGTGTAGAAGGCTTTTGGGGCGCCAGCAATCTGGTTTAAAGGTGGCATTTCGGGGCGAAACGCCACTTTATTTCCCATTACATCATAAAATATAGGGGCTGTTCTAGTGAGTGTATCTTGAACAGGGTTTTGGCTAAAGCTCCCTGCTGAAACCATTAAGATGAGTAAAAAATAATAATAAGCTTGGTTCGCTTTTTTCATAGCCTATAGGTTGTTTATGAAGGTTATTAAGCTACTTTCAGTTCCCGTTTGTACCGTTCTGGTTACTGCTATTTTTTCGTCTTGTGTAACTACTGGCTGCATGCCAAAAGTAAATTCATTTTCTGGTTTACTTACAAAGAGTACGTTTGCAGACGTATTATTAGGTATTTGCCGGTATTTTTCGCTAAAAACTTCATTTTTAGTATCAAATTCTGAAAACATTCCAACGGCTATACTTGGGGAATCGTAGATTAAATACACAGTGCTGTTTGTATTGTCATAGCCTTGAAGTGCTTTATTGTATAGGATACCTCGCGATTCTGGGTTTTCATTATAACGGGCAATGCTTTTCCACCCTATGTTTTGTACAAAAGTTCTGTAGCCTGTAATTACATTTCCATTTGAATCTGTGTATTGGTCAAAAATCACTTCAGTGTTAGTAGCTCTTTCCCAAAGTACCTTGCAGTGTACATCAAGACAACTAGGTGAATGAAAAAGAGATAAAAACAGATCTTCATTTTCAGAAGGCATAAACACTTCTATTTGTTGATTTATTAACACAGGAGCACCGTTATAAGTTACGTTTATATAGAGTATACCTTCACTTAGTAAAGGTTCTATAATATCGTTTTCTTTAATTCCGTTAGTAGATAACTGGCAAGCAACAATTTCGCCAGGAGTATACATTTCAATAACGTCAAAATTAATATCCTCATCTATTGGTGAACCATCTAGTTGTGAAAATGTTTGCGATGAAATACTAAATATAGTACCTTTTGCTGTGGTAATTTCCATTTCCTGAAAACCGTTGAATTGGAAGGTTTGCACTTTGGGTAGTCTACAAGCCATTAAACTCTCTTTGTAATTTTCGCCAGCTATATCGTGTTGTGGATTTATGTGTTCAAGCGCCCCGTGAACACAATCTTCACTATCCGTATTGCATCCTAAAAAAAGTAGAATGAAAGCAAAGCTAAAAATTTTAATAAAATGAATCATAGCGCGATTTTTGACAAATATAACATACAATAATTTCAATAGATACTATAATTATATAATTGACAAGCTTTCTTCGTTAATGCTTCCTTTTTATTATTTAAAGGTTTTGCTTTTTAATAAGTTGTGCAAAAAAGCCGCTAATAATAGCGGCTTAAGTGGCATTCAAACAAATTAATCAACAATTTATGGTAAGGCCTGGATAACTGCTAGTAAATTTTCCATCGTATCTACTTGTGTTTCTTCCAGAGTAAATGTATACACTTCGTCTTCAGAGATCGTTTGTCCTTGTATTGCATAACGCCAGTTGTCGCCATCGGCAGTTGCAAAAATGATGTGTACCTCCAATCCAATAGGAATTTGTCCGTAATGTTCAGAGAAGGTTCCAGTAGCTGCATCATAGGTATCTAATTGTGCTAATGTGTTTGGTTCACCATCATAAGAAAGGTAAACGGCACTATTTTCTGAATTAAACCCTGTAGGCGCTTTTACCTTTATGGTAGTTTTTTCTCTTGGGTCGTTATAAAACCTATCTACATTAGTCCATCCTATCTCATTTCCGAATATGTAATAATCTACACCTTCAACAAATATTTCTTGATCCTGTTCTTCCATTTCGTCCCAGGTTAGGTCTCCATTAGCATCAATAATTCCTTTCCAAAGGCTCATTTCGGGATCTGCTCCTCCTGTATTATCTCCTGGAACTATAAGTTGATAATTACACCCCATTTGAAGCAAATCTCCATCTTGACGTACTTCAATAAAGAATTCGCCCCCAGAAACCAATGCTGCTTTTTTGCCATCTGGTTTTAGCCCCATGGTAGGCTTATTTGTTGCCAACATATCTTTTTTATCATAAAGATCTATAAAAGTAAGTTCTACTTCACCAGTTGCAGGGGCTCCGTTTTTTAGAAGACAATTAGGAGAGATATCTAAAGTTGCGCCGTCATTTGAAGTAAAAAAGATTCCATCTTCAGCATTAAAAGTTACCTTTTCTGTATGTACTGCCAGCGCATCATTCTTTAAAGAATTATATTCGGCAGCGGTTGGTGGTGTAAATGCTATTTGTGGCACCTCCCCTTCTTCTTTTTCACAGCTTAAGTTAACCAATCCCATTACTGTTAATGCTGCAAGACAGTAAGTCATTTTTTTTGCTTGTTGATACATTGAAGTTTTCATAATATTTATTTTTTGTGTTTCTATACCCTTATATCAATAGTTTTACTTTTTGTTACCCCCAAGCTCTCAATTTTTTTTACTTTTAATAAAAAATAATTTTAGTTGACAACAAATAAAACACACCCAGATCAGCAATACGTAGCGGCACTTGTGGCAAACGATCATGTTCTTATAGATGAAATATATTTGAAATTTGTTCCAAAAGTGATTGCCTATATCTGTAAAAATAATGGCGACGAAGCTTCGGCACGCGATATAGTTCAGGAAGCACTTCTAACTATTTACGATCAAGCAAAAACTAAAGGATTGCAGCTTAGCTGCCCCTTTGACGCTTATTTTTTCTTAATCTGTAAACGCAAATGGCTTAACGCACTAAAAAAAAGTGGTTCTAAAACGGTAACAATCGAGGACGAACGTTTATCTATAACTGATGATGCAGATCAACAAGCATTGAGAACCCAACAATTTGAAGCCCAACAGAAATTATACCTTTCTGTATTGTCTGAAATGGGTGATATCTGTAAAAAAATTATCACCTTAGGGCTTACTGCTGCATCAATGCAAGAAGTGGCAGACCAACTGGATATAACCTATGCGTATGCTCGGAAAAAAAAGTCGCTCTGCATAACCAAACTAACCCAATTAATTAAACAGAGTCCGCAATACAGGAAGCTTTATAAAGATTATTATTAATATGGAAATTAAAGGGAACGACCTATTTATAGCGTATTTGGAAGAAACTTTAGCAGTTGCCGAACGCAACGCATTCGAAAAAAAACTTGCTGAAGATTCTTCTTTTTCAGAAGCATTTTATGAGTTTAAAAGTATTTATAAAGTTTTGGAGAATCAATTTTCGGAAGAAAGAGTTTCTTTTGTTGAAAGTGTAAAGAAAGCAGATTCCAAATTCAGGCCACAGGCAAATACGCTTCAATCAAAAGGGAAACTAATTAGCTTTAAACCGTGGCAGTACGGGGTGGCGGCTTCTATTTTGTTAGTAATTGGCTTCTTTCTATTTAATGATTCGAACAAACCTACTTATATAGAATATGCTGCACATGAAGATATTTCGTTAACTGTAAGGAGTAATACTTCTAAAATAGCCAAAAAGGCTGAAGCGAATTACAATGTTGGAAATTATAAGGAAGCGCTTTCTTATTTTGATGCATTGCTTCAGGAGCAACCGGATAATGCTCAGTTTCAATACTACAAAGCAACGGCACTTGTAGAAATAAATCGTTTTGAAGAAGCTGATAATTTATTGAAAGTGCTTTATAACGGCCCTTCGGTCTATGCCTCAAAAGCGAAATGGGTTGCAGCTTTAAGCATGTTAAAACAAGAAAAGTATAAAGAAGTTATAAACTTACTTGAAACGATTCCTTCTACTACACCAGAATATAAAAAAGCGCAGAAATTACTTTCAGCGTTACAATAGCTTTTAATGTATGTTTTTTCTTAATTATTTATTAAAGCCACAAGATGCTTTCTTTTATATTTTATTTATCTTTAGATAATTAACTTTAAAAGGAAATTTTATGAATTCAACTTTTACTAAAATTCTAAGAATTATTTTAGGCTTAGGATTACTCTTTTTCGGACTGAGCAAATTGATTCATTTTAACTTTATGCCTACGCATATTTATACTGGAGACGCAGCCCTTTTTATTGATTCACTTAGCAACTCAGGTTATATTTTGAAGATAGTTGGCTTTTTTGAAATTTTAATTGGCGTGCTTCTAATATTAAATAAGTGGGTTCCATTTGCGTTGCTTTTATTAGCGCCAATTACATTTAATATTATGATGTTTCATTTGTTTTTAGACATACCAGGTATCATTCCAGCACTGCTGGTTATAGCCTTAAATGCGATGTTAATTTATAAACATTGGAAAGTTTACAGGCCGCTTTTTCATTAAAGAATAAATACAATCATAACACTAAAGGCTTCTATAAAAGGGAGCCTTTTTTAATTTGTGGCTATTTTCTTTATCTATTAAAAATGCTACATTTACATTTCGTAAAAATAAAAACCCATGAAAATATCAATTGCTTCCCTTATTGTAGTGCTGGCATTCGTTGGCTGTAAAGAAGAACAAAAAAAAGAATCTATTTCCGTGACCTATCCACAAACCAAAAAAGTTGATACTGTAGACACTTATTTTGGTGTTGAAGTACAAGATCCATATCGCTGGCTAGAAGATGACCGTAGCGAAGAAACCGCAGCTTGGGTGAAAGCTGAAAATGAAGTAACTTTTGGTTATTTAAATAAAATTCCTTTCCGTGAAGAATTAAAAAATCGTCTTTCCGACCTTTGGAATTATGAAAAAGTAGGAGCCCCTTTTAAAGAAGGAAATTACACCTATTTTTATAAAAATGATGGGCTTCAAAACCAATATGTAATTTATCGTTATAAAACAGGTGAAGCCCCTTCAACAGCTGAGGTATTTTTAGACCCAAATACTTTTAAAGAAGATGGAACTATTTCCTTAGGGAATGTGAGTTTCTCAAAAGATGGAAGCAAACTAGCTTACGGTATCTCTGAAGGAGGTAGCGATTGGCGAAAAGTACTTGTAATGAATACCGAAACGAAAGAATTGGTTGGCGATACACTTCACGATATTAAGTTTAGCGGGTTGTCATGGAAAGGTGAAGAAGGATTCTACTATTCAAGTTATGATAAACCTAAGGGAAGCCAGCTTTCTGCAAAAACAGACCAACACAAAGTGTATTTTCATAAAATGGGAACTTCACAAAGTGAAGATCAAATAGTTTTTGGTGCCACCCCAGAAGAAAAACACCGTTATATTGGCGCTAATGTTACAGAAGATGATCGGTATTTAATTTTAAGCCTTAGCGTTTCAACTTCAGGAAACAAGCTTTTAATTAAAGATTTAACAAAGCCAAACTCCAAATTTGTAACTATTCTAGACCATACAGAAACAGACTCGTATGTAATGGAAAATGTAGGTTCAAAGCTTTATATTGTTACAAATCTAAATGCGCCAAATAAAAAAATAGTTACTGTAGATGCTAACAACCCAAGCCCAGAAAATTGGCAAGATTTTCTTCCTGAAACAGAGAATGTACTTTCTGCAAGCACGGGTGGGGGATACATTTTTGCAAACTATATGGTAGATGCTGTTTCAAAAGTAATGCAATATGATTATGAAGGTAAATTAGTACGTGAAGTACAACTTCCAGGCATAGGTTCTGTAGGTGGTTTTGGAACTAAGAAAGAAGAAAAAGAACTTTATTTTTCATTTACAAATTACGTAACGCCAGGAAGTATCTATAAATACAATATAGCAAGTGGTACTTCAGAATTATTTATTAAACCTGAAATTGATTTCAATCCTGAAAATTATGAAAGTCACCAAGTTTTTTATAATTCAAAAGATGGAACTAAAATTCCGATGATAATAACACATAAAAAAGGCTTGAAAATGGATGGTAAAAATCCAACAATTCTGTATGGTTATGGAGGGTTTAACATTAGTCTAACTCCAAGTTTTAGTATAAGCAATGCAGTCTGGATGGAACAAGGCGGTATCTATGCAGTACCAAATCTACGTGGAGGTGGTGAATATGGAAAAAAATGGCACGATGCAGGAACCCAAATGAAGAAACAAAATGTGTTTGACGATTTTATAGCTGCTGCGGAGTATTTAACGGAGAATAAGTATACCTCAAAAGATTACCTAGCGATTCGAGGAGGTTCTAATGGTGGTTTGCTTGTTGGAGCAACAATGACGCAACGCCCAGATTTAATGAAAGTAGCGCTTCCTGCCGTAGGCGTTTTAGATATGCTTCGTTACCACACATTTACTGCGGGAGCTGGATGGGCTTATGATTATGGAACTGCTGAAGACAGTAAAGAGATGTTTGCGTATTTAAAAGGATACTCTCCTTTGAATAATGTAAAAGAAGGCACTAGTTATCCAGCAACTTTAATTACAACTGGCGATCACGATGATAGAGTAGTTCCAGCACACAGTTTTAAATTTGCTGCGGAGCTTCAATCGAAGCATGTTGGGGATAATCCTGTTTTAATTCGAATTGAAACTGATGCGGGGCATGGTGCAGGAACTCCTGTAAGTAAAACAATCGAACAGTACGCAGATATTTTTGGTTTTACCCTATTCAATATGGGGTATGAAGAATTGCCAGAAAATATAAGTAAAGCTATTAAGCAATAAAAGAAGCTGCCTAAAATGTATTAATAAATCGATTTTTAATCGATCAATACATTTTAGGCAGCTTCTTTTTTAATCTAATTTATCTGTTAATTTCTTAAAGGTCTTTTTAGGATCTTTATTTTCGTATAAAACCTCATAAACGGCATCAATAATTGGTGTTTTGGCTTTCTTCTTGCCTTTTTGTTGATTTAGTTTATAAGCGCTTTTGGTGGCGTAATACCCTTCCGCAATCATACTCATTTCTAATTGAGCACTTTTAACGGTATACCCTTTGCCTATCATTGTACCAAACAAACGGTTTCTGCTGAAAACGGAATATCCCGTTACCAATAAATCTCCTAAATAAGCTGAATCGTTAATATCCCGTTTCATTTTGTGGACTTTCTTCACATACTTTTTCATCTCGCGGATGGCGTTGCTCATTAAAACGCTTTGAAAATTATCACCATAACCAAGGCCGTGGGCAATACCTGCGGCAACGGCATAAATATTTTTTAACATGGCAGCATATTCTGTCCCTAAAACATCATCGCTGGTGGTACATTTTATATAATCGCTTCGTAACACATTGGCAATAATTTTTGCTTTTTCATCGTCTGCACTGGCAATGGTAAGGTAGGAGAGGCGTTCTAGCGCAACTTCTTCTGCATGGCAAGGACCCGAAATTACACCAATATTGTTGAATGGAACTTTATAAAATGTATTGAAATGATCGCCCACTATCAAGCTGGTTTCTGGAACAATTCCTTTAATTGCTGAGAAAACTATTTTATCTTCTAAAGAAACTGTCAATTTTTCGAGTTCTTGGTGAAGAAAGGCAGACGGAATCACAAAAATTAAATAATCTGCTGCTGAAACGGTTTCATTAATATCGTTACTGAGTTTCAACTGCTTTAAATTGAATTCAACAGAACTTAAATAATTTGGATTGTGATTATTCTTTTTAATAAAATCCAAAGACTCCTTCCCTCGCATGTACCAGTGTACTTCATCGAGATTTTCGCAAAGCATTTTTACGATTGCAGTAGCCCAGCTTCCTCCGCCAAATACTGCAAATTTTGGTTTATCAGACATTATTTTTAGTTATAGCACCAAAAGTACATAATTTCTTGTTTTAAACATTTAACAGTAGCTTAAGAATGGCCATGCAATGATTCAAGAATACGTTTCGTTATTGCATTTGATTGTTGAGGTGGGGTTTCCCATCAATACGAAAGTAGTTTCAATGATTTTGGTTGGTTATTTAGTTGAGGCCGCTCTTCAGAGTTAATTTGTTGGGCGGTTTTTTCTATTTGTAAAAATTCATTTCATCTAGATATTTCCAAACGTTAGCAGCAAGCATCGGTTGGATATTTTTTCCAGATTTTATACTTTTTCTAATAAACGTAGACGATAACTCAATAATGGGAGCATCAATTTTTGTTATCTTTTTATGATTGTTGAATTGTGTTTCAACAGTGCCTTCGGAAATTCTTGGGTACACATAGATAGCATACCTTTCAAGGATTATTTCGTAGTTTTTCCACTTCTGAAAACTTTTTAGATTGTCCTCACCCATAATTAAGCAAAAATGTTTTTTAGGATATTTTTCTTCTAAATAAGCTAATGTATTTACAGTGTAATTGGGTTGTGGTAAATTAAATTCTGCATTGCTAGCATGCAATTTTGGGTAGTCTTCCACCGCAATTTGGACCATTGCCAAACGGTGGTGATCCTCCAATAATGTTTTTTTCTTTTTATGTGGGTTATGGGGTGTTACAACAAACCAAACTTCATCTAAATCGCTAAACTCCGCCATATAATTGGCAAGAATTAAATGCCCAGCATGTATGGGATTGAATGTGCCAAAGTAGAGCCCTATTTTTTTTGACGATTTCAAATCTTGGTGCTTATTTATGTATAAAACCTTTTACTAAATCATGCGCTTCGTTTAAGGCAGTTTCTAGGTCGTAATTTTTTATTATGTAATCAAATTGTGGCGCAGTAGCAAGCTCTACAGAGGCTTTTGCAATACGCATATTTATGCGATCCTCGCTTTCCGTTTTACGCTTTTTTAAACGAATTTTAAGCTCGTCTATGCTTGGTGGTTTTACAAAAACAGCCAAGGTTTTATCTGGAAATTTCTTTTTTATACGAAGCCCGCCAGCAACATCAATATCGAAAATCACGTTTTTACCATGACTCCAAATACGTTCTATTTCTGTTTTTAAAGTTCCGTAAAAATTATCGCGATATACTTCTTCCCATTCTAAAAAATCTTCGTCTTTTATATGTTGCTTAAAGTCTTTTAGTGAAATAAAATAATAATTTTCACCGTGTTTTTCATCCCCACGAGCTTCACGGGAAGTACACGAAATGGAAAATTCCAAGTTAAGATCTTTCTGCTTAAGTAAATGTTGTACAATGGTAGTTTTTCCACTTCCGGAAGGTGCCGAAAATACTATCAATTTTCCTCCTTTCATCTATAAAACGTTTAAGGCTTGCTCTTTAATTTTTTCTAACTCGTCTTTCATTTGTACCACAATTTGCTGCATCGGCGCATAATTAGCCTTGCTGCCAATGGTGTTGATTTCACGTCCAATTTCTTGGGTGATGAAGCCTAATTTCTTTCCGTTAGAATCGTGCGAGCTAAGTGTTGCCTCAAAATATTCTAAATGGTTTTTTAACCGCACCTTTTCTTCGGTAATGTCGTATTTTTCAAGATAATAAATCAATTCTTGCTCAAAACGGTTTTCATCTACTTTTTCTTTTAAATCTGAAACAGCTTTTCGAAGGCGTTCTTTAACAGCATCAATACGTTCTGGGTCTATTGTAATTACTTCCTCCAGTAATTTTGAAATTGTTTTAGTACGTGCTATAAAATCATTTTCGAGCACCAAACCTTCATCGGTTCTGTATGTATTGATTGCTTCAAGTGCCTTCCTTAATCCCTTTAAGATTGTTTCATATTCCTTTTCGTCAATTTCCTCCCGTTCTGTTTTTAAAGCATCTGGCATTCGAACCGCCATTTTTAAAAGTTCTACAGGGTCACCGTTTACTACATTAGCCAACTGTTCAATATATTTTTTTACTGTAGCTTCATTAAGTTGGGTACTTGTCTCTTCGCCAGTTACTTCTATATAAAGGGAAAGATCCACTTTCCCTCTTTGTAAAGATTTTGCTAACAAATCACGAATTTCTAGTTCCTTTTCTCGGTATGCAGAAGGTACGCGGGTGTTAAGGTCAAGCCCTTTACTATTTAGTGATTTAATTTCAATTGTTATTGTTTTGGATGGCAATTGAATAACTTCTTTGCCGTATCCGGTCATGGATTGGATCATATTCCTATTTTATTGAAGGGCAAAGGTACTAAAATTAGGCGGTTGGTTGTAGATTGGAGCCAAGCGGGTTTTATTTCTTATTCTTTTATAAAAGCTAAAGCCTTTTTTTCGCTGTAGTATATTTTATTTGACTGATGAAAACCTACGTGTCCACCATAGTTTGGGATTTCTAAATGTAAGTTTTTCATTTTTAAGGCCAATTCTATTGGATAACATTCGGATGAAAGAAAAGTGTCGTTTTTAGCGTTTAAAAGATAGATCGGAATCTTAATATTTGGAAGAAACTGCAAGCTGCTGTTTTTTTTATAATACTCTAAAGCATCTTTAAAACCATGAGCTGGAGCAGTGTATAGATTATCAAATTCATATAAAGAAGTGATTTTTTTATAATCTTCAGCTGTCATTTTTTCAGGGAAATCTTTCATTTTTAATTTGTATTTCTTCCGAAGATTTATCAAGAAAGAACTTCTATATACCCAATTATAGTATTGGTTCAAAGACTCTAAAGAACCTTTTAAACTAAGTGGCGTTGAAATGGCGACTGCTTTTTTAATTTCTTTTGGAAGGGTTTCACGTTCTCCTAAATATTTAAGAAGTAAGTTTCCGCCAAGGCTAAAACCTAGCAGGCTAACCTCAATGTAAATATCCCTTTCTAAAACGGCCTTAATAACGCTATCAAGATCATCTGTTTTTCCAGCATTGTATGATTGGTACACTGTGTTTGTTTCGCCGCTACACCCACGAAAGTTCACGGCAGCAACATCCCAGCCATTTTCGTTTAAAATATAAGCCTGTCCTTTTATGTATGTTCGCTGCGCATTGCCTTCTAGTCCGTGAAGGAGTATTGTAACTTTTTGATTCGACTTTTTGGCAAACGACCAATCAATATCTAAAAAATCACCGTCAGGCAATTGCAAACGTTCGCGTTGTTGCGCTATCCTTGGTGATGGTCTCAGCTTAGCAGAATAAATGGTAGAAAAATGTGCGTTTCTAAAGGGAAAGGGTGGCTTGTAATTACTTTTAATTTGAGGCATTTTCTTAAAATAATTTTAACAAAAACTAAACAAATTTATTATGCTTGCATAGCAAAAGTACTTTAAATTTGTATAAAAATTTGAAGATGTACCTTAAACAATTTGAAATACGCTGGAGCGATGTAGATGCCAATCGCCATTTGCGAAACAGTGCTTATATAGATTTTATGAGTCATACCCGAATGAGCTATATGCTAGAAAAGGGGCTTGGCCACCAACATTTGGCAAAGCACGACATTGGGCCTGTGGCTTTTTATGAGCATATGAATTACTTTAGAGAAGCTTTTCCAGGAAAACCGGTTCGTGTATCACTTCAACTTAAAGGTATTTCTGAGGATGGGATGTATTTTCAGTTTCTTCATAATTTCTATGATGAAAAGGGAAAGAATTTTGCACGTTGTGAAATGATGGGAGGTTGGATTAATTTGAAAGAGCGCAAATTAGTTGGACTTCCAAAAGATCTTTTTGAAAAGTTAGAATCTTTAGAAAAAACAGAAGACTTTAAAATTTTAACTAAAGAAGACACTCGAAAAAAAAGTGAATATCCACAGGATCTTTAAAACGCTGCTTTTTTAGATCGTTTTATTGTGGAAAGATAAACACCTATAAATATCATTGCCGCGGCGCCTATTCGTAGCGGTGACAAACTATCTGCGCCAACCAAAATAGCAAAAAGTACTGCAATAACAGGTTGAAGATAGATAAAGGCTCCAAGGGTGGTGGGGCTCAATTGTTTTAAGGCGTAAATATTTAAAAGGTAGGTCATTACTGTTGTACAAAGTACTACAAAGCCTAGTTTCCATACCTCGTCAAATCCAAGACGGGTCCATTCAACTGCCGAAAATTCTGTAATGCCGATGGGAAGATTTATCAGTAATGCAAATAGAAAAAGAAATTTCATTAAGGTAATTGAACTGTATTTTTTAGTTAAGGGCTTTACTAAAATTAGGTAAATTGAATAGGCGGTAGCATTGATGATAAACAAGAAATTTCCCATCGGGATGTTTGGTGCATTTGGTTGTTCTTTTAAGCCAAATAAAATGAGTACTAAAGCTCCTGCCAGCCCTAAAAATATTCCGAAACTTTTTATTAACGTAATTTTTTCTTTTAAAATAAAAGCAGAAAGTACTAAAAGCAACACGGGTGATAGCGTAATAATTACAGAACTATTAATAGGGGTTGATAAGCTTAACCCTTTAAAAAAGGCGAGCATATTTAAAGCCATTCCAAAAAAAGCACAGCCAATAAAACGAAGCCAATCTTTACGATCTATTTTTTCAGAAGGAAAAAACAGACTGATTGCCCAAAAAAATACGGCAGCTCCCATTACACGAAGTAATATAAAGCCAAAGGGGTTGATTACTTCGGGCATTAAGCCCTTTGCAATTGTGTGGTTTATGCCATAAATAGTACTGGCAGTAGTTGCTGCTATAAGTGCAAAAATGCGGTGTTTGTTCAATTTTTATGGATAGAGGTTTTTGCTGCGGCTACAGTTTTTGGGCTACTGCCAATAAAAATTTCATCATTATTTACTATTACTGGACGCTTTAAAAAGGTGTAATGATCTACGAGTAAATTTTTATAATCTTCCTCTAAAAGATTTTTATCTTTTAGATTTCTTTCTTGGTAAAGTTTAGCTCTTCGACTAAAAAGATCCTCATATTTATCAGTAAGGTTAAAAAGTTCATCCAATTCTTCCTCCGTAATCCCTTGAACTTTTATATCTTGTTTTATAAATGATGATGGAATCTCGATTTCGGCTAATACTCTTTTACAGGTATCACAACTTGATAAATAATATACTTTTTGCATGGGTTAAAATTAATGAATATTAAGAAAAGGGATTGCTTCTTTTATCGGTATTTTTAGCTCAATAGGGCCGTCTGCATAACTTGCAATATCGTATTGATTGTAAACGAAAATGATGCTATCGTTGGTAAACCCAGTGCTCTCAGGTAAATAAAAAACGTCATCATCAAACCAAAAACCAGTACTATTTATAGAAAGATTCGAAGCTATATTTTGTTGTTCACGAAATTTATTTTCAGCAAAAGCAATAAATTTTTCATTGTTTTTAAAGAGTTCACTTGAAGTTAACCTATTCCCTGTTTTTGGATTTATATTTAAAAATGAGGTGGTACCATACCCGTGGGCACCGCCAGTGAAAAGATATTGACGCATTTCAAAACAGATATGCGCTGGTGAATTGTATATTTCATTTACAGAAATTTCAGCAAAATATTCTCCAGCCATATCTGGAAACTGAAGTTTGTCTGCATTATACGCTTCAATAAAATTTGTAGCGGCTTCTTGAATGGTTTTTGCAGTGGGAATAGTATCCTCACCCATAAGTAAAGCACTAAAAATAAAATTTTTAATTTCTTCGTTTATTTTTAATGAAGCGGGAGTCTCGCCAAATACTTTAACATAGTTTATTGTTACTTCTGGGCAGCTATTGTTTTTACATATAGGAAGTTCTTTTTCGGTAAAACTTTCCGAAGCGAATTCAATACTTTTTTCTTGATCGCAACTCATGCAGATAAACGCAATTAGCACAAGAATCGTAATGTTGTTTTTCATAAGATAAAAGAAATAGGTTTTTAGCATTGCCAAATGAAACTATTACATTTGTCTATCAAAAGTAATAACTTTAATACCAGCTATTGTGAAAGTTATATTAAATAGTACCCTATAGCTTTCTAACTTTCTGTTTTCACATTAAATTTTCAAGAGTAGTATGAAATTCAATACAAAAGCAATTCACGGCGGACAGCATGATATAGATCCGGCTTATGGCGCAGTAATGCCGCCGATATATCAAACCACTACCTATGCACAAGCGACACCAGGAGGTCATAAAGGGTTTGAATATTCACGTAGTGCAAACCCAACAAGAACCGCTTTAGAAAGGGCTTTTGCAAGTATTGAAAATGGAAATTATGGCCTTGCTTTTGGCAGCGGTCTTGCTGCAATTGATGCGGTAATGAAGCTTTTAAAACCTGGTGACGAAGTTATCGCTACGAGCGATCTTTATGGAGGAACGTATCGCTTGTTTACAAAAATATTTGAAGGCTTTGGAATCAAATTTCATTTAGTGGGCATGGAAAATGCCACTGCAGTTGAAAGCTATATAAACACTAAAACAAAATTAATTTGGGTTGAAACACCAACAAACCCAATGATGAATATTATTGATATTAAAAAAGTAGCTACCATTGCTAAGAAACACAAAGTGCTCCTTGCGGTAGATAATACTTTTGCAACCCCTTATTTACAACAACCCTTAGAAATGGGAGCAGATATTGTAATGCATAGCGCTACAAAATATCTTGGTGGCCATAGCGACGTGGTGATGGGGGCATTAATTATAAAGGATAAAAAACTTGCTGACAAATTATACTTTATACAGAATGCAAGTGGTGCCATTTGTGGTCCGCAGGATAGTTTTCTTGTTTTAAGAGGGCTAAAAACGCTTCCTATTCGAATGCAACGTCATTGTGAAAATGGAAAAATAATTGCTGAATATTTAGCAATGCATCCAAAGATTGAAAAAGTATATTGGCCAGGTTTTGAAAGTCATCCTAACCATAATATAGCAAAGGAACAGATGAAGGATTTTGGAGGAATGATATCATTTGTAACCAAAGGGAATAATTATAAAGACGCTATTAAAATAGTTGAAAACCTTAAGATATTCACTTTAGCGGAAAGTTTGGGTGGGGTGGAAAGTTTGGCTGGTCATCCTGCAAGTATGACGCATGCAAGTATTCCGAAAGAAGAACGCGAAAAAATAGGTATTGTAGATGCGTTAATTAGATTGAGTGTAGGAATTGAAGATGCGGATGATTTAATAGCAGATTTAAAACAGGCTATAGGATAATATTTTTCTATAAAAAGAGCCTCCTTAACCTCTTAATCTATATAATAAATATACCCAATATTCAACCAATAAATCCATTCCTTAGATTTATTTTCAGGAACAGGTTTTGAGCCATTATTTTCAAGTGTTGGGTTAAGGCCGTCCAGTGTGTCAGAGAAATAATATTGCCACCTACTGTCTAACATTAAATCGCTTGATTGAGACAGTTTATACCGAAAACCAACACTGCCAATAATAGCCCACGTGGTTTCCGGGTTTTGGTAGAAAGAATTAAAATATTTTGTTGGGGTAGAAACGGGGCTATTTAAGGGGCCTAAAGTAGATTCAACTTCAGGGTCATAACTTACCCAATGAACACCTAGGCTTACAAAGGGTGCTATTTTATAGTCGCCACCTACAAAATCTCGGAGACTTAAAGGGAAATATTCTAAATGCGAGCCTACTTCAAAAACGGTTACAGTACCACTCATTGCCCGAAGCTGATCAGCAAATAAAGACGTTTGGTCGGGTTCAACCCAACGCCCATAGTGTTGTAGATTTGTTTTATGATAATCTATTTCGTTGCGGATTTTAAAATGGTCATTAAAATACCGATCTCTTGTATAGCACTTACAGTCCGCACTATATGAAAAATTTATATAATGTATAAGGCCAACCCCTATACCAACGTTGTTTGAATTTGTGTCGAAATCATTACGCTGACCAAAATCTGAATAAAATACTACTGGCCCAGCAATTATACCCAATTCATTAGAAAAGCCTAATTGGCTATGCGCTTGTTGATTACTTAAAAACAACAGGGAAAATACCACTAATAATACTCTGGTATTCATTAAAATAGGGTTTAGTGTGAGAGGTAGCAAATATATAAAAACATATTCAAGGCTGAAACTTTAAACTGTGATTTAGCTAATTTGTAAAAAATTGAGTTACAGTTTTTATCATAACACTTATATTTGTGCTTCCTTTTGTAACTTGTTCATTTAATGTCTTTTTTTCAGCTTTTAAAAAAAGTGGTTTTGTAAGACATATTGTGCAAAAAGATACCAACGGAATTCGCTAAAAGTAAAATTAAAAGAAAAACAATGAAGCAAAGTATAAGAGATTTCATTACTGAAGTTGAAAAACTCAATCCTAATGAACCTGAATTTCTACAGGCAGTAACCGAAGTTGCTGAAACAGTAATCCCATTTATTGAAGAAAATGAAAAATATGCCAACAAAAAATTGTTGGAAAGAATGGTAGAACCAGAGCGCACCATACTTTTCCGTGTGCCTTGGACGGACGATACTGGTGAAATACAAGTAAACAAAGCGTATCGAGTTGAATTTAATTCAGCTATTGGGCCTTATAAAGGGGGGTTGCGTTTTCACCCATCCGTAAACCTAAGTATTCTTAAGTTTTTAGGGTTTGAACAAACTTTTAAAAACAGTCTTACTACACTTCCAATGGGGGGTGGTAAAGGAGGTTCAAATTTTGACCCTAAAGGGAAAAGCGATGCCGAAATTATGCGTTTTTGCCAAAGCTTTATGACGGAGCTTTCAAGACATATTGGCCCAGATACAGATGTTCCTGCTGGCGATATAGGTGTTGGAGGGCGAGAAATTGGCTATATGTTTGGGCAATACAAACGTATTCGTAATGAATTTACTGGAGTACTTACTGGAAAAGGCCGCTCGTATGGTGGGTCATTAATTCGTCCAGAAGCTACAGGTTATGGAAATGTATATTTCGCAAAAAATATGCTTGAAACTCGTGGGGAAAGCTTCAACGGTAAAACGGTAGTAATTTCTGGTTCTGGAAATGTGGCTCAGTATGCTGCTGAAAAAGCAATTCAATTTGGAGGAAAAGTAGTTACATTCTCAGATTCTGCGGGATATATTTATGATTCAGAAGGAATTAATGAAGAAAAACTGGCTTATGTAATGGAACTTAAAAATGAAAAACGCGCCCGAATTTCAGAATACACAAAAAAATATACAGGGGCAACATATGTTGAAGGTAAGCGCCCTTGGGAAGTAAAATGTGATATTGCACTTCCTTGTGCAACTCAAAACGAACTTAATGGCGAAGAGGCAAAAATGCTTGTAGATAATGGATGTACTTGCGTGGGTGAAGGGGCAAACATGCCTTGTACTCCTGAGGCTATTGAAGTTTTTCATAAAGCGAAAATTTTATTTTCTCCAGGAAAAGCATCAAATGCAGGTGGAGTTGCTACTTCGGGTCTTGAAATGTCTCAAAACTCACTGCGTTTAAGCTGGACTGCTGAAGAAGTAGATGAAAAACTTTACGGTATTATGAAAGATATTCATGCGGCTTGTGTACAATACGGAAAAGATGCTGATGGGTATGTAGATTACGTAAAAGGTGCAAATGTTGCTGGTTTTGTAAAAGTAGCTGATGCAATGCTTGCTCAAGGAGTAGTTTAATATTCCACTAAAAATAAATTAAAGCCTTTTCAATTATCTTTTGCATTTAAAAAAGATAGGAAAAGGCTTTTTCATTTATATACCGCAATAAATAGTATTTTAGCGTGTTAATAAACAAAACCTTTTTTATGAAGCAGTGGGTTATTGCTTTCCTTATCCTATTTCCTATTCTTGTCAGCGCTCAGAATTTTGAAGACAATTGGACAGGCCATTTTTCATATATTTCAATAAAAGACATTTCCCAAGGCGGAAACAAAATGTATGTAGGTGCCGAAAATGCAGTCTATTCATATAACCTTTCCACAAAGGAGGTGGAAACGCTTTCTACCATAAATGGTCTTTCAGGAGAGTTTATAACGACAATCCATTACAGTGAAGAATATGAATTGCTAATTATTGGCTATGAAAGTGGATTGATGGAAATTGTAAAAAATGGGGATGAAAATATCTTGAGAATAGTGGATATTGTTGACAAGCAAACCATTCCTGCAGATAGAAAACGAATAAATAACTTTAAAGAATACAACGGCAACCTCTACATTGCTACACAATATGGAATCTCGGTTTACAATCTAGCCAGACTTGAATTTGGAGATACTTATTTTATTGGTGACGGTGGAAGCCAAATAAACATTATGCAAATTGCCGTAAAGGAGCCTTATATTTATGCTGCAAGCGCTTCAAATGGAATGCGAAGAGCCGCAGTTGCTGATGACGATCTGATTGATTACGAAAACTGGACAACGATTATGGGAGGCAGTTTTATTGCAGTAGAAAGCCTACGAAACGAGCTGTACGCAGCCACTTCATCAAATAGTGTGCTTCGTTTTACACCCACAGGGGCCACTACGGTTGTAGAAAATTTTAACTCGAATATTAAAAAATTTAGATCTGCAGATAAGCTGCTTACTATAACCACAACAAAATCCATTCAAACTTATTCCGAAGGTTTTGTGATGGAGGCTTCCGTAACAACACTCCCAGATTTTGAACTTAATCTTTTATCTGGATATGCCTACGATTCAAACTTATATTTAGGAACCTCAGAAGATGGATTGTTAATTGTTCCTTTTGGGAGCAGACAGCCATTACAAATATTGCCAAATGGCCCGATTAGAAACGATCCATTTTCTATAGCTAGTGCTCCAGGTCAATTATGGGTTAGTTTTGGAGAAGTAGATATTAATTTTAATCCATATTTTCCAAATGGAGTTTTAAGTAAAAGAGGTATAAGCCAGTTAAAGGATACGCTTTGGAATAACATTCCGTACAAAGATTTAAATACTGCTGTTGGCGCAGACCCAACAGATTTAGTAAAAGTTACTATAAATCCGCAGGATCCTTCCGAAGTTTTTATGAGTTCTTATCAAAAAGGGCTTCTTAAGGTTAAAGAAGCGACCCCAACCATTTTATACGATGAAACCAATAGTCCATTAGATAGAGTTCTTATTCCAAAACCAGGTGGTGGATTTGATGATGCAGGAATACGTATTTATGGTTCTGAGTATGACTCTCAAGGAAATTTTTGGTTTGTGCAAAGTAGAGAGAATGAAGGTTTAATTATGCTTAGCCCAAATGGAGCGTTTCAAAAAATAGATATTTCAAGCATTATAGATAATGAAAAAGAAACCGCACTTACTAAACTTGCAATTAGTCGTGAGGGGCATGTGTTTTTTGGAACCTATGGGGCGGGACTTATAGGCTATAATCGTACGACTAAAGAGTTTAATATCATTTCTGAAAATCCTGGTTCAGGGAATCTTCCCAACAAAGATATTCGCGCACTCTCATTCGATAAACAAAATAGACTATGGATTGGAACCCGAAAAGGGCTAAGAGTGATTTATAGCCCTGGAAGTTTTTTTGAACAAGGTACCACGCCAGAATCCCAATCAATTATTATACTTGAAGATGGGGTGGCTCAAGAACTTTTATTTGAACAGTCCATAACAGACATTGAAGTAGATGGTTCCAATAATAAATGGGTAGCCACAGCTACTTCGGGCGTGTTTTATTTATCTCCAAATGGTCAGGAAACGCTACTTCGTTTTACAAAAGATAATTCTCCATTGCCCACAAATAATGTTCAAGATATTGCCATAGACCCATTTACTGGAGTTGTATATTTTGCAACTACTCAAGGTCTTGTTGCTTTTAAAGGAAGTGCCACCGCACCTAGTGATAATTTAGAAAACCTTCACGCTTTTCCTAATCCTGTACGCCCAGGTTTCTTTGGAAACGTTACTATCGACGGGCTTACTGCTCAAGCCAATGTAAAAATAACCGATATTACCGGCAACCTTGTTTTTGAAGAAACATCAGAAGGGGGAAGTGTTCTGTGGGATACAACGGCTTTTGGGAAATATAGGGTTCGTTCTGGGGTGTATTTAGTTCTTGTTACTACAGATGATAGTTTGGAAACCAAAGTGGCTAAAATTATGATTATTCGCTAATGGTTGTTGCTACAAAAGCCATTGTTTTTTCAGCTATAAAATATTCCGAAGCAGATTTAATTGTTAGTTGTTATACGGAAATTGCTGGAGTTAAAAGCTATTTACTTCGCAACATCCTAAAATCAAGAAAAGGAAAATTAAAGGCGTCTTATTTTCTTCCCCTTACACAACTCGAGCTTATTGCCGACCATAAAAACAAAGGCACTTTAGAATATATAAAAGAAGCAAAAATTAATAATCCGTATCAAACCTTACATACCGATATTGTAAAGTCTGGCCTGGTATTGTTTCTATCTGAAATGCTAAAAAACTGTATCCGTGAGGAAGAAACAAACCAAGAGCTCTATACTTTTTTAGAAAACGCACTGCATTGGTTAGACCAAAATGACGCTGTTGCCAACTTCCACATTTACTTCTTATTACAGTTAAGTATGTACTTGGGTTTTTATCCAGATGCTTCCAATATTGAACAAAAATATTTCAATATTAGCGAAGGAAATTTTCAAGCAAGAAACACTAATAGTTATTGTTTAGAAGGAGAAAGAATAGCAAATTTTAAAAGTTTTTTTGATATAAAAATACAAGCGATAAAAGATATTAAGCTCACAAAAAAACAACGCCATGATGTGTTGGAATTGATTTTGAATTATTATAGCTTTCATATGCAAGGGTACCAAAAGCCGAAATCGCTCGCAGTTTTAAATCAGTTATTTTCCTGATTGAAGTACGAAAATTTATTTTTTATTCAACCTTTTGGAAATCTAAATCCTGAAAATCATAGCTAAAATCAGTCAATGGCGAAATAGCACTAATTAAGAAACCAGCCGCTTTAGCTTCTTCATCTAAACTGAAATTAACAAACGCATCTGCTTTTAATGCTGGATCATCCCAATAAACCACATAGGTTGTTCCTTTATAGAAAGTCATGGTTCCCTTTAAATCTGCAGATTTTTCTGAAATAAAACGTAGCTTCCCATTTTGGTTGCTGATAGTAACTTTGCCAAACCAAGCATCTTCGTAAACACCTATATAATCTAATGGATTTGGTTTTTGAGCTTTTGTTTTAAGCTGGGCAGCAATATTTTTTTCTACAGCCAGCACAATGCTATCTGCTTTGCGTTCTCCTGCCAAACGACGGTCGTTGTATTGTTTAATTCTATCTTCCCCTTTTATATTAAAGTAGCCATCTTTTATAGAATTAGTGATAGCCGTAAACGCTGCGCCACTTTGTTGGTTGGTAAGCACAATTATCCCCAAATCTAATTCTGGAATAAGGGTTACTTGACTAACAATTCCTAACAAACCTCCTGTGTGTGTAGCTTGAAAATAACCATTTACATCACTTAAAAACCAGCCCAAACCATAGGCCGAAAAATGAGTATTGTATGGACCTTTTCCACTTCTTAAAATGGTTTGTGGCGTCCACATTTCGGCATGAACATCTTTACTAAAAAGACTATCCTGTAATTTTGCCCCATACCTACCACGATTTAATTGTGCTTGTGCCCAAACACTCATATCATTTATTGAAGCATAAATACCACCGGCTGGTGTGGCAAGTTGAGTAAATGTATCTCCTGTTACCTCTAGGTTTCCGTTTACTGGAGCGTGCCCATCAATACGGTTTGCATCGGCCTTTATTTCTGGAATAGACAGTAAAGAACGGCTCATTCCTAAAGGCTTAAAAAAGTTAGCTGAAATATAATTGTCAAAATCTTTGCCCGAAATTCTTGCAACTATCTCACCAGCAACGATATAAAGCAAGTTGTCATAGTCAAACTTGCTTCTAAAAGAAGAAACAGGTTTTAAATATCTAAGATTATGAATCAATTCAGCTTTTGTAGTTGTGTTTGCAGCAGGAAAAATCATTAAATCGCCAGCGCCAAGCCCTAAGCCACTTCGGTGAGTAACAAGATCGCGTACTGTAAATTCACTTGTAACGTAGGCGTCATGTAATTTAAATTCAGGAATAATATCTGTTACTTTGGTATCCCAAGTTAAGTTTCCCTGATCTATAAGTTGCCCCAAAGCAGCTGTTGTAAATGCTTTGGTGTTTGAAGCTACACCAAAAAGTGTATTTTCGTCTACTGGCGCATTTGTTTTAAGGGAACGTACGCCAAAGGTATTTTTATGATAAATTTTCCCATCTTTTAAAACGGCTACCGCCATTCCTGGAACATCAAAAGTTTTCATTGTTTTCTGAACCAAGCTATCAATTTGTGATCCACTTAAAACTTGGGCATTCCCTGAAAAACATAAGAAAAGTAGCGGAAATACAAAGAGTGTGATTTTAGCAGAAAAAGAGTTCATAAACATGATTTTTTTTTTGGAGCTTAAAGGTATTAAAACTTTTTTTTAAATCTAGGTTTACTACACAGTGACCTCTACGTCGATTACACCAACTTCAACTGGTTTACAATTTCCTGTAAAGAAGCCTTTGCATCACCAAAAAGGATGCTACAGTTATCAAGGCCAAAAAGATCATTCTGAATGCCGGCGTAGCCTTTATTCATACTTCTTTTCATCACAATAACCTGCTTGCTTTCATAGGCACGAATTATAGGCATCCCGAACACAGGGCTATCCGGATTGTTTTCGGCTGCAGGGTTTACCACATCATTGGCTCCTAAAACTAAAACAGTATCGTATTGCGCCATGTTTTCATTGCCTTCATCCATTTCTTTTAGACGCGCATAATCTACATTTGCTTCAGCAAGTAGCACGTTCATGTGTCCAGGCATACGGCCAGCAACGGGGTGAATAATATAATCGACTTCACAATTTCTTTTTTCTAATAACTGTTGAAGCTGGCCACAAATATGCTGTGCCTGCGCAACTGCTAATCCATAGCCAGGGATAATTGCAACTTTTTGAGCAAATGATAGTGTTAAGGCAGTTTCAGAGATACTTATTTCCTTTATTTCTTGTTCTTCTTCAACAGCACCAGCCTTACTCTTTTTAAAAGTTCCAGCCAGTACTTTCATTAGTGAGCGGTTCATCGCTTTACACATTAAAAGTGTAAGTAAAATTCCTGCGGCTCCAACAAAAATACCACCCGCAATCATTGCTTTATTGCCATAAACAAAGCCAGCAAAAGCAGTTGCAATACCTGTAATACTATTTAAAAGTGAAATTACAACGGGCATATCTGCACCCCCAATTGGCAGTACAAAAAGCACCCCATATATCATGGCGATTGAAGCCAAAACATACATAAAAGCAGTAAAACCTATAGGAATAAGGCCAATGAAATATACTATTGGTAATACTAGTATTAATCCTAAAAGTATTCTTGCTGAAAAGATAACTGCTTTGCTACGGCTATCTTTTACGTTTCCTGCCAGTTTTCGTTCAGCGATTATACTTCCTGTTAAGGCAATTGCACCAGTAACTAAGCCGGCAATAAGGAGTATTTTATTTCCTAAAATTGTAGTTGAAACATCAATTTGGTTGGCTTCCATTAACCCTAAAAGCATTGCACAACCACCACCCGTTGCGTTAAACAAAGAAACCAATTGAGGCATTCCGGTCATTTCTACTTTATCTGAAAGACGTTTGCCTACTACAGTTCCCACAGCTATTGCTAAAAACATTATTATCAGGTTTGTGTAAGGAACCGTTGCGGTAATAGCGGCTATAAAAGTTAGGATTACGGCCAAAACCATACCGATGGCGGCTATTAAATTTCCTGTTTTTGCGCTTTTTGGGGAACTCATAAACTTTAATCCTCCCAAAAAGGATAGGGTGGCTAATAAATAGCCTACTTCAATAATTGCGTGCATGGGTTATTATTTTTTAGGGCTAAACATTTTTAACATACGCCCAGTAACAAAAAATCCTCCAGAAATATTAAGGGTGCCGAGAAAAATTGCGATTCCACCCAAGGTGAGGTTTAGGTAATCATCGGCAGGAACGCGAAGCATAACAATTATTGCTCCTACCAAAATTACTCCGCTTATGGCATTAGCGCCAGACATTAAAGGAGTATGTAAAATTGCAGGTACATTTGCAATTACTTCAATGCCAATAAAGACACAGAAAATTACAAAATAAATTTCTTGAATGTGTAGGTTAATAAAATCCATGGTTATGCTGGTTGTAGTTGTTTTGTGAAATGAGGGTGTGACCATTCACCTTTATCTAATATTTTGCAAGCAGAAAGCAAGATGTCTTCTGGATTTTCAGATTTAGACATATATTTAATAAATGAGAAATAGTTATTTGAAAGTAATTTTGAAGCTGCCGCAGGTATTTCAGCTGAAAGGCTTGAGTTTCCTATGATGGTAACTCCCTTATAGTTGACAACTTCTTTGTTTTTTGAAAGTTCACAGTTTCCTCCTTGTTCTGCAGCAAGATCGATAATAACACTTCCAGGCTGCATCGCCTGTACAGAGCGCGTTTCTATGAGTAAAGGTGCTTTTCTTCCAGGAATGTTGGCGGTACTGATAATAATATTTGCAGATTGGATATGCTTGTGAATTAATTCTTTTTGCTTTTGTTGGTATTCTTCGCTTTGCTCTACGGCATACCCTCCAGCATTTGAGGATTCTACATAACCTTCCACTTCAATAAATGTTGCGCCAAGGCTGCGTACTTCTTCGCCAGCAGATTTTCTAACGTCAAACACTTCTACTACGGCCCCCAATCTTCTTGCGGTGGCAATTGCTTGCAAGCCAGCAACACCCGCACCCAATACTAATATTTTTGCTGGGGTAAGTGTTCCGGCAGCTGTTGTAAACATTGGGAACACCCCGTTATAAAATTCAGCCGATTTTAATATGGCACGATACCCAGCCAAGGATGCCATGGACGAAAGTACATCCATAGACTGTGCTAAGGTAGTTCTTGGTAAAAGGTCCAGACTATAAACTGTAGCACCATGATTTTTATAAGTAGCGAATTTCGAATCATGAAATAGGGGATTGAAAATACCAATGAAGCAACAATCCCCCTTCATTTCCACTTCGCTAAAAGTATGATTTATGGATACAATGGTATCCGATTTTTTAACTACGGTTTCACGAGGCATGCACGTGGCTCCCGCTTTTGTGTATTCTTCATCTTCAATTTGAAGCGAGCTGCCCAGCCCAGGTTCAAAAAGCACATGGAGGTTTAACTCCCCTGTAATACGCGCTACCTCCTTGGGCAACAAACAAACCCGTGGATCATTTGGGGTTTTTAAAATTCCAATTGTCATAAGCTTTGGCTGCTCGCTCATTGTTTTAAATAAATTATGTCGTTGTACTTATTTGCTCAGAATTGAAAAATATTCTTCCTTAACTTCTCTATATTTTTTTAAATAAAGCATGTATTTTTTTCTGAATTTTTCATGCTCGGTTATATAAAACATATCACAGTCTGCATCTTCACATTCGGTAGCTTTAGGAAGTACTTCTTTGTATTTTAAAAAGTCGTTTATAACTCGTGTATTATCTTCACTTTCTTTTTTGAGTTTAAGACGAATCGTTTTAGATGCTTCATTTTTGTGAACTTCTAAATTCTCAAGATTTAACAAGTTTGTAATTTCTTTGGCTATATAATAGAGATGCTCAATCCAGCTCTCTAATTCAATTGAATTGTTTTTGAAAGTGATTGTTTCCGGAGAATCGTGATCGTAAATCTGCATTATATAACTAATTTTTAGGTGATAATTTCTATAATAGAACGTCTATATCAATAGGTTTTTCAGCTTGTTTTACATTTGTAATCTGTAATTCTTTAGCACCATTTGGAAAATTCCAGATAACGGAATCTCCTTCTGCATAGCCCATAACTGCCGAACCCATTGGTGCCAAAATGGAAATTTTGTTGGCCGAAATATCACGGTCTGTTGGGATTACCAATTGAAATTGAGTTTCCCAAGTCCCAGATTTTACTGTTACAAGGCTGTTAAAGCGAATTACATCTTCAGGCATGCTTTCATTGTCGTAAATAATTGCACTTGTAAGTTCACCACTTAACTTTTTTAAAGAATCTTTTGTGTTTTGGTCTTTGTAGTACCCTGTTACATTCAAAAGGCGCTTTAAAAAAACATATTCTTTTTTCTCTAATACTATATTTTCATATTTCATCGCTCTTCAATTTTTTAAAATGATAAAACATCCATTAGTGTTTTAATTTCTAATGGATGTTCCATCAACCCCATATTTATTATGGGAAAATACCTCTTAAAATATATGCTTTTTCAATACGTTCTATGGCAATACTAAAAGCTGCAGTACGCATGTCTACCGAGTTTTCTTCAGAATAGGCTGTAACCTTTTTAAAGGTAGTACGAAGTTTTTTCTCTAATTTCTCAAGGATTTCATCCATCTGCCAAAGCTCTCCGTTACGATTTTGAAGCCATTCAAAATAGCTGCCAATTACACCCCCAGAATTACACATAATGTCTGGAATAATGGTAATGCCACGTTCCAGCAATATTTTTTCGCCTTCCACATCTGTAGGCCCATTAGCACCTTCGGCAATTAATGATGCTTTTACAGCATTGGCATTGTGTTTTGTAATTTGGTTGCCCAAAGCTGCAGGTATACAGATATCGCAATCTAATGCAAAGAAATCACTACTTTCTAAAGGTGTAGCCTCAGGGAACCCTACAATGCTACCATTGTTTGCTTTTCCGTAGTTGAAAAGATCTTCAACTGTGATTCCAGAATTGTTTTGAACGCTTCCGAAGGCATCTTGAACTCCGATCATTTTTGCGCCTTCATTTTCAAGAAAATGTGCAGCCCAATACCCAACGTTTCCAAAACCTTGAACAATAAAAGTTTTACCTTTTAAGCTTTGATTGTTTTTTTCAGCCCAAAATTTAATAGTTAAAAATACACCGTAACCGGTTGCGCGATCACGACCCTCTAAACCACCGCTACCTACAGGCTTTCCTGTAACTACGTGTTGGTTTTTAGAGCGTTCACTCGTATTTTTAGTACTCATATACGTATCTGCAATCCACGCCATTGTTTGGTCGTTTGTATTTACGTCTGGTGCAGGAATATCATGCTCAGGCCCAATATTTTCGCCTAAAGCATAAGTGAATCTACGTGTAATGCGTTCTAGTTCACTTTTTGAATATTTTGAAGGATCAATTTGGATACCTCCTTTAGCGCCTCCATAAGGTAGACCTGCCAACGAAGTTTTCCATGTCATCCACATTGCTAAAGCACGTGCAGCGTCAATATCTACAGTTGGGTGATAGCGAAGCCCTCCTTTATATGGCCCCAAAGCATTGTTGTGCTGTACTCTATATCCAGTAAATATTTGCACATCACCATTGTCCATACGAACTGGAAAATTGATGATTATCTCTGTATTCGTAATACTTAGAATCTTGCGAACGTTTGGGTTTAGCTTTATTTGGTCGGCAGCTGTATTAAACTGTTCCAACACATTTTCCAACATTCCTTTTTTTACAGTTATTGGTTTTTCCACTGTTTGTTCATTTGTCATTTTAATATTTTTTTAAATTGTAACCAATTCTGGCTCGCTTTCTTTGATTTTCACAATAGGTTTTGGTGCTTGGTACTGTGATTCATCAAATTCACTACATGAAAATACCAAGCTTTTATTGTGCGTTAACACACAAAAAGATTCGTACGCACATTTAGGACAAAGGTTTAAAGAATTAGCATTCATAGATACTTTTTGTTTGCTATTCCTATTGACAAGCTGTGTGCCATTAGCACCTTTAGAGTCTAAGGGATTAGGTAAACGGCTGAAATAAAAAGGTTTAAGTGTTTTTGGGGAGTTTGTGTGGTGTAGTGTATGTGGGGAAATTCGTACCGTAGTGGGGTAAAACTCCCCAATTGCGATATTTTAAACTATATATTTTAGAATAAAATTTATAGAAATATAAAACTACTTTTTGAATTTACTGCGAAGTGTTTTGCGGTCAATTTTTAAAATTTCTGCAGCTTTCGTTTGATTGTTATCTGTTGCAGCCAATACCTTTTCAATATATTTTTTTTCAATTTCCTTTAAAGAAAGCAAATCGTCCTTCGGAAAATCTATTTGATATTTTAAACTTTCAGGCAAATCTTTGATGCCAATCGTTCTATCACACATAATTACAGCCCGCTGAATTACATTTTCTAACTCTCGAATATTTCCTGGCCAATTATAACGTTGCATCAGCGCTTTTGCTTCGGAATCAATTGTTATATACCGGTCCTTATATTCATTTCCATATTTAAGAAGAAATTTATCTGCCAATAATGCAATATCCTCTTTGCGTTCACGAAGAGGTGGGACATTAATTTCTACAACCGTTAAGCGATAAAAAAGATCTTCGCGGAAAGTTTCCTTTGCAATCATTTCCTTTAAATTGCTATTAGTAGCCGCGATAACACGTACGTCTATTTTTTCACTTTTCCGGGCACCTACTTTTACAATTTCTTTTTCTTGTAAAACTCTTAAAAGTCTAGATTGCACCGCGAGAGAGGCGTTGCCTATTTCATCAAGAAAAATTGTACCGCCTTCAGCAGCTTGAAAAAACCCTTCCCGATTGTCATTTGCTCCTGTAAAAGCACCTTTTATATACCCAAAAAGTTCAGATTCCAATAAGTTTTCAGGAATTCCACCGCAATTAACCGCGATAAATGGTGCGCGCGAAAACTTTCCGTTATAATGAATAGATCGTGCAACAAGCTCTTTTCCGGTACCGCTTTCACCGCTAATATAAATTGTGGCTTTGTTGTCTTTTACACGATCAATAATTTGCGTTACATTTTTTATAGCTTCACTTTCGCCAATTATTTCGTTGTATTTTTTAGTTTGCTTGTTTGCAGTAGATGTCTTTTTATTCTTTTCTAGTGGAAGCGATTTTAGGACACTTTTTTTTAATTCTTCTTTGGTAAAAGGTTTCACCAAATAATCTACAGCCCCGAATTTAATTACTGAAAGTTCGTCCTGCACAGACGGATAGCCTGTAACTACAAGTTTCGGGAGCGTAGGATAATGCTCTGCAGCAAATTTTATAAGTTGAAATCCATCAACTTCTGGCATTTTTAAGTCTGTAATAAGCAAATCGATTTCCGTATCACGCAGAATGACGATGGCTTCTTTTACCGAAACAGCTTTGTAAGTATGGTAATGTAACGATTGCAAATGACGCTGGATAAGCTCCAGAATATTGATGTCGTCATCTACAATTAATATGTTTTCCTTTTGCAGCATTGTTGTTATTGTTTCGGAAAAGTAATAATAAATAATGCACCTGTGGGGTTATTTGCCTGATAATCTATGGTGCCTCGGTGGCTTTTTATAATCCCATGAACCACGCTTAATCCTAGACCAGAGCCATCTCCCACGGTTTTTGTTGTAAAAAAAGGCTGAAATATTTTCTGAACATTTTCTGGTTCAATACCAGAGCCTTCATCAGAAATTTTAAGAATTATTTTTTTTGAAGTTTCTTCCAAGGTTATTTCAATCAACCCATTTTTAGGTGAAAAATAGATGGCATTAAGGACCAAATTAAAGATTACTTGAGTAAGTTGGATGGTGTCTGCTTTTAATAATATTTCACCTTTTGGAAGTGTGGTTTTACAAGTAAGTTCGTTTTTTTTAAAAGTAGCATCTAGAAGATTTATAGCTTCTTTTATTACTGGCACGATATCGGTTTTTGTGAAATTTTGTGGCATTTCACAAGCAAAGAACATTAGTTTTTTCACTACTTCACGCGAAAAAATAGCACTGTTTATAATTTTATCGAGATCTTTATTAGCCTGAGTGCTGTTTGGCTCTTTGCCTTTAAGAAGTTCCGCAAAGCCTAGAATATTTGCAAGGGGGGTGTTAAGTTCGTGTGCTATACCAGCAGTAATTTCGCCCAAAATACTTAAACGATCCGCATGTTCCATTTTTCGTTTTATAACCGCTTCATTTTCTCTGATGGCAACACGCTCTAATAAATCTCCGACATTGATGGCGACGTTTTTCAGCAATTTTTTTTCTTCTTTTAAAAAATCTTTTTTCTCAAATTTATCTGTGGAATAGTGAACTTTTATATATCCTTTGGGTTCATTGAAAATAGTAATTATACTTTCAATAAACACACTTTTATGTGGTAAAGCTGAAGTGATAAGGTGAAGTTTTTCGGCCTTGATTTCTACGATAGTGTTTTTACTATACTGAAAAGATTTACGTAAACTAAGCGCAATGGAATAGAGCGTTTTATCAACTTCTTTATAATCGTTATTTACTATTATGGAAGAGACTTCGTATAGACAGGTAAGTTCTTTAATACGTTCTTTAAGGTTTTTTTCTAAAGTCATAAAAGCACTTCATTTTTTTTTCAAAGGTATTAATTAAAACAATCTCCGTCTAAAAACTTAAATAGACCATTACTCAAGGTGAAAAAAATGTGGATTAATAAAGGCAAAATGTTTTATAAAGCAGTAAAATAAAAATCGGGATGAAACTTATTTTAGGTCTTTTTTTACCAAAAGATAGAAATCATTATCCAGCGGTAGATAGCCTTGGTCGTATAAGTAAAAGTATGTTGCGCCAGATTTTGTAGTGTAAATTCCGGTAAAATAATCAAAACTAAAACCCATTCGTAGCAGTTTGTCCTTAGTGGTTTTGGTTTTGTCATCGGGATTTAAAGTTTCAAGTATGCGATAGTTTTTCCGAAGCCTATTATTAATGTTTCGCACCAGGTTTTTGTTGTCCTTATTCAAGGAATTATTGTGTGCATTTCGACATGCATCACTACAGAATTTTTTGTCAATTCGTCCAATCAATTTATCGCCACATTCCGGACAAGTTCTTTCCATATTTTAAAGATAGAATTTTTTTCCGAAAGGCTAAACCAAAAAAAGAAGCAGTAGTATTGCTAGTTATCTTTTTTAGCTTCTTTTATATGAAATCTATAAACAGCTTCAAATTTTAAAAATACACCTCCATTTAGTGCTGGGTTCAATTGGGTGCGATCGTCTCCAAAACTAAAAGCTGAAACCCCCAAATCCTGTTTATCGCCTGCAGCATACATTTCATAATTATTACTAGAATACCCTAATTTTGCTCGTATTAGAACACTTTCTTCCAAGGCATTAAATTGTACATAGCTGGCAAACTCTAAAGAGCTAAGGTCTGCATATACTGTAGGGTTATTTTTATACTGAACATTATAACTCCGCCCAATTCCAAAATAATCTATCCCAATTGTTGTAATGCCCAATTTATAGCTTACAGCTGCAGAAATGGGTAAGCTCATATCCATTTCAAACCTTTTATTAGGACTCATATAATACCAGCCTAAAATGGGTGTTGTAAAAAGTCCGAAAGCTTCTTGCGATGCGTAAACACCAAAGCGGTATTTAAGATTTTCATTCTTTTTCAGCTTTAAAACCGCAAAACCACCTAAATAAAAATCATCACTTGAAATATGGTTGTAATCTGAGGCAATTTTGGGTAATAAAACAATAGTTGTGCTCCACTTTTCAGACCAAGTTGAAGCCATTCCCAGTTTTATGTTTGTGCTATAAAGACTGACGAATTCGGTGTCTGGAAAGAGTTGAAGGTTGTTTCTGCTAAAATCTGCCCCTGTTATTATGGCATGTTTTTCATTTATAACCACAGGAAAAGTAAGACCCGCTTCGAAAGATTTTACATAGGTACTGCTGGTTACACCTTCAAAATTATTATTGAAGGTCTGGCCATAATTAAGGCGAAAAATATCTACATATTCTTGTGAAAATGTTATCCATGGAATGAATAAAAGTAAGAATATGATTTTTTTCAAATTATCCTTTTTTATTTTTTAAAAGCATCAATCCCATTTCGCAGCCAAGTGTTGTATTCCTCAATGTCTGGTGTGTAACCAACAGGGTCTATAAGGTTTTCTTCGTCATGGTCCATTAAAACATAGAATGGTTGCGCGTTTGCTTTATACTTAAGAATTTGAAACTCACTCCATTTTTGTCCAATATAGCGAAGTTTTTTTCCAGATATTTCTGAAACAATCTCTTGGCCATCAGGTAACGGACGTTTGTCGTCCACATAAAGTGAAATAAGCACAATATCCTCCTTAAGTGGTTTTAATATTTTTGGTTCACTCCAAACGCGTTCTTCCATTTTACGGCAATTTACACATGCGTGTCCAGTGAAATCGATTAAAACTGGCTTTCCAACTTTTTTGGCGTAGGCCAAACCGGTTTCGTAATCGTGGAATGAAATAATATCGTGTGGTCCTAAATGTGCGCCTTCTGGAAATTCTTCAAGACTGGAAGTGCCACCACTGCCTAGTTTTGTATACCCAACGCCATACGGAGATTCGCTATAATTCATAGCTGGTGGGAAGCCACTAATTAATTTTAATGGTGCGCCCCAAAGTCCAGGAATCATATAAATAGTAAAGGCTAAAACGAGTAAACCCAGACTCAATCTTCCTACTGAAATGTGTGATAAAGGAGAATCGTGCGGTAACTTTATTTTTCCGAAGAGATACAGTGCCAAAATTCCAAATATAGCAATCCATATAGCTAAGAACACTTCTCTTTCCAGCCAATGAAGCTGAAGTACTAAATCTGCATTCGATAAAAATTTGAATGCTAATGCAAGTTCTAGAAAGCCTAAAAATACTTTTACTGTATTTAACCAACCACCAGATTTTGGAAGCGAGTTCATCCAGCCTGGGAAAGCGGCAAAAAGTGCAAAAGGCAATGCGAGTGCTAAAGAGAACCCAAACATCCCAACAAATGGAGCAATACCTCCTTTTGAAGCGGCTTCAACCAACAAGGTTCCTACAATTGGACCTGTGCAAGAAAAGGAAACGATAGCCAAGGCTAAAGCCATAAAGAAAATTCCAATTAATCCACCGCGATCTGCTTGTCTATCCACTTTATTTGCCCAAGAATTTGGCAGCATAATTTCAAAAGCCCCTAAGAATGAGAATGCAAAAACAACCAATAATAAAAAGAAGATAACATTAAACCAAACGTTTGTAGATAGGGCATTAAGAGCATCTGCTCCAAACAGCCACGTAACTATTGCGCCAAGGAAAATGTATATAAGGATGATTGCAATACCGTATATGATTGCATTTTTAATACCTGCGGCACGTGTTTTACTCTGTTTGGTAAAAAAACTAACCGTCATGGGTATCATCGGGAAAACACAAGGCGTTAATAAAGCAGCGAAACCTGATAGGAAAGCAATAAAAAAGATAGTCCAAAGTCCTTTATTTTCTTCTTTTTTGTTTTGTTCAACCGCAGTAAGGGAATTTTTTGTGTCAGTTTGAATTGTATCGATTACAGCTTCCGTTTGTGAAGTTTCAAGGGCTGTTGTGTCTTCAATTACTTCAGTAATATCAGTGTCAGAAGTATTAGCATCATCTGGAATTACTGCTGTTTCAGTATTTTGTTCTGGGGCAGGAATCTTAAAGACTAAATCTACATAATTAGGCGGCAGACAGCGGGTGTCATCACATACCATAAACTCAACTTCACCTTTTATAGTGGTTCCTTTAGTCCCAGTTAGCTTTATTCTTTTAGTGAATGTTGCTGTGTTTGAGAAGAAGGTAATTACCATATCGAACACAGGATCGAGTTCAGTAGTTCCTTTACTTTCTTTTATTTTTCCTACAGATTGATAGGCATCGTTTTCTTCAAAAGTAAAAACAGTAGGCAAGGGTCCATTTTCAGGAACAACTTGCGAATACAAGTGCCATTTATCTTCTATGGTTGCTTTTGAAATTAAATCGTATTCAGTCTCCGATATTTTTTTAATGCTCGTTGACCATTTTACGGGATCAAGGATTTGAGATTGAAGGGCAGTAAATGAAATTAATGCTACAAGTAGGGATAGTAATAATTTTTTCATTAGTGAAAATAATTTTATAGAGGTCTTTAAAGGACATCAAATTTGAGGGAAAAAATGGAGTATTCAAAATTATCATGTGGTTTTAAGTAAAAAAATTAAAAAAACCTTAACAAATATAGATATACACGATGGTAATTTAATAGAAACAAAACATATAATAACTGTTGAAAGTTTATAATCCCTATTTTTGCATTCTAATAAGGTGAGTGTCAATCATTATATTGTGTGAAACTAAAATAGAATAAATGGTTTTGTTTTGGGTTTTGTTGGTAAAATGGTATTATATTCGCCGAAAATTTTAAAAACTTTTGATTATGAAATTAACAAAATTGATTTTCCTTTTTGCTCTTTCTGTGGTAGCATTTAGCTGTAGTAGTGACGATGATGGTGGGCCAGCTCCATACGAGTATAACAAAGACAACCTTACGGGTACTTATGCGATTGTTTCTTTCCAAAGTAAAGAAGTAGAAACAGTAAATGTTAGTGGATTTGATGTTGTTACTACAACAACTTCTATTGGGGATACTTTTGATTTTTCAGCTGTTTTTGCCTCTAATAATACTTTAACGGTAAATGGAACCTATAGAATTTCAGAAACTGTAACACAGGGGAATCAGACATCATCTGATACATACATCGTTGTGGTAAATAATGAAACAGGTGGGTATGTTGTGAATTCAGCTACTTCTGAATTAACCCTTGATGGTGATACGTATCAAGTGAGTAATTTTAGCCCTACTGGGTTTCAACTAAACCTTTCTGAAACTACTACAGAGCCTAATGGGGATAATACTGTTTATACTGAGGAGCTTAGATTCACAAAGGAGTAAATAGCATATAAATACTACATTAAAGCTACCTTCCCTGAAGGTGGCTTTTTTATTATATAAGCAGCTGTAATTTTCTTCGCAAACTCAAACGAAAGAGCAAGGTACTTTTTCTTCAAAAAACCTTACTTTTGCACACTTTATTGCAACACACATAGCTATGAGCACAAAATTTAAAGAATACAAAGGGCTAGACCTCCCTAAAATGGCGGAAGAAGTACTCAATTTCTGGAAAGATGAAAACATCTTTGAGCAGAGTATTTCCATTCGTAAAGAGGCCGCACCATTTGTATTTTTTGAAGGACCTCCATCTGCCAATGGGCTTCCGGGAATTCATCACGTTATGGCGCGCGCTATAAAAGATATTTTTTGTCGCTATAAAACCCAAAAAGGATTTAAAGTAGATCGAAAAGCAGGGTGGGATACGCATGGTTTGCCTATTGAATTGGGCGTAGAAAAAGAACTCGGCATTACCAAAGAAGATATCGGTAAAAAAATCTCTGTTGAAGAATATAACGCCGCTTGTAAAAAAGCTGTAATGCGTTACACAGACGTTTGGAACAAAGTAACCGAAAGCTATGGATATTGGGTAGATATGGAAGATCCCTATGTTACTTATGAGCCAAAATACATGGAAACTGTTTGGTGGTTGCTAAAAGAAATTTACACTAAAAAATTAATTTACAAAGGCTATACAATTCAACCCTATTCTCCAAAAGCGGGAACAGGACTAAGCTCACACGAGCTTAACCAGCCAGGAACCTATCAAGATACTACAGACACAACAGTAGTCGCTCAGTTTAAGGCAATGGCAGAAACGTTGCCAGATTTTCTTGCAGTAGAATCAAACAACATTTGGTTTCTTGCTTGGACAACAACCCCTTGGACTTTACCCAGCAATACAGCACTAACTGTAGGTGCGAAAATTGATTATGTGTTGGTGAAAACCTTTAACCAATACACGTTTCAACCCATCAATGTGATTTTGGCGAAAAATTTGGTTGCTAGTCAATTTGCCAATAAATACGAAGAAAAACCAAACGAAGAATCATTAGAAGCGTTTACTCAAGGCGATAAATTGATTCCATATTATGTTTCAAAAGAATTTAAAGGTGCAGATTTACTAGGCATTCGTTATGAACAATTACTAGATTATACCCTTCCTTTTGAAAATCCTGAAAATGCCTTTAGAATAATTTCTGGAGATTTTGTAACCACTGAAGACGGAACAGGAATTGTTCATACCGCGCCAACATTTGGTGCTGACGATGCAAAGGTTGCAAAAGAAGCAGTTCCAGAAGTACCGCCAATGCTTGTAAAAGATGAAAACGGAAACTTAGTTCCTTTGGTAGATCTTCAAGGAAAATTCCGCCCAGAAATGAAGGATCTTGCTGGCAAATATGTAAAAAATGAATATTATGACGCTGCCGATGTTCCTGAGAAATCAGTGGATGTAGAAATTGCCATTAGATTAAAAACTGAAAACAAAGCTTTTAAAGTTGAAAAATACGTTCACAGCTACCCAAATTGCTGGCGAACCGACAAACCAATTTTATATTATCCGTTAGATTCTTGGTTTATTAAAGTGACCGATTTCCGCGATAGAATGTTCGATTTGAACAAAGAAGTAAATTGGAAACCAAAAGCCACAGGCGAAGGCCGTTTTGGTAACTGGCTTGCAAATGCAAACGATTGGAATCTTTCACGTTCCCGCTATTGGGGAATTCCGTTGCCAATTTGGAGAACGGACGATGGAAAAGAAGAACTAATCATTGGTTCAGTAGAAGAATTAATGACCGAAATGCACAAATCTGTTGCCGCTGGAGTAATGGAAAATGTCATTTTTGAAGATTTCAAACCTGGAGATTTTTCAGAAGAAAACTATTCAAAAGTAGATCTTCATAAAAATATTGTAGACCAAATAACACTTGTTTCACCTAGTGGAAAACCAATGAAGCGGGAAGCCGATTTGATTGATGTGTGGTTTGACAGCGGAAGCATGCCGTATGCCCAATGGCATTATCCTTTCGAAAATAAGGAAAAGGTTGAAAATACGTGGCGCAAAGCAGATTTTATAGCCGAAGGTGTAGACCAAACACGGGGTTGGTTTTATACATTACACGCAATAGCAACCATGATTTTTGATGATGTTGCCTATAAAAATGTAGTTTCAAACGGACTTGTTTTAGATAAAAACGGGCAGAAAATGAGCAAGCGTCTTGGCAATGCCGTAGACCCATTTGAAACCCTAGATGTTTTTGGGCCAGATGCCACGCGTTGGTATATGATTAGTAATGCCAACCCTTGGGACAACTTAAAGTTTGATCAAGACGGCATTTCTGAAGTGCGTAATAAATTCTTCGGAACACTTTACAATACCTATAGTTTCTTTAGTTTATATGCGAATCTGGATAACTTTCAATATCTTGAAGAAGACCTGCCGCTAGCAAAACGCCCAGAAATAGACCGTTGGATTCTTTCAGAATTACATACCCTTATTCAAAAAGTGGATGCTTATTATGCAGATTATGAGCCTACCAAGGCAACACGGGCCATTTCAGAATTTGTACAAGAAAATTTGAGCAACTGGTTTGTTCGTTTAAGTAGAAGAAGATATTGGAAAGGTAGTTATAAGGACGATAAAATTTCAGCATACCAAACGCTTTATACATGTTTAGAAACCATTGCAAAATTGGGCGCGCCAGTAGCCCCATTTTTTATGGACAGACTTTACATAGATTTAACTCAAGGAACAACAAAAGAAGGTAAAGCTTCGGTACATTTGACCGATTTTCCAAAAGCAGACACTTCGTTCATTGATAAAAAATTGGAGCATAAAATGCAAAAGGCGCAAACAATATCATCTTTGGTGTTATCGTTACGTCAGCGTGAAAAAATAAAAGTACGTCAGCCACTTCAAAAAATAATGATTCCAGTTTTGGAAGAATCTGAAAAAGAAGAAATTTTAGCAGTTTCAGATTTAATTAAAAGCGAAGTAAACGTAAAAGAAATAGAACTGATTGATGAAGGTTCTGGAATGTTGGTAAAACAAATAAAACCAGATTTTAAGGCCCTTGGCCCACGTTTCGGAAAAGATATGAAAGCAGTGGCAGCGGCAATTTCAAACTTTGATCAGAAGCAAATTGCCGCACTTGAAAAAGAAGGGGAAATAACGGTATCTATTAATGAAAAAAATACTAATTTGGCACTCGCTGATGTAATTATAAGTTCTCAAGATATTGAAGGATGGCTGGTTGCAAACTCCAACGGAGTTACTGTCGCTCTGGATGTTACGATTACACCAGATTTAAAAAACGAAGGAATTGCAAGAGAATTGGTAAACAGAATACAAAACCTTCGAAAAGACAGTGGTTTTGAAGTAACAGACAAGGTTGAGGTTACACTTCAAGAAAATGAAAGATTAATTGATGCGGTTAATAAAAATTTAGCGTATATTAAGGAAGAAACATTGACAGCGGTTTTGCAATTTCAAGCCAAAGTAGAAACAGGAACAGAAATTGCATTTGATGATATTGAAACACGAATAAGTATTAAAAAACATTAATCATGACAGACACAGACAGAACCAGATATTCAGATGCCGAGCTGGAAGAATTTAGAGCACTTTTAAATGATAAAATAAAAAAGGCACAAGAACAATTGGAGTTAATCCAGAGTTCTTATAAAAACGATAGTAATAACGGTACAGACGATACTTCACCTACATTCAAAGCTTTTGATGAAGGAAGTGAAGTAATGAGCAAAGAAGCAAATTCACAGCTTGCAATTCGTCAGGAAAAATTTATCCGCGACCTTAAAAATGCCTTGGTTCGTATTGAAAACAAAACCTATGGCGTATGTCGTGTTACCGGAAAATTAATTAACAAAGAGCGTTTAAAGCTCGTTCCGCACGCTACCTTGAGTATTGAAGCGAAAAATTTACAAAAGTAATATTTTGATTACTTCCCAGAAGGGAAAATAAAACACAGCTCCTTTCATAGATTGGAGCTTTTTTTATGGCTAAAACTTTTTATACAATCCTATTTCTTATTTTTGGAAGTTCCTTTTGTGCCGCCCAGAAGGTGATTCAAAAAGAATTTTCTTCGAACGAAATACATGCTATTTCAATAAAAGATGATGCCATTTATTCTATTAATGTTGAAGCTACTGAACGTAAAACGGTGCTGCTTGCCGTTTATATTTCGGGAGAACATTCCGAGAGTGTGGTAATTGAAGAAAGACTTTCTGACGGAACCTTAGCACTAAACACGGGTTTTATGCCTTTTTTTACTTTAGAAAACGATAAACTCGCCGCTCATAAAGTAATGGCTATTGAAATAAAATTAACTGTACCAAAAACTATTTCAGTAGTATTAAAATCGAAACTGGCATCTTTAGAAACCAAGGGGGCAATAAAAGATCTAGCAGTTTTTTTACAAGATGGAAATTGTACGCTTATAGATTATAGCGGAAACGCACATCTTAAAACTAGAAACGGAAATATAACTGTTCATGCTCAGAAAACTGTTTCTGGCAGTGCAATTTCAGAAAATGGAACGGTTGAAAATTTACTTTTAAAAAACGGAGAATATATTATTGAAGCCGAAAGCATCAATGGAAATATTTGGCTACTGCAAACCAAATAATATTGCTATTTTTGCGACGCTCTACAAAGCCTTTTGTTTAATGAATTAATGAGGTTTCGGTCTCTGTAGAAAAAATTATGAGCCTAAAAAAAGCTACACTTATTATTGTTTTGGTCTTGTTGCTAGATCAGATTTCAAAATATTATATTAAAACACACTTTGTTTTAGGCGAAGATATTCCAGTTTTTGATTGGTTTAAAATACTTTTTGTTGAAAACGAAGGTATGGCTTGGGGTGCAAAAATTCCCGGCACCTACGGAAAACTTTTTTTAACGCTTTTTAGAATTGTAGCAATTGGCGGTATTGGGTATTGGCTTTGGGATTCGATTCGAAAAAATTCTCCACGTATTTTAATCCTTTGTGTTGCTTTAATTTTTGCGGGTGCCCTAGGTAATATTATAGATTCTGTATTTTATGGAATGATTTTTAATGATAGCCACCACCAAGTAGCCACCTTATTTCCAGATGCAGGGGGTTATGGAACTTTATTTCATGGGAAAGTTGTGGATATGCTCTACTTTCCGCTGTATGACGGAATATTACCCGATTGGATTCCTTTTTGGGGAGGAGAACATTTTACCTTTTTCGACCCTGTTTTTAATATTGCTGATTCTTCCATTAGTATTGGAGTTATTTTACTGCTTATTTTTAATAAAAAAGCATTTCCGAAGAAAGAAGAAGTTGCCACCGAATAACTAACCCGTAGGCGCAAGTAAATTAAAAGGATATAGCGGTATATTCCGGAATATCCAATACAAAATTGCCAAGCCGAAATACCCGAAAATAAAAACTTTGCTATAATAAAGCATACACCTATAGCTGGTGCCAAATATCCAATTGGCAACGGTAAGAACCAATCCATAAATTAGTATGGGTAAAGTGAGCACCATTAGTGGGTTAAACCGAAAAGCTCCTATAATATCTCCGTGTAGCAACAAATGTATTGCGCGTTGAGACCCGCAACCAGGGCAGTGAAACCCGGTTAGATAATGAAACGGGCAAGGAATAAATAAGGTAGAGGAAGGATTGTAGTGGTAGTAAACAAAAACAAAACCCCCAAGCAAAGCTGCTATGAGGGCTATTTTTAAAAATTTAATAGTTTCCTGCGAAAGCACCACCTAATCCAATAACTACAACCAATATTATATAAAGTACTATTCCAATTACCGAAATTCCAGCACCCCAAAGTGCCCATTTTTTAGCATCATCGGCTGCTTTTTGAGCGCCAACAGTATCGCCAAGAGCCCATAGCTCTTTTACTTTAGTCGCTTTAATTATAGATACGATTCCTAAAGGTAGACAGCATAAAACTGTACACAGAATTGCCCAGACCAAATTATTGTCTGGTGGGGTTCCCATTGGTTGATTGTTAGATGTTTCCATTTTTTATTTGATTGGTTAATACTGTTTTAGATTTCATAAAGATAAGGGGATATTTTAAAAAGACATTATTTTTTTTGGAGTGATACAGAAATTTAAAGGAATATCCGTTTGCTGAGTAACAATCTCTGGCTCTGGCTCAAAGAATGAAAGTCCTATGAATAAGCTATTTGGATTGCATTTTTCTAAAAAACGATCGTAAAATCCTTTTCCATAACCCACACGCTGTCCCCTTTGGCTATATGCTAAGAGTGGTACAAAAACGACATCTATCATTTCTGGAGCAATTTCAATTCCTGAAACGGGTTCAGGAATTCCATATTCTGAAGTTTTTAAAAAGGTATTTTCTTGTAATAAAAAATGAAGCATTTCTCCCGAATTAAAATCTGCTTTTGAAACCACAATGCTCTTATCTTTTCCTTGTAAAATATGCATCAGATAGTCTGTGTTTACCTCTTTTTTAGTTGAAATAGGGAGGAAAATATGGTAATAGGTTTTTTCCCAAATAGGAAGTTTTAAAGCTTGGTTTGCAATCTGAAGGCTCATTTCTTCAATAGCTTCTTTAGAAAGATTTTCGCGTAGCTTTTTATATTTTAAACGGAGTGTCTGCTTCTCTGCCATATCACATCAAAAATCTTTTTAGTCTTCTCTTTCTTCATCTTCAACATTCATGGTATTTATGGTTGAAATATGAAAAATAGCATCCCCTTGATTTACAATTGGAGATTGATTTACATTAATAATATAGCCTTCATTTGGAGCAGTAACCTTAAACCTCATTTTGCCGTAAGGGTCGGTAATTGTAGCGAGAAATTCTCCTTTTTCAACATGTTTGTTACACTCTATTTTTACATGAAGTAACCCACTTTTAAAAGCGCGTATCCATTTGCTTTTTTCAATAATAACCGTTTTAGTTTGCGATTCTGGAGCACTGTGTTTTATGCCCAACATATCTAAATGCCTTAACACCCGAAGGATTCCATCAACACCTTCTTTTACTATATTTTTATTACTTTCACGGCTTTTTCCACCTTCAAAAAGGAGAATGGGAATCCCCATTTTTTGACATGTTTTTCGGTAGGATTTTTCAATGGTATTAGAATAAACAGTAAATGGGGCATTAAATACTTTTGCGAGTTCAAGTAATTTTTCATCACCGGGTTTTATTCTAATCTGCGCGGCATTGAATCTGCTTGCGCCACCCGTATGAAAATCGAGGCAATAATCCGCGTGTGGCAATATTTTTTTGGTGAAATAATACGCAACCCTACTTGCTAAGGAGCCTGTTTTGGTCCCGGGAAAAACCCTGTTTAAATCCCTTCCGTCAGGGAATGACCGATCCCCGTTTAGAAAACCAAAAACATTCAGGATAGGGATGCAAATGATGGTTCCCCGTTTGGGTTTATTTAATTTACGGGCTATGAGTTGCCTAACTATTTCCACGCCGTTTATTTCATCTCCATGAATAGCAGCGGTAATTAGAATAGTTGGCCCTGGAATTGAAGCGCGTTCAATAATAATTGGAATTTCAACATTTGTAGATGTATATAGCTTCGCGATACTAAAAGCTATCGTTTTGCTTTCACCCAGCGCAATGCGCTCATTTAAAATTATAATATCACGTTCTTCTTTTTTAGCCATAGTTATATGTTGCGTTCAATGTATTTTATGATGGAGTTTGCGATGTCTTTTCCTGTGGCTTGTTCAATTCCTTCCAAACCCGGAGAGGAATTTACTTCCAGAATAAGCGGGCCACGTGCAGATTGTAGCATATCGACTCCAGCAATACCAAGGCCCATTGCTTTTGCAGCTTTTAGGGCTGCAGTTTCTTCTTCGTCGGTAAGCTTTATAACGGTAGCGGTGCCGCCACGGTGTAAATTACTTCTAAACTCCCCTTCCTTTCCCTGTCGTTTCATTGCGCCAATTACCTGTCCGTCAACAATAAAAGCACGAATATCTGCTCCGCCAGCTTCTTTAATAAACTCTTGAACAATTACACGCGCTTGTAAATTATTGAAGGCTTCAATTACGGATTCTGCAGCTTTTCGTGTTTCTGCCAAAATAACGCCAATACCTTGTGTGCCTTCCAAAAGTTTAATGATTACTGGTGCTCCACCCGCTTGGTCTACTATCTCCTTTACGTTTTTAGAATAATTGGTAAAAACAGTTTTTGGCAATCCCAATCCCGCTCGTGATAATACCTGTAAGCTACGCAGCTTGTCGCGAGAGCGGACCAAGGCTTGAGATTCTGTTGTGGTAAAAACACGCATCATTTCAAACTGGCGCACTACGGCGGTGCCATAAAAAGTAACGGAAGCTCCTATGCGTGGGATTACAGCATCGGTATGGTCTAATTTGTGACCTTTATAATAAATTACCGGATTTTTCTTTTCGATTACAATATCACATTTTGCATGGTTTATAACCTCCACATTGTGCTTTCTGCTCTTTGCAGCTTCTATAAGACGTTTTGTAGAATATAAATTTGCGTTTGCCGATAAAATCTTGATATTCATTTTTTAGTTTTTAATTTAAAGGAAAGATTTGTTTTGTTTATATCTACGATATATTTCTTGCTTAAGAAGCTTCTTCCCAAAAGTACTGGAAAACGCATTTCTTCGCGATCGCTCAATGTTAAATATATTTCTTGTGTTTCGCCGAAAAGTAAAATCTCGGTTTTTATTCTATAACGCGCTTCTGATTGTCCGTTGCTACTTTTCACAACTTTTACATCATATTCGTCAAAAATAATTTCTTTTTCGTGATAATTGGGATGTTCTTCGTCCAAAAAAATACATTTCAAATAGTTGTCCTCAACGGTCATGTTTTTGCAATGTATGGAAGATGTATACGCTCCAGTATCAATTTTCACTTCAATATCGAATAAATTAAGCAAAGGGAAATCTGCTTTGTCTATTCTGCCGATGTTTCTTTTCAATGTTTAGGAATTTGTAAATGCAAGGTATGAAATCGAAATTGAAATCGAAATTACAAATTAGATATTTCAAATTATTAATTGGTGTGTAATGAGTAGTGTGCTAAACCTCCCAACTGCAACTAAAAATAGCTACTTTTTACGATTCCTTTCAATATATCCAATTACACTTTTTGACACATTTCTTCCCGAAGTATTCTCAATACCTTCCAGTCCTGGAGTGCTGTTAATTTCTAAAACCAAGGGTCCGTTTTTTGATTGAAGCATATCAATACCACAAAAACCAAGACCCATTGCTTTTGCAGCTTTTAGCGCAATTTTTTCTTCGGTTGCAGTAAGTTCAATTAGTTCTGAAGTACCACCACGATGCAGATTACTTCTAAATTCCCCCGCTTTAGATTTTCTTTTCATGGCTGCAACAACAACACCATCAACCACAAGAGCACGAATGTCTGCGCCATTAGCTTCTTCAATATACTCTTGCAATATAAATTTTACACCCGCAGCATTTAAGGTTTCAATGGTAGCTAAAGCATTTTGAGGGTTTTCAGAAAGAATAACACCTTCACCGTGCGTGCCTTCCAAAAGTTTTATGATTATGGGCTTGCCTTTAAATGTTTTTAACTGTTCTTCAAATTCATAAAAAGAAGCATAAAGTGTCCTTGGAATGGGGATGGTATGCTTGGAAAGTACTTGAAAGCAAGTCCATTTATTGCGGCTGTTTGCAATCCCTTCCGAAGAAACTACTGAAAAAACTTTCATGGCTTCAAAATGACGAACAACTGTGGTTCCAAAATAGGTGTTGGAAGCACCAATACGCGGAATAATTGCGTCTAGATCATCAACCAATTCCCCTTGAAAATACAAAGCAGCTTTCCCGTTTTCAATGGCAAGGGAACAAAGAGAAGGGTCTAAAATTTCCATGCTATGGTTTCGTGCTTCCCCTGCATTTAAAAGACTTTTAGTGGAATATAATGTTTCTCCACGCGATAAAATGGCAATGTTCATAGTTGGCTATTGGTAGTGCAATTTAACCAAAAAGAACATTGCCTATAAAGCCATTCGTTAAAAATTTACGGTTACCTTTCCTCTAAGGAAAAATGGAGTTCCAGGTGTAAAATGTATTTCTTCAACAGCATCAACTTCATTAAACAGTCTACTTTCCGTAGCAAATTGGGTTTCATTCCACTCGGTATCTAGTATGTTTTCAATAATTATCCCAAAAACAAAATTTCTATACGTATAGTTTATATTGAAATCGGTTACAAAATAACCTTCAGCAATAATACTATTGTCTTCATTTGCCGCTCTATCATTTAGATAACGGTAATTTAATCCGCCAGAAAAATTACCAATATTTTCTACTGCAATTCCTCCTGTAGTGGTTAAATCTGGTGCAAGCGGGATGTAGTTCATTCCACTAGTTTCTTCTGTACTTCGCGCATAGGTATAATTTACATCTCCATAAAAATACAACCATGGCATAGCTTCATATCGAAGGCCAAAATCTACTCCTAGCCTTTTTGTTTTACCACTTGGCTCTACAATTCCAGCATCGCCAACATACACAAATTCTTGTTCTAAGAATAATGCCCAAAAAGCAGTGTTTACAATAAGGTTGTCGGTTAATTTATAAATTCCGCCCAAATCTGCACCATAAGCAGCAGGTAAAATTGTTTTGCCGTTATTAGCAACTACTACGCGGGTATCGTTTGAGTGAAAACCAATTCCAGTTTTAAGAAAGAGTTGAAAATCCCGGTTTGGACTATAAATAAAATTTAATTTTGGGCTTGCAAAAACCTTAGCTTCACTTTTATTATCATAAACCGTGGATAGTTTATTTTCATAATCAAACTTAAAATAATCAAGGCGAAGTGCTGGGTTAATTTTTAAATCGCCAAACTTAAATGAGGTATTTAAAAAAGCATAAGTGTTTATCTGATCTACATTTCCGTATGCCAATCGGTCTAAAAGCTCATACCTGTTTTTAGTGTGTGAAAGTGCTATTTCATTAACATCGTCATAACGCATTCCCAAGCCTGCAGTGTATTCAAAATTTAGTTTGCTATCGCTGTTTTTGTTTGTGTATGCAGTTTGAAAACCTAAGATGGTGCGGTCCTCTTGTTGGGCAATTTGGTCACCATTAATTGCATCATCTAAGAAAAAAGTAAAGTTTGAAAATAGCTCGAAATCATACTTTGTAACGTAAGTACGGGTTTCTAATTTTTCATTATCTGAAAGCATTTTCGAATGCTTAATAAGCAAATTCGTACGGCTTGTAGTCCCACCTTCAGTAGCGTCTATGGCGCCAAAACGGGTAATTGCTCCAGAGTCTATAGCGCGTTGAGGTACTTGCCCTGAAGCGTCCCATTTGCTTTGAAAATGCGATGCTGTAAAACTAAATTTTTGTTGGTCTGGAAGATTCAAATTGTATTTTGCCATTATATTGAATCGATTAAAATTTTGAGGCGATTCAAACGGGCCATTAAAAGTATTTAAGGATGCTGCAACATACGCATCGTTAGTAGGAGTATTTAGGATATTAAAAAGACCTACAGTTCTAAACGAATCAAAATCACCATATTCAATAGATACAGAGCTTTTTTTAAGCTTGTTTAGCGTTTTAAAATTCACAAAACCTGCAGTGGCAAAATCGCCATAAGCAGCATTGTAGGGGCCTTTCCCAAATGAAATTGCTTCAATAGTTTCAGGAATTAAAAAATGTAAATCACTATAGCCTTGCCCATGTGCATGTGACACCATATTTACGGGCATTCCATCAACAGAAAGATTGATGTCTGTTCCGTGGTCAATGTCAAAACCACGCAAAAACAATTGCTCTGCTTTTCCTCCACCCGCGTGTTGCCCAATATGAAGTCCAGGAACTTTTCGTAGTATTTCCTGAGAGGATTTAACAGGCGCGGTTTTTAAATCGACCGCTAAGATTTGACTCAACGTATTAACTTCAGGAGTGATGGTAACTTGTGCTAAAGAAACTGCAGCCACATATAAAGTTATGGATATTGGTTCTTTGAAACTGTCTGCTGAAACAGTGTATTCAGTAGTTGTAAAACCTAAAATTGAAAACCGTATTTGGTCGTTTTCCGCAGTGTTTTCAAGTGAAAAATTTCCTGCTGCATCGGTATGGGTATGGTTGCCAGAAGTACGGTCAAAAACAGCTACATTTTCTAGTGGGATGTTATTTGGGTCAACTACGTTTCCTTTTAGAGATTGCGATGTCGCAAAACTAAAGCATAGCAGTAAGACCCCTAATATTATTCTTTTCATAGGGTATTGGTTAAAAATGATTGATTCTAAAATGTGAGTTTATCTAAAAAATGAATTGCATGTATCTAGAAATACTATAGAAACGCCCGTTTTTTGAAGGCAGCTATGTTCTACAATACATAATGCTAAATTTTTTTTTAATAAACCCCGGCTTGTTTATGAAAAAAACACTTCTGGAGGCGGTGTGGGGATAATTTTTACACTTGTATGGTAGTGGAAGGTGTATGAAAAAAAATGTTTTATTGGAATTTTAAAGTGGAAGTCAATTTTTGGATAGGCTTGTGCAAAATGAGTGTCGAAGGTGTAATTAAAATGTGTGCTATCATGATCACTAGTCTTTTCATTGGAAGAAAATATTTTTGAAAAAAACGAAATTACCTTGTGTTCATGAGTGTGCTCATGACCCATATGGTGGTGCTTTTCATGATGTAAATTTTCGGAATGGATTAGTAAATGAGACAAAGAATGCATCGATTCAACGAGGTATTGCTGCAAGGGATTGAGCAGGTATATCGCTGATATAAAAAGCACGAAATACTTTTTAAAATAAAAATGGCTTTTGGGCATTTATATTTAGTTGGTTTCTATACCTACGTAAAGTTGGGTAGAAAGGTTTTTTAAAAATCTGTATTTAACCCTTTATTAACTATTTTGATGCGATAAAAATTCCGTATAAAACAAAACATCAAGTATCTTTGAGCCTATGGCTAATGCTTCGGTAACACTCCAAATTTCTACACTTCCCGATTCACCTGGCGTTTATCAATACTACGATAAAGACGGGAAGCTGCTGTATGTGGGAAAGGCGAAAAATTTAAAAAAAAGAGTTTCGTCTTACTTTAACAAAACGCAAGATAATGGTAAAACCCGAATTCTTGTAAAAAAAATTGATACCATAAAGCATATCGTCGTCAAAACAGAAACGGACGCGTTATTGCTGGAAAATAATTTGATAAAAAATTACCAACCACGTTATAATGTATTGCTTAAAGACGATAAAAGCTACCCGTGGATTTGTATAAAAAACGAACGGTTTCCAAGGGTTTTTCCTACACGGAGAATGATTAAAGATGGTTCCGAGTATTTTGGCCCTTACACAAGCATGAAAACCGTGCATACCTTACTCGATTTAATTAAAGGTTTGTATCAATTGCGTACTTGTAATTATGATCTTTCCGAAGAAAAAATTAGGGCAGATAAATATAAAGTATGCCTAGAATACCATTTAGGAAATTGCGCTGGCCCGTGCGAAGGCTTTTATTCTGAAAAAGAATACCACGAAAACATTGAAGCAATTCGGAATATTGTAAAGGGAAATTTTAAAGACTCGCTGTACAAATTTAAAAACCAAATGAAGGCGTTTGCTGCAGATTTAAAATTTGAAGAAGCACAGCGAGTAAAGGAAAAAATTACTGTTTTAGAGAATTATCAGTCTAAATCTACCGTGGTAAACCCAAAGATTAATAATGTAGATGTTTTTTCAATAATTTCAGACGAAAGTTATGCGTACGTCAATTTTTTACAACTTTCCCATGGCGCGATTATTCGTTCGCATACCTTAGAAATAAAGAAAAAACTCGATGAGACGAATGAAGAATTACTGCAACTAGCAATTGTGGAACTTCGACAGCGGTTTAATTCACTTTCAAAAGAAATTTATGTTCCTTTTGAAGTGGAAATGGGCGAGGAAGTAAAAGTACATATTCCGAAGCTAGGCGATAAAAAAGCAATTCTAGATCTTTCTGAAAGGAATGCAAAATATTTCCGGATGGAGAAATTTAAACAAGCTAAAATTGTAGATCCCGAACGCCATGAAAAACGGATAATGGCACAGATGAAAAAAGACCTTCGCCTTTCAGAAGAACCAAAGCATATAGAGTGTTTCGATAATAGTAATATTCAAGGAACCAACCCTGTGGCGGCTTGCGTAGTTTTTAAAAACGGAAAACCAAGCAAGAAAGAATACCGTAAGTTTAATATTAAAACCGTGGAAGGTCCGGATGATTATGCATCTATGGAAGAAGTGGTTTATCGCCGCTATAAAAGATTGCTGGAAGAGGAGCAACCATTGCCACAACTCATCATCATAGATGGAGGAAAGGGGCAACTTTCTTCGGCTTTAAAAAGTTTAGATAAATTAGAATTGCGTGGAAAAATTGCTATTGTAGGAATTGCAAAACGTCTTGAAGAATTATTCTATCCAAACGATCCAATTCCACTTTATTTAGACAAAAAGAGTGAAACTTTAAAAATAATTCAGCAATTGCGTAACGAAGCGCACCGCTTTGGAATTACTTTTCACAGAAGTAAACGAAGCAAACAAGCGTTAAATACAGAGTTGGAAACAATTCCAGGAATTGGCGAAAAAACAGTTGTTGAGCTTTTAAAACATTTTAAAAGTACAAAACGAATTGCCTCAGCAACTTTTGAAGAACTTTCAGAAGTTGTGGGTAACAATAGAGCGAAGAAATTGATTACATATTATAGTACTGAGTAATGAAAAATGAATGTTGCTTTTAAAAATCCAATAATCTGAAACCACATTAATGAAGAAAGTCCTTTTTATACTATTCATATTAATTTCAACTTTTTCCTTTTCGCAGGAAAAGGAACAACAGGACATAAAGGTTGGTCTGGTTTTGAGTGGTGGAGGTGCAAAAGGGTTGGCGCATATTGGTGCCCTTAAAGTTATTGAAGAGGCTGGGGTACGCATAGATTATATTGGCGGCACGAGTATGGGTGCTATCATTGGAGCTTTGTATGCTTCAGGATATTCAGCAAAACAATTAGATAGTATTTTTAATCAAACAGATTTTAGCACATTAATTCAAGATGAAATTCCGAGAAGTGCCAAAACTTTTTATGAAAAAGAAGAATCTGAAAAGTACGCGCTAGTTCTTCCATTTGATAAATTTAAAGTTGGTTTTCCTTCCGGACTTTCAAAAGGGCAAAATATTTATAATTTGCTTTCAAAATTAACTGGTCATGTGGATACAATTTCAGACTTCAGCAAGCTACCCATTCCTTTTTTCTGTATTGCCACAAATGTTGAAAATGGCAAAGAGGTTATTTTAGACAATGGGTTTCTTTCAAGGGCCGTTACCGCCAGTGGTGCTTTACCCTCTCTTTTTAGTCCCGTTATTATAGACAATCAGGTTTTAATTGATGGTGGAGTTGTAAATAACTACCCTATAAATGAAGTGCGTGCCAAAGGAATGGATATAATTATTGGTGTAGATGTGCAGGACAGCCTTAAAAGTCGAAAAAACCTAAAATCTGCGCTTGATGTTTTAGCGCAAATTAATAACTACCGCACCATTAGAGACATGGAAGATAAACGTAAAAAAACGGATATCTACATTCACCCAAATATTGAAGATTTTACAGTTGTTTCTTTTGATGAAGGTAAAAATATTGTGGAAGCCGGTGAACATGCAGCAAATTCATTTAGAGAAGAACTAACAAAGTTAGCATCGCAGCAAAAACATACTGAAAAAAAGAAATTAAAGTTTGAACCACATAACGATATATTTATAAGCGAAGTTAGAATTGAAGGCAATGAAAATTACTCCAGAAGTTATGTTTTAGGGAAATTGAAATTGCGAACTCCCGCCATAATCACCTATGAAGATTTTAATAAAGGCATTAATAATCTTTCCGCAACGGGTAATTTTCAAGACATCAACTACCATCTTATAAAAGGAGCGCAGAATGAAAACATACTGCAGCTTCAACTTCGAGAAAATAATTCGCGAATGTTGCTTCGGTTTGGAGCGCATTATGACGATTTGTACAATGCAGCTGCTTTAATTAATATAACCCGCAAACGCCTTTTTACCAATAATGACATCGCTTCATTAGATTTGATAGTGGGTGATAACCTACGGTATAACTTCAATTATTACATCGATAAAGGATTTTATTGGAGTGTGGGCTTTAATAGTAGTTATAATTATTTTGAAAATAATGTTGGCTTAGAGTATGTTTCTTTTGATAGAGATTCTTCAGAAGGAGCCGTACAATTGAATAAAATTCTTTTGAACTATAGCGACTTTACAAATCAAATTTATGTAGAAACACTTTTCCAAAGAATTTTTACTGTTGGAGTGGGCGCTGAACATAAGTACATTAGGTATTTATCCGAAACTATTGGTATTGACAATAAAAATTTACCGCGAACGGTGTTTGAAAGCACTAATTATTACAGCACATTTGGGTTTTTAAAATACGATACATACGACAATAGTTTTTTTCCTAATAAAGGAATCTACTTAGAAGGCGATTTTCATTTGTACCTTTTTGCACATGGCCGAAATAAAGACTTTAGCCAATTTTCAATTGCCAAAGCAAGAGTAGGATACGCAAAATCTTTTCTGAAAAAATTTTCAGCCCAAATTGTATCTGAAGGAGGTTTTAAAATAGGCGGAAAAGAAACACGGTCCTTAGACTTTTCGTTAGGGGGTTACGGTTTTAATGAAATAAACAATATTATTCCATTTTATGGCTATGAAACCTTGAGTTTGCGTGGCGATACTTATTTAAAAACTACTTTGAGTTTAGATTATGAAATTTTCCGTAAAAACCACATTAATATCGCCGCTAATATTGCCAATATAGGTGACGATTTATTTTCTCATGAACAATGGATAGATGCAGTGGATTATACGGGGATTGCACTTGGCTATGGGTTGGAAACTTTCTTTGGCCCAATAGAACTTAAATATTCCTTTTCTCCCGAAACACGGACAGATGAATGGTATGTAAATGTGGGATATAGATTTTAGTTTTTCTTATAACTGAAACCAGTATATTTTTCCGATATTTGTGTGGTAATGACTGTCCGCGCTATATGTTGGGCAGGAATAGTCTAAAATCGTTGATCTAAAATCTAAAATAATTTATGCCTTTCTATCATAAATTGGGCAAAATACCACCCAAACGCCATACGCAATTCCGCAAACCAGATGGAAGTTTATATGCTGAGCAACTTTTTGGAACCATTGGTTTTGATGGTATGTACAGTAATAGTTATCACGAAAATAGACCCACACAAGTAAAAGAAATAAAAAAACAATACAGTGTTGCGCCAAAAATTGCAAAAAGCAATAATATGCAATCACTTCGTTTAAAGGGTTTTGAGGTAAAACCTGAAAAAGATTATTTAGAAAGCCGGAAAACGGTGCTTACCAATAGCGATTGTAGTATAATTTTAGCTGCGCCTCAGGAATCTCAACGAGATTATTTTTATAAAAACACCGATGCTGACGAATTAATTTTCATTCATAAAGGCAGTGGGAAACTCCGTACTTTTTTAGGAAATTTAGATTTTAAATACGGAGATTATTTATTGGTTCCCCGCGGTATTATTTATAAAATGGATTTTGACACGGAAGATAATCGTCTTTTTATTGTTGAATCGCGAAGACCCATTTATACTCCCAAAAGATATAGAAACTGGTTCGGACAGTTGTTAGAACATTCCCCTTATTGTGAACGCGATATACGCAAACCACAAGAGCTAGAAACCTATGATGAAAAAGGCGAATTTCTTATAAAAGTAAAAAAAGGAGACGATATTTTTGAAATGATATACGCTACGCATCCCTTTGATGTGGTTGGCTATGATGGATATAATTTTCCGTATGCCTTTTCAATCCACGATTTTGAACCTATTACTGGAAGAATTCATCAGCCGCCACCAGTGCATCAAACTTTTGAAACAGATGCATTTGTAGTTTGTAGTTTTGTACCACGACTTTATGATTATCATCCAGATAGTATTCCTGCTCCCTACAATCATAGCAATATTGATAGCGATGAGGTGTTATATTACGTAGATGGCGATTTTATGAGTAGAAACGATATTGCAGCTGGCCATATATCATTACATCCAGCAGGTATTCCACACGGGCCACACCCTGGTGCTACGGAAAGAAGCATTGGAAAAACTAAAACAGACGAGCTTGCTGTAATGGTAGATACTTTTAAACCATTACAAGTAACCGAAGATGGAATGAAATTAGCAGATGGAACGTATTATCAAAGTTGGTTAGATCATTAAAATTTAGAATATAATAGTATGAGTAAAGAAGTAAAATCAGTCGATTATGGGCTGGAAAAAATTTTTGAAGGCGCAGCGGATTTTCTACCGTTATTAGGTACTGATTATGTAGAATTTTACGTAGGAAATGCAAAACAGTCGGCGCATTTTTATAAAACTGCGTTCGGTTTTCAATCGTATGCTTACAAAGGTTTAGAAACCGGCTCAAGAGATTCTGTAAGCTATGTGTTAAAACAAGACAAAATCAGACTTGTGCTTACTACGCCATTAAATAGTAAATCGCCAATAAACGACCATATAGTTAAACATGGTGATGGTGTAAAAGTAATCGCGCTTTGGGTAGATGATGCTACAAGTGCGTTTAACGAAACTACAAAACGTGGCGCAAAACCTTATATGGAGCCAACCGTTGAAAAAGACGAACAGGGCGAAGTAGTACGAAGCGGAATCTATACCTATGGAGAAACCGTGCATATGTTTGTAGAGCGTAAAAATTATAATGGAACATTTTTACCAGGCTTCCGTGAATGGAAAAGTGATTATAATCCAGAGCCAACAGGATTAAAGTACATAGACCACATGGTTGGAAATGTAGGCTGGGGGCAAATGGACAAGTGGGTAAAATGGTACGAGGAAGTTATGGGCTTTGTGAATTTTCTTTCCTTTGACGACAAACAAATTCATACAGAATACTCTGCTTTGATGAGTAAAGTGATGAGCAACGGCAATGGGCGTATTAAATTTCCTATAAACGAACCAGCTAAAGGAATAAAGAGATCGCAAATTGAAGAATATCTTGATTTTTATGAAGATTCGGGTGTACAACATTTAGCCGTAGCAACAGACGATATTATAAAAACAGTAAGCCAATTGAAGGCACGTGGGATAGAATTTTTACCACCACCACCACAAGCGTATTACGATGATATTCCGAGACGATTAGGAAGTCATATGGAAATGATGAAAGAAGATATTAACGAACTTAAAAATCTTTCCATTATGATTGACGCAGATGAGGAAGGATATTTACTTCAAATTTTCACAAAACCTTTAGAAGACAGACCAACACTTTTCTTCGAAATTATACAGCGTATGGGAGCTAAAGGATTTGGAGCAGGAAATTTCAAAGCACTTTTTGAATCTATTGAAAGAGAGCAAGAGCAAAGAGGGACTTTATAAATGTAACTTTATATAAACTGCATCGTCTATATAATAGGGGTTAATTTTTTTTTTGGAACGGAAGTTGTTTTTAAAAAAATGTAACCCCTTAAGTATACCTTATGAAAAAGTTGCTCACGCTTTTATTCCTCACAGGAAATATTATTTTTCTTTCAGCCCAAGAAAGGGCGTATGGCAATGGAGAATTTTTCAAATTTCGGGTACATTATGGTTTTGTAACAGCTGGATACGCTACCCTTGGAGTTAAAAGCACTTCAATAAATGGGAAAAGTGTTTTTCACGTGCGTGGCTATGGCGAAACTGTTGGTGTCTCAAAATGGTTTTTTAAAGTTAATGATGACTATCAGTCCTATATTGATAAAGACCACAATGTCCCGTACCGTTTTATTAGAAAAATAGATGAAGGCGGTTATACTAAAGATATTCAGATTGATTTTAACCACACCACAAACAAAGCAACTGTAAACGACAAAAAAAATAACGAAATCACTACGTTTGCATTCCCTGCAGAGACACAGGATATGATTTCTGCTTTTTACTACCTTCGAAATAAATTAGATACCGAAAACATTAAGGAAGGTGATGTTTTCGAAATGAATATGTTTTTTGATAAAGAAAATTATAAATTCAGGCTAAAATTCCTTGGAAAAGAAACTTTAGACACTAATTTTGGCCGTGTTAAAACTTTAATATTTAGACCCTACGTTCAATCAGGTAGAGTCTTTAAAGAAAAGGAAAGTCTAACTGTTTGGATAAGTGACGATAAGAATAAAATTCCATTACTTATAAAAGCAGATTTGGCTGTAGGCTCTTTAAAAGCTACTTTAACCGAGTTTAAAGGCTTACAGCATTCTTTTAAAATACTAGCAGATTAAATAGATAATACCGAAAATCGCCCCAATTGAAGAAATTAATTTTAGCCACACTAACGCTTATCCTGCTTACAGCTTCCTGTAATAATAAAGAAGACAATTCAATCAAAGAAAATGAGGTTGTTGAAGAAATAGTAATTCAACAATACGGATACAATCTTAACGATTTTAATGTGGTACGCGATACCATACGTTCAGGCGATACCTTTGGTGATATTCTCTTTGCTAATGGGGTGTCACAAGATAAAATTATGGAAGTAGCTACTAAATTTCGTGACAGTTTTGATGTGCGAAAAATTGTGATTGGAAAACCTTATGTCCTGCTCAATTCAAAAGATTCCTTAAACAAAACGCAAGTATTTATATACGAAACCAACCGAATTGATTACGCTGTAGTCGATTTTCGAGATACGCTCACTATTTTTAACAATCAAAAACCTGTGCGTTACGAAATTCGTGAGGCAGCTGGCGTTATAAGTAGCTCACTTTCAGCAACGATGGAAGAGCAGAATTTAAGCCCTTATATGACAGACCAACTGGCAAATATTTATGCATGGACTATCAACTTTTTTAAATTGCAGCCAGGAGATCGCTTTAAAGTGATTTACACCGAGAAGTTTATAGATGATACGATTCCTGCGGGGCTTCAGGAAATAAAAGCTGCTTATTTTGAGCATCACGGAAAGCCATTATACGCTTTTAAATTTAATTCAGATTCCATTGAAAATGTATCAGGGTATTATGATGAACTTGCAAATAATTTAAAACGAGCATTTTTAAAAGCCCCGGTTAAATTTAGCCGTATATCTTCCCGTTATAACTTAAATAGAAGAATAAAATATTATGGCTTTAAGCTTCGTCCGCACCGAGGAACAGACTTTGCTGCGCCTATTGGAACCCCAATTTTGGCCACAGCCGATGGGGTTGTTACCAAATCTGAAAGAAGAGGCGGCAATGGAAACTACGTTAAAATAAGGCATAATGGCACGTATGAAACCCAATACCTTCATATGAAGGCGCGAAATGTGAAAGTTGGTGACTATGTAAATCAAGGCGATGTTATAGGCTGGATTGGGATGACGGGAAATACGGGGGGGCCGCATGTATGTTATCGTTTTTGGAAAAATGGAAAAGAAGTAGATCCATTTAAAGAAGACGTCCCTTTCTCAAAACCACTTCCTAAAGAATTTCATAAACAATACTTCGAAAATCTGCTTCCTTTGAAGGAAGAATTGGATTGTATTTCCTTTTAATTGTTATTAATTTAACATGTTAATAACCCTGTTGGTAATTAATTATCGAGTCTTCAAAGCTTTAGCTATTAAATTCTACCTTTATTTCAGCCGGTATTTCTTAAAGATTTCTTAATCATATTTGTTGGTTAGAACCTATTTAAGATTGTATTTTTGCCGAAATTTTAAACTAAAACTCAAATCTATGAGAAAATTATTACTTCTTATTTTTTTAATGGGCGGTTTTGCCGCTTTTTCACAGTCAACCGTTACTGGTACTGTGATTGATTCTGAATCCAACGACCCTTTGGCTGGTGCCAATGTTGTTGAGACTGGCACATCAAATGGCGCCATTACCGATTTTGACGGAAATTTCACCCTTGAAACTTCTGCTAAAAAAGGAACGCTTACTATTTCTTACATTGGGTATACTATTGAGAACGTTCCTTTTCAAATAGTAAACGGAGCAGCAAATCTTGGTAGTGTTAAAATTACTGTAGACTCTGATGCTCTTGAAGAAGTAGTAATTGTAGGAAAGGGAATTATAGATTTGGCAAAAGACCGCCAAACCCCAATTGCTGTTTCAACAATTACATCTGCAGAAATTCAAGCGAAGGCAGTGGGTAACGTAGAATTTCCAGAGGCTGTAAAAAGTACTCCTAGTGTCTATGTTTCTAACCAAGCAGGTGGTTTTGGTGACTCACAAATGTTTTTACGTGGTTTTGACCAAACAAACACTGCATTCTTATTAAACGGACAACCAATTAATGGTATGGAAGACGGTAGAATGTACTGGTCTAACTGGTCTGGTATGTCTGATGTAGCAAACGCTATTCAGGTACAACGTGGTTTAGGTTCTTCTAAACTGGCTATTTCTTCAGTAGGTGGAACGGTAAACATTGTTTCTCGTGCTGCAGGAAGAAAAGAAGGTGGTTTTGCTCGTTTTATGACTGGGAATGATAGCTACCTTAAAGGAACAATTAGCTATGACTCTGGTCTTAAGGGAAAATGGGCGTACTCATTTTTACTTGACCACTGGCAAGCACACAGAAAATATTCTGACGGTACTGCTGGACAAGGACAGAACTATTTTATTGGCATAGGATATGTACCTAACGATAAGCACTCTTTCAACTTCTTATTAACAGGAGCACCACAATGGCACGATCAAAACTTCTCTAAATCTTTAGATGATTACGATCAGTATGGAACACGCTATAACAACAATTCAGGTTTTTATAATGGTGAGAGATTCACGACTAGAAGAAACTACTACCACAAACCGATTGTAAACCTTAACTGGGATTGGGTATTGAGTGAAAAAACAAACCTATCTTCTGTAGCCTATGCATCTTTCGGCCGTGGTGGTGGAACAGGACCTGCAGGAAGCTCTAGAAATATTATTGAAGATGAAAACGGTGAAATAGATTTTAACGCTATTGAAGAAAACAACATCGCTGGAGCTGACAATGGAATTGGTAGCTATGGCGCTGGATCACTTGCAAGAAGAATGTCTGTAAACAACCATAACTGGTTCGGATTTCTTACAAATCTTGAAAGTGAAATAAGCGATAATTTTACTGTAAACGTAGGTGCAGATACACGTTTCTACAAAGGAAGCCACTGGTACCAAATGAACAACCTTCTAGGTCTTCAAGGATATGCTGATAACTTTGGTTACGGAGATCAAAGAGATAGCGATTATGTAATTAGCGAAACTTTTGAAGCAGATCCATGGTCAGCGTTATTTAACTCTGCAGATGAAGCACAGCGTTTCAATTATGACTACTCAGAAACTATCAACTACATTGGTGGTTTTGGACAAGCAGAATACAAAACAGATAATTTCTCTGCATTTATTCAAGGAGCAGTTTCTACACAGAGCTACCAAAGAGAAGGTCGCGCTGAAGGAAGTGAAATAGAAGGCGTAAATGGGCTAGGAAAATCTGAAAAAATAAGCAAATTAGGATATAATGTTAAAGGTGGAATGGGATATTCATTTGCTGAAACGAGCACTGTTTTTGCAAACGCAGGATACTATTCAAGACAGCCTTTCTTAGATAATATTTTTGATGATATTAGAAACTCTAACTACATTCTTGAAGGAGATAATGAAGTAGAAAACGAAGAAGTTTTAGGGGTTGAAGTTGGTTATAGAATTCGCGCTGGAAAATTCAGTTTAGACTTGAATGGGTATTACACATCTTGGGGTAATAGATTCCTTCAAGGAGGGTTTATTGAAGGAGACCCATCAGCTGGTACTATTATTGAACAAACAGATCGTTACCAAAGATTTACTGACATAACACAGGTTCACAAAGGATTTGAATTTGAAGGTAAATACCGTTTCTCAAGCGACTTAATGTTTAGAGCATTCGGAAGCATCGGGAACTGGAAGTATGATGGAGAAACACCTTTCCAAACGAGAGATAATGAAACAAATGCCTTGTTAGAAGACGGTACTGTTAACTTAAGCGGTACTAAAGTAGGTAATGCACCTCAAACTTCATTCGGTTTTGCTTTCAAATACACCATTTTTGGTGGTCTTAGTGTAGATGCAGATTACAATATCTATACAGATTTATATGGTTTCGTAGATGCTGAAGATGTGGTAGATGCCTCTTTGGTTAACGAAGTTTATCAAGCAGAGCGTTTGTCGCCTTATAGCTTGTTAGATGCAGGAATCACTTACAAATTTGATTTTGGTGGTAATGATTTTACTATCAGAGGAAATTGCTATAACGTTACTAACGAAACATACTTAGGTCAAAAAGATTCTTACGGGTATTACTATGGTAATGGAAGAACTTGGAACGCAAGTATTCGTTACGATTTCTAATAAACGATTCGTTTAATTTTAAAATGCCCCAATCTTTTGGGGCATTTTTTTTATTAATAAATCTTATCTTTGGAACACTTCAAAAAATCATAAACATATGTACACAACTATTCAATTTATTCATTCTTATTGGGCTTATTTAGTGCTTCTTATCGTAGTGCTGGCAACAATAAATGCATTGGCAGGATTATTTTCGAAAAAAGAATACGGTGCCAAAGACTTCAGAATTTCCCTCTTTGCCCTTATTGTTACTCATATTCAATTGCTTATAGGATTGGTACTTTATTTTGTTTCACCTTTAGGAGTACAGAACATTACAACCAATGGAATGGGAGTCGTAATGAAAGATGCTACTGCTAGACTCTACGCAGTAGAGCATCCAATGGTAATGATTTTAACAGTTGTTTTTATAACGATAGGATATTCAAAACACAAAAAGAAACTACTTTCCCATGGAAAATTTAAAACCTTGGCAATATTCTACACTATTGCATTGGTATTAATGCTGAGTAGAATACCATGGAGCCAATGGTTTTAAAAAAACACTAGTTATAAATAAAAGAAAAAGGGTTCTATTTTAGAGCCCTTTTTCTTTTATTAAATAGATATAAACAGGAAAATGGTCGCTATACCCACCGGTGTATCCATTTACAAAACTTCTAAAAGGATACCCTTTATATTGTCCATTTGGTGTTTGTAAATAGTTTTTATTAAAGATTCCTGCTTTATAAAACCTATAAGATGTAAAATCTTTTTTCGCCAATTCTGTTGAAATTATTATTTGGTCGAAAAGATTCCAAGCATCCCGATAGGCAAGAGTTCCCATTCCTTTTTTATGCATTTTTTCCATTGGGTTGTAAAGTTCTTTTAGGCTCATTTTTTCCCTTGCACTTTTGGTTTTTAACACCTTTTTTATACTTGGGCTTGTAGGGTCATCGTTAAAATCTCCCATGGTAATTATTTTGGCATATGGGTTTTCACTAAATAATGAATCTATAATCTGTATGTTTAGCTTCGCGGCATGAATACGCTTGAGCCGACTTCGTTGCTCTCCACCACTACGTGATGGCCAGTGATTTACGATAATGCTAATTTTTTCGCCATCTAGCATACCGCTAACTAAAAGTTGATCGCGGGTATATACACGTTTGCTTCTATCTTGATCGTCATAAATTAAAAGTTCATACGCTTTATAGTTGGTAGGTGTAAATAATTTTTTCTGATAAAGGAGTGCCACATCTATTCCACGACGGTCGGGGCTATCGAAATGTACAATCCCATAATCCATTTTTACTAAAGGTTCTTGGTTTAAAAGGTCTTCAAGCACACGCCGATTTTCAATCTCACTTACACCAATTATAGCGGGTAAAGTTCCTGTAACGTCTACTCCAATTTCAGAAATTACCTTAGCCATGTTTGCTAATTTAGCCTCATAAATTTCTTGAGTCCAGTGGTCTTTGCCATCTGGCGTACGGTCTTCATCAAAAATGAAGGGAGCATCTTCAAAGTCAAAAAGATTTTCGAGATTGTAAAAAGCGATGGTGTTTATTTTATATTCTTTTTCTGTTTGGGAGAATAAAAATGTAAAACAAAATAAGCTTGCCAGAAGAGGGTATTTATAATAGCTCATAACAAAAACGAAAATTTATAAAAAGTTAGCGTTTTTTATATGAATATGGTATTTATTTAGTTAAATTTATGTATTCTATTAAATAGTTCTTCCCAGTTAGTAACACATCCAAAAATGAAACGTCTCATTTTTATCTGTTTTGTGCTTCTATTTGGAGGAATTACTTCATTTTCTCAAGATGCTATTTTAAAGGGGAGGGTGCTTGAAACCAATTCTTCTCAACCCGTTAGCAATGCTGAAATAAGTATTAAAACCAGCACTTTTTACACTGTTACAAATACTTTAGGTGAATTTTCTTTCTTTCAAAAAAATCTTCCACAAGGGCCACAAATACTTATTATTTCAAAATTAGGAAATATCACTTTAAATATTCCCATACTAATTAGTAATGATACACCAATAAATCTAGACCCTATTTTGATGGAAATAGATTTGCGCGAAATGGAGCAGCAAATAGGAGTTATAAGTCTTTCTGATGCTGAATTGGATAATGATGAAGGAACATCTTATAGCCTTTCGGGAGTGTTGCAAGCTTCTAATGATGTTTTTCTTAATGCTGCGGCCTATGATTTTAGCGCGACTTATTTTAATCCTCGGGGTTTTGATAATGCTAATGGAAAATTGCTAATTAATGGTTTAGAAATGAACAAACAGTATGATGGTCGCCCACAATGGGCAGCCTGGGGCGGATTAAATGATGTGCAACGCAATCAAGTTTTTTCTAGAGGCTTGCACGCCAACGATGTTACTTTTGGGGATGTTGCGGGAACCACAAATATTAGTATGCGGGCATCCTTGTACCGCAAAGGCGGAAGGGTTTCCTACGCAACTTCCAACAGAAGTTATCGCGGAAGAGTGATGGGTTCCTATCATAGTGGGCAAGGCAAAAATGGATGGTCTTATTCCGTTTTACTCTCGCGACGTTATGGCGATGGCGGGTTTCAAGAAGGGACTGTATATGAGGCAAATTCATTTTTTACTTCCGTAGAAAAAAAGTTAAACGAATCCAATAGCATCAATTTTACCGCTTTTTTTACACCAAATGCTAGAGGGAAATCTGGAGCATTAACCGATGAGGTTGAAAACCTAAAAGGATTAGCCTACAATCCAAATTGGGGGTATCAAAATGGCGAAGTACGCAATTCAAAAACAAAAGCAGTGGAAGCACCAACACTTATGCTTAACCATTTTTGGAATATAAACCCTTCCACTTCTTTGAATACAAATATGGGCTATCAATTTGGAAAAATGGGAACTACACGAATCGATTATGGCGGGACTCGATTGGTTGAAGTGAATGGACAAGAAACATATATTGGTGGTGCGCGAAATCCGTATCCTAATTATTACCAACGCATGCCCAGTTATTTTCTTCGGTTTGAAAATCTCACTTCATATGATTATGAACTTGCATATTTAGCTGAAAAGAAGTTTATAAATGATGGTCAGTTAGATTGGAATATACTTTATAACGCCAATAAAATTGCAAAAAATAACGGGGGAAATGCTATTTATGCCCTTCAGGAAGATAGACAAGACGATACCCAATTAATGGCAAACACAATTCTAAATAGCCACATTAATGAGTTTGTTACTATAAATGGAAGCTTAAATTACCGCAACCTTAAAAGTGAAAATTATGCAGCATTAAATGATCTTTTGGGAGGAACAGGCTATTTAGATATCGATTATTTTGCTGAAGGAGCAAACAATACAATAGTTGGCGATGTGGCTCAAAGCGATTTACAAAACAGAAACCGTATTGTTGGTGTAGGCGAGCGTTATAAATATAATTTTGAACTGAAAGCCAATGTAATTTCAGGCTTTGTACAAGGACAATTTAAGTATACTCGAATGGATTTTTATGTGGCTGCAACTGCTTCGCAAACGAGTTATCAGCGCAATGGTCTATTCGAAAACGGGAACTTTCCTGGAGCGCTTTCTTTTGGTGAAAGTGAAAAACTAAACTTCACTGATTATGGTGGCAAAGCAGGTTTTTTGTACAAAATTACAGGGAGACACTTGGTCGATTTAAACCTTGGGTATTTCACCAAAGCGCCTACGCTTCGCAATACTTTTAGTAATTCACGACAGCGCAATGCAACTGTTGTTGATCTTCAATCTGAAAAAATTCAAAACGTTGATTTAAGTTACGTTTTTCGCTCACCCATCCTCAAGGCTAGGTTAACAGGATATTACAACACGATAAACAACCAAACCGACATCAATTTCTTTTTCACCGAATCTGCACAAGGGTATAAAGATGGATATGCTTTTGTGCAGGAAGTAATTACTGGGATTAACACCCAAAAAATGGGTGTAGAATTGGGTGTTGAAGCTCAGGTAACGCCAACGCTTAAGCTAAAAACCGCGCTTTCTTTTGGCCAAAATGTGTATACAAACAATCCAAATCAATATTTAACAAGCGACGATTTTGATTTGCTAACATTTGGCGATAAAACCACGAAGCTAAAAAATTATCACCTAGCAGCAGGGCCAGAAAGAGCTTATCAATTAGGTTTTGAATATCGAGATCCTACTTTTTGGTGGGTTGGTATAACGGCAAATTATTTTTCAAATGCTTATATAGATGTAAGTGCTTTAAGAAGATCAGACGCATTTACCTTCGGTGGTGACGGTCAAACAGATGCTAATTATGATCCTGAAATAGCTAAAGCACTTTTAAAGCAAGAAGAATTTGGAGCGTATATACTTATTAATGCAGTAGGTGGAAAATCGTGGAGAATTAAAAAATATTACGTTGGTTTTTTTGCAACTGTAAGCAATGTGCTTAATCAAGAATACAAAACGGGAGGTTTTGAAGATTCGCGTTTGGCGGATTATAAAAAAGTGCAAGAAGATCAAAATAGAAATTCCCCCATTTTTGGTAACCGCTACTTTTTTGGATACGGAACCACATATTATGTAAATGTTTATGTAAGATTTTAACAGCAAAATACTTAAGCGATGAAAACAGAAAAATTCAATAAAATTGGCACATTATTTTTTATTTTACTACTGATTATTTCTTGCGTAAAGAGTGATGATTATGAAGTGCCAAATACGGAACTTATTGCGCCAAACATTGACCAAAATGATCTAATTGAAATTTCATCCTTACGCGATTTGCTAGAACAAGAACAAGCGTCTACTGGAAACCCTGATGCCGTTTTATCTTTTCAAGAAACAACTAAATATATTACCGGCTATGTAATTTCGAGTGATGAAGGAGGTAACTTTTTTGAAGAGCTTATTATTCAAAATAGCACTTCAAACCCCAATTCAGGTGTAAAAATTTTGATTGATGCAAATCCACTTTTCACCACTTTTGAATTCGGAAGAAAAGTATATATAAAGCTCGATGAATTAACCGTAGGTATAAATAGCGGTGTGCTTACCTTAGGAATTAGAAGAGGAAATAATATTGATAAAATAGCGGAATCGCAGATGTTCGATTTTGTAATTCGAGATGTGACAGTGGAAGAGATTGAACCTTTACCAATGTCTATTTTAGAATTTTCAGACAGCAAAACTAATCTACTTATTCAGCTAACAGACGTGCAGTTTAATCGCTATGATGCTTTGGGAGAAAACCGTAAAACCTATGCTGCAGAGCCCTTAGATAAATTTGATGGAGAGCGTGTGCTGGAAAGCTGTGTTTCAAAATACGCTATAGTTTTTAGTACAAGTACTTACGCTGATTTTAAAGCGGTACTTCTTCCCACGGGTAGCGGTTCTATGGATGCTATTTTAGTTTATGATTTCTTTGGAGAAAAATTTAATTTAAATATTAACGACCCTTCTTCAATACATTTTGACAGTGAAGCACGTTGTGATCCAGCAGAAATTGACTGTGGTGAGCTTGCAACCACAGGAAATACAGTATTATTTAAAGAATTCTTCGAAACACAAACCAATGGAAAACCTATAGCTGGAAATGGTTGGACCAATTATATTGAAGCGGGTTCTGAACTTTGGGAGGCTTATACTGCCACTGGCAGCAATCCCTCTCTTGGTATTTCTGCAAAAATGCAAGCCTTTAGTTCTGGCGACGATAGCAATATTGCGTGGCTAATAACTCCACAAATTAATTTTGATGCGCAACAAGGCGAAACACTTAATTTTAAAACCTCAAATAGTTTTGCTGACGGAAGTATATTGGAACTATATTTCTCGAATAATTGGGATGGAACCCCTGACACTATCACTTCCGCCACTTGGAGTATTCTTTCTGCGGCATACATAACACAAGATGATGATTCTTTTGGTAGTTGGTATCCTTCAGGAAACGTTTCCTTAGCATGTTTAAAAGGAAACGGATACATTGCCTTTAGGTATTTAGGAAGTGGAAAAGAAGCTTTTGATGGAACTTATGAATTAGATGAAATCGAGATTAATTCAGACTAATGGAGTTGCTATTTTGAAACTTCTTACGTATTAAAAAAACCTTGGGGTAATGATTGCAGTTCTAGTAAAGAAAACATCAAAACTAATAATTACCTCGTGAGACGCAGGACCTACAGCTTTTAAATCTGAAATTATATGATCGTAAGCATAGCCCACACGAATGTTTGGCGTTATCTGGAACCCAACCAAACCGCTAAAAGAATCGTCTAATCTATAAGATGCACCAAGTTCAAATTTGTTATAAAACAATGCATTAATGTTTGCATCGAAAGAAACGGGTGCATTAAAAGCAGATTTCACCATTACGGAAGGCTTTAATTTAAAAACTTCTGAAAGCTGAAAAACATAACCCGATGTTATAAAATAATGATTGGTTTCGGAACCGTATTTAATGCCGTTTTCATCCAAATGAACTGATTTCAGCAAATTCGGAACTGATACTCCCACATAAAATTTATCCCCATACAGAAAAGCGCCAGCTCCAATATTTGGATATGTATTGTTTATATCTTGCGAAAAAAATGGATCGTTAGCATCCTGTACTTCTAAAGTAGCCAAGCCAACATCATGAAAAGTAGCACCAGCTTTAAACCCAAATGCAAGCTGTATATATTTTGCCACCTTAATAGTGTATGAAAAATCTGCATACGCATTAGTCTCATGTACAGGACCTAATTTATCTTTTATAATAGAAAGCCCTAAACCCACTTTTTCACTAACTGGAGAATGAGCAGAAAAAGTAAAAGTAACGGGGTTTCCTTCCAAACCAGACCATTGGTTTCTATAAAGTGCCGTAAGCGAAAGACTTTCTTTAGACCCTGTATAAGCAGGGTTTACCACATTCATATTGTACATATATTGTGTGTACTGTGGGTCTTGTTGCGCTTGTATTTTTTGGAAAGGCAATACAATTATCACTAAAAGAAAGGTGAATATGTATAACTTTTTGGTCATAACTTAGGCTAAGGATTTTTCGGAATTTAATGTATTATTTTTTTTAACTGAAAAAACAGCAAAAACTGGAAAATGATCACTCACTCCACCCAAATAATGGGGTCCAGCGTAAGTTCTAAAAGGGTTTCCTTTAAATTTACCTTCGTGTTCCTTGAGTTCTTTAGGGTTAAAAATACGTGCTTTTTCAAACTGAAAAGAATTTTTATACTGCTGCAAAAAACTATTTGATATAATAATCTGGTCAAAAAGATTCCAAGTGCTCTGATAGTTTAAACTTCCTGAATATTTGGTAAGTAACATTTCCATCGGATTGTAAAAATCTGTGTCAGCTAAAGTTTTTAAGCTTTCATTAGTTGGATTGTCATTAAAATCGCCCATCACTATTATTTTTTCCAACGGATTTTCAGCTTTAATTTTTGAAATAATTTCTCTGTTTTTAAGTGCTGCTGCCATTCGTTTGGGGGTTGTTATTTCCGTTCCTTCTCTTCGTGAGGGCCAATGATTTATAAGAATATGGATTATTTCATCTTCAAGTTTACCCTTTACGTACAGGATATCTCGTGTATAATCGCGAATGCCTTCTTCATTATAAACGAGTAAAGTAATGGCTTCTTTATAAAGTATTTTAAAATATTTTTTTCGGTAAATCAATGCTGTGTCAATGCCTCGCTCGTCTGGCGAATCGAAATGTATATACCCATACCCCTCACTTTTTAAGAATTTTGTAGAAACCAAGTCTTTAAGTACAGTCTCGTTTTCCACTTCCGCAACGCCAATTATTACAGGTGGATGATTGGTTTCTTTATACCCAATCTGCGAAATAATACGCCCTAATTCATTTAGTTTTTTAGAATAACGTGCAGCACTCCAATCCATTTGTGTGCCAGGCGTAAAATCATCATCCATAACTTTTGAGTCATTGACGGTATCAAAAAGGTTTTCGAGATTATAAAAAGCAACAGAATAAAGATTTTTCATTCTTTATGGATGAATAGATGTTAATTGCTTGTAAAGTACAAAAAAATCGAGCTAAGTGTTTTGTACATTTGTAGTATAAATTATTTTATGATAGAGCAGACGGACATTTCTTACGAAAAAACAGTACTTATCGGATTGGTGACACAATATCAAGACGAAGAAAAATCTCAAGAATATTTAGATGAGCTTGAGTTTTTGGCATATACCGCTGGTGGTGAAGTATTAAAACGTTTCACGCAGAAAATGGATGTACCGAATCCAAAAACTTTTATTGGTACAGGAAAGCTGGATGAAGTTAAAAATTTTGTAGAAGAACACGAGGTGGGAGTCGCTATTTTTGATGATGAGCTTTCACCAGCACAACAAAAAAATATTGAAAAAATATTACAATGTAAAATTATAGACAGGACTAATTTGATTCTGGATATTTTTGCACAACGGGCACAAACCAGCTATGCGCGCACACAGGTAGAATTGGCACAATATCAATATCTTTTACCACGCCTTGCCGGTATGTGGACTCACTTGGAACGCCAGCGTGGGGGTATTGGAATGCGTGGTCCTGGGGAAACAGAGATTGAAACAGATAGACGTATTGTTCGGGATAGAATTGCATTGTTAAAGGATAAATTGAAAAAAATTGACCGCCAGATGGAAGTGCAACGTGGCAATCGTGGCGCGTTGATACGTGTGGCTTTAGTAGGTTATACTAACGTGGGAAAATCTACATTGATGAATGTAATTAGCAAAAGCGATGTATTTGCCGAAAATAAACTTTTTGCAACACTCGATACTACTGTGCGGAAAGTAGTAATTGGAAACCTTCCTTTTCTACTTACCGATACCGTAGGTTTTATACGAAAGCTACCAACGCAACTGGTAGAATCTTTTAAAAGTACCTTGGATGAGGTTCGCGAAGCAGATTTATTGCTGCATGTGGTAGATATAAGCCATCCTTCTTTTGAGCACCATATAGACTCTGTTGATAAAATTCTTGAAGAAATAGGAAGCGCAGATAAACCAACTGTTATGGTTTTTAATAAAATTGATGCCTATCACCCAGAAGAAATTGAAGAGGATGATTTAATGACAGAAAAAACTACTGCACATTATACCTTAGAAGAATGGAAACAAACGTGGATGGCAAAATTAAATGGGGAAGCCATTTTTATTTCAGCACTGAATAAAGAGAATTTCAATGAGTTTAGAAAAGTGGTATATGAAAAAGTAAAGGAAATCCACACCACTCGTTTTCCGTATAACAACTTTCTATATGACGAATATACAGAGGAAGATTAAGTATATTTAAAAGAGCATAAAAAAGCCGATTCAAATACTTTGAATCGGCTTTCAGTTTTTAAAATATATTTTTTAGAAACCATATGTTACACCAACACCTAACGCTTCACGAATTTGGAAGCCTTCAACAGCATTGTCATCATAAATGGCTTGGAAAGTTACATTAGTAGAAATATACTTATTAACTTTCATAACAAGGTTGAATGTATAATCTAAATCTACGTTTTGTGGATCCTCAAGGTAATTTGAGTAAAGGTTTAAAATATTCTCTGCAGAAATATTCGCCATAATATCAAACTTTGCATATGCAGAAAGTGAAGCGCCAAATTCAAAACGGTTGCCTTCATTAGCCGCTACACCAAAATATTTACTTTCGTTATAGGCGTCTAAAGCACCAGGAATAGATTCATTAACAGTAGTATATTCTTTGTCAACTAGGATAAATTTAGCCGTTGCTGGAGAAACATTCACATATAGATTATCGCTTTTTTTCCAAAGGATACCAGGTCCAAACTGGATGTATGCAGGAGATAAAAAGTGAGTTGTCTCCGTACGGTATCCAGCATCGCTTGGGGTTAAATCTTCATTGAAGGTATAACCAGGTGCAAACTGAGTCTTGAAGTTGAAAAATAGAGATAAGTACCAGTTACTTTCTTTTATCTGTCTCCCTAAAATTGAGTTTAATTCTAACCGATCATTGGTTTTGCGCGAGTATTTATCATCTTTATTTTTAGATATACCATATTCACCAATTAGACGGTTGTTCCAAGAAATTTTATCGTGTTTATAATTAAAATCATAAGTAAGAGAGATATTTCCTGAATAATTAGATGTTCCACCCCCTGTCCATTCATGGTTAAATGCGGCTTGATTAAATAATAAAGAAATATTACCTGCACGAGTCCACCCGTTAGGAATAGTATCTTTAGGAGCTTCTTCTTGAGCAATTAGCGCTAAAGGGAAAGCAAAAAAAAGTGTAATAAAAATAATTTTTTTCATTGTTCGAGGTTTTATGCGTGCAAAAGTAATCACTCTTTTAAACATTTCTTAAAAAGATGCTTAAAAAATAATTATTTATTAAAGTTTTAGATTTTTTTAAATAGTGGAACTGAGGAGCATGCTTCACCATACATAATACTTTTAGCAATAGGTTGAAGTTTTTGTGCTAGCAAAACATAAGCGTTTTGTGGGATGGGCTTATGTGCACATCCTTTAATAATAACAGGCTTGTCTTTATATTCTGAAATGTCAATTTGCTGCAGTAATTCAGCAAAAAGGATGCTTTCTAATTCTTCCAAGTTACCGACGGTTACTTTTTTTGCATATGGAGCTACGTGCATTGATAAAAGTAAATATGCCCAACCAGGAATAATGGCATCTGTACTGCAATAAAGCGCTATGTATTTGTCTTGATATTGACTCCAAGCATGCGCTTTTGCTTTTTCTCGAAATTCTGTTTCACGAAGGATGATACCTTCTAATAGCCATTGGGAAATATCAAAAGAAACCCGTTCCCCTTTTGGATAAATTTCCTCAAGGTCGAAGGTTTTAAGTTTACTATTCGCTACGCGATTTATTATTTCTTTAGACACTTTTAAATAAGTTTAGTATCGTACTGTTACCTGTTACGGAATGTTTTTATAGCATTCCCAATTCTAGCTTGGCTTCTTCACTCATTAGTTCTTGACTCCAAGGCGGATCGAAGGTTATTTCTACTTCAGCGTCTTTTATTATTTTCATTGATTTTACCTTGTCTTCAACTTCCAATGGTAAACTTTCTGCCACGGGACAATTAGGGGTAGTTAGGGTCATCAATATTTTTACCTCTAGATCTTCATTTACAAAAACATCATAAATAAGCCCAAGCTCATAAATATCTACTGGTATTTCAGGGTCGTATATAGTTTTTAAAACTTTTACAATTTTCTCACCCAATTCGGCCATGTCTATATCTGGTTCCATTTGTTTAGTTTTTTAGTTGTGTTTGATATGCTAAAGCATACATTTTCATCTGTTTTATCATTGAGACCAAGCCGTTTGCACGGGTAGGTGAAAGGTGTTCTTTTAGGCCAATTTCATCAATAAAATTAGTATTTGCATCAAGTATAGCCTGAGGTTTTTGGTTTGAAAAAACGCGAACTAGTATTGCAACAATTCCTTTGGTGATTATTGCATCACTATCTGCTGTAAAAATTACTTTATCGTTTTTTAATTCAGAATTAAGCCATACTTTGCTTTGACAGCCTTTAATAAGCTTGTCGTCGCTTTTCAAGTTTTCATCAATCAATGGGAGGGTTTTCCCCAAGTCTATCATGTATTCATAACGCTGTAACCAGTCGTCGAACAATGAAAATTCGTCAATCAACTCTTCTTGTATTGCTTCAATCGTCATAGTCTATTGTGTATTTTTTGTAGCTGAAAGAAGGATACTTCTGTCCATGTTAGAATAAAGCGTTAAAACCCCATTTTGCAGTGCATAACTTCCAGTATTATGCAATGCATTCAAGAAATCGCGTTCTGTTTTCATAATATTTTTATCAGTACACATTTTTTCACTTACAGCAAGATCGCTAAAATTTATTGCGTAAAGATCAATAGTGTAATTGCCAAATACGGAGTTGCAGCCAGTGTTGCCTTGTATTGAATTATTTAAAGCAGAAAGACTAAAAGTTGGGCTGATGGTGCTCTCGGATAATTTTTTTCCATTCAAAGCAGTAACATTATAGTTTCCTGTAAGCTGAACACTTCCAGCAACGTCTATTACTTTTTTTGTTTCGTCACAGCTTGTAAATAGTACCGTGAAGATTAAAAGGGACATGGTGGCCAATGTTTTCATAATTGGTATGTTTTAAAGTTGAATTATCAAAGTTCAAGTTTTATTAGCGGTGATTAGCTAACTTAACATCATTTTAGCTTTTTTTACAGCTGCTACAAGCGCATCCACTTCCTCTAAAGTATTATAAAAAGCAAAGGAAGCCCGTACGGTTCCTAGTATTTTATAAAAATCCATTATGGGTTGTGCGCAATGGTGGCCAGTACGTACTGCAATGCCTAATTTGTCAACAATCGTTCCAATGTCGTAGGGGTGAATTCCTTCAATATTAAAAGAAACTACAGAAGTTTTTTCAGAACCAGTGCCGTAAATTTTTAAGCCCTCAATCTCTAAAAGTTTTTTTGTGGCATATGCAAGCAATTCATTTTCATGATTTTCAATCGCTTCAAAACCAATGGCGTTTAAGTAATCAATTGCAGCTCCAAAAGCAATTCCACCACAAATGTTTGGTGTTCCCGCTTCAAATTTATGCGGCAGCCCTGCATAGGTAGTTTTTTCAAAAGTAACTTCGGCAATCATCTCGCCACCACCTTGATATGGCGGAAGCGTATTGCCCCATTTTTCTTTCATATAAAGAATCCCAATGCCTGTTGGGCCGCACATTTTGTGAGCAGATGTTACGTAGAAATCTACATCCAGTTTTTGAAGATCTGGTTTTATATGTGAACAAGATTGTGCGCCGTCCACAAGGACAGCAGCTCCCACTTCATGTGCTTTTTTTATAATCTCTGCAATTGGATTTATTGTTCCCAAAGCATTCGAAATATGGTTTACAAAGACAAGTTTTGTTTTTTCGGAAAGCAATTTTTTATATTCTGAAAAAATTAAAGCACCTTCCTGATTCATCGGGATTACTTTTAAAACTGCGCCGGTACGTTCACAAAGCATTTGCCAAGGCACAATATTGCTATGGTGCTCCATTGCTGAAACTATTATTTCGTCACCTCTTTCCAGAATTTCAGAAAAGCCATTTGCAACCAAATTTATACCGTGTGTAGTTCCGGAGGTAAAGAGGATTTCATAAGCCTCTTTCGCATTAAAATGAGTTTGTATTTTTTTGCGAGCAGCTTCATACGCATCCGTTGCTTCTTGCGAAAGTGTATGTACGCCACGGTGAATGTTTGCGTTGTAATTGCTGTAATAATCTACGATACAATCGATAACCTGCTGCGGTTTTTGAGATGTTGCGGCATTATCCAAATACACCAGCGGATAGCCGTTTACCTTCCGTTTTAGGATTGGGAAATCGTTGCGTATTTTTTGGATATCAAAACTCATAAAAAGGAATTGTTTTAAAGCTCAAACCCCAAACTCACTCCAATTTTATTGGCAATAAGCTTGTTGATGCGCACTTTTAATTCTGGAATTTTTACACTTTCCAAAACGGTATTAGCAAAAGCATACATCAATAAAGCGCGTGCTTCTTTTAATCCAATTCCGCGGCTACGCAGGTAGAAAAGTGCATCTTCATCAAACTGACCAATGGTGCAGCCGTGCGAACATTTTACGTCATCTGCAAAAATCTCTAACTGTGGTTTTGCGTTTATTGTTGCTTTGTCGTCAATCAAAATATTATTGTTCTGCTGAAAAGCGTCCGTTTTTTGAGCGTCTTTCTCAACAATAATTTTTCCATTGAAAACTCCAGTAGATGATTCCGCAAAAAGACCTTTATAATCTTGGTGACTTTCACAATTAGGTGCAATATGGTGTACCAATGTATTGTGATCTATGTGTTGCTTACCTTCCAGAATGGTAATACCCTTTAGTGTAGAATCGCAATGCTCCCCATTTTGATAATAGTTGAGGTTGTTACGAACTATATTTCCTCCAAACGCAAACGTATGCACTCGGCAAACAGTATCGCGTTCTTGTGAAATGTATGTGTTGTCAATTAACGAAGCTGTTTCAACATCGTTCTGAATTTTATAATAATCTACATAGGCGCGTTTTTCAGCGAAAATTTCAGTAACGGAATTGGTTAAAACTGCATTGCTTGAAAGACTTTGGTGACGCTCAATAATTTGAACATGTGCATTTTCACCAACCACAATTAGATTTCTTGGCTGAAGAAATATAGCTGCTTCGTTTCCTGTTGAAAAATTGATTATTTCTATAGGTTTTTCAACTTCCTTATGCGCTGGAATGTGAATGTATGCGCCTTCTTTAGTGAAAGCTGTATTTAATGCTGTTAGGCTGTCACTTTTTGCTACTTTGTTAAAATAAGCTTCAATTACAGGCTTGTATTTGCTTTTGTTTAAGGCAGAAGACATTAAGCAAACATCTAGAGTGTCGTGTGTTGTTTCTGAAAGAAAAGAACTGTAAACGCCATCTACAAAAACTATTTTATAGGTATCTATTTCATGAAGAAAATATTTACGAACGTTTTTCAATTCGATATTTCTTTCCTTGTTTGAAAAGATGTTATAATCGTTTTTCAACAGAGAATTTAGGGAAGTATATTTCCAAGCTTCCTCTTTTTTTGTCGGAAATCCTTTTTCCTCAAAAGTTTTTATTGCCGCATTGCGAAGATCATGCAATGGAGAATCTTCTTCCAAATGGTCTTCAAAAGCGATATATGATGATAATAATTTGTCTTTAAAACTCATGAAAAATTTTGTTTCAAGTTTTTGTTTTTGGTTTTTTTTTAAACCAATTCTTCCTTAATCCAGTCGTATCCTTTTTCTTCTAGCTCGTAAGCTAGTTCTTTGGTGCCAGATTTTACAATTTTGCCATTCATAAGTACGTGTACAAAATCTGGAACTATATAATCTAAAAGTCGCTGATAATGGGTTATTACAACTACGGCATTGGCTTCACTTTTAAGTTTGTTTACACCGTTAGCTACAATTTTTAAGGCATCTATATCTAATCCAGAATCTGTTTCGTCAAGAATAGCAAGTTTAGGTTCCAACATTGCCATTTGGAAGATTTCGTTACGTTTCTTTTCCCCACCAGAAAAGCCTTCGTTTAAAGAGCGTGAAAGAAATTTACGGTCAATCTCTAACATTGCTGCTTTTTCCTTTATCATTTTCAACATTGCTGCAGCAGGCATATCCTCTTGTCCTTTAGACTTACGGGTTTCATTGATAGCTGTTTTTATAAAATTGGTTACCGAAACACCTGGAATTTCAACAGGATATTGAAACGAAAGGAAAATACCTTTGTGCGCTCTTTCTTCGGGATCCAATTCCGAAATATCTTCATTGTCGAAAGTGATGTAGCCTCTTGTAACATCAAATTCCTCTTTTCCTGCCACTACAGATGCCAACGTGCTTTTTCCAGAACCGTTCGGGCCCATTATTGCGTGAACTTCACCTGCCTTAACTTCTAGGTTGATACCTTGCAATATATCTTTTCCTTCAAGGCCTGCGTATAAATCTTTTATTTTTAACATTTTACTTTTTCTTAGCTGTTTCTTCTAATTTAATATCTGCTTCTGAAGCTTTGTCGCTAACCATCAAAATTTCTTTGATTGTTAGGGTTTCTTCCCATTCGTTTTCCCCATCTGTATTTTTTGAAACAATCCCTCGAACGGTTACTTTAACCATATCGAAATCATTTGTTTTTACCGAAGCTACTTTTTCGGTAAGCTCTTTTGCCATTGCATCACGTTTAACACCATAAATATAAGTGGGGCCCATCAGTACAAGTGCGTCTTCTGAATTAATAAAATCACCACTATAAATTTTTGTATTTTCTGAGTTTTCAACAGTAACTTCCTCAGATTCTTTGTTTTTTTCTTCAGAATTTTTGCAGGATAAAACGGCAATTGAAAACATAAGCATCAAAATGATTTTTTTCATAATTAATGGATATTTAGTTATTTAAAATAATGAATTTTTTTATGAATTATTAACCAACAGAACCTTCTAAGCTTATTTCCAATAATTTTTGTGCTTCAACAGCAAACTCCATGGGAAGCTTATTTAGTACTTCTTTGCTAAAACCATTAACGATTAATGCAATCGCCTTTTCTGTATTGATACCCCGTTGGTTGCAATAAAATATTTGGTCTTCACCAATTTTACTGGTGGTTGCTTCGTGTTCTATTTGAGCGGTTTTGTTTTTTGCTTCTATATATGGGAAGGTGTGTGCGCCACAGCTATTACCCATCAATAAAGAATCGCATTGTGAAAAATTTCTTGCATTGTCTGCATTTGGCATAATTTTCACTAATCCACGATAACTATTTTGTGATTTTCCTGCAGAAATACCTTTTGAAATAATCGTGCTTTTTGTGTTCTTACCAATGTGAATCATTTTTGTTCCCGTATCGGCTTGTTGAAAATTATTGGTAACCGCAATGGAATAAAATTCGCCTATGGAATTATCGCCTTTTAGCACGCAACTTGGGTATTTCCATGTTACAGCACTTCCTGTTTCAACTTGGGTCCACGATATTTTTGCATTTTTTTCGCAAAGTCCTCTTTTTGTAACAAAATTATAAACACCACCTTTTCCGTTTTTATCACCCGGAAACCAGTTTTGAACCGTGGAGTATTTTATTTCAGCATCATCTAAGGCAATTAACTCTACAACTGCTGCGTGAAGTTGGTTTTCATCACGGCTTGGCGCCGTACAACCTTCAAGGTAACTCACGTAGCTTCCTTGATCTGCAATAACGAGTGTTCTTTCAAACTGCCCAGTTCCTGCTTGATTTATTCTAAAATACGTAGAAAGTTCCATTGGGCAACGTACGCCTTTTGGAATGTAACAGAAGGAGCCATCACTAAAAACGGCGCTGTTTAAAGCGGCGTAATAATTATCGCGTTGTGGCACCACAGTTCCTAAATATTTTTTCACTAATTCTGGATGCTCTTTTATTGCTTCAGAAATAGAACAGAAAATGATTCCTTTTTCTGCTAATGTTTTTTTGAAAGTAGTTGCAACAGAAACGGAATCCATTACAATATCTACGGCAACGCCAGCAAGTTTCTTTTGCTCGTCTAGCGATATTCCCAATCTTTTAAAAGTATCTAAAAGTTCAGGGTCTACCTCGTCTATGCTGTTGTATTTTGGTTTTTTGTTTGGAGCAGAATAATACGATATATTCTGAAAATCAGGTTTAGTATAATGTACATTCGCCCATTCTGGCTCTACCATTTCTTGCCAGTAGCGGAATGCTTCCAAACGCCATTGCGTCATCCATTCTGGTTCTTCTTTTTTTAGAGAAATAGCACGCACTATTTCTTCATTAAGCCCAACAGGAAAGGTGTCAGATTCTATATCTGTGTAGAAACCATATTCATATTCTTTGGTTTCTAATTCTTTTTTTAAATCATCTTCAGTAAACTTCGCCATCTTTGTTGTTTTTTAAAGTGAAAAACTTTCTCCACATCCGCAAGTACGGTTTGCATTCGGATTGTTAAAAACGAATCCTTTTCCGTTAAGGCCGCCACTGTATTCAAGTGTGGTACCAACGAGATACAAAAAGCTTTTTTTGTCCACCGCAATTTTCACATCTTCTTCTTCAAAAAGTTTATCATTTTCGCCTAAACTGTGGTCAAATTTTAACTCATAACTCAAGCCTGAGCACCCGCCGCTTTTTACACCAACACGCACAAAATCTTGGATTATATTAAAACCCTCTTCAGCCATTAATTGGGCTATTTTTGTCTTTGCATTTTCACTTACCTTAATCATATTAGATTAATTCTAAATTAGACCGCAAAGATACATTAAATAGTACTTTTAACCATAGTAATGGTAGTATTTAAAACTATAGTTTCATAGTTTTAAGTAATAATTAAAATCGGTGTAGTAGGCTGGTTTTTAATTTGGATCTTGAAAATCTGGATTGTTTATAAAGGAGGGGTCTGAAAGGGAAAGCAGGAATGCCTTTAAGTCTGCTTTATCTGATTCGGTTAAATGCACGCCTCCCACCGAGATAGCTTTCATGAGTGGGTCTATAGTTGGTGAGTATACTAAGCCTTCACTATAATGGTTTATTACTTCATCTAAGGTAGCAAAACGTCCATCGTGCATATAGGGTGCGGTATAGGCTAGATTTCGTAACGAAGGGGATTTGAATTTTCCATCGTCATTAGGATCTCCAGTGATGTTTCCAAGGCCTTTGTCTGTTATGATAGCATCTAAGCCATTGTTGTGAAAAATATTGTCGGTCCATAATGGGCTGTTTTCGTTTCCGTGGCAGTGAAAACAGTCACCACGCTCTTCGTCCATAAAAATTTCAAAACCGTTTATTTCTTGAGGCGTTAATGATCCTTCACCTAACAAATATTTATCAAATGGCGCATTGGCAGAGATAAGTGTTCGTTCAAACTGAGCAATGGCTTTTGCGGTTAGTTCTTTTGTAATATTGGAAGTGCCAAATGCTTTGTTGAAAAGTTCTGGATATATACTATGGCTTTGCAAACTTGCAACGGCATTTTCCCAAGTATTATGCATTTCTATGGGGTTCGCTACAGGTTCAAGAGCTTGACTTTCGATGCTATTTGCACGACCATCCCAGAATAATTTCTGATTGGTATTCCAAGCCATATTATACAGTGGCATAGAATTTCTAGTGCCTTGAATACCATCAATGCCCACGCTTAAACGGGTATCGTCTGTAAAGGCATTTTTTGGTTTATGGCAGGATGCACAGGCTTGAGTTCCATCGCCTGAAAGTATTGGGTCAAAAAATAGTTTTCTTCCTAAGGCTACGCCTTCTTCAGTTTGTGGATTGTCTGCTGGAATATAGGGTGGGGGTAAAAGACGTTTGAAAATAGAAGGAACGGTCAGTGGTTTTGGGGTGGGTATATACGCCTCTGATGATGGCTCAACAGGCTCCGAATCATTTGATGAACAAGCAAACAAAAGACTGAGAGCCAGAAAGCCAATGAATAATAGATGTTTTTTTTCTGACCGTTCCTTCATTTAAAAATATTAATCTGTGATGTCTCCAATACTAAAAACGCTTTCTCCGTTTTTATTCATGTCTTTTTGGGCTGTATAGTTCATCATTAGGTCTGTACTTCTGTCGTTCAAGTCCCAAACCAATGGGTTTTTGTACCATTCAGCAATATTCATTTTTATTTCGATTGTTGCATCACTACTAATTGTAAAATTTTTATCGAAGCTAAAAGCGATAAAATTTTGTTCAAATACTCCTACGCTTTCACGCGCAGTACCATTGTGGTATGCATAGGGTTGTGTAGTGGCTGTATTATCTTCAAAAGTACCTTCCATTTGCATAAAATGGTAGCCGCCTCCAAGCATTTCAGGCCAGTTCCAAGTGGCTGCATTTAGGTCTGGATAAGCACCACTTTCATTGTCTTGTTCATTAAAACCATACACAAATGAAATACCTGTATAATCGCCAGTGGTAAGTTTTGTTTCTGGGCTAAGGTTTAATGTTGTTGAATCTGTTAAATCAATTAAACTATAATCTTCAAAATCAACTGAGGTTCCATCTGCTTTGTGAAGTGATATTCTAGAAATTAAATAACGAAGTTTAGAAATTTTTAATTCGTTTCCAGCTTCATTGGTATAAACCGTTGTGTTAAAATCAGCAGCTGTTACGGGTTTTCCATCCCAATCTTGGGTAAAGTTGAAAGTAACATTTTGATTGTAAATACATGAGCCATCATCGGTCGTGGCAAGTGGATTGTAATTGGTAGACTCTGGGTCTATACATCCAGGAATTTCTATTGCATCATCATCATCACTACCACAGCCTATGGCACTTATAGCCAAGATTAATAAGAAGGTTATTTTTTTCATTTGTAAAAAAAAATTTATTTTTTGTTTATTTTAATTTAATGATTAAGGCGTCTTTAAACCCTTTGTTTGAAGGAATGTCATGGTCGCTGCTTTCGCTATTTCCTACTACTATTATTTTATTTTCGGAAGTTTCAATAGCTTCATTGGCATAATCTAACCTGGATCCTCCAATATTTTTCTGAAATTTTAAATTTCCATCGTTATCTATTATAAATACCCAGGCGTCGTTAACACCTTTATTGTTGTCTAAATCGCCATCACTACTTCGGCTGTGACCAGAAAGAATAAAATTTCCATTACTTCTTTCCACAATGCTTCTTGCGGTGTCAAAGAGGGACCCTCCAATAGATTTTTGCCAAATTTTATTTCCGTTTTTATCAAATTTAACGATCCAAGCGTCTGCATTTCCTTTTGGAGTTGTTATATCCTGATCTTCACTTCGAGAGTCGCCAACCATAATAAAATTACCGTCTTTGGTCTGGGTGGAGGCGTAGCTATTGTCTATTTCGCTACCTCCAAAAGATTTTGTCCAGAGCAAATCGCCAGTTGAAGTAATTCTAACTGCCCAATAGTCATAACTTCCTTTTGGGTCAGTTTTATCAAAATCAATACTTTCAGAGGTACCTGTCATTAAAAATCCGCCATCTTCTGTTTCTAAGGCATCATAGCTACGGTCGTTATTGCTACCGCCAAAAAACCTACGCCACTCTTTGTTTCCGTTGCTATCAAGTTTTATTCCCCAATATTCCCCGACTCCATGTAATGCTCCTTTTTGAAGATCGTTCCCAGCTCCTCCACTTGCAGAAACATCGAAATATCCAGTTATAAAATAACCGCCATCTGATGTTTGAAAGGCTTTAAATGCTTGGTCGCTTCCTGAAAAACCAAAGTTTTTATCCCATACTTTATTTCCGGAGGCATCAACTTTTACAATCCAAAAGTCTTGAAAGCCTTCGTTTCCAGAAACATCGCCATCATTACTTGTGGTAAATCCACTTAACAAATAGCCGCCATCGTTTGTTTTTGATATGGAGGCTGCGTTATCATCAGCGCTTCCCCCGTAGGTTTTACTCCAGAGTAGCTCTCCGGCCTTTGAAATTTTAATTAGCCAAAAGTCAGAATCTTTACTGGTTTTTTTATCAACAATATCGCCATCGCTACTTCGTGTAGTTCCAAGAATAACATAGTTTCCGTCTGTTGCTTCTACTATTGAAACTGCTTCATCTATTCCGCTACCGCCATAGGTTTTTACGAGTTCAATTTCCCCCATAATTTCGGTATCTGGATCAGGATCGGGGTTTATTTCGTCATCTTTTCCGCAAGAAAAAAACACAAATGTAAATGATAACAATACGGCAAGTGTTTTTAATCTAGGTATTTCAATAGATTGCATAAGTGAGGAAATAAGTTTGTATTTATTTTATTATCAGTCTTTTGGCTGTAGTTGAATTAATTTTCAATACATACGTTCCAGCTTGAAGGGTGGTAATATTGATGTTTTCTGAAAAACTTTCTGTAAAGTTTTTATCTAACACTTTTTGTCCAAGAACATTATAAATTTGAACGTTAGTGATAGGCTCTGATTTTGAAGTTATATTTACTAAATCTTCTGCTGGGTTTGGAAATACTGCAAATGTTGCTGCAGAAGTATCGTTAAGTCCTAATGTTGAATCCCTAACGATGAAAAGCCCTCTGTTTATATCACTAATCACAATGTTTCCACTTGCAAAATAAGGGTAAACACTCCAGGCGCCGTCAAAGTTTGCAGAATCACTTCCAGGGTAGGTGTCAAAATACTTAGTTTCTACCATGGTTTCACCGGCAATGTCGCTAATATCAAAAATTCGTAAACCGGCACGGTAACTAGAAAGATAAAATTCATTTCCTAAAACATAGCCGTTGTGGTCTATTGCTGCAACATCAGCTTCATACTCAAAGTGTACTACTGGGTTATCAAGGTCACTAACATCAAAAATAATGGTTCTGGTGTTAAATCCAAGATCTGTTTCATCTGTCTCGTCTCCAAGAATTAAGTAACGTTTGTCGTCGGTAAGCCATGCTTGATGTGTATATGAAGTACTACCATACAATCCTGTGGATATTCCAATTGGATTTGCTTTATCTGTAACATCAACAATAGAAAGCCTATCTGCATTACTTCCAAATAAAATTTCTTGCCCTGTATAATCTGTGTCTGGGCCGTCATATATTACTACTTGTGCATCGTGACAGTAGTTATCGTCTGTAAATTCTCCTTCTTGCACAGGATTAAGTGGATCTTGAATATTTATAAAGATTGGACCACCGCCATTTGCATCACGGGCACCTACCGCATACGCATACCCGGTTTCTTCATTGATAACAATATTATGGCAGTTTCCAAAACCATTAAAATGTGCATCTTCCGTAAACGTTTCTGGGGGGGTTGCAACACTTCTAAGTCTGGTAAGGTCAAAAACTTGCATTCCATGACTACCACTATTTATATCGCTCACAACAAATGCGTGGTCTTTATAAACTTTTATATCTCTCCATGTACTAGTTCCTGTATGTGTTGGTAATTTACCAAGGTAAACAGGGTTTATAGGGTCAGAAATATCTACAAAAGCAGTTCCATTTCCCAAGCCCATTATTGCATATTCTTTTCCATCTTGAGGGTCTGTCCATCCCCAAGAGTCATTTCCTCTATCAGATGTAAATGTATTTAAACCAATATTTGATAAAAGATCCATGCCTTTACATGGATACGGTCCAGCCATGCCATTTTCACATGGTGTTTGTGCAATTATAACTGAAGTGATTAATAATGTTAAAATTTGTAGTATTTTTCTCATGTTTATATGTTTTGTTAGGGATAAGCGTAAATGTAACTATATTTTATTCTAATAAACAAACGCAATGGTTTAAATATTAGTATGCTAGTGAATATTTAACAGTTTTAGTGAAAATGACTTTCATTTTCGTTTTTTGAAATTTGATAGTGTATTTTTGCTAAAAATTGCAATATACTACAAGATGTTTGATAATAAAGAAAATTCTAAAACAGGAATAGATAATTTAGGTGAATTTGGACTTATTGACCACCTAACCAAAAATTTTAAGCTAAAACAAAAATCAACCGTTAAAGGTATCGGCGATGATGCTGCGGTTATTGCTTGCGATTCAGATAAGGAATTAGTTGTTTCCACAGATTTGCTTTTGGAAGGAGTGCATTTCGATTTAAGTTATATGCCTTTAAAGCATTTAGGTTACAAAGCTGTAATGGTAAATCTTTCAGACATTTATGCTATGAACGCAACACCTACACAGCTTACAATTAGCATTGCAGTTTCTAATAGATTTCCTGTAGAAGCCTTGGAAGAATTATATGCAGGGATTCAAGCTGCTGCACAAAGCTATACTATAGATGTAATTGGTGGCGATACCACTTCGTCTACAACAGGTTTATTGATTAGTATTACCGCAATTGGAGTTGTAAATAAAGGGGAAGCAGTTTATAGATCTGGGGCAAAGGAAAACGATTTATTGGTTGTAACAGGCGATCTTGGCGCAGCGTATATGGGGCTTCAGGTTTTAGAACGCGAAAAAGAAGTGTTTAAGGTAAACCCGAATTCACAGCCAGATTTAGAACCATATTCCTATTTGGTGGAAAGACAATTGAAGCCTGAGGCACGAAAAGATATTCAAGCGCTATTAAGCGAATTGGACGTAAAACCTACTGCCATGATTGATATAAGTGATGGGTTGTCTTCTGAAATTATTCATATCTGTAAAAATTCAAACGTGGGTTGTAATCTGTTTGAAGAAAAAATACCACTCGATCCGCAAGTTATTTCTGTATGCGAAGAGTTTAACTTAGACAGTACCACAATTGCCTTGAGTGGAGGGGAAGATTATGAACTGCTTTTCACTATTAAAACTGAAGATTACCCAAAAATAAAAGCAAACCCACATCTTACAGTAATTGGGCATATAACTCATAAAAAAGAAGGGGTCCACCTAATAAGCCGCGTGGGCACAAAAATACCTTTGATAGCAAGAGGTTGGAACGCATTGAAAAACAATGAATAGTGTGTAAAAATCAAATTTTAATTAAATACATCTTGAAAAAAGGCTAAAACAGCTTCTTGGTTTTCAATTACACTCATATGCCCACCAGCTATAATTTTAAGTGAGACATTACAGTTTTCTGCAAGCCTTCTGCCTTCTTCTATTGTAAGAATTGGATCATCTTCGGCTAAAATTAGATGTTTTTCATTTTCAAAATTTTTAAAAACTGCGGTTCGGTCTTTTCGGTCACGCATGCCTTTTGCTGCTGCTTTTATGCCTTCCACAGGAAACGAATAAGCCTCCGCTTTTAAGGCTTCAATTTCTTTAGAAAATTTTTTCCGAGAGGTTTCAGCAAATAGATTTCCAATGGCCATGCTTATAAAAGCCTTTGGATTTTGGTCCATAATAGCAATGGCTCGGTTGCGATTTTCTTTTCGTTCCTCAGAATCTGCGATTGAAGTAGAATTTAAAAGAATTAATTGCACAACTTTTTCTGAAAATAATTCGGTATAGGCTAGGGCAACATATCCGCCCATGGAATGCCCAATAAATGAGGCTTTCGAAATTTGCAATTGCTGAAGTATTTGGGCCACAACTTCTGCCATTAATTCCATGGTGTGTATTTCAGAAATAACCTCACTTTTTCCATGCCCAGGCAAATCAATCGTAATAACAGTATTGTTTTTAGACAATTGTGGAATCAAAGATTTCCACATGGTAGTGCTTTCCAAAAAGCCATGTAAAAGTACAATCGCTGAACCCTTTCCGAAGGTTTCGTAATATATTGGAGTAGTTTTGTATTGAAAAATCATATTTAAAAAAGACCTGCAAGGTAAAAAACCCTACAGGTCAACTAATTTTTGTTTATGTATTTATTCGTTTCCTATTAGTTCATAATATTTTCAATCTCTTCGGCTTCAATAGGAATATTGCGCATTAAATTGAAGGGCTCTCCAGTTTTTTGAATAACGACATCGTCTTCCAAACGGATTCCAAAACCTTCTTGGGGAATATAAATACCAGGTTCAACGGTGAAAACCATGTTTTCGGTCATTTTTTCCCATAAAACCCCGTAATCGTGCGTATCCAACCCAATGTGATGGCTTGTTCCATGCATAAAGTACTTTTTATACGCTGGCCAATTAGGATCTTCGTTTTTTACATCAACTTTATCAATAAGTTTTAAGTTTAGAAGCTCCCTAGTCATTAATTTTCCTACTTCTTCGTGGTATTCTTTCCAGTAATTTCCTGGTACCAACATTTTTGTAGCATCGTTTTTTACACGGTTTACAGCATCATATACCTCACGTTGACGCTTGGTAAATCTTCCGTTCACAGGGATAGTTCGTGTCATATCGCTGGAGTAATTAGCGTATTCTGCCCCAACATCTAAAAGTAATAAACCGCCCTCTTTACACTGTTGGTTGTTCTCTACATAATGTAGTACATTGGCGTTGTTACCACTTGCAATAATAGGAGTATATGCAAAACCACGAGAACGGTTTCTCAAGAATTCGTGCATAAATTCGGCTTCAATTTCATATTCCCAAACACCTGGTTTTACAAAATTTAAGATTCTTTTAAAGCCTTTTTCTGTAATGTTACAAGCTTGTTGAAGTAAATCAAGTTCAATTTTATCTTTCACGGAGCGCAAGCCTTGCAATATTGGGTTGCTTCGTTCCCAGCTATGTGCAGGAAATTTTTGTTTTGTGGTTTTTATAAAACGATCTTCACGAGTTTCAGTTTCCACACTTTGGCGGTAATGTTCGTTGGTGTTAAAGTAAATACGCTCGGCTTGCGTCATTACTTCAAAGAAAATTTTATCAAATTCTTTTAACCAAAAAACAGCTTGTATTCCGGATACTTCGAAGGCTTTTTCCTTAGTGAGTTTTTCGCCTTCCCAAACAGCAATATGATCGTTTGTTTCACGCACAAAAAGCATTTCGCGATGGTCCTTATTAGGTGCATCAGGAAAAAGCACCAAAATACTTTCTTCTTGATCTACCCCACTGAGGTAAAAAATATCGCGGGCTTGCTGAAAAGGCATCGTGCTATCTGCACCAATTGGGTAAATATCGTTACTATTAAATACCGCGACACTCTTAGGCTTTAACTGTGCCATAAAGTTTTTACGGTTTTTTATAAAGAGTTTGCTATCTATCTGATCGTACTTCATGATGTGTTTTTTGTGAATTTTTTCAAAATTAATTATTTCAAAGTTATCTGTGTGAAGTAAAGGGTTAAAAGTGTATTAAATGAAGCAAATTATTTATTGAACACGAGTTGACTGAAACAGTGTGATTTCAAAAAAATTAAAAAGGAATTTAAGCTAATTTTTTTATCAGATTTAGAATAAAACTCTAAAAAAAGCAAGTTTTTTTATAAAAAGGCTTGTTTTTAAAAAAATAAATTACTTTTACCATCACTAATGAAAATTGAAAACGCACATACTACTTCATTTGCTATAAAAGCTACGGCTTTTAATAGTGCAATCGTGCGTTCTATTTCTAGAGAAGTTCTACGTTTCCGTCGCCTTAGGGCGTAGCTTAGTTTAGCGGGTTCCGTACCCAGCTCTATATCTCCTATTTTATTCTCTAACAATTTTCAACTCATTTTACAATGGAACTTACATTAACTGTGGCCAATAGCAGCCATTTTCAGTATGCTCAAACCATCACTGAAATTATGGAAGATGCTGCCAAAATTCGTGGAACTGGTATCGCAAGACGTAAACCGGAATACATTCAGCAAAAAATGGCTGAAGGAAAAGCAGTAATCGCATTATATGACGATCGCGTTATTGGCTTTTGCTATATAGAAAACTGGGAAGGTGAAAAATATGTCGCTAATTCTGGATTAATTGTTCACCCAGATTTTAGAAATTCCGGATTAGCACGTGCTATAAAAAAAGCAATTTTTGATCTTTCAAAACAAAAATTCCCGAATGCCAAACTCTTTGGTATCACAACCAGTATGGCGGTCATGAAAATCAACTCCGATTTAGGTTATAAGCCTGTAACTTTTTCAGAATTAACCCAAGATGAAACTTTTTGGAAAGGGTGTCAAGGGTGTAAAAACCATGATATATTACAGCGAACCGAACGAAAAATGTGCCTGTGTACCGGAATGGTTTGCGACTTGAGTAAAATAACGCAAGTGCAAACCGAAACGAACAAGAAAAAAGCTTGGAATAATTTCAAAGAATTTATGCAGGAACGAAAAATTAGGCTTCAGAAGAAAGCCAGTCTCTTTCAATTTCAAAAAAAACCAAATAAAAATGAAAAATAATAAAGTTGTATTGGCCTTTAGCGGAGGCCTCGACACTTCATATTGTGTAAAATATTTAAAAAATGAAAACCAGTTGGACGTTTATTCTGCGGTTGTAAACACGGGTGGTTTTTCATTAGATGAATTAAAAAGCATTGCAGAAAAAGCCATCCTTTTAGGCGTAGAAAGTCATAGCACCTTAGAAGAGACAGAAGCTTATTACCAGCACATTATCAAGTATTTGATTTTTGGAAATGTGCTAAAAAATAATACCTATCCACTTTCGGTAAGCGCCGAACGAATCTACCAGGCTATTGCCTTGGCTAAATACGCCAAAAGTATTAATGCTTCCTATATTGCCCACGGAAGTACAGGCGCTGGAAATGATCAAATTCGTTTTGACCTAATTTTTCAATTGCTAGCTCCAAACATTACTATTATTACTCCCATTCGCGACCAACAGCTCTCCCGAAAACAGGAAATTGACTATTTGACCAAAAGTGGCTATAAAATAGATTGGAAAAAAGCACAGTATTCCATTAATAAAGGGCTTTGGGGAACTAGTGTGGGGGGTGTTGAAACCTTAACATCTCATGAAGCACTTCCGGAAGAAGCCTATCCAAGTCAGTTGCAAGCTAAGCATCCTCAAAAACTTTCTTTGTTATTTGAAAAAGGGGAAATATGTGGCATTAATAGCGAGAGAATGAACCCAGTTGCAGCAATTCAAACCTTAGAAGAAATTGCGAATAAATATGCCATCGGGAGAGGTATTCACGTTGGCGATACCATTATTGGGATTAAAGGGAGGGTTGGTTTTGAAGCAGCAGCAGCCACCATTATTATTAAAGCCCACCATACTTTAGAGAAACATACGCTCTCTAAATGGCAGTTGCATTGGAAAGAGCAATTGGCAAATTGGTATGGTATGTTTATCCACGAATCCCAATATTTTGAACCTGTAATGCGAAACATTGAAAGCTTTCTTCAGGATACACAAACCACTGTAAGTGGCACCGTTTTTATTGAACTTCACCCATACCGTTTTAATATTTTAGGAATTGAATCTTCACATGATTTAATGACTTCAGATTTTGGGCACTATGGGGAAATGAACAAAAATTGGTCTGGTGATGACGTAAAAGGATTTACAAAAATTCTAGCCAATGCCATGCAGATTCATACACACGTAAATCAAAAAAAATGATAACAATAGGAATTATAGGAAGCAGCGGTTACGTTGCAGGTGAATTAATTAGATGTTTGCTTCAGCACCCTAATGTGAAAATTGATTTTCTCTACAGCCACTCCCAAGCCGGAGAAGCTATTGGAAAAGTACATCAGGATTTAGCAAATGTGGCGCTTAAATATACCGACACAATAAACTCAGAAATTGATGTGCTTTTTCTTTGTTTAGGACATGGAAATTCAAAAAAATTTTTAGAAAAACATTCGTTTTCACTCACCACAAAAATTATAGACCTCAGCAATGATTTTAGGCTCGAAAAAGACGCTGTTTTTCAAAATAAAAAATTTGTTTATGGACTTATAGAAGCTCAGAAAGAAATCATTCAGAAAGCAGATTGCATTGCAAATCCAGGATGTTTTGCAACTGCAATTCAGTTAGCATTGCTTCCGTTGGCAGAAGCGAAACATTTAAAGGAAGAGGTTCATGTTCATGCGCTTACTGGCTCCACGGGGGCGGGACAAAGCTTAACGGAAACGTCTCATTTTAGTTGGCGAAATCAAAATATTTCTATTTATAAAGCTTTTCAGCATCAGCACTTGGGGGAGATACATGAAACCTTAAAAAGCTTGCAGAACGATTGGCAGACACCTCTCAATTTTTTACCGCTACGGGGTGATTTTACACGAGGTATTTTTGCTTCTGTATATATGAAAACAGACCTCGATGAAGCCGCATTGCTACAACTGTACAAAACCTATTATAAGGAAGCCCCTTTTGTATTTGTAACCGATGCGGTTGTGCATTTAAAACAGGTGGTAAATACAAATAATGCCTTTTTGCAGATTCAAAAAGTTGAAGGAAAAGTTTTGATCACTTCAGTGATTGATAATTTATTGAAAGGCGCCGCTGGGCAGGCCATTCAGAATATGAATTTATTATTTGGATTTCCCGAAACCATGGGACTTCAATTTAAAGCTAATTATTTTTAATATGAGTAGTTTATTTAATGTGTACCCAAGATTCAATATAACACCCACTTTTGCAAAGGGGGTGTATGTGTTTGATGAAAATAACCAGAAGTACCTGGATTTATACGGAGGGCATGGCGTTATTTCTATCGGTCATTCGCATCCCTATTATGTTGAAAAAATACAGCAGCAGCTTGAGAAAATTGGTTTTTATTCCAATGCTGTTCAAATGCCTTTACAGGAAGCATTGGCAGTGAAAATACAGCAGCTTAGTGGTTGTAATACGCATCAATTATTTTTTTGTAACAGTGGTACAGAAGCCAATGAAAATGCATTGAAGCTTGCATCTTTTCATACGGGAAAAAAGAAGGTAATAGCCTTTAAAAACAGTTTCCACGGAAGAACCGCCGCAGCTTTAAATGTAACTGATAATCCAAAACTTTCGGCTTCTTTAAACCTGCATAATTTTGAGGTTGTATTTATAGATTTAAACGATGAAGTGAAGCTTTTGGAGGCTTTAAAACTAAAAGATGTTTGTGCCGTAATTATTGAAGGTATTCAGGGTGTAGGAGGTTTAGATATGCCTTCGGAAGCGTTTTTAAAATTTCTTGAAAAAAATTGTTCGTCGCACCATGCATTGCTAATCCTCGATGAAATTCAAAGTGGCTATGGTAGAAGCGGTAAATTTTTCGCACATCAATACGCTAATATCACACCAGATATTATAACAATGGCCAAGGGAATGGGGAATGGCTTTCCAATTGGTGGCGTGCTAATTCACCCAAAAGTTAAAGCCAAATCAGGGATGCTAGGCACTACTTTTGGCGGAAATCATTTGGCTTGTGCAGCTGCTCTTGCCGTAGTAGAGGTTATTGAAAAAGAAAACTTGGTGGTGCATGCACAAGAAATGGGCTCCTTTGCTATTCAGGAGTTTGCGGCGATTCCAAAAGTAAAACAGATTAAAGGAAAAGGCTTGATGTTGGGGCTTGAATTTGATTTCCCCATTAAAGAATTGCGAAACAGCTTATTGAACGAACAGTATATTTTTACAGGTTCTTCCGCCAATCCAAATGTGTTGCGAATTCTTCCCCCATTATCAATTCAGAAAGAAGAACTTCAAAAATTTACCCAAGCCCTTAAAAGTCTACTATCATGAAAAATTTTATAAGCCTAAACGATGTTAATTATTTAGACCAACTTAAAAACTTGGCGTTACATGTAAAGCAAAATCCATTCGCCTATAAGAAGTATGGGAAAAATAAAACCTTGGGTCTTTTGTTTTTCAATCCCAGTTTACGTACGCGGTTAAGCACGCAAAAGGCTGCCTTTAATATTGGTATGAATGTAATGGTTATGAATATCGATAAAGACGGCTGGGCGTTAGAAATGGAAGACGGAACTGTAATGAACCAAGGAAAACAGGAGCATATTAAGGAGGCTGCTGCAGTAATTTCGCAGTATTGTGATGTTATAGGGGTACGAACATTCGCAGGGCTAACGAATAAAGAAGAAGATTATTCAGAAACCTTCCTTAATAAATTTATGAAGCATTCATTGGTGCCTGTGGTTTCCTTAGAAAGCGCCACTTTGCATCCTTTGCAGTCTTTCGCAGATTATTTAACGATTGAAGAACATAAAAAAACCAATAAGCCAAAAGTTGTTTTGACTTGGGCTCCGCATCCAAAAGCGCTTCCGCAAGCGGTGCCAAATTCTTTTGCGCAATGGATGCGTGCTACAGACTATGAGTTTGTTATTGCAAACCCTAAAGGTTTTGATCTCTCAGAAAAATTTACAGAAAATGTAACGGTTTATCACAATCAGGATGAAGCTTTAAAAAACGCAGATTTTGTGTATGCCAAAAACTGGTCTGCATATGACACGTATGGAAAAACAACTGCTCAATTCAAGCATTGGAAAATAACTTCTGAAAAGATGCAACTATCCAATCAAGCAAAATTTATGCATTGCTTGCCTATTCGAAGAAATGTGGTGGTTGCCGATTCGGTTTTGGACGGTGATTCCTCCTTGGTAATTCAACAAGCGAATAACAGAACGTTTGCCGCGCAAACAGTTTTACTAAAACTTTTAGGCTATGAAAACTAAGCTACGTGTACTAAAAGTAGGAGGAAACCTGATTGATGATCCTAAAAAGCTGAGGTCTTTTTTAAACGCTTTTGCCAAACTACCACAACCTAAAATTCTGGTGCATGGCGGGGGAAAAATTGCTACTGAAACAAGTAAAAAACTCGGAATTGAAAGTCGTTTAATCGATGGAAGAAGAATTACTTCAGCAGAAGAGATTCAAGTAATCACGATGGTTTATGCAGGCTTAATCAATAAAAACATGGTGGCAAGTTTGCAAGCGTTAGCCTGCGATGCTATAGGTCTTTCTGGCGCTGACGGCAATACTATTTTAGCAACTATTCGTCCTAAAAAGCCTATAGATTTTGGACTGGTGGGAGATGTTGAAGCAATTAATTCAGCTTTAATACAAAAGCTTTTAAAGGCAGATTTAACACCTGTGTTTTGTGCGGTAAGTCATAATAATAAAGGGCAATTACTCAATACCAATGCCGATAGCGTAGCTTCAGAAATTGCGATTGCCATGAGCTTCTTTTATGAAGTTGAACTTTTTTACTGTTTTGAAAAGCAAGGTGTTTTGGAAAATGTTGAAGATGAAAACGCTGTAATAGCAACCATAGACACCGCTAAATATGAAACCTTAAAGGCGGCTGGAACAATTAAAGGAGGAATGCTTCCCAAGGTGCAGAACTGTTTTCACGCCCTAAATAATAATGTTTCAAAAGTAATTATTGGAGGACCAGAAGTTTTAAATGAAACCCACAAACAATTTACAACATTAAAATTATGAAGATAGTAGCATTACAAAACGAAGCGATAAGCTTGCTTCATTCGTTAATTGAAACCCCTTCTTTTTCGGAGGAAGAAGACCAAACAGCAATACGTATTACAACTTGGCTTCAACACTATAATATACCTACGCAGCGGTATAAAAATAATATTTGGGCGCAGAATAAAATGTTCGATTCCAAAAAACCGACTGTATTACTAAATTCACATCACGACACTGTTAAGCCAAACAAAGCCTATACCAACGACCCATTTAAGGCATTTGTGAAAGATGGTAAATTATACGGTCTTGGTAGTAATGATGCGGGTGGCTGCTTGGTTTCATTGATGGCCTTGTTTGTTTATTTTTATGATAAAAAAGATTTAAAGTATAACCTAATTATTGTAGCGAGTGCGGAGGAAGAAAATTCTGGCAACCACGGTTTAAATAGTATATTGCCCAAACTCCCAGAAATTGATTTTGCTGTAGTTGGCGAGCCTACGCAAATGCAACTGGCTGTAGCTGAAAAAGGACTTTTGGTTGTGGATGCTTATGCCCCCGGAATTGCAGGCCATGCGGCACACGACAATACCGAAAACGCTATTTATAATGCTTTGGAAGATATTTTATGGATTAAAAATTACAACTTCCCAAAGCATTCTGAAGCATTGGGGAAGATAAAAATGAATGTCACACAAATTGAGGCTGGAGAACAACACAACGTGGTTCCAGCCACATGTCATTTTGTAGTAGATATTCGTATAACGGACGCCTATACCAACCGTGAGGTTTTTAATTTTTTACAAGCTAATACCAAGTCAGAACTAAAGGCGCGGTCTTTTCGGCTGAATTCATCTGCCATTCCATTAAACCATCCAATTGTGAAGGCCGGTATCGCTTTAGGAAGAAACACCTATGGGTCGCCAACGCTTTCTGACCAAGCGGTTTTAAGTTGTCCTTCCCTAAAAATGGGGCCTGGCGATTCTACCCGTTCACATAGCGCGGATGAGTTTATCTATATGGATGAAATAAAAGAAGGCATTGAAATTTATATTAATCTATTCAACAAAATACTATAACAGATGAAACTTTGGGATAAAGGATATACCGTAAATAATATTGTAGATAAATTTACTGTTGGCAACGACCGTATCTTAGATTTACACCTAGCAAAATATGATGTGCAAGGCAGTAAAGCACATGCGCAGATGTTGCAAAAAATAGGGATTATTACAGAAGAAGAACTTCAAAAACTGCTAACTGCTTTAAGTGAAATTGAAACCACGATTGCTTCTGGCGCATTTGAAATAGAAGAAAATTTTGAAGATGTACACAGTAAAATAGAATTCGAACTGATTAAAAAAACAGGAGCCGTTGGAAAAAAAATTCATACGGCTCGTTCTAGGAACGACCAAGTTTTGGTGGCATTACATCTGTATGCCAAAGCAGAATTAGTGGTTTTAAAAGAGCTAACCCAACAGCTTTTCGACACCCTTTTAAAGTTAGCCGAAAAACATAAAAGCATTATCATTCCAGGCTATACACATATGCAGGTTGCCATGCCGTCGTCATTCGGTTTGTGGTTTTCTGGCTTTGCGGAAAGCTTGATAGACGATGTTATTATGTTGCAGGCTGCCTATAAAATTGCAGATCAAAATCCCTTAGGATCGGCTGCGGGTTATGGAAGCTCATTTCCAATAGATCGTACAATGACCACAGAATTATTAGGGTTTAGTACTTTAAAATACAATGTTACAGCTGCACAAATGAGTAGGGGGAAGCTAGAAAAAACAACTGCTTTTGCAATGGCAGCGGTGGCGGGAACCTTAGCAAAATTTGCTACAGACGTTTGCCTGTACAGCAATCAGAACTTTGGGTTTGTCAGTTTTCCGAAGGAGTTAACAACGGGTTCCAGCATTATGCCTCACAAAAAAAATCCAGATGTATTTGAACTAATTCGTGCTAAAGCGAATAAAATTCAGCAATTGCCTTCAGAGATTATGATGATTACCAACAACCTGCCTAGCGGGTATCATAGAGATTTTCAGTTGCTCAAGGAAAATTTTATACAGAGCATCGATTTGCTAAAAGATGTTTTGGAAGTAACAGCCTTTATGTTGCAGCATATTGAAGTAAACCCATCCATCGTGGAGGACCCAAAGTACAATCACCTATATACTGTTGAAGCAGTAAATAAATTAGTAATGCAGGGCGTTTCTTTTAGAGATGCGTACCAAGCGGTTGGAAAACAAATTATGGAAGACGAGTTTTTGGCAGATAGAACCTTAAACCATACCCATGAAGGAAGTATCGGCAATTTATGCTTGGAAGCAATACAGCTAAAATTTGAAAACTATAAAAAGTGGGACTAGCCCATGCAGAAGCCAAACGGCTTATTCCACTTTATAAATTGTTTGGGTGGCAACAAAATCCATCCCGTCCATTTTTGCTTCAAAAGTATAGCTGTCTTCATGGGTTGAAGTTATTTTAACCTTTAAAAACCTGTCTTTGTAAAAGGCAACTGCTTCTGGCGGGCCATCAATTAGTTGTAAGGTGTATTCGCAAGGGGTGAGCCACGCCACTTTATAGGTAGATAGCTCGTTGGTGCCAACAATTTTTTCAACTTGTATGGAATCATTTCGGGTTATGGTGCATTCAAAACTTATGGCGGGGTCACTCATTCTGAAATTTCCTGTTTTAAAATTGTCACAGTTTTCTTGAGCAGAAAGCGTCGCGAAAGTAAAAAGTACTGCTAGAAGTAGAAGGTTTTTCATAAGGTATTAGTAATTAATTTAAACCATGCTGAAGTTTTAGGGCTAGTTTGTAGGTGAGAACAAGCAATTACTTAGAGCCATTGTTGAGGTGTTGTTGTTATTGTTTTTTTATTTTCAACTGTTATTTCTGAACCTTCTGCAAGCATTATAGAATCTGGCTTTTAAGAAACTCATTTACGTTCTGATTTTAATCACAATCACCTAATTATCTCCTCCCCAATCCCTCGCTAATATACCAAATTAATTTTTTCGCACTACTGCTATAAATGTTTCTACTTTAACAAGTAGCATTTTGTTTTCTTCTTCCAGTTGGGCATTGCGGGTTTGTAACGGGGGTGTTGGTGGTAAAAGTGGGTGAAAAAAGGGATAGCCAAAAAGTCTTTTGAAGCTATATCCTTCTTCATACGTTTACCCTTGCAAAAGCCATCACATTTAATTACTTTCAGCTTTTTAAAAATTAAAGCCATGAAAAACCTTTTAGGTACCGTCCTCTTTCTTACTACTGCAGTAGTTTTTTCACAACAACCAGCTACACCTGCAGCTACAGTTCAAAATGGACTGCAACAAAAAAATGGGTTAGCTCAAAATGCTACAGTAAAAAATCTACCTTTCAAAAGTATTGGGCCTACAATTATGAGTGGTCGTGTGGTCGATTTTGCGGTAAACCCCGATAACCCTACAGAGTTTTATGTGGGTTATGCTAGCGGTGGGCTTTGGTATACCAATAATAACGGCACTTCCTTTACACCTGTAATGGATAGTAGTCCTACACAAAATGTGGGTTGTGTTGCGGTAAACTGGAAAAATGGCACCATCTGGGTTGGTACAGGCGAGGTTAATGCGTCGCGTTCTTCCTACGCTGGTATTGGATTGCTAAAAAGTGATGATAAAGGCAAAACATGGCAAAACATGGGGCTTAAAGACAGCCATCATATAAGCAGTATTCTTATAAACCCTGAAAACGCCAATGAAATTATAGTAGGAGTCGTGGGGCATTTGTATTCTGATAATGAAGAACGCGGGGTTTTTAAAACCATTGATGGCGGAAAAACGTGGAATAAAACACTTTTTATAAATGATGAAACGGGGATTATTGAAATTTCTAGCAACCCTAAAAATTTTAAGACGCTCTATGCAGCTGCGTGGGATAAAGACCGTAAGGCATGGAATTTTGATGGTAGTGGCGCGGGTAGTGGGATTTATAAAAGCACCGATGCAGGAAGTAGTTGGATAAAAGTTGCTACCGAAACCAGTGGGTTACCTATAGGAAAAGGCATGGGCCGTATGGGTACTGCCGTTGTGGATGATAATACGGTGTATTTAATTGTAGACAACCAATTTCATCGAAAAGAGGAGCCGAAAAAGGAAGAAACAGACATCCTTACCAAAGACGATTTTAAAACAATGGCGGTGGCAGATTTTCTAGATTTAGAGGATAAAAAGCTAAATCAATTTTTAAAAATGAATGGCTTTCAGGAAAAATACCGTGCTGAAAACATAAAACAAATGATTCGGGTAGGTACTGTAAAACCTGAAGATTTGGCGAAATATCTAGAAAATGCAAACAGCCAATTGTTTGACACCCCTGTTATTGGCGCAGAAGTTTATAAAAGCACTAATGGCGGAAAAACGTGGCAGAAAACACATGAAGGGTATTTAGATGATTTGTATTATTCGTATGGATATTATTTCGGAAAAATTCACGTTGACCCTAACAATTCCAATAAAATCTATGTGTATGGCGTGCCAATTTTAAAATCTGCAGACGGTGGAAAAACCTTTGAAAGCATAGATGCCGATAACCTACACGTAGACCACCATGCACTTTGGATAAACCCCAAAAAACCCGGTCATTTAATTAACGGAAATGATGGCGGGGTTAACATTAGTTATGATGACGGTAAAACGTGGATTAAAAATAATGCGCCAGCCGTGGGTCAGTTTTATGCTGTAAACGTAGATCTTGAAAAAAATTACAGTGTGTATGGCGGGTTGCAGGACAACGGAGTTTGGGTTGGCCCACATACCTACGAAAAAAGTCCAGGGTGGCGCCAAACCGGAAAATATCCATATGAGTTTCTTTTTGGAGGGGATGGCATGCACGTGCAGATAGACAGTAGGAATAGTAATATTGTTTATACAGGCTATCAATTTGGAAATTATTTTAGGTTGCATAGAAATGGAGGCGCACCAGTCTATATTCAACCAAAACATGAGTTGGGTGAAAGCCCGTATCGTTTTAATTGGCAAACGCCCATACTTTTAAGTGAGCATAATCAAGACATTTTATATCTAGGTGGAAATAAATTGATGCGTAGCATGAATCAAGGAGATGATTGGGTAGCTATTTCTGATGATTTAACCAAGGGTGGAAAACCCGGCAATGTAGCTTATGGCACATTAACAAGCATTAGCGAATCTCCTTTTCAGTTTGGGTTGCTTTATACGGGTAGCGATGATGGTTTGGTGCATATTTCAAAAAATGGCGGCGGTACTTGGACGGCTATTTCGGAATCGTTTCCGAAAGACCTTTGGGTAAGCCGCGTGATTGCTTCTTCCCATAAAAAAGAAACGGTTTATGTTACCTTAAACGGCTACCGTTGGGACGATTTTAAGCCGTATGTGTATGTAAGCGATAATTATGGTGCTACCTGGAAAGACATTAGCAGCAATTTGCCAGCTTCTCCCGTAAATGTTATAAAAGAAGACCCTGTTAATGAAGATCTATTGTATTTAGGGACTGATAATGGGGCATATGTTTCTTTTAATCGTGGCGAAAGTTGGGAGGCTTTCTCTAATGAGTTGCCAAATGTGGCGGTACACGATTTAGTGATACAGCCAGAAGCGAAACACTTAATTTTAGGAACCCATGGGCGCTCACTTTATCGTGCTGACATTTCGTTGCTTCAAAAAATAACAAAAAACACCATGGATGAAATATTGGTTTCAGAACTAGCGCCCATACATTTTTCACCGCGCTGGGGAAGTAAATTTAGTACGTGGAGAGATGTGTACGAGTCCAAAACAACCTTGCAATTTTACACTCCTAATGCTGGAGAAGCACTAATTAGCATCCAACACGAAGCTAAAAAAGAAGTGCATAAATTTACAGTAAATGCTTCAAAGGGCATTAATACAGTAGGTTATAATCTTTCTATTTCAGAGAAATCCAGGAAACTGTTTGATAAAACGGAAGCGAACGTTACTAAGGCTGAAAATGGGGCGTACTATCTTCCAAAAGGGAAATACACAATAACAGTAGCAATTAAAGACAAAAATGCGGCTACAGAATTAGAGCTTAAATAAGGAGGATGTATTTAAACTTATTCTAAATAGTTTTCAAAAACAAAAGAATGTTTGGCGACAAAGCGATAGAGGTGTATTTTTGTGTAACTATTCTAGAACTATAACCAAAATGGCAATACTAACTTCAACAATTGCACGAAAAGTAGCAATGGCACTTTCCGGCCTGTTTCTTGTCTTCTTTTTAGCACAACACTTTGTAATTAACATCACTTCGGTCATTGATCCGGACACCTTTAATAGCTTGTCGCATTTTATGGGACACAATTTTTTGGTGCAGAGCATATTACAACCCGTATTAATTATAGGAGTAATTTTTCACTTTGTAATGGGGATTGTTCTTGAAATTAGAAACAATAATGCAAGACAGATAAAGTATAAATCCTTCAAAGGGCATAAAAACTCAACGTGGGCTTCGCGAAATATGATTATTAGTGGCTTGGTGATTTTAGCGTTTTTAGGGCTTCATTTTTACGATTTCTGGTTTCCAGAAATAGTTCATAAATACATAGAAAGTAACCCGATGGACGCAACACGTTATTACCCTGAGTTGGTTCATAAATTTGAAAGCCCAGTGCGTACGGGTCTTTATTGTTTGTCTTTCGTTTTATTAATGCTTCACCTTTGGCATGGCTTTTCATCGTCTTTCCAAAGTATGGGCTGGAACAATAAATATTCAAAAGGACTTAGAAGGTTTACACAGTTTTACGCAGTATTTATTCCGTTAGGGTTTATTTTCATTGCCCTTTACCTTCACTTTAATCAAATCCACTAAAAGAAAAAGCGATGTCGAAATTAGATTCCAAAATTCCAAAAGGACCCTTAGCAGAGAAGTGGACAAATCATAAAAATGATATTAATCTAGTTAACCCTGCCAACAAGCGTAGTATAGATATAATTGTTGTGGGAACAGGTCTTGCCGGTGGAAGTGCCGCAGCAACACTTGCCGAATTAGGCTATAACGTAAAAACCTTTTGCTATCAAGACTCTCCACGTCGCGCGCACTCTATTGCCGCGCAAGGAGGTATTAATGCCGCGAAAAATTATCAAGGCGATGGCGATTCAAACTATAGGTTGTTTTACGATACCGTAAAAGGGGGCGATTACCGTTCCCGTGAAGGAAACGTATACCGTCTTGCTGAGGTTTCAGCAAATATTATTGACCAATGCGTAGCCCAAGGTGTTCCTTTTGCACGTGAATATGGTGGTATGCTAGACAACCGCTCTTTTGGAGGGGTTTTAGTTTCCCGTACCTTTTATGCCAAAGGACAAACAGGTCAGCAATTACTTCTTGGCGCGTATTCTGCAATGAACCGTCAGATTAACCGTGGAAAAATTACCCCTTATAACCGTCATGAAATGCTCGATTTAGTGATCATAGATGGTAAAGCAAGAGGGATTATTGCCCGCGATTTAGTTTCTGGAAAAATTGAAAGGCATTCCGCACATGCTGTGGTTATTGCTTCTGGAGGTTATGGAAATGTATTTTTCCTTTCAACCAACGCCATGGGAAGTAACGTTACTGCATCGTGGAAAATTCATAAAAGAGGGGCGTATTTCGCAAATCCTTGCTACACACAAATTCACCCAACCTGTATTCCTGTTTCTGGTGATCACCAAAGTAAATTGACTTTAATGTCTGAATCGCTTCGAAATGATGGTAGAATATGGGTGCCTAAACATAAAAAAGACGTTGAAGCCATTAGAAATGGGAGTAAAAAACCAAACGATCTTTCTGCAGATGAAAGGGATTACTACTTAGAACGAAGATATCCATCGTTTGGAAACTTGGTGCCGCGTGATGTTGCGTCGCGTGCTGCAAAAGAAAGATGTGATGCAGGCTATGGAGTAAATAAAACTGGACAAGCTGTTTTTCTTGATTTTGCTTCTGCAATTGAACGTTACGGAAAAGAACAAGCTGCAATTCACGGAAACCACAACCCGAGTTCAGAAGAAATAACAAAATTAGGAAAACAGGTTATCGAAAATAAATACGGAAACCTATTCCAGATGTACGAAAAGATCGTAGATGAAAATCCATACGAAAGTCCAATGATGATATACCCTGCGGTGCATTATACCATGGGCGGTATTTGGGTGGATTACAACTTGCAATCTACCATTCCAGGCTGTTATGTTACTGGTGAAGCTAATTTTAGCGATCACGGTGCTAACCGTTTGGGAGCTTCGGCATTGATGCAAGGTTTGGCAGATGGTTACTTTGTTTTACCATATACAATTGGTGATTACCTTTCAAAGGATATTAAAACAGGAAAAATACCTACCGACAGCAAAGAATTTGACGAGGCTGAAAATAAAGTTCGTGAACTTTTAGCAAAGTTGGTTAATAATAATGGGACACATTCTGTAGATTATTTCCATAAAAAATTAGGCCACATTATGTGGGATAAGTGTGGGATGGCACGTAATGCGGAAGACTTAAAATCTGCAATGACAGAAATTAGAGCGCTTCGTGAAGAATTCTGGAAAGATGTAAAAATTCCAGGGGGTATGGACGAAATGAATGCAGAGCTTGAAAAAGCAACACGTGTAGCAGATTTCTTAGAGTTGGGTGAATTATTTGCGAAAGATGCGCTTCATAGAAACGAATCTTGCGGAGGTCACTTCCGAGAAGAATACCAAACTGAAGAAGGAGAAGCCCTTCGCGATGACGAAAACTTTATGTACGTTGCCGCATGGGAATACACTGGAGATCCAGGAAATGAAGTGCTACATAAAGAAGCATTGGAGTACGAAAATATTGAAGTTAAATCGAGATCATATAAATAATAAAGAGCGAAGAAGGATGAGGAGTGAGGGATTTTTAAATAGGACTCTTTGAAGTCGTATAAAGAATTACTTGTTTGGCAAAAAGCAATACTTCTTGTAAAGGAGATTTTTGTTTTTAAAGGTGCATTCCCTGAAGAGGAAAAATTTGGATTGATTTCGCAAATGAGGTGTTCATCTATTTTCAATTTCTTCAAACATTGCAGAAGCTTGGGGTAGAATATCAAAAAACAATTACATTCAATTCCTTAGAATTGCCAGAGGCTCTTTGTATGAATTGGAAACACAAATTATTAGATCAATTGATTTAAAGTATAATACTAGAAACGAAAATATTGAAAGTTTAATAGTTGAAATTAGCAAAATGTTGAATGCTTTGATAAAAAGCTTAAATGAAAAAGAATGATTCGCTTCACTTTTCGCTAATCGCTAAATCCTTTATAAAATGAAACTTACTTTAAAAATTTGGCGTCAGAAAAACGCAGCTACAAAAGGAGAACTAAAAACATATCCTATTGACGGAGTAGAAGGGGATATGTCTTTTTTAGAAATGCTAGACGTTCTCAATGAGGGTTTAATAAACAACGGTGAAGAACCTGTAGTTTTTGATCACGATTGCCGTGAAGGTATTTGCGGAAGTTGTTCGCTGCAAATAAATGGCGAACCTCATGGTCCAGACCGTTTGGTTACTACCTGCCAACTGCATATGCGAATGTTTAACGATGGCGATACTATTGTTATTGAACCGTTCCGCGCTAAGGCATTTCCAGTAATAAAAGATTTAGTGGTAGATAGAAGCTCTTTCGATAGAATTCAACAGGCTGGAGGATTTATTTCTGTAAATACTTCAGGAAATACCATTGATGCTAATTCAATTCCTGTAAACAAACACGATGCGGATGATTCATTCAACGCAGCAACCTGCATTGGTTGTGGGGCGTGTGTAGCGGCATGTAAAAATGCAAGCGCAATGCTTTTTACATCAGCTAAGGTAAGTCAGTTTGCTTTGCTTCCACAAGGAAGGATAGAAGCTACTGAGCGTGTTTTAAATATGGTTGCGCAAATGGACAAAGAAGGTTTCGGAAACTGTAGTAATACGGGTGCTTGCGAAATAGAATGTCCAAAAGGTATTTCACTTGAAAATATAGCGCGTATGAATCGTGAATATTTAGGCGCAAGCTTGAAAGGATAATATTTTAAAATTTTATAATAGTCAAAAAAACCCTGCATGTGTAGGGTTTTTTTTATTGGGAATAATAAACGTATTCTTCCGTATTTAGTGTTTCTGGACTGTTGGTTAGGGTACGTAGAATAATGTTTAAAAATTGATCTACATTATATGGTTTTATAATTATACCATTCATCCCTGCATTTTTAATTTTTTCGCGTATTTCTTCCGCTTCAATAGCTGTTAATGCAAGAATAGGAGTGGTTTTATTAAATTCTCTAATCTCTTTTGTTGTTTCAATTCCATTTTTTCCAGGCATGTTAATATCCATTAAAATGAGGTCGCAAGGCACTTCTTTAATTTTTTCTATCGCCTGGTCACCATTTTCAGCTATAAAGCAATTCAGTTTGTGCTTTTCAAGAATTTTCTTTGTAACAATTTGGTTAATTCGGTTGTCATCAACAATTAAAATTGTTTTCCCTTCTAGAAACCCTTTGTTATTTTGAATTAATTTTTCTGTATGTAATTCTTTTGAGTTTTTAAATTTTAGTGTAAAAGTAAAGGTAGATCCTTTGCCAACTTCACTTTCTAACTGAATGGTGGCATTTGAGGCTTCTAGTAGTTTTTTTACTATTGGGAGTCCAAGACCAGTGCCTTGTTGTTTATGACGCTGTGAATCTACTTGTTGAAATTCTTCAAAAACGTGTAATTGCTTTTCTTTTGGTATCCCAACGCCTGTATCTTGAATGTTAAATGTAACGGTAATGTCTTCCTCTGTTAAAGCTTCTTTTTTGGCAGAAATACGAATTTCTCCGTTATTGGTAAATTTGGATGCATTTCCTAATAAATTCATTATAATTTGTGAAAGAACAACATGGTTTCCGATAATGGTCTTTGGAATTTCTTTAGAAATATCCAGCACCAACTTGTTTTTATTTTGAATTAAAACATATTGAAAGGAAGAAGTAATAGATTTTATAAGCTCATGAAGGTTAAAAGGTATTTGAATGTCTTCGATGGTTTTTGACTCTAGTTTGCTAATATGTAGTACATCATTTATAAGTGCTAATAAATAATCTGCTGAAAATTTAAGGCTTTTTAAGTCTGTGCGATGGTTTTTAAGTGTTTTGTCTTCTAATAGTATCGACGTTAACCCAATTACACCATAGAGCGGGGTTCTTAATTCATGACTTACCGTAGAGAAAAATTTACTTTTGGCTTTAGCTAGTTGCTCTGATTCTTCTTTCGCCTTTAGGTACTCTATGTTTTTTTCCTTTAAGGTTTGTGTTAGTATTTTTTTTCTTTTATTGCCACGATAAAGGAATATAATAAATACGCCTAAAAAGATTGCGGCACCAATAAAAAAGTAAAGTAATATAGTGCTGCGTTTCGCTTTTTCTATAATTAGCTCTTTTTCAAGTTCAGCTTGTTTTGCTTGTTTTTTATATTGATTTACACCAAATTGCGCATTCGCATTTTGGATTGACATCACTTTTTCTTTCTTAAACTGGATGGCACTAAGGCTATCGAATGTTTTTCGTGCTAGAAAAGCTTCTTTAAAGTCGCCACTTGTATATAGCGCGTTGCTGTACTCTTTATATGATTCTATTAGACGGACGTCGCTATAATTCCCTTTTTCAAAAATAGTTATAGCCAACTTTAGGTTTTCTGCAGCTGTTTTTGGATTGTTTTCTTCAAGGTTTATTTTTCCTTCAAGCAGATATAAATCAGGTTCATAGGCTTTATGATTAATTGCTGCTAAGTCTTTTTTTGCTTTTTCAATATAAATATTTGCCTTTTTTGTGTCTTTTTTATTTAAATATATTTCAGATAAGTTGTAGTAGATTATTGATGTTTCAACAGTATCGCCTTGTTTTATAGATAAAGGAAGTGCTTTTTCTAGATAAGGCAAAGCCATATCATATTTCTTCTCCATAGTATAGAGCACTCCCAATAAATTATACGCACGCGAGATTATAAAAGCATTTTTTTCTCGTTCGGCATAATCCGTGTAAATTTTGGCGTAATCGTGGGCGTTTTTATAATCTTCTAGATGCATAAATACAGCCGCCATTACATATCTTGAATAATAAGCTAAGGCACTGTCTCCAATTTTCTCAGCAAACTTAATATTGGTAATGGAGTGTGAAATAGCTTTGTCGTATTTCCCCTTAAACCAATAATCATCAGTCTTGGCAACCATAGCTCGTAAGGAGTCTTTAAGAGCAGCATGCGCCGCACTTTTTTGGACTGATGTCGTGTTCAAGCTGTTTTGCGAATGGCCTAAATAAGAAATAATAAATATTATAAGTGCGAAATAGTTCAAAAAAAAAGATTTTAAGGCATACTAAATTAATGTAATTAAATTACTTAATAGCTTTTAGGTGTATTAATTAGCTATCTTTAAGTGTAAATCATAATACAATGAAATATACCTTCGTAATTTTTAGCATATTTTCAATATTTACAACTATGGCACAAACTTTAAAGCCCAATGCTCCGCTAGCACATACTTTTTCTATAGTAGCACGTGATGCTAAAACTGGAGAAATGGCTGTTGCTGTACAAAGTCATTGGTTTAGTGTGGGCACAGCCGTTTCTTGGGGAGAAGCTGGAGTTGGGGTTGTTGCCACGCAAAGTTTTGTAAATAAATCTTTTGGCATCCGTGGTTTGGAATTATTAAAACAAGAAAAATCTCCACAACAAGCCTTAAACATTTTATTAAATGAAGATGAAGGAAGAGAATTTAGGCAAGTTGCCATTTTAGACAACCAAGGAAGAGTTGCTACGCACACTGGTTCAAGTTGTATTGATTTTGCAGGGCATGCAAATGGGGAAAATTTTTCAGTTCAGGCGAATATGATGCTTAATGACAAAGTGGTTTCAGCAATGGAACTTGCATGGAAAGCAAATAACGAAATGCGCTTAGCGGAAAGAATGGTTGCTGTGTTACAGGCGGCTCAGAATGCTGGCGGCGATATTCGTGGAAAGCAATCAGCTGCATTAATGATTGTTGCTGCCGAAGCCACCAAGGAGCCGTGGAACGACAAAGTTTTAGATTTGCGAGTAGATGACTCAGAAAATCCAATAAGGGAATTAGAGCGGTTACTAACCGTTTTTCGCGCATATGAGTATATGAATCAAGGAGATCTTTATGTTGAAAAGAATGAAATGAAAAGTGCTATGGACGCCTATAATGCTGCTATGAAGATGTTTCCAGAAAATTTGGAGATGCAATACTGGACGGCAATAACGCTAGCGAATGATAAGCAACTGGAAGCGGCTTCAAAAATGCTTCAAAGTATTTATAAGAAAGATGCTAATTGGCGCGAACTTACAAGACGACTGCCTAAAGTTGGCTTGCTAAATGTTTTAGAAAAAGATTTAAAAATGCTACTCAAGTAAGTTTTAACAGCTTCATTTTCAATATTATTTAATAATTCACGTTTTCAATTGAATCACTTAAGGTTTATGCGAAAACAATCTGTTTTTTTATTTTTTATATGTGCTTGGGTAGGGTCCTATGGGCAGATAGGTTCTATAATTGGAGCTGAAACCGCTTATAGTAGGCCTATTTCCCAGCAAACTAAGCCCGCTTTTTCAACGGCAAAGCTCGCTTTTACAATTACAAAAAATGCAATTTCCGACACAGATAAAGCAACTGCAATTTACAGCTGGATTGTTTCAAATATCGCTTACGATCACGAGTTAATGCACAGTGAAATGCTTCAAAAGCAATTTTATACTTCCGAAGAAAATGTAATTAAAAAAGTTTTGGAACGAAAAATGGCACTTTGTGGAGGGTTTGCTTTTTTATACAAGCAACTTTGTGCTGAAGTTGGCATTGCTGTTGAGGTGATTCATGGATTCACTAAAAATTATTCCAGTAAAACTCAAATAGATGAAAAACCGAAGCATACTTGGAATGCCGTAAAACTGAATAATAAATGGTTCTTGCTAGATATAACTTGGGCTATTAGTAATGGCGATGGTAAAAATCCAGATAATTTTTGGTTTTTAACAACTCCTACCGATTTTATGTATTCACATTACCCCAAAAATTCAAGATGGACACTTTTAAAGTATCCGCAATCTTTTGAAGAATTTCAAAGAATAGGAAATCCTTAAAAACAAAAAACCTTCACAAATAATGCGAAGGTTTTGTTTTCAGGATAGAAAGTAATTACTATGCTTCAGCGTTAGGAACGATAGAAACGTAGCTCTTGTTGTCTTTCTTCTTAGTGAATTTTACAAGGCCGTCAACTTGCGCGTGCAAGGTGTGATCTTTACCACCATATACGTTTTCACCTGGGTGATGCGTATTTCCTCTTTGTCTTACAATGATATTTCCAGCGATAGCAGCCTGTCCACCAAAAATCTTAACGCCTAGACGTTTCGATTCTGATTCGCGACCGTTTTTGGAACTACCAACTCCTTTTTTGTGAGCCATTTTGTTTCGGTTTTAAATATTATACTTAAGCAGGATTATTTCTCGATCCCACCGTCTAAATTGTCTTGCAATTCTTTTAGTTCATCCCATTTCCCGTCAGCAGCTAATTTGGCTTGTTTTGGCCAAGTGTCTGTAACTAAATGTGCTAAATTTGAACTAGCTTCAGAAAGAATAGTGGCGATAGCTTCTGGTTTTGCTTTTGCAACTTTAGCAAAAGTATCTAATCCAGCAGCAACCATAGCCTCAGCGGCTTTTGGTCCAACACCTTCAATCTTTTTAAGATCATCTGCTTTCGCTGCTTTTTTAGGAGCGGCTTTTTTAGCAGGTGCTTTAGTTTCAGCTTTTGCTTTTGGAGCAGCAGCTTTCGTTTCTTTTTTAGGAGCAGCTTTCTTAGCTTCTTCCTTTTTAGCAGGTGTAGCTCCTGAAGCTACAATGCTCTCAATTACAATTTCAGAAAGATACTGACGGTGACCGTTTTTCTTACGGAAACCTTTTCTTCTTTTCTTTTTGAAAACTATAACCTTGTCACCTTTTAGGTGTTTTACGACTTTTGCTCCTATTTGAGCTCCGTCTATAGCCGGGGCGCCAATGGTAATATTGTCTCCGTCACCAATAAGAAGTACATTGTCAAAAGACACTTTTTCTCCTTCTTCAACTGGCAAACGATTAACAAAAACCTTTTGGTCTTTCGCAACTTTTACTTGCTGCCCTGCTATCTCTACAATTGCGTACATAGCGAATCGTTTATTAATTAGTTAAACAAAATGCTCTTACCGTCCGGTAAAAGCGGGTGCAAATATAATTTTTAAAAATCAAACAACAAAGTCTTTTCTTGTTAATTTACAGGGTATTCCTGTTTCCATCTTGAGTGTTCCAAGATTTTTTTAGAAGTTGCATAAATGTGAGTGTTAAAACCAAGCTGGTTGAAAAGCCCATAAGCAGAATAGACAATAGCAGCATAAGGGTGCCCAAGTTGTATTCTAGGTTCCACCTATCCATTATAGCGGCTGCAAACTCCATGTCTATTTGGTACATATAAACAGCCATAAACGCTGTAAAAAGTATGGTGGCAATTCCACCAGAGAGTAAGCCTACTTCAAACGCTTTTTCGTATTTAAATTTATTTTTCCGGGAAGCATAACTCTTCAGAGCCATATAGATTCCGAAGCCGAAAATTAATCCATTTACTGCACTTAAAACTGGGTATTGGTGCAAGCCAATTAATTTTAAAAGTAGAAAATATGCAATCAAGAGGATTGCAATATAAATGCCGAAACGAGAATATACTTTGACCATAATAGCTTGTTTTACAGTCAAAAGTTACGAAATCTTACGGAACCTTTTGCAAATGCTTTGTTAACTTTTTTAGCCGTTTGCTAGAAATAGATTATTTCCAAGAAATTGTTTCCATTAATTTACGGATATCTTCACGAAGGTATACTACTGCTGGATAAATAGAATCAAAGTTTGGTTTTGCTTCAAAATATAAAGCACCGTTTAAAAAGTGGTTTACGCTATCAGTAACATAAAATTGGGTTTGACTCGCAGCATTACCATTAATCATATAAAACATACCGTACACTTTTTTTTCTGGATTTATAAAGGGTTGTTCCGGGATGCTATTTGCTTTTATAGTATGATCATACGCTAGTTTTTGAGCATCTTGCAGCAATGAATCTAAATTATTATTTCGTATGTCTTGGTAAGTTAAATATAGCGTAGCCTTCATATTTGGATACGTTATATTCATGCCGCACTGTTTTTTTTTGATTAATGTAGCAATTTCATTCATTGAAAAAGTATAGGGGCAATCTGTATCAACAGTTTTATATACGGGTTGGGGGTAGTCCAAACGAAGTAGTGCGGATGGTTTTACCAAAGCGTCATCTTTACAGGATGTAAGGATAAAGAGTGATGCAAATACTAGGAGAAAGAAGCTTTTAATTTTCAATGGTAAGTTTTATTTGTTTGATACGTTTGCCTTCAAAGGCCTCAATGGTAAACGCATAATTGTGGAAAGATAGTACTTCGTTCTTCTTCGGAAAACCTTTAGAAATTTCCAAAAGGAAACCAGCTAGTGTTTCTGCTTCGCCTTTTTCATCTTCAAAAATTTCTAGATTTTCAGGTTTAATTACTTTATAAAAATCTTTTAAGGGTGTTTTTCCTTCAAAAACAAAGGTGTTGTCGTCTAGTTTTGAAAATATTAGGTCTTCATCGTCAAACTCATCGCTAATTTCACCAACTATTTCTTCAATAATATCTTCTAAAGAAATAAGTCCGCTCGTGCCGCCATATTCATCAACCACTATTGCGAGGTGCATTTTCATTTCTTTAAATTCGTTTAATAAATCGTCCAGCTTTTTGTTTTCAGGCACAAAATAAGCTTGGCGTTTTAATGTTTTCCAGTCTAATATTTTCCGGTCTGTATACGGAATCAAATCTTTCACGTAAAGAATACCAGTAATATGATCCATGCTGTCTTTGTATACAGGGATTCGTGAATAGCCACGTTGGATTATTTCGGGTAGAATTTCTTTAAAAGTCTGGTCTTCATTAAGTGCAAAAATATCCATTCGGTTTTTCATTACCTGTTTGGTATCTGTATTTCCGAAGGTTACAATGCCTTGAAGAATTTTTTGTTCCTCGTGTGTGGTGTCTTTATTTGAAAGTTCTAAGGCTTGAGAGAGATGGTCGACGCTAATATTAGATTTCTGTTTTCCATAGCGTGCGTGCAAAAATAGTGTGGCAGAACGCATGGGTAAGCTTATTGGCGCGAGTAAAGTATCCAATATATTAAGTGGCTGCGCCATAAAAACTGCAAACGAAATACGGTTGCGGTTTGCATAAATCTTTGGAAGAATTTCGCCAAAAAGCAATATAAAAAAGGTAACAACTCCTACTTCAACAATAAAACGTACGTCAATTCCGTAAAAATTCGATTTAATGCTCGAGAAAAGAACATCGCTCAAAGAGTCAAAAAGTAAAATAATAGCAATGTTTATAAAATTATTTGCGACTAAAATTGTTGCGAGCAATTTTTTTGGCTTTGCTAATAAACGTTGTGCGATTCCTAGCTTTTTTGCGATTGTTTTTTCTTCATTGGTTTCAAAATCTGAAGGTGTTAATGAAAAGAAAGCTACTTCGGCACCAGAAATTAAGGCAGAGCAAAACAATAAAATAAACAAGATAACGCCACTTGTTATCTGGGTAAAATCCAAAGCGGTAAATAAAAATAAACCAGGGGGCTCCGTGTCCAATTTGAAGATTTTAGTTAAACATTAAAACGGTAAGTCGTCTCCTTCATCAGCAACTGCATTGTTGTTTTGCGATGTAGCTGAAGATTGAGTGCTTTGAGCGTTTTGTGTATTTTGATTGTTGCCAGAGGGATTGCTTTCTCCTTTTGGAGTAAGGAATGTAAAATCTGTACAATGTATTTCGGTGCTGTATCTATCCAAGCCTTTGTCGTCTTGCCACTTGCGGGTTTTTAAGCGCCCTTCGATGTATACCATATCACCTTTTTTCAAATATTTTTCACAGATTTCCGCAGCTTTATTTCGCACGACAATGTTGTGCCATTCGGTATTGGTAACGCGCTCGTTTGTAGTTTTGTTGGTGTATGTTTCATTGGTGGCAAGTGGAAAACGGCCCAAGCTGTTTCCTCCTTCAAAATAATGCATTTTTACATCATCGCCTGTATGCCCAATCAACATCACTTTGTTTAATGTTCCACTCATAATTATTACTTTTTCAATTTATGCAAAGGTAGATTTTGCGTTTTAAATATAAGGATTTTTTAAATTTTTATATGAATTGATTTGTACATAAACGATTGTGAAAATACGAATCAATAATTTTCAAAGAATTCTGAAACAAAATTTGCTATTAAAACTGGAACTGCGTAGCTATTTATTTTTGAAATTGGAATCGAGTTTTTAGTTTCATCAAAAGTTTCAATAAGCCAAAAACGTGTGTGTAAATGCTGGTGCGAAAGTTTATGAAGCACTGGTTTTTCATTAAAGAGAGTAATAGATTCAATTTTTAATGTTTTAGAAAATGCTTGAAACTGAGGAAGTTTTTTTAAGGTAGAAAGATCTGTTTCTTTTGAAGTTTCAAGTAACGGAAACTCATATAGTTTTTGCCAGATTCCTTTTTCTGTGCGCTGTTGAAGCAATGTATGTTCGTTTTTAGAAAGAACAACCATATAATTAAAATACCTCTTTTTAATTGGTTTCGCCTTTATTTTTACGGGAAATTCTAAAACTTTTTTCTGTTGAAAAGCAGTGCATTTATCATTAAAAATGCACTGATCGCAATCTGGGTTTTGAGGCACACAATAGCGGGCGCCAAACTCCATAATTGCTTGGTTAAATGTGCCTGGTTGGGTTTTGTCTATCAACTTTTGGGCAAGTTGCTTAAATTCTTTTTGTCCAGTAGTTGTATTAATAGGTGTAGCAATTCCAAAAAAGCGGGAAAGCACACGGTATACGTTTCCGTCTACAACAGCTTCAGCTTGATTAAAACAGATACTGGCTATTGCACTGGCGGTATAATCGCCAACACCTTTAAGCTTTAATAAGTCTTTGTAGTTGTTTGGGAAACGGCCATTCATTTCTTTAGTTACCTTTTTTGCGGTTGCGTGAAGGTTTCTAGCTCGGGAATAATACCCAAGGCCTTGCCAAAGTTTTAAAACATCACTTTCGGAAGCATTTGCTAGATTTTCAACTTTTGGATAGGCTTCTATAAATTTTAAAAAGTAGGGTAAACCTTGCAAAACACGGGTTTGTTGCAGCATAATTTCTGATAGCCAGATAGGGTATGGGGCTATTGTATTTCTCCAGGGAAGTTCGCGTTTGTTTTGCAAATACCAGTATATAAGCTTGTTGGAAAAGGATGTGGTTATTTTTGGCATGGGGTAAAATTAATCTATATCCCTTTAAATTTTAAAGGATTAAGGTTTGATTTATTGATTTTAAAATATGTATATTTGCGGTTCTAAAAAAAAACCTGGTAAAGAATAATTAATTAAAATTTATAAGTAATGACGAAAGCAGATATCGTAGCGAAGATTTCAGAAAAATTAGGAATGGAAAAGAATGAAGTACAAGCTACTGTCGAAACCTTTATGGACGAAGTAAAAAATTCTTTGGAAGGTGGAGATAATGTTTATTTAAGAGGTTTTGGAAGCTTTATTATTAAAACTAGAGCTGAAAAAACAGGAAGAAACATTTCAAAAAATACAACAATAAAAATCCCTGCCCACAATATTCCGGCTTTTAAACCAGCAAAAGTTTTTGTTGAAGGTGTAAAAACCAACGTGGACGTAAAATAGTAATAATCCGTTCGATCTTATAATTTTCGGGATTGAACATAATAACAACTTTAGTATGCCAAGCGGTAAAAAAAGAAAAAGACATAAGGTAGCGACTCACAAGCGCAAAAAAAGAAGACGCGCTAACCGCCACAAAAAGAAAAAGTAGTTTCTCAACTACTTTTTCTGTTTTAAAAGTGTTTCCTAAACGTAGCCAATGGGTGCTATTTAATAGGAAGGAACAAATAAAAATCGTTCTTTGAAAATGAAATTGCAACATCCTGCTTTTGGATTTGGTGTAATTTCGCCGGGTTTTTTAATAAAACCTGTGAAAAATATTGTTTAATACGTCCCGACATTTATTTCGGGGCAACAAAATTAATGTAACGTGAACTACGAATTATTTATAAGGTCCGGTTCACAAGAAGTTGATTTTGCCCTTTTAAAAGATGGAAAGCTACTAGAGCTTCACAAAGAGGAAGAGGGGAACAATTTTACGGTAGGCGATGTTTTTCTCGCTAAAATACGTAAAACAGTTCCTGGTTTAAACGCCGCCTTTGTGAATGTGGGCTACGAAAAAGATGGTTTTTTACACTATCATGATCTTGGTCCAAAGATACTTTCACAATTAAAATTTGTGAAAAATGTAAGCAGTGGTAAATTGAAGGATTATTCCTTAACTAATTTTCCATTTGAAAAAGAGATTGATAAGCACGGTAACTTAAATGATGCCTTAAAGAGCAATCAATCCATCTTGGTTCAAATTGTAAAAGAACCCATATCCACCAAAGGACCACGTATTAGCTCCGAGCTTTCGATAGCCGGAAGATACATTGTGTTGGTTCCGTTTTCGGATCGTGTTTCTGTTTCGCAAAAAATAGATAGCAATGAAGAAAAAGACAGGTTAAAACGCTTGATAACAAGTATAAAACCAAAAGGATTTGGCGTAATTATACGCACTGTAGCCGAGGGCAAAAAAGTAGCAGAACTGGACAAAGATTTACAGACCCTTATGGATCGCTGGACGGCGATGTGTAAGAAGCTACAAGGGGCGCACCACCCTTCAAAAGTGCTAAGCGAGCTAAATAGGGGAGCCTCAATTATTCGCGATATGTTTAACGACTCATTCTCTGCGATACATATTGACGACGAAAACCTATACTTGCAAATAAAAGATTATGTGCAGGAAATTGCACCTAAAAAAGACAATATCGTAAAGTTTTATGATTCTAATGTGCCAATGTTCGAAAAGTTCGGCATTGAGCGGCAGATTAAAACTTCCTTCGGAAAAACAGTATCAGGGAGCAAAGGAGCTTACCTTGTTATTGAACACACCGAAGCAATGCACGTAATTGACGTGAACAGCGGTAACCGAAGCAACAAACAAAAAACACAAGAAGGCACAGCGCTGGAGGTGAATTTGATTGCAGCTACTGAGGTAGCAAGACAACTAAGGTTACGCGATATGGGAGGAATTATTGTGGTCGATTTTATAGATTTGGCAAACGCCAATCATCGCAAAGAGCTTTATAATCACCTTCGTGATGAAATGAAGGACGATAGAGCAAAACACAAGATTTTACCCCCAAGTAAATTTGGGTTAATACAGATAACCCGCCAACGCGTTAGGCCAGAAATGAATATTAAAACCCGTGAAGAAGATCCAAGTAATGTGATCAACGGTGAAATAGAAGCGCCTATTATCGTTATAAATAGAATTAATGATGAGGTGAAACGCCTTTTCAAAAAAGACTATAAAAAGATAACACTTAATACACATCCTTTTATAGCGGCCTTTTTAACAAAAGGATTCCCGAGTGTGCGAACCAAATGGTTTTTAGAACACAAAAAATGGGTAAAAATTCAACCTCGAGATGCCTATACATATCTCGAATATCATTTTCACGATAAAGATGGTGAATTGATAAAATAACCAAAAACCCCTTTTGAAGGTTTACTTCATCAGGGGTTTTTTTGTGCGTTATTTTTTTAATAGTTGTGGATGCTGTTGTTGCTAGTGCCTAGGCTCTTTTCTGCCTAATTAAAAAGTTTTATCTTCACTTTAAAATTAAGATTGATCATTGAATACATATAAAACATATACCGTAGCAGAAGCTATAAGGCGAATGGAACGTTATTGTGCGTATCAGGAACGTTGCCATAAGGAAGTGAGTAAAAAACTCTATGAGATGCGTATGATTCCCGATGCAGTAGATCAAATATTTAGTCACTTACTTCAACATAATTTTTTGAACGAAACTCGTTTTGCACAAGCTTTTGCTCGTGGAAAATTTAGAACAAAAAAATGGGGCAAACGTCGAATTGTCGCTGAGCTAAAGCAACGTGAAATTTCTAAATACAACCTTCAGATAGCCTTAAAAGAAATTCCAGCTGCTGAGTATTACAAAACATTTGATGCCTTGGCAGAAAAACGTTTGCAACAATTAGATTCAGAAAAAAATTTACAAAAAAAGCGAAAAAAATTGGCAGATTATCTATTTTATAGAGGTTGGGAGCCAGAATTGGTTTATAGCAAGGTAAGTGAAGTAAAGTAGCGTTCAAAATTATAAATGGAAAAGATTGCTTTATAATTCAAAGTTTACACTAATTCTGAAAGCCAGTATTTTTACAGCGTATAGCATTCGTTAATGCCTTAATAAGTTCTAACTTTAATAATAATTTGTTATTCGCTAGTATTTTCTCGTGCTAAAAGCTTATTTGAAACTTTGTAAGTCGCAGAATAAGTAGCTCCAACCTGGCGATGTTTAAATGATAAAAATGCTTTTTTATACCATTGTGGGTCTGTAGCCTTTTTTCTAAAAGCTTCATTTGTTGTAACATCGGTATTTTTGCCATTAAGCCAAGTTTCAATTCCATAAATTCCTATCCCGAAATATTCTACTCGCTGGAGAACAAGCTCAAAATCTGATTCAGAAAAATGTTGAACACTCTCTTTGTCAGAACCATTGTTCAGGTTTTTTAAATCAGTAAACACATTTTTTTCTAAGAATTCAGATTGTTCCATATTGTAAGTTGGGTGAGCAGTGAGGGATTATATTAGTGTATGCCCCTTAAAAATAAAAGGGGCTATTTTAAAAAGTATTGTCGCTATTTTCTAAGGATTTCCGTTTGTAAAATGCAGTTGTCTTTTGTTAAAAAAAAACAAGTGAAACGAAATTCTATAAGTTTTAATTAAAAGTTACTAATTCAATGACTTGCCATTGTCTGTTGAGGCATCATCATCTTTATCTTCAACCTTTTTTCCCTTTAGATATTCTGGCAATTCCATACCGGCCATATTAAACATTTCTTGAAGTGGCGGTACAGAGCCATACATACCCGAAATAAAGTTTGAAGTAGCTGTTTTCCCGTCTTTTGAAGCCCCGTTTTCCCAAACAGTAATTTTGTCTATCTTAATATTTTTAATGGCTTCAGCTTGAAGCTTAACCAATTCTGGAAGTTTGTCTGCTATTAATAAAAGCACTGCATCTTTAGAGCTGTCGCCGGCAGCTTTTACAATTCTGTCAAAACCTTCGGCTTGTTTGGTAAGGATTTCAAAAATACCTTTTGCTTCAGCTTCGGCTTTAAACAAGATAGCATCCGCTTCACCTTTTGCACGACGTCTTATTTTTTCGGCTTCGGCTTCGGCATCAATCTCAACCTTCTTTTTATCAATTTCTGCAGGTACAATAATATCTGCAAGTTGAGTGCTTCGTTCTCTTTCAGCACGCGTAATTTCGGCTTCTTTTTCTGCTATATACGATTCTTCAAGCGCTTTTGCCGATTGTACTTTTTCGGCAGCAATTGCTACTCTTTCTGCTTCTGCTTCGCGTTGACGACGTAAGGAATCTGAGTTGGCAACATTTATTTTTGCGATGTTTTCACCTTCTACAGCTTGTGCATTTGCTGCGGCTACTTGGGTACGTTCATCTTGTTTTGCATTTGCTTCCCCAATAGAACCATCTCTGTTTTTCTCAGCTACAGATTTACGAGCTGCATTAATTGCGTGAGCTGCTGCTTCTTTACCTAAGGCTTCAATATAACCAGATTCGTCTACTATATCTGTTATGTTTACGTTGATAAGCTTTAAACCTACTTTCTTAAGTTCAGATTCTACAGAGTTTGAAATATTGGTTAAAAATTTATCTCTATCGTTGTTTATTTCTTCAATATCCATTGAAGCCACAACCAAACGCAGCTGGCCAAAAATAATTTCTTTAGCGAGTTCTTGAATTTGCTCTAAACCTTGACCTAATAAACGCTCTGCGGCATTTTGCATAATGCCAGGTTCTGTAGAGATACCAATGGTAAAACGAGAAGGTACATTAACACGGATGTTTTGCTTACTTAAGGCGTTTACCAGGTTTACTTCAATAGAAATAGGGGTTAGATCTAAGTATTCGTAATCCTGAATTACAGGCCATATAAATGAAGCACCCCCGTGAATACAACGTGCCGAGTTTCCTGTGCCTACCTTACCGTAAATTACTAAAATACGGTCTGAAGGACATCGTTTATACCTTCTTATAAAGGTGATAAGAATAATAAAAACAAATAAAATTGCGAATCCTATGGCTAACAATGGTGCGAAAGATTCTATTTGAAGTGGTAAAAACATGATTAGGCGGTGTGTTTGTTTACGATTAAAATTCCTGTTCCTGTAACTTGGGTTACGGTTATTATATCTCCTTGGTGAAGGTCTGTAGCTTCGTCTGTAAGTGCTTCTAGTTCGCGCATACCTCCTTGAATGTTGATATGTACTTTACCAATTTTTGAACGTTTGGCGCCTATGGTATGGTAAACTTCGCCAATCTGGTTTAGGGCATTGTTAATTTTTAAAGAGCCGCTGCTGTTTAATTTTCCTAAATAGTAAAATAAGGAAGCCATGATAAACATCATCAATAGGCCGCAAACGGTAGAGATTAAAATGGTTAAGCCTTTAGAAAGCCCTTCACCGATACACGCAATACCCGTCCACCCGAAAATAGTAAAAAAGCCGATTAAATTTTTGAAAGAAAGAAATTGAAAGTGAATCCCAGTGTCCCCCTCTATGTCTGAATCTACATCGCCCGTATCGTCAAATTCACCACCGACAAAGGTTAGAATTATTAAGATTACAAATATTACCGAAGCGATTAAAGCGATAGTCCAATAAACCTTTTCAAAAGATTCAAAAGCTGCATACCATTCGTTCATTAGTTGAAATTATTTTTTGGTTAATCTTGGTAAGATAGGAACTTTATAGACAGAGTGCAATAATTCGAAAAAAATATTATTGTTTTTCAATTGTTTAAAATTCAAAGGTCTTAGTGTTTTTTTAAGTTGAATAATTTTAATGTGATGTGAATTGTGGGATTCGTATGAGCTTGTTTAATTGAAATTTTCAATATATGTTTCGCCATCTTTCATTACAAAAATCACATTTTCCATGGTATGGAGGAAATCATTTAATAGGTTTCCTTTTACGGCTATTATATCTGCGTATGCGTTGGGTTTAATAACGCCAATTTTAGTTTCTTTGTTTAAATGAAGGGCTGAAAGATAGGTTGCAGATCGTAAAATATTTAGCGGTTTCATATCTGATTCAAAATAAGTGCGAAGCATGTCTTTTGAAGAATTTCCGCGAGGCATACCAAGAGCGGTGTAATTGTCAGAACCCGCAACGATAGTAACGCCATTGGCTATAGCTCTTTGTAGCCTACTTTTCATTTTCGATAAATACTGTTTTACCCAATCTGTATTTTCTGTATCATAGCCAGCAAGTTTATTGTAGGTATCCATATAATTACTACTATTTTCTGTAGGAACAAGAAATACTTTATTTTTAGCCATTAAAACTAATGTAGAATCTGCCAAGTTAAAACCGTGCTCTATGCCATCTACGCCTGCTTTTATGGCATTCCATGCGGATTGATTGTTTGTGGAGTGTGCGGTTACTGTAAGATTATATGAATGCGCAGTTTCCACAATAGCTTTAATTTCTTCGATTGTTAAGCGTGTGTTGTTTGGAATGTTGTCTGCACATATTTTAATTAAATCTACCTGCTGATTTTGATGTTCGCGAACAGCATTTTTAGCATCTTCTACTGTTTTAATAATTCTGTATTCGAGGTCGATTAAGTCTTGATGTTTAGGTGAAACGCCATACATTTGACCTCCAATAGCAGCTAAAATAGGACCGGAAGCAAAAATTCGTGGACCTTCAATGGTACCTTCATTTATTGCATCACGAAGTGCAACATCTAGATATAAACCAGAGTTTCCAAGGTCTTTAATACTAGTTATGCCTACATCGAGGTATGATTTGGCTCTTTTAGCGCCACGCAGTGTACGTAACGCATCACTTTCCATGGTGAGTGAGTGAATGCTATGTTCAGAAAAATCATCTTTGGCTTCTTGTGAAAAAAGCACATGTGTATGTGCGTCAATAAGCCCTGGTAGGACTGTGTATTCAGATAAATCAATAACCTTTGCATCTGCGGGTATTAAATTAAAACCTCCAACAGCTATTATTTTGTTTCCTTCTATATGAATTGATTGGTTTTTTAATAAGGTGTTTTCTTCGCTATCATATAGAAAACCTGCTTTTATATAAACCTCTTTTTGTTGTGCTAGCAGTATTGAAAGTCCGCAAAACACAAAAAGAAAAGTAAGGAAGCTATTTTTTTGCATAATTTGAAAATTTTAAAACAAGGAAAGTTATTTAAAATTTATGAAAAAAGTTCCAAATTCCTAAATAATGGAATTTGGAACTTTATACTTTATTGTTTTTTTGGGTAGCTAAATCAGCCAAAACCATCACACGATTGTTGTTATATTCACTGGTTCCGCCAAAAAGCTGTAGCACCCATTTACCATCTTCTTTGGTAATGGATTTTACTCAATCTATTCGTTGTAGTTGCGTAGATTAAAAAACCTGTTTAAAAATACAGGGCTTTCGCAATTTTTTTTTTAGTTAAGCCTATAGTGGAGATGCGATCAAGATGAATTTTAATCAAAAGTATATTTAAGCCCAAAAATTAGATTGCCTTTCGGCATGGGGACTAAGTTTGTTTCAGTATATTCTTTATTAAAAATATTTTGGGCGGTTACAGAAATTTCAAATTTTACAACTTGAAATATCGCTGAAGCATCCACTATGCTATAACTTTCACCAGCAGTTTTTTCAGCATATTTGTATACTAAAGTTTGTGAGAGATTTTTTAAAAATTGTGATCTAAAACTTCCTGTAACTTGATGCTTTAAAGAATTAATAGCATATCGAGAAAAATTAATGTCTAAGCTTTTCACTTCATCATTAATAAAAGTGTATCCTGTTTTTAAAAATTGCGTATAACCAGCAAACGAAAACTGATAGTCTAAGTTGGCTTCAAATCCTTTGGTATTAAGCGTTCGGATATTTGTTGCTACAAAAGGATTTGTTTCGATGTTTTTTACATAATCAATAAGGTTTTTAGAATCCCTATTAAATAAAGCGATATTTATATTTATTTTTTTTTGATGAAACTTAATTCCTATCTCTTCTGAAATAGCTTCCTCAGGGGCTAAGTTTTCATTCCCCAATGAAGTTGGATCGCTGTAATATAAATCGGTATACGTTGGAATTCTATAGGTATATCCTGCATTGGCGTATATTTTCCATTGTTTAGAAAATGCATAGCCTATGTCTACCCCTGGAAAGGCATGTAGTTTAAAATCTGAAAAATAAGTTGCGGCAATTCCAGGAGTAACGTCTAGTTTGTTATTTAAAAATTGAAAGCGATGTTCCAAAAATAAGGTGGTCATAAATCGATTGTGATTTCCCAAATTATTACTGGCGATAAAAACTTTTGCTATGTCTACTCCAAAACCACTAACTCCAATATTTGATGTATAGCTTGCGTTTATTTCAGCCCCAATTTTATTGGTAATGTGTAGGTTCCTATAAACAGAAGGATCGTGGCGTAAAAACACATATTTATCTTGATTGCGTCTCCAATATAGTCTTGGGGAAAGCTTTAAATTGGCTATTTTAAACTGGGATGAAAACCCTATTAAACTGGTTTGTGTTTCTTCGTATTGATCTTTTGCGGAAGCTGTAGCATAAAAACCGTTCGCTCCAAATTTTCTTTCTGAATGAGTTGCTAATATCTCAAATGGAATTATTTCAGAATTAATAGTACTTTTTAAAAAATAATTTTGAGTATCATAATCCGTATTATAACGATACCCTTTAGACGTATTCCTAGAATAATGCACCAAATGTGAAGAGTTTTCAAAATTGGTATTTGCGGTCACTTCGCCGCTCAAACTTTGGTTTGAACCGCCTCTTGCACCAACAGAAACGAATGCTGAAGCTTTCTTTTTAGTGATAATATTTATAGCTCCTGTAAAAGCATTTTGACCATAAATTCTAGCTGCAGGACCTTTTATGATTTCTATTCGTTCAATTACATCCAGAGGTAAGGCCATATTGAGAGTATGATGACCAGTTTGGGAATCGTCTACTTTTATGCCATCAATTAATAAAAGTGTTTGATCAAAGCCACCACCACGAATATACAAATCGGCTTGCGTTCCATAGGCGCCTCTACTTCTTACATCTACACCAGCTACTTGTTTTAGAATGTCCGAAACAGTTAATGCTGCACTTTTTTGAATTTCTTTAGAAGTAATAACGGTAATAGTTCGAGAATCTTTAGAAAATGGAATTTCTATTCTAGATGCCGAAACAATTATTTCATCCAATTGTTCTTCTTTTGGAGGAACTTCTTGTGCAAAATTAATTGCTGAAATAAAACTGAATACTATTAGAAGCTTTGTTTTCATTTTTTTTATGCTAGCAAACTTAGTTAAGTCTTGCGGAAAGAACTAGTGAAAAGTAATTTATATCGCAATGGTTTTCAAGAAATTAACTACTTGATGTTAATCTAATTTATCAAAAAAAGTCCCAAATTCCATTATTTAGGAATTTGGGACTTTATACTTTATTGTTGTTGTGGGTAGCTTAATCAGCTAAAACCATCACACGATTGTTGTTACATTCAATGGTTCCTCCAGAAATTTGCAGCACCCATTTACCATCTTCTTTGGTGAATTTGTTTTGAAAACCTTCCGCGATGGTTGGATTTCCTTTAAATTTCACTTTTCCTTCTTGTAAAACAGAAACAATAGGAGCGTGGTTATTCAGTAATTGAAATTCTCCTTCAACACCTGGAACGGTTATGCTTTCTACTTCTCCAGCAACTAAAGATGCTTCGGGGGTTACTATTTCTAAGTACATATTTTGTAGTATTGCGTATTGAGAAGTTAGTATTGAATATGCAAAGGGATGCTCAATACTAACTTCTAATTACTATTTTAAGCTTCAGCAAGCATTTTATCACCAGCTGCGATAGCTTCTTCAATTGTTCCTTTTAAGTTAAAGGCGGCTTCTGGAAGGTGGTCTAATTCGCCATCCATAATCATGTTGAAACCTTTAATTGTTTCTTTAATATCAACCAAAACCCCTGGAATACCTGTAAATTGTTCAGCTACGTGGAAGGGTTGAGAAAGGAAACGCTGTACACGACGTGCGCGACCTACAGCCATTTTATCTTCTTCAGAAAGTTCTTCCATCCCAAGAATGGCGATAATATCTTGTAATTCTTTATAACGTTGTAGAAGCTCTTTTACGCGCTGTGCACAACCGTAGTGTTCTTTTCCAAGAATAGATTCAGAAAGAATACGAGAAGTTGAGTCTAATGGATCTACTGCTGGGTAAATACCAAGCTCGGCAATTTTACGTGAAAGTACGGTTGTCGCATCCAGGTGAGCAAATGTTGTTGCTGGTGCTGGATCCGTAAGGTCATCTGCAGGTACGTAAACCGCTTGTACAGAAGTAATAGACCCTCTTTTTGTTGAAGTAATTCGTTCTTGCATTGCACCCATCTCTGTTGCCAAAGTTGGTTGGTAACCTACCGCTGAAGGCATACGCCCTAGAAGTGCAGAAACCTCAGAACCTGCTTGTGTAAAACGGAAAATGTTATCAACGAAGAAAAGTACGTCTTTTCCTTGTCCATCGCCTGCGCCATCACGGAAATACTCAGCAATTGTTAGTCCTGAAAGCGCAACACGTGCACGTGCTCCAGGTGGTTCGTTCATCTGTCCGAACACGAAAGTAGCTTTAGAATCTTTCATTGCAGTTTTATCAACTTTTGAAAGGTCCCATCCACCATTTTCCATAGAGTGCATAAAGTCATCACCGTATTTTATAATACCAGACTCCAACATTTCGCGAAGCAAATCGTTCCCTTCACGAGTACGTTCCCCTACACCAGCGAAAACTGAAAGTCCTCCGTGTCCTTTTGCGATATTGTTAATTAACTCTTGAATAAGTACTGTTTTACCAACACCAGCACCCCCGAAAAGACCAATTTTACCACCTTTTGCATAAGGCTCGATAAGGTCAATTACTTTAATACCGGTATAAAGAACTTCAGTAGAAGTTGAAAGATCTTCAAATTTTGGAGCATCACGGTGAATTGGAAGGCCTTTGTCGCCCGCTTTTGGCAAGTTTCCAATACCGTCAATAGCATCGCCAATTACGTTGAAAAGTCGACCGTAAACATCATCGCCAATTGGCATTTGAATTGGCGCTCCTGTAGCAACGGCTTCTACACCGCGGCTTAAACCATCAGTAGAATCCATTGATATGGTGCGTACCATATTTTCACCAATGTGAGATTGAACCTCAAGAACCAATAGGTTTCCGTGGTTGTTTACCTCTAACGAGTCGTATATTTTTGGAAGTTCCGATCCGCTATCAAACGCAACGTCAACCACCGGGCCAATAATCTGTGCAACTTTTCCTGTACTTTGTGACATGAGTAACTGTTTATTTTATAGTTATCTAAGGGCGATAAAAACACCCTTGTTTTGAACGGTGCAAAGATAGTTTTTTCTAAATTAAAATTGCAACGTCACGATTTAAAAAATTTGTAGTTTTTAATAAAAATGTAGTTCTGAGGGCTAAACCTTGTAAAACCCGATAAAATCAAAGCTTTTCACAAAGACTACGAACCTCTTTTGCAAAAAGGGCAATAATTTTTTGCTGAAGGGTATCGTCTTTTGAAATAATTCGACCATCAATCTCAACAATTGGCGTTAATTCACCCATTGTGCCTGTTGCGAAAACGCCGTCTGCATTATAACATTGCGAAAGAGTAATGTCTGCTTCAACAATTTCTATATTGTTTTTTTTACATATTTCCATTACGGAATTGCGTGTTATTCCGGGTAAACAAGCATGACCGTATGGAGTAAAAACTTTTCCATTTTTTACCATAAAAAGATTACTACCATTTAATTCGGCTATAAAACCGCGATCGTCTAGCATTAAGCCCGCATCTTTCCCAGCAATATTTGCCTGAATTTTTGCAATTATATTATTGAGTAGATTGTTGTGATGAATTTTACTATCTAAAAATTGTGGCGAATTTCTGCGTTGGCTGGTGCTAATTACTTTTATACCATGGCTATTGTCATAAACCAAAGGTTTCCATTCTGCCAAAACAATTAGGCATGAACCATTTTGGTTTAAGCGCGGATCCATGCCGCTGGTTATTTTCTCGCCCCGTGTTAATGTGAGGCGAATGTGTGTGTCGTCTGTCATGCCATTTGCGTCAAGCGTTTGTTTAATAGCTTTTTTGATGAATTCTTTAGAAGGAATATCTGTAAACGCCAAAGTTTTTGCAGATTCATGAAGTCTGGTTAAGTGTTTGTCTAAGCAAACTACGCCTTCAGGATAAACGCGCAATCCCTCCCAAACGGCATCGCCGCCTTGTACGGAGCTGTCAAAAACCGAAACCTTGGCTTCGCTTCGTGGATATAGCGTGTCTTTTATAAATACTTGAATGTTGTCGTTTTTAGGATTGGATTTTTGGAGCATATTAATCGTTGATTAAAATATTATTTTTTAGTGTTTCATAATAAGGTAAAGCCTCTTTTAGTACTGGTTCTAAATGTTCTGGTAAAGGCTGGGAACTGCTTTTTTGTAGGGCAAACCCTTTAGAATTATGAACATTTGTATACCAATGCTCCGCCCATATGCCATCTTCTGGAATGCCGCCTTTTTCCCATTGAAGCATTTTTTTTGAAAAAGGAAGGTTTAGTAAGGAGCAGAGTTTTTTGAGATAGGTTTCAGGGTTTTTAAGAAGTTCATCACTATCAATCACAATTGGTGTTTGTCCGCTTTCTTCTAAAAATAAAAATAATTCTGCAGCTTTTTTGATGCCAATATCATTTAAAGTTGGTGTGTGAATTACTTTTGAAAAGGAGGCAATTAATTTTTTTGGATGACGAATTAAAATTACATTTTTCCACTGTAGGATAAATGTAGGTGTAGCTGTCAAATAATGATGTGCCATCCCTTTTACAAAAACATTTTTCTTTTCGGATAGTGAATTTATAGTATTCACTATATTTTCTCTCTTCAAATCCATTGTTTGAAGAATTTCTTTTTGAGAAGGGTGCTCGGTTTCTATCGTAGCATTATGAAGGTAATAGCCGTAAAAAGGTTCGTCTAAAACCGTCATTTCTTCACGCTGCGCAAAGGAATACATAAGTGCTGTAGAGAGGTTTCGAGGCCCAGAAATGAGATTGATAATTTTCATTTCCTAAAAATAAAGATTTTTAAGTTTACAATGATTCTAGCACAAAAAAAATTAGCATTACTGTCCTACTAAATAGGTTAGCAATGCTAATCGTTAAATTTTTCTTTAGAAAAGTATACTTTTTCCCTTATTCTACGGTAACAGATTTTGCCAAATTACGTGGCTGATCTACGTTTCTACCCAGCATTACGGCTATATGGTACGATAATAATTGCAATGGAATGGTAGTCACTAAAGGGGTTAAAGCTTCAGGAGTTTGTGGTACCTCCATAACATAATCTGCCATTTCTCTAACCGCGGTGTCGCCTTTAGAGACTACAGCGATTATTTTTCCTTTTCTTGCTTTTATTTCTTGAATATTACTCACTACTTTGTCGTAATGATCACTTTTTATAGCAATAACCACAACAGGCATATGCTCATCAATCAAGGCAATTGGACCGTGTTTCATTTCAGCAGCAGGATACCCTTCTGCGTGGATGTATGAAATTTCTTTTAATTTTAATGCGCCTTCTAAAGCAACCGGAAAGTTATACCCTCTTCCTAAGTAAAGGAAATTGCGAACATCTTTAAAGACAGCCGCTATTTCTTTAATTTTATCTTCTGTTTTTAATGCTTCTTCAATATGGTTGGGGATAAGTTCCAATTCACGTAAGTAAAGCATAAAGTCTCTTTGCGAAATAGTTCCTTTTGCCTTAGCCAAACGAAGCGCAATCATTGCCAAAACAGTGATTTGTGTTGTAAATGCTTTGGTTGAAGCAACACCAATTTCTGGGCCAGCATGCGTATAAGTACCGCTATGCGTTTCTCTTGAAATAGTAGAGCCAACAACATTGCAAATGCCGTAAACAAAAGCACCTTTAGATTTTGCAAGTTTTATTGCGGCAAGTGTATCTGCGGTTTCCCCACTTTGAGAAATAGCGATAACAACATCTTTTTCAGAAATAATTGGATTTCTATAGCGGAATTCGGAAGCGTATTCCACCTCAACGGGAATACGAACCATTTCCTCAAAAATATATTCAGCCACTAATCCTGCATGCCAAGAGGTTCCGCAAGCAACAATGATTATACGGTCTGCATTGATGAATTTTTCAATGTATTCTTCCAGTCCGCCAAGCTTTACAATTCCTTTTTCAGCAAGAAGTCTTCCGCGATAGGTATCTTTAATAACTGCGGGTTGTTCGTAAATTTCCTTTAGCATAAAATGGTCATAACCACCTTTTTCAATTTGCTCAAGGTTAAGTTGAAGCTCTTGGATAGAGAGGGCAACGGGTTTATCGCCTTTTATTTTACGTACTTTTACATCGCGTCCAAGACGGATAATAGCCATTTCTTCGTCTTCAAGATAAATAGCATTATTAGTGAATTCAATAAAAGGGGACGCATCACTTGCTACAAAAAATTCGTCGTCACCAATACCTATAGCTAAAGGGCTGCCTAATTTTGCAACAACAATTTCATCTGGTTTTTTTCTGTCGAAAAGAGCAATTGCATATGCGCCTACCACTTGGTTTAACGCTATTTGAACTGCTTTTCCTAGTTTTACCTTTTCAGTTTTCTGAATTTCTTCAATTAGATTTACAAGAACTTCAGTATCGGTATCAGACTTGAAGGTGTAACCACGCTTAATTAATTCTTTTTTTAAGGCGTCATAATTTTCTATGATACCGTTGTGGATAATAACCAAATCGCCACTGTTGGAGTAGTGAGGGTGGCTATTAACATCGTTGGGAACGCCATGTGTTGCCCAGCGAGTATGGCCAATACCAAGATTTCCATTGCGAGAAATCTCTTTTTCTGCTTTTTCTTCGAGATTTACAACCTTCCCTTTTGTTTTACAAAGTTGAATGTTGGTACCGTCAAAAAGTGCTATTCCAGCACTATCGTATCCTCTGTATTCTAAGCGTTTTAATCCGTTGAGTATAATTGGGTATGCTTCTCTTTTGCCAATATAGCCTACAATTCCACACATAAGCGGTGTTTATTTGGGTTCAGTATAATAAATTTGGAGCTTTAATCTTTTTTCTTGATTTGGTGTTGCATTTCCATAAAGAATCGTTCCTTCTGGCGATATAACACTACCTGCAGGAACTTCTTCAATTTCTGGTTCCATTGGGTTTAATAATTTGGAAGTAGTCTGAATTAATACATTATGTGAAACTACAATACCTAAAGGTACATTTGTACTGTCTTTATTAATCAAATTACTTACGTGATTCGTTATTTTCAATTTGTAATATTCGCCATTGTCATCACTTCCTTTTTGCAACCTACCGTAGTGGTTGGTTAAAGCATCTATAGCTTCAAGACCATTTGTTGGGTCTAGGTTGTAATCTGCCAAAACATTACTATTTTTGAGGTCGTAAATTACAATTCTTTCTGGTTCTGTTGTACCGCCCACCATTAAATCTTGGTTAACATAAAAGATTAGATTTGCTTCGTTAACAATCCATTTTTTATCACGTAGTACTTGAAGTTCGTCTGCAACCCCGTTGTTGTCATTGTCTTTTCCAAAGAGTTCCACAACTGAAATTATTCCATCGCCACCTCGTAGGTAGAGGTTTTCATTTCCAGTTTGGATGTTTGGGTTGTCTACTGCGGTTTGTATATGTGATGGTAAATTGTTTTCAAATGTATTTACATTAATACCGCCAAAATTTAATTTAAAAACAGAATTGTCTCTTTCATCTGGATCATCTTCATCGTCAAAACTATAAAATATGGAAACATGTCCTTTCGTTGCGTCAAAAATAAACAAGTTTCCGTCATTTTGTGGAGAGCTTACCTTGAAATAAAGCCCTCTAACAAAGTTTTTGAAGTTATTGCTATTTCGCAATTCTTCTGTTCCTTCCATATCTAAAACTTTAGTTTGGAAAAAATCAGAATCTAATTTTACACGTAATCCTGGCGTTAGGGTTTCTTCATCATCTGTTCCACTATAAAATTCATAGCTATTTGTGGTAGGTATAAAATTTTCAACAGCTGCTAGTTCTACATCCAAATAATCTTCAAAAGTTGGACCTTGGGTTGTATAATAACTTTGAAATTCTTCAAAGCCAGTACTTGGGTCGTATTCTCTTAAAAAGTAATTTGAAGCGTATATATTAAGATTAACATGCGTAGATCCATAAATTGAATCCAGCGTGTAGGTTGTAATTGTATCTACAGTTGTACCCGTACTAAAATACGGTAAGTATACATATACGCTATCAACTTTTGCATTTTCACCAAAGGTTGGATTGCTGCTTGATAGGGTAAGTTGTGAAAGTAAATTTACAGTTGATTTTCCATAAACAGGGTCGTTGTATATACCAAGCTGATACGCAGGCAACCTATTGCTCTGCACTGGGCCTAATTTTCTACTGTACGAAATAATAGTTTGCGACTCATCTAAAATACCAGTTGGGGTTTCGTCTCCCAAAATTTCAGATCCAATTGTACTTATATCTTCTTGACAGGAAGATAGTGCAATTATGATAAACAAAATAGTGCCAGCAATAGGCAGTAAATTTTTAATTTTCATCAGTTTATTTAATTGTTTTTAGAGTGAAAAGTTGGGGACACATTTCCACAAAATTTTAATTTAGAACTTTTGTGCGGTAAAAATCTAAATATGCTTGCGAAAAACTTTCCATATTGTGATACTTTAACACTGGTTTGTCAAGAGTGTTAAGATATTCTTGAAGCTCACTAGGTATTTCTTCAGAACCCACGATAATAGCGTCAGAGTTATTAATCGCGATTTTCATTAGGTTTACATAGCTTGGATCTTCAAGTTCTGTAATAGCTTCATCGTCAATAGCATCAAACCGTACTTTATCGATTGTATTTTTAGCTAACGTTCCATCAAAGCCTTGATTGTATACAGAGGTAACTATTTTACTGTTTTCAAATAATGGCTCATTGCCATAGTAGTTTCTTAAGTATAATGGTAAAAAAGATGCCAGCCAGCCATGCACATGAATAATATCTGGCGCCCAATTCAATTTTTTTACGGTTTCAATAACTCCTTTTGCGAAGAAAATGGCACGTTCATCATTATCTTTATAGAAGTTTCCCTCTTCATCTGCGTAGGTTGCTTTTCGTTTAAAATAATCCTCATTATCAATAAAATAAACCTGAATACGCTCTTTCGGAATAGAGGCTACCTTAATAATTAAAGGCATATCTAGATCATTTATTACAAGGTTCATTCCAGAAAGGCGGATCACTTCGTGTAATTGGTGTCTTCTTTCATTAATGTTGCCGTAGCGGGGCATGAAGATGCGTATTTGACCATCGTTATTGTTGATCATTCGCGGAGCTTCAAACGACATCGAAGAAATCTCGGTCTCAGGAAGGTAGGGTATTACTTCTGAAGACACATACAAGACTCTTTTATCTTTCATCTATAAGGTTTTTAGGTATTAGTTGTAATTAACCACAAAATAGTGTGGATTTTAAAAACACGCAAAATTACGAAAATTTATGTAGATTGTCTTTAATATATTAATTTTGCCTGCTCGTAACCCAATTTTATGGTAATACACACCCAGAAAGAAACATTGGTAAAGGCTCTGTCTTTCAGAAATAAAAATGAAAAAATAGGTTTTGTGCCAACTATGGGGGCATTACATAAAGGGCATATCTCTTTGGTGGCAAAAGCATTAGAAGAAAACACCCTTGTGGTTGTAAGTATTTTTGTGAACCCTACACAGTTTAATAACAGTGCAGATCTGGAAAAATATCCACGCACTCCCGAGGATGATATTTCGCTCTTAAAAGAATTAAATAACGATATAATTATTTATTTACCAGAAATTTCAGACCTATACGAAGGTTCAGTTTTAGCTAAAAGCTATAATTATGGTGGACTTGAAAATGAAATGGAAGGAAAACACAGAAGCGGACATTTTGATGGCGTAGGGACAATTCTCGATAAATTCTTTAGAATTGTAAATCCCGATACCGCTTATTTTGGCGAAAAAGATTTTCAACAACTGCAAATCGTTAAAAAACTAACTGCCATAGAGAAGCTTCCAGTAAAAATAATTGGATGCCCTATTTTAAGAGAACCCAATGGTCTTGCAATGAGCTCAAGAAATAAACGACTAAGCCCAAAGCAATTTGATGAAGCAACACTAATCTATAAAACCTTAGAAGAGGTGCAGGCAAAATTTAGGACAACTTCCATTGCAGATTTAAACGCTTTAGTTGCGGAACGGTTTTTGCAAAATCCTCATTTAGAATTAGAGTATTTTGAGATTGCCAACGAAAAAACATTGAAAACTGCAAAGCGAAAAAATAAGAGTTCTAAATACAGGGCTTTTATCGCCGCTTTTGCTGGCAATATTAGATTGATAGATAATATGCCTTTAAATTAATACCTTTGCACCATGCAAATACACGTAGTAAAATCTAAAATTCATAGAGTAAAAGTTACCGGTGCTGATTTAAATTACATCGGTAGTATTACCATTGATGAAGATTTAATGGATGCCGCCAATATTATTGAAGGCGAAAAAGTTCAAATAGTAAATAATAATAATGGCGAACGTTTGGAAACGTATGCTATTCCTGGGCCACGCAATAGCGGTGAAATAACCTTAAATGGTGCTGCAGCAAGACGTGTAGCTCCAGGTGATATTCTTATTCTAATTACCTATGCTTTGATGGAATTGGAAGTAGCTAAAACGTTTAAGCCTGCTTTGGTGTTCCCAGACGAAGCAACTAACCTGCTTCGTTAATTTGAATCGGTCTCTTTCAAAGTTTTTGCAGATTGCAATCCCCCTGGGTTTGGGTGTTTTCTTGATATGGTATGTGTATCAATCTTTCTCACCGCAACAACTAGCTGAAACGCAAAAATATTTTGCCGATGCTAATTATGGGTTTGTATTGCTTTCTGTAATATTTAGTGTTCTGAGTCACCTATCACGATCGTATCGTTGGAATTTTATGTTGGATCCTTTGGGGTATAAAACCAAATTAGCTAATAATTTTATGGCGATTTCTGTCGCTTATTTAATGAATGTTTTTATTCCAAAAAGCGGAGAGGTTTCCCGAGGAATTATTTTAGACAAATATGAAGGCGTTCCTTTTCAAAAAGGATTTGGAACCATTATTTCTGAAAGAGTTGTAGACCTTATTTTTCTACTCATCTTTACAATTGCAGCGCTAATCATAAAGTTTGATGCGCTTTATGGATATGTTATTGAAAGCATCCCAAAATCTGCACTTTATGTGCTGGTTATCGGGATTATTGCAGCTTTAATAATGATTCCGCTTTATATAAAATTTTCAAAATCGAATATAAATAAAAAGCTAAAAGATTTTGTAATTGGTTTAAAAGAAGGGGTTTTTAGTATCTTAAAAATGCGGAGAAAAGGTGCTTTTATTTTTCATACATTTATAATTTGGGGACTTTATTTGCTTTCTTTTTATACCGCACTTCACGCACTCCCCGAAACGGCAAACATTCCATTTGGTACAATTATAATCACATTTGTGGTTGGAAGTTTTACGTTTGCGTTTACAAATAGCGGTTTTGGAACATACCCCGCTGCCGTTGCAGGAATTTTAAGCGTGTTTGGAATTGCAAAGACCGTAGGTGTTGCATTTGGTTGGATTGTTTGGATTTCAAATATGAGTTCTATTGTCTTATTTGGGGTGCTTTCATTGGTATTGCTTCCCATCTATAATAGAAAACGTCTAAAATTATAATTTTCACATTTTTTCTTCTTCCGAAAAAAGGGAAACATTCAAAATTTGCTATCTTTCCGAAGCAAAAAAAACCTAAGCAATGAAAAAAATCATCCTATTCGCAATTTGCGTTTTGATTAATTACGCCTCATTTTCCCAAATAATTTATGAAGAATTCAACTCTAGTAAACTCGGTGAAACCCGAAGGTTGAAAATTCAACTTCCTAGAAATTACGAAGCGAATGTCGAAAAAAAATACCCAATCGTTTTAGTGCTGGATGCAGATTACCTTTTTGAGCCTGTTGCTGGAAATGTAGATTATTTCAGCTATTGGGAAGATATGCCAGAGTCTATCGTGGTAGGTATCATGCAGGGAGATTCTCGTTATGATGATTGCGCATACGATGATAATACTTTTATGCCAGGCGATACAGGTGCTCAGTTTTTTGAGTTTATTGGCCTTGAATTAATACCGTATATTGATAAAAAATATAGAACAGCAAAATTTATAATTGGTGTAGGGCATGACTTTACAGCCAATTTTTTAAACTATTATCTTTTTAAAGACCCACCTCTATTAAACGGATATATAAACTTGAGTCCCGATTTGGCCCCTTTGATGGATCAACGACTTATTGAAAGAATTCCAAATATTTCTGAAAAATTATTCTATTATTTGGCAACAGGAACCGACGATATTAAAGGCTTAATGGAGTCTACCCAAGATTTAGACACGCAATTAAGCGGGTTAAGAAGTCCAAAATTTAATTATTACTTTGATAATTTTGAAGGTGCTACGCATTATTCATTGGGAGGCCGTGGAATTCCGAATGCATTAGAAAAAATATTTTCAGTTTATAGGCCTATCAGTAAAAAAGAATTTTCAGATGTTTTGCTAAAAATGGAAACCCCAGTTAGCCAATATCTCTTAGATAAGTATAAGGTTATTGAAGATCTTTTTGGAATTACAAATAACATTCGGGTAAACGATTTTATCGCTACTGCCACTGCAGCAGAAAAGAAAAAAGAATGGGATTCCCTACGTGAAATTGCAACCTTAGCAAAAAGACAATACCCAAATACAGTTCTTGGAGATTATTATTTAGGGCGCTATTTTGAAGAAATGGGCGAACCAAAAAAAGCAATGAAAACTTTTCAAGGGGCCTATGATAAAGAGGAAGTTGACTTTATAACAATAGATAAATTATTGGATAGAGCAGACAAAATAAAGAATGATTTTGGGTATTAACTTGATGTCATTTTGAGCATTCTTTCTCTAAAATCACCCAGAGTATTAATAAAAAAGCCATCTATAAATAGTATAGGTGGCTTTTTTACTAACTAAAAAAATCAACTTATATAATCTACTCTTTTACTATTTTATAAGTTCCTGTTTGCCCATTTACTTCTACTTGCATTAAATAAATACTTGAAGTTAATCCAGAAAGATCTATCTGAGTATTCATGGATTGAACTTCCTTAGTTATTACTTTTTGACCTAAAAGGTTATATATGCTTACATTATTAATGTTATCTATAGCTTTTAAATATAATAACCCAGTTGTTGGATTAGGATAGTAATTAAACCCTTCTATATTATTGTCTAATATACTTAAAGTTGATTTGTTAAATAAAACATCTGTTGGTCCTCCTGTATTTACAGCATACACATAATATGCTTGCCCAGCTACTGTGGTTATTGTTGAAGTATTACTTGGATCACAATAATTGGTTGGCTGATCAACAAAAGTTAAATCAGTAATAGAAGCATTTTCATTTGGAGCTGTATAAAAAGTTATATTTGTCTCACCTGCATTATTAATAACCGATGCCGTTACTGAACTATTTTCATTTTCAATAAATTTATACCAAACACCTTTTTTGTTAAAAATGCTACACCCAATAGGGTTTTCCAATTCTTCTGTAGCCCATTGTAATATGTTTTGAGGATCTCTATAAGGAAAGCCCATTTCGTCAACATCAATAGCGTTTTCTATTAAATCGTTTTCCGGTCTTAACTGATAGCAGCTGAATTCGGCTTCCCATCCTCTTGCCGTACCTTCTGCGTCACTTCTAAATATAAAAGTCAATCTACCAGTAGGGTGAGTTGATTTGAAAGTCCCAGGAAGATCAGTTCCGTAAAAGCCCCCTGCTGGAAAACCACTGGAGGTAGCTGGATTTCCGCTATCGAATTGTGGAGCAAATTCATTGGGGCCATTATATATATATAATGCATCTTCATCTGGTAATACATCAAAATCTAAAAAGGTAACTACTGCCCCCTCACCAGAATTTTCAGGAAATACGCTTAGATGTTGACTTTCATTAACATGATAATTGCCATTGGCACCACCCTCATCTAGATATTTACGCCCATCTGCACAATTCTGTGGTATATATCTATTGGTTTGAAAAGAAAGTCTATGAGATGGGTTGCCTACTCCATCAGCACAATTTACACTTACATAAAAATCGTAATTGTAACCTTCCTCTAATCCTTCAATAGTAGCTCCCCATTCAAAAATTCCTGTCTGCCCTGTTTGTACTGGAGTGGCTGTTGCGGGGTCATCGTTTTGATAATAAAGTTCCCAAGAATATCCATTTACAGCTCTCCAGTAATACCAGTCAATCCAGCTAATATATGCAACAGTGTCACTGGCAGTATCTAGTTGAACTGCTTCTGGAGGAGCGCAAGCCGCTGGAGGATATGAAATACCGGCAGAAAGCCAACCGTGACTTGGTTTTCGACCTACTACATCTAAAGGATATAAAGGTTCTATTTTTCCAGTAGTTTTATTGAACTGACCTAACATTGGTTTATTTGTTCCAGCATATTGCATTATTATGAACAAAACATCAAACTCTATATCATACGCCATGCCGCCCTCATAAGAGCCTTCTCTTTGCATAGGTCCTATTAAAGAAGCTGTACCGGTATTCAAATCAATTGAATAAGAGTTATCTCCTTCTACATCAAAAGTATAGCCAACACTCCCTCCATCAATTCCTAAAGCAACAGGTTTTTCTCCATTTGTAAAACCCAAAGGGCCAACTAGTGAGGCTGTTACAGCGATGGGGTCAATTACATACAATTCCGTGGTAGTTATGGCATATAAAACGCCTGTTGAGGTATCAAACTCTGCACCCACCCAATTACCGGGGATGTTTCCTATTTGAGTATAGGTTATGGTTTCCATGTCTACTTTATAAAAATCTCCTGCGTCATTAAATACATATCCGAAATTTGTCTCATTAGGGTCAATAGCGCCTGCATTTTCATTGGTTAGGGATGAAGAACCTGAATCTATCAAAAAATTTGGAAAATTAGGTTTTATATTAGAAATTATATGGTCTCTATTACTAACGGTATATAATCTAGTTTCAGAAATAAAATTCACATTTATGGTATAGTCTTCTGCCTGCCCATTATCTGCTCCTAAACATGGGTTTAAATAATCTGTAGTTCCCAATATTTTTTTAATCCGCATTCTAGTAGGTCCATATTCAGACTCATAAGGAACATAAATATCCCCTGTTGCCTGAATACCATCAGAACCTGTAGAATTTGTAATAGTCTCTGAAATTTCATAGACTTCTCCTGGATCGTCAAATATCTCATTTTGGTTCCAATCTATAAACACTACAAATCTATTGGTGTTATTGCCATTTGTATTGCCTTCTAAAGTAATAGTATAGTTCGTTTCTTTATACACATTTCCAATAATTGCGGTAAAGTCTTCGTTAGATGGCGTGCCATTAATTGTTGCATTGGTAGCATTATTAATCCCTGCAAAATCTACCAAAGTAATTGGCTCAACAGCAGTCGGAAAAACGAGAGGTCCGCAATATGCATTTGTTCCTTCAGGGTTTTTTGAATTATTCTTTGTCGGGGATAGATGCCGATTTTGGAATTTCGTTTTCAGGTAATTAGATAAACGGAACTGTTCAACTGTTGTAAATTGATTTTTATCAATATTATTACTTCCCTTAAATCTTTCAAATAACTCTTCATCTGAGGAGGTGTTTGTATTTTCAATTAAATTTTTTTCTCCATTCAGGTTCAAATTTATTTGTGCTTGTAAATTATTTACTATCCCTATAAGAATAGTGACTACTAATGTAATTTTTTTCATCATTGATTGATTTTTATTTAATTTTTATTCAATGCAATATATGGCGTAAAAATCTTTGGAAATATACGTGGTATCACGTATATACTACGCAGAACTACTACCATTATTTTTTTAATTAAAATAATTCAAGAAGATATATTTGTTTAATTAAACAACAACAACACTATATTAATTTTAATAAACAACTTGATTAATCTGTGATTTAAATATTGGTGATTAATAATATTTATTTTATTGAGGTAATAAAGTTGCTAAATATTCAAAATCATACGTTTGTCTACGTAGTATATACGTGACACTACGTATTTTAATTTGTCAAATTAATAATATACTTTGTAAAATGAAAAAGGAAATCTAAACAGTGTTTTCTTTAATTAAAAATAATCCTTATTTAAACTTTTAAATTATTATAAATATGAAAAAAATTACACTCTTTATTTTTTTACTAATAAGCTTTACTTGTATATCTCAAAATATAATTATAGATAGAACTCCTCCTGATCCTGACAATTGGGTTTATTCTACACAAGGTACCGATGGAACAGGTTTTTATACTGCAGATTCTTTTATATTAGATGAAGTGACAGCAATTGGAGAATTAGATTTTTATGGAGGAAATGGTTATGTTTCAAATTTAGGTTCTTTAGAAGTGGCTTTTAATGTTTTTATTTATGTTGATGACAATGGTAAGCCATCGGGAAATCCTTCACAATCTGGCGCTGGAGTCGTTGAGTTATCTAATATAGACCCTGTTCATTATTCTTTAATTGAATATGAGCGTGGGCGTCACTCAGACTTTAGCAATATTCGAATTACAGATGCAAATGGCGGAGAGCAAGTAGTACTGCCTCCTGGTACTTATTGGGTTTCTGCTTTTCCAACTGTTGTTGGAGAACCAGATGGAAATGGTTTGTGGGTTTGGCGACCATGTAGGGAGGAATCTACAGCATCTCCTCACCCTCCTCACTTTATAGATCCGGGCAATGTTTTAGGAGGACCTTGGACAGTATGGACGGATATTCAATCTATTTCTGGAGTGTTATACGAAAGTTTTTCTTGGACTATGAGAGAAGAACAAATTTTAGGCACTGAAAACAATTCGATTTCAAAAATAGTAATATATCCAAATCCAAGTTCAGATTTTATAAATGTTATTATTCCTAAAACAATTGAAATATTTAAAACGACTTTAATGGATATTACTGGAAAACAAATGAATGATATTCAATTAGAAAATGGAATATTAGATATTTCGTTATTATCAAAAGGTGTTTATTTATTGAATATTGAAACTTCAGAAGGGACACTAAATAAAAAAATCATTAAAAATTAAAATTTGGGATTATAGTTAATTTTAACAATGCGGGGCTAACTCTATACATGGTATAAGTTAGTCCCTTTTTTATTAACATTCAGAACACGTTGTACTTATTAATAATTAATAATGAGGTTTTTGTGGGTAATCGCCCATGCACTCAATGTTTTGCTGGTTTTGTTATTCCAAATTTTTGAAATTATATTACTTCGGTGTTTCTCTACTGTTCTTACAGAAATACTTAATATATCAGCTATTTCAGTATTGGTTTTTTCTTGAGCAATTAATTTTAATATGGTTATTTCGGAAGGCGTTAACCAATTCAATTTTTTTATTTCATTTGAAACATCATTTAAATTTTGGGAATTAAAAGATGAGCTGAAATACACTTTGTCATTTAGAACGGCATCCATGCATTTTTCTATTTCAATGAATGGGTCTTCTTTTAATAAATACCCATCAATTTGAAGAGATTTTGCTTGGATAACAAATTCTGCTTCTCTATGATATGAAAAGATAATAAACTTTGTCTTAACATATTTTTCCTTTGCCATTTTAACAATCTCAAAACCACTCAATAATGGCATATCAATGTCTAGTATAGCAATAGTTGGTTGTAAATTTAGTATTTGCTCCAAAGCCTGTGTTCCGTTTGCTGAATTGCCAATTACATTGTAGCCATTAGCTTCAAATTCATCGAGCAAGCCTCTCAATAACATTGGGTGGTCATCAGCAATTACAATAGATATGTCTTTTTTGTTAAACATTTTTATAAGGTATTATTAATATTACTGTTGTTCCAAAATTTATCTTAGATTTAATATCTAAACTTGAATTTAATATACTTGCCCGCTCCATTAAGGTTCTCATGCCTAAATTAGCATTAAGTTTTAACTTCTCTGAATATTCAAATCCCTTTCCGTTGTCTTTTACTACAACTTTAATATTCTTTTTTTTAACCTTAACTTTAACCGAAGCTACATTAGCATTTGCATGTTTTACCATATTACTAAGTATTTCTTGAAGAATACGATATAAATGTAATGATTCATCTTTAGATAAATATTTGTCAATATATTCTATTTCATTTGTGAAAAAAATATTTGTATTTGCATCTACTTCATTTACCATTCCTACAATAGCAGCGGTTGTGCCTAATTTATCTAAAGTAGCTGGGTGTAATCCACGGGATATTGTTCTTAATTCATCAAGAGTATCAGCTGCAAGTAATTCCATATTTAGATTCCCATACTTTTTTGTTTGTTTGGTAAGTAACATTATTTTTTGTCCAACACTATCATGTAGCTCTCTGGCAATTCTTATTCTTTCTTCTTCTTGAGCATTAATTAAGCTTTGTGAGAAAGCTGTTTGCATTTTTTGTCTTCGATTTGCCGCATTTCGTGAACGTATCATGATTATAAAACCAAAAATTAATAATAATCCAAGTCCGCCAAAAAGTAATAACTGATTGTAAAGTTTATTTTTTGTGTCCAAAAGAACAATATTGTTTTGTTGTTCTTTTATTTTTAAATCCCTTTTTCTTGTTTCATAAACGGTTTGATAATATGAAAGAGTCTTTATTTTTTTTATTCTACCTATGGAGTCATTTATATCTGAATATTTTTTAAAATGTACGTATGCTTCTTTTAAGTCTCCTAAGGCTTCATAAACATCTGCCATAAATAACTCTGCATTTTGGATATTTCCATAGTGTGTTCCTTTTAGTTTTATGTCTAAATGTTCTTTTCCATATTTTAATGCTAAAGTATATTCTTTCTTTGCAAATGCTAAATTTTTTAAAGCATCTAGGTAGGGTTCTTTTACATTTTCAATTCTATCCTTATAAGTTTCTTCAAACTCTTTTAAATAAAAACTGGCCTGAGGAATACTATCTATTTTAGAATAAGCTATAATCAACCCTACTAGCATTGTAGATTCATAAAATTTAGGATTGTCTGTTTTTTTACAAGCTGCCAATGCCATTTTTAAATTTTCAACTCCTTCAATTAAGTTTCCTTGACTACTATTGTCTGCAGCAGCATTATAATAAAAAGCACTTAAATGCCCATAACTATTAATTTTTTTTGCAAGTAAAATAGCTTCATCTCTTTCTTTTTTAGCTTCTTCAAAAAATGAATTCTGACTGTATAATATAGATAGTAAATTTCTAGCGCTAATAATATAATATGTGTTATCCTCTTTTTGAAATATTTGAATAGCATCCTGGAGTTCTTTCGAGGCTTCAGAAAACTCTCCCATATAACTTAAAGCGTTTCCTTTATACATTTTTGCAAGACCAATTTGCAAATCATCATTAGCAAGATTTGCTTCTCTCTCACTAAGTGTATAATAGTCAATAGCTTTTTTTTGATCTTCTAGATAAAAATATGTATCAGCACCTTCCAAATAAAATTTTGAGAGAATTAAATGATTACGACAAACTTTGGCATTATCTAAAAAATTTAAAAAAATCTTATTCCCTTCTTTTAAATTTCCAGTAATATTGTTTTGAAAATAAATTAAATAAGCAGTGTTTTTAGTAGCAATATTTATTGAATCTAAATCTAGAGCATACTGTAAAGCTATTTTCGCAATTGAATCACTTTGAAAATTAGTTTCTTCCCTAATATAAGTTGAAAGACTATCCAACCACTTAAGCTTTTCTCCTTTTTCAGAAGCAACATTAACCTTCTGTGTTATTTCAATAATTACTTGTTCAGTTTTTTGAGCTGAAGTAGTAATTATTGAAATAACGCAGAAGAAAATGAATAGGAGTTTTTTCATTTATTAATGATTGTACGGGTAAAGATATTATTTAAAAAATATTAAGCTAAATTTAGGTTTAAGTATACAGTGAAATACAATTAACTTTATTGGAATAGTGACTGTAAGCCATGTATTCTCGATTAAATATAAGCCATTTTAATATTATCGATTTTAAATATATTTATAGATGATAGAATTTTTCAAAAATAACGAGCACAGAAAATAATGTATCTTTACCCTTCTAATTATGGCCAAAACAAAAACCACTTTTTTCTGTCAAAATTGCGGGGCACAATATGCCAAATGGCAAGGGCAGTGTAATTCGTGTAAGCAATGGAATACAATTGCTGAAGAAGTAATCCAGAAAGCCGAAAAGGTAAGTTGGAAATCTCCTGAAAATACATCGAAAAGAGTAGCAAAACCCCAACGAATTTCAGAAATATCTACCCAAGCAGAAGCCCGTTTAAACACCAAAAATAATGAGCTTAATCGTGTGCTTGGCGGTGGGTTAGTGCCAGGCTCTTTAACACTTTTAGGCGGAGAGCCTGGAATCGGGAAAAGTACACTGATGCTTCAAATTGCCCTTCAACTCCCTTATAAAACGCTTTATGTTTCTGGTGAAGAGAGTGCTCAGCAAATAAAAATGCGTGCGGAACGTATCCAGCCTATTTCAGAAAATTGTTTTATTCTTACAGAAACAAAAACCCAAAATATCTTTAGGAATATTGAAGAAATTAAACCAGATATTGTTGTTATAGATTCCATTCAAACCCTACATACAGATTATATTGAAAGCACCGCAGGAAGTATTTCGCAAATTCGAGAGACTACTGCAGAGCTTATAAAATTTGCTAAAGAAACTGCGACACCTGTTATCTTAATTGGTCATATTACCAAAGATGGAAACATCGCTGGACCTAAAATTTTGGAGCATATGGTAGATACCGTACTTCAATTTGAAGGCGATAGAAATCATATTTATAGAATTCTGCGTGCCAACAAAAACCGTTTTGGAAGCACAAATGAAATTGGCATCTACGAAATGCAAGGCAGCGGTCTTCGTGAAGTTTCAAACCCTTCTGAAATATTAATTTCAAAAAACGAAGAAGATTTAAGCGGCACCGCAATTTCTGCAACTTTAGAAGGCATGCGTCCTTTAATGATTGAAATCCAAGCGTTGGTAAGTAGTGCGGTTTACGGTACGCCACAAAGAAGTGCAACAGGCTACAATGCCAAACGCTTAAATATGATTCTTGCCGTTTTGGAGAAAAGAGCAGGTTTTAAACTGGGCGCAAAAGATGTTTTCCTAAACGTAACAGGAGGAATTACGGTAGACGATCCCGCAATAGATTTGGCTGTTGTTGCAGCTGTGCTTTCTTCAAATATTGACATTGCTATTGATAAACGCCTTTGTTTTGCCGCTGAGGTTGGTCTTGCTGGCGAAGTGCGCCCCGTTACTAGAGTTGAACAGCGTATTTTGGAAGCAGAAAAACTTGGTTTTACTTCAATTGTAATTTCAAAATATTGTAAAATTCCAAAGAACGATTTTCATATTACTATTATAAAAGTGGCAAAAGTTCATGATGTGGTGCATCATCTTTTTGGGTAATTTTGATTTTAGTTCAACAAAAAAGCTGATTGTTGAAGCTTTTATATAACCACTCCCTTCAAATTAACTTTTTTTTAGTCAAAAGGAAAATTCCTTAATGGTATCTTTAGGATTCAATTCTAAAAAACATCAGGATGTCTATATTTTCAAAAATCAAACAAACCATTCACTTAATGAAGGACATCGATCTTGATGCGCTGGGGAAACTTTCACAAAAAGTAGATCTTTCTGAAATAATGAAAACCGTTGGTGAGCTCGATGAACGCCAATTGGCTGGTTTAATGAAAATGCTAAAGCATAAAAGCGGAAAAAAAGGACAACATAAATTACCGCCAATCGATGGTGATTTTTATAACTTGGCTTTAAAGCTGAGTCCCGAACAACGCGAACTACAAATAAAGGTTAGAAATTTCATGGAAGACGAAATTAAGCCAATAGCCAATGAATATTGGAATAAAGCCGAGTTTCCTTTTCATATAATTCCTAAAATGGCGGAGTTAGATATTTGTGGTATTTCATACGAAGGCATCGGGAAATACAAACAGCCATTTTTAATGGAAGGAATTATAGCGATGGAATTGGCGCGAGTAGATGTTTCTATTTCCACCTTTTTTGGAGTGCATAGTGGGTTGGCGATGGGCTCAATTTACGTTTGCGGAAGTGAAGCACAGAAGCAAGAATGGCTGCCAAAAATGCAACGTATGGAATTAATTGGAGCCTTTGGTTTAACCGAGCCCGAAGTAGGTTCTGCTGTCGCAGGGGGGTTAGGAACAACGTGTAGACAAGATGGCGACACTTGGGTTTTAAACGGACAAAAAAAATGGATTGGCAATGCAACATTTGCAGATGTTACCGTTATTTGGGCCCGTGATGAAGCTACCAATCAGGTAAAGGGATTTTTAGTTCGAAAAGGGAATCCTGGATTTAAAGCGGAAAAAATTGAAAATAAAATGGCCCTTCGTACCGTGCAAAATGCGTTGATAACCCTAGCTGATTGCCGTGTTCCGGAAAGCGATAGGCTTCAGAAATGTGATTCGTTTAAAGATACAGCAAAAGTATTAAGAATGACTCGCGCAGGTGTAGCTTGGCAAGCCGTGGGTTGTGCTCGCGGCGCTTATGAGGCAGCACTTAAATACGCTAAAAAACGCGAACAATTTGGAAAACCAATTGCATCCTTTCAATTGGTGCAAAATCATTTGGTAGAAATGGTAGCAAATTTAACCGCCATGCAAACGATGTGTTTTCGTTTATCTGAATTGCAAGATGAAGGCTTGTTAACCGACGAACACGCATCTTTGGCGAAAGTATTTTGCAGCATGCGAACCCGAGATGTTGTTAGCCAAGCTCGTGAAGTTATGGGTGGAAACGGTATTTTATTAGAGTATGATGTGGCGCGTTTTGTTGCTGATGCCGAAGCAATTTATAGTTATGAAGGCACCAAAGAAATTAATTCCTTAATTGTGGGTCGTGCAATTACTGGCTATAGCGCATTTGTTTAAGGCGCAGGATTCGGAATTTGATTGTGAATTTCATCAATTTCTTTTAAAATTTCTTTGGAAAGAACCACATCGATGCTTTCAATATTTTCTGAAAGTTGTACTATAGACGTACCTCCAATTATTGGTGCTGTCACAAATTTCTTCTGAAGTATAAAAGCCAAAGCCAAATGTGTAAAAGTTAAATTATGTTTTTTGGCAATCTCAAAATATTTTTCTGTGGCTTCAATGGCAGACTTATTGCTATAGCGATTGTATTGCCTAAACTGGTTTAAACGCGAATTTTCATCCGCTTTTCCATTTAAATATTTACCGGTAAGTGTCCCAAAACCTAAAGGGGAATAAGGCAAATAGCCAATATTTTCACGATGAAGAATTTCTGAAAGCCCTATTTCATCTTTTCTATTCAATAAATTATAAGGATTTTGAATGGAAACCATCTTCAATTTTCCCTTTCGCGCTTCTTCCATACACCGCATCGCGCCAAAAGGAGTTTCGTTTGAAAGCCCTATGTGGCGTATTTTTCCTGCTTTTACAAAGCCTTCTAAATGTTGCAATACTTCCGAAAAATTGTCTTCCCAATTTTCAGCTTCATTTCTAGTATAATCACGTTGCCCAAAATAATTTGTGCTCCGTTCTGGCCAATGCAATTGGTATAAATCAATATAATCGGTTTGCAAGCGTGTTAAACTTTTATTGATGGCGTCTTCCAAAGATTTTTTGCTGAAATCTAACGGCTGCCGAATATGATCCATACTTCGGCTTGGACCAGCAATTTTTGTAGCCAAAACTAAATCTTCTCGATTCTTCTTTTTTGCGAACCAATTACCAATATAGGTTTCCGTTCTTCCTTGCGTGTTTTGGTTTGCCGGAACGGGATACATTTCGGCGCAATCTATAAAATTGATTCCTTTTTCAATTGCGAAATCAAGTTGTTCGTGGGCTTCGGCTTCTGTATTTTGCTGCCCCCAAGTCATGGTGCCAAGGCAGAGTTTGCTGATTTTTAAATCTGTGTTTGGAAAGATTGTATATTTCATGAGTAATTAATAGCCTTAATTTAAAATTCCAATTCCACCAAATGCGGACAATGATCACTGTGCATTGCGTCTGGTAAAATAACGGCTCGTTTTAAATTTTTCTGAAGCGGTTCAGAAACCAAATTATAGTCTATTCGCCATCCTTTATTATTATTTCGAGCATTCGCGCGGTAGCTCCACCAAGTGTAATTGTGTGGTTCTTTGTTAAAATGACGGAAACTATCTATAAAGCCACTTTTCATAAATCCATCCAACCATTCCCGTTCTACTGGTAAAAACCCAGAAACATTTTTATTTCTTACGGGGTCGTGAATATCAATCGCTTTGTGACAAATATTATAATCACCACAAATAACCAAGTTTGGAATTTCCTTTTTTAAAGTATCAATATATTTCTGAAAATCGGCCATATAAGTGAGTTTATGTTCCAAACGATTACTATTTGTTCCACTTGGCAAATACAAACTCATCACCGAAACAGTGTCAAAATCTACGCGAATATTACGGCCTTCAAAATCCATATAATCAATCCCCGTTCCATATGCAATATGATTTGGTTTTACTTTTGAAAATATTGCAACGCCACTATATCCTTTTTTTTCTGCACTATACCAATAATGAAATGGATACCCAGCTTTTTCTATTTCTTCCACTTCTACTTGGTCAAAAGTAGCTTTGGTTTCTTGAAGGCAGACCACATCTGGATCTGCGGCCTTTAGCCAATCAATAAAGCCTTTTCGCATTGCAGCGCGTATTCCGTTTACGTTGTACGATATTATTTTCATTGTAAGTAGCGTTTATTATAGGGTACTAAGTTAATTAACATTGTATTTTTACAGGACTTGTGCGCCTAAAGATTTTCATAATATATTCACAAAATATAAAACGCTATAGTAAGTTATATTGATAATGAAGTTATACCTCTCTGCTTTTTTGTTCTTTTTTATGGCCATTGGCTATGCGCAGGACGTTTCTTCAAACTATCGTGAAAAGAAAGTGGCGGTGCAGGATACCGTGGTTTTGGATAGTGTAAGTATTAACCCAAAACGGTTTGCAGTCCTCGATAAAGATGGAAATGCTCCGAATCCTTTTAGTTATCGAATAGATTTTAAAAAGGGAATAATTATTTTTTCTAAAGAATTACAGCAAGAAAAAGATTCCTTAACAATTCAATATTTACGGTATCCTGATTTTTTAACAAGAGCTTATTTTGCTCTCGACCCAAAGATAATTGTTGAAAATACGGGTGAAATAGACAAACTTTATTCGCTACAAGAAAATAATAATCAAAATATGTTCACCCCTTTTGATGGGTTAAACACTTCAGGAAGTATTTCGCGCGGGATTACAATTGGAAACAATCAAAATGCCGTGGTAAATAGCGAATTGGACCTTCAAATTACCGGAAAGTTAAGCGATAAGGTTTCTATTCGTGCGTCCATTCAAGATGCAAATATTCCTACTCAAGAAGGGGGTTATTCGCAAAGTTTAAATGAATTTGACCAGATTTTTATTGAACTTTTTGGTGAAAATTGGAACATTCGTGCGGGAGATATCGATTTGGAAAACAACAACAGTTACTTCGGAAGATTTACAAAAAAAGTTCAAGGAATTTCACTCGGCGGAAGGTTTAATAATGCCGATGGTTCAAAAATTTCTGCCTTTGCATCTGGCGCCTTGGTGCGGGGCGTTTTTTCTAAAAGTGAATTTTTAGGTCAAGAAGGTAATCAAGGGCCGTATAAATTGGTTGGCCCCAATGGCGAACTGTATATTCTGGTTGTTTCGGGCAGTGAACGTGTATATGTAAACGGATTGCTTTTAAAACGGGGGGAAAACGAAGATTATGTAATTGATTACAATGCGGGCGAAATAAAGTTCAATCCTACGTATCCTATAAATAGCAATATGCGTATTTCGGTGGAATATCAATATACCGATAGGAGTTATACGCGTTTCATTGGTTATGGTGGTGGAAATTATACAAGCGAAAATCTGGATTTGGGCGTGTATGTTTATTCTGAAAATGACGCAAAAAACCAACCCCTTCAACAAAATCTTACCGAAGAACAAGTGGCTATTTTACAAGCGGCCGGCGATGATAGTGATTTGATGAATGCACCTTCTGCAGTTCCTGACACCTATTCTGAAAATAAAATTCTCTATAAAAAAGAAGTGTTAAATGGGGCAGAAATATTTGTGTTTTCAAGCAATCCCGAAGATGAGCTTTTTAGTGTTCGCTTTTCGCTTGTTGGGAATAATAACGGAAATTATGTACTTAGTGATAATAATGCTATAAGCCGAATTTTTGAATATGTAGCGCCAATAAATGGATTGCCACAAGGAAATTATGCTCCCGTTATTAGGCTGAACGCACCTTTAAAACTACAGGTTGGTGGCCTTAATGGAAGCTTCCATCCTTCAGAAAAAACACGTGTTGGTTTTGAAGTTGCAGGGAGTAAAAATGACCTCAACCTTTTTAGCAATATTGACGATTCTAATAATGATGGTTTTGCAGGAAGATTGGCTTTCAAGCAACGAGTTTTAACCACGGCAGATACTCTTAAAGTGGACGCTTTTGGGTCGTTAGATTTTGTGCAGAAAGATTTTAAAACTATTGAAAGACTTTATAACATTGAATTTAATAGAGACTGGAACCTTACAGATCCATTGGGGAATCAACGTTTTGTTATTTCGGGGGTTGAAGTTTCACATCCTAAAATTGGGGGTGGACGCTATGAGTTTCAAAATTTAAATTATTCGGAAAATTTCAATGGAATACGGCATGTTGTTGCTTCAGCTTTAAAACTTAAAAAACTCAAATTTGTAACCTACGGAAGTTATTTGAACAGTAAAGCGGATTCTATTTCTTCCAAATTTTTACGATTGAATAACACCACAACCTATTCTTTTGATAAAACTTGGGTAGGCGGAAAAATAGCTGTGGAAGACAACCAAATAAGGGATGTGGATCGTGATAGTATTTCACCTATAAGCCAGAAATTTAGCTCGTATGAAGTGTTTTCAGGCATTGGCGACAGTACCAAAGTATTTGTGGAAGCGGGATATCAATTTCGAGTTAACGATAGTGTGCGGGATAATTTGCTTCAAAAAGTAAATTCGTCCAATACTTATTTTATTAAGTCAAAACTTATAAGTACTGAAAATACGGAGCTTTCTGCTTTTGCAAATTATAGAACTTTAAAATATGAACCTAAGTCTGAAACTGGTTTTGACCCTAATGACACGCTTCCTTCCTTTATAGACAAACGGGAAATGGAACGTTCCTTAAATTCAAGAATCATTTATAACCAATCGTTGTTTGATAACGGTATTCGGTGGAATACTACTTTGGAGTCTAACAACGGAGTAATTCCGCAACAGGAGTTTACATATGTAAAAACCGATGCTGGGCAAGGCGTTTATACATGGATAGATTATAATGGCAACGGAATTCAGGAGCTGGAAGAGTTTGAAATTGCGCAGTTTCAAGACCAAGCGGAGTATATTCGGATTTTGCTTCCCAATCAAATATTTTTAAAAATTCGTCAGAATAAATTTAGTCAAATCCTTACATTGAATCCTCAAAGTTGGTCGAAAAAAGAAGGTTTTAAAAAGTTGCTTTCACATTTTTACAATCAGACTTCGTATGTTTTGGATCGGAAAGTGAAGCGTAAAAATGATGGTTTTAACATAAACCCGTTTGAGGATGGCGGCGACGATCAGTTAGGCTTGACACTTAATTTTCGAAATGCATTATTCTTTAATCGCGGGAAACAGCACTTTACCACTAGCTATACTTTTATTGCTACATCAAGTGATAATTTGCTTGCCGTGGGCTTACAGCGTAACGAGCTTAAAAGTCACCAATTTAATTTTAACCATAAATGTTGGGAAAGTTGGTTGTTGAATTTTAAAGGAGCTAAAAGCAGTAATGAAAGCCTTTCGGAGAGTTTTGCCACCAGAAATTATCTGTTAGATTCCTATGAATTTAACCCAAAAATTTCATATTTACTTAACCAGCAGACTCGTTTTGATGTGTTTTATGAATTTGCAAACCAAGACAATCAATTAGGCGAAATGGAGAAATTGAAACAGCAAACCATCGGTTTTTCTTTTGCATATACCAATGCTGAAAAAATTTCAGTTAATGGAGAATTCAATTATATAGCCAACCAATTTGAAGGAAGTCCGTTTTCGCCTGTGGCATACCAAATGCTGGAAGGATTGCAACCAGGCACAAACTATACCTGGCGTTTACTTTTTCAAAAGCGAATAACAAAATATTTGGACGCCAATCTGTCTTATTTTGGTAGAAAAAGTGAAACCACTAAAACAGTGCATACAGGAAGCATTCAATTGCGGGCGTATTTTTAAAATTTGTATCTTGAAACTTCATAAAACCTCAAAAACCATGTTCCTAAAGATTATTTTTATTTCTTTTATGTTGGCAATGATTTCCTGTGTTTCCACTCAAAACCTACCCGAAAATATTGAAACAAATAGCCCTGAAGAAATTGAGGCTAAAAAAATTGCCGCAGCAGAAAAAATGGCTGCCGGATATATTCCAGGGCGCATTATTTATTCAGATTTGGAAGGAGATTGCGAATATACAATTCAGCTTAACGATGGGGTGCGGGGTTTTTATTACGTAGATCCCATCAATCTAAGTGACAAATTTCATACACATGGGCAAACTGTTTGGGTAAAATATGGAGGTCTTGGAAGAATGAATCGTTGCGAAAAAGCAGCTCCCGTAAGTATTATTGAAATTGAAAATAGAGACGAATAAAAAGTATTTATTAGATAAAAAGGGTTGGCTCACAAAATAATGCTAAAATCAAATTGAAAACCTCTAGTTTTTGTAACTTCAGTATTCACTTTAAAACAAATTAAAATGCTTTTAAAAATAAGTCTGTTAGCTTTTTCAGTAGTAATTCTTTCCTGTGGTACAACAGAAAACCAAACTATTACTACAGCCGTATCCACTACACCTTCAGAAACAACTACCAATACAGGAAGTGTAAATCCAGAGAAAATGGCTCAAGCTGGGTATTTACTGGGAACAGTTGTTTATTCTGACAAAGAGGGTGATTGTGAATACACGATACAAATGCCAGGAGATAAAATGGAATATTACTATTTGGACCCTATAAACCTAGAAGAAAACTATAAAAAAGATGGGCAAAAAGTATGGCTAAAATTTGCTGGTTTACGAAGAATGAATCGTTGTGATAAAGCAACACCAGCTGAAATACTTGACATAAAAAAAGGAGGATAACCTACGATCCTCCTCCTTATAAATAATAGAATTAACTACTTAAAAAAAGTTACGAAAGCCAGCTTTGGAATGAAATGGTTTCTTTCATTTTTTCTGAAATTTCTTCAATTTTAATACGCTCTTGTTTCATGGTGTCGCGATAGCGTATTGTTACGGTATTGTCTTCAATAGTTTGGTGATCTACTGTGATGCAGAAAGGTGTTCCGGCAGCATCTTGACGACGATAACGTCTACCAACAGCATCTTTTTCGTCATAAATTACGTTATAATCCCACTTAAGGTCTTCAATTATTTTATGTGCTAGTTCTGGTAAGCCATCTCTTTTTATTAATGGAAGCACGGCTGCTTTCACTGGAGCCAAAATTGCGGGGATTTTAAGTACGGTACGCACACTTCCATCTTCCAATGTTTCGTCTTGAAGGGAGTTGCTTAAAACAGCAAGGAACATTCTGTCAAGGCCAATAGAGGTTTCAACTACATACGGCACATAGCTTTCGTTTAATTCTGGATCGAAAAACTGTAGTTTTTTTCCAGAAAATTTTTCGTGTGCTTTTAAATCGAAATCGGTACGGGAATGTATTCCTTCCAATTCTTTAAAACCAAAGGGAAAATTAAACTCAATATCGGAAGCGGCATTGGCGTAATGTGCTAGTTTTTCATGGTCGTGGAAACGATAGTTTTCTTCCCCCATACCAAGAGAATAATGCCATTTTATACGTGTCTCTTTCCAGTATTCATACCATTTTAGTTCATCGCCAGGACGCACAAAAAATTGCATTTCCATTTGTTCAAATTCCCGCATACGGAAAATAAACTGACGTGCAACGATTTCATTCCTAAACGCTTTTCCTGTTTGAGCAATTCCAAAAGGAATTTTCATTCTTCCGCTTTTTTGAACGTTTAGAAAGTTAACGAATATACCTTGCGCGGTTTCTGGACGAAGGTAAAGATCCATAGCGCTATCTGCTGAAGCACCGAGTTTTGTGCCAAACATTAAGTTGAACTGACGTACTTCTGTCCAGTTTTTAGAACCTGTGTCAGGATCTGCAATACCAAGTTCTTCAATCAGCGCTTTTACATCTGCTAAGTCTTCATTTTCGAGTGAACGCGCCATTCGTTCTAAAACAGTACGTTGTTCTTCCAAATACTTTACAACACGAGGGTTTGTGGCAATAAATTGTTCTTCGTCAAAACTATCACCAAAACGCTTTTTTGCTTTTACAATTTCTTTTTGCGCTTTCTGGTAAAGTTTTTCGGCATAATCTTCAATCAGCACATCTGCACGATACCTTTTTTTAGAATCTTTGTTGTCTATTAAGGGGTCGTTAAATGCATCAACGTGGCCAGAAGCTTTCCAGGTTGTGGGGTGCATTAATATTGCGGAGTCGATACCTACAATATTTTGGTGCATGTATACCATACTTCGCCACCAATATTCACGAATATTTTTCTTTAACTCAACCCCATTTTGGGCGTAATCGTATACGGCACTAAGACCGTCATAAATTTCACTTGAAGCGAAAATATAACCGTACTCTTTTGCGTGAGAGACTACTTTTTTAAATTGATCATCATTGTTTGCCATAGCGCAAAAATAAAAAAACCGCCGTGATAAGTTCACGACGGTTTCAATTATTTTGAAATTAAAAAAAATAAATTTATTTAAGTTCCATTGTAGAAGTTGCCACTTGGTTAGCGCCATCAAAAAGATTGATTGTATATCTACCTTCCACAAGGTCAGATTCTGATGCATTTACCAAAATACAAACATCCAATTCATCGTTTTCATAAAAAACATTTGTTGATGCACTATAATTAAGGTTTTTGTCTTCAAATTGCTTTACTACATTATCGCCCATCATTTTATTTTTTGGATTAATAACTTGTACATAAAGGATTCTATCACCTTTTTGGGCAATAGCATTAGAGGTTAATGTAAAACAAGTTCTAATCTTATCGGCTCTACTAGAGCGTTTTGTGTCAACAACTTTACCGCTATTTCTAATAATTACAGCTTCTCCACGAAGGTCTGTAGCTTTAACGATAGAACCTTTTTTAATAGTTTGGTTCATGGCCATGTTTTCTTGATTTACAGAATCTACTACCATTCGAGTATTGCTTAGCTCATTGTAGGTACTATCGCGTTCCATTGCGAGTTGCTTATTGGCAGCAATTAGGCTGTCTGCTCTTTTAAATAGCATTTTACGCTCTAATTTAAGTTTTCCTACTTCAACTTTATACCTTTCAATTAATCCAACATTAGCTTTGGCATCTTTTACAGAATCTAAAAGAACTGTAATTCGTTCGCGTGCAGAAAGAAGGTCTTTATCCTTTAATTCATTATCTTTAATTACTTCGTCATAATTTGCAATAAGGCCTTCCAATTCTTCTTGAATAACCGCTTTTTGAGATTCTAAGCTCGAAACTTCATTTTTACTATCGTTAAATAGTGTAACGGTATAAACCGCTAATGCAATTAGCAAAACAGAAAGAACTCCAATAAGGATCTTAAACTTGCCGCTGTTATTTTCATTTTCTGTACTCATAGTTAATAAGTTAAGTTATATTTAGTTGATGATTGTGGGGGTAAATGTAGGTAGGTATTTCTTTAACAAACGTTTATAAAATGGTAAAAATTCTTAAAGTATGTTAAATCTACTTTTTCCTAGAGTCTGCGCAGGCTGCCAACAGCAACTCCTGAAATACGAAGAAGTGCTTTGTTTGCAATGCATTCACGAACTTCCTATCGCTTCATTTCACAGGAATAATAGTGAAATATTAAAGGATAAATTTTATGGAAGATTTGCTTTGGAAAACGCCACAGCTCTTATTTATTTTCAGAAAAGAGGAATAACCCAAGCCTTATTACATAATTTGAAATATCGTGGAAGCAGAGAAATAAGCGCTTTCTTTGGAAAATGGTTGGGAGCAGAATTGGCTGAAAACATTTCCTATAGCAAAATAGAAATGGTAATTCCCGTCCCCTTGCACAAGCAGAAACTAAAAATACGGGGTTATAATCAAGTTGAAGGGTTTGGGAAAGCGATTGCGCTGGCTTTAAATATTCCCTATTGTGATGCTATTTTAATAAAAGTATCCAAAACGGGTTCGCAGGTATTTAAAACGCGAGTGCTTCGTTTTGAGACCGAAGAAGTTTTTACCGTCCAAAACTTGGAGTTGATTGAAAACAAACACATACTGTTGGTCGACGATATAATAACTACCGGCGCAACCCTTGAAAAATGTGCAATACAACTGCTAAAGGGAGAAAATGTTAGCTTTAGCATTGCTACAATTGCAACAAGCTAAAGTTATTTCTAAATAGTATTTGGTTATTGTTTATTTTTGAAAACTCAAACACGAGTAATTTTTTAAAATCAATCCGTGAAGCACCGCTTACTTTATATACCCATTGCATTTTTGTTTATGCTCTCCTTTGTGGATTGTGCAAAAAAAGGAACCCCTTCTGGTGGACCAAGTGATACCATTCCGCCAATAATTTTAAAAAGTACTCCCGAAAATTACACTACAAATTTTACGGAAACTGAAATTGAAATTCGCTTTGATGAATATATTAAGCTAAAAGATATAAATACAGAGCTTATAATTTCACCCCCAATGAAATATGCTCCGGTAATTACACCTCTTAGTACTTCCAAAAGTTTAAAAATAAAAATACTCGATACCTTAAAGCCCAATACCACATATTCCTTCAACTTTGGGAAAAGTATCGTAGACAATAATGAAGGGAATGAGTTTGAATATTTTAAATATATTTTTGCTACTGGCAGCTATATTGATAGTCTAAAAATTTCTGGAAAAGTAAAAGACGCGCAACTTATAGCCCCCGAAATTCCAACGACGGTAATGCTTTATGAAGCAAATGAAACATTTGCCGATTCGCTTATATATACTGAAAAACCTACTTATATAACTGTAACGAAAGATAGCACAGGGGTTTTTGAGTTAAGTAATCTTAAAGAAGGTAAATATTTGCTTTTAGCCTTGAAAGAAACAAATAGCAATTACACTTTTCAACCGCAAACTGATAAAATAGGTTTTGTAAAAGAATTAATTTCAATACCTACTGATTCTACTTTTTCACTAACTCTTTTTAAAGAAACACCCGATTATAAACTTGCAAGACCGAGCCATATGGGGAGCAATCATATTGTGTTTGGGTATACTGGTGTTGCTGACAGCCTTGATATTTCGGTGCTTTCAGAGGTTTCAGAAGATTATACTTCAACAATTTTTAAAGACGAAGTAAAAGATACACTTCACTATTGGTTTAAACCTGTAATTGAAACCGATTCACTTGTTTTTAAAGTTGCAAACAAAAATAGTATCGATACAACCAGGGTACGTATTCGCGAGTTTTACCAAGATTCATTAAATATTTCGGCTTTAAAATCAGGAACTATTAAGCTAAAAGACACTTTTAAACTAAGAGCAAATATTCCTTTGGTTTCTCTTGATGCTGAAAAATTCCAGGTGATGCGAAAAGATTCTTCATTTATTCAGCCAGCTGTAAAACTAAATAAAGAATATAACTGGGCTGAAGTGTTTTTTCCGAAAGAAGAAGATCAACGATATACTATAAAATTATTGCCTGGAGCAGTTACAGATTTTTTTGACAGTACAAACGACACACTTCAATTTAATGTAAACACTCGTGTTGTCTCAGATTATGGAACATTGAGCCTCACTATAAAAAATGTAGTTCAATATCCTATTATTGTACAAATTCTGGACAATAAGTATAGGATTGTGGGGGAAGAATACCTGTCTGAAGCTAAAAATGTGTTTTTTGATGCACTTTCGCCAAATAAATATTTCTTACGAATTATTTATGATGATAACCAAAATCATAAATGGGATTCAGGAAGTTTCTTAAACCGTTTGCAGCCTGAAAAAATTATTTATTATCCTACTCAGATAGAAGTTCGTGCCAATTGGAGTTTGAATGAAACTTTTATTTTAAAGTAAATTCGTCTCGGTCATTCAAAAATTGAAGCTGCTTTCGGTTGTTTTGAATATGTTCTTTGTCTAAAGAAATAGTTTCAATAAATTCCCCAGTATGTGAGTTGGAAATCTGTTTTCCTAAAACATCATACAGGGCAGAATGACCGTTATATTCATGATTATTCTCGTCAAAACCTGTTCTGTTTACGCCAACGCAATATGCCATGTTTTCTATTGCACGAGCACGAAGCAAGGTGTTCCAAGCTAAAATACGTGCTTTTGGCCAGTTGGCAACATAGATTAAAACATCATAATTGTCTGTATTTCTTGCCCAAACGGGAAAACGAAGGTCATAACAAATTAACGGGCAAATTTTCCAACCTTTATAATCAACGATTAAACGTTTTTTTCCTGCGGAATATGTTTCGTTTTCCTTCGCTAAGGTAAAAGTGTGTTTTTTGTCATATTTTTTATAACTACCATCGGGAAAAACGAAAAATAAACGATTGTAAAAAATATTGTTTTCAGAAATAATAACACTGCCGGTAATAGCTGTATTGTGCTTTTTTGCTTCAGAAATCATCCATTGCAATGTTTCACCATCATTCGGTTCTGCGAGCTTTTCGGCATGCATAGAAAAACCCGTAGTAAACATTTCAGGAAGCACAAACAAGTCTGTTTTTTCTTCACTATTTTGAATTTTCTTAGAAAACATAGTTCGATTTGCAACTGCGTTTTCCCAGTGTAATTCACTTTGAACTATTGTTATTTTAAGATTTTTTTCCAAAAATTAATTTTCAAGCAATTCAATTATTTCGCGTATTCCCTGCATTTTAGCATGATCGGCTGCAGTAAAATCACGATCGTCTTTTAGGGTTTTATCAGCTCCGTTTTCTAAAAGCATTTGTGCAATTTCTTTTTTACCAAATGTAGCGGCGAAAATAAGCGGTGATGCGCCATTAAAGTTTGTGATGTTTGGATTTGCACCTTTTTGTAATAAAAGCTTTGCGAGTGTATCATAACCTTTAAAACACACCCCCATCAATGCTGTATTTCCAGAAGCATCTTGTGCGTCTATATTTTGTGGGTATCTCAAAATAACTTCTGAAATATCAAAAAGACCATAATAAGTAGCCAAAAGTAGCGGCGTGGAACCCCGAGTATCCTTCTGAGACACTAACTTTGGATTGCGTTTCAAAATTTTTTCTACTTCCGAAGTTTCCTTTAGGCGTATGGCATTAAAAAGACTTTCTTTCATAAGGTATAAAAGTAAAAAAACAGAGTCACATAATTTTGCAACTCTGTTTAAATTGTAGTTAAAAAATTAAATTATTTTAAGTCAAAACGATCCAGATTCATCACCTTATTCCAAGCTGCCACAAAATCATTTACAAATTTTTCTTGAGAATCTTGAGAAGCATAAACTTCTGAAATTGCTCTTAACTCTGCGTTAGAACCAAAAATAAGATCCACTCGGGTACCTGTCCATTTAAAAGTATTTGTTGCGCGATGGCGGCCTTCAAAGATTCTATCGTCATTAGAAATAGCTTTCCAAGTTGTTCCTAAATCTAAAACATTCACAAAGAAATCAGTAGTCAATGCCTCTGGATTTTCTGTAAAAACTCCGTGGTCTGAACCATCGAAATTAGTTTTCAAAACGCGCATTCCACCTACAAGAACCGTCATTTCAGGAACAGTTAGCGTTAATAACTGTGCTTTGTCAACCAATAATTCTTCAAAAGAAGCGTGTTGATTTGGTTTTAAATAATTTCTAAACCCATCAGCAACAGGCTCTAAGTGAGCAAATGATGCTATATCGGTCTGTTCTTGTGAAGCATCCCCTCTCCCTGGAGTAAAAGGAACTGTTAGATCTTGGCCAGCATTTTTTGCAGCTTTTTCAATTGCAGCGCATCCACCAAGAACGATTAAATCTGCCAGAGAGGCATTCTTTTCACTGTCTTGGTTATTGAAATCTTTTTGGATTTCTTCAAGGGTGTTTATAACTTTAGCTAATGCTGAAGGCTTGTTTACTTCCCAATTTTTCTGGGGTTCTAAACGGATTCTTGCGCCATTTGCACCGCCACGCATATCAGAACCGCGGTAGGTTGAAGCAGCAGCCCAAGCGGTAGAAACTAATTGTGAAATAGTTAAATGAGAGGCAAGGATTGTTTTTTTCAATGAGGCAATATCATTCTCATTTATTAAAGTATAATTAACTTCCGGAATAGGGTCTTGCCAAAGCAATTCTTCTTTTGGCACTTCTGGGCCTAAATATCGTGAAATTGGTCCCATATCTCGATGTGTTAATTTATACCATGCGCGGGCAAACGCATTTTCAAATTCTGCTGGGTTTTCACGGAAGTTTAATGATATTTTTTTATAAATCGGATCCATTTTGAGTGCCATATCTGCCGTAGACATCATTAAATCCTGTGTTTTTGAAGCATCATGTGCCATCGGAGCTTTATGTGCCTTGGAAGCTTCCGTAGGTTTCCATTGGTGTGCTCCAGCTGGGCTTTTTGTTAGTTCCCAATCATAATCGAATAATACTCTAAAATAATCGTGATCCCATTTATTAGGAACAGGAGTCCAAGCGCCTTCAATACCACTTGTAATAGTATCATCACCAAACCCAGATTTGTAGCTGTTTATCCAGCCTTTCCCCAAATGTTCAATTGCAGCGCCTTCTGGCTCTGCACCCACATATTTTTCAGGATCTGCAGCTCCATGGGCTTTCCCAAACGTATGCCCGCCAGCGATTAAGGCTACTGTTTCATAATCGTCCATTGCCATACGTCCAAACGTTTCTCTAATATCGTGTGCAGATCCTAATGGGTCTGGCACACCGTTTGGGCCTTCAGGGTTTACATAAATTAACCCCATATGTGCTGCGCCCAAAGGTTTTTCTAATTTTCCCTCCTCTTTATAGCGTTCATCATTTCCCAGCCATTGCGTTTCTGAACCCCAATAAATATCTTGTTCTGGTTCCCAAAAGTCTTCACGCCCACCTGCAAATCCAAAAGTTTTGAATCCCATAGATTCTAGAGCACAGTTTCCAGCTAGAATCATTAAATCTGCCCAAGAAATTTTCTTGCCATATTTTTGTTTGATGGGCCATAATAATAAACGTGCCTTGTCAAGGTTACCATTATCTGGCCAGCTATTTAGGGGCGCAAAACGTTGATTTCCGGTATTTCCACCACCGCGTCCATCAGTCACACGGTACGTTCCTGCGCTATGCCAAGCCATTCTAATAAATAATCCTCCGTAATGTCCATAATCTGCTGGCCACCAATCTTGCGAATCTGTCATTAAGGCTACAAGATCTTTTTTCAAAGACGCATAATCTAAGGTTTTAAATTCTTTTTGATAATTAAAGTTGGGGTCCATTGGGTCAGACTTTTTACTTTGTTGGCGTAGTACGTTCAACCTTAATTTATTGGGCCACCAATCACTATTAGTGGTTCCGCCGCCTGCAACGTGATTTTGAGTTCCTCCAAAATAGGGGCATTCTCCTGCGCTAGCAGCAGCATTTATTTCCCAAACATCGCTTGGATTTCCACTAGGATTTCCACTTTTATGATAATTTTTGTCTTTGTTATTTTCCATTACTTTTTGATTTTAAGAGGTATGCATACGAAAATACAGCTTTTAATTTCTCTTTCAGGTAATTAACAATTGTATGTTTTAATATTTTAATCAATAAAATTTATGCTTATGTGGTTTTTAATAGTTTTTAGAAATTACAATTGTTTCAAAATAGTAGCTGCTTCCAATAAGGTTGTATCATTTTTTGCAAAGCATACACGAATTTGTTTGAAATCTGTTTTGCCTATATTAAAAACGGAAGTTGGAATGGTGGCAACCTTAAGATCCTTAGTAAGTCTTTCCGCAAAAGCAATATCACTTTCATCTGAAATTTCAGAAAAATCTAACAATTGAAAGTAGGTTCCTTTTGAAGGGATAATTTTAAAATTGGAACCTTTCATTAATTGAAGAAAGAAATCTCTTTTCTGCTGATAAAAATGTGAAAGCTTTAAATAGTGTTCCGGATTTTTTAGATAAGTGGATAATGCTTTTTGAATAGGATGATTCACGCAAAAAACGACATATTGATGTACTTTTTGAAATTCTTTCATCAATTTTTCTGGAGCAGCACAATATCCCATTTTCCATCCAGTATTATGAAATGTTTTTCCGAAGGAAGCTATAATAAAACTTCGTCCAGCTAAAGCCTCAAATTTTGAGGCACTTTGGTGGGTATTTTTATCAAAAATAATATGTTCATAAACTTCATCACTTAAAACCAACAAATCATTTTTCTCTGCCAAATCCTGTATTTGGAGCATATCTTCCTTAGAGAAAAGCATCCCAGTTGGGTTGTGCGGACTGTTAATGAGTATCATTTTTGTTTGTGAAGAAATTTTAGCTGCAACTTCCTGCCAATCTATTTTATAAAGAGGAGGTTTTAGTTGTACGGGAATTATTTTTCCGCCAAATAATTCGACGGTAGGGGAATAACAATCATAGGCAGGGGTAAAGATTATCACTTCGTCACCTTTGCTTATTATTGTTGCAATTATCGTGAAAATTGCCTGTGTTGCACCCGCGGTGATTGTAATTTCGGTTTCTGGATTGTAAAAGTGATTATGGAGTGTTTCAATTTTTTTTGAAATTTCCATCCGCAGTCCAATAGCGCCTGGCATGGGGGCATATTGATTAAAACCGTCTTTCATCGCTTGCTCTACCAAAACATTTAAAGCAGGATCGCTAGGAAAATTTGGAAATCCTTGCGAAAGGTTTATAGCGTTGTATTCTGCAGCCATTTTACTCATTACGGAGAAAATGGATTGTGGGATGTTTGGGAGTTTTGTGCTTTTACTCATTTTATTAAAACAGTGATAATATTTGTTTGGTAAAAGGTAAGTATTTTCAACAAAAAAACCCTCACGATCCCGATAGGTATCGGGAGCAAGGGTTTCAAGTTTAAAAAATCGCAGACTTAAAATCTACAATCGTTAATCACTAGTATCTGTAATATTCAGGTTTGAAAGGTCCTTCTACGGCAACGCCAATATATTCTGCTTGATCTGGGCGAAGCTCTGTAAGTTCTACTCCAATTTTCTCAAGGTGAAGTTTGGCTACTTTTTCATCCAAATGTTTTGGAAGCATATACACTTCATTTTCATAATTTTCACCGTTCTTCCAAAGTTCAATTTGCGCTAATGTTTGGTTGGTAAAGCTATTACTCATTACAAAACTTGGGTGGCCAGTAGCACAACCAAGGTTTACCAAACGACCTTCAGCAAGAAGAATAATGTCTTTCCCGTTTATAGTGTATTTGTCAACCTGAGGTTTAATCTCCACATGCGTTTTTCCGTGGTTTGTTTTTAACCAAGCAACGGCAATTTCGTTGTCAAAATGCCCAATATTACAAACGATGGTTTTGTCTTTCATCGCTTCAAAATGCTCTCCACGTACAATATCTTTATTTCCTGTGGTAGTAATTACGATGTCTGCATTGCCAATAACTGTTTCTAATTTTTTTACTTCAAAACCGTCCATTGCGGCTTGTAGTGCACAAATTGGGTCGATTTCAGTAACGGTAACAATACTTCCAGCACCTTTAAAAGAAGCGGCAGTTCCTTTACCAACATCCCCATAACCACAAACCACAACGCGTTTTCCAGCTAGCATAATATCAGTAGCACGGCGAATTGCATCTACAGCACTTTCACGGCATCCGTATTTATTATCGAATTTACTTTTGGTAACGCTATCGTTAATATTGATAGCTGGCATTGGTAAGCTTCCTTTTTTTACACGCTCATAAAGACGGTGAACACCCGTAGTTGTTTCTTCAGAAATACCTTTCACAGCAGCGGCAAGCTCTGGATATTTGTCTAAAACCATATTGGTAAGGTCGCCTCCATCATCAAGAATCATGTTTAAGGGTTTACGTTCTTCACCAAAGAAAAGTGTTTGCTCAATACACCAGTCAAATTCTTCTTCAGTCATTCCTTTCCAAGCATATACTGGAATTCCAGCAGCAGCAATTGCCGCAGCAGCATGGTCTTGAGTTGAAAAGATATTGCACGAACTCCAAGTAACTTCTGCTCCCAAAGCCTTTAAAGTCTCAATAAGAACTGCGGTTTGAATCGTCATATGAAGACATCCAGCAATTCGCGCACCTTTTAAAGGTTGTTCTGCTCCATATTCCTCACGAAGCGACATAAGTCCTGGCATTTCTGCTTCGGCAAGCTCAATTTCTTTTCTTCCCCAATCTGCCAGGGCAATATCTTTTACTTTAAACGCCGTGTAAGGCACAGTTTTCGTTGACATATTTGTTATATTTATACCCGCTAAGGCAGGCATGTATTAAAAATTTATTTTTCTAGTTTTAAGTCTGCAAAAATACGAAATATCCTTTGAAAGTCTATGGCACTTTACAAAACTATAACAGTTAACGAACACACTAAAGTCTTCATTTGGAAGATTGAAGAATCTTTTGAATTTCTTTCAGAAGGTATAAATCTTACCCTAAACTGTGCAAACAGGGTAGATTCTATGAAAAGCGATTTACATCGGCGTGGATTTATGAGTATTCGGCATTTGTTGGCTTTGGAAGGTTATACCGATTTTGATTTGTATTATGACGAAAATGGGAAGCCACATTTAAAAGATGAAAAGCATATTTCGATAACCCATTCTTTTAATTATTCAGCAATAATTATTAGCGATACCGAAGTAGGAATTGATATAGAAATGCAGCGAAATAAAATTCTTCGAATTGCACATAAATTTACGCCTATTGAAGAATACAGAACCATTGCAAATGAAGATGCAATGATGCGCAAACTTACCATAGTTTGGTGCGCTAAGGAATCACTTTATAAATGTTTTGCCGAAAAAGGAGTGAGTTTTTTAGAAAATATTTATGTGGAAGAGTTTATGCTTGATGATTCTAGAACTACTGCTGCTGTTACTTTTGATAACAAACACGAAAAATACGATGTGGATTTCTTAGAGTTTGATGGCTTTACTTGTGCATATGCTCTTATTTCTGAAAAGCAGTAAATGGAAGGAATTTATTACAACTCCATTTTAAAAGCTGTTACTAAAAAAGAAAGACAACTTGCTATTCTAATTGACCCAGACAAGTTTTCTTCTTCTGAAACGACATTTTTTTTAAAGAAAACCCCTAAAGAAACCACACATCTTTTTGTAGGAGGAAGTACCGTTGCAAATGGTGTGACTGCACAAACGGTAAGCGCATTAAAAGCTGCAACAAATCTTCCTGTTTTTTTGTTTCCGGGAGATTATTCACAAATTACGACACTTGCAGATGCGCTGTTATTTTTAAGTTTGCTTTCTGGAAAAAATCCTGAATATTTGATAGGGCAGCAGCTTAAATCAATTTCGAAATTAAAAAATTCTGCATTGGAAATAATTCCGACAGGCTATATTTTAATTGATGGCGGAAATGTTTCAGCAGTTTCAAAGGTTACCAATACCGAACCACTTTCACAGCAAAATATAGAACAGATTGTACATACGGCACTTGCGGGACAATTTATGGGCGCTAAATTAATTTATTTGGAAGCAGGTAGCGGTGCTAAATTTCCCGTAAATCCTCAAATTATTTCCGAAGTAAATAAGGCAATCAACATTCCATTAATTGTAGGTGGCGGGATAAAAACAGAAGAGCAAAAAGAGACAGCATACAGCGCGGGGGCGACCATGGTTGTAATGGGAACGGCATATGAATGAAATTCGAAACCTGCCAGCTGCCATTGCTGCCGGAATACTTTTATAATTGTAACTTTGAATGAAAATTTAATGAAAATGAATATCTCAGTAGAACTGACCCTTAGCCCATTGCAAGACGATTTTGAACCTGCAATTATCAATTTTATAAAAAACCTACGTAATTCTGGCCTTACAGTGTTGGAAAATCCTTTAAGCACACAAGTTTATGGCGAGTATGATGCGGTTATGAATTTACTTCAAAAAGAAATGAAAATTGCTTTAGAAGCTGTTGAGAGAGGCTTGCTTTATATAAAAATTGTAAAATCTGATAGAAGCGATTATGAGCCACATTTTTGATTGGTTTTTTGCACAATACAATGCCGTTCCAACATTTATTATAGTTCTTGAGCTTCTTGGAATAGGATTCGGCATATTGAGTGCTTGGTTTTCTAAACAAAACAATATTCTGATCTATCCAACAGGAATTTTGAGCACGGCTATTTTCGTGTACATCCTTGCTTATTATGAACTTTTAGGCGATTTGGTTATAAATGCCTATTATTTTTCAATGAGTATTTATGGATGGTATGTTTGGACGCGAAAGGTTGATGCAGACCATTATACACCGATAACCACAACGAATTCAAAAGAAAAGAAAATAGCACTTTCTATATTTATTGCCACCTTAGTTTTTATATATATAATCTACGAAGTTTTCGATAAATGGACGAGTTGGACCGCATATGTTGACACACTAACTACTGCTATATTTTTTGTAGCAATGTGGCTTTTAGCTCGAAAAAAACTAGAAAACTGGATATTTTTGCTACTCGGGAATGTAATTTCAATCCCGCTGTATTTTTACAAAGGATTGATTTTTACATCCTTTCAATTTATATTATTTGTTATTATTTCAATTTACGGATACCGCGCGTGGAAGAAAAACATAAACAAACCCGAAACCAGCTTGATACATTAATCAAAGTAGTGCTTTACGGCCCAGAATCTACTGGAAAAACGACCTTGGCTAAACATTTGGCGGCACATTACAAAACACTTTGGGTGCCCGAGTTTATGCGCGAATACCTTCAAGAAAAGTGGGATTTTAAAAAAAAATTAGTTGAAAAGGAGGATTTAATTCCTATTGCAAAAGGACAATTAAAATTTGAAAATAAAACCGCACAAGAGGTTGATAACTTGCTAATTTGCGATACAAATTTGCTGGAGTTGAAAGTGTATTCTGAATATTATTACAACGGGTTTTGCCCTCCTGAAATAAAAAACGAAGCAACCAAACACAATTATAGCATCTACCTTTTAACCTATATTGATACCCCATGGGAAGCAGACGATTTGCGTGACAGACCAAATAATCGCGAAGAGATGTTTTATATTTTTGAAAATGAATTAATTAAAAATGAATTTCCGTATCAAATTTTAATAGGAAACGAAAAAGAAAGATTTGAAAAAGCAGTCAAAATTATTGACACATTGCTGAAGAAAAAATAATATGCTCACTGAAAAAAACCTTCACCAAATAAAGAATCACGGACTTACGGCAGCAACAGTAACCCATCAACTTACTATTTTTAAAAAAGGAATTCCCTTCACCAATATAGTTGAACCCGCTGGAGTTGGAAGTGGAATTGAAAAATTCTCAGAGAAAGAACAACAGCATTATGCTTCTTTGTTTGAAAAGGAAAAAGAGAAGCTTGAAATAGTAAAATTTGTTCCAGCTTCTGGAGCTGCAACACGAATGTTTAAATTTTTACATCAATTTTTAGAGAATTTTAATCCAGAAACTGATGCAATAGCTGTTTTTCTAGAAAAAGAAGAAAACAAAAATTTAAATACATTTTTTAGTTCAATTGAAAAATTTGCCTTTTCAGACTTGATAATTAAACAATTAGAAACTAAATACCCCGATTATCAAGAACTCTCGCTGGAAAAGAAATACTATTATTTTGTTCAAGAAATGCTGGAAGAATCTGGTTTAAATTATAGCAATACGCCAAAAGGACTTGTTCCATTTCATAAATATGGAGCGAATTATATAACCGCTTTTGGAGAGCAATTATATGAAGCGGCTTTTTATGCTACCTCAAAAGCGCGTGCAAATTTGCACTTTACGGTTTCTGCGAAACACGAAGAAAAATTTAAAAAGCGATTTGACGAAATAAAGCATTCTGTTGAAAATAAAACAGGAGTGAAGTATAATATTTCCTACTCTTTTCAGAAAAAAGAAACAGATACTATTGCCGCAACCCCTGAAAACAAAGCTTTTATTGATGAAAATGGAAATTTGATTTTTCGTCCTTCTGGTCATGGCGCCTTATTAGAAAATTTGAATGATGTAAATGCGGATGTTATTTTTATAAAAAATATAGACAACGTGGTTTCAGAAAAATATATTGAAACCGTTGCTTTTCAGAAAAAAGTACTTGCAGGAAAATTACTTTCATTACAGCAGAAAACCTTTAATTTTGTAGAAAAACTCTCTTTAGAAAATGCTTCAGAAAATCTATTACAAGAAGCAGCAGATTTTATTTCTAAAGAATTAAAATTAAAAAATACTCCTAGTAATAAAGAAGCAATTCTAAAAATATTGGAACGTCCAACACGTATTTGTGGCGTGGTTGAAAATACGGGAGCTCCTGGTGGCGGTCCTTTTTTGATTAAAAATAAAAATGGAAACCAATCGTATCAAATTGTTGAAATGTCTCAAATTGATATAAAAAACCCTGCTCAAAAAAGTTTGGTTGAAAAGGCTACGCATTTTAATCCTGTAGATTTGGTGTGTGGGGTCCGTAATTATAAGGGTGAAAAATTTAATCTTTTGGAGTTTTCCGATCCTGACTCAGGATTTATTTCAGAAAAATCATTTCAAGGGAAAACAATAAAAGCTCTGGAAATGCCTGGACTTTGGAATGGAGCTATGGCTAATTGGAATACTGTTTTTGTGGAAGTACCACTTTGTACCTTTAATCCTGTAAAAACGGTGAATGATTTGTTGAATGATGTACACCAGCCAAAATGAATACCGCTATTTTAATTTCTGAACTAACCTTTAAAGCCATCCGCAGTAGTGGGCCTGGCGGGCAGCACGTTAATAAAACGGCTTCAAAAGTTGAGGTTGCTTTTCATTTAGAATCTTCAGATGCACTTTCAGAAAATGAAAAAGAAAGACTACTCCATAAACTTTCTAATAAAATTTCTTCCGAAGGAATTCTAGTCCTACAATGTGGCGAAACTCGAAGCCAGCACCGCAATAAAACAATTGTTATAGAGCGATTGATTGCTTTACTGCATCAAAATCTAAAAGTGGTAAAACCACGCAAAAAAACAAAACCTTCAAAAGGCGCTATCGAAAGACGTTTAAAATCAAAAAAAGAGCACGCTTTTAAAAAATCCAATCGGAAACCCCCAAAAATTGAGTAGCTTTTATACAGTTAGTGTGTATTTTTTACACACTTGTCCTACATTTTACACACTTTTCTATTTAGTTTAAAAAACTTTAAAATTTTAAAATCCTGTTTTTTAGCGTTTTAACTGATTGTTATACTGCTTAAGTTCTATGGCATTACTTTTTCTATATACAGAGCAACAAACAAACTTAGAAACGAATAAATATTTTTTAAAAACAAAAACAAACATTATGAAAAAGTTAATTTTAAGTACAGCAATCGTATTAGGAGGTTTAACCGCAGCAACAGCGCAAACAGAGAAGAACCCAACAGCAATGAATGAGCAAAAGCAAACAGCTGTTGAAGCACAAGTTGAAAGCAATTTGGACGCTGCTCAAGATGCTGCTATAATTGCTGAACCTGTTCAAGATTATAAAGAAGTAAACACTTCTGAAGTACCACAAGCTGTTAAAGACGCAGTAGCTAAAGATTTTAACGGTGCAACCATCTCTAAAGCTTATGTGAATGCCAATGGGGAATATAAAATCGAACTTACAACAGCTGGTAAAAAAGCTGCAACTGCATACGCAAATGCAAGTGGTGAGTGGATTAAAAATGAAACAAAGAAGCAGTAAGCTGTAGGTATTTTTAGATTCAATACTTCTGAAAAAGGTGTCCATATTTTGGACACCTTTTTTTTATGATAATTTTAAAGTTTGCCCACTTATTTCCTTACTATTTTTACGTTCATATAAAACGGAATGGTGCAGAAAATACATATAGTTGAAGATGACGTAGCCTTTGGTAAAATGCTTACGTCTTTTTTAGAACGACAAGGATTTCTGGTTACGGTTTCCCTTACAGGTGAAAATGCTAGAAAGACTATCAGTCAAAATACATTTGAATTTTTAATAACAGATTTAAAACTACCGGATGATTCAGGTTTAGATCTGTTAGAGTATACTTACAAAACCTCGCCGAATACTAAAGTGATTTTAATGACTGGTTACGCTGAAGTAGATACTGCTGTTAAAGCTATTAAAAAAGGCGCATTAGATTATATTTCGAAGCCTTTTCGTCCAGAAGAATTACTTATGATTATTGAAGAAAATACGCATAAAACAGAAACTTCTGAGAAAAAATTTTCACATAATGCTGCTTTAAATCCGATACAAACAAAACAAAGCCCCTCAGCGAATGTCAATAACGAGAAACCACATTTTGTAGTTGGAATTAGTGAGTCTTCTAAAAAGTTTAATGACTATATTAAACTCGTTGGCCCTACAACTATGTGTGTGCTAATTCAGGGTGAAAGTGGAACTGGAAAAGAGGTTGCTGCAAAAGCTATTCATAATTATAGTGACAGAAAAGATAAAAATTTTGTTGCAGTAGATTGTGGGGCAATTCCGAAAGAGATTGCGGCCAGTGAATTTTTTGGCCATAGTAAAGGAAGTTTTACAGGAGCTGTAAATGATAAGAAAGGGCATTTTGAAGCAGCTGATGGCGGCACACTTTTTTTAGATGAAGTTGGAAACCTTTCCTATGAAAATCAAATTCAATTATTGCGTGCCTTGCAGGAGCGAAGAATAAAACCAGTGGGAAGCAATACTGAAATTGATGTAGATGTACGCATCCTTTCAGCAACAAATGAAGACTTGTTAAAGGCTGTTGCTGAAGGTAAATTTCGCGAAGATTTATACCACCGTTTAAACGAGTTTTCTATCCATATTCCTTCGCTTCAGGAACGAAAAGAAGATTTTTTTCTGTTTATTGAATATTTTTTAAACGAAGCAAATACCGCTTTAGGGAAAGAGGTAATGGGGCTGTCTAAAGAAGTTGAGGAAGCTTTTAAAAATTATAACTGGCCTGGTAATTTACGGGAGTTAAAAAACGTAATTAAACGTTCTGTTTTATTAACCAATGCAACCATGATCCCTTTAGAAGTGATTCCTAGAGAGGTGCTTTTTGCGAAGAAGGAAGAAAAGCAAATGGTAGATTTTTCAAAAGAAAGTAATGAAAAACGACTTATTTTAAATGCCTTAAAACAAGCAGATTTTAACAAGACTAAAGCTGCGAAATTGCTTAATATTACTCGGAAAACACTTTATAATAAACTTGAACAGTACCAAATAGAGCTTTAATATTTTCTAACTTCAAGTGCTTTTTGTAAAGCGCTAACATTCATAGATAGCTTTTCAAAATCCATCTTCATGCTAACAACATCTGTGTTTTGTGATGAGTAATGTTCCATTTTTTCTAAAATAGGAATTACTTCTTTTGCTTTTAATTGACGAAACATAGTTAGCATTCGATGAGTTATTTCTTGGATTTCTTGAATGTTTTTTTCTGAAATGTATTTTTTTATGTGTTGTAAATCCTTTTCAGACTGACTGCTAAATATTTCAAGAACTTCTTCGAGCGCCTGCGGGGTGTTTAAAAAAGAAATTAAAAGAGAAAGGTCATATTTTTCTGTTTGCACCGAACTTTTTCGACTTTTTTCACTCCAATTTTGTGCTGCTGAGGAATTTATTTTAGCAGAAAATAGTTTTTCTAAAACGCTGAGAAGCTCTTTTTTTGAAAAAGGTTTAGACAGCATTTCAGCAAATCCTTTTTCATAATAAAAGTCACTATTGTGCTCTCTGCTTCCAGTCATTGCTATAATAGGTTGATCGTTATAGAAAGTAACTTCTCCATTTTTTAATTTTTTCAAGACAGTGAAACCATCAGTATTTGGCATTTGTATGTCGGTTAATAAAAAATCAAAATCGTCAATTACTTTGGAATTGGCGAAATTGTAAAAACTGCTAAAAGTATTTGAAGAAATATTCAGTTGCTCAAAAAATTCAGTTAAAAGGGAGCGCATTGCAGCATCATCATCAATAATAACTGCTTTTAAACTGGGTAAAGTTTGAGCTTTTTCAGATGTGTTTTTAGATAAAATCCGTGTGGTTTTTTTCATTGGAAGCACAAGTATAAAGGCGCTTCCTTTATTAAGTTCGCTTTCAACTTGAAGTGTTCCGCCAAGCAGATTGGTGAGTTTTTTAGAAATCGCTAATCCTAAGCCGCTCCCCCCAAATTTAGCAGCTGTGTCTGTTTCAGCTTGTGTAAACTCATTGAAGATAAGTTCTTGCTTTTCTTGTGAAATACCAATTCCTGTATCAATTACAGCGATTTTTAATTTTGAAAGTGTGTCAAGCTTTTCAATTTCTTCCACTTTTATTTCAATCGTTCCAGCTTCTGTAAATTTAAATGCATTCCCAACTAAATTGTTTAGTATTTGCCGAATGCGTAATGGATCACTTTCAAAAAAGGCTCCTTTTAATTCGTCTGGAAATGAAATTTTTAAAGAAATTGGCTTTTGAAGGTAGAGCTGTTTAACGGCATTTGCCGCATCGGCTATTATGTTTTCTAGTGAAAAAGGGATGCTTTCAATAGGTAATTTGCCCGCTTCAAGTTTTGAATAATCCAATAAATCATCAACCAAATGTGAAATAAAATGAGAGCTAGATGTAATTTGTGATAAATAATATTTTTGTTTTGCAGATAAATTTGAATTTTCAAATAATTCAGAATAACCGCTAATGGTATTTAAGGGTGTTTTTAAATCGTGGCTTACTGTTGAAATTAATTGTTCACGGCTTTTAAGTAAGGATTCGGCATAGTTTTTTGATTCTTCTAGATTTTTTTTAAAGCGTTCCGCCTTAAAAAAATCTGATAATATAAAGTAAGAAAATAGCAGCACTACAATCCCTCCCAGAATGCCTGCAAATTTTAAAATTTCACTAGTTCGTGAAATAGTGGCTGCCCGTTGTTTTTTTTCAAGGTTATTATTTTTTGCAATTTCACGGTCAAAGCTGGCAATTATTTCCCGCAGACGTTCCGAGATATTAAGATCATTTTTAATTAACTCATTTTCTTTTTGCATTAAAGATTCTCGAATTCTTGAGTTTTCTTTTTTTGCTTCGGCAACAATATAGCGTGAAGCAGTAAGCATGGAATCGACAGTTTTAGATTTTACAGTAGATGTGTCTCGTAACGAACTGCTATTGAGATATTCGGCATAGGCTTGCCAAATTTTTCGATCTCGATTGCTAAGATTTGATGGGTTTTTTACCATTGATTCAACCGAGTTTAAACCAATAGAAGCTTCTAGTTTTCGCACTTCACGCATAATATCATCCAAGGAAGTGTCTTTTTTATTGGTCAATCGAAGAATCCGTAATTGCTCAATATTTCGATTTTTTTCTGCAACTAATTTTTTTACACTATCCAATTGTTTTACCTGAAAAGTATTGGTACTAAGTAATTTTATTTCTTCAATTTTACTAAAAAGAGAATCGGTTTTAGACATATACTTTTCAAAATCAGCATCACTTTCAGTTAAAAGTGCGAGCCTAGAAAAACCATCGGTTTCGTACACTAAATTGATAAGCATTCCGGTTTCAATAAATTTTTTTTCACCTTGCTTTTCATTTGCTTCGGTATTGTATTTTTTAAATTCAGAATACAAAAAAGCACCAACAAGAAAAGCTAAGGCTACCAGAATGAGGTAGCTGAGAATTATCTTTAAGGTAAACTTATTTTTGGATGTTGCCATGTTTCAAATGTAAAGAGTAATAAAAAAGCGAAGTATTAAGGATATGATAAAAATTTAGCTTGAATAAATAAAATGAATTGTATCTTTGCCGGACATCTCAAAGGGGTGCTGGAATAATTTTTAATTATGAAAGCTGAGATTATACCCAAAGAACCTGGGCGGGTAATGCTGCCAAGGGATACTAAATAGGAACCCCCTGTAATAATGCGCGACGCACTATTATCAGGGATTTTTTTTATAACCATTTAACTAACAAGAATAACGCCCCTTTTATTCGTAAAATTTAAAATATTACGAATGAAAAAGTTATTGATTTCCGCAGTATTTACTGCACTGTTTCTTTCTGTTTCTGCGCAGGAAACACTCCCAGAAAAGATTCAAGATTCCACCAAAGCAGAAACCTTGGACGAAGTTTTGGTACATGCCGTCCGCGTGAATGCCGATTCTCCAATTACACACTCAAATCTAGACAAGGAAGAGCTAGAAAAACGAAATCTTGGGCAAGATATTCCGTATATGCTCAATTATTTGCCATCGGTGGTTACCACAAGTGATGCGGGTGCTGGTGTGGGTTACACAGCGATGAGGGTTCGCGGAAGTGATGCCTCTAGGGTGAATGTTACACTTAATGGTATTCCGTATAATGACTCTGAAAGTCAAGGGTCCTTTTGGGTTAATTTACCCGATTTCACCTCCTCTGTGCAAAGCCTGCAATTACAACGTGGGGTTGGTACTTCTACAAATGGTTCTGGTGCTTTTGGGGCGAGTTTAAACTTGTTGAGTGATGCCGTTTCAAATGAAAGTTATGGCGAAATTGCAAACTCCTTCGGAAGTTATAATACACACAAACATAATGTAAAGTTCAGCACTGGCTTGCTTTCCAATCATTTTGAATTAGCAGGAAGGGTGTCTACTATTCAGTCTGATGGATATATTGACAGAGCCAGTTCAGACTTAAAATCCTATTTTTTGCAAGGAGCTTATGTAAATAGAAATACCTTGATTAAAGCGCTTGCTTTTGGGGGTCATGAAATAACATATCAGTCATGGAATGGCTTGGAAGATCCCGAAAAACTTAAAAATGACCGTACCTATAATACTGTGGGAGAGTACACGGATGAAAACGGGAATACACAGTTTTATGATAATGAAGTAGATGATTATGCGCAAGATCATTATCAATTGCTATGGAATCAGCGCTTTAATACCTCTTGGAGTACCAATCTTTCTTTTAATTATACAAAAGGGCGTGGGTATTTTGAACAATATAAAGAAGATGAGGATTTTGAAACCTATGGTTTTGATCCAATAGAAATGGGTGGAGACATAATAAATACAACAGATTTGATTCGTCGTAGATGGTTAGATAACGATTTTTATGCTGCAAATGCGAACGTAAATTATAAAAACAATACAATTGATTTTACCGGTGGCGCTTTTTACAGTTATTACACTGGCGACCATTATGGTGAAGTAATCTGGGCACGTTATGCAAGTAATTCAGAAATTAGAGATCGTTATTATGAAGGAAATGGAACAAAAAGTGAATTTACCGTTTTTTCAAAAGCAACGTATAGAGTGAATGAAAAATGGAGCTTTTTTGGAGATTTACAAGCTAGGTTTTTAAATTATAAAACTTCTGGAATTACTTCAGATTTGGAAGCAATGAATGTTGATGAAAGCTACTCTTTCTTTAATCCAAAAGCGGGATTAACTTATAAATTGAACCCTGCAAATCAATTTTATTTTTCATATGGAAAAGCACATCGTGAACCTTCTCGAAACGATTATGAACAAGGCATAATTACGCCAGAAAAATTAGATGATTTTGAACTTGGTTGGCGTTTTGCTTCAGAAAAAGCGAAAGTTAATACCAATGTTTTCTATATGAATTATACAGATCAGTTAGTGCTTTCTGGCGAATTAAACGATGTAGGAGCTGCCTTGCGAACCAGTACGGGAAAAAGTTATAGGTTAGGGGTAGAGGTAGATGCCGAAATACAGCTATTAAAAAACTTGAGAGCGCTTCCTAACATTGCTTTAAGCACTAATAAAAATGTAGATTTTGTTACATCACGTGATGGGGAATTGGTGAATTTAGGGAACACAAATACTTCGTTTTCACCTTCCGTAGTTGCTGGAAATATGCTAGAGTATTCACCGATAAAGAAATTACAGCTAGGTTTTCTTTCAAAATTTGTAGGAGAGCAGTATATGGGTAATATTGATAGTGAAGCTTCGAAACTGGAAAGTTACTTTATCAACGACCTAAATATTGCCTATACAGTTGATGGTCTTCCGTGGATAAAGGAAGTTGTTTTTTCGGCTTTGGTGAACAATATTTTTAATGTGGAATATATCTCTAACGGCTATTTTTACACCTACGATGATGATTTTAGCAACCCAGGAACTGTTACTACAGTTGAAGGAGCTGGATATTATCCGCAGGCAACAATTAACTTCTTAGTTGGAGCTACAGTAAAATTTTAAAATTATTAGTTGCTAATTAAAATACTATTGCCACTCCGTACGGCACGGTATTGCTGCATTGGGTATTTAGCATCCGGTTCGGTAGTATGCCTTCCTAAATTGACGATATTGTATTCATTATCGTCATCTTGGCAAGTGCAAGTGGCAATTGGACCATCCACTTCCATGCGCGAACAATCGCTTGGAATGTGGTTTGGGTCTGTAAGATCGAAAGCAAAATACTGTGTTTCACTAACGCAAAAAACAACAATACCTTTTATACCTTGACTGGTAGTAATTGAACTACCAGGAAACTTTAAGGCATTGTATTCAGGGAGGTTTAAATTTAAATTTAAACTGACTAGTGGATCTGTTAAAAATGGATTGCGTTCTTGTTTGTCATCATTTTTTGAACAAGAAAGTGTAAGCATACTAATTAGAAGAAGGAACGTTATTTTTTTCATGGAAACTATTAAATTTTAAGACCGAAATTACAACAAATAATAGAACAAGTAAATTTTTAGTATATTTGTTGAAAACAATCCCGTCATCGCATGGGATTTTTTCAGTTTATTAAAGTTAGTCCCGTCTATAGTCGGGATTTTATTATATTAAAGAATATGTATGTTCTGCATACACAAACGACGAAGTTATGAGTAAAGTATCTTATTACACTGCTGAGGGATTAAAAAAATTGCGAGAAGAGGTAGATTACCTACGTGACGTAGAGCGACCTAAAGCTTCTAATGCAATTGCTGAAGCCCGCGATAAAGGAGATTTAAGTGAAAATGCTGAATATGATGCCGCGAAAGAAGCTCAAGGAATGCTAGAAATGCGAATTTCAAAACTTGAAGAAGTTCTTGCAAACGCCCGTTTAATAGACGAATCTCAACTAGATTTGAGTAAGGTTTTAGTGCATTCTACCGTAAAGATTAAAAATCAAACCAACGGCATGGAAATGACTTATAAACTAGTTGCTCAGAGTGAAGCTGATTTGAAAACAGGGAAAATCTCTGTCGATTCCCCTATTGGTCATGGATTGTTAGGAAAAAAAGTTGGACAAGTGGCTGAAATAAATGTGCCAAATGGGGTTCTTAAATTTGAAATCCTAGAAATATCAAGAGATTAATTATGGCTTCTATTTTCACACAAATAATTGAAGGAGAAATACCGTGTTATAAAATTGCTGAAGATGATAATTTCATCGCCTTTTTGGATATAAACCCAAATGCAAAGGGGCATACACTCTGTGTTCCAAAGCAGGAAATAGACAAGGTTTTTGATATGGGAGAGCATATGTATTTACAATTAATGCAGTTTTCACGAAAAGTTGCTCGCACACTCGAAAAAACCGTTCCCTGTAAACGTGTTGGAATGGCGGTTGTTGGCCTAGAAGTGCCACATGTACACGTTCACCTTATTCCTTTAAATGAAATGGATGATATGCGCTTTACTAAAAAGGTAAAAATGTCTTCAGAAGAATTTGAAGCTTTAGCAGAATTGATTTCTGAAAAATTGAAATCTTAATTAGAGATTAGAGATTAAAATATAGGCAATTGCAGCAACCACAATAAGTGCTGTGATAATTAAAATATAAAATAGCGGTTTTACCTTTAAATAGTGTTTATTGGTTTCCGCTATTTTTTTGTTGTACGCATATACACGTTCAATATCTTCCGTCCAATTTACGGGGTAAATTATATTTTTACACGTATGGCAATACAGTTTTTTATCTATCTGTTTTGCTGGTTTTTTAAAAAAAAGGGTTTCTGTTTTTTCTTGAACAAACGTAAACTCTAACCCATCTGTTCCAAAACAAGTAGGGCAATTGTTGTTTAAACGGGCAGTATGAAGTGTTAGCAGCTTTTTTTTCATATTGAATTTTCAGTCTTTAAGGCAATTTCCATTGTAGTGCCTTGGTTGGGAATGCTTTTTAAAACACGAATTTTCCCATTATGATATTCCTCAATAATACGCTTTGCTAATGAAAGCCCCAAGCCCCAACCTCTTTTTTTTGTGGTATGGCCAGGCGTAAATATTTTCCGAAATTCACTTTTTGTAAGTCCTTTTCCAGTATCGGTAACGTGTACCAATGCAAATTTTGAATTTTTTTCAATTGCAATATGTATTGCCCCTTTTCCCTTCATGGCATCGATGCCATTTTTTACTAAATTTTCGAGTGTCCAGCTAAAAAGTTGTGGATTCATTTGAACGTAAATCGGGTCTTCAGGAATATGGAGTTGAAATTCAATAAGCTTCGAACTGCGTTTTTTTAAATAATGAAAAGTAGCTTTTGTTTCCGAAACTAAATCACAACGTTCCAATTTTGGAATAGAACCAATTTTTGAAAAACGATCGGTTATGGTTTCCAAACGGGTAATATCTTTCTCCATTTCCAAAATATATTCTGGATTCACATTTTCCGTTTTCAAAATTTCTGCCCACCCCACTAAGGAAGATAAGGGCGTACCAATTTGATGCGCTGTTTCCTTAGCCATTCCTGCCCAAAGGCGGTTTTGTTCGGAAGATTTTGAAGTTTTATAAAAAAGATATACAGCTAAAATGAAAAGAAAAATTATTAAAATTAAAAATGCAGGATAGTACTTTAGTTTGTTAATTAAGGGGGAGTTCCCATAATATATTGTTGACAATAATTCATCTTCGGTTCTAATTTCAATAGGGGTGTATTCTGATGAAAATTGTGCTATCAGCTTCTGGTTTTTTTCGATAGAATTTATATCTAAAGAGTCAATATTTCGATGGGTATAGACTTTTTCTTTTTCAGTATAGAGAATCATTGGCGTACTAGTATTGCTCTGTATAACTGTTAAAATCATTTCGCCAACCGTCGAATTTTGAAGCAAATCATTATATGCAGCTGCCCAAATCTCCATTTTAGTACGCTCATTTTCCTTTAATTGGTTAAAGAAAATATACGTATTCCACAAAATCAGACTTATAATAAGTAGGGAGGCTATAATAAAACCCCAACGAGACAGCGTTTTGTTACTCAACATAAAGATTTTTTTTCCTGTTTAAATATAAAGCAAATATGTTGATATTATTGTACAATCAAGTTTTTACAAGCTATAATCTTTGGGTACATTTGCAAGCAATGATTTCTATTGAACCACACGAATTAACCACAGGAAAGTTGCACGGTTACCTATTAGGGGCTGTAGCACCAAGACCAATTGCCTTTGCAAGTACTATTGACAAAGAAGGAAAGGTGAATCTTTCACCTTTTAGTTTTTTTAATGTTTTTAGCGCAAAACCGCCAATTTTAATATTTTCACCAGCTAGGCGTGGCCGCGATAATACTACAAAGCACACCTACGAAAATGTTTTAGAGCTGCCCGAAGTGGTAATAAACATTGTAAGTTTTGAGATGGTGCAACAAATGTCTCTCTCTTCAACCGAATATGCTAAAGGTGTAAATGAATTTGAAAAAGCAGGATTTACAGAATTGGCCTCCGATATTGTAAAACCCCCACGCGTTGCAGAAGCTCCTGTACAATTAGAATGTAAAGTGAATGATGTTATTGCCCTTGGAACCGAAGGCGGAGCAGGTAATTTGGTCATCTGTGAAGTTGTAAAAATTCATATAAAAGAAGAAATTCTTGATGCAGCGGGCAATATAGACCCTATTAAAATCGATGCTGTTTCAAGGCTTGGTGGCAATTGGTACAGCCGCGCTAAAGCTGGGCTTTTTGAAGTACCAAAACCTTTATCAACTTTGGGTATTGGCGTGGATTTACTGCCGGATGAAATTAAAAATAGCAAAACACTAACAGGCAACGATTTAGGAATGTTGGGCAATGTAGAAAGGCTTCCGAGTTCAAAAGAAATTGATACCTTTATAAATACTTCAGCAGAACTAAAAAACCTTTGCGCAAGTAAAAATATTGAAGCAATTCACCAGAAGGCACAAAGCTATTTATGCGATGGAAAAGTTGAGGAAGCGTGGAAAATTTTGCTAGGAAAGTAGAAGCCCAACCATTAGATAGGATGCTCTTTTCAATAAAATAATTAAGCACATAAAAATTAAAGAATAAATATTAAAAAAGATGGAACTACAAGGAAAAATTAAAGTGATAGATGAAACTAAAACGTATGGTAGTAATGGGTTTAGAAAAAGAGAGCTGGTAATTACCACCGAGGAGCAGTATCCACAAACAATAATGATTGAATTTGTACAGGATAAAACAGACTTATTAAATAGTTATAAGGTTGGGCAAGACGTAAAAGTTAGCATCAATGTTCGTGGGCGTGAGTGGGTGAATCCACAAGGAGAAACAAAATATTTTAATAGCATTCAAGGATGGCGTATTGAAAATTTATCGCAAGCAGCAGCAGGTAATGCTGGAATGCCACCTATGCCACCAGCTGAAGCTTTTGAGCCAGCAAATGATTTTAAAGAAGAAGATCACGACGATCTTCCGTTTTAATTAATTATATATAAAGGAAAAACCTCGAGGAGATTTAGCGTCTTTTCGAGGTTTTTTTATGAAGAATTTTTTAGCAATTTTGAAAGATGCATTTTTTAACTGAAAAAATAGGGTTTCCAAATCCAGAAGAAGCCACTGAAGAGGGTTTGCTGGCAATTGGAGGCGATTTATCTGTTGAGCGATTAATGCTAGCCTATAACTCAGGAATATTTCCGTGGTATGAAACTGGAGAAGCTATACTTTGGTGGAGCCCAAACCCACGCATGGTTCTGTTTCCTACAAAATTCAAGGTTTCTAAAAGTCTACAAAAAACTATAAAAAGCAAGAAGTTTAAAATTACGTTCAATCAAAATTTTGCGGAGGTTATTAAATTTTGCGCTAGTGTTCCACGAAAGGGCGAGGCAGGTACTTGGATAACCTCGGAAATGCAAGCTGCATATATTTCTTTACACAAAGCAGCTCATGCTATTTCTGTTGAGGTCTGGGAAAATGATAAATTGGTTGGCGGACTTTACGGTGTTGATCTTCCGCAGAAAAAAGTATTTTGTGGTGAAAGTATGTTTAGTTTGGTGAGTGATGCATCAAAAGTAGCATTTTATCAGCTTTCAGAATACGCAAAAGCTAATAAGTATAAGCTTATTGATTGTCAAATTCATAATAAACATTTGGAGAGTTTGGGGGCGGAGGAGATTGAAAGAGCGGAGTTTTTAAACGTACTTCTTCCAACTAATAATTAAGATTCGGAGCACGTTTTAATTAAATTTAAAGATAACAAATGGAGCGTCAATTTATTGAAGAACAGACTTTTGAAGGTGTCGATTTTTCCAAGGACAGCCTTGAAAAAGGGGATTACGAATTATGTGTTTTTTTAAACTGTAATTTCTCAAATATTGATTTATCCCTAATAAGATTTATAGAATGTGAGTTTAAAAATTGCAATTTGAGCTCAGCAAAATTAAATAAAACTGGATTTCAATCAGTGGTTTTTATAGATTGTAAAATGTTTGGACTTCATTTTGAGAAATGCGATACTTTTGGGTTTTCAATAGAAGTTGATAACTCTCAGTTAAATTATTCCAGCTTTTATGGACTTAAATTACCTAAAACGAAGTTTAACAACTGCAAATTTTTAGAAGTTGATTTCTCTGAATGTAATTTACATTTAGCAAATTTTAATGATTGCAACCTACAGAATGCAGTATTCAGCAACACAAGTTTAAAAGATGTTGATTTTAGAAGTTCTTATGAGTTTTCGATAGATCCGGAAAATAATAATATAAATGGAGCTAAATTTTCCTTTTCGACAGTTGCGGGTTTATTAACCAAATACAATATTACAATTGATGTGGAAGGGTAAAATAAAGTGAAAAATATACGCTTTTTATTCCTTTGTATGGGTAACAGCTTTTTAGTTATTAAAATAATATGAAGCCCTATCTTATTTTCACAACAAATCCTTCTAAGAGTTTAACTTTAGAAGGATTTGTTTTTATACTGTTATTAAATTACTTGAGTCTGATAAAATATAAATTCGTAATTTCATTTAAATATAGCTGGCCATCAGAATTAATATAAAACTTGCTTGTAATTATTTCTCCGTCAAAATTAATATTTATAGTACTCTCGTTTAATGTCCAATTAAATGCTCTAAGACTAGAAATTTGACCTTCTAAAGTTGATTCCCAATTAACCTCGGCACCTGTATTGTCATCATTAAAAGTTAGTTTGTTTTCAAATGCTTCATTAACATCACTTCTTTGCCATTCGCCAATTATTGTAGCGGTTGGCTCTATGGTAGTATCATCTTTGCTACAAGAGAGTATGGAAGTTACTGCCAAAATTAAAATGAAAGGTCTTAGAAGCTTTCTAGCTTGCATATTATATTTTATTAAGGTTAATTATTTTGAAGCTATAAAAATAAGATAGTTAGTTGTCTGTGGATTTGTTTTAATAAAAAAATGCAATATTTTCGATGAACATACGGAATCAACGATTAACGGTGTTTAGCATTCAAAAATAGTAATGGTTTCATTTAAATATTACAAACTGTTTTTAACAAATACCTTAAAGCCTTATCTTCGTAATCCACTATTTATTAATACAATGAAAAATAACTACCCAAAATACCTATTGGTTCTACTGATGGTATTGCAAACAACATTTGCTATTTCACAAGAGAAACCAATTCTTTCCCATAAGCTAACGGCATCAGAGAAAGCCCTTATTTCGGATTTTCAATTTAAGAATCCGCAGCTTACATTACCCCCTTCAGGGCCTGTTAGAGCTGCAGCAGAGTGGGAGGAGGTAGAATATTTATTGGTAACTTGGATGCCTTCATACCCAAATATTCTTCGGCAAATAGTACAGGCTGGAGTGGAGGAATGTAAGGTGATAATCACCACTCAAAATGAAACTTCTGTAGCAAATTATCTAACTGCCAATGGGGTAGATTTAACAAATGTGTCGTTTATTAATGTTCCTTGGGATAGTATTTGGATTCGCGATTATGCGGGAAATACAATTTATTCTAACGATGTTGGGGAGCTTGCTTTAACAGATTGGATATACAATCGTCCGCGCCCTAACGACGATGTTATGCCAATTGCACATGCCAATGAAGCGGGAATTCCACTGTATACGACCAATTCTGGCACCAATGATTTGGTAAATACCGGCGGAAATTATATGAGTGATGGTATGGGAAATGCCTTTGCATCTGAATTAATTTTAGAAGAAAATGCTCCTGGAAATCCATATGGTGTAAGTGTAAAAACGGAGGCTCAAATAGATGGAATTATGCAAGAGTATATGGGTATTAATCGGTTTATAAAGATGACGACCCTTCCTTATGATCAGATTCATCATATAGATATGCATATGAAATTGCTGGATGAAGAAACTATTTTAGTTAGTAAATACCCTCCTGGAGTTGCAGATGGGCCACAAATTGAAGAAAATATCCAATACGTTTTGGATAATTTTCAATCTCCTTTTGGTACTCCATATACTATTGAATGGATAGATTCTCCGCCAAGTATAAACGGTAATTATCCAGATTCTGGCGGACCTTATAATACATTTAGTAATGCCGTTTTTGTAAATAAAACCATTATGGTGCCAACGTACCGTGCCGCTGTAGATGCGCCTGCATTGGCAAAATACCAAGAGCTATTGCCCGGGTATAATGTGGTGGGTATAGATGTGGATAATCCTGGGGAAAACCTCATTAATTTATCTGGAGCAATACACTGTATAACACATACTATTGGGGTTGCAGAACCACTCTGGATTGTACATCAACCCATTGATAACGCCAGCACAGGCAGCACCGTTACTATTGAAGCTATGATAAAACATATTTCAGGAGTGGCACAAGCAAAAGTTTTTTGGAGAGAAGAAGGTGCTAGTACCTATAATGAAATTGCAATGGCTCCCACAACTGGCGATAATTGGGCAGCAGATTTAACCATTCCAGGCCATCCTGTGAATATTGAATATTACATATGGGCTAAAGCAAATTCAGGAAAAGAATTAAATCGTCCAATCGTTGCGCCAGAAGGATACTGGACCCTTGAAGCACAATTGCTTTCTGTAGACGAGTGGGCGCAGAATAATATTTCAGCGGCATATCCAAACCCAACGACAGAAAAAGTTTCTTTTAATATGAATGCTATTCCAGGACCAATAAATGTAAAAATTCATAACCTTTTAGGGCAAAAATTATACGAAGCTAAAGTTGAAAACGGAAATGGAAAGATTACCTTAAGTCTTAATCAAAATTGGCAAGGAACCTTACTTATAACTTTTGAAGGCGATTTTGGGAAAATTTATAAAAAAGTAATTAAACTATAATTCTCAACTGAAATAATCAAACTTCATTATAACGGAAGCAACTGTCAATATGGTCATTAACCATTCCTGTGGCCTGCATAAACGCATACATAACGGTACTGCCAACAAACTTAAAGCCGTGTTTTTTTAAATCCTTGCTTAAAGCATCGCTTAATGGAGTGGTTGCGGGGCCATCTTTATGTGATTTTAAAACGTTTTTTATAGGTTTATGATTTACAAAGTCCCAAATATAGTTGCTAAAAGTCCCAAATTCTTTTTGAATTTCCATAAAAGCCTGCGCGTTCGAAACAGCTGAATGCACCTTTAGCTTGTTGCGAATTATCCCTTCGTTTTGAAGTAACGAATCAATTTTTGATTGGTCGTACTTAGCAATTTTTTTGTAGTTGAAATCGTCAAATGCAGTTCTAAAATTTTCTCGCTTTCGAAGAATTGTAATCCAACTCAATCCCGCTTGAAATGTTTCTAAAACTAAAAATTCAAAAAGTGTTTCGTCATCTTTTACAGGGGTGCCCCATTCCTCATCGTGGTACTTTACATAAAGAGGGTCTGTTCCACACCAAGCACAACGTTTTTTTTCTGAATTCATAATTTATACTTATTTAAAAAAAACGGATAACAGCCACTATTTGTTTTTTACTGTTGCCCCGGAAAATTAAAGGTAATGGTTCCTAATTGACTTGCTTTGGAAGCAACTGTATTAAAGCGCGCGTGTTTAGAATAGTCCAATGCAGCATCAATCAAACAACTATTGCCGGTGGTAGAAGCCGTTTTATTGTAAGAGTTTTTTACAACTTTCCCTAGACTATTCACTTCAATATTTATAACAATTTTTCCTGAACCGTAGCATGTATACACTGGGTTAGGTAAATCCATTGCCGTTCTTTTTACAAGCTGATAACTAATTGTCGTATTTCTATTTCCGCCTTTTACAACAGCTTCGTTTTTTTTAGCACTTTCACTATTAGAAAATTTAGTTTTTTTTTCTTTTTTAGGTTTTTCTGTAAAAGACATTCCTTTGCTCCAACTATTGTTAGCTTCTTCTATAGCATCACTCATTTGTTGCAGCTTGCCTTCTGTGGTTTCTGTTAATTCTTGGTTTTCATTTTCTATGGAAGAAATAAATTTTTCAGCTTCATTGTAGGCGCGGTTGGTTTCTATTTTTACTTTCTCCGGAGTACGTTCAGCAATAGCAAGTTCTTCAGGGATTATTTCTTCGGGAGCCATAACCACATCATAAGTTTCTTCATTGTTTTCTTCTTGTACTTTAGAAAGCGAGACACTAAATAGAAATAATACCAAGCTGCCGGTAAGCAGAGAAGTTATAAGAAAAGCCCTATATGAATACTTAAAATTCATTTGTTGCAAGTACTGAATTTTTGAACAAAAATCCACATAAACACTTAAATATTAAGAGATATTGGCGATATTTTAACTTGGCAAAGCAGCTTCAAATTCTTCAATTCCAATTCCGTCTTTAACAGAAAAAGTTCCAATTTTAGTTCTTCGAAGTGCAGAAAGGTGGGCGCCATTGTTTAATGCTTTTCCAAAATCGTGTGCTAATGAGCGTATGTAAGTTCCTTTGCTACAAACGACACGAAAATCTATTCTAGGCAACGCTATTTTTGTTATTTCAAATTCTGAAATGGTAATAGTTCTAAATGGAATTTCAACTTCTTCCCCATTACGGGCAAATTCATACAAGCGTTTTCCCTCTTTTTTTAAAGCTGAAAAAATAGGCGGTTGTTGTTGTATTTCCCCCAAAAACTGTTTGGTAGCCTCATAAATTTTTTCTGAAGTAATTTCTGAAATATTAAAAGTGTTGTCAATTTCAGTTTCCAAATCATAACTTGGCGTGGTTGCTCCCAAAGTAAAAGTTCCCGTGTATTCTTTTTCTTGTGCTTGAAACGTGTCTATTTTTTTTGTGAATTTGCCTGTGCAGATTATTAAAAGTCCTGTTGCTAACGGATCGAGTGTTCCTGCATGACCAACTTTAATTTTTTTTATTTCAAAGGCTTTCCGGATTAACCACCGTACTTTATTAACTGCCTGAAAAGAGGTCCATTCCAGCGGTTTATCTATCAAAATTACTTGACCTTCTTTGTAGTCTTCAGCAGTCATTAACTATAAAAACTTGTAATTATTGCAGCAACACCTATAAGAACACAATAGATTGAAAAGTAGCGTAGCTTGCTTTTTTTGACTAATGAAATCATCCAAGTACAAGCAATAAGGCCACAGATAAAAGCAGCAACAAATCCTACTCCCATAACTCCCATATGAGTGTTGTGCATCGAAATTTCACCACTTAAAAGGTCTTTTGCTATTTTCCCAAATATTAATGGAACTACCATTAAAAATGAAAATCGTGCGGCTTTGGTTTTATCGTTTCCTAACAATACGCTAGTAGATATTGTGGCGCCACTTCTGGAAATTCCAGGTAACATTGCTAAAGCTTGGGCAATCCCGATAATGATTGCGTCTTTTATGGTTACTGGTTTTCCAGTGTTTTTTGAGCGATCTGCCATCCAGAGAAGTAAGGCGGTTACAATAAGCATAGCACCAACAAAGGCAATGTTACCTCCAAAAAATGACTCGAGCTCTTCTTCAAAAAACAGCCCAATAAGTACGGCTGGAATCATTGAAAGTATAATCTTTAAAGCGAATTGTGTTTCTTCATTCCATTGAAATTTAAAGATGGAACTGAATATTTCAATGATGTCTTTTCTGAAAACTACCAAGGTGCTTAAAGCAGTAGCGAAATGTAAGATTACCGTAAAAAGTAAACTTTCTTCGGGCACTGAAGTGTCACCTAAAATTGCTTTTCCTATTTCAAGATGACCACTAGATGATACGGGTAAAAATTCGGTAAAACCTTGAATTACACCGAGTATAATTGCGTCTAAATAATCCACTAGTTGTCTTTTTTGCTATCTGGTTTCAATAAAATGGCATATACTTCAATTGCAAATCCTAAAAGAACCAATGCAGGAGCTAAACGGATGCGTTGCCAGTTGTAAATAGCAGGATTAAACACGTTCGGGTCATCACTTCCGCCCCCCGTCATCAATATAAAACCAAAAGCGATAAAGGCAATGCCAATAAGCATGAATTTGTAATTTTTTCTTTCAAAAACAAATTCTGCTTTTACTTCTTCTTTACGTTTTTTTTCTCCCATTATTAATAAGATTTCAGGTTCAAAGTTACAAGTTTTAGCCTTTTAGGCTACCGTAATTAATAATATAAATCATCTGTGCGAAGGTTCAAAAATCGTTGTGTGGCAATAAAGGTGCTTAACCAGGTGATTAGTATACCCATTAAAAGGATAAAAGCAAAGAGTATGGAAAGCAAAATTGGGTCGCTCAATAATTGTAATTGTGGAAAACTTTGGTTGAGGTAATAGAGCACCAAGCCCATGCCTGTCATTGCTACAAGCGCCCCAATAATTCCAAATCGAACACTTTTCCAGACAAAAGGTTTGCGGATAAATTTTTTGGTTGCTCCCACCATTTGCATGGTTTTTATGGTAAATCTTTTTGCGTAGATTGAAAGGCGAATACTGCTGTTAATAAGTAATACCGCAATAAAAGTAAAGATTCCACTAATTACCAAAACCCAAAAACTAATGCGTTTTACGTTTTCAGTAAGCTGTGCAATCAAAGGTTTGTCGTAAATTACATCGTCCACAAAATCTTTGCTTTTTAGCTCGTTTGTGATTTCCTCCATTTTCTGTGGCGTAACATAATCTGCCAAAATGTAAACATCTAAACTGTTTTGAAGTGGATTTTCACCTAGATATTCTATAAAATTTTCGCCTAAAGTTTCTTGATGTTCCTTTGCAGCAGCTTCTTTAGAAACAAAATCTGCGCTTTTTGTGTATTCTGCTAAGGCGAGACTTTGTTTAAGTTGGGTGATTTCAACTTCTTTTGCGCTGTCTTTTAAGAAAACAGTTATAGCAATTTGTTCTTTAAAGTAATCGGCTACTTTTTTTGAATTCAAAACGAGTAAGCCTAACAGGCCCAAAAGAAAAAGCACTAATGAAATACTGATTACCACTGAAAAATAAGAGGAAATCAACCTGCGTTTTTGATATTTTTCAAAAGAAGAACTCATAGAGTTTTATTAATTTTGCTGTAAAAATACAAGTAATTTTGTATCTTGTGTTAAACAACGCTGAAAGTTTCAGTTTTGTTATACTAACATTTTATTTGAAGTTTCTAAATCTTTTTGATAATTATACCTAAGTTACTTAATTTATTGAAAATCTCTAGACCAGGTCTTTGGTTTTCAACCGTTTGGATTTATCTTGTTCCTTTTAATTTATCTTCAAATTTTTGGGAGAAGCCTTTATTTTGGTCTGGTTTAATTTTTGTTACTTTTCCATTAAACTGTATGCTTTATGGGCTCAACGATTTTACAGATGGCAAAGCAGATTTTTTAAATCCAAGAAAAGGTAATTATTTGTTTGGCGCTAAATTCAGTAAAGAAGAATTAGCAAGTGTCCCTAGGTCCTTGTTTTTTATCATTGTGCCGTTTCTATGCTATTTTTCATATGTAGGCGGTACGCAGCTTTTTATTTTATTGCTGTTTATGATTGTTGTATATATCACTTATAACTACAAGCCCTTTCGAATTAAAGAACGCCCGCCATTCGAAATTTTTTTCCAAGTAGGATATGTTTTTACAGCGCTTTTTAGCATTCATCTAAACAATCTAGATATGCTTTCTTGGCAAACCATACTTTACTTGACGCTTTTCGCTTATCAAGCACATATTGCGGGAGAGATTATGGATATTGAGCCAGATATTTTGGCGAAAAAGAAAACTACTGCAGTTTTAATAGGAAGAAAAAAGTCAAAATTTTTAATGATTTCTCTTTTGGCTTTTGAAGCGTATATTTTAAAATTTTGGTTTGATGACTGGGTGCTTTCATCATTTTTAGCATTAGTTACATTGTGGTTAATTTTAGATGTGTTTATCTTTTTTAAAGATAACCCCTATACTATTAAACAAATGAAATTTTTTGGCTATGCAATTAATATCGCTGCCATTCTTTCTCTAATTTGGGTCCTTTATTCCGGAAATCTTTTACATCCAAATTTTTAAATTATAGGGTTTTACTTCTTCTAATAAACCTTAAATTTGCAGCTGTTTCCCTATCGGGCATAATTTTGAAAAGAAAGTAAAGCGGATGAGCAAATATCATTTTAACGATATAGAAGGTAAGTGGCAGGAAATCTGGCGCGAAAAAAAGACTTTTAAGGCAGAAAATAATAGCGAAAAACCAAAATATTATGTTTTGGATATGTTTCCTTATCCATCTGGGGCGGGTTTACACGTGGGGCACCCGCTTGGGTATATAGCCAGCGATATTTATGCGCGTTACAAACGCCATCAAGGGTTTAATGTGTTGCATCCGCAAGGGTATGATTCGTTTGGGCTTCCAGCAGAACAATACGCAATACAAACAGGGCAACACCCTGCAACAACTACCGAAGTAAATATTACGCGTTATCGCGAACAACTCGATAAAATTGGCTTTTCATTCGATTGGAGCCGAGAAGTGCGCACTAGTAATCCTGAATATTACAAGTGGACGCAATGGATTTTTCTTCAGCTTTTTGAAAGCTGGTACGATAAAAATTTAGATAAAGCACGTGCTATTGAAGAGCTTCAGGTTGTTTTTTCATCCGAAGGAAATCTAAAAACTAATGCAGTTTGCGATGACGAAATTGAGCATTTTACTGCTTCCGAATGGTTGGAGTTTTCAGAAGTTAAAAAACAAGAAATACTTTTAAAATACCGCCTTACTTACTTGGCTGAAACTGAAGTAAACTGGTGCCCACAGCTGGGTACTGTTTTAGCAAATGACGAAATAGTAAACGGTGTTTCTGAACGTGGTGGTTATCCTGTAATCCGAAAAAAAATGAAACAATGGAGTATGCGAATTTCCGCGTACGCCCAACGTTTGCTTGACGGACTTGATAAAATTGATTGGCCACAACCCCTTAAAGATTCACAAACCAATTGGATAGGAAGAAGTAAAGGAGCGAGTGTACGTTTTAATGTTAAGGAGCACGATGCCAAAATTGACGTATTCACCACAAGACCCGACACCATTTTTGGAGTGAGCTTTATGGTTTTGGCACCAGAACACGATTTGGTTTCAAAAATCACCACTTTAGAACAAAAAGAAGCTGTAGAAAACTATATTGAAGCCACTGCAAAACGAAGTGAACGGGAGCGTATGGCAGATGTAAAAACCATTACGGGGGTTTTTACAGGCGCGTATGCCGTGCATCCTTTTTCTGGTGAAGAAATTCCCGTTTGGATAGGTGATTACGTTTTGGCCGGCTATGGCACAGGCGCTGTAATGAGCGTGCCTTGTGGCGATCAGCGTGATTATGATTTCGCAAAACATTTCAATATCCCAATTCCAAATATATTTAAGGATGCGGATATTGCTAAAGAAGCGTATTCAGATAAGGAAAATACCGTTATTACGAATAGCGATTTTTTAAACGACTTAAATTATAAGCAAGCTACCGAAAAAATTATCGCTGCCTTAGAAGAAAAAGGAGTTGGCGAAGGCAAGATAAATTACCGTTTGCGCGATGCTGTTTTTAGCCGCCAGCGTTATTGGGGGGAGCCGTTCCCGATTTATTACAAAGATGGTATGCCACAAGCCGTACCAACGGAATGTTTGCCGCTGCATCTTCCCGAAGTTGAAAAATATTTACCAACGGAAGAAGGGGAACCACCTTTAGGTCGTGCCGACAATTGGAGTTGGGATGAAAAAAATCAAAAAATTGTTGCTAATGTCAGCCTGAGCGCAGTCGAAGGCGATGATAACGGGATATATCCTTTAGAATTAAATACCATGCCAGGTTGGGCAGGAAGCAGTTGGTATTTTTTCCGATATATGGAAGCTGCAAAGCGCGATGAAGTTTTTGCTTCAAAAGAAGCATTGGATTATTGGCAAAATGTGGATTTATACATTGGCGGAAGCGAACATGCCACCGGGCATTTACTATACAGTCGTTTTTGGGTGAAGTTTATGCACGATCGCGGCTTGGTGCCTGTGGAGGAGCCTTTTAAAAAGCTGATAAACCAAGGGATGATTTTGGGGGAGAGTGCGTTTGCTCATAGAATAGAAGGTGAAAATACATTTGTTTCGACTTCATTGGTAAAAAATAAAACTACCCAACCAATACATGCAGACGTTTCGTTTGTTAATATTAGTAATGAGCTAGACATTGAAGCTTTTAAAAACTGGCGTGAAGAATATAAAAATGCCGCGTTTATAACTGAAGAGGACGGCACATTTAAAGTTTCCCGCGAAGTAGAAAAAATGTCCAAAAGCAAATACAATGTGGTAAACCCAGATGATATTTGCGAGCAGTATGGCGCTGATACTTTGCGTATGTACGAGATGTTCCTTGGCCCATTAGAACAAGCAAAACCATGGAACACTGCTGGAATTACTGGTGTGCATGGATTCCTAAAAAAACTTTGGAAATTATACCATTCTGGTGAAAACGAAAGTTTTTATGTTACCGATGAAGCTGCCTCAAAAGACAGTTTAAAGACGCTTCATAAAACCATTAAAAAAGTTCAGGAAGACATAGAAAATTTCAGTTTTAACACCTCAGTTTCCTCCTTTATGATTGCGGTGAATGAACTTTTGTCTCAAAAATGCAACTCCCGTGAGGTGTTGGAGCCATTGGCGATTCTTATTTCACCCTATGCACCTCATATTGCGGAAGAGCTTTGGGAGAAATTAGGGCATACGGAAAGTATTTCAACAGCACCGTTTCCAACATTTGAAAAAATGTATTTGGTGGAAGCGAATAAGAAATATCCGATCTCTTTTAATGGAAAAATGCGATTTACATTGGAGTTGCCGTTAGATTTAACTAAAGATCAGATAGAATCTGCCGTAATGGCACATGCGAAAACAGCTCAGTATTTAGAGGGAAGAAGGCCGAAAAAGGTGATAATCGTACCTGGAAAAATTGTAAATATTGTTGGTTAAAAAATTGCACGCTTTTTGCTTAAATTTGAAGTAGGAAATTAAAAAATAAAAACAATGTTTGGATATTATATAATTGCAGGATTAATTTTTTTAGTAAGTTGGTATGTAAGCAACAAGCTTAAAAGTAAATTTAAAGAGTACAGCAAAATCCACCTTCAAAATGGAATGAGTGGGAAAGAAATAGCCGAAAAAATGCTTGCTGATAACGGCATTACTGATGTACAGGTTATTTCGGTGGCTGGTCAGTTAACGGATCATTACGATCCTACAAAGAAAACGGTTAACCTAAGTGAACCAGTGTATATGCAACGTAATGCTGCGGCAGCTGCGGTTGCTGCTCATGAATGTGGGCACGCAATACAACATGCAACTGCGTATAGTTGGTTGAAATTACGTTCTACAATCGTTCCTGCGGTAAGTGTTTCTAGTAAATTATCTAATTTTGTGATAATGGCGGGACTTGTGCTATTCGCAATGGGAACAGCATTTGGAACGTGGGTTTTTGGAATTGGAATTTTGCTATTTGCTGTAACAACAGCTTTCACTTTTATAACACTTCCGGTAGAATTTGATGCAAGTAAGCGCGCTTTGGTGTGGTTAGAAAGCAGTAATATGGTTACGCCACAGGAACACGCAGGCGCAAAAGATGCTTTAAAATGGGCGGCAAGAACTTATGTTGTGGCTGCACTTGGATCTTTAGCAACATTGCTTTATTTTATCTCTATTTTTCTAGGAAGAAGATAAAGAATTTGTAATTTTATAAAAAATAAGCCCGCATCATGCGGGCTTATTTTTTATAACTAACTTTTCCTCATTCCTCATTCCTCATTCCTCATTCCTCATTCCTCATTAACTTAGTGTACACTTTCAGGATTATAGCCTGCGTATTTCACTTCTTCTTCGTGAAAGATTATTCCGTGTGCTTCCAATTCTTTTAAGATGGGTTCGTATACTTCTTTGGTCATTGGTAGTTGCACTCCTGGAGTTGTTATTTCTTCATTAAGAATTTTTATAGCCGCAATTGCAACGGGCAATCCAACTGTTTTGGCCATTGCAGTATGGGTTTGGTCTTCCCCAATTAATGCCATGTGACTGTCAATTTGGTATTGTTTCCCATCAATTTCATATCCAAATTTATGATACATTACGATCATATCTTTATCTTTTGGAGCAAGTGTCCATTTGTCTTCCAGTATTTTTTGAAGCCCCATTGCTGGTGTGGCATCTTTTATACCTAGCTTTTTATCATTTGTAAAAAGATCCAGCTCTTCCAATTTTTCCCACATAAGGTCGTCTTGATCTATCTTTAAAGCGTGGCGAAGTTTTAATTCTACAGTGTCTGAAGGGGAATAGGGAAGAAAAAGGTTTATGTATTCTCGATAGCTCATAGCTTCAGAATTTGGAATTGTATAGCTGTCGTCGGTCATACCAAGCTGTACAAACATATTCCAAGCACGGCTAAAACCTACCCGGCGAATGGTTCCGCGGTATAAAGTTAGAATGTTTTCAAGCCCATAGATGGATTGATATTTTAGTGAATTTCGGTTGGCGTATACTTCAAATTTTCCGTAGCCTTCTATATTTATAAACTCAGTTCTTCTAAAAAGACGGTGGTATGGAATGTATTTGTATTTCCCTTCTTGAATAAATTCAGCAGCGCCACCTTGACCGGCTAAAACCACATTTCGAGGGTTCCACGTAAATTTATAATTCCAGAGATTATCGTCACTTTCTGGAGCAATTAAACCGCCACAGAAAGATTCAAAAAGGAGCATTTTACCCCCTTTGGCACGAATTCTATCAATAACTTGCATGGCGCTCATATGGTCTATACCTGGGTCTAGACCAATTTCATTCATAAAAACCAAGCCTTTAGATTGTGCTTTGTGGTTTAAGGCTTGCATTTGTTCGCTTACATAGGAGGCTGTAACCATGTGTTTGCCAAATTCAAGGCAATCTTTTGCTACATCAATATGATAGCGCGCTGGCAGCATCGAAATTACCAAATCGCTATTTTCAACAGCTTTTTTACGTTGAATATCGTTAAAAACATCAAGCATAATTCCACGGGCATTGGGATGTTCTTGTGTAAATTTTTGCGCGGCTTGTATCGAAATATCACCAATGGTAATAAAGAGTTCTTCGGCTTCACTTTTGTCTAATAAATACCGAATTAAACTTGTTGCGGATCGCCCTGCGCCTATAATTAATATGTTTCTCATGGAAGATTTTTGTTAACTTTGAGGATTGGAGTAAAGAACGAAATTACTAATTCCAAATATTAAAAATGACTGTTTTCGATAAAAATATACTTGTAACAGCTTCTTTTCTTATGGCTATTACTATTGCTGTGGGTGCATTTGGCGCTCATGGTTTAAAAAATATGGTAGCTGCAGCAGCACTCCATACTTTTGAAACTGGAATACGGTATCAAGTGTATCATTGTCTCGCTATTTTTGCCCTTGGCCTTACGCCTAGCATTTCTATACCAATTAAGAAAACTATTTTTTGGCTTTTTATACTAGGAATCCTCTTTTTCTCAGGGTCTATTTATCTTCTTGCATTGAATAGTATTTTGCCTTTTAATACTGCAAAAATTGGATTTATAACCCCAATAGGAGGGTTGTTATTTATAATTGGATGGCTTAGGCTCGCGTATTCACTGCTAAAATCAAAGAAGCAGTAAAATATTTTTATATTTTCCTCAATTTCTTTAAGATTTCCTACTTTTGTACTCTACAAAATTAAATTATGTATGGTCGATAAAAACCAAGCTATGAAAACGATTTCGGTTGACAAATACGGAATTAAAAATGCAAAAGTTAAATATCAACTTTCTTCAGAAGAGCTTCACCGCGAAACCCTAAATAAGGGGCAGGGTGAAGAAGCAAACAACGGAGCTTTAGCTATAAACACAGGAGAATTTACGGGCAGGTCCCCAAAAGACAGGTTTATTGTAAAAGACGACATTACGCGCGATAAAGTGTGGTGGGGAAATATAAACATTCCTTTTCCGCCAGACATGTTTACTGCGCTATATGACAAAGTTGTAGCTTATCTTTCTGAGAAAGAAATTTATGTTCGCGACAGCTATGCTTGTGCAGATAAAAACTACAAGCTTAACATCCGTGTAATTACCGAAACACCCTGGTCTAATCTCTTTGCCCACAATATGTTTTTAAGGCCAACAGATAGCGAGTTGGAAAACTTTGCGCCAGACTGGCTAGTAATAAATGCGCCAGGCTTTATGGCAGATCCAAAAGTTGATGGAACTCGTCAGCACAATTTTGCAATCTTAAACTTTACAAAAAAGATTGCTTTAATTGGTGGTACTGGATATACTGGTGAAATTAAAAAAGGTATTTTTTCTGCGCTAAACTTCATTATGCCGGTAGATAAAAATACCTTGCCTATGCACTGTTCTGCAAATGTTGGCGAAAATGGCGAAACAGCAATTTTCTTCGGACTTTCAGGGACAGGAAAAACAACTCTTTCTGCAGATCCAGATCGTAAACTTATTGGTGATGATGAGCACGCTTGGACTCCAGATAACACTATTTTTAATTTTGAAGGAGGATGTTATGCAAAAGTGATAAACCTTACTGAAGAACACGAACCAGATATTTACAATGCAATAAAGCCAGGTGCAATATTGGAAAATGTAATAATGGATGAAAAAGGAGCGGTAGATTTTACGAATACTTCAATTACACAAAATACACGAGTAAGCTACCCAATTTATCATATTAACAACATCCAAGAGCCATCAATTGGTCAGAATCCGAAGAATATTTTCTTCCTGACTGCAGATGCATTTGGTGTCTTGCCTCCTATTTCAAAGTTAACTCCAGGGCAGGCAGCATATCATTTTATTAGTGGATATACTGCAAAAGTAGCTGGTACCGAAGAAGGGATTAATGAGCCAACACCTAGCTTTTCAGCGTGTTTTGGAGCCCCATTTATGCCGCTTCACCCAACTAAATATGCTGAAATGTTAAGCAAAAAGATGAAAGATGCTGGCGTAAACGTTTGGTTGATAAATACTGGATGGACTGGCGGTCCTTACGGCGTGGGGAGTAGAATGAAGTTAAAGTTTACCCGCGCAATGATTGGAGCTGCCCTTGAAGGTAAGTTGAAAGATGTGGCGTTTGAGAAACACCCCATCTTCAATTTAATGATGCCCAAGGAATGTCCAGGTGTACCAACGGAAGTTTTAAACCCAAAGGATACTTGGAAGAATCAAAAAGCGTATGACATTCAAGCAAAAGAATTGGCAAACTCTTTTAAAGAGAATTTTGCTAAGTTTGAAGCATATGCAAATGAAGAAATTCTTTCAGGAGCACCGGCTTTAGGATAAGATTTTAAAAATGTAATATACAAAAAAGGCTTGCCAAATCTGGCAAGCCTTTTTTATTGCAATTAATGAAGTTTATTTTTTATGGTTAACCTCTTTAATGTATTTTTCTAAAGCCATCGTCATGGATGGTGTTTCAGGGGTTGGTGCTTGAATATCCACCCGTAAACCTTGTTCGTTGGCTGCTTTGACTGTAGTATTTCCAAAAACGGCTATACGCGTATCGTTTTGTTTAAAGTCTGGAAAGTTTTCAAATAGCGATTCAATTCCGCTAGGGCTGAAAAACACCAAAATATCATAATAAACATCGCGAAGGCTAGAAAGATCGCTAATTACGGTTTTGTAAAAAGTGGCTTCTTTCCAATCTACTTTAAGCTCATTAAGAACAAGAGGTACTTCCGGTTTAAGCTTATCTGATGTAGGGAGTAAAAACTTTTCGTTCTTATATTTTTTTATCAAAGGAGCTAATTCAGGAAAGGTTCTTTTCCCAACATAAATTTTTCTTTTTCGATACACCACATATTTCTGTAGATAGTAAGCAACAGCTTCACTTAAACAAAAATACTTCATGGTGTCTGGCACCTTAAAACGAAGCTCCTCCGCAATTCGAAAATAATGATCTACAGAATTTCGGCTAGTAAGAATTATAGCTGTATACTTTGAAAGATCAACTTTTTGGGAACGAACATCTTTGCCAGAAACCCCCTCAACATGAATAAAAGGGCGGAAGTCTATTTTGACTTTTTGTTTTTCAATAAGATCAAAATAAGGAGAATTTTCAATTTTAGGCTCGGGCTGGGAAACCAAAATAGTTTTCACTTTCATAGATGTCCTGATTTTTTAAATATTATCTTCTTAAACAAACGTTTTGTAGAGGATAATATAAGGTGAAATTTCAAGTGCGCAAAGATACAAAATAAAATAGAAGAAATTGCGCAATATTAAATTTCCGCTTTTTTTATAGCTGTAAAGCAATGCAATAGCGTTTAAAAGCACAATACAACAAGAAAAAACGAGTAAGGTTGTGGCTGTTGGAGTAACAATGTAAAGAAAAAATAGGTTGCTTATAAAGAATAATATTCCGAGAAAATTGCGATAACTCAATTTTTGATAAAGATATTGGTTGATCATTTCATCTAAAGAAAAAATAGTTCCAACAATTTTTTCTAACGAATATTTAATTAAAATGAAGGCGGTGTAAGCGGTACAAATTTGAATGAATAACCACTCATTTTGTTTTACTTTAGTGGGATTAAAAACTTCAAAAAGCAAAAAAACAAAAATAGAAACACTAATTATTTGAGCAACAAAAAGAAGCATGTTGAAGGGATGATTTAATTCATCATTTTTTCCATGAACAAAGAAATATTGATTGGTTATTGGCAATAACGAAAATTCGTGAAATCGTTTTGGGTAGAAATATTTAGAAAGTGCAAAAAGAACAAAGCAGCCTCCTAATAAAAAAGTAGCCCAATCGTTTGATTCGATAAGTCTTTCACTGAAATCCACTTTTGTTTTTTTTGTAAAGGTAAAGCAAAATTAATTTCCTGTTCATGCTATCAATTAGATTTTCCTTCACATTTATTTATTCAAAAAAAGGTACATTTGCCTTAAACTTGCAGTATGTCTAAGGCGGTAGTGGTGGTGCCAACCTACAATGAGATTGAAAACATAGAGCGCTTGCTCCGTACCATTTTTTCACTGCAACGTGAGTTTCATGTTTTAGTTGTTGATGATAATTCCCCGGACGGCACTGCAGCTGTAGTAACGGCAAATTTCGAAAAATACGAAAACAAGCTTTTTTTACTAAATCGACCTCAAAAATGCGGGCTGGGTACAGCTTACATTGCGGGTTTCAAATGGGCGCTGGAGAATAATTACGATTATATTTTTGAGATGGATGCAGATTTTTCTCACAACCCAAACGACCTTATTCGGTTGTATAATGCCTGCCAAAAAGACGGGAATGATTTGGCAATTGGATCGCGATATGTAACAGGTGTAAACGTGGTAAACTGGCCAATGAGTAGGGTTTTACTGTCTTGGTTGGCTTCTAAATATGTGCGGTTTGTAATGGGGATGAAGGTATATGATACCACCGCGGGTTTTATTTGCTATAAAAGAAATGTTTTACAGAAAATAAACCTCGATAACATTCGTTTTGTGGGCTATGCGTTTCAGATTGAAATGAAATTTAAAGCACATATCAGTAAATTTAAAATAAAAGAAGTGCCTGTAATATTTACAGATCGAACAAAAGGAGAGTCCAAAATGAGTTCAGGGATTATTTCTGAAGCTATTTTTGGGGTGATAGCAATGAAATTTAAAAGTGCATTTAACAGAAAAAAATTTAATGAAAGTAGTTTTAATTAAGAATGCAAATATTGTAAATGAAGGGAAAATCATAAAAGCTGATGTTCTTATTCAAGATGGTCGTATTGCAGAAATATCTGAAACCATTAGCATGAAATCTGCTGACACCAAGATAATAGACGCAGACGGTTATTATTTGTTGCCAGGAATGATTGATGATCAAGTGCATTTTCGTGAGCCTGGGCTAACGCATAAAGCAACTATTGAAACTGAGTCTAAAGCTGCTGTGGCAGGTGGGATTACCACCTTTATTGAAATGCCAAATACGGTTCCGCAAGCTACTACTATTGAGTTGCTAGAGGAGAAATTTGATATCGCATCAAAAACTTCTTGGGCCAATTACTCTTTTATGTTTGGAGGAACAAACGACAATTTGGATGAAATTTTAAAAGTAGACCCACAGAAAGTTGCTGGATTGAAATTATTTTTAGGTTCTTCAACTGGAAATATGTTGGTTGATAATCCAAAAACCTTAGAAGAAATTTTTAGTAAAACGAAGTTGCTTATTTCTGCACATTGTGAAGATGAAACAACGATAAAGCAAAATTTAGAAACGTATAAAACGGAATATGGGGAAGATATCCCAATAGCCCTACACCCAAAAATACGTAGCGAAGAAGCCTGTTATATTTCTTCTTCAAACGCTATACAACTTGCAAAAAAAACGGGTGCACGTCTCCACGTTTTTCATGTGTCTACAGAAAAAGAAACCCATCTTTTTGACAATAAAAAACCACTTTCTGAAAAGAAAATCACCGCTGAGGTGTGTATTCATCACTTGTGGTTTACCGATGACGATTACAAAACAAAAGGCACTAAAATTAAGTGGAATCCAGCTGTAAAAACTCAAAAGGATAAAGATGGTTTGTTAAAAGCATTGCTAGACGATCGTATTGATGTTATTGCTACAGACCATGCGCCACATACGCTGGAAGAAAAAAACAACACCTATTTAAATGCGCCATCTGGGGGGCCATTGGTGCAACATGCGTTGGTTGCTTTGCTAGAAATGTATCATAAAGGAAAAATTTCTTTGGAAAAAATTGTAGAAAAAACGGCGCATAATCCCGCCATTTTATTTCAAATAAAAGAACGTGGTTACATTCGAAAAGGATATAAGGCAGATTTGGTTTTGGTAGATCTAAACGCTCCTTGGACTGTTAAAAAGGAGAATATTTTATACAAATGTGAGTGGTCTCCTTTTGAAGGTACAATCTTTAAATCGCGGGTTACCCATACCTTTGTAAATGGGGTTTTGGTTTATGAAAACGCTAAATTCCCCAATAAAAGCAATCCAGAAAGACTTAGCTTTAATAGATAATGAAACAGTTTATAGCTCTTTTAATACTTAGTTTAGGGTTGCTTGGTTGCCAAGATGTTAAGCAGCCTGAAAAGCCTGAAAACCTAATAGGTACCGACAAAATGGTCGATATACTTACTGAAGCTTATTTGGCAAATGCTGCTCGTAGTGTAGATAATAGGTCGATTATTTCGAAAGGAGTAAAGATGGATTCATTGATTTATAAAAACTTTGGAGTGGATAGTTTACAATTTGCAAAAAGCAATGCTTTTTATGCGTCAGATGTAAATACTTATATGGATATTCTTAAAAAAATTGAAATTAGACTTACGGCAATGCAAAAAAGAATGGATAGCATTCAAGATTTAAAAGAAGCTACAAAAGATAGCACTGATGCTAGATTACTAAAAAGAAAGAAGTTTGCTGAAATTGAAAAAGACAGTCTAATTTGATCTTTTTTTATTTTCCTCTACTACTCGTGTTAACGTTTCTTGTATGGGAGTAAATTGTAATCCAATTACATTTTTTATTTTAGAAGCATCATAAAGCGATGTTGTAAACATAGATCGTACTGTTGCTTTTGGTAATTTTCTTCTCATTCCGAAAAGTGTATGTAATACCCCATCTACAGTACTTAAAAAGAACATTATTTTTTTCGGAAGTTTTTTAGTAGGAATTTTTTTCCCAAACAAAGGCGCTAAGATGGTAAAGAATTTTTTATACGAAATATTCTCTGCCACCAATATAAACTGTTCGTTTTTTATATTAGTTTTCATCAAGCTAAGCATTGCTTTTACTACATCTTTTACGTCAATAACGCCCATTGCTCCAGAAGGGTAAAAAGGAATTCCAGTTGCACCAACTGAAATTAGAGCGCCACTTCCGCCACTAGTTGGAGAAGCTCCAAAAATAACCCCAGGATTAACTATTATTGCATTCAAACCTTCTTGTGTGCCGCGCCAAACCTCCATTTCAGCTCCGTATTTTGTAATGCCATACACGCTGTTTTTTTCATCTGGATTCCAAGGTGTTTTTTCGGTAATTAGCTGCTCGTTACGGGTAACTCCAAACGTGGCGACCGAACTTACGTAACAGATTTTTTTAACCTTTTTTGCGAGGCATAAATTTACAATATTCGCAGTTCCTTCTACATTTGCTTTTTTAAGAATCTCGTATTTTGAAGGATCAAAGTTGATAATTGCGGCGCAATGATACACTTGTGTAATATTTTTAAAAGCATCGGTAAGTGCGGGAATGTCTGTGATGTTAGCCTCCGTCCACTCAATTTTATTGAAAAGTGTGGCTGCATCTGAACTGTAATGTGCAAACACTTTTTTAACTGATGCTATATCGCTATTCTTTCTGTGTATAGCTCGCACTTTTGTGTTTTCCATGGTTAGAAAATACAAAAGGTGAGATCCCACCATGCCCGTTCCGCCAGTTACTAAAATCATATAGCGAAAATACTCAAAATGAAATCAAAATTAAAAGCGAAAAGGCAGCTGTTTTCTTTCCATTTTTGAGCTTAGAGTCTTGAATCTTTAAGTGAGAACCCTATCTTTGCACAAAATTTATAAAATGAAGCTGAAAAATTTCGTTGAAGAACTACAATGGCGCGGGATGGTACACGATGTGATGCCCGATACAGAAACCCATCTTATGGAAACAATGAGAGCTGCGTATGTTGGTTTTGACCCAACTGCAGATTCTTTACACATTGGCAACTTGGTTCCTATTATGCTTTTGTCTTTTTATCAACGCTGTGGACATAAACCTGTTGCGTTGGTTGGTGGTGCTACTGGAATGATTGGTGACCCATCAGGTAAAAGTGCAGAACGAAATTTATTAAATGAAGATACCTTGCGTCATAACCAAGAATGTGTGAAAAATCAACTTTCACAATTTTTAGATTTTACTTCAGGAGCAGAGAATCAAGCTGTTTTGGTTAATAATTACGACTGGATGAAAGAATTTTCTTTTCTTGATTTCATCAGAAATGTAGGGAAGCATATCACCGTAAATTATATGATGGCGAAAGATTCTGTAAAAACCAGATTGAGTGGTGAGAGTGCGGAAGGACTTTCGTTTACAGAGTTTACATACCAAATGATCCAAGGCTACGATTTTCTTCATTTATATAAAAATTTAGACTGCACACTGCAAATGGGCGGGAGCGACCAATGGGGAAATATTACTACTGGAACTGAACTAATAAGAAGAATTGGTGGTGGAAAAGGCTACGCCTTAACCTGTCCACTGATTACTAAAAGCGATGGCAGTAAATTTGGTAAAAGTGAAGGCGGTAATATTTGGCTTGACGCAAATAGAACTTCTCCGTATAAATTTTACCAATATTGGCTGAATACCAGTGACGATGATGCTGAAAAGTATATTAAAATTTTTACTTTTTTAGATAAAGAAACTATTGAAAACATAGTCTCTGAGCATAAAGAAGCCCCGCATATGCGTTTGCTTCAGAAACGTTTGGCGCAGGAAGTAACAACGACGGTTCATAGTGCTGAAGAGTATGAAAACGCTGTAAAAGCTTCAGAAATATTGTTTGGCAACTCTACTTCAGAAGACTTAAAAATGCTAAATGAAAAAACTTTTCTGGAAGTATTTGATGGTGTGCCTCAAGCAACTGTTTCCAAAGAAGATTTAAAATATGGAATAGATATAATTGGTGCACTTGCTGAAAAAACCGGTTTTTTAAAATCTAATGGGGAAGCGCGAAGAGCATTAAAAGAAAATTCAATTTCAGTAAATAAAGAAAAGGTTGCGGCTGATTTTACAGTAACTGAAAACGATTTAATTAGTGGCCAGTTTGTGTTATTGCAACGCGGAAAAAAAAATTATTTTATTATTAAAGTGGCTTAGTTTTTTTGAAAACTTTCAATAAAAAAATCCCCGGCAAGTTTTTGCACGGGGATTTCTTAATTAACCAACCAACTAAATTATGAAAAATCACTTTCCCATACCAATTCAGACGTAGCATTACCGTTAAGCTTACGTGCCTTTCTGTTGTAATTGTGTTAAATATTTCCCTATAAAACCATTAAATTACAGCCGCGAATATCGCTGGAGTCAAAACGCCCCATAATTTCGAAAGTGTTGTTTTTATGTGTTTTTCCAAGATCTTGAGTTGCTATAAAAGCACAGGAATAAAGATTTGCAAGATCAATAACATTTATGCCGCCCGTTTTCCCATAATTATAGCTTAATGCGTCTTCTGGGTCGCGTGTCAAGATTTTCATCCATGGCGGGCAAGTAAAAATTCCATCACCCATAGAATATGCCTGTGATAATAATTCGGTCATTCCGTATTCACTATGAATTTTTGAAACTCCAAATCCCTTTTTTAGAATTTCGTGTAATTCCTGTTTTATCATTTCTTTTCGGCGACCTTTCATACCGCCAGTTTCCATTACTATGGTATTTTTAAGCTGAAACTTTCTTTTTTCAATTAAATCTAAAAGCGCATAGGAAACACCAATGAGGATTGTTTTTTGATTGTTTTTCTCTAAAAAAATCAATTTTTCAATCAATTTTTCAGTTTCATATAAATAAAAACCACTATTTGGATTGTTGCTTTTTTTAATTAAATGTTCAACCATATAAATTAAAGAAGAGCCTTCACGCTCCAAATAGGAAGGTAAAAGGGCTAAAATTGTATACTCTTCTGGGTTGCCATAGTAGTTTTTAAAAGCTTTATAAAAACTTTTTTCATAAACTTTTATGCTTGCTACAAAGTGTGTACTACTTATACTAGCAGTAGTTCCACTGCTAGTGAAAATTATTTGTTCGGTTAAATTTTTCGCAATTATTTTCTGATTCTTAAAAAATTGTATTGGTAGAAAAGGGATGTCTTCAATGTTTTTTACTTTAGAAATATCTGTTTTCAAATAATCACAGAAGTTTCTATATACAGACACATTTTCATATTGAAAGTGGAATACCTTTAAAGCAAGACGGTTAAAATCTTCAGAAGAATTGATAGTAAAGATTTCCTTTTCGAGCATAGTTTTTAGAATACTATTTTGACTTCAAAAATAGTTAAATAAAAAAGCTTCTGCAGATACAGAAGCTTTAAACTTAATTTTAAACTTAAATTATTTGACGATTAATTTTTTAGAAGTAGTCGTTTTTCCTTGTTCAATTTTGAGAATATAGATGCCGCTTCTTAAAGCTGAAATATCTAACTTTTCACCATGCATTAGAATGTTTATAATTTGCTTCCCAAGCACATCATAAATAGAAATGTTTTTAATCCCCCTTACATTTGAAGTAATATTTACAAAGCCTTTGGTCACTGGATTTGGATATATTTTGATAGACTCGGACTGCATTTCAGGGACTCCTAAAACACAAGAATTAGGGCTTCGCAATGTGGGTAGATCGACACAAAAGCTATCGAAGCCATCATTCTGAATAGATTCTGCATCTTTATTTCCATTTAAATCTTCATCGTACTGAATAGTTTGAAGTAGCCCGTCTAAAAGCCCAATATCATCATCGTCATCTGTGCCGTATACGATTGCATCAATCAAATTAGTGCTTGTAACAGCTGTTCCGTTTGGAAAATTAGCAGCATCATCTTGGTAAATAGCAATGGCGTCTGGGCCATTTTGTATAATATTGCTATTACCTATAGTAATATCGGCGTTTGGGATATTGTTGCTTCCAATAATAAAAAACCCATTTGGGTCTGTTGTGTAACCAGCTAGATTTATTGTTTTGTAACTTTGGTCGTCAGTTCCATTATAGAGTACAACGAGGTACCCATCTAAAGGAAAATTTGGAGTATCGGAGCTAATTTCGATAAATTCTGTGGTGTCTGTTCCTGTTTGATCTACATCTACTTCATTAATCTGTATTTGTGAAAAAGAAAAGGCATAGAATAGTACACTTGTAAGTAAAATAAGTTTTTTCATAACTGCCTGTTTTTAAGTTTCTTATTAAAGTTAGGCGTTAATTATTTAGAAAAAAAATTAAATATAAAGTATTTTAAAAATTGTAATTTAAGCCTGAGATTAATGCCGATAATCGTGAGTTGATATTACTAAATCGTTATCAAAACATTAAAAATAAATGAGCTAAACATTACTAAGATTAATTAAGAGTATCTTTGGCACATCAAAAAATGTAAAATTTCTTCCTTAAAAAACTACTATTATAATAGTCTTCAGGGGAATATAAAGTATAAGAATACTGCATTAAAACTAAAAACCTACAAATGAGAAAAAAGGAAATAACAATATTATTGGTAGATGATGAACCAGATATTCTAGAAATAATACGATATAACCTTAATTCTGAAGGCTATAATGTTGAAACTGCCGAAAATGGAGTTGAAGCCATTGCACAAGCAAAAAAAATAAAGCCCCACCTTATTATCATGGATGTAATGATGCCAAAAATGGATGGCATTGAAGCCTGTGAAAAAATAAGAAACATTCCAGAACTTTCGGAAACAGTAATTACTTTTTTAACTGCACGTGGAGAAGATTATTCGCAAATGGCTGGTTTTGAGGCTGGGGCGGACGATTATATTACAAAACCCATAAAACCAAAGGTTTTAGTGAGTAAAGTAAAGGCATTATTACGAAGGTTTAAAGAAGAAGAAGAGGATGAAAAAATTAAGCTAGGAAATTTGACCATCAATCGGGAAGAGTATAAAATTTTACTCGGCAAAGAAGAAATGGTGCTGCCTCGTAAAGAGTTTGAATTACTAGCACTTTTAGCTTCAAAACCAGGGAAAGTCTTTAAACGAGAAGATATTCTAGACAGTATTTGGGGGAATGAAGTAATTGTTGGCGGCCGTACCATAGATGTCCATATTAGAAAGCTTCGCGAGAAAATTGGAGACGATAAATTTAAAACAGTGAAAGGAGTTGGCTATAAGTTTGTAGTTTAGCATAAATGAAACTTTCTACAAAATACAACTTTGCAGCATCTACTTCGTTGCTCATTGCTTTGTTTTTAACAATTGCAGCAGGCATATTTTTGTATGCTTTTTTAAAAATTATATCTATATGGTTGCTGCCATTTTTCTTAGTTTCCTTTATTCTTTCGTTTTTTATTCTTCAGTATCGTGTTGAAAAGTTCATCTATTTTAGAATACAAAAAATTTATCAAGACGTTCGGGTATTAAACGAACAAGATTTTCCAAAACTCTCTGTAACTACAGATATGGACGTGCTTACGCGTGAAGTGGAACGTTATGTAAATGATAAAAAACTTGAGATAGAAACCTTAAATGTTCGCGAAAATTATCGAAAAGAGTTTATGGGAAATATTTCACACGAACTAAAAACGCCGCTTTTTACTGTTCAAGGGTATATTTTAACCCTGCTAGACGGCGCAATGAAAGATAAACGCGTTAGAAAAAAATACTTACAGCGTGCAAATAAAGGAGTAGAGCGCTTAATTTACATTATTAAAGATTTAGATATGATTACAAGACTGGAAGTTGGGGGTCTTGTGTTAAATACTGAAAGTTTTAATATTTTGGAACTGGTTCAAAATGTGTTTGACCTTCTTGAAATGAAAGCCGCGAAGAAAAATATTTCGTTGGTTTTTGATAAAAAATACAACGAAAGTATTATTGTAAAAGCAGATCGCGAGCGTATTGAGCAAGTACTGACAAACCTGATTGTTAATTCCTTGAAATATGGAAAACAAGACGGTACAACTGAAGTTAGTATTGAAAGCATTGTAAAGAATAAATTTCTTGTCCGTGTTACCGATAATGGCGAAGGGATTTCAAAAGAAAATATGCCGCGTATTTTTGAGCGTTTTTACCGAGTAGATAAAAGTGGCTCTCGCAAAGAAGGTGGGAGTGGCCTGGGGCTTTCAATTGTTAAACATATCGTGGAAGCCCATAATGAAAAAATATATGTTGAAAGTCAATTCGGAATTGGTTCAGAGTTTTCATTTACCTTGGAAAAGGGCGAATAAGGCTGAAAAATCTAACTCTGGCGTCGCTACTGTTTTTAATCCGTTATAATCAGCAATTTTATTAAGTTTCTTTTCCGTGAATTTTTCCTGTTTGCACGAAGGTACAATCGATAGCTTCTTAAGTCGTTTTGCTATATACTCCTGTTCATACTGCCCTGGTGTAGGTATAAAGAATGCCTTTTTTTCAAGTACAGTCAAATCCATAAGGGTGGTATAACCTGAACGAGAAACCACAATTTCACTTTTATTTATGGTTGTTTCCAGCTCTGCACTCTGCATAAAGTTTACAATTTTAATATTTTTAAATTGCCGCCATTTTTGTTCCTTCTCAACAATTCCTTGAATAATTAAAACTTCCTTTTTATTGTTTTTTAATGACTCTTTGAGTTTTTCTTCTAAAATGGAACGTTGGGGTTCAGGTCCAGAAAGTAAAACGAGAATATCAATTGTTTTAGGAAGGTCTTTTTTTTTCATTCTGCTTAACACACCTAGGTATTTTATAGGAAAAGGTTCTCCTTTAATATGACCAAGTTTTCCGCTTAAGTTTAGCGTTTTAGCTTCAACATCAGGCACCCAACACACATCAAATTTTTTAATGATTTTTTGATGCATTTTGCTAGTTGCAACTGTTGTGCTGCCCGTTAAAACATTTAATTGATGGGTGATAAAAACAGATGGAACCGCTTTATTCCTTACACCAAACCTATTATCGCTGATAATCCCGTGAATTTTTCCAGTTGTTACAAGTTTTTTTACAACATCCTTTTCAGCATCCATCGTTTGTTTTATGTGAGGTAACTTCAGTAAGATTTTCCACTTAAAATGACTTCCCTTTTTAGGGTAGGTAATATTGTAAGAAGGTAATTCAATAGATTCCAATTCTGGAAATTCTTTTTGAAGTAGTAAAAGTGCGCCCCCATCTGATGCCAACAAAACATTAAAGTTATGCGCTAACAGTGCTTTGATGATAGGAATGCATCGGGTAGCATGCCCTAAGCCCCAATGTAAAGGTGCAACAAGGATTGTTTTCTTTTTAGACATAAAAACAAAGGTAGCTATAATTGCTGCAGAGGTATATTTCCTTAATTTTACCAAAAAATTAAAATTTTGGGTAGTAAAAATAAATTGAGACGTTTTAGGGAGAATGAAACATTTGCCAATGTTGTGCAACCTACACGTGAAGAGGTGATGAGCGATTCACTTAAGCTAAAAGGAAATTGGCGAAAAAATTTCTTCAAAAATGAAAACCCCTTGGTTTTAGAATTAGGGTGTGGCAAAGGGGAGTATTCAGTGAACCTTGCAAAAGCATATCCTGATGTAAATTTTTTAGGAATAGATATTAAAGGTGCTCGTTTTTGGCGGGGAGCAAAAATTGCTTTAGAAGAAAAGCTAACGAATGTAGGCTTTCTGCGAACTCAGATAGAACTTGTAGCCGATATTTTTGACGAAAATGAGGTAGATGAAATATGGATTACTTTTCCCGACCCTCAAATTAAATACAAACGAACAAAACACCGTTTGACCAATGAAGAATTTCTTCAGAAATACAAAAAAGTACTTAAACCAGATGGCGTAATGCACCTAAAAACGGATAGCGAATTTATGCATGGGTATACCCTTGGCCTCCTTCATGGCTTGGGCGAAAATATTGAATACGCACATCACGATGTTTATGGAAGTCATGGTGCGCCTGAGGCTGTAACCAATATTCAAACGTTTTATGAAAACCAATATTTAGAGCAAGGAAAAAAAATAACCTATATCCGTTTTAAGTTCCGTTAGGGATAAAATTGGTATATTCACATAAATATTAGCCCTGAATGGCAATAATTTACAATTTACTTATAGGTTTTTTTGGCTCGTTTATTGGAGTGCTTCCTCCGGGGTTAATTAATATGTATGCCGCCAAAATAAGTATGAAAGATGGCCGTAAAAACGGGATGCTTTTTTCTGTTGGTGTATGCATAACCGTGATGATTCAAACCTTTATTGCGTTGCTTTTTGCAGGCTATATCGGAAAACATCCCGAGATTGTTAATATTCTTCAGAAAGTAGCCTTAGGCATTTTTATTAGCCTTACCATTTACTTTTTCTTTATTGCAAAGGATACGCGACGGGAATTGCACGATCGAGAAGCGCCATCGAAAACCAATCGATTTTTTTTAGGAATTTTTATCGCTTTGCTTAACCTATTACCACTGCCTTATTGGATGTATCTGGGGATAACCTTTTCAGCTTTTGGTATTTTTTCGTTTTCTTCTCCTGAAATATATATGGCTGTTTTAGCTGCAGGAATAGGTACTTATGCAAGTTTAGCTTTGTACGTTCAGTTTTTTAGACCCAAAGAACATTCGCGTAAGCTAAAACTTAATATGAATTACGTTATTGGTTTAGTTACCGCTATTATTTCTTTATTTACTTTTTTAAAAATAGTAAAGGAATTTTAAAATGGCCAACGAAGGTTTTTTTGATAAAGTATATCAAGTAGCAATGCGCATTCCTTACGGAAGGGTTACATCTTATGGCGCAATTGCGAACTACTTAGGAGCCTCCAAAAGTGCACGAATGGTTGGTTGGGCCATGAACGGAAGTAAGAAAAAAGAAGTTCCTGCACACAGAGTTGTGAACCGAAATGGGATGCTTACCGGAAAACATCATTTTCAAGGAACAAACTTGATGCAACAGCTTTTGGAAAATGAGGGCATTGAAGTTGTTGACAATAAAATTCAAAATTTTGAGACGCTTTTTTGGGATCCTATAAAGGAGCTTAGCTGAAAAATACACCTTACAAACATCACATTTCAACCAAACCCTTCCCACATTATAAATGCTGGAAGGGTTAAAGCATCTAAAATTTTGAATTTCTGATTTTTGAAAGACTTACAAACAATAGGGGATAATTTCAATAAAATTTACTGCTAACTGTCACTGATTACTGCCAACTTATTTTAGTATATTTGCACTTTAGAATCAATCTAAATATTAGGAGAAAATAAATGAGCATTTCAAAACAAGAGATCCTTAAAGCCCTTGAAACTATAACTGTTTCAGGTGAAGGAAAAAATATGGTGGAGAGCGGTGCCGTGCAAAATGTAGTAACTTTTGCCGATGAAATTATTGTGGATTTAAAATTATCCACACCAGCACTTCACATAAAAAAAAGAGCAGAAGCAGATGTTGTAAAAACAATTCATGAAAAAGTGAATGCAAGCGCGAAAGTGCAAGTAAATATTAAAGTTGAGGCTCCTGCAAAACCACAAAACCCAAATCTAATTAAAGGAAAACCAATCCCGGGAATTCAAAATATTATAGCGGTGGCCTCCGGAAAAGGAGGAGTTGGTAAATCTACCGTTACTGCAAACTTGGCTGTAACGCTAACTAAAATGGGTTTCAAAGTTGGAATCCTAGATGCAGATATCTACGGTCCTTCAATCCCAATTATGTTTGATGTTGCCATGGAAAAGCCACTTTCAATAAATGTTGAAGGGAAAAGCAAAATGAAACCTATTGAAAATTACGGAGTAAAAATTCTTTCAATCGGGTTTTTTACACAACCGGATCAAGCCGTAATTTGGCGAGGGCCTATGGCTGCAAAAGCATTAAACCAGTTAATATTTGATGCAGCATGGGGTGAATTAGACTTTATGTTGTTAGACCTTCCGCCCGGTACTGGAGATATTCATTTAAGTATTATGCAATCCCTGCCTATTACGGGGGCCGTTGTGGTTAGTACGCCTCAGAATGTTGCTTTGGCTGATGCACGGAAAGGTGTGGCTATGTTTCAGCAAGAAAATATAGATGTTCCTGTTTTAGGAATTATTGAAAACATGGCATACTTTACGCCAGCTGAGCTTCCTGAAAATAAATATTATATCTTTGGAAAAGAAGGCGCTAAACATCTAGCTGAAGATTTAGATGTTCCGTTTTTGGGAGAAATACCATTGGTGCAAAGCATTCGTGAAGCAGGCGATGTAGGTAGACCTGCCGCATTGCAAACGGCAACCCCAACGGAGGAAGCTTTTGAGGAAATAACAAGAAATGTAGTGGAAGAAACGGTTCGTAGAAACGAAAACCTTCCTCCTACAGAAGCAATTAAAATTACAACCATGGCAGGTTGCAGCGCCGTAAAAAAATAATATGACAACGCAGGAACTAAACACAAAAGTAGAAGAAGCTTTAGACGAAATCCGTCCATTTTTGCAAAATGATGGAGGCGATATTTCGCTTATTTCCATTGAAGATGGGAAAATAGTAAACGTACAATTACAAGGTGCTTGTGTTGGCTGTTCCGTAAACCAAATGACGCTGAAAAGTGGTGTGGAAATGACCATTAAAAAATTCGCGCCGCAAATTGAAAAAGTGATAAATGTATCGGAATAATGATTGGTAATGATTTTGTTGAACAATGTTCATTCAACTAACTTTCTGATATAAAATTTAAGAGATAGTCTTTTATGATAAAAACAGATATTCTCATTATAGGCGCTGGACCCACTGGTCTTTTCGCTGTTTTTGAAGCAGGATTACTTAAACTAAAATGTCATTTAATTGACGCACTTCCCCAAGCTGGCGGACAGTGTTCTGAAATATATCCCAAAAAACCTATTTACGATATTCCAGGCTTCCCAGAAGTTCTTGCGGGCGATTTGGTGAAAAATTTGATGAAACAAATCGAGCCTTTTCAACCAGGTTTTACCTTGGGTGAACGCGCTGATACCATCGAAAAACTAGAGGATGGCTCTTTTATAGTTACAACTGATAAAGGTACAAAACACCATGCGCCAATTGTTGCAATTGCTGGTGGATTAGGAAGTTTTGAACCTCGCAAACCACCACTTACTAATATTTCAAATTTTGAGGATAAAGGGGTTGAATACATAATCCGGGATCCTGAATTATATAGAAATAAAAATGTAGTTATTTCTGGAGGAGGCGATTCTGCCTTAGATTGGAGTATATTTTTAACGGATGTTGCTAAAAGCGTAACCTTAGTGCATAGAAGAAATGAATTTCGAGGTGCGTTGGATAGTGTAGATAAAGTACAAGAACTAAAAAATCTTGGAAAGATTGAATTAATTACCCCTGCTGAGGTTGTTGGCTTAGTTGGAAGCAATGTCTTAGAGGAAGTTGTTATAAAACAAGGGGAAACTGTTATTAATCGGGAATGTGACCATTTTATTCCTCTTTTCGGATTAGCACCAAAACTTGGACCGATTGCAGATTGGGGACTTGAAATTGAAAAAAATGCAATTAAAGTAGATAATACCTTAGACTACCAAACAAATATTCCTGGCATCTACGCAATAGGAGATGTAAATACATATCCTGGAAAATTAAAACTCATTCTTTGCGGTTTTCATGAGGCTACCTTAATGTGTCAAGGTGCCTATCAGCGCATTTTTCCAGACAAACGTTATGTAATGAAATACACAACCGTTGGTGGGATTGAAGGATTTGATGGCAGTAAAAAAGAAGCCCCAAAAGCAGTTGTTAAGTCAATTAATTAAAAAATGAGCGACATTAAAATTACAATCATAGACCGTCAAGGTGTGGAACACCAAGTAGATGCTCCCACCGATATGAATATGAACTTGATGGAGGTGGTGCGTTCTTATGAATTGGCAGCAGAAGGAACTATTGGTATTTGTGGAGGAATGGCAATGTGTGCCTCTTGCCAATGCTATATTTTAAGTGATCATGAATTGCCAGCGCTAAGTTATGATGAAGATTTAATGCTTGCTGAAGCGTTTCATGTTAAAGAAAATAGCCGTCTTGGGTGTCAAATTTTTATAAAGGAAGAACTTGCTGGATTGCGGGTGGCACTAGCTCCTGAAGCTTAACGGATTATTTTTAAAGCACTCTTAAAAATTATTTCAACAAATTTTTTATAAGCAATTTCAGAGGGGTGCAAACCATCTGAAGCAACTAACTCAGGGTTTGCCAATCCGTTTTGAGTTATTGGAGTTATGTTTTTAAACTGTACGCCTTTTTCACTAGCAATTTTATTTGCAAAGTTATTATAACGCTTTAGTTCTGCTGTAGTTTTTTCGGCTTTCCCAGATTCCTGTCCGAAAGGCGTAAAACCATAATCTGGAATAGAAAGGATAATTACATTTTTAGGGTTTCCACCGGCAAAATTTATTGCCATATCAACAAGTTTTGGAAACTCTTTTTCATAGATTGAAAATGGTTTTTCTTGGTATTGATTGTTTACGCCTATAAGCAAGCTAACCAAGTTGTAGTTTGTTGTAGGATTTTCATGCGCAATTGCGGAAAGTAAATTGGTAGTTGTCCAGCCTGTTTTTGCAATTATTTTTACTGAAGTTTTTTCTTTTAAAGTTTTATTCAAACTAGCTGCTAACTGTGTCGGATAATTGCCATCAACGCATACGCTTTCACCAATGGTATAACTATCGCCGAGCGCTAAGTAGCTATAGGCTGCTTTTTCCGAAGAAATGTTCTTTTTTGAAACAGCACACGAAAGAGGAATAAACAGGCCTATAATAAGCGCGATTTTGAAGTATATTGGGTGCATCATACTATCCAGTTTTATAATCAATTAATTTTTGAGGACCTTCAAGTAGCACTTTCGAAACTTTTAGGACGCCTTCTTCTGTTGTTGAAATTTGCCATTTAATTAATGAAATTTCATTGTTTTCAATCTCTAATCCCGTAATGCTTCGTGGGTGAACACAACTCCCATCATTGAACAACGCGATATCACCCGGTTCCGGAAAGCGCGGGCGATGGGTATGGCCAATTATTGTAAAGAGGTTTTTATTTTCAACAATCCATCTCTTAGTACGTTTTTCTACTTTAATGAGTTCTTTGTAATTTTTCGCAGGACTTGTGGGGTCGCTAATACCAAATATTTGGAGTTGTCGCCAAACTGCGCGAACCATAAACCGATTCAATTTCCAACCTACATAATTCATCCAGTCTGCTTGATGACCATGCATCATAAAAACTTCTTGTCCAGTTTCTTCATGTTCTAAAATCAAACCTTCTGTAAGTTCAATACCAGGAAAAAGAGGGGCCTCTTTTCCAGTAACTTTATCAAAATAGGTATAGAGATTCTTTTCTACATATTTTTTATTGGAATAAATCATATCGTGATTTCCGACTAATCGATAGAGTCTGTTTTCTACAAAGAAAAGCTTCATTAATTCAAAAACATTTTGGTGTGCTTCAAAAATGTCTTTAAAGAAAAGATTTTCCCAAAGCTCATCACCATCTCCTAATTCACAATAGGTGAAGCCATTCTTATAGTAATCTTGAAGTGCATGAAAGTAAATATTGCGGTTGTTGGCAAAATCATCCGCAAAACTGTTGTCGCCACGATGGCAATCACTAAAGATGATAAATTTTGAATCGCTATTGAATGTTATACGCCGTGCAGTTTTGTAAGCGCGGTACATTCTAGATTTTGAAGACATATCATTTTTTTTTAAAGATACAATTTGAAAAGATCTTGAAAAAATGTCTGATTGATGAAATGTATAAAAATAAAAAAAGCCCATTTTACTGGGCTTGAGAGGTTAAATAAATCTATGGATATTTATATAACCAGGGGATAACTGTTTAAGTGTAAGGTTTTTTTATTTATTTGCTTTCTTATATTCTGTGAAATAAGGAGCTTTTCTAATTTCTCTATTTACTTTAATACTTTTAATAAAAAATATGATCAATAGTATCAAAATAACTATCCCAAAAGCTAAAATTGGATAAAATAACATCATATATAAATTTTTTAAATGCAATCTTTAGTTGAGGTTTAGATTGCCTTATTTATATAGTATGACACAGGGTTTTTTAAAAAGTCACTTATTTTTTAAAAATTAATCTAAAATTTCTATTTTTTGATTGACGATTGTTTTTATAGGATATACAATTTTCTTGTCTTCTGCTTGTAGGGTAAGCGTAATATTGTCTATATGAACAACATATCCTTCTTGATTTTTGATTCGTATTTTTTGACCTATTTCAAAATTTTTTCTTGAATAAAATCCAAAAATTAATCTTTGTATAACATCCCGAGAACCTAAGCCAATAGCGAGGGTAGAGGCTGCCAATAAAGCACCGAGAATGATAGTAAGGTTGTTAGTAATAATATCGGTATTAACGCCTAACTGATTTAGAGCGATAATAAAAGTGATTACTAGAATGATATAAAAGATTATCGAGCTTATTGCATTTGATCCATTAATGTCAAAAGAAGTGAGCATTAATTTTATTCCTTTTTTAAAATATGACCCTAAAAATATTCCGACTATAGCTATTAAAAGTGCGGAAAATAGGGTGGGAAGGAAGTTGATAATTTCTCCGACTCCTTCAGATACCTTTCCCATATTAAAGAGATCCGCACCAATAATGATCAGCACTAATATGGTTATCCATTTTATAAAAAATAGAATAATCTTGGTGAGGTTTATATCAAATCGAAATTCTTTTATAAAATCATTGTCATTGATTTTGTTGTTTAAAGCCTCAATTTTTAATGATTTTAGTATCCTTTTAAATGTTATTTGAAGGATTTTTAAAATAAGCCAAGCTAAAATTATATACACTATAACTCCAATTATTCGCGGGAGACTATTCATGATAAACGCTTGTAAATCGTCAAATAAAGTTAGATCTATTTTCATGGTATGGTTGATTTATTTCTTTTTAGGTTTTGTAGTTTTATATAAGTCTTCAATTGTTGATGGATACTTTATTAAAGTTAAGTCTGCTATGTCCAAAATCAATTTAATAACTGCAACATTGTTTAGCACCTTATCTTTTAAGGTGTCTGGCAGTTTATTGTCTGCAATTATCGTTTTAAACGGGTTTTCCATAATCTCTTATATTTCGTTATAAACCTGTATTAATCTTTCTTTTGCTCGTTTTAAGCGCATTTTTACAGCGCTTTCACCAATTCCTAATCCTTTTTGAAGATCTTGAATTGTAAAATCATCCTGATATTTCATTAGTAGAATCATTTTATCGTTTGGTTCTATTCTTTCTAATGAAAGTAAAAGCTTTTCTGCTTTTAATTGGTATATATCCTCATCGGGAACTTCATTGTGGATGTTGTAATTTTCGTGTAGTAATGGCGTAAATTTATCCTTTTTCTTTTTTTGATCTCGTGTAACATAGTTCAAGCAAAAATTATAGGTAAAGGAGTAAAGCCAAGTGGAAAATTTCGAATCCCCCTTAAAAGTGCGGAGTTTCAAAAATAATTTTATAAAAATATCATGGGTTAAATCTTGGGCTTCTTCTTCAGATTTTGAAAAACTAAAGCATTTGCCATATACAGCTTTCGCATACCTGTCATATAATATTGCAAATAAATGAGTGTCGTTTCTGGCAACAATTTTTGAGACCAGCTCTGCATCATCTAATTCAATATCTTTTTTATGGGACTGCATTTATTGCCTGGGTATTATATCCATATCATTGGACACAAAAAAACTTAAAAGTCACATGTATTTTAGAAAAAACATTAAATTAAGCTATTTAATTGATATTCTTAATCAAAAACGGCCAAACTTTTAAGTTGGCCGTTTTGTACTTTGTTATCCGAAAGCGTTGAGCCCGGTAATATCAAGCCCCGTAATGAGCAGATGTATGTCGTGTGTTCCTTCATAGGTAATAACACTTTCAAGGTTCATGGAATGACGCATAATACTATATTCGCCGGTTATACCCATTCCGCCTAACATTTGCCTTGCTTCTCTTGCAATATGTATTGCCATGTCTACATTGTTTCGTTTTGCCATTGAGATCTGAGCGCTAGTTGCAGTTCCGGCATTTCGCAATACGCCCAACCTCCATGTTAATAATTGTGCTTTGGTAATTTCAGTAATCATTTCAGCTAGTTTTTTCTGCTGCAGTTGAAATTGTCCAATTGGTTTGCCAAACTGAATTCGCTCTTTTGAATACCGTAGCGCCGTATCATAGCAGTCCATGGCGGCACCGATTGCACCCCATGCAATTCCATAACGTGCAGAATCAAGACAGCCAAGGGGAGCCCCCAAGCCAGATTTATTAGGTAGAAGGTTTTCTTTAGGCACTTTTACATTATCAAAGATAAGTTCACCTGTAGCAGAAGCGCGTAGTGACCATTTGTTGTGAGTTTCTGGGGTGCTAAAACCTTCCATGCCACGCTCAACGATTAATCCATGTATTCTACCTTCTTCATTTTTAGCCCATACAACAGCAATCTGTGCAAAAGGCGCGTTGCTAATCCACATTTTAGCACCATTTAATAGATAATGATCTCCATTGTCTTTAAAATTAGTGGTCATGCCCCCCGGATTACTACCGTGGTCTGGCTCTGTAAGTCCAAAGCAACCTATCCATTCGCCAGATGCTAGTTTTGGCAAGTATTTTTTTCGTTGTTCCTCATTTCCATACTTCCAGATGGGGTACATTACTAATGAAGATTGAACAGAAGCAGTGCTCCGAACGCCACTATCGCCACGTTCAATTTCTTGCATTATAAGTCCATATGAAATTTGATCAAGCCCAGCGCCACCGTATTGCTCGGGAATATAGGGGCCAAAAGCACCAATCTCGGCAAGGCCATTTATTATTTGTGAAGGAAATTCTGCCTTTTGAGCATATTCTTCTATGATAGGTGATACATCTCTTTTTACCCAATCTCGGGCCGCTTGGCGTACCAACTTGTGTTCGTCGGAAAGAAGTTCGTCAAGATTGTAATAATCTGGTGCTTCGAATAAATCTGGTTTCATAGTTTATAAATTAGTAAGGAGTACAAATGTAGAAATCACAACTATAAACACCTACATTTTCAGATAAAAATCCGCTACCAGCTTTTTGTAGTCTTCCGTATACTTGTGCCTTGAAATTTCGAGGGTTAAATTTTCTAAGTCAACAGTAGTTTCTGTGAATGAAAACTCCAACATGCTTCTTTTTATTTCGGAAGTTTCTGTGCCGCGAACACTACAAATTCTTTTTGGAAATAAATTTACTTTAGCAGCCATTTTAATGAAGTTTTCTTCTTCTTTCTTAGGAATAATTACCGAAAATATTCCTTCGTCTGAAAGCAATCGAGATACGGATGTTATTAATTCATCAAATGGAAGCGCCTCATTGAATCGTGCTAAATCTCGCGCTTCACTAGTTGTTTTATAATCTTCGGAATAAAATGGCGGATTGGAAACGATAAGGTCATACTTATCTTCAATTTCATCCACAAATTCATCTAAAGAAGCGTGATAACAAAAAAGGCGATCGCCCCAAGCCGCATTTTCAAAATTATCAACGCACTGTTCGTAGGCATTTTCGTCAATTTCTATGGCATCTATGAGCTCAGCATTGCTTCGTTGTGCTAACTGCAAGGCAATTATGCCCGTGCCAGCGCCAATATCTAAAATAGAAAAAGGAGTGTGTTTTATGGAAGTCCAAGCACCAAGCAAAACCCCGTCTGTGCCTATTTTCATAGCACAGCGGTCTTGAGCTACGGTAAATTTTTTAAATTTAAAAGGTTGGTTCATTTTAGATATAAGGTTGGGTAAGTGTGTGGAGAATAAAGAGAGCCTTATGCTTACTTCCGAACCTTTTTTATAAATACATTTCAATCAAGCCTTCGGGAACATTTAAAAATATTGCTTTGTTTTGGCGATCTACTTTTAAAATAAAATGATCTATCATCGGAATCAAGATCTGTTTTCCGTCGCGGTCAATTTCGAATAATGCTTGCGAAGTTGTATCGTTAACACCGGTAATTTTTCCGATTTTCCCAAAACGTTCGTCTTCGGCTGTAAAGCCTATAATTTCATGATAATAAAATTTATTACCGCTAAGGGGGGGGAGAAATTCTAACGGAAGGTAAAGGTGTGCCCCTATTAAAGCGTTTGCATCTTCTTCATTGGCTACGTCTTCAAAACGTACACGGAGTAATTCGCTTTTATGTAGCGAGCTTTCTTCAATAAAAAATGGAATCAAGTTTTTGCGTCGTTCCACAAAAACCGATTCCATTTCAGTAAAAAGTTCAGGTTCGTCTGTATCAAGTTTAATGAGCAGTTCCCCTTTAAAGCTATATTTTTTAACGATTTTGCCTAAGTAGAAGCAATTCTCCTTTTGCATCGTCTTTAATTTTAAGCTTCTTTTTCTTCTTCAGCAGAAGTTTCTGCAGCTGGCGTTTCCTCTGTTGCAGTTTCAGTTGCTTCAGCAGCTTCAGCTTCAACTTCTTCAGCAGCCTCTTCAACAGCAGGAGCTGCGGCAGCGGCAGCATCAGCAGCACGTTTTTCGTTTACCGCTTTTTCAGCAGCAAGTGCTTCAGCTTTTGCTTTTTGTTGTGCTTCAGAAAGGGTTGCTTTCTTATGATCAATAGATCCTTTTTTACTTTCCAACCATTCGTTGAATTTTGCTTCCGCTTGTTCTTCCGTTAAAGCGCCTTTACGAACACCACCAGCAAGGTGATTTTTCATTAATGCTCCTTTGTAAGAAAGAATAGCACGTGCAGTATCTGTAGGTTGTGCTCCATTTTGAAGCCATTTTACAGCGCTGTCAACGTTAAGGTCAATCTGTGCAGGGTTGGTTGTTGGATTGTAAAATCCTAATTTTTCAAGAAATTTACCATCTCTTTTACTACGGCTGTCTGCCGCGATGATCCAGAAGTAAGGCTTTCCTTTCTTTCCGTGTCTTTGTAGTCTGATTTTTACAGGCATGTTTTAATTAATTTTTGGGGTTCCCGACCCCGGTTATAATTTAAGGTGGGCAAAGATAATATTTTTTCTCTTTGAAATTCAAGCAATTAAAGTTTTTCTTTTACATTTGTATAAACCTCTATAAATCTTTGACTTATGAAAAATATACTATTTGCACTTTTAATTGCATTGTCACTTTTTTCATGCGAAGATATACAGACGAATGAAATAGCGCTTCAAGCAAAGATTGATGATAGATTGTATTTGTCTGCTGATGCTAGAGCTTCACTAAATGAAGATGGAGGTATCGTTATACAGGGTTTTACTGAAGTGGAATCTATAACAATGCGTCTTTCCAGCTTGGAAGAAGGGAGTTTTGAAATTGCTAAAGAAAGCTCAAATTATGCGGTTTATGAAGATGTGGGCGGAAATATATATTCCACAAAACCAGAGGGCTTGGGGGTGGTAGTACTGTCAGAAGTCAATAGAACCAATAAAACACTTAGTGGAACTTTTAAGTTTAATGCTTTTTTAGCAGGAATAGACACAGTGTATGTTTCAAAAGGTGTGTTTTACAACGTTTCGTATGCAGGGGGAGCGGTAACAGACCCAACAACTCAGGGTACGTTTCGTGCTATGGTTGATGGCGTTCCATTTCTTCCATTTATCGTTAATGGTCGGAGTACGGCAAATAGAATACTGCTTTCAGGGAGTACTGCAAATGCAAAGATGCTTATTTCGGTTCCGCTAGCAGTTGAAGTTGGGGCATATATTTTGCCAAAAGCTGGTTTTAATGGGAGTTACCAAAATGGGGCTGACCTAGAAAATGCGCTAGAAGGCCTAATAAATATTACAGAACACGATATTGCGAATAAGCTTATTAAAGGTGATTTCTATTTTATGACACGCCGTTCTGATATTACCGAAGGTGCGTTTAGTATTAACTATAAGTAGCTGGATAAAAAGTTGAAACGATTAAAGTTTCTTGATTTTTGAAGCATTCCTTTTAAATGTAGTTTTTGTGAACAACTCGTAACAATTTAACTTCTTAAAAGGGGAGGATTTTTCTATTTTTACTTTTCCAAAATTTTTCCTGAGTAGGTCTTTATTAAATATTAAAGCCTGCAAGTGTCAATCTAAAATCTTCAACACCAATGTATTTAATTTTCGATACAGAAACCACGGGGCTCCCTAAACGTTTCAATGCTCCTGTGAGCGATAGCGATAACTGGCCACGCTGTATCCAGATTGCTTGGCAACTTCACGATGCCATGGGAAATTTAATCGAAAACCAAGATTATTTAATAAAACCAGAGGGTTTTAACATACCTTTTGACGCTGAAAAAATCCACGGAATTTCTACCGAATTGGCAATGGCAGAAGGAATTTCCTTGGAAGAAATGTGTGAGAAATTTAAAATAGCACTTTCTAAAACAAAATTTATTGTTGGTCAAAATGTAGGTTTTGACTTAAATATAATGGGGGCAGAATTTTTTAGGCTAGGTATCGAAAACCCCATGCCAGAACTTCCTGTTTTAGACACCTGTACCGAAACAACTGCCCAACTTTGTCAAATTCCTGGAGGACGAGGTGGAAAATTTAAATTGCCGACCTTAACCGAGCTTCACGAATACCTTTTTAATGAAGCTTTTGGCGAAGCACACAATGCAACAGCAGATGTTGAGGCTACTACGCGTTGTTTCTTTGAATTGGTTCGTCGTCAGATTTTTACAAAAGAAGCACTTGATGTACAGCCGGATTATTTTGAAAATTTTTCAAAGGAAAACCCGCAAACAATTCAGTTGATTGGGCTGGAGCATATCAATCTTAAAAAAGCTTCTGAAAAAATCCGTAAGCAAATGCAAGCGGCTTCGGAAACAGAAACAATTTCTTCCGAAGCGATTAAAGAAAATATCGCTACGCTTGAAGATGCCCCGTTTTCACATCTTCACAATCATTCGCAATTTTCAATTTTACAGTCTACATCCAGTACATTAGATCTGGTGAATGCTGCCGTAGAAAATAATATGCCAGCGGTTGCTTTAACCGATTCTGGCAATATGATGGGGGCTTTTCATTTTGTGCAAGCGGTTGCTAATCATAATAAATCACTTTCAGAAGACGATAAAAATAAGGAGTTGAAGGCAATCGTGGGTTGCGAATTTTTTGTTTGCGAAGACCACCTAAATAAAAGCCATAAGGATAACGGGTATCAGATCGTGATGCTTGCCAAAAATAAAAATGGCTATCATAATTTGGCAAAAATGGCTTCCATCGCATACACCGAAGGATTTTATTACGTGCCTAGAATTGATAAAAAAATAGTTGAAAAATACAAGGAAGACCTTATTGTTTTAACGGGAAGTCTTTATGGCGAAGTGCCGGGAAAAATTCTAAATATTGGAGAAACGCAAGCTGAAGAAGCATTGCTTTGGTGGAAAGAAATGTTTGGTGACGACCTTTATGTAGAGATAATGCGTCACGATCAGGAAGACGAAAAACGTGTAAACGATGTCTTGGTTGCTATGGCAAAAAGGAACGATGTAAAACTCGTTGCCTGTAATAACACCTATTATATTAAGGAGGAAGATGCCAATGCACACGATATTTTACTTTGTGTAAAAGATGGTGAAAAGCAGGCGACACCAATTGGAAGAGGCCGTGGTTACCGCTATGGGCTACCCAACCAACAGTATTATTTTAAGGGACAGGAGGAAATGAAGGCCTTGTTTAAAGATCTGCCAGAGGCGATTGTAAACATTGAAGAGGTAGTTTCAAAAATTGAACCTTATTCATTACATCGCGATGTCTTACTTCCTAATTTTGGTATTCCTGAAGCTTTTTTAGATGCTGAAGATATAGACGGCGGCAAGCGTGGGGAAAATGCTTTTTTGAGGCACTTAACCTATGAAGGTGCTAAAAGACGTTATCCAGAATTAACCGAAGTCTCTTATGAGGTTTTAACCGGTTCTGAAGTGCCAGAAAATGCTTCTGAACGCATAAAAGAAATAAAGCAACGCCTTGATTTTGAGCTCGAGGTTATTGCGAATACAGGCTATCCAGGTTATTTCTTGATTGTACAGGATTTTATTGCCGAAGCCCGAAAAATGGACGTTTCTGTTGGTCCAGGGCGTGGCTCTGCGGCGGGAAGCGCCGTGGCGTATTGTTTGGGGATTACCAATATTTGTCCTATTAAATACGACCTGCTTTTTGAGCGTTTCTTGAATCCAGATCGTGTGAGTATGCCCGATATTGATATTGATTTTGATGATGAAGGACGAAGTAGGGTTATGGATTATGTAATCAATAAATACGGAAGTAACCAAGTAGCACAAATTATCACATACGGAACCATGGCTGCAAAATCTTCCATTCGCGATACTGCACGGGTGTTAGACTTGCCATTAAATGAAGCCGATAGAATTTCGAAGCTTATACCGAATATGACCAAACTAAACAAGATATTTGGTTTGAGTGATACGGAATTGCGAAGCCGTTTTCGGAGTGATGAACTTCCAAAAGTTAACGAGCTTTTAAACCTTTCTGAAGGAAGTGATCTGGAGGCGCAAACCATAAATCAGGCAAAGATTTTGGAGGGCTCCGTTCGAAATACTGGAATCCACGCTTGTGGGGTAATTATTACACCGAGTGATATTACCGATTTCGTGCCCGTTGCCACTGCAAAAGATTCAGATTTGTATGTAACACAATTTGATAACTCTGTTGTTGAAAGCGCTGGCTTATTGAAGATGGATTTCTTGGGGCTGAAAACATTAACGCTGATAAAAGATACCGTAAAACTTGTAAAGCATAAGCACAATATTGACCTTGACCCCGATGAATTTCCATTGGATGATGAAAAAACCTATCAGCTTTTCCAAAGAGGAGACACGGTAGGAATTTTTCAGTATGAATCTGCTGGAATGCAGAAGTATATGAAGGAATTAAAGCCCACGGTTTTTGCAGATTTAATTGCAATGAACGCATTGTATCGTCCTGGACCGATGGAGTATATCCCCAGTTTTGTACGTAGAAAACACGGTGAGGAAGAAATTGAGTATGACCTTCCAGCAATGGAAGAGTATTTGGAAGAAACCTACGGTATTACGGTTTATCAAGAGCAAGTGATGCTTTTATCGCAAAAACTAGCAGGATTTACAAAAGGTGAAGCCGATGTTTTGCGAAAAGCAATGGGAAAAAAGCAAAAAGCAGTCCTCGATAAAATGAAACCGCAATTTGTTGCTCAAGCTGCAGAACGAGGCCATGATCCAGAAAAACTTGAAAAAATCTGGAAGGATTGGGAGGCGTTTGCAAGTTATGCTTTTAACAAATCGCACTCTACTTGCTATGCTTGGATTGCATATCAAACAGCTTACTTAAAAGCGCATTACCCTGCGGAATACATGGCTGCGGTATTGAGTAATAATATGAGTGATATTAAGCAGGTAACCTTTTTTATGGATGAATGCAAACGCATGGGGCTTACCGTTTTGGGGCCTGATGTAAATGAATCTTTTCATAAATTCACTGTAAATGATAAAGGTGCTGTACGCTTTGGAATGGGAGCTGTAAAAGGCGTTGGCAGCAGCGCTGTGGCTACTATAGTTGAACATCGAAAGGATGGGAAATACAAATCGGTTTTCGATCTGGCGAAACGTATTGATTTGCGTGCTGCCAATAAAAAGGCTTTTGAAAATCTAGCACTTGCAGGTGGTTTTGATAGTTTTGATACCCACCGCGAGCAATACCTACATGATGATGGCGATGGCGTAATGTTTATTGAGAAAGTGCTGCGCTATGCTGCAAAATACCAGGAAACGCAGAATTCTTCACAAGTAAGTTTATTTGGTGACGCTAGCGAAGTGCAGATTCCCGAGCCAGAAGTCCCGCCTTGTGAAGAATGGGGGACGATGAAAAAATTGAGGCAGGAGCGGGAAGTGGTAGGGGTGTATATTTCGGGTCATCCGCTGGATGATTTTAAGATTGAGATGAAAAGTTTTATGAACTGTAAGGTTTCAGACTTTAACCGACTGGAAAATTTCGTTAATAAAGAAATGTGTTTTGGTGGGATAGTGAGCGATGTACAACACCGTGAATCCAAGGCAGGAAAAGGCTGGGCTATTTTTACGGTGGAAGATTATGAAGACAGTTATGATTTTAAAATTTTCGGAGAAGAATATTTAAAATGGCGCCATTTTTTAGTTCCAAATAGCTTTATTTATGGGCGTGTTTTTGTGAAAGAAGGCTGGACAAATCGTGAAACGGGTAAGAAAGGCGATCCACGGCTTCAGTATAACAATATTCAGTTGCTCCACGATGTTATGGAAATTCAAGGAAAAAAACTGACACTACATATTCCTTTAAGTGATTTGAAAGAGGGACGAATTGATTCGCTTAAAAATATAGTAAAAACACATAAGGGTGAAAAACAATTGTTTTTTGTGGTGTATGAAAAAGGTGAAAAAATTCAATTAACCATGCCAAGCCGAAAGCATAAAATTAATATTTCGAAAGAATTGCTGGACGAGCTTGAACGCGAACAGGTAAGTTATAAATTAAATTAGTAATAGAGATAATCAATACCCTTATATCCTAAACAAATATTAACAACTACAGTATAGTAAAAAAAATAACTATTTTTGACAATCATTAAAAAACAAAGATTATGGCTTTAGAAATAACAGACGCAACATTTGAAGAAACCGTATTAAAGAGTGACAAACCTGTATTGGTTGACTTTTGGGCGGCTTGGTGCGGACCTTGCCGAATGGTAGGACCCATCATTGAAGAAATAAGTAAAGAATATGACGGAAAAGCCGTTGTAGGAAAAGTAGATGTAGATGCTAACCAAGATTTTGCTGCAAAATATGGGGTGCGTAACATTCCAACTGTTTTGGTATTCCAAAACGGGGAAGTAGTAGGACGTCAAGTAGGCGTTGCTCCAAAAAATGTTTATGCGGAGGCAATCGATGCACTATTATAATATACTTATAAAAAAATTAAACAATAAAAGGCTTGGCGTATTGCTAAGCCTTTTTCTATATTAGTAGCATTCTCTGGACGAGTACAGTTGTCCCTTTTTATAAAATAGTATGCATAAAAACTCTTGACTGTACGCAAGAGAACAGACTTAAAATTATGACGAAATCAAATAAAGTTCAGGATAAAATTGACAGCACATTACTGGAAGAACGAAAAGTATTTCTCTGGGGAATGGTAGATGATAAAAGTGCGCGTCACGTTGTGGAGCGCCTTATGTATCTTGATGCCCTGAGCCACGACGAAATTAAATTTTATATAAACAGCCCAGGAGGATATGTTACCTCTGGTTTTTCAATCTATGATACCCTAAAAGAAATTAAAAGTCCAGTTTCTACAATTTGTACTGGCTTAGCAGCTTCTATGGGGAGTATATTGCTTTCAGCAGGCGAAAAAGGCAAACGTTTTATCCAACCTCATGCTCGTGTTATGATACACCAGCCTAGTGGTGGCGCAAGAGGAGTAGCCAGCGATATAGAAATAACCGCTCAAGAAATACTAAAAACGAAAGAAATAAGCGCACGAATTCTAGCTGAAAATTGCGGACAATCATTTGAAAAAGTAATGAAAGATTTTAACCGCGATCACTGGATGGATGCAGAAGCGTCTGTGGCATACGGAATTGTTGATAAGGTATCTAAATAACATGGTTTTGAAGAAACTAATATATCTATGTGCTGCCACTGTTTTACTAGTAGTAGGTTGCAAGAACCAAGAAAAGAAGGCGGTAGCTTCAGAAGAAATTGAGGAGACTGTAACAACAAGCCCGCAAGTAGTAGATTCGCATACTTCTGAAAATGCTTTAGATTGGGCTGGTGTATACGAAGGTACTACACCCTGTGCAGATTGTGACGGGATTAAAACCGTGGTAACACTTACTGAAGACAAAACATATAGTATTTTACAAACCTACTTAGGAAAGCCAGAAAGCAGGAATGAGTTTATTCAAAAGGGAGATTTTGTTTGGGATCCAACGGGTACTAAAGTGCTTTTAAAAGCAGGCGATGAAACCTTTCAGTATCAAGTTGGCGAAAATCAATTGTGGCAATTAGATAATGCAGGTGAAATTATTACAGGCAATCTAGAAGCTATGTATGTTTTAAAAAAAATAAATTAACCACCCTTCGACACGCTCAGGATGATACTATGAATATAGAAAATGAAATAAACCAGATAACGGGTTTTAAAAACCTAGAGCTACTTGCAAAGCAAGTGGTAGAAGGCTTTATTTCTGGACTGCATAAAAGTCCGTTTCATGGTTTTTCGGCAGAATTTGCAGAACATAAAATTTATAATAATGGCGAGAGTACAAAGCATATAGACTGGAAGCTTTTTGCAAAAACGGATAAGCTATATACCAAGCGTTATGAGGAAGAAACAAACCTGCGCTGTCATTTCATTATAGACAATAGCAGTTCGATGCATTACCCAAAATTGAAAGAGTTTCATATTGATTCATTGAATAAAATTGGATTTTCTGTCTTGGCTTCCGCGGCAATTATGAATTTGATGAAACGGCAGCGCGATGCTGTTGGGATGAGCATTTATAGCAATGAATACGAGTTTTATACTTCTGAAAAGGGTAGCGAGCGGCATCACCAAATGATATTGCAAAAGTTAAATGAGGCCCTGCTTTCTTCAAAAGAAAAAATTCAAACAAACACCTACGAACATCTTCATTTGATTGCTGAAAAGCTAAAACGACGTTCTTTGGTTTTTCTTTTTACGGATATGTTTCAAAACGATACAGAGGCAGAAAAGCTTTTTGAGGCACTTCAACATTTAAAATATAACAAACACGAAGTTGTGCTTTTTCATACTTTCGATAAAAAACGAGAGATGCGTTTCGATTTTAATAACCGTCCAAAGCGATTTGTTGATGTTGAAACGGGAGCGCATATCAATCTTTATGCAGAAAATGTAAAGGAAGCCTATGAAAAGGCGGTGACGGATTATTTTTTTGAGCTACAATTACGTTGCGCACAATACCGAATTAAATATGTTTTGGCAGATAGTAATGAAAGTTTCAATAAAATTCTGACTACTTATTTAGTGGAACGTCAGAAGTTTGGATAATTCAAATTAGTTGAAATTAGATGTTCAGATTACGTAAAGTAAAAATATTAAATAATAATTATATTTTTTTTAAAAAATAGTTTGCGAAAATGAAATGGAGTGGTATATTTGCCACCGCTTAATACGGCAAGGAATTTATTCCAAAATGTATGGTAACAATTTTTCACTATGCTCAACTGTTGTTGAGGTTTCTTGAAAAAGAGATTGAAAATTTGGTCTGGTAGTTCAGTTGGTTAGAATACCTGCCTGTCACGCAGGGGGTCGCGAGTTCGAGTCTCGTCCAGACCGCAACTAAAATGTTGTGTTGAGTCACTTAAAGTGGCTTGTGGTTTAGAAATAGACCGATGAGAAGCTTATCCAAATGGATGGGCTTTTTTTGTATTTCCTAATGTCATCTCCCAAAAGTCAACTTGTTAATTGAAGTGTACCACACATGTAATCTATTAACTAAAACCCTCAATTATGAAAATAACCATACATTTTTTGTATGATTACATTTGGTTTGATAATGACTAATTTTGGATGTATGAAAGAAGTAGCTCTTTGGCACGCTCACTGCGTACACCATTGCTAGAGCAGGTTATAATAGGTTTATCTATTTGCTCTATTTCAAATTCTAAATCATCTTAGAATATGTAGAGCACCTTCAATGTTGACCTGCATGATGCTCTTTCATGTGTTCTTAAATCTAATAGTGTAGCTCCTTTTTTCAAATAAGCTTTTATATCTAAGAAGTCAGTAGTATTGATATTTTCTTTTTTATTCAAACAAATCTGATGATAAATATCTATCGCCACGGTCGCATACAATAGCTACTACCACACCTTGTTTTAGGGTTTCACAGATTTTTAAGGCGGCATAGACTGAACCTCCACTGCTCATACCCGCAAATATACCTTCTTCTTTAGCCAATTTTTGAGTAACTTTCTTAGCATCGCTTTCGCTTACTTCTATAATTTTATCTATTTTTTTTGGATTAAAAATCTTAGGTACATATTCGGGAGACCATTTTCTAATGCCAGGAATTTTTGAACCATCCTTGGGTTGTACTCCTACAATTGTAATACCACTATTTTGTTTTTTGAGAAATGTAGATACTCCCATTATCGTACCTGTGGTGCCCATAGCAGATACAAAGTGCGTTACCGTGCCTTTGGTATCTTTCCATATTTCTGGTCCTGTGGTTTTGTAATGGGCTTTCCAGTTATCTTTATTTTCAAATTGATTGAGAATTACATAGCCTTTTGTTTTTTGTAACTCTAGAGCACTATCTCGCGACCCTTCAATACCCTTTTCTGCACTTGTTAATACAACAGTAGCACCATAAGCACGCATTGTTTTAATACGTTCATCGGTAGAGTTTTCAGGCATAACCAAGGTCATTTTAACGCCTAATAAATTAGCCACATAGGCTAGTGCAATACCTGTATTACCACTAGTAGCTTCCACTAAATGACTCCCTTTTTTAATGGTTCCTCTTCGTAATGCCTCATAAATCATATTAAAAGCTGGACGGTCTTTAACACTTCCTCCTGGATTGTGTCCTTCCATTTTTAAAAGCAAACGCAAATTTGGGTTTGAAATCAACCCACTAATTTCAATAAGTGGTGTATTACCTATATGTTTTAAAATACCGATGTTATTTCTCATCTTTTGCGTTTTATTTTAATACTAGTTTTATAGGTTACTAAACTATTTTGTGATATGGATTCTGTTATCCAAACATTAGCACCTATAGTGCTATTAGCACCAATAGTAATACCTCCACCTAAAATGGTAGCATTGGCATAAATAGTAACATTATCTTCAATAGTAGGATGTCTTTTTGCTTTTGCCATGCTTTTAACCACTTTAATCCCACCTAATGTTACGCCTTGATAGATACTTACGTTATTACCTATTTGGGTGCTCTCACCTATAACAATCCCAGTGCCGTGGTCTATAAAAAACGAATGGCCAATAACCGCAGATGGATGTATATCAATGCCTGTTTTGCTGTGGGCATATTCAGTCATTAATCGTGGTAAAAGAGCTACATTTAATTGGTCTAACCTGTGTGCTAATCTGTATATAGTGATGGCATAAAAGCCTGGATATGCCAAATAAATTTCCTCCATACTTTTTACTGCAGGGTCATTTTTTTCAAAGGCAAGCGCGTCTAAATCGAGCTGTTGCCTAGTGGATGGGAGCTCTTTTGTTAAAACCTCATAAGCATTAATTATGTGTTTCTTTTCTCCAAATACTTCTGCATAATCTTCAATGATTTTACGAGCACGTTCAAGTAAGCGTGTTTGTTGTGCTTTATTTGAAAATAACGCTTCAAACAAGAGTTTGCTGAAAGTTTTTGACTTACCTTTTAGTTTTATTGGGTATGTTTTTAAAGTGATGGCATTCATTATATTATTTAATATTCTGGTGCCAATTCCACTTCAAGTCCTTCTAAATCTACTGTAATGGGAATTTGGCATCCTAATCTACTATTCTCTTTAACATAAAAAGCTTCAGACAGCATTGCTTCTTCATCATCTTGTATTGCTGGCAATGCAGTGTCTGAAAGCACATAGCATTGGCAAGAGGCACACATTGCCATACCACCACAAGTGCCTTCTACAGGCAATTCATAAGCTTTACAAACTTCCATTAAGTTCATTGCCATATCGGTAGGTGCTTGTACGGTATGTATCGCTCCGGTTCTGTCTTTAATATGTATGTTTACGTCCATTTTACATTTTAGTTAATTGCTTGTACTACAGCTTTTGGCGCTTCTTTTCTCGTTCCGTCAAAACCATTTATACCACTAACGGTTGTGTATTTTAAAACGTATTTTTTACCAGGGTTGATAATTTTATAGGCGGCTTGACACATTAAGGTAGCTTCATGAAAACCGCATAAAATTAGCTTTAGTTTTCCTGGATAAGTATTAACATCGCCTATGGCAAATATTCCAGGGATATTGGTTTGATAGTCTAAGGCATTATCTACTTTAATAGCATTTTTTTCTATTTCTAACCCCCAATTGCCTATAGAACCCAATTTTGGCGAAAGCCCAAACAAAGGGATAAAGTAGTCTGTTTCTATCACTTGTTTTTCTCCTTCTTTGGTAAACACAATGGCTTCTACTTTATTGATGCCAAAAATGTCTGTAACTTCTGCTGGAGTAATTAAATTAATTTTACCTGCTTGCCTTAGTTCACTCACTTTTTCAACGGAATCAAGCGCTCCTCTAAATTCATTTCTTCTATGAATTAAGGTTACTTTATCGGCCACATCGCTCAAAAATATACTCCAATCTAATGCAGAGTCACCGCCGCCAGCAATAACTACTTTTTTATTTCGGTATTTTTCTGGGTCTTTAATAAAATACTCTATTCCCTTGTCTTCGTAGTGTGTTATGTTATCAATTAATGGTCTTCTAGGTTCAAAAGATCCTAATCCACCTGCAATGGCAACAACTGGTGCTTGATGGAGAGTGCCTTTATTTGTTGTCACAATAAAGCGTCCATCTTCTTGCTTTTCAATGGTTTCTGCGCGTTCCCCCAGAGTAAAACCTGGCTCAAACTGTTTGCTTTGTTCTAATAGGTTTTTTGTTAAATCGCCTGCAAGTATTTCTGGAAAACCTGGAATATCATAAATAGGTTTTTTTGGATACAACTCTGAACATTGCCCACCTGGTTGTGGTAAAGCATCAATAAGATGGCACTTTAGCTTTAATAAACCAGCTTCAAATACCGTAAATAATCCTGTGGGGCCTGCTCCAATAATTAAAATATCTGTCGTTATCATTTTATTTCTATTTTTTCTACTAATCCTTTAGTAAAATCATTTAATTTTTCAACTTTTTGTTCAAAGTTGCCTTTTATAGTTCTTCTGTAAACGTTTAAATTTTTAACTAAATCATCAATATTTTCAGGTATAACATCCTCAAAAAATTGCCGCAGACGTTTGGCAGTTGTGGGTGATTTTCCGTTGGTAGAAATGGCTATTTTCACATTACCTTTGGTTACAATACCTCCCATATAAAAATCGCAATATGGTGGATTATCAGCAACGTTAACCAATATATTTCTTTCTTTACAATCTTTATAAACATTAACATTAACATCAACTTTATCTGTAGTTGCTACTACAATATGTTTATTTAATAGGTATAATTTTTTGTAATCATCAACAATCATTTTAACATCAAACTTGTTTGCCAACACTATTGTTTCCTCTCTAAAAAAAGGAGAAACCATGGTTACTTTAGAGTTGGGACTAGACTTTAACAAAAAAGATAATTTTTCTAATGCTACATAACCACCACCAACAATTAATGTTTCTAATTGCGATGTTTTTAAAAAAATGGGATATAAATTATTTCTATCTTCATTCATATCATTTAATCTAACTTTCAATTTTTAGCATTCTTTTTCTAACTTTGTTTATATACTTTCCGTTAGCAGGATAAATCCTGTTTTTATTCATATTATTAGCAACAAGAGCTACTAAAAACAAAATAAGGGTTCCTGTTAACACTGGCGAAAAAACATACATATAGCTTAATGATTTAATTTTTTCTGTACCAATAATAGCTATTAGAGCTGTAGCTCCTCCTGGTGGATGTAAGGTTTTTGTCCATTGCATTAAAATAATAGAAAATGAAACTGCCAACGGAGCTGCAAGCCAAATAATATTTGGCATTAAATTATATACTGTAACCCCCACAAATGCTGATATTACATGGCCACCAATTAAATTTCTAGGTTGGGCTAACGGACTTTGAACTGCACCATAAATTAAAACACAAGAAGCGCCAAAAGATCCTATTAAAAAAACGTTTTCTACATCAGATAAATAAAACGATTGTATAAAAGCTATTAAACCGATGCCAAAAAAGGCACCAAAAAACGAATAAAATCCTTCTTTGTAATTAAATGAAGTTTCTTTATAGACAACATATTTTGTAATCCTTATAGATCTGTTAACTTTTTCTTTTACCATTACCTATACTTCTAAGGCCGCGTTTAAAGTCTCTTTTTCTAAAACTTTATGCAACAAATCTCTATGTTTTACCACTTCACCTAACACAATTATTGCTGGGTTTTCTAAAGCTTTTTCTGCAACAACTTTTTCTATAGTATCTACAGTACCAATTCCTATTCTTTCTTTAGATGTTGTTCCGTTTTGAATAATTGCCACAGGCAAATTATGTTTACCTTCTGCCTGAAATAATTTAACAATTTGAGGTAATTTACTCATCCCCATTAAAACAACTATCGTTGCATTAGACTTTGCTGCCAACTCAATATCTCTAGAAATTTTATGCTCTTTTGTGGTTCCGGTAATTACCCAAAAACTTTCTGAACTTCCACGTTTTGTTAAGGGTATGTTTTGATAGGCTGCTACTGCCAATGCCGATGATATTCCTGGTACAACTGCAACATCTAACCCAAAACTTGCAGCATACTCCATTTCTTCTGCACCTCTACCAAATATAAAAGGATCGCCTCCTTTTAAGCGCACTACATGTTTATAAGATTTTGCTCGAGCAACAATCAATTCATTAATTTGTTCTTGCTTATATTTATAACATCCTCTACGCTTGCCAACAAAAATTTTTTCTGCTTTTGGGTTAATATATTCTAACAGTTTTTCATTTACCAAAGCATCGTATAAAACTACATCGGCAGTTTTTAAAGTTTTTATTGCTTTTATGGTAATTAAATCTATATCTCCAGGACCTGCTCCAACAACAGTTAATTTAGGTTTTTTCATTACTTTAATTTTTAGTGTTTGCTCTGTATGCTTTTACTTTTGTTAAAAAGCTTTGAGCATTATTTATATACTTAGCAGCAAACTCTTCCGTAGGTGGAAAGAACTTTAACTGATACACCAAATCTGAAAAGGATACTCCTAATTTAATCTTGCCAGAAGTAATATACAATTCATCAAGGTCTGAGATAATTTTATTTTGTGAGTTGGTTTTTACATTGTCTGAAATTAAAATGGCTTTGGCAGAATTTACCATTGAACTATAGGCTAGATAGATAGCATTAGAAAATAATTTCTGCTCTAACTCTAATTTAGCATTGGCTATTTTTTCTTCACTTTCTAAAAATAGCGTTGCCACTAAATCTATAATTACACCTGCGCATTCGCCAATACCTATGGCTTTTTCATATATATGCTCATTTCCCCAATCGATAAAATCATCTTGGGTGAGATTATCTGTATTGGACAAATCTGTTAAAAGCTCGTAAAAATATTTTTCGCCTTGTTGTTGGTAATACGCTACAAAAGGTAATCTGTTGGCATTGGTTTCAAAATCGTTTAAAATTCTGCGTAAGGCTTCTGGCCCTCTTTTACTAGGTATTTTTACTACTTTATCTGCAAAGACGCCGGTTCCTTTGCCCAAGTTACCTCCGCCTAATAAAACTTGAAGCGCAGGAGCTATCAATTTATCCTTCGTACGAATTGACATACCTTGAAAACCAATATTAGCCATATTATGTTGGCCGCAGGCATTCATACAGCCACTAATTTTAATTACTAAATCTTTGTTGTTCAGGTATTGAGGATATTCAGTTTTAATAACGCGCTCCAACTCTTCTGCAATACCTGTACTACTTGCTATGCCTAAATTACAGGTGTCTGTGCCTGGGCAGGCTGTAATATCTACCGCTTTATTATACCCTAACTCTGTAAAACCTAATTTTGAAAGTTCTTGATAAAAAAAAGGCAATAAAGCTTCCTTAACAAAAGGGATAAGAATATTTTGACGCAAGGTAAAACGCAGTTCGCCTGCAGCATAGGTATCAATCAAATTGGCAAGAACACGAGCCTTATCAGTATAAAAATCACCTAAAAGCACTTTTATCCCTATGGCTACATAGCCTTTTTGTTTTTGCGAAACCGTATTTGTAGCTTTCCATGTTTCAAAAGTTAGCGCGTTCTCGAGCACCACTTTTGGCACCTCAACATCTCTAGGTATTGAAGCTTTATATGTTGCAGGGTCTATAGGCACAATAGCATCCGCAATTGCTTTTTGTTCTTGGCTTATTAAGTCTCTAAAAGCTTCAAGGCCAATATCTTTTATTAAATACTTAAGCCTTGCTTTGGCTCGGCTTTTACGTTCTCCATAGCGGTCAAAAATGCGTAAAACACCTTCCATTACTGGAATTATTTTTTCAGAAGGTAAAAAATTGTAAAGTACATCTGCGTGCCTTGGTTGTGAACCCAAGCCACCACCAATTAGCACTTTAAAGCCTCTTACATTGCCTTTTATTTTGGCAATAAATCCAAGGTCGTGTATATAGGACAAGCCTGTATCTTCATCTGAAGCCGAAAAGGATACCTTGAACTTTCTGCCCATTTCTTGGCAGATAGGGTTTCGTAAAAAGAATTTAAAGACAGCCTCTGCATAGGGGGAAACATCAAAAGGTTCCTTGATATCAATACCTGCTGTTTCTGAAGCGGTTACATTTCTTACAGTATTACCGCAAGCTTCACGAAGTGTTACCGCATCTTTTTCAAGCTCTGCCCAAAGTTGTGGTGTACGGTTTAGGTCTACATAGTGAATTTGAATATCCTGGCGCGTGGTAATATGCAAGCGACCTGTTGAATACTCGTCAGAGACATCTGCAATGCGCATCAATTGCTTAGTCGTAACTTTTCCGTATGGTAATTTTATACGAATCATTTGTACGCCTGCTTGTCGTTGCCCATAAACACCTCTTGCCAAACGAAGACTTCTAAATTTTTCTTCGTCTATTTTCCCGTGTTGGAATAATTCGATTTTATTGGCCAATTCAATAATATCTTTCTCTACAACAGGGTTTTCTATTTCGGTTCTAAAACTTTGCATTTTTTAGTTAGCTTATAACTACAGTACTGTAATTTTTTAATTTTTATTGGTGAAGAAAAGCTTGTTTTGCCAATAGCTCTTCTCTTGTTTCTACGTGGTCTTCATCTGGCACACAACAATCTACTGGACATACAGCAGCACATTGTGGCTCTTCATGAAAGCCAATACATTCTGTACATTTGTTAGGCGCAATAAAATAAACCTCGTCGGAGATAGGTTCTTGTTTTGTGTCTGCATTGATAACTTCTCCATTAGGCAGGGTCACGGTATTGCCTGCGAGATTGGTGCCATCTTTGTATTTCCAAGTTTCAGAACCTTCATATATAGCTGTATTTGGACATTCTGGTTCGCAAGCACCGCAGTTAATACATTCGTCTGTGATAATAATTGCCATTTTCTACTTCATTTGTATTACTGAATAAATCCTGCTCCTACGGTATTATTAGACAGGCTATCGATAAGAATAAATGAACCATTGGTTCTGTGTTTTTTAAAAGCATCATAATACAAGGGTTTATTAAATTTAAAATTGACTAGCGCTATATCATTGAGATGAAGCAATGATGCCGACGTATCTATACCCGAATAATCTGGACTAATTTTATGTGTTATATTTTCTACCTTACCCAAGACCTTATTAACGCCGTGTTGAATTATGTATTTATTATCAGCTTGTAAAGGCTGTGTATCCATCCAGGAAATGATGGCGTTACATTGTTTATCGATTGTGGGTTTATCATTTGCCTTAACAATCATATCGCCTCGCGATATATTAATATCATCTTCTAGTGTAATGGTAACTGAAGAACGTCGTGACGCGGTTTGGTACTTTTGGTCGTACACATAAATTTCTTTAATTTTTGATGTGGTGTTAGAGGGTAGCACTATCACCTGATCTCCTACACTTAAATCTCCACCATAGATTTTCCCTGCATATCCTCTAAAATCGTGAAAGTCTTCGGTTTTTGGTCTTATAATATACTGGACAGGAAAACGTGGTGTCCCAGCATTATAGATGTCTCCATTATCTAAACTTTCGAGATGTTCCAAAACACTTTGCCCTTTGTACCAAGGTGTTTTTCTTGATGTTGACACTACATTATCTCCATTTAAAGCACTTATTGGGATAAAGGTTATTTTCTGGTCTTTGTAGTCTCGTTTTGCTAAAAGTTTTTCAAAATCTGCTTTTATGGCGTTAAAAACGTTTTCGGAAAAATCGACCAAATCCATTTTATTAATAGCGACAACCACCTCTTTTATGCGCAATAAATTATTGATAAAAAAGTGGCGGTACGTTTGCTCAATTACCCCTTTTCTGGCATCGATTAGTATGATAGACGCCTGCGAAGTAGAGGCTCCTGTAACCATATTGCGTGTGTACTCTATGTGCCCAGGCGTGTCTGCTATAATGTAGCTTTTGTTTGGGGTTGAGAAATAGATATGAGCCACATCGATGGTAATACCTTGTTCGCGTTCAGCCACCAAGCCATCTGTAGCAAGAGAAAAATCTAAATAATCGTAACCTAGCTGTTCACTTTTGGATTTTATGGATTGTAACTTATCTGTTGTAAGAGATTTTGTATCGTAAAGTAATCGCCCAATAAGTGTGCTTTTCCCATCATCTACACTACCTGCCGTTGCTATTTTTAAAACGTTCATTTTTTTTATTTTTTTAGTCTTTTAGAAATACCCTTGTTGTTTTCTTTTTTCCATTGCAGCTTCCGAGCGTTTGTCATCTATACGTGCACCACGTTCTGAAATGGTTGAAGCCTTTATCTCCTCTACTACAGTATCAATGTCTGTAGCATTAGAAAGTACCGCAGCCGTGCAACTCATATCGCCAACGGTTCTAAAACGCACCAATCGGTTTTCTACTTTTTCATTCTTATCGCGATACACTATAGAATCGTCTGATGACCATATTAAGCCATCTCTAAGAAACGTGGCTCTGGTATGCGCAAAATAGATGGATGGAATTTCTATTTGTTCTTTTTGAATGTAAGACCAAACATCTAGCTCTGTCCAATTAGAAATAGGAAATACACGCACATTTTGCCCAAGCTCTATGTGTCCATTAAGCATATCGAAAAGTTCTGGACGCTGATTTTTTTCGTCCCATTGTCCAAAATCGTCTCGAACAGAAAACACACGTTCTTTGGCTCTTGCTTTTTCTTCGTCGCGTCTGGCACCACCTATGCAGGCATCGAATTTAAACTCTTCAATAGCATCTAATAATGTGATTGTTTGTAAATTATTACGACTGGCATAACGGCCAGATTCTTCTTTTACTTTACCACTATCAATGGTGTCTTGTACGTGTCTTACAATAAGATTAAGGTCTAATTCTTTAACAAGTTGGTCTCTAAATTCTATGGTTTCTGGAAAATTATGCCCTGTGTCTATATGCAATAATGGAAACGGAATATTTGCTGGATAAAATGCTTTTTGAGCTAAACGTACCAAAGTAATAGAGTCTTTTCCTCCCGAAAAAAGCAATACAGGCTTTTCAAATTGCGCAGCCACTTCTCTTAAAATATAAAGGGCTTCATTCTCTAGCGGATTTATATGCAATGTATTTTTTTTCATAGGATTTTAAATATGTAAGCCACATTCTCTGTTGGCTAATTGCTTTGTTGGGTCAAAGTATTTGAACTCATTGGGTAACTTGTGTTGCGATAGATATACATCTAATTCTGCATCAGAAAAATTATAGAAAGGACTCACTTTAAGTACACCATCTTTAGAATATGATAAAACATCGATACTATCTCTAAAAGCTGTTTGCCCTTTTCTAAGGTTTGTAAACCACACATCTGGTTTATGTATGTTCATTGCTCTTCTAAAAGGCTCTAGTTTTACCTGCTCTGTAAACAAAGTGTGTTTGGGATCCTCTACAGACGGAATACCTAATTGAACATTTCTAAACGCAGCAGATTGCCTAGGAACATAAGTGTGTACATTGAGTTGTAATTGCTCAATTACACGTAACGCATAGCTATAGGTTTGTGATGTATTATAACCCGTATCTACCCAAACCACTTCAATAGTTGGTTTTTGTGTAACTACTGCGTGCAATATAGAGGCAGAATACGGACTAAAATTTGTAGTGATAATTGGTTTTTTAGCTACAGATAAAGCCCAAGAAATAATTTCTTGAGGTGTAGCACTGCTTAATCTACTGTTTAACTTTTGTATATCCATAATATCTTATTTTGTTCCCCATTTTATTTTATTCCAAGTGCGTTCGTGAAAGTAGTACAGCACCATTTTTGTAGCGAGCTCTACCAAACCAATAGAAAAAGCTAAGGCTAATGTACCTGTGATTAACCAGGATATAGTTATGGTGTCCAATATGTCAATTACGCGCCAACTTATTGTTTTTAAAAGACTACGTTTTACATTTTCTCCTTCTATATTTTTAGTGCTATTTAGCTTTAAAGTGGCAATAATTGTTGTATTTAATTTATAGTCTTTTTATCCTATCGGATAAATAGGGTACAAACATAAATACAATTATTAACTTAACAAAATCTAATTGCAAATAATCGTAATAAAATTGCTTTTTAGGATTTAATTAAATCGGCAAGACTTGTGTTTCTGAAAATGTTTAGGGTACTATCGCGTACTTGAATCATTAGACTGTGTACTGCACAAAGGTTTTCATCAGGGCAGTCGTTGCACTTTTCATAAAAATTTAGGCTTACACAGGGTACCATTGCAATGGGACCTTCTAGAACACGCATAATTTCTGTCATTTTTATGTCTTTTGCATCTTTGAGAAGATAATAACCTCCTCCTTGCCCTTTTTTAGCTCCTAAAAAACCATTTTTTTTTAGCGTTAATAAAATACTTTCTAAAAACTTTAAAGAAATGTTCTCACTCTCAGAAATCTCCGCAATTCTAACAGGTTTTCTCCCTTCTTGTTTTGCTAGGAAGGTAAGGGCTTTAATGCCATATTTTGTTTTTTTTGATAGCATGCCGCTAAAATACTATTTTTTAATTTTCAACACAATGCTTAGTTTGAACTTCCCTAAATAGCGTTGACTGTCTTTAGTTAAGTAATGATGAAGCTCGTGTTTATAAAGAAGGTTCTTGGTGTAACAAAGAATATTGGTTAGATCCTTCATAAAGACGTTTTTGCCACAATAGCTGGCTACAGATTTTATTGGTTTTAGATGTGCTATGTCTAAAATTGGGTCTAAAGCTGATAAAAAAAAACCACCACGCAGGTAGATATATTTACTGGCTTTCTAAGTAATTTTAAACCCTTAATTTAAACTAAAACTATTTTTTATAAAAGGCGCATTTAGTATATTCACCTACAAAAAATAAAATGATTTTAGAACTTATTAAAAGCCGTCGTTCCGTTTTTCCGGCACAGTATAACGACCAGAAAATTACGAAAGAAGAGATTTTAAACATCCTTGAAGCTGCTAATTGGGCTCCTACTCATAAACGAACGGAACCTTGGCGTTTTAAGGTTTTTCATGGCGAAGCACAAATAGAACTTGGAAAATTTCTCGCTGAGACCTATAAAGAAACTACTGAAAATTATTCAGAATTTACATTTAACAAGCTTACGAACAATCCTGTAAAAGCAGGATGTGTACTGGCAATATGTATGCAGCGCGACACAAACGGAATTCTCCCAGAATGGGAAGAGGTTGCCGCAACAGCTATGGCAGTGCAAAATATGTGGCTTACTGCTCATGAACTGAAAATTGGCGCGTATTGGTCATCTCCAGGGATTATAAAATTTATGAATAAAATGATTCAAATGGAAGAAGGGGAACAATGTTTAGGTTTTTTATACTTAGGAAAGTATGACGGAGCACTCCCTGAAGGTACCCGAAAAAGCACGATTGAAGAAAAAACTACGTGGATTTAAAATAAAACGTAACCAAAAAAACCTCAAAGTTATTTATTGCTTTTGAGGTTTTTTTTTTAAAAAGTATAACTAAAAAACTAGTTTAAACTAAAATTTTAGTTATATTTGAACTCATTTATAAATAACTATGAAACAATTAACAAAAGCAGAAGAGGATATAATGCAGATTCTTTGGGATTTGAAAGAAGCCAATGTAGCATCAATAATTGAAGAATTACCAAACCCTAAACCTGCCTACAATACCGTTTCCACGATTGTCAGGATTCTTGAAAGCAAGGAGTTTGTAGATTATAGAAAAGAAGGTCGCGGACACGTATATTTTCCAAAAGTTAAAAAAACAGAGTATAGCAACCAATCTTTAAATAAGTTGATGGACGGCTATTTTCAAGGTTCCTTTAAGAGTATGGTTTCTTTTTTTATGAAAAAAAACGATATCAGTATTCAAGAAATGGAGGTTATTATGAATGAAATTAACTCTGAAAAGTCTGAAAAATGATACATTCCATTATCCAAATTCTTGTTTTCCAAATCTTGTTTTTGGCCGTTTATGATCTTTTTCTAAAGAAAGAAACGTTTTTTGGAATCAATAGAATATACTTGCTACTAACTTCCACTTTTGGATTTGTTTTACCTTTTATTAGCTTAGGTTTTATTCAAAAAAACATTCCGCAAGAATATATAATTCAGCTTCCAGCTGTAGTCGTCGGAAATAATATTTCGGATACAATTTTAAGTGTAGACAACCTATGGATGCCTAGTTTAATAGACGTTTGGATTGTGGGCGCGTTTGTTAGCACCCTATTTTTTTTTTTGAAACTATATAAAATACTAAAACTGAAACGTACTGGAAAAACAGAAAAATGCGCTGGATTTAATGTTGTCATTTTACCAAAAACCGATACTGCGTTTTCATTTTTTAGCACTATTTTTTTAGGGGAGCATATTTCTAAAGAGACTAAAGTTAGCATTATCGCTCACGAAAAAATTCATATTGAGGAAAGACATACCCTAGACTTGCTTTTTTTTGAAATACTTCGCATTTTGGTTTGGTTCAACCCAATGATTTATTTGTTTCAAAGCAGAATTACAATACTTCATGAATATATCGCAGATGCTAAAGTGACTGCACAAAAGGACAAAAAACAATACTATCAAAACCTTCTTTCTGAAGTTTTTCAAACAGAAAAAATTTCATTCATCAATACATTTTTCAATCAATCATTAATCAAAAAACGAATTCGTATGTTACAAAAATCAAAATCAAGAAAAACCGCCCAATTAAAGTATTTATTAATACTTCCAATTATTTGCGGCATGTTAGTTTACACCGCTTGTAGCGATGCCCCTAAAGTTGATGAAACACAAATTGTTTCACAATCAGACTCCGAAGTGATGACCAAAATTAACGAACTGGCCGAAGCTATTATGAAAAAGGGTGATATGACAGCGGAAGAGGAAAAAGCGCTTAAGTTTTTAACGACAAAAGCGGAACCTGGCGACAAAGTTTACAGTTCTGTACAAGAATACTTAGATGAAAATAAGGAGGCCAACACTCTAGATGTCCCCTTTTCTGCGATTGAAAAAGTGCCGACTTATCCAGGGTGTTCAGGCGATAGGGAAGCGATGAAAAAATGTTTTTCTGAAAATATTGCAGCTTTTGTCAATACCAATTTTAACATCAAACTAGCTGATAAACTAAACCTTTCTGGCCAGCAACGGATTGCTGTTCAGTTTAAAGTTGATAATACTGGAAGGGTTACAGATGTGCGTGCGCGAGCACCAAAACCAGAATTAGAGGCGGAAGCCATTCGTGTAATTAAAATGCTTCCACAAATGGAAGCTGGCGAACAAAAAGGAGAAAAAGTTGGAGTACTTTATTCATTGCCAATTATTTTTGAAGTAAAATAAATCATAAAACATTGCATTCTTAAAGCCGAAGATATTCTTCGGCTTTAAGAATCAATAATTACTTGTGTTTGCAAGACGTTAAGTTTCTGTAAATTTGTACTTTTCAAGTCGAATTATTTCTGAAATGAAACACAGTTTTCTTTTACTTTTTTTAATGTTTCTGGCAACTTCTTGCCAGTTTTTTGAGACTGAAAGAGTTTCTTCGGAAAAAATTTATACTGAAGAGATTGAAGCTATAAACTGGAAAGACGTAGATCGCTACCCCTATTTTTCAAACTGCGAAGATTCTCTGGAGAAACCAGAACAAAAAAATTGTTTTATAAATACAATACGCACCCAAATACATCAGTCCATTAGTCACGGAAGCTTGGTTGCTGCTCGAGAGGTTTACGATACTGTAATGGTAAATTTTGAAGTGAGTAGTAATGGTAAATTATCAATTCTTCAAATAAAAATGGACACCGTTTTACAAAAAGAATTTCCAAATTTAGAACAATGGTTGTTGGAAAGTATAGATTCTTTACAGCCCGTTTCTCCGGCCTATAAAAGAGGGATTCCTGTGAAAACACAGTTTGTATTGCCTGTTGTTATCCAGACCAATTAATTAAAGGTTGAATTTGTAACCTAGTGTAAAAGCTATAGGAAATTCGTCATTGCTCTCCACACTTAAGCCCACAAAATCATTGTAATTGAAAGTTATAAAGCCGTTGCCAATCTTATAATCTGCGCCAATTCCGAGGGTAACAGGAGTGTTAAAATCACTGCCAGATTGAGTCTCTGTAATTAAAACCTGTGGGGCAGGTTGATCAGTAGTAAGGTAGGTGACTTCTTTTTTTGAGTGAGTAAAAGATACAAACTTGCAATTTACATATAGATCAAATTTGGATGTTTTAATAAATTTAAAACGATAATTTAAGGATAATTGTGATGCAGAATAGCTGTAGTCGCTACTCTCAAAAACCTGTTTAAAGCGTACTACCATGGCGTGTCTTTTCAGCTTTACATTATCAATTAACTCTAAATCTACTCCAGCCAATGGTTGAATGGCATTTGTTGGGTTTTCAGTATAAATACTATTTGTTACTCCAGCAAAAACACCAAGCCGAAGTTTAAGGCCAATAGATTTTTCGTTACTATTAAAACTCGGGTCTCTTTTCGTGTTGTATTCCACACAAAAAGCTTGCAAACTAGCGAGTGTAAATTTCACTTTTGCAGTTGAAACTATGGCGTCATCCGTTAAATGCTGTAAGGTTTCTTTATATTCTTCTTGATAATTGCCTTCTTTTTTGGTGTTTTTAAGCGCTACAATAACGTTATCCTTTTGTACAAAATATTGGTATTCCCCTTCAATTGAATTCCATAATAAAGTTAGCGGTCCCTCAACTTCTGTATGTAAGCTATAAGTTTTTCCAGCAATCTTATACTGTTGTTGCGCTTGAATATTTCCTGTGGAGTATAAAAGAAAAATGATGAAAAGCGAAAGGAACGATTTCATAAATACGTGGTTTTTAGGAATGGCTAAGGTAAAAAATTAAATCTATTAATCACTGATTTACAAAGGCGCGTCCTTTCCAATAATAACGACCTCGAAGACTTTTTAGAACAATAATAATTATAATTGAAGCATATACTATTTGCAGCCATTGAAAGCTCCAAAACTTAAATTCTTTACTGAAAAACTTTGCCGATGGATACACAACGCTATAATCTATTATTATTTTGAAGTAGAGTAAAAGAATATAAATTGCTATATTTTCATAATCAAAAATCATAAAAAAGGGAAGTGTCAAAAAGATAATATTTACCACTAAAACTAACAAGCCCAAAATAAGTGAAGCGATACTTTTCTGTTTAGATGTTTTTGAAGCCCAACGAACTCGTTGGTTTATAGTGTTTTTCCATTTTTTTTGTGGTTTGGTGGAAACAATGAAATCTTTAGATTTTAAAAAATGTATTTGCTTAGAAAATGTTTTTTTTACCTTCTCAAGCAAGAAAATATCATCGCCACTCGCTATGTGATTGTTAGCCGTAAATCCATTTACTTTCAAAAAACAATCTTTAGTGTACGCTAGATTTGCCCCGTTGCTAAGCAGTGGATTTTTAAGACCAAAACTACCAATAGTTATCGCTTGTAAACTAAACCCATCTACTTGTTGAAAATTTTCAAGAGTATTACCACATGTTTTATAAATAACTGGGCCGCAGACCATCACAGGGTTTTTTTTCTGAATGAAATTGTCTAAGGTTTTTAACCAATTTTTTGGAAGGTCGCAATCTGCGTCGGTTGTAACCATCCATTGGTTTTTTGATATACGGATAGCTTCTGTAATTGCATCTTTTTTTGGAGAATTTGAAAGGCGATTGTTTTGAATCAGTTTTAATGAAAATTTACTTTTTTCAATTGCTTCACCAACTATTTTTTCAGAATTATCTTCGGAAGCATCATTTACAAAAATAACCTCAAAAAGTGCTGAAGGATAGTTTAAAGCTTCAATGGTGTTTAACAAATTTGGAAGATTTTCTGCTTCATTTCGAAAAGGAATTATTACACTAAAATGTATTATTGGTTCTATTGCATCTGAAGAAAATAAAGGTAGTTTTCTAAACCCATAAACGATTGCCATCATACCACTAAAATAGCAGGAGAAAAGGAATATCAAAGCCCACATCATCGGGTTGTAGGTTGATAAGTGAGTACGAAAAAACTTCCAATAAAGGCAGGCAATACAAAATTTAAAAGCCACATTGTAAATACAGTTGATACAATTACCAATTCTGGAATCCCAGTATACGAAAACACCCAAACCGCCACCCCCCCGCGAATAATTAGGTCGAAAATAAAAAGGGTAGGTAGGATGGAAACCAAAAAATACATTGCAAATAGCAGTGGAAAGGCTTCAAAAGGATTAATTTGAGCTCCAAAAAATAATAGTAGTCCATAAAAAAGAAAATTGAAAATAGTATAGCGCACTATGGAAAAAAGAAATGCCTTAACTTTTATGACTGCCGCAATGGTTTTAAAAAACCGAACTGTTTTTGCAATTGAAAAACCTTTTAAAAGCAACTCTTTTTCCTTAAAACAATAAGCAACCCCAAGTAGTAGAAGGAGTATAAAACCAATAATTAATATACTTTCTATTGAAAAAGCAATGTTGAATTTTTGCACAAAATAAAACAACCCAACAGTGCCAAAAATACTTGTAACCAACATTTGTAAAGCCCCTGAATAGAAATTTAGCAATAAAATTTTTTTGCGCTTTTGCGGGTCAAAAAACAACGCTTTTGCACCATATTCGCCCACCCTATTTGGCGTAGCCAATGAAACCGTGAGTGATGCTAAACTTTGTTTTAGTGCAGTTCGCATCGAAATAGTTTCAAAACTTGAAACTAAAGTTTTCCATTTTAAGATTTCAAAAAACCAATTTGCGGCGGCGAGAAATGTAAACAATAAAAGCAAATAACTAGAAGTAATTCCTTTAGAAAAAAATGCTGTTGTAAATTCTTTAAAATTTAAAGCAGGGTTAGCATTCATTTTATAATAGATATACCCAAAAGTTATGGCGAGAACTAAAACTTTCGCAGCGGCAAGCAGATATTGTTTAGCTTTGTAGGATAGGGTAATCATGGTGCTAAAATACGAATTCCCTTGAAAGCAGATTTTTTTTAGAATGGAGCAAAAAACAGAAAAAATAATTTTGGGGATAGATCCAGGAACCACAATTATGGGGTTTGGACTTATAAGAGTGGTTGGTAAAAAGATGGCGTTTTTGCAACTTAACGAATTGCAACTTCAAAAATATGACGATCATTATTTAAAATTGAAATTAATTTTTGAACGCACAATTGAACTTATAGATACTCATAATCCAGACGAAATAGCTATTGAAGCCCCCTTTTTTGGAAAAAACGTTCAATCGATGTTAAAACTTGGAAGAGCTCAAGGTGTTGCAATGGCAGCGGGGTTGTCACGTCAAATTCCAATAACCGAATATTCTCCAAAAAAAATTAAAATGGCAATAACAGGAAATGGAAATGCCAGTAAAGAGCAGGTAGCAAAAATGCTTCAAAGTTTATTGAACTTGAAAGAATTACCTAAAAACTTGGATAGCACCGATGGGCTTGCCGCTGCGGTTTGTCATTTTTATAATTCGGGAAAAGTTGAGACAGGAAAAAATTACACTGGCTGGGCAGCTTTTGTAAAACAAAACGAATCAAGAGTCAAGAAATGATGTTTAATTTAGAATAAAATGAGCGGAATTTACATTCACATTCCCTTTTGCAAGCAAGCTTGCCATTATTGCGATTTTCATTTTTCTACATCTTTGAAGAAAAAAAGCGAATTGGTCGCTTCACTCTGTAAAGAATTAGTACTTCGAAAAAATGAATTAAATGAAGACGTAGAAACCATTTATTTTGGCGGAGGAACACCGAGTTTGCTTTCTTCTGAAGACTTAGATCAGATTTTTAAAACTATTTTCTTAAATTATTCCGTTTCTAAAGACCCAGAAATCACTCTTGAAGCCAATCCAGATGATTTAACCAAAGAAGTGATACTCCAATTGTCGAAAAGTCCTGTAAATCGACTGAGTATTGGTGTTCAATCCTTCTTTGAAGAGGATTTAAAACTGATGAATCGCGCCCATAATGCTTCTGAAGCCTTGCATTGTATCCAGGAAGCAAAGAAATATTTTGAAAATATTAGCATCGATTTAATTTATGGAATTCCGAGAATGAGCAATGAACGTTGGCAAGAAAATCTTGAAATAGCTTTAAAATTAGACGTGCCACACCTTTCGTGTTATGCTTTAACAGTCGAGCCAAAAACAGCTTTAAAAAAATTTATCGCTGAAGGAATTGTGCCCGCGGTAGATGAAGAAGTTGCGAAGCAGCATTATGAATTGCTACTTTCTAAAACTGAAAAAGCAACTTATGAAAATTACGAATTCTCAAATTTCGGAAAAATAGGCTTTCATTCTCGTAATAATACTGCGTATTGGCAAGGGAAAACGTATTTGGGAATCGGTCCGTCGGCACATAGTTATACTGGAAAATCACGTAGTTGGAATGTTTCAAACAACACAAAATATAGTAAAAGTATTGGAGCCGGAATACTGCCTTCAGAAAGTGAAATACTTTCAAAGGAGAACAGGTATAACGAATATATAATGACTGGTCTTCGCACAAAATGGGGTATTTCGTTAGAGAAAATTGAAATTGATTTTGGAAGCGATTATTTAGAATATATTTTAAAACACGCCAAGAATAATATAGAAAAAGGGCTGTTGATTCGTGAAAATGAAAGCTTGAAAATCTCTAAAGCAGGAAAATTTTTAAGTGATGGAATTGCGGCAGATTTATTCTTAGTAAATTTAGATGGATGAAAACAACGATTCAAATTCATGCCGAGACCATACAAGTAGATCTTTCCAAACCTTTGGATATTTCAATTCCATTGCAGGCTACGGAAAAAAATCCCTTGGCGTGGTATTTAAACAAACCCACCATAGAACCTGTTAAAATGGGCGATTGGACGGGGAAAGTTGCTGAGGGTGCTTCGGTAAATTTTAATAATATTTTTTTTAACCCCCACGCACACGGTACACATACCGAAAGTTTCGGGCATATTTCAGAAGAATTTTACGCTGTCAATGAAGCATTAAAAACCTTCTTTTTTTTAGCTGAAGTTATTTCTGTAATACCAGAAAAAGTAGGGGCGGATGAAATTATTTTAAAGGAAAGTATTATAAAAGCATTAAATAGAAAAACGCCCGAAGCAGTTGTAATTAGAACACTTCCGAATGATTCTAAAAAAAAATCTAAATATTGGTCGGATACAAACTGGCCTTTTCTTGACGAAAAGGCAGCTTTGTTTTTAAGGGAAATAGGCGTAAAACATTTATTGATTGATCTTCCTTCGGTTGATAAAGAACGCGACGAAGGCAAGCTGCTAGCGCATAAAGCATTTTGGAATTACCCCGAAAAACCGCGTAAAGATGCTACAATTACGGAATTTATTTTCGTTTTAGATTCCATAAAAGACGGTAGCTATCTGTTAAACCTTCAAATGGCTTCGTTTCATAACGATGCATCGCCTAGCAAACCTGTTCTCTATAAACTTTTATAGAATTCATTTTCAATTGTTTTATCTTTACCAAATGGAAGAACTTTTTATAGGTTTAGCAGTAGGAGCTGTATTGGCTTACTTTATTTATGGCCGTTTTGGGGGTGTAGGTAAAAAAGAGAAAACAAATACCCAGTCTGTTATCCTGATGGAGAAAATTAGGAGTGTCTGCAAGTTTATTACTGTGGAAGGCGATTTTTCTGAAATATTCTATTATGAAAATGTAAAGGATAAATGGCTTAATTTACTTTTAGGGAAAAAGAAAGCCCTGGTTTTAATTGAAGCAAAAGCACATATTGGTTTTGATCTTACAAAATTGAAAATGGAGGCTGACACCAAAAATAAAACCATCATTTTAACAAATTTTCCACAACCAGAATTACTTACTATTGAAACAGATTTTAAGTATTATGACAAACGTGAAGGTTGGGCAAATCCTTTTACAGCTGCAGATCTTACAGAAATTAACCAAGAAGCAAAAAAGCATATTGTAGATAAAGTTCCAGGAAGTGGCTTGTATACCGAAGCTTCAAAACAGGCATTAGAAACTATTCAACTAGTTGAAAAATTGGTAGAAACCATAAATTGGAGGTTAGATTATACCGCATTATTTGATTCCATAGAGAGCCCAAAGTTAAAAGAATGAACATAGAAGAATTTCGGGAGTATTGCATTTCAAAAAAAGGCGTTACGGAATCTTTCCCTTTTGATGAAAAAACCCTTGTTTTTAAGGTAATGGGCAAAATGTTTGCGTTAACAAGCTTGGAGCGTCATCCCGTTGCAGCAAACTTAAAATGCGACCCAGAACGTGCCATTGAGCTGCGCGAAACATTTGATGGCTTGATAATTCCGGGATACCATATGAGTAAAGTACATTGGAATACGATTGCTTTGGAAACTAATTTGCCCCACGAACTTATTATAGAATTGATAGACCATTCGTATAATTTGGTTGTAAAAAGCCTCACAAAAAAACTTCAAGCTGACCTTGCCTCACTTTAAAATCTTAAAAAATTAAATGAATTCTCCTTCAGATTTTTATACCCAACAAATTGAATTCCATACCGAAGAATTACAAAAAATAAAGCAAAAGCTTGCGGTTTCCAGTAGCATTCGGCTAGTGGTTTTTCTTCTTGCGTGCGCGGGTGTTTACTTTTTCTTTGGCAACGTCCAAATTGTCATTCCTATTATAATTCTTGCAATTGCTACTTTTATTTATTTGGTTACAAAACATAGTGAATTGCAATACAAACGTGACTTAAGGAAAGTTTTAATCGCGCAAAATGAAACCGAACTTCAGGTTTTAAATCGTGTTTTTCATCAGCTACCTTCTGGCGAAAAATACAATGATCCGCTTCATTTTTACAGTCAGGATATTGATCTTTTTGGTAAAGGTTCTTTTTTTCAATACCTAAATAGAACCGCTTTAGAAAGTGGCTCCGATTTTTTAGCGAAACTTTTTACTGAAAATAAAATAGATTCTATCACAGAAAAGCAAGACGCAATTAATGAACTTTCAAAAATTGCAAGTTGGCGGCAACAGTTTTCTGCAACCGCCTCATTAGTGAAAACAGAGGTTTCTGCTTTAGAAGTAACAAAGTGGTTGAAAGATTATAAAACATTTGTTCCTAAGTGGATTAAGCCTGTTTCAGTTGTGTTTTCAATCCTATCTGTAGTATTGATTGTATTGAATTATCTAGATTTAATTTCTGGTTATGTAATTGGTGGATGGTTCTTCTTGGGTTTGATTATTTCAGGCCGCTATTTAAAAAATGTGAATGACTTATCATCGCATACCTCAAAAATTCAAAGCACTTTCGAGCAGTTTCATAAACTTATTTTAGAAATTGAAAATCAGGAGTTTTCTTCAGCAATTCTTACTGAAAAACGAAATTTAATAGTTGGTACTTCAACTAAAGCTTCTGCTATTTTAAAGCAATTTGCGAAACATTTAGATGCCTTAGATCAACGTAGTAATATGCTGATTGGTATTGTGGCAAATGGATTTATGCTGCGTGATCTACGCCAATGCTACAATATTGAACTATGGATAGAAAAACACAAAGAAAGTGTTCCAATTTGGTTTGATGTTATTACTTTTTTTGATGCCTATAACAGCTTGGGGAACTTTACTTTTAACCATCAAAACTATGTTTTTCCACAAATAAACGATGCTATTCCCGTTTTAAAAGTGAAAGGCGCTGGGCATCCTTTATTGAAGGAATCTGCGATGGTATATAATGATATTCAAATAAATTCGGAGGAATTTTTTATAATAACTGGAGCTAATATGGCTGGAAAAAGTACTTTTTTAAGAACTGTTTCACTGCAAATAGTAATGGGAAATATGGGATTGCCTGTTTGTGCTGAAACTGCAGAATACAATCCGATTAAACTAATAACAAGTATGCGTACCACAGATAGTTTAACGGATGATGAATCGTATTTTTTTAGTGAATTAAAACGTTTAAAATTTATTGTAGACCAAATAAAAACCAAGCGTTATTTTATAATTTTAGATGAAATTTTAAAAGGAACAAATAGTACGGATAAAGCAATAGGGTCTAAAAAATTTGTTGAAAAGCTTGTTGCTAGTAATTCCACAGGTATTATTGCTACCCACGATTTAAGCCTTTGTACAGTTTCCGAAGAACTTTCTGATGTTAAAAATTATTATTTTGATGCACGTATTGAAAATGATGAACTCTTTTTCGACTATAAGTTTAAACCTGGGATTTGCCAAAATATGAATGCTTCGTTTTTACTAAAAAAAATGGAAATAGTAGATTAAAATTCTCAAAATGGATTCAGTAACACAGATAGTATTGGGCGCCGCAGTTGGTGAAGCAGTTTTAGGAAAAAAAATTGGCAATAAAGCGATGGTTTTAGGTGCTATTGCGGGCACTATTCCAGATTTAGATGTAATTGCGACTAATTTTACAGATACCGTTTCAGCATTAGAAATTCATCGGGGTTTTACCCATTCCATCGTTTTTGCAGTAGTTTTTGGATTGCTTTTTGGCTGGTTACTCTCACTTTGGGATAAACGGGCTTCTGTAAAAGAATGGTCTTGGTTTTGGTTTTTATGCTTTGTTACACATCCCTTGCTTGACGCACATACCACTTGGGGAACACAACTATTTTGGCCTTTTGATTTGCGACTGGCGTATAAAAATATTTTTGTGATCGACCCCTTGTACACCTTGCCTTTTCTGGTGTTTTTACTTCTGGCAATGTTTCAAAAAAGAGAAAGTTTAAAAAGAAGAAAGTTTAATAATCTCGGTTTAATTGTGAGTAGTGCTTATATGCTACTTACCTTAATTTTAAAAGGAGTTTCCTTTTATAAATTTGAAGCCGCACTTAGCAATCAAAATATAGAATACACTGCTTTGGAAACAAAGCCTAGCCCGATGAATACTATTTTATGGACGGCAAATGTGGAAACGGATGATGCCTTTTTAATAGGCGATTATTCTTTTTTTGATACAAAACCAATCCAGTTTTCAGTACATCCTAAAAATCACGAAGCCTTAGGAGGTTTAAGAAATGAAGCGGGAGTACAGCGGCTTATAAAAATTACACAAGGATGGTATACTGTTACTGAAAGAGAAGATGGGGTTTATTTAAACGATCTTCGTTTTGGAATGTTGAGCGCAGATCTTTCTAAACCTAAATATGCTTTTAGTTTTTTACTTAAAAAAGAGGATGGAGCACTAAAAGTGATGGAAGAGCCTAAGGATACACGCGATGCCAAAAAAATACTTTCAAACCTTTGGGAGCGGATACAAGGAAACTAACAGCTTAAATCTGCAATAATTTTCCATTCACCTGCTATTTTTCTGAAAATAATTAGAAAAACACCATTTGCATTTCCTGCATTTCGCACCAAATGATATTGTCCCATTACATAATAAGAAGCATTTTCAATTTTGGTGATGGCATCAATGGTAAATGAAAGTGTTCCTGTATATTCTTTCGTCGGATATCCTTTTAGGTAATTGTTTAATGTATTCTGCCAACCAAATGTTACTCCGTTACTACCATAGAATTTTAATGAATCGCTTTTCCAATATCCGTGCATAAAGTTTTCAAGATTATTTTGATTCCATGCGTCTTCTTGTGTTTTTAATACCTTAAGAATCGCTTTTTTATCTTGAGTTTCAGTTTGAGCAAGGCTGTTTAATGAAATAATAAGTAAAAAAAGAAGCAGTGTATTTTTCATGTAAATCGTGTTAAGGGTTTTAAAAATTCTCAGTAAATAGTAGTGAAGGATCTGGGCATATACTCTTCCACTTTTCTATTTCAGATGGAAATGCTACTCCAGGAAAATTTTTAGTGTTTCCCAATAAATCCAGTATCACCTGAAAGTGTAAGTGAGGCTCCCAGCCGCCATTTTCTGCAGCAGTTCCAATGTGGCCAAGAAAATCTCCCGCTTTTAGAAAATCTCCTTCTTTATGAAAACCCAAGCTGCTTCGTGAAAGATGCCCGTATAGGGTGTAGAATTTTAAATCTTTAAAAGTGTGTTCTAAAACCAAGGTAGGACCGTAATCTTTTGGAAAATTGTTGTCCTGTTTAATCACGATTTTGCCAGCAAACGGGACGCAAATAGTTGTGTTTTCTTGTACCCAGAAGTCGGTTCCAAGGTGTATATTTCGGTATTCGGTTTGGTTTTCAAGCGTTCTTTTATAAGCATCGGTGGTATAAAATTTCCGTTTTTCAAGATAGCCATTTGCTAGCAGCGACCTTGGATTTTTTAATTGTATTGTAGCAATTGCTTTACCTAATTCTAGAACAGTATCGTAATTGGAGTCGGGTAAAACCTCTGTATTCATATCCATTTTAAGCACCTTTGAAAATGCTATTTCAGGAAATAAGCTTTGAAGCGTAACCGCTTTACTTTTGGCGATATTCTTAAATTCTACTAGGGAGATTAAGTTGCTTTTTGACATTTTTAAAAACCGATGTTTTATTCAATACAAACATCGCAATTCTAGTTCAAAAAAGAGGTGTCACTTACGCTTATAAAACACTTTTTTGTTTCTTGTAAAAGGCATCAGCTTGTAATTGCATTAACTCACGCGCTTTTTTGCGCTTGTAGTCGTAAAGTTCCTGTTCTTCAGAAATATCTGCATAGACGCGGTTATTGATGTCTCTATCTGTAGTTACTACGATATCACGCTGCGATTTTTGTTGCATTACCCAAGATTTTAGGGCGCTTTCTTGTGTTTCGAGTTTTAAATCGTAAGCCCCTTTTGGGGATAATAATTTTGCTAAAATTGGGGAAGTTTCAATGGCTAAAAACAATAAAAAGATAAAAAGTGATGGCAACCATGGAAGTTTATTTAATGCTTCAATTCGTGCCATTAAACCATCAAACCCATCTATTACAGGCTGGCTACTGGCAACTTTAGTGTTGTATTCGGTTGCAAGGGTTGCGATTTTAGCTTCGGCTGCAGTTATTTTTTCGGTATTTACTTTTTTTAAATCGGTTAAGGCAACGAGTTCGGCATCATGTTTTTCTCTTTTCTCTTTATAAACGGGTCCTTTTCCAAGCTTTTCAGTGCCTTTTCGACCTTCTGCTTCAGCGATATAGGTTTCATAAAGTGTATTTACTTCACTTTCCTTATTTATTATTTCATTCTTCAAGTTTTGAATTTCTGTTTCCAAAGCCTTAATGGAAGGTGTAAATTGTAGTGCCAATTGGTCTTTGTTGGCGAGTGTCATTTCATTCTTTTCTGTAAGTAAAACTTGATTGATTTCCTTTTCAAAAATTTTCATCTCCAATGGTTTTGAAATAACAATGGCAATGAGTATCGCCAATGCAATTCGAGGAGAAGCTTGTAATAATTCATCAAAAAAACTATTGCGTTTTTTGATAGTTGATACTATAAATCGGTCTAGGTTGAATATTAATAATCCCCAAATAATTCCAAAGAATACGGCTGAAAAATAAGTATCAAAAACAGTGTAAAGTGCATATGCAGCTGCAATTGTAGCTAGTAGTGCTGTAAAGAAAACAGTGGCTCCAATACCCGCGTATTTTGTGCGTTCCCCAGGAGAGCAGTCGTCTAGAATGGCGGTATCTGCGCCAGAGCAGAAGATGAAAAAACGTTGTAACATAAAGATTTAGATTGATGAAACTATATAACGCTATTTGAATCAGTTTGTTACAGGCTGGTTGTAAAAACTTACTAAATGGATGTAATTTCATTTAATTTTCTTGTAGGGTAAGGGGGATTAAAAGATTCTATATGTAGGAAAAAACCTATATTTACTTTAGAATTTACTTTAGTATGAAATTAATATTTCAGGGATTTTTTTTATTGATATTTTTTAGTTCAGTTTGCCAAACTTCTAAAACTAAGACAGCTTCTCATACGATTAATAGTGTTGCATCTACTTTTTCGGATTATGAAAAGATTGAATTGTTGCATCTTTTAACCTCTTCAAATAAGCTTTCAGATACCGTTAAAGTTAAAGTATACGGCGACTTAGGTGTTTTATATACCAAACTAGGAGTAAAAGATTCTGCTGATTTTTATTATCGTAAAGCCATTATAGCTTCTCAAGAGTATCCTTTATTGCATTCTCGTATGCGTTTTTTAAAAGATTCACTTCGGTTTGTAACTTATGAATCGGATTCGATTAATTTAAATAATTTAAAAAACGAGAGGCATTTTAATTTGACGAAAACAAAAAATTTATTAGTAGCAAACAATACAAAAAAAGATAAAATTTTAATTTTAAGTATTTTCATTTTCTTACTTGTTATAGCAATAGGAATTGTGCTTATTATTACAAATAGAAATAAAATTCGATTTCAAAAGAAAATGCTTGCTAATTTAAAGATGTCTAAAAGAGCATTGGAAGATAAACAAAGATTAGAAGCGAAGTTACATATAGAAAGAGGGAGAACTTTTGCAAATAAGGAAAAGCAATTGGTGGAAGTTTCATTAGAAATGGCTGATCTTCAGAATAAATTAATGGAAGAGATAAACCGCTGGGAAACAGATGGTAATTTTAAAGAGTTGGTAGAAAACTTAAAATCATTATTGAATAAAAAGAATTATTGGAAGTATTTTAAAGTTAAATTTATTGAAGTACATCCCCATTTTGCTTCTTTATTAAGTGAAATGTTTCCTAGTTTATCTGAAAACGACATAGCTTTTTGTTGTATGTTAAAATTACAGGTTTCTGTTCCAGAAATTGCGTCCCTTATGGGAAAGAGCGAAGATGAAATTGAATCAAAAATAACCCTATTAAAAAGAAAAATGGGCTTAGGAAATGATCCACTTGCGTTTCATCATCTGATTACTCACATGGAATAAAAGTATTTCACAGAAGTTATTTTTCTATCTTTTACTTAAAAAAGAACTCCTCAGAAATTAATTTCTGAGGAGTTCTTATATTCAAAACTTCGAAGTACTTATTGTTTTAGTATTCTTTTAAAATACACTTCATTAGCATTGTTTTGTATACGCACTAAATAAATCCCAGCTTCAAGTGCCGCAAGGTTTAGCTTCGTACTAGTATCTGCTTGCATAACCTGTATCCCATTTAAAGAATAAACAGCCACTTGTTTTACCGTTGAGTTTTTTAGGTGAATATTCACTATATCGCTCGCAGGATTAGGGTAGATTGCAATATCATTTAAATTATTTTCAAATCCTGGGGCGCCTAAAACGGTTAGGTCGATTGTGTATTCTACGAGACCAAGATCGAAAGTGCCAATGTAGGCTTTTACTGCATTTTCACGAAACACATATGTACTGGAAACAGCGCCTATGGCAAGTAATTGCTCATTATTTATGGTTTCCCAAGTTTCCCCACTATCTGTGGAATAATGCAAGGCAAATTCAGAAACTTGTGAACTATAGGTTGAAGCCGTCATAGCACCTTCTGTTTCAGTTGAAAAAGCTACATTAAACACCAATTCGCTAGTTTTTCTATCCCAGGTTGCGCCACCATCTTCAGAAATAAAAATTCCTTTTGAGCTAGCTAAAGCCAAACGGTTTTCATTTAATGGGTCTTTTTGAAGGTCAAAAATAAGATCGTTTGCATTCATTACTTCAAGCCCAGTACTTGTGTTAGTCCAAGTTGCGCCACCATCTGTTGATGTATATACTTCAATACCTACAGTGATTGTAATCTTATCTGTTTCATCAATTATTATTTTGTGTATAAAATCGAGATTAGGCAAGGTTATATCCGTAACAATCACATTATTTATATCACTGAAATCTATTTGTTTCAGTTTCGTTTCACTTGGGTCGAAGCCGGCAAACGCAGCCAGAATCGTTTCTGGAGCATGGTGGAAAGTAGCAACTGCAGTGAATTTATTTGAAAAGATTGATATAAGCTCCGTTTTGTTCGCGCCATTGTCATTACTTACTTTAAGACTTGACCCCATAAAACTTGAGGTGAAAGTGTATATTCTATTTGGCGTAACTTTATCTGCATACTGCGTCTGCCCGGGATTGCTAGTAAAGATATTTAAAGGCATAATATCGTATGGAGTATCAGTCCCAGCGTTTAAATCGCGATGTACATACCCAAATTGAACGCCATAATAAAGATTTAAATCAGTACCATTTTTATAAAGATCCATATTTCCTGTACTTGTAAAATATGGGCTTTTAGACCAAGAAAGAGTTTTTCCTCCATCTGAAGAAAATAGTGGGACATAATCCGCACTGATAAAAACTTCATTTGAATTATTAGGATTGTAACTTGCGTTCAAGCCATAAAAATAGCTTTCAGGGTTTTCGTCTGGATATACAAAGTTTTCCCAAGTAACTCCGCCATCTTCAGAGATTACAATTTCGTTTTCTTCCAAAATAATAATTTGTGATGGGTTCGCTTCATTATAGCGTATTACATTTATAGAATTCAAAATTCCGTTAGTCCACGTAATAGGTTCAATCGTAAAAGTAGCACCGCCATCTATAGATTTATATAAGTTTTCAACTGTACTGCCGAAACTAATCCCTGTACCTAAAAGTATATTTTGGGCGTTTCTTGGGTCGAATGTAATCGGGTCCAAAATGATTCCTCGTAGTCTTTCTTCCCAAGTCTGGCCCGCATCTTCAGAAATAAAAAGACCGCCTTCTACACCTGTACTTCCTTGGCCGCGTGTAAGAAAAAGTTTTTCAGGATCGGCTGGGCTTATGGCTACATCGTTAATAAAAACAGTGTCATAATCATTAGTGTGGTATACCAAACTCCACGTAGTACCTCCATCTGCGGTGTAAAATGTTTTTCCTTCATGATTCATACCTCCAGGAAAATTAGTGTCTACCAGTAATACATCCATATCTTGATCGTAAAAATCATAGGATGTTACATAGCTATTATCAGCTTGGTTGGGTAAGGGAAATGTTTTAATTATAGACGAAGAAGCAATATCATACACTCTAATATCATTTAAAGGAGTGTTTGGAAGGTAGCTTGAAAAAGTAAGCGCAGTTCCATCAGCAGAAAGCTTTAAATCTTTAATGCGTGCGCCTTTGCCAATAAGTAACGAATACAAAATATTCCAGCTAGCGCCATTATCTTCAGAAACTATAATATGGTTTCCCATAGTTACTGCATATACTTTATTTGGCACAACGGCATCATAGGTAAGATCGTAAATACGACCAAAATCAATAGAACCAGTCACCTCAAATTGTGCGAATGTAGGTTGAAAAGAAAATAGTAATGTGAATAAAAAAAGAGTTATCGTTTTTTTCATAATTTAGGGTTTTAAGTAGCTCCCAATATTCTGAAAATTATAAGGAAGCATACTAAAAAAGTCTCCTAATTAGTGCGACGGGATTCAGAAAAAGCGTGACATGTGCTGTTAAATCGTTGTGATGTAGCGATATAGCGCTGTGCTGTCTTCTAGCCCCATTTTGTTGCTAATTCGCTCTTTCCGTTTGCGTGTTGCTTCAACAGTAATATTAAAGAGGGATGCAATTTCCTTTATTGTAAGGTCCATATACAGATAACTCAAGAAACGAATATCATTTGCGGTTAATTCCTGATGATTGGTACGCAATTTTGTAAGCAAACCATGGTTTACCTCTTCAAAATGGGTGAGAAAACTATCCCATTCGGAATCGTTTTTTAGTAACTTTTTTAGTTCCTTTATTTTGTTTGTTAAAAAAGCATTACGTGTAATTTCTGATTGATTTGTTAAGCTATTAATTACCTCTTTAATTAATTCATTTCTACCAGATATTTGTAGTGCTTTGGCTGCAAGCTTTCTATTTCTGTTTTCAATTTCATTTTTAAGCCGCTCCTGTTCAAGCAAAGCCATAGCCTCTTTTGCGTGTAATTGTTTTTCTAATAAAAGGTTGTCGCTTTCCTTTTTTTGAAGTTCCAATTCTATAAATTCTTTACTGCGCTGGTGTAAAATTTTTCGTTGTTTATTCTTTATAAAACTGTTGTATAATGCCCAGGTAATTAAGCATATTATAAGAAATGAGACACCCAAAAGACTATAAAGAGTGTTGCGTTCTTGTGCTCTTAATTCTGAGCTTCGCTGTAGCTCTCGTCTATAATCGGCTATTTCAAATTTCACTCTATTTGTTTCAAATAAACGCCCGTTTTTTAATTGGTTTAACGATTCTGTAAGTGAAATAATGGAATCTTTTGCTTCAATTGCATTGGTGTACAATCCATTTTTAATGTAAATTTCTGCTAATTGCTGGTATGCGCTTATTCGATTTTCTGGGTTTATAGCTGCTTTTAAAGCTGCTTGACCATACCCAATTGCTTTAGATATATCATTTTCATCTGTTGCGATATTAGACAATAAAATAAGGGTTGAAATTCGCTCATCACTATGTGTAACAGTTTCTAACTTAGGAAATATCGAGTCTGCTAAGACTTTTGCTTTTTTTAGTTCTCCTCGTTTATAATAATTTTCTGCTAAAGCTATTTCAACTAAAATAAGTAGAGCAGGTTGGTTTTTAAGCATTTCTTTGGCTTCTGCCAAATAAGCTGCAGCCACATTTGGTTTGTTTTGCTGATTAGCTAACATGCCTAAGTTTACGGCATATAACCCTATTTTTATGGGTTCTTTATGTTCCTGCGCTAATTTATAGGCCTTAGAAAAATATTCTTCAGCTTTCTCCGGTTCGTCTTCTTTAATGTATAAAATGGCAATATTATTAAGCACAATCATCTCTTCATTTTCATCGAGGTGCTTTAAAGCTATAGTATATGCTTCTAAATAAGTATCGAGTGCTTCTCCATAATCTAGCATAGAATAATAATTTGCTCCAATATTATTAAGAGCCAAAAACTGTTGTTTATACAATTGTTTTTCTTCAGCAATAGTTCGTACTTTAGTTAGCAATTCGAGTGATAAAGTATATTCTTTATTACTTCTTGCATCTATACCTTGAACTAAAAGACTGTCTAGTTGTGCCGTGTTTTGAGCAACTAGAAATGAGGAGAAAAGAAAAATTAATAATCTAAAAAAAACTTTCATATAACTTATAAAGTGCGTGAAGTTAGCCTATATCTCAAAGAAGACATAATTTAAAAGAATTTTTGTTTTCTAGACATAGCTGTTTAAAACTATTTACCGCTAAAATAAAATGTAAAAATAATAGCATTCATAAATTATGCGACTCCTATTTGGAAATTAGCCTTGCCTTGTTCTATCTTGCATACCGTATATTTTAACAAATGTTTAAGAACTCGTTTTCATTTAATGGCCGTATTCGTAGGACTGAATTTGGTATTAGTTATATTTTATTTCTTGTTTTTATATACGGTTTTATAGCCCTGATGGAGGTTTTGAATATGGGTGGATACCAATTATTTATAATATTAGGTGCCGCGTATTGGTTTCAATTTTCACAAGGGGCAAAGCGTTGTCACGATCTTGGAAATAACGGTTTTTATCAAATCATTCCCTTTTATATTTTTGTGCTTCTTTTTAGTGAAGGGCAAAATAGAAATAATAAATATGGCCCTGATCCCAAACTTGAAGAACTGCAAAATGCAGAAAACCCTTTAAATGATAATGCAACTGGTTTCAAGTTGCCTATAGCAAAGGATTTTGAAACCATGGGTAGCGAATTGGTAAGTGGCACATTACTTACAGCTTTAGTTTTGGCAGTAGCTAGTTATTTGCTAGATGACGACGACTGGGTGTATTTTAGTATTGAAAGCATCCTAATAATGACGGGCTATCTCACAGTGCTTCTTTTGAGTTTTAAATTTAAACCGCTTCCAAAAGCACCAATTTACTTTGTAGTGCATCGCGCTATTTTTAGTATTGTTTTGCATCTAATTATTTCTTTATATGAAATGTATAGCAATAACATTTCTAATATAAATTATAGTGCAATTGGAGGAGATATAATTTACATACTATCATTTTTTATACTTACATATGTTCCTTATTATTTCTATAAAACATTAAAAAAACCTAATTCTATTTTGCTTGAAGCTTAAATACCATATACTAATTTCGTGCATTGCGCTTGCCGGTTTGGCACTTTTGGCATATACAAAAAAATCAGAAGTAGTTAAAAGCATCCATTGGAGCGAACGCCTTCTTAGGTGGGACGATTTTCCTATTATTGACGATATACCAGGTGATTATCACGCCATGGTTTATTCTAACATACAATTTGAAGGCAACCGAGACGACAAATCACTCCGTATTTTTGCTCAAATGATTCCTCACTTATCAGCAAGGGTGATTGAAGATGAAACCGATATGGAGCAATTGCTGATTCACGAGCAAAATCATTTCAATATAACAGAATATTACGCCCGACTTTTTAGAAAAGAAGTCATTAGTATTGGTGAAGAAAACCTGAATAATAGTGATTTACAGCGTTTAGGGAAAAAATATTTAGAAAAAATAAACGTGATGCAGGATGTATATGATAGGGAGTCCAAGCACAATACAGAATGGCAAAAACAGCGCTATTGGGAACTACACATAGCAGGTTTGTTGCGTGAAACCGCTTATTTTGCTGAAGAAAATCTTTATCATTATCAGGATTTTTTGGAAGAAGAAACTCAATGGTACCGAGAAATTTATACTACCCTAGACGGGGAGTTACTTTCGTTTTATCCAGAAAACACAAAAAACAGTCGTTTTGGTGAGGTTTATCATATAACTCGAAAAAAGGACAGTATCCTAATAAAGTATTTTAAGAACGGAAAACCTACTGCTGGCGGTTATTATGAAGCGCCATTGTGTATTATTACTTTTCCAAATACTGCAACCCGCGAAGTGCATCTTTTTGATTCAAATGGAGCTCCTTTTTCCTCTAAAACAGAAGTTCCAATAACACGAAATATTACCGATAAAGACGGAAATTTAATTCGTACGTATTATGACGCGAAGGGGAAACAGATTTCAAAGGAAGGTGTGTTCACTCAAAAAGGAATTTGGAATGATGCTCAAAAAAGTATGTATTCTAGCTATTATGATGAACATGGAAACCATGTAACACGCCGGGGTGCTTTTTATGAACTTCGGGAAATGGGATCTAACAAATTTTCTAAAAGAATTTCCTATTTCGATAAAGGGGGTAAACCCATGCGCGACAAATATTTTATTTCTACTTATGAATATGAAACCGATGCTAATTTAATGATAACAACCGCTAAATGGTTTGATGTAGATGGCGCATACGCTATTTATGCTGAAGGGTATAGTTCAGTTTATGATTATGATGCCCGTGGCAAAATAAAATCTATAGCCTATCTCGATTCATTAGGTAACAAAACAGTGGATGCTAATGGGGTTCAAAAATATACCTATAGTTACGATCAGTATGGCAACTGTACCGATTTGCGAAAGTTTAATGTTCGGGGGCTTCCTACAAAAGGACAGGATGCTTTTCATCATTCTGTAGTTTTGATTGATTCATTAGAAAGAGTTACATTTTCTGCAAAATACGACCCAGGTTATGTTTTAAAATTCACTGAAAATAAGGTGGGTGCTACCGCTTACATATACGAAGGCGATAGTATAATTAATATAAAGAATGTTGATGCCTATGGTGACGAAGGGCCGGATGATACAGGGGTTTCATTAACAAAGCAATTTCTAAATGCTCAAAAAAATATTGTGGACGAACAATTTTTTGACGTTAAAGGCTCTTGGGCGAAAACACCAAGTGGAGTAGTTTCTTACAAATACAAATATGATGAACGCGGCAATCAAATAGAAATGACAGCGTTTGATTCCCTTGGAAAAATTCGCGCTTGGGAAGAAGACGTAGCAATCAGTCGTTGGGAATATGACAAGAATAACAATAGAATTAAAACGATTTATTTCACAGAAAACAATGAACTGGCAAATGCAGTGCAAGGAGCGAGTACTCTAGGGTTTACATATGATGAAAACAATAATTTTATTGAACGTACCAATTACGACAAAAACAATAAGCCATGCCTTTTTGATGGTGCTTATAGAACAACAAGCATTTTAAATCGGTTTGGGAATGATTCCATTGTTATTATGTATGCTGTGAATAACCAGATTATTAATGGGGCTGGCATTATAAAATATGACTATAATCCGCGTGAAATTCTTATTTCTGAACGCTCTTTTAATAGAAATAATCAAGCGATTCTTAATGAAGCGGGTGTTCACAAAATTGTTTATGAACATGATAAATTTGATAGGTATACTGGATATTCATATTATGGCAAGAATGGTGAAAAAGTGAATAATATTGAAGGTATTTCGACTATGGAAATCAATTTAAATTTTTCTGGATACATACGCAGTTATGCTTATTACGATAAATATAAAAACCCAGTAATTGGCCCGGAAGGGGTTCATAGTGTGCAAAATCATTATAATGATATGGATGAGGTGGTGCGTACATCTACTTACGGTACAGATCAAAAATTAATGAATAATGAAGAAGGTGTAGCAGATTTTGTATACCAAATTGATGAAAGCGGTAGAACACTGCGAATTTCTTTATACAATGCCGATGGAGACCTTGTAGAGGATTCTCAAGGCATAGCCGAATACTTTTATTTCCCTACACTAAATGGGCTTTTCTATCTAGAAAAACAACTCAATGCACAAGGCGAAGAGATTACAATAGAAGAAATATAAAGCTTATTAGAGATTTTTTTGTTAGAATAAATATCTTTATAGCGTGATAAAAAAGACGCTTTTATTATACTTTATTATTGGTTTTACCTCGATTTTTCACGGTCAAGACCCAACTCCCTCTGATTCTTTACAAGCCTATTTACAAACCTTTTCTGATGAAAGTGAAAGGCTTGCTGTTTTTGCTAAAAAAATTTCTGAAAACAAAATTGCAAAAGACGAGGGGTATATTTCGCTTCTAGAAAGTTATATTACTCTAGCTATTGCAAACTCCGATTGGGAGAATGCATTAGTTTTTAAAAATACATTAGCAACCTACCTACTCTTTGATACAGCAAACCCTAAAAAAGCATACCACCTTTTAAGTGCCTATAAAGGCAATCTTAACAAGGCAAGTTCTATTGAAGAAATTGCCAATTTTTACCTTATATACGCTGAAACGGCTACGTATATGCAAGAGTATAAAGTATCACTTGATATTTTGATGGAGGGTATTTTGTTTCTAGAAAGTGAAGCAAGAACAGAAATCCGTCAATATGCAGATATGCATCTTACTGCGGGTGAAAATAGTTCAAAAATAAATAACATTATTAAGAGCGCAGGCTATTTTAAAAAAGCATCAGAGTTATATATCGCACAAAAAGATACCATTCCCTATTTGTGGTCTCAGAATGGATTAAGTCGCTTAATGGGAAACTATGGCTTATTTGATGAAGCCGTTAAAGCTCGTGAAACTATCTTTTTGTGGCAAGATGCCTTAAGTCAGATAGATGTAGTTGTAATGGCGCACATTACTGCTGCTATTGAAGCAACGATGCAAGATTTACCCGAAGCGGAATTGTGTCATACAGAGCAGGCACTTTTGCTAAAAGACCAAATGAGTTCAGATATTAAGCCAATTATTGAAATTCTTGCAAATGCCTGTGCCACATACACATATGCCAGGCAAGGTTTTTTAAAGAAATCAGATGAAAATTTAAAGCAATTAAAAAGTGCGGTAGTAGGTTTTGAAAACAATAGCTTCTTAAAAACATATTACTCCTTAGCTGAAGCTCAAAATGCCTATGCACATGCAGATTATTTAAAGACAATAAATAGTATTCTAAGTTCTCTTGCTGCAGTAAAAAAATCTAAGGAGCCAGAGATTATTATGGATTACGAACACTTGCTGGCGCAATCATATGAAGAGTTAGGAAACACAAAGCAATCACTTGTGCATTTTAAGAATTATATAAATTTAAAGGATTCAATTCAAAAAACGAGGTCACAAAAACGGTTTGTTTATGTACATAATGAATTTGAACTTGAGAAAAAAGATTTTCAAATTAACAAACAGAAAAAAAACATTGCCTTGCTGAATGCTGAAAACAGAATTAAAACACAATGGATGTTATTTGGCGGTATTGGGTTTATCTTACTGTTTTTGACAATATATTTATTTAGAACACGTGCTTTTGTAAAACGAAATCAAAAACTTCAAAAAATTTATTCCCAAAATTTAATTCAATCTATCGAAAAAGAACGAAAGCGCATTGCGGGCGACTTACACGACAGTATTGGACAAAGCCTTCTGATTATTAAAAATAAATTTTTAACAGATAAGAATATAGAAGATAGCACTATTGTAGACAAAGCTCTTGAGGAAGTGCGTGAAATTTCGCAAGATCTACATCCCTATAAATTTGAAAACATAGGCTTAATAAATTCCCTTAAAAATACTATCGAAACGCTTCAAAAAGTTCAATGGTTTTCTTTTCACATGAAATTACTGATGAGGAAAGCATTGAAAGTATGATTCATAAAGAAAAACACATTTATATTTTTAGAATGGTTCAGGAGGCATTAAACAATGTTCTTAAACATGCCAAAGCCAAAGCTTGTAAACTAGAAATATATGCTGAAACTCATTGTGTTCTATTTAAAATTTTAGATAATGGAATTGGGTTCGACCTAAAAAATAATGAGAATAAACTCAATTCTTTAGGAATGAAAACCCTTAAAGAGCGTGCTGAAATTATTGAGGCAAAATTGACTGTAACTTCTATAAGAGGTAAAGGAACTACCGTGTGTATAAAAATCCCCAAAATATGATTAAAAAGCCCACAATTCTTATTGCGGACGATCATCCTGTTATTTTAGAAGGAAATAAAACATTGCTAAAGAGGCATAATTACGATGTGATATATACCGCCACCAATGGAAATGAAGCCTTTAATTACATTTCTAAAATGCAGCCAGACATAGCCATTTTAGATATGGACATGCCTATTCTTAGCGGAATGGAAGTTGCTCTTAATTGTAAAAGAAAAAAACTAAAAACAAAAATTGTAATTTTTTCAGTTTATAAAAGAGAAGAAATTTTTAAAACAGTAGGGAAAACAATCGATGCGTACCTACTTAAAGAAGATCCTATTGTAGATTTACTGAAATGCTTGCAAGCAATTCAAGAAAATAAAACCTTTGTAAGCAAAAAAATAGATGCAGAAAATCTATTCACTTCTAAGCATAAAGAGTTACAAAAACTAACTCCATCCGAATTAAAAATAATTCATTATTTACGAAAAGATTTTTCTTCACAAGAAATATCAGAGAGTCTCTTTATATCAATTCGAACTGTTGAAAAACATAGAAGTAATATTATTAAAAAGCTTGGTTTACAGAATAATCCATATTCCCTTATGGTTTGGATAAATCAAAATAGCAATCTTTTCGAAGAATAATTTAAGAATTTCAAACTGTTTGTGGTATTACGTAGAACTACGTATTTTTTTTAAGAATACCGATCTATAATTTTGGGTGGGGATTTTTTTTAAAAATACCAACTGCATAACTTAACCCTTAAAGGTTTTATTTTCAATCGAAGTAGCAGTGGTTGCCCTTGAATTTAAATAAAACAAACCATGAAAAAACCACAAAAATTTTTCTTACCATCGCTTTACTATTTTGTGTTTGGCAATTTCAGGCGCAATGTGGGTCTGGAAGCAATTTAAGTGATACAAGTTTTAAGGCTAGCTGTTCGGGTCCTATTGAAGGTATTTCAGTTAATGTTTTTAGTATAACTACGTCTGGTGATGTTAGGTTGCGAATCTATGACGGAGAGGCAGGAGTAGTAGAAATAGGTGCTTCAGCATTGCATACAATTTCCACTAGAGGAGAGATATATATTCCATTTGCTTCTTTAGCAAATATCACAACCGGGGGTCAATATACAATTAGAAATGAATGTATTACATTCGATGGCTATTTTGTTGGACATAATATTGATTCTTACCCAGAAGGAATTTCCTCAGGCGATCTTTTTTATAATGCTCATCAAAAAAACCAACCTACCACGTAGTTTACTACGTACTTTATATGTAGTGCATTTATTACACAAAAATTAAATTGATAGAAGTTTGCCAACCGAAATGTAATCTAAAGAAGAACAACTAAAATCAAATATTAAAAACAAATAACAAAATCACAATCAAGTTATTATGAAGAAAAATACCTTATTGCTTTTATTCGGATTAATGTGTTGTATAGCCACATTAAATGCGCAAGAAGCAACATCCTTTATGAATGCAGATTTAGCAACCTTAGTAAATACCCACAACAAAACTACACTAAATAAGCAAAGCGAAGTAATTGCTGTACAGACCAGAGCTGTTACATCAAGTTTTACTTCTAGAGCTGCCTTTCAAGCAGCTTGTGCTGGATTGTCCTTAGAAGATTTTGCAGGAGGGCCTAGTTCAGGGGATGTTATTGATTGTTCCGAAATTAGCAGTGCTGGTAGTGATTGTTATCCAGCAGATGAGATTTTACCTGGTTTTATTGTTACAGCATCCTCAGGTAAAATTGCTGCATTGGGAATAGGAGCTGGAGGAGCTACAGATAATGCAGTTGGTGCCAATGAATTCCATAGATTTACAGTAATTACCTTTACAGATTCTACTATACATTCCGTTGGTATGGATATTTTGGGTTTTGCAGACAGTACAGATTTTCGTGTATATGATTCCAGCGGAGTTTTAACCGACACATTCACATTGGCGACTAGTAGTAGTGCCGAAATCTTCTTTGGAGTGATTACAGATACACCTATTGGCAGAATAGAAATCGAGGCCGCTAATAAAGCTGCTGAATTAATTGAAAATTTTGAATTTGGTAGTTGTAACACCCCTCCAACAGCCGTATGCCAAAACATAACAGTACAGTTAGATGCTTCTGGAAATGCAACTATTGTTGCTGCTGATGTAGACGGTGGTAGTAGTGATGCTGAAGGACCTGTAACTTTGTCTATAGATATTAATGCGTTTGATTGTAGTAATATAGGGCCAAATACGGTAACACTTACGGTTATGGATAGTGATGGTGTTACAGATTCATGTGCCGCTACGGTTACAGTAGAAGACAATATAGCGCCCGTGGCTAACTGTGCCGCACCCTTTACGGTTCAACTAGACGCCAATGGAAACGCGAGTATCACAGTAGCCGATATTGAAAATGGTTCTACTGATGCCTGCGGAATTGCAAGTACATCAATCGACATAACAGATTTTGATTGTAGCAATATAGGTGATAACACAGTAACCTTAACGGTGACTGATATTAATGGAAACATTGCTACTTGTACTACGATAGTAACAGTAGAAGACAATATAGCGCCCGTGGCTAACTGTGCCGCACCCTTTACGGTTCAACTAGACGCCAATGGAAACGC
>NZ_JBDPMS010000001.1:761317-805399 GCF_039831855.1 Aequorivita sp. Q41 | reverse complement strand
CAAGTACATCAATCGACATAACAGATTTTGATTGTAGCAATATAGGTGATAACACAGTAACCTTAACGGTGACTGATGTTAATGGAAACATTGCTACTTGTACTACGATAGTAACAGTAGAAGACAATATAGCACCGATAATAGTATGTCCATCAGATATTGTTGCCAATACAGATGCTGGTAATTGCTTTGCTACTGTAAGTTTTTCAGATCCTATTGCCTTAGATAATTGTGGAATAAACAGTGTTGTGCAAACGGCTGGGCTTGCAAGTGGTAGCCACTTTCCGGTAGGAGTAAATACTGTAGAATTTACTGCTACAGATGTAAATGGAAATACGAGTAGCTGTAGCTATACTGTTACAGTAATCGATAACGAAGCACCAGTTGCAGTATGCCAAAACATCACGATACAGTTAGATGCCAACGGAGACGCTAGTATAGTAGCTGCCGATGTAGACGGTGGTAGTACAGACCAATGTGGTGTGGCTAGTATTTCTATAGACCAAGACACATTTGATTGTAGCCACGTAGGAGACAATAACGTAACCTTAACGGTAACCGATGTTAACGGAAATACAAGTAGTTGTATCGCTGTTGTAACAGTAGAAGACGTAACGGCACCTGTGGTAGCTTGTCAGGATATAATTGTAGCTCTAGACCCAGTAACGGGAACAGTAACTATCCTTGGAACAGATATAGACAACGGCTCTGCCGATACCTGTGGCATTGCAAGTTACGATCTTGATATAGCTACTTTTGACTGTAGTAATATAGGAGACAATACAGTAACCCTAACGGTAACCGATGTTAACGGAAACTCCGCTACATGTACCGCTACGGTAACGATTGAAGACAATACCTCGCCTGTGCTTATTTGTCAAGATTTTACTATTGAACTTGGCGCAGACGGAACAGCAACCCTAGACCCGAGTGATGTAATAGCTAGCAACGATGATGCCTGTGGTATCTTTACAGTAGCTGTAGACATTACAGAGTTTAGTTGTGCAGACATAGGCACCCCAGTAACGGTACAAGTATTTAGTCAGGATAACAATGGCAACCTAGCTACATGTAATGCCATGGTAACGGTAGTAGACCTACTTGCACCAGTGGTAACTTGCCCAGCAGACCAAACGGTAGATCCCGGGCAAGGCAATTTGTTTTATACAGTGCCAGATTACTTTGCTACTGGCGAAGCTACAGCTGTAGACAACTGTAGCGATCCTATAACCACTACGAGTCAAAACCCAGCAGCAGGCACTCCGATTCCGGATGGGGTGTATACTGTTACTTTAACGGCAACAGACGAATACGGAAATGTGGGAACTTGCGAATTTATACTTACCGTAGCGAGTACACTAGGTGCTGGAGATACCAACCAAGACTTTGGAACCATAACAATGTATCCTGTACCTGCTAAAAACATACTGAACATTAGTAATCCGCAACATATTGAGTTGGAAACATTAGAGATTTACGACTTGAGAGGAAGGTTGGTTCAAGCTACAAATCTTCTTGGAATGGGAAGCAGTAAACCGATATATGTGGATCAACTTGAAGCCGCAACCTACTACATTAAAATTATCGGAAAAAACGGACAGATTACAAAACGACTTTTAAAAGAATAGTTTCATAATAGTTAATTGTTGTATGACTAAAATCGTCTGGGGGATTTCCTCAGGCGATTTTTTTATTTCAGCTATCTTTTATAATTTCTTATTGGCCTAATAGACATCAACAAATTAGTAACAAACGTCGCTCACCAGCTTTTTCTTTAGGGGCGCGATGCACACAGGGAAGCACTTTACTTTCAGGATGGTCTACAGCCAAACGCCATAAATTGCCTACCTCTAAATTAATTGGCTGTGCATTTGGTTTTGCTTGGTAGTGTAGGTCGAAAAAATATTCATTTAAAAAGGCTTCAAAGCCTGTGCCTTCTTCTCCTTGGTACAATTTTTTGAGCGCTGTACGTATTTCGGGGACAAGTATTTTTTGGGCTGCCTGGTTATTTGGAAGAATATCACTTGCAGCACCGTAATAGGTGCATAAAAATGTATCGGTGGCTATAGGAGACCGATCTACATGAAAGGAATAAACATCTGTTGGAAACCAAGGCAGATCTTCATCACGCTCATAGTTCTCAATTACATTTAGAATTGGAGCTGCACCATAGGCTTCCAACAGTTTCATGTCATGTAACAATGTTTCACGCGCAAGTTTGCCTTGTTCACTCAGTTGAAGTGTGAGCAATTCCTCAATACTAACTGTCGCCAAAGTTCCGGTACAGATTAGTTTATTAGCAATTTCAGAAAAATCACCTATTAATGTACGTTTCCAGCACAACGCATTAATATTTCCTTGAAAAGGTGTATTTACTAGGTCTTGAAAACTTGTAACATTTTTAAATTGAGTGGTGGCAAGAGGTGACTTTTTCATAATGAGAAATAATAACACAGTATTATTTTTCAAAAGTAGCTATGAAAAGCTTCTTCAAATGGCGGAAAAGTTGTTTGGTTTGGGCAAATTATTAGTTGGACTTTCTAATTAATCACACTATTACTCCGGCTTCCAAAATTTAACCGCATATTTCAAAAGTGCATTTTTATCAGATTCTATACCCAATTTTCTTATAATTGAGGCTCTCTGAGCTTCGATGGTTTTTTCAGATAAAAAAAGCATATTGGCAATCTCCTTGGTGGTTTTTTGTGCTACTATTAATTCGAAAACCTTCTTTTCAGAAAAAGTTAATTTGCCTAATGCTTCGCCTTTTAAATAGTCAATATCGGTTTCAATATCTAGCTTTATTCTGTGGCTATAATAGACTTCATTTTTTTGTAAATAATTAATACAGCTCTTTAATTCGTCTAAAGCGTTTTGCTTTAATAAATAGGCATTAATTTTAAGCGATTCAGCTTTCTTGAAAATGCTTTTTTCTTTGTGAGATGTTAGCAGGATAATCTTAGTAGGAATTTGATACAACCTTATATTTTCGGCTATCTCCAAGCCATCCATATCGGGCATGCTTATATCGAGAATTGCAAATTCTGGCTTTAACTTTTTAATTGCCAGCCAAGCCTCTTGTCCGTTATTATGACTTTCTAAAACAACATGCCCCATCCCTTCAAGTAAAACTTGTGTGCCTAGAAGGGAAAGGGGAAAGTCGTCTGCAATTACAAAGTACATAACCTGAAATTTTTATTTTGGAATTGTAATATTAATTACCGTTCCGGTGTTAGTTGATTTAAAGCGAACCGTTCCATTAATAAATTTGGTGCGTTCGGTGATGTTTAATAAGCCGAAGCAGTTGCCTTTTTTTAACATACTATCTGCGTCAAATCCTTTTCCGTTGTCTTTAATTTCGGCATATACAAATTTTGCATCTTCGGTAATGGTTATTTTTCCAGCCAATGCTTCAGCATGTTTCATCATGTTTGTGGTTGCTTCTTGTATTATTCGGAATAACTGCAACTCTACGGTATTACTTAGATCGCCATTGTAATCTACCTCTGAAGTAAGTAAAAAACGATGCTGGTTTTGCGCACGATCTGTCAATTGTTCTATGCTTAGTTTTAATCCTAATTTATCAAAAAGTGTAGGACTGAGATTTCGGCTAATATTGCGAACCTCTTCAAGAATGGTGTCTATTTTCGCGCTGAATTTAGAACTGTTGCTTTCAAGGGCGTGGCGTAAATTAACCAGTTCGTTGCTTACACTATCGTGCAAATCGGACGCTATGCGTTTGCGTTCCTCTTCTGTTTTACTTAACAAGAGCGAAGTGAAGTTTTCGGCCAATAATTTCTCTCTTACAATGCTTCTGTTTTTGTTCCAGATTATTAGTATTACAAAAAGCAATATCAAAAATACAGCCCCTACTCCCAAGGTAACAATCAACTCCTTTTGCGATTGTAATTGTTTTTCTTGTAGTAATATTTTTTTCTCTTTTTGTTCGGTTTTAAATTTACGTTCCAACTCAAACAACTTACCATTTATAAGCGCTTTCGATTCTTTGTCTTGATTTCTTAATATAAAGCTAGCGTAGGTATTTGCTTTTTTATAGTCGCCTTTCTTAGAGTAATACGTGTGTAATCCACTTCCCAATTGGGTCATAAATTGTATATTAGGCTCTTCCTCTGCGGCAATTTCATTATAGAATGCTTCTGCTTCTTCAGGATTTTTTAAAGGCTTATCAAAAATTTCGGCATACATTATTTCTTGAAAGAGCGTTCGCATTTGCAAATCGAGACTGTTGCTTTGGTCTGTCATTTCCCTTGCGATTTTTAAATAATCCAAAGCTTCTTTATCCTCTCTTTGAGCAATGTGTTTAAAGGCTAAAAGCTGGTTTAATACTGCCTTGTGATAGTTGTTAATTTCGGGATATGTTTTGGCTTGAATCGCCATAGAATCAATATATTTTATAGCGCCTAAAGTATCAGCTTTTGCGATGTTGAAATTTACATATAGCGAATAGGCCGAAAAAGTAAGTGATTTGCTTCCTTGTTTTTTAACTATTTGCAAGCCTTTTTCAAGGTTCTTCTCTGCCTCGGCTAAGGCGGAAGTTTTTACAAAAATATCGTGTAACAATAGATAAACAGTGCCCTGATTTTTAACATCTCCTATTTCTTCAAATATGCGTAAGGCTGCAATGAGATGTTTTTCAGTGTTTTCAAAATCTCTGAGAAGCGAATAGTTTTGTGCTAGCGCAAAGTTTGTAAACCCTACAATTTGTTTGTGCGATTTTGATTTAGGTTTTAACGCTATACCCTTTTTAAACCATTCAAAACTGGGGTCTAAGTCGTGATTAAAGTAACTTTGAGCCCCTAGATAATAACACAAGTAACTTTGAGATTCGCTACTAATTTTGTCTTTATGAGAATTGTAAAAATTGCGACAGCTATTAAAATAAAGTCTGTCAAAATGTATGTTTCTATCCAAGGCGTTGCCATAGGCTATTAAATAGATAGCAGCCTCCTCGTAGTTTTTATTTTCTAGTTGATGATTAAAGTGATAAAAAGCACTGTCTTGGTAAACTTTATTGCTATAGTTGGCTCCATTTTCTAACCATTGATAGGCAGGAAGTGTATGCCGATACGCTTCCAAATCTTTATCTAACTCTTTAGGCGATTCTTTTTCTGAAAAAGTATTGCAGCTATAAGTTAACAAACAAATTGCTGCAATCAGAAATAAGGAAGTGAGGTGTTTCATTTAGGGGGACTTATCTATTTTAACAATCCTTTTTTTACAAATTTGGATATTTTTCAAATATAAAATTTAATTACATTTAGTTCTTAATCACTACCAACTTATACGCAAATTAATGATGTGATGCATACTATCTAATTTCACCAGTATATCGCAGCTGAGCCATATTCTGGATAACATTTTAATATGCTAAATACAGCACAAAACACAAGATAGATTATAGGGTTTCAACTAGTTAAACATGCGATTTATACACAAACAAAAACTTGTTATTTTTTAAAAATGTGGTTAGATATAGCTTTTTTCTTTATTATCGATATTTAACAACTCCTTTTATACTTATAGCTTGATCATTTGCATTATAACTATATTGTTCTGACTCGTAATTTTCACCATTTAATGGTAAAATCAAGCTACCTTTTTTATTAGAAAAATAAACCTCAACTTTAGATTTATCTTTATTAAAAACAACATAAGCACTTTGTTCTTTATTCTCTAACATTTCTAGTCTTATTCCTAGCTCCCAAATTCTAATGCATTCATTTTTATTTTCACTCCATGTATATCCTGCCGAACCAATGCAACCATGTTCATCTTTATCTCCACCAACAATAACAGATGGAATTTTATCGGTTTCAATTCGAGCTTCACTATTTTGCTTAACGTTTTTACAAGACATTAGCATTAGTAGACAAACTACTGTGTATACTTTTTTCATTTGGATTTTTTGTTTTAGATATAAAGTTTCTATAACGCGCACCTATTAAAATACTTATATATTTATATTCATGATATTGGCTTTTTCTAAATCCTTTAGATGTACACTAAGAGGAGTATTCTCCCCAATAACCTAAAGCATTATACATATCTTTTGCATCTTCTATTCATTTGAAACGGAATTAAGTTTGCATACGAAAATTCTCCTTCGAAAATTCAGACCTTACAAACAGGCAACTCACTTATACTAAACACTAAATAGCAATTATTTTACTAGTTGTGATGTACTTTTATTTTTTTATTATTTGCCCTGCTTGATTTAAAATGATCTTATCATTTTGATAGACAATCAACGCTGCTGATGGTGTGTCATAGGCTCCTATCACATTTACAATACAGGTATATGTATAGCTACCATTGATAAATTCATAGCGGTGATTTCCTCCGCTACCGTCAGGAATCAAAGTTCCGTTTTTGACTATCAAATTAGGTTGCTCACTCATTTCAGAATCTATAGACCAAGAAGCATATCTATATGTAAAATCTTCTAACATATCTATTCTAACTTTAAATTTTTTAGTCTCTATGATTATAATAGGCTCTTTAAAATTTTTTAAACTTTCGTGAATTGATTTTTTCTTTCTTTCAATGAGTTCAATTTTTTTATTGTATTCAAAATCTGATTCATAGTTTACAGCTATGAGTTTTCCGTTAGAGTTAAGCCACAATTCTCCTATGTTAAACATGATTCCTTTAGAACCAACCGAGGACCAATCTGTTTTAATATTTGATGAAATAATTAAAGATTTTAAACTGTCATCAAAAATTTCATGATATCGTTTCTTAAAATCAAATTCGTTTTTAATGTCTAAAAGAGGTGTCTTTCTTTTTAAAGGATAAACAATTAGAGTTTTCAGTTTCTCTATATTATTACTTTTAATACAGTCAACAAGTATTTTTACATTCTCTAAATCCTCCTTATTCAATTCTTGAGAAAAACCCAGTTTGAAAAATAAAAGAAGTACTATAAATAGAATTGGTTTTTTCATCTTAATGAAGTATAAATTTATGATAGGTCTTCTTGAAGTCAATTTCAGAACTCTTGCTGAACACCTGGTATTTGTTTTAAGGATTGCAACTAGTTAAAATTGAAGTAAGCACACCAGATTGGTCAAATACAAGTACACAACTAGACTCGTAATTGGTTTTAGCAGCTGAATCTTTATAATAGATACGGTATCGACTTTCTGGGCCACCATCTTCATAAGGCGCTAATTTATCACCAAGAACTGCCTTTACTTCACTTAAGGTCTTTCCCATAACCTTTTGGCTTACACCTTCTAATTTAACATCCTTATGAGTGCATCTTATAATGTATAAATAGTAATTGCCATTACTGTCATAAGCAAAATTTAATTCCAATTCAATATTGTCATAGTTAACCATTACAGTATCGTCTTCTGCAAGATCTATTGGTATGATTTTTTCTGCTTCTAAATAGGACATACCTACATTCAAATCTTTGTAACCTTTATCATTAAACTGTCCGTACCCTGAAATACTTACCATAAATAATAATGCGTACATTAATTTATTTATGCTTTTCATTTTATGATTTATTTGAATTGCTTTCATAATTCTTTAAAACTTTAGTATTTATATTAAGGATTGAAACCAGCCATAATTGAAATAAGCTCACCAGCGTTATTAAATTCAAGCATACAGCTAGAATCGTAATTAGTTTTGGCAGACTTATTTTTATAATAAATATGATAAGGGCTACCCGGACCAGCATCTTCAAACGGAGCTAGTTTATCGCCGAGAATTGCTTTTACTTCCGATAGAGTTTTCCCAATAAGGTTTTGACTTACACCATCTAATTTTGCATCCTTATAACTAGTTTTCATAGTGAATAGAACATACTCGTCATTACTGTTGGAAGCGAAAGTTAAATCGAATTTAAGATTATCATAGAGAGTTATAGCGGTATCATCTTGGGCAATATCTATTTCTGCTATATTTGATGCTTCTTCATAAGTCATCCCTAATTTTAAGCCTTTATAACCTTTGTCATCAAATTGGCTATACCCAGTAATGGTTGCCGCAAGGATGAATACGAATGTGAATATTTGTTGTTTCATGTTTTTCATTTTTTTATTAATTAGTATAAATCATGTAATAGCAGCTACAGAATTAATTTTTACTTAATTCGTGTTTGCATACTAGTTTTGTTGATATCTGATATAAGAATAACAGCGTCTTTTTCTTGAGACCATTTATCTGGATTCTTCATAATGCTACTCATAGCGGTGTTTAACAGGTAAATATATTCGTTAGTACTACCGTTAATTTTATACGCTGTAGCGTTTTTAGTATCTTCTCTCACGGTCTTGGTTCGGTCGCTATCGTAAGTAATGTTATAGTTTTTCACCAATTTACCGCCTTCGTAATACTTAAAATTATACTCGCTATTTTCTTTTAACATATTTAACTGAAAATAGGTGTTACTAGCCATAGTTTGCCAAGGGCTCCAAGCTGCCCAGGTTCCTTTTATGTATTTTTGGGTTGCCTTAAAACTAATTTTATAATTTTTAGGCGCCATTGTCACTGTGCTTGCTGTATAAACAATAGCGTTTCCTATGTCGTGTTCCCACAAGTATATTTGTGCTTTAGTAGTAGACTTCCAGAGATGAGGACTGTTGGTAATTTGTTTTAGGTTTATATTCTCTGTCCATAAATAATTTTTAGAATTCGCATACCTATACACTGTTAAATTGTTATTGGAGGATTGTTTGCGTTTTGATTCTGTTTCTGCAGCATCATAAGTTACTCTATCTGTGTACATGTCGCCACCTTCATATAGCTTTATTTCATAGGTGCCTCCGCTAATATGTTTTACAGTTAAAGCTGGAATAGTGCCGTATACCTCTTTTTCAGATTCCCATTTTGACGGCCAGCTTTCCCACTTTCCATTTTTAAGCTCAATAGATCTAGAGTATGGCAAATCAACACGTACTTGTGCGGTCACCATTGTAGTACACATTATTATGATACAAGAAATTATAAGTTTTTTCATTTTATTGAAATTTGTTTAATCACTAATTATTTATTGAATATTAAAAAACGTAAATCAGTATTTGGTAAGCCCTGTTTTTTAAGACATACATTCTAGGGCTTTACGTCTTTTTCTTCTGGCTACTTGTTGTGTTTGTATAAATACGCACTACCTAGATCGTTATACCATATATAGATTCTAGAATTTGCTTTAGAAGTCCAATTAGCCTTGTTACTCACAATTTGTGGCATTGTTACATTTTCTGTCCAGAGGTAATTGTCTGATTCGTAATACTTATAGACTGTTATATTATCGTCATCACTTATTCTGCGTACTCTTTTTGTTTCTGCTGGATCGTAGTGTATCGTTTCTGTGAAAATACCGCTAGCAGAGCCACCTTCATATAGGGATACTTCAAAAGTGCCCAGGTTGATTTGCTTTATAGTAAAAATTGGAATAAAGCCATTCAATTCTTGTTGAGATTCCCAGTTTGCAGGCCATTTTCCCCAAGAGTCATTGCTATATTCAATAGATCTTGAATACGGTAGGTTAATAGATACTTGGGCTGATACAAACATAACAGCCATTAAAAACACGAACGATGTTAAGAATATTTTTTTCATTTTAATTTGGGTTTTTAAATTCAGTTACAAACATCAGGCTATTGTATGAGGTTACTTTAGTGGTTAACCCTATTAATTTTTTTTGATGTTTTAATGAAGGACGAATCAATTTTTAAATAGTCGATGCCATTACATAAAAGTGTTTAAATTTGTAACTCTATTATACCTTATGGCTGAACATCGTTTTCTTGCATCCAAATATGATCACAATCTAACTTCTGGAACCATTACTTGGCAATCACCAAGTAATATTGCTTTGGTAAAATACTGGGGAAAGTATGGCGCGCAATTACCAATGAATTCTTCTGTTAGTTTTACATTGAAAAACTGCAACACCAGAACAACGCTTTCTTTTGAAAAGCTTTTGCTTGCTAAAACATCAAGCCATGAAAAATTTGACTTTGAAGTTTATCTTGACGGAAAGAGTGAAGAAAGTTTTAAGCCAAAAATTAGTACGTTTTTTGAGCGCATTGAAAGCTATTTGCCCTTTTTGAAAATGTATAGGTTTAAAATTGAAACCTCTAACAGTTTTCCGCACAGCAGTGGTATTGCTTCTTCCGCGAGTGGAATGAGTGCTTTGGCTTTGTGTTTAATGGATTTGGAGCGCCAGATGAAGCCAGAAATTACAGACGATTATTTTATTGAAAAAGCATCTTTTCTTGCCAGACTTGGGTCAGGGAGTGCATGTAGAAGTATCGAAGGGCCTTTAATAGTATGGGGCGAACATCCTAAAATTGAAGGGAGTACTAATCTTTTTGGAACACCATATCCTTTTGAATTACACGATAACTTCAAAAAATATCAAGATACTATTTTGTTGGTTGACAAAGGGGAAAAGCAGGTTAGTAGTACTGTTGGGCACGATTTAATGCACAATCATGTATTTGCAAAGCAACGGTTTCAGCAGGCTAAGGATAATCTTTCAAAACTGATTCCAGTTTTTAAAAACGGTACGCTTTCTGAATTTATAAAAATTGTGGAAAGCGAAGCATTGGCCCTTCACGCAATGATGATGACTTCGATACCGTATTTTATATTAATGAAACCAAATACCTTAGAAATCCTCAATCGTATTTGGAAATTTCGTAAAGAAACAGGGAGTGCCATTTGTTTTACATTAGATGCTGGTGCAAATGTTCATGTACTCTATCCAGAAGTTGAAAAAGAAATAATTTTGGAGTTTATAGATAGAGAGCTTTCTGGTTTCTGTAAAAATAAAGAGTTTATTACTGATGAAGTTGGTTTAGGTGCTCATAAAATTTCAAATTAGATTTTTCATCATTTTAATAGAAACGACTTAATTAAAAAAAGGCATTAAATTGTGTGTCAGAACATTTCTTCACAAAATTTTCTGATTATATAAGATGGAAAACCGTTATCTTTGTGCCTAATTACATTTATTTTAGCTAAAAATCTGTACTTTTATAGATACAATTAAATAGTATATGCGCGGCCCCCTTTTTTACTCAAAAATTTTACTTTTCGGTGAATATGGAATTATTAAAGATTCTAAAGGTCTTTCTATTCCTTATAATTTTTATAACGGGGCGCTAAAAATAGATGTTCATCATACTATCGCTACACACAAATCAAATGAAAGTCTTAAAAGATTTGCTTCCTATTTAGAGAATCTCCAAAGTGAGAAGCCGAAAATTGTTTCTTTTGATATGGAAAGCCTGCAAGCCGATGTAGCAAATGGCTTGTATTTTGACAGTAGCATTCCACAAGGGTATGGTGTTGGTAGTAGCGGCGCTTTGGTTGCTGCTATTTATGATAAATATGCGACTGATAAAATTACCGTTCTTGAAAATCTTACACGTGAAAAATTGCTTAGTTTAAAAACTATTTTCGCAGCTATGGAATCTTTTTTTCACGGAAAATCTTCAGGCCTCGACCCCTTGAACAGTTATTTAAGTCTTCCAATACTCATTAACTCTAAAGATAATATTGAACCTGCTGGCATTCCTTCTCAAACCGAAAATGGTAAAGGTGCGGTGTTTTTATTGGATAGTGGAAGCACTGGTGAAACCGCGCCAATGGTTCAGATTTTTATGGAAAATATGAAACAAGAAGGGTTTCGGAATATGCTAAAAAATCAGTTTGTAAAACATACCGATGCCTGTGTGGAAGATTTTCTTCAAGGCGATGTAAAGTCACTTTTTGGGAATATTAAGCAGCTTTCGAAAGTAGTTTTAGATAATTTTAAACCTATGATTCCTGCGCAATTTCATAAACTTTGGAAAAATGGAATTGATAGTAATGCCTACTACCTTAAACTTTGTGGCTCTGGTGGAGGAGGTTATATGCTGGGGTTTACAGAGAATATCGATGAAGCGCGTAAAGCACTGAAAGATTATAAGCTGGAAGTAGTTTATAACTTTTAGAGTGTCTGACTGAAGATTTCTTTCAGTTTTTCTCAATTTTAATACTATGTTTACCCGAAAACAAAAACACTTTTTTCTTAAGTTTTTCAGCTTGTTTTCTGTGGTCCGTGGCTACAATATTTTAATCATTGTAATTGCACAATACCTTACTAGTATATACATTTTTGCGCCAGAATTGCCTGTTCGTGAAGTTTTATTCGATATAAACTTGCTTATGTTGGTGCTTGCATCGTCTTCTGCAATTGCAAGTGGATATATTATTAATAGTTTTTACGACAGTGAAAAAGATTTGATAAACAGGCCTCGTAAAACAATGTTGGATAAACTTGTTAGCCAGCGCACAAAGCTATCAGCCTATTTTATACTTAATTTTCTTTCTGTTTTTTTTGCGAGTTATGTTTCTTTTAGAGCAGTTTTGTTTTTCTCTGTGTATATATTTATGCTTTGGTTTTATTCGCATAAACTTAAAAAATACCCATTTATAGGTAATATGACTGCGGCAATATTAGCGGTGGTTCCTTTTTTCGCTGTTTTTGTACACTATGGTAATTTTGATGTAGTAATTTTTGTACACGCTACCTTTCTGTTTTTGCTTATTTCAATGCGCGAATTGGTAAAAGACCTGGAAAACATAAAAGGCGATTTAACGCATGGTTATAAAACTATTCCGGTGGTGTATGGAGAAAAAACCTCAAAAAAAATGTTGACTTTTATTAGTGTTTTAACATTGGTGCCTGTTTTTTTACTGATTACAAGATTTAATGAGGAAATAGGCTATATGGACTATTATTTTTATGCGAGTATCGCTGGCTTGGCAGTCTTTCTTACTGTTTTATGGTATTCAAAAAATAAAATTCATTATATAATTTTACACAATATTCTAAAATTCGCCATTGTTCTTGGGGTATTTAGCATTGTGCTTATTCATTTGGAATCATTGACAAACAAGCTTTTTTAAAGAGCATAAAGCAGAAATACTAAGGAAAAGGAGTATATGGTTTTTAATTGATTCCTTTGTTTTTTTCATCAACCATCAACCATCAACCATCAACCAAATCTCTTTAGCTTTACAAATAAATCCCAAACAACAACACCTACGCTTACCGAAATATTTAACGAATGTTTGGTGCCAAATTGTGGAATTTCAATAACCGCATCACTTGCAGTAACTACTTTTTGTTGGACGCCTTTTACCTCATTGCCAAAAACGATGGCGTAGGTCACTTCTTTCTGAGTCGAAAAATCATTTAAGTTTACAGCAAGTTCTGCCTGTTCAATAGAAACGACAAAAACCCCTTCGCTTTGTAGTTTTGAAACTAGGTTAACCGTATTTTCAGCATATTCCCAGCTTACACTCTCTGTAGCGCCTAAGGCAGTTTTTTGAATGTCTTTATGCGGTGGTTGTGCGGTAATGCCACAGAGGTAGATTTTCTTTACTAAAAAAGCATCAGCAGTACGAAAAACAGAGCCTATATTGTTTAGGCTCCTAATGTTATCAAGAATAATTATTAGGGGCGTTTTTTCCGAAGCTTTATATTCTTCTGGGTTAATACGGTCTAATTCGCTGTTTTTTAGTTTTCGGTATTTCATAAGAAGGCAAAGTTATAGGTAAATGTGATAATGATGAAATAGAATTGTTGATAAAACAAAATAATTCACAATCACTTCATTTTAAAGAAAACAGCATTTTGGTTACATTTATCGGTTCAAGAATATTTTTGATTTATGGCGAAGAAGGAAACCCCATTAATGAAGCAGTACAACACGATTAAAGCAAAGTATCCAGATGCTTTGTTGCTGTTTCGTGTGGGCGACTTTTACGAAACTTTTGGGGAAGATGCCGTTCGTGCCGCAGGAATTTTAAGCATAACACTTACTGCTAGAAATAACGGGGGCGATAACGTGGAGCTTGCTGGTTTTCCGCATCACTCCCTAAATACCTATTTGCCAAAACTGGTTATGGCGGGTTGTCGTGTTGCGATTTGCGACCAGCTGGAAGATCCAAAAGCCACTAAAACCATAGTAAAACGTGGTGTTACAGAATTGGTTACTCCTGGTGTTGCCTTTAATGATGATATTTTAAAATCGAAATCAAATAATTTTTTGGCAGCGGTTCATTTTGGTTCTAAAAATTTGGGCATTTCCTTTTTGGATGTTTCTACAGGTGAATTTTTAGTTTCGGAAGGTTCCGCGGAGTATGTGGATAAACTGCTTCAGAATTTTAATCCTTCCGAAGTGCTTTTTTCAAAACAGAAGCGTAAGATTTTTTCTGAAACCTTTGGTAATGAATACCATATATTTCATTTAGAAGATTGGATTTTTCAAGCAGATTATTCCTTTGAAACACTTACAAAGCACTTTGATGTAAAAAATTTAAAAGGTTTTGGCGTAGCCCATTTGGAAGCCGGTGTTATTGCTGCCGGCGCGGCGCTTCATTATTTAAGCGAAACACGACATACAAAGCTTCAACATATTTCACGTTTATCACGTCTTGCTGAAGATGAATACGTTTGGATGGATCGTTTTACCATTCGCAATTTAGAATTATATCATTCTAATGCACAAAATGCCATTACGCTTTTAGATGTTATCGATAAAACAATTTCGCCAATGGGCGGAAGGCTTTTAAAACGATGGATGGCATTGCCGCTTAAAAATGCTGAAAAGATAAATCGCCGTCACGACGTAGTGCGTTATTTACTTGACACCCCAGATATTTTAGAAAAAACGCAACAATATACCAAGCGTATTGGCGATTTGGAACGACTTATTTCAAAAGTGGCAACAGGGAAAGTGAATCCGCGCGAGCTTATTCAGCTAAAAAATTCATTGGAAGCGGTGGTTCCTATAAAGGCATTGGCTTTAAACTCTAAAAATGAATCGCTCAAAATAATTGGAGCGCAATTGCACGATTGTGAATTACTTCGAAAGAAAATAAAAGAAACCTTATTTGAAGAAGCTCCCGTGAATATCCTAAAAGGAAATTCTATAGCCGAAGGTTTTTCTGAAACTTTAGATGAGCTTCGGAATATTTCAGCAAATGGCAAGGAGTATTTAGATGAAATGCTGGCGCGCGAAACCAAACGCACAGGTATTTCGTCACTTAAAATAGCTTCAAATAACGTTTTTGGGTATTATATAGAAGTCCGTAATACACATAAAGATAAAGTTCCACCAGAGTGGATTCGAAAGCAAACGTTGGTAAATGCAGAACGATATATTACGGAAGAACTAAAAGAATACGAAACCAAAATTCTAGGTGCAGAAGAAAAAATCTTGGCGTTAGAGCAGGAAATATTCTCAAAATTGGTAGCATGGATGCTTCAATTTATTGATTCGGTTCAGCAAAATGCAGCTTTGATTGCACAAATGGATTGTCTGTGTTCTTTTGCGATACAGGCCAAAGCGGCTAATTATACGCGGCCGCTTTTGGACGATAGTTTTGATTTGGATATAAAAGAAGGGCGTCACCCCGTTATTGAAAAACAATTACCGCCAGATTCGCCATATATAGCGAATGATGTTTTTCTAGATCGTGAAAACCAACAAATAATCATGATTACCGGCCCCAATATGAGTGGTAAATCGGCTATTCTTAGACAGACAGCCTTAATTGTGCTCTTAGCACAGATGGGGAGTTTTGTGCCAGCTACTGCGGCTAGAATGGGTTGTGTAGATAAAATCTTTACGCGTGTTGGGGCGAGTGATAATATTTCGATGGGCGAATCGACTTTTATGGTAGAAATGAATGAAACTGCGAGTATTTTGAATAATCTTTCAGAGCGAAGTTTAATTCTTTTAGATGAAATAGGACGTGGTACAAGTACCTATGATGGAATTTCAATTGCTTGGGCAATTAGTGAATATTTGCATGAACACCCTTCACGTGGAAAAACTCTTTTTGCGACTCACTACCACGAATTAAATGAAATGACAGAAACATTTCCCCGTATAAAAAACTATAATGTTTCTGTGAAAGAATTAAAAGATACTGTCCTTTTTCTTCGAAAATTAGTGCCTGGAGGAAGTCATCACAGTTTTGGAATTCACGTGGCGAAAATGGCAGGAATGCCACAAGCGGTGCTTAAACGGGCAAATAAAATCTTGAAAAGGCTCGAAAAAAGCCATGCTTCTGAAGAATTGACAGAAAAAATGAAAGAAATTTCAAAAGAAGAGCTGCAATTAAGCTTTTTTAAACTGGACGATCCGTTGTTAGAAGAACTCCGTGAAGAAATATTAGATATTGATATTGATACACTTACGCCAGTAGAGGCCTTGATGAAGCTCAATGAAATTAGAAGAATGCTACAGCGAAATGCTGCGGTTAAATTGAAAAAATAAAATTAGATAATAATTTCTCTAAAAACACTTTGCTTTTGGAGTAAAATTTTTAAATTTGCTCCCGCTTTGAATATGAAGCAACGTTCATTTAAATATTCTGCGAAAATAGCTCAGCTGGTAGAGCGCCACCTTGCCAAGGTGGAGGTCGCGGGTTCGAATCCCGTTTTTCGCTCTGAGTATGAGTTACGGGTTCCCCCGAAGCATCGGGGCCGTTTTTCGCGCAACTAATATGTCGCTTTAATTCGACATTTTTGTTAAGTCCAGGTTGTATAAAGACAACCTCTGTACTGTTTTAAAAAGCAGTCTAAATGCTGATGTGGTGGAATTGGTAGACACGCCGGACTTAAAATCCTGTGACCATCTGGTCGTGCGGGTTCAAGTCCCGCCATCAGTACTTATTAAAACCTTAACTTTCTATTTATTAGATTGTTAAGGTTTTTTTATTTACTATTTAGTCAGTAATTTAAAAAAGAGTTCCTTTTTTATCAAAATCGCCATTTTTATTTTCTTTCTTACGGAAAACCATAAAAAGCTTTAGCTATTCTTTCATAGATTTGATTCTAAATTATTAGCTAAATTATGGAATCAATCGTTTATTTAATTTTATCACTAAGTGTACTAACAGCTATCATCGAAGTGATGATAAGTAGTATTAGTAGTTTTCAAAAAATAGCAACTCAATATTTTAAAAAGAGAGAGTTGTTACCCTCATCTATGTTTAATGCTCTTAATAAAATTTAATGTACTTGAAAACGATACTAACAATTTTAGTAGTCGCAATTGTAATTAGTGGTTGCGGAACAGTAAAAACACCGAAGACAGACCGTCAATTAAAAGACAGAATTTTAAATCTTGAATACAAAGTTCACGTTCGAGATAGGGAAATTTTAAGACTAAAATCAAAACTTGAAAATTGTAATTAATCTAAAATATCTTTAGATATTCAAGTCTGGTTTATATGAAAAAGTATAACGGTTGTTACACGATTTTTATACTTTAAATTTAAAAAACAAAACAAAAAAAGCCCTTTCAAAGTTGAAAGGGCTTTATAAGTTTTAGCAAAATTATTGCTTATTGACCGTCAGTTGCGTCTTTAACAGCTTCTTTAGTGTCTTCAGCTGCGTTCTCAACAGCATCGCCAGCGTCTTCTAAAGCGTCTTCAGTAGCGTCAGCAGCGTTGTCAATAGCATCGCCAGCTTCGTCTATAACGTTTTCTGCTTCAGTCTGCATAGTTTCAGCTGAATCTTCGATTGTTCCTTCTTTTGTATCTCTGCAAGAGTAAACAGAAGCAACTAATGCAAGAGCGGCAAGTGATAAAAATACTTTTTTCATGTTGAATAGATTAGTGATTAATAGTGGGCAAAAGTAATTAATTTTTTGATTCAAAATTTTTTTTACGATAATTATTTCAAATACAATACTAATTATTTATATATAAGCTGATAATTCTTCTTTTTTAAGGCTATTTGATTGTCTTGAAATAAGTTGTCTAGTCTGAATTTTGGCGTTTTTTCTACTTTTGGTTAAATTTTTTACATACTAAATATATTAAATTTTTTAATAACCGCCTAAATTTTCGGAAATATTCCAAAAAACACAATGCGACACCGTCTTTTTGATTGGATATTTTCCAAAATATTTTATATTTGTATATGAAATCACAACTACCTATTGAAGCACAACGCTTTAAAAAAATCCGAGAAGAGCTGAGGCATACACAGCTATCTTTTGCTGAATTATTGAATATTGGTGCCACTACCGCAGATATTGAAAGAGGAAAAACGAAGATAACAGGTAAAATTGTAATGGAGCTAATGGCTCAATTTAATATAAATCCGTTATGGCTTTATGGGAAAAGTTATGAAAAAAATATTGATACCTCTCGTGGAGACGTTAGTCCAAAAATTGTAACTATAAATCCTACTGGGGAGGAAAGTATTTTACTCGTTAACCAAAAAGCTGCTGCCGGATATCCAAATAACATTCACGATATGGGTTGGTATCAAACCCTGCCAGCTTTTAATATTCCTTTACCAGAATATAGAAACGCTTCCTATCGTGGTTTTCAGGTAGAGGGCGATAGTATGTTGCCTAATTTAAAGCCTAATGAATGGGTTTTGGGGCGCGCAGTGCCAAGTATTCTGGAGGCAACTGACAGTAAAATTTATATTGTGGTATTAAGAGATTCTGTTTTAGTTAAAAAACTTCAAAAGATTCCAAATAACCCACATTTAGTGAAGCTTGTCTCTTTGAATGACCAATACATGCCTATTGATATAAAAGTGAATGATATCCAAGAATTATGGCATGTGAATAGCAAACTAACTTTTGGGGTAGATGATCCTTCAGAGAATAGTCTTCTTCGTCAATTACAACAGTCAATGGACGATTTGAAAGGGCAGATAAGTAGCTTGAAATAAAAAATGGATGCTTTTTAAAGCATCCATTGGTGTTTGTTTTATTTTAAATAAATATTAGATTAGTCAGTTTCTTTTTGTTTTATCTTGGTATCACCGTCCTCGTCAGTTTTTATTTTAACTTTTTCGTCTTCGGTTTCCATTTTTATTTTATCTCCGTCCTCGCTAATATCTATATCAGCACCTTTATCTTGCATTTCTTGTACAGTTTCTTCAACTTCTGTCATGTCTTTTTTATCTCTACACGAAGAAAGTGAGACTGTAATTAGTCCTGTAAATAAGGCAATCATTGTTAACTTTTTCATAGTTTTTAAATTTAAGTTAGTGTTTAATACTTAAACAAAGCTACTTCATAAAAACCCGAGGTATTAATAATTGTTTATTAAAAAGTGTGAACTAAATATTAATATTTATGATTTTGGCGATAAAAATAGGTTTTTATCATAAAAACGAACTTAATTGAGAGAATTGAAGTGTGTTATAATAATTTGGGAGGCACCCGTATTTTTATTTATATAATGACCTGCAATCATTCCAGTTTTATTTCTAAAGTTGGTGTCTTTAACCAATTTTTCGAGTATTTCAGATGCTTCTTGACTGCTTTCTATAGAAAATAAACCCGCCAGTTCGCGGAGACGAATTGCTTCGGGGAATTTATCGTAATGCGCTCCAATAATAATTGGAACACCAAAAGTAGCTGGTTCCAATATATTATGTAGGCCTGTTTTTCCCATCGCACCGCCCACATACGCAATATCAGCATAGCTATAAAGTTTACTTAATAGCCCAATGCAGTCGATAAGTAGCACAGAATATTCAGAAATATTTACCTCATCTTTGTTGGAGTGAAGTATGGTTTTTTTATTGATTTTATTTTTAAAATCTTCAATTTTATCGGGTTCAATTTTATGTGGCGCGATTATAAATTTTACATTTTCAGCAGATGAATTTATATAATTTAAAAGCACTGCTTCGTCTTCAGCCCACGTACTTCCACAAACAATACAAAGTGAATCACCTATAAATTCTTTGGCAAAACTTAATGTATTATCCATTTCTATTTGATGAGAAACCCGGTCAAAACGTGTATCGCCACTTATAGTAACATTAGTAAATCCAATGCTTTTTATGAGTGTTTTAGAGTTTTCTTCCTGCACAAAAAAGTGATTAAAAGCGTATAAGGCTTTTCGCATAAACCCACCATACCTTTTAAAGAATAGTTGATTTTCACGAAATACGCCAGAAATTAAAAGTGTAGGGATATTTTTCTTTTGAAGTTCAAAAAGATAATTAGGCCAAAATTCATATTTCACAAAAAAAGCAAATGAAGGCTGAAGTAATTCAAGGAACTTTTTTGCGTTTTTAGGGGTGTCAAGAGGTAAGTAAACAACTGCATCAGCCAAATGCGTATTTTTTTTTATTTCATAACCAGAGGGTGAAAAAAAACTAATTACAATTTTATGATCTGGTTTTATTTTTTTAATCGCTTCAATAATGGGCACACCTTGTTCAAATTCTCCTAAGGAAGCGCAGTGAAACCAAATAGTTTTGTCTCCCTCTTTTATTTTTTGTTGAAGTATTTTAAATATATCTTTTCTTCCAGCAACAAATAGTTTCATTTTTTTGTTGAACAAGGCCACAATCCCCAAACCGAAGGAGGTTAAATGAACTAAAATATTATAGATGGTATGCATGAATAGCAAAAATACTAAATTCAACGGTCAGTATTCAGAAATAAGTTATTTGAGATAAAAACATTCACTAGCTTATATCGTTTGGAATTTTATGTTGTAAGAATACTTTCAAAATATAGTGTAGCTCCAAAATAACAAATATCATTTTCGTAATTTTACAGAACTAAATATTATTTCATACAGATGAAAAAAATTCAAATGGTCGACCTTAAAGGTCAATATAAAAATATAAAAGAGCGTGTGGATAGTTCTATCATGAATGTTATTGAAACCACAGCTTTTGTAAACGGTCCTGAGGTCCACGAATTTCAAAAGGAGCTTGAAGAATATCTCAATGTAAAACATGTTATACCGTGTGCAAATGGTACGGATGCACTTCAAATAGCGATGATGGGGCTCGATTTAAAGCCAGGTGATGAAGTTATTACTGCAGATTTTACCTTTGCTGCTACTGTTGAAGTTATTGCGCTTTTGCAATTAACGCCCGTTTTGGTAGATGTTGATCCAGTCAACTTTAACATAGATGTAGCAGCAATAAAAAAAGCAATTACTCCAAAAACAAAAGCAATTGTTCCTGTGCATCTTTTTGGCCTTACGGCAAATATGGATGCAATTATGGCTATTGCAGAGGAACATAATCTATATGTAATTGAAGATAATGCACAAGCTATCGGCGCGGATTATCTTTCAAAAGATGGTGTCAAGAAAAAAGCTGGAACCATTGGTCACGTAGCTTCTACTTCTTTTTTTCCATCTAAAAACTTAGGATGCTATGGTGATGGTGGTGCAATTTTCACTAATAATGATGCCTTGGCACATACTATTCGCGGTATTGTAAATCACGGTATGTATGAGCGCTATCATCATGATGTGGTAGGCGTAAACAGTAGGTTAGATTCTATTCAAGCAGCGGTTCTTAGGGCAAAACTCCCGCATTTAGATAGTTATAATCTTGCCAGAATTAAGGCTGCAGGCAAATATACAGCAGCATTTAAAGGGATTGAAAATATAATTGCACCAGGGGGATTTGATGCTAATAAGAATGAGGAGGAAAAAACCCATGTTTTTCACCAATACACCCTAAAAATTATTAACACAGATCGCGATGCTTTAGTAAAACATTTGAATGCTAATGGAATCCCTTGTGGTGTTTATTACCCGATTCCATTACATCTTCAAAAAGCTTATAAAGATGAACGCTATAAGGAAGCAGATTTTGCGGTTACAAATCAATTGGTAAAAGAAGTGATTTCGCTCCCAATGCATACCGAGTTGGATGATGAACAAATAGATTTCATCACCCAAACTATTATAAATTTTGTTGCTAAATAATGAAAAAAATACTCGTTACTGGCGGTTTGGGCTATATTGGTTCCCACACTGTTGTTGAACTACAAAAATCAGATTTTCAGGTTATTATTGTTGATAATCTTTCTAACTCGTCAATAGATGTTTTGGAAGGAATTACCAATATTTCTAAAACACCCCCCCGCTTTGAAAGATTAGATCTTCGTCTAAAAGCAGACGTTTCAGATTTTTTTAAAAGAAATAAAGATATTGAAGGAATAATTCACTTTGCGGCTAGCAAAGCTGTTGGAGAAAGTGTTGAAAACCCGTTATTGTATTACGAAAACAATTTAAATACGCTTATTTATCTGCTTCAAGAATGTAATGCCTATGGAATTAACAATTTTATTTTTAGCTCTTCATGTACTGTGTATGGCGAACCAGATTCACTTCCTATAACCGAAGATGCACAAATAAAAATAGCTACTTCGCCCTATGGAAATACCAAGCAAATCAGTGAAGAAATATTAAAGGATACCTGTTCTGTTTCAGAATTAATGGCGATTGCATTGCGTTATTTCAACCCGATTGGCGCACATGAAACTGCTGAAATAGGAGAGCTTCCAGCTGGGGTTCCTCAAAATTTAGTGCCTTTTATTACACAAACGGCAGCTGGAGTTCGAAAAGAGCTTTCTATTTTTGGAACTGATTATCCAACGGAAGACGGTAGTTGTATCCGCGATTATATTCATGTTGTAGATTTGGCAAGAGCACATGTTGTTGCATTGCAACGATTACTTTCTAAAAATACTCCTGCTGTTGATAACCATAACTACGAGGTTTTTAACCTTGGTACAGGGAGAGGTAGTTCTGTTCTTGAAGTTGTAAATTCTTTTGAAAAAACAACGGGACAAAAATTAAATTATAAAAAAGTAGGGCGTCGTGTAGGCGATGTGATTTCAGTGTATGCAGATACCAAGAAAGCAAATGAAATTTTAGGGTGGAAGACTGAAAAAACGATGGAGGAAGCTTTGCTGTCTGCATGGAAATGGGAGCAAAAAGTGCGTGGTATTGATTGATAATCAGTTTAATAAAATCTGATGCTATTTTTTAATATTTTGGGTTTAACCCATGTTTAACGTAAAATATTTGGTATTGGCTTTAATCCTTTGTTTCTTTGCACGCTAATAGTACTCTGTACTTTCGCTTTATAAAACTATGTTTTAGGGGCCAAAGGGGGTCAAAAAAACAATGATGAAGTTAGTTTCAGTGAAACGACAAACAAAAACAGAAAAACGATTTACAGAAAAAATGGGTATGTTCACTACAAGTGTGATCTACATTAAAAAAACATTTTTAAATGTTCCTTTTAAAACCCTTCACAAATACCGAGAAACCTATTATGGAGAGGTGAAAGATTGTGAGGATTGCGCGATAAGTGCATAAAGAACAGGTATAAAACTAAAAAAGCCGAATGATAATTATCATTCGGCTTTTTTTTGAATTAATTTTTAAAGCTCTGCTTTTTCAGTTTCCACAGTATTATCAATCTTTTTCACCAATCCTTGCAAAACATTTCCTGGACCAACTTCAATGAATTTAGTAGCACCGTCCTTTATCATATTTTGGATGCTTTGCGTCCATTTAACGGGGGCGGTAAGTTGAAAAATTAGGTTTTTCTTTATTTCAGAAGGGGCTGTTACTGCAAAGGTAGATACGTTTTGGTATATTGGACACGCAGGTTCTGAAAATTGCGTAGCTTCAATGGCAGCGGCTAATTCTTCTCGTGCTGGCTCCATTAAAGGGCTGTGAAATGCCCCGCCAACAGGTAATATTAATGCGCGACGCGCTCCAGCTTCTTTTAAGTTTTCACAGGCTTTGCCAACGGCTTCAGTTGCACCAGAAATTACAAGTTGTCCTGGACAATTATAATTTGCAGCTACCACAATTCCTGGGGTGTCAGCACAGATTGCTTCTACTAAATGATCGTCTAAGCCTAATACTGCTGCCATTGTTGAAGGAGTTACCTCGCACGCTTTTTGCATGGCTAAGGCACGTTTGTATACCAACTGCAATCCATCACTAAAGGCGAGTGTTCTATTTGCAACCAAAGCAGAAATTTCTCCTAATGAATGTCCTGCAACCATAGCTGGCTGAAATTTGCTACCCATTACTTCAGCTAAAATGGTGGAATGTAAAAATATTGCAGGTTGTGTAACTTTGGTTTCCTTCAATTCGTCAGCGGTACCTTCAAACATTATTTTGGTAATATCAAAGCTTAAAACTTCATTTGCTTCTTGAAATAATTCTTTTGCCTTTGAAGAGTTTTCATATAGGTCTTTACCCATTCCTGTAAATTGTGCACCCTGACCTGGGAATATATATGCTTTCATGCTATGTTTTTTTAAGAAAAATTATTTTTTATTTGCGAATCCATGTTTCGTAAGTGAAACTATAGTTGTGTTTATCGTCTTTTTCATGCGTTGTTTCTGAAATAAGCTGCCATTCTTCCTTAGAAAATTCAGGAAAAAAAGTATCAGCCTCCTCAAATGTACTATGAACCCGAGTAAGTTCAATCTTATCAGCAATGGGGAGGCCCATTTTGTAAATTTCGCCGCCCCCAATTATAAAAGGATGGGGGGCCTTAGCTGCTAATTGCAATGCTTCTTCCATTGCGTGAGCAATCAGGATGTCCCCTTTTTTGTACGTTTTATTGCGGGTAATTATAATATGCGTTCTGTTGGGGAGTGGCCGTGGGAAGCTTTCAAAAGTCTTCCTCCCCATAATTATATGGTGGCCTGTTGTAAGTTGCTTAAAACGTTTAAAATCGTCTGGCAAATGCCATAACAAATCATTGTCCTTGCCTAATTCATTGTTTTCGCCAGCGGCGGCAATCATTGTAATCATTCTACATCTGGGGGTAAAGGGTTATTAAGTTCGTTGCTTTTTGTAGTATTTGTTGGTGTTGTAGGTAATTGTAATTCATTGTCAACTTTTTGTTGTAATTGTGCAATTCGTTCGGCTTGTCTTGCTTTAAGCTTTTCCAATTGGCGGTCTTCCCATTCTTTATCCATGAATTTATTCATCACAAAAACATTAAAAAGATGGATTAAAAATATAAATGTCCAAATTAAAATCGCCCAAATAAACCAATCTTTTATAAAAAAATCATTGCCATACCCCAAAAGTGGGTTGATAATAATAAGTAGCACAGATCCTACTAAAAAGAGGATGAAATGCCTCATTAAACTTTTTTTCTGTGCAATGCGCTTACGTGCGTATTCATATTGCTCACGCTGCTCAGCGTCAATTCTTTCGGTTTTTTTAGCTTTTGAAAACATAGTTAAGTATTTTCGTTGAAGATTCTACAATTAACTGTAGAATCAGTATTGTAAAAATACCTAATTTTCGCCATTTTGGCCATTTACTATGGAAGAAATAAGAAATCATTTTCCCGCTTTATCCTCATGTACTTATCTTAATACTGCTTCAAATGGTGTGATTCCCAGACCTATAATAGCATGGCGCCACCAGCACGATTTAAATTTAATGAATCATGCTAGTGTTTTTCGCGATGAGCATAAAAGGCATATTGAGCAAATTAGAATGACTGTAGCTAATTTTTTTGATGCATCTGCCACAGAAACAGCCTTGGTGCCTAATTTTTCATTTGGAATAAATACAGTGTTGGAAGGGCTTCCAAAAGGTCAAAAAATTCTATTATTAAAAAATGACTATCCTTCTTTGGGCTGGCCTGTTGAAACACGTGATTTTAGGGTGTGTTATGCAGAAATAGACGAAAATTTAGAAAGTAATATTGAAGCTGCAGTTGCCAAACATGCCCCAGATATATTTATGTTTAGTGTTGTGCAATGGCTAAACGGAATTAAAATTGATTTAGATTTTTTAAAAAAATTAAAAAGCCAAAACCCCAATATGCTTCTCATTGCAGATGGCACGCAATACCTAGGAACCGAAAAATTTAGTTTTAAAGATACTGCAATTGATGTTTTGGGCGCTAGTGCCTATAAATGGCTTACTGCGGGTTATGGCAATGGATTTATAATGATAAAAGAAGCTGCGCGAGCTCGGATATTTCCAAAAACCTTAGGATTTAATTCTGCTGAAAAATTTGAAAGTAAACCAATTGAAACCGCCTTTATGAAACATTTTGAACCAGGCCATCAAGACACTTTGAATTACGGTAGCTTGGAGCAGGCAATTTTATTTCAACAAAAATTAGGGGTAGATAAAATTTACCATGCAATAGCAACACTTGCAGAGAAAGCAAAGAATAATTTTGCTGAAATGGGACTTTTAAAAAAAAACACCTTGCTTCGTGAAAAACATAGTTCCATTTTTAATTTAAAAGGAGATATGGAATTATTTCAAAAACTACGTGATAATAATATAATATGTTCGCCTCGTGGTGGAGGTATTAGAGTTAGTTTTCATTATTATAATACTGAAAATGAGCTAGAATATTTATTGACTATTTTAAAAAGATAGGCTTTTATTCTTTTCTGAAAACGTAATTTTTATAGTAGCCTTTCGCATCCGTGAATGAAGTTTCTATTCTTAGGCCAGCTTGTGCTGCAAGCCAACGAACTGTTTTATCGTCATACTTCTGCGAAATCTCCGTGTGGATAGTTTCCCAGGGATCAAAACGTATGGTAAGTCCCAATTTTTGGATACTTACTTCCATAGCTTCCGTTGCTACTAAAAAACTTTTGGCTGTTCCAGTTTCAGGGTCGTAAACTTCCCAATGGTTAAATTTAGCTTCTTCAAAATTCCCTGCTAACTCGCGATTAATTCGTGTTAAAATATTTTTATTGAATGCTGCTGTAATTCCAGTGTCATCATTGTAAGCATTTAAGATGGTTTGTGGATTCTTTTTTTGGTCGAACCCCATAAAAAGTAAATCGTCAGAAAGCATTGTGTCTTTAAGTTTTGAAAGAAATTCAATTGCTTTTGGGTGTTTTAAATTGCCAATATTACTACCCAAGACCATGATTACTTTTTTGCGTTTGTTGAAGCCTTTCAGCCTATCTAGAACTTCAAAATATTCACCAGCTTCAGCATCAACGTTTAGAGTTGGCATTTCATCAGCTAGATTATTAGACAGCATTTCTACAGCATTCTCACTAATATCAATAGGTTTGTATATAAAGTTGAAATCATTTTCTGCCATATACTTCAGCAATACTTTTGTCTTTTTTCCATCTCCTGCACCTAATTCAATTAGGTCTAGCCCATTTTTACGATCCCGAAAAAGCTCGCCTATGGTTTTTGTATTCGACGAAATAATTTGATATTCACAACCAGTAAGATAATACGATGGCATAGCCATAATATCCTGAAAAAGGCGATCCCCTTTTTTATCATAAAAGTATTTTGACGAAAGGAATTTGGGAAATGAAGACAGCCCTTTAAAAACTTCGTTTTTAAAAGTTGTATCTAATTGAGGTTTTGTTTTAATTTCCATAAACGCTTTGTCGTAATTATTTGGCCAACCTTAACCCAGTAAATTGCCATCTTAAATTTGTTTGAAAAAAATTTCGGTAGGTAGGTCGTGTATGTAAGTTGGGTGTAGCAACAGAACCGCCGCGAAGTACTTTTTGGTTCACCATAAATTTTCCATTGTACTCTCCAATTGCGCCAGGCGCTTTGGTGTATTTTGGGTAGGGGAGGTAGGCACTTTCTGTCCATTCCCATCGAGATCCCCATTTGAATTTCTTTTGTGCTATTTCCCATTCAAATTCTGTGGGAAGACGACACCCTTTCCATTGGGCATATGCGAATGCTTCAAAATAGGAAATATGTGATACGGCTGCGTTTAAATTTATTTTTTGAAGTCCAGCTAAAGTATATTGGTGCCATTCGCCATCTATTAAATGCCAATACAGTGGGGCGGTAATATTATTCTGTTTTACCCAATCCAAGCCTTCCGCATGCCAAAGGTTGAAATCTTTATAGCCATTAGCATTTATAAAATCAAGAAATTCGGCGTTGGTAACGAGTTTGTTTGAAATTTTATAATCCGGAAGGTATACCTTATGACGGTTTAATTCATTGTCATAACAGAACTCTTCGGGCTTGTTGTGGCCAATTTCATAAACCCCCTCTTGTATTGAAATCCATTCTTGTGCAAAATTTTGAATTGGATTTTCAGAAAATGAATCAGTGTATTTAGGAAGCAGCGGATTGTTCCCTAAAATGTATTTTATATCTGTTAAAAGAAGTTCTTGGTGTTGTTTTTCATGATGTATACCTATTATTAAAATTTCTTGTATAGCTTCAGAAATTTCATCTAAAAGAAATTTTTTTAATTCATTTGTTACATACTTACGGTATTCATAAACTTTTGCCACACTTGGCCTGGAAAGGTTTCCGCGATCATTTCTAATTACACGTTTTCCAATGTTTTCATAATAACTATTGAAAACAAATGCAAAATCCTCATGAAATAATTTATAACCTGGCTTATGTGGTTTTAAAATAAATTCCTCAAAAAACCATGTTGTGTGGCCAAGATGCCATTTAGGAGGGGAAACATCTACAATGGGCTGGACAACGTAATCTTCAATCTCCAGCGGTTTGCAAATATTTTCGGTATGTTGGCGGGTTTCACTAAAAAATGAAACCAATGTAGCAATTGCAGTCATAAAAAAAGTGTCGTATTTTGACGACACTTTAAATATAATTATTAAAATTGTTGAAGGCTCTTATAATTGCGTTAAACAGTTGTTAAACTAGGGTTAGCGCATTAAAAAAACACAAAAAATGTTATTTCCCAGTTTTAAATGGGATGTTTACAGTCATTTTAATTGCTCGGGGTTTACCGCCCATCATTCCTGGTTTTGCCATTTTTGGGATAGACAAAATATTTCTTTTTGCCTCTTCTTGTAATAGTTTAGTTGCCCCATACACTTTGTCTATTTCCACAATTCCTTTTTCATTAACAACAAACTCTATAGTTACTTTTCCTTCTTCATTCTTCTTGTATGCTTCGGCTGGATATTTAAAGTTTTTAGCAATATGTGTAGCTAATTTCTGATTGAAACACGCATCTCGTTGTGCAACGTTACCACTCTCACAACCAGGCCAGATAGGGCTAATTTCTTTTAAAGTTACCTTATTTTTATTTACATTTCCCCATTCTTTTTGCGCGAAAAGGGTTGAAGTAAAAAGGATGCAAAGCGCAAAAATTAGATTTTTCATAATGTTTTTTTTGTTTAAATGGCAACAGCGCCTTTAATATGCGGGTGGGGATTATACTCCACAAGGGTAAAATCATCAAAAGTGAAGCCAAATATATCTTTTACATCTGGATTGAGCAACATTTTTGGTAACGTACGTGTTTCTCGAGTAAGCTGAAGTTCAACTTGTTTGTAATGGTTGCTGTAAATATGGGCATCTCCAAAGGTATGAATAAAATCTCCTGCTTGGTACCCACAAACTTGCGCAACCATCATTGTTAATAAAGCATAGGAGGCGATATTGAAAGGAACGCCTAGGAAGATATCAGCGCTTCGTTGGTATAATTGGCACGATAATTTGCCATTGGCAACATAAAACTGGAAGAAAGCATGGCAGGGTGGAAGAGCGGCTTTTCCATTTGCTACATTCTCAGCAAAAGGTTTTGAAGTGTTGGGCATAACACTTGGATTCCATGCGCTTACAAGCATTCTGCGGCTATCTGGGTTTTTTTTAAGTGTTTCAATTATTTCTGAAATCTGATCTATTTCTTCGCTGTTCCAATTTCTCCATTGGTGGCCATAAACCGGCCCTAAATCACCATTTTTATCTGCCCATTCATTCCATATACGAACTCCGTTTTCTTGTAGGTACTTTATGTTAGTATCTCCATTTAAAAACCATAGAAGTTCGTAAACAATTGATTTTAAGTGAAGTTTTTTGGTGGTAATCATCGGAAAACCTTCACTGAGATCAAATCGCATTTGGTAGCCAAAAACACTTTTGGTGCCAGTACCAGTGCGGTCTTGTTTTTCAGTTCCGTTTTCGAGTACGTGTTTTAAGAGGTCGTGGTATTGCTTCATATGCCATCGCTTTTTAGAGTTTTCTAAAATAGAGAAATCACATTAAGAGAACGCATGCGTTGCCTATATTATTTAAAAAGTTATTAACTACACTAAATAACTATCCAATAATCATCCCAGCAATTGTAGCAGAAATTAGTGAAGCTATTGTTCCGCCTATCAACGCTTTCATTCCAAATTTTGAAAGCACTTTACGTTGTCCTGGTGCTAAAGAACCAATTCCGCCAATTTGAATCCCAATAGAAGCAAAATTTGCAAAACCACAAAGCATATAGGTGGCCATAATGATGCTTTTTTCGTAATTTAAATGCAAGTCATTTGTTGCATTTTTAAGTTCTGCTAGCTGAATATAGCCTACAAATTCACTTGCGGCAAGTTTGATTCCTAACAGTTGTCCCATCATCATCATATCTTCTTTTGCTACACCTATTAACCACATTAAAGGGGCGAAAATAGTACCCAGAATAAATTCAAGTGAAAGCCCATCGTAGGTAGAATTTTTTGCAATAAATTCATTAAGCGACATAAAATGCCAGTCAATATTTAGAAACGCGATTGAAAATCCGTCAAAGCTGGCTATGGTGCCTAAAATACCGTTTAGCATTGCAATAAATGCAACAAAAACCAAAAGCATGGCACCTACATTTACAGCGAGTTTTAGTCCTTCTGTAGTTCCATTGGCAATAGCATCTAGAATGTTTGAGCCAATTTTTTCAGAAGAAACTTTTACATCTGTATTTATAGATTCTGTTTGTGGATATAGAATTTTTGATATTACAATTGCCCCAGGAGCTGCCATAACCGAAGCTGCTAAAAGGTGTTTTGCAAAGGTTAATCTTAAAACAGGATCGTCGCCACCCAAAAATCCAATATAGGCTGCAAGTACTGCTCCGGCTACAGTTGCCATTCCGCCAATCATAACAAGAAGCATTTCGCTTTTGTTCATTTTCTCTAAATAGGCTTTAATTAGAAGTGGTGCTTCCGTCTGTCCTAAAAATATATTTCCTGCAACACTTAAGCTTTCAGCGCCAGAAATTTTTAATGTTTTGGTTAAAAGCCAAGCCATTATTTTTACAATCTTTTGTATGATTCCTAAATAAAATAAAACGGAGGTTAAGGCTGAAAAGAAAATGATGGTTGGTAAAACCTGAAAAGCAAAAATAAAACCGAAGGTATCCATATCTACAACTAAGCCTTCAAAAAGAAACTTGCTTCCAGCTTGTGTAAATTCAAGAACGCTAACGAAAATTTGCCCAATGCCTTCAAAAATATTTTGAACAAAAGAAACTTTTAATACGCCTATAGCAATGATTAATTGAAAAGCCAGTCCTAAGCCTACAGTTTTCCAGTTTATTGCATTTCTATTTGCACTAAAAAGAAATGCAATAAATAATAAAGAGAACATTCCTAATGCACCACGCCACAGACTTTGCATTGAAAATCCTTGGCTTGGCATAATATCTGAAGCTTTTGTAACAGTGGTTAATGTGGGGGCAACTTCAGCTTTGGGGATGATTAAATTGTATTTAAAATTATTTTCTGAAAGCGTGAGTGAGGTGTCTGTAACGGTTGCCACACGAAACCTTCTAATGCTGTCCTTTGGGGTGTTAAAGAAAAGGACTAATAAGTTATTTTGTAATAAATAATCGCCACTGGATTTTATGCTGTCGTGTGCGGTTATTTGATATTCGAACGAACCGTTTTCGAGTTTTAGAAAATCTTTTTCTGGGTTTATTTGAAATAAGGAAAGTCCAGTTTCGTCTTTTATATCTAAAAATAGCCACGTTTTTTCAATGCTTTGACCAAACATATTTCCGAAGAAAAGAAAAATTATTGCGGCAAATAGTATTTTTTGCATAAAATAGTTATAATTATCTTCTTTCAATTATTTTAAACGAAGCTACTGTCTTTTTGATATTTCATCACGAACGCTTGCAGCTTTTTCGTAATTTTCATTATTCACAGCTTCATCTAGCATTTTATTTAGTTGATTTAAACTAAACTTGCTATAATCTTCACTGGTAGGTTTTACAGATTCTTTATCTTCTCCTAAAATTAAATTTTCTATTACGGTTTCTTCTTTTTTTGAGAGGTTTTTTTTGGAAGTTGGTGTTTTTAAATAAATCCCAGCTTTGTCTAAAATGTTTTTATATGTAAAAATTGGAGCTTTAAACCGAAGTGCTAATGCTATGGCATCACTGGTTCGGGCATCAATTATTTCTTCAATTTTGTCGCATTCACAGATAATGCTGGAATAAAAAACACCGTCTACTAATTTGTGAATTATTATTTGCTTTACGACTATTTGAAAGCGGTCTGCAAAGTTTTTAAAAAGATCGTGTGTAAGTGGTCTTGGAGGTGTTATTTCTTTTTCGAGTGCAATAGCTATCGATTGCGCTTCAAAAGCTCCGATTACAATAGGTAGTTTGCGGTCGCCGTCCACTTCATTTAAAATAAGTGCGTACGCGCCATTTTGTGTTTGGCTGTATGAAATTCCTTTTATAGTAAGTTTTACTAAACTCATTTTTCAACAATCAATAGTCAGTAGTTAAGCGCTCTGTTCAGATAAACAGTGGGTTATAAAAATAACAAATAAAAAAATAAGCTGTTTAAACGAGGGTGTTTCCTTATTTAAACAGCCTTTATTTCAGGCACAAATTAATAAAAAATTATGCGTTCTGCGCTTTAAATTCTTTTAATTTTTCGATGAGTTTTGGTACAACCTCAAAAGCATCACCAACAATACCGTAGTCTGCAGCTTTAAAGAAAGGAGCTTCAGGATCGTTATTAATTACAACTTTTACTTTTGAAGCGTTGATACCAGCCAAATGCTGAATAGCTCCAGAAATACCAATGGCAATATACAGATTAGAAGCTACAGGCTTACCAGTTTGCCCAACGTGCTCGCTATGTGGTCTCCAGCCTAAATCGCTCACAGGTTTTGAACATGCTGTAGCAGCGCCCAAAGTTTTTGCCAACTCTTCAATCATTCCCCAGTTTTCAGGACCTTTAAGTCCGCGACCGCCAGAAACAACTACTTCCGCATCGGCTATGGTTACTTTATCGGTTGCTTTGTCTACGGAAATAACTTCCATATTAAAATCGTGTGCATCTAAGCTTGGAGAAAATGCTTCCGAAGTTGCTGAAGTTTCATTCTCCTTTAAGCCGTAGGAATTTTTTCCTAAACCAATAATTTTTCTATCGGTGGTAATTTCAGTTATTGCGAATGCTTTGTTTGTAAAAACATTGTGCTTAACCTTAAATGGTGAAGTGCTTTCAGGCAAACCAACTGCGTTTGGCACAAAGCCCGCTTCCAAATTTACCGCTAATAGTGGTGCTAAAAACTTGCTGTTTGCGCTTGAAGTCATTACAATTACTTTAGCGTCTTCTGCTTTAGCAGCTTGTGCTACAACGTATGCATAGGCCTCAGCGTTAAACTTGCTTAATTTGTCATTAGAAACCTGCAATACTTTTGAAGCACCGTATTTTCCTAATTCTGAAGTACCATTTGCATTTATGCTAACCGCAGTAACCGAAGTCCCCATTTGGTCCGCAATTCCTTTTGCATACGAAACGGCTTCTAGGGCTATTTTCTTAATTTTTCCTTCTTCTGATTCTGTATATACTAAAACTGACATTAGATTTACGATTTTAGATTTACGATTTTTAGACTGATTATTGTTTTCGTAAATTATTGTTATTATTTAAAATTGTGGTTGGCCGATTATGGTATTATATAACTTTCGCTTCGTTGTGCAAAAGACTCACCAATTCGTCTACATTATCAACCAATTTAACACTTCCTTTTGGAGCTGGTTTTTCAAAAGAAACCGTGTTGGTTTCTGAATCTGAAGCAATAGGTTCCTTTACATTAAGTGGTTTTGAACGCGCTTGCATAATACCACGCATGTTTGGAATGCGTAAATCGCTTTCTTCTACCAAACCTTTTTGACCGCCAATAACTAATGGAAGCGAGGTTTTTAAAGTTTCTTTTCCACCGTCAATTTCTCGAATTGCAGTTGCGTTATCGCCTTCTACTTCAAGACCAATACATGTATTTACGAAATTTGCTCCAATAAGTTTTGCAACCATTCCTGGAACCATGCCGCCGTTGTAATCTATGGATTCACGACCACCAATTACTAAATTGTATCCACCTTCTTTTACAACATTTGCAAGTTGTTTTGCAACAGAATATCCGTCGGTGGCAGGAGTATTTATACGTATTGCTTCATCTGCGCCAATTGCCAAGGCTTTGCGTAAGGTTGGCTCCGTTTCTGCGCCACCAACATTAATTACATGTACTGTTGCTCCTTGTTTTTCCTTAAACCACATAGCGCGTGTAAGCCCAAATTCATCATTTGGATTTATAACAAATTGAACGCCATTTGTGTCAAATTTTGTGTCGCCGTCGGTGAAGTTAATTTTTGAAGTTGTGTCCGGTACGTGACTAATACAGACTAATATTTTCATTTTTTTGAATGTTTTTGGATTGTAAATTTTCAGCAAAAATAATGAGTTACATCTATTTAAGATTGCTTGCGGGCGAAGTTACGGATATATTTCTTTTTTTTATTATGCATGCATAATAAATTTAGGTTAAAAGTTAAAAAATAATACTAAACAGATTGGAATTATAGTATTTTTGCTATCCCTGAAAAATTTCAGTTATTTACATTTCAATTTAGACAGATGAAAACATTACAATTCAGAGAAGCCATACAGGAAGCGATGAGCGAAGAAATGCGTCGCGATGAATCCATATATTTAATGGGCGAGGAAGTAGCCGAATACAACGGTGCTTATAAAGCCAGTAAAGGAATGCTAGACGAGTTTGGCGCAAAACGCATAATAGATACCCCAATTTCCGAGATGGGTTTTTCGGGTATTGGAGTGGGCTCAGCAATGAACGGCAACAGACCGATTATTGAGTTTATGACCTTTAACTTTTCGTTGGTGGCGATAGATCAAATTATAAATAATGCTGCCAAAATGCGCCAGATGAGTGGAGGGCAGTTTAATATTCCTATCGTTTTTCGTGGGCCAACAGCTTCTGCTGGTCAACTTGCTGCGACACACAGCCAGGCTTTTGAAAGCTGGTATGCAAACTGTCCAGGGTTAAAAGTAGTTGTGCCAAGTAATCCTGCCGATGCAAAAGGCTTGCTTAAAAGTGCTATTCGCGATAATGATCCAGTTATTTTTATGGAAAGCGAACAAATGTATGGCGATAAAGGGGAGGTGCCAGAAGGAGAATATTTAATTCCTCTTGGTGTTGCTGATATTAAGAGAAAAGGAAAGGATGTAACTATTGTTTCCTTCGGAAAAATTATAAAAGAAGCTTATAAAGCAGCAGATACACTTTCAGAAGAAGGTATAGAATGCGAAATTATTGATTTACGCACAGTGCGACCAATGGATCAAGAAGCTATTCTTGAGTCTGTTAAAAAAACAAACCGACTTGTAATTCTTGAAGAAGCATGGCCATTTGGAAACATAGCTACCGAAATTACATATATGGTACAAAACAAAGCTTTTGATTATTTAGACGCGCCAATCATAAAAATAAATACAGCTGATACACCCGCGCCATATTCTCCAGCTTTATTACAGGAATGGTTGCCTAATAGTGAAGATGTTGTTAAGGCTGTAAAGAAAGTGCTTTATAGAGACTAATTTTATACACTTTACTAAATATTAGTTACCAGTTATTTTATGAAGCACTTCCTTTTATCTTTTTTTATAGTTATTAGTGCTTCGGTATATTCTCAAACCAAAGTGAGTGGCGTTATTACGGATGCTACTGGGTATCCTGTTTCTTTCGCGAATGTTATTTTTAAAGACTCACAGGAAGGGACTATTTCTGATGAAAACGGACGTTTTTATTTAGAAAGTGATAAGACCTATAAAACTGTTATTTTTTCATTTATTGGGTACACTACGAAAGAAGTAGAGCTCGCTTCACGAAGTACGTATTCCATGGAAGTGCTTATGGAGGAAAGTGCTGATGCCTTAGATGAAGTGGTGGTTTATAGTGGAAAAACCTCAAAAAAGAATAATCCAGCAATAGATATTCTTCGGAAAATATGGGAAAATAGAAGAGAAAACGGTGTAAAAAAATTCAAACAGTATCAGTACGATAAGTACGAAAAGTTGGAATTCGATTTAAATACCATTGATAGTGCGCTTATAAAAAGCAAAATTTTCAAGGGGATGGAGTTCATTTTTGATCAGGTTGATACTTCAAATGTAACAGGAAATACCTACCTGCCTATTTTTATTAATGAAGCTGCTTCCAAAGTTTATGGTGACAATTCAATTAATGAAGAAAAGGAAGTTTTACAAGGGAATAAAAACTCAGGTTTTGAGAATAATCAAACCTTGATTGCTTTTGTAAAAGATCTTTATAGCGAGTATGATGTATATGATAATTACTTAAAATTTTTCGACAAAGCTTTTACAAGTCCGCTGTCTAGAACAGGGATAGATGTTTATAATTATGTACTTCAGGATAGTGCGTATCGGGACAATAAATGGTGTTATAACATTATTTATTACCCAAGGCGAAAAAACGAGCTTACCTTCAAAGGAAATTTTTGGGTTAACGATACTACTTGGGCAATTAAAGAAATAAGTCTTCAAGCCTCAAAAAGCGCGAATCTAAACTGGGTTCGCGACGTGTATATTGAGCAAGAGTTTGATGTGTTAAACGATTCTATTTTTCTTATAACTAGAGATTACTTTATGAGTGATTTCAGTTTTCGGAAAAAAGAAGAGGCTAAAGGGGTCTATGGAAAACGTACTACTCTATATGACAAATATGCTTTTGATATCCCTAAAGACAAAAAGTTTTACAACCAACAGGTAGATCCCTACAATTATGAAATCTACAATCGTCCGGATGATTTTTGGGAGATAAACCGGATGGAAAAACTTAGTAAGGATGAAACGGGGGTTTATAAGATGCTCGACACCCTTAAAACGGTTCCTAGGTTTAAAGCGCTTTATAATGTTGGAGCCACGCTCGCCAGTGGGTATTATGAAATAAATAATTTTGATATAGGTCCAGTATTTTCCATTTTTGGTTACAATGAAGCTGAAGGGTTACGTGTACGTTTAGGCGGTAGAACCTATTTTACTCAAAATGACCCGTGGCGTTTGGAGGTTTTTGGAGCTTATGGTTTTGGGGATGATCGTTTTAAATATGGCATTTCTGGAAAATGGCTTTTAGATAGAAAATCAAGGCTAACCGTTTTTGGCGGAAATCGGCGCGATGTAGAACAAACTGGAGCAAGTTTAACCAATAGTAATGATGTATTGGGCAGAAGCCTTGCGTCTTCTTCATTATTGTCTGTTGGAGCCAATGATAGGCTTTCACGAATAAATTTAAGTACCGTTGGTTTTGATATAGAACCATGGAAAAATTTTATTTTACGCTTAACAGGTTCCTATCGAACTTTAAAATCTGCTACTGAAACTTTTAGTATTGATTATAATGTTATGGAAGATGGGCTTTTTACAGGGGAAGTAAAAAGTGAATTAAAACAAGCTGAAATTCAACTAGGGTTTTTATATGCGCCAGGAAGAAAAACTTCTGGTTATGGCGTAGAGCAAACCGTTATTAATGAAGGCGATTTTCCATCGTTTTATGCGGGTTATAGTTATGGGTTAAAAGATGTAATGGGGGGTGATTTTGAATATAAAAAACTGCAAGCGCTTTATACACAACCCTGGAATATAGGTGGGCTTGGACGTCTGTTATCTACCGTTGAGGTAGGTAAAACTTTTGGCGCTGTTCCTTTAAGCCTTTTAAACCCTATTCCTGGGAACCAGACTTATTTTAGCCTTTACAATACCTTTTCACAATTGGATTATTATGAGTTTGTGAGTGATACCTATTCTTCGCTTCATTTGGAGCACAATTTTGGTGGACGTATTTTTTCTCGTATTCCATTATTGCGAAAACTAGACTTACGTGAAGTAGTTGGTTTTAGAGCAATTTATGGTGAAATTTCTGAGGAAAATATAGCTGTAAATGCTTCTAATATTGTGTATCAGGCACCTGAAGATATATACTGGGAATGGAGTGTTGGTGTAGGGAATATTTTCCGTGTTTTTAGATTAGATTTCAATTTCCGAGGTAATTACTTAGACAATCCCGATGCGCGAAGCTTCGGTATTACGGGTGAATTCGGATTTACATTTTAAGCTAGTTTCTTTCATTTTTAAGAATTATTTAATCGCTTAGTTTTCTTGTTGAAAAACAACTGGCTTTTTTTAGTTAAACGATGCTTCGTACAGCTTTTCTTGGCCCTTAGTAATTTGCTATACAGTTTAAAAGTACTTTTTATTTATTCTTATTAGGTAAATAATAATTTAATGTAGCTACTAATCTTTTTTTAATAGTGCATTGATGTAAAAAAATACCCAAACACGTTAGTAAGTGTTTGGGTAAAATTAGATTCGTCGTAGGATTTTAAAAATTAATCCTGATAAAAGTAGTTTTATCTTTTAATAATAACAAAATCAGATCTTCTGTTTACATCGTGTTGTTCATCAGAACATTTTACACCATCTGCACATTCATTAAGCAATCTACTTTCTCCGTAACCAATAGCACTTTCTATGCGCTCTTCAGCAATTCCTTGCGAGTAAAGGTACTGTTGTGTTGCCTTTGCTCTTTTGTCTGACAAAGAAAGGTTGTATGCTGCAGGCCCTCTAGAATCTGAATGAGACTCAATTTTTATGGTCATTTCTGGAATATCTCGCATCACTTCAGCTGCTTTATTTAATACAGCTGCTGCCGACTCAGTTATATCCGCTTTATTATAATCAAAGTAAATAGGATCCATCTTTATTTTCTCAACTCCTTTATCATCTTTTACAATGATATCTTCGTATTTATTTAATTCGAAATTTAATTCTGGAGTGTTTTCGCCATCAACGCTTCCTGTTGTTACAGTTTCAGTTTTGGCGATATATCCTTCTTTTGATGCTGTTACAGTTACGGTATTGTCGCAAGGTACTTTTACTTTATAGGTACCGTCTTCTTCGGCTTGTAATGTTTGAATTACAATATTTGTAGAATCTTTTACAGTAATCGTTGCATCAGAAAGTACATTTTTAGATAATTTATCTATAATTTTTCCTGAAATAAATTGATCGCATGGAAGTGGGGTTCTTGTGAAAAAATAAATATCATCATCTCCCTTTCCACCTTCTCTGTTTGATGATAAGTAACCAGAATTGCCATCTTCATTAAATATAATTGAAAAATCGTCATCGATTGTATTTACCACTTTACCAAGATTTTCTGGTTTAGTGAAGGTGCCTTCTTTGCTGTCAAACTTAGAAGCATAGTTGTCTATTCCACCAAAACCTAGGTGTCCATTTGATGAAAAATAAAGTTCTCCATCATGCATAGAAGGGAAAAAATCGTTTCCAGCAGTGTTAATTAGTGCACCAGCATTTTTTGGGGTAGAAAGTTTTCCGTCTTCAAAGATTTCACAATAATAGATGTCTGCTTCGCCATAACCTCCTGGCATATCACTAGCAAAAAACAAGTATTTACCGTCGCTCGTTACTGAAGGGTGCCCTGTTGAATAATCATTACTATTAAAAAAGAGTGTTTCCTTTCCAGTGATTTTTCCATCCTTATAGATTCCTTTATAAATGTTGAAGTTATTTTTTTGTTCATCATCTAACAACAATCTATTTTTATTTAAGGCGCTTGATGTGTAGTAAACTGTTTCGGAGTTAGGAACAAAAGCGATAGTGGCATCATGATATTTAGAGCTTATTTGCTGTCCGAAAAGTTGCGGATTAGCAAGTTGCCCAGTTTCAGTTTTAGTTGCTACATATTGGCTTAAGTAAGGCTGTTCATTCCAGTCATAAAGTTCTTTAGCTGCGCCAGGGCGTGCAGAAGAGAAAATTACTTCTTCACCTCTAATTACATTAACAAAATCTGAATATTTAGAATTTATATTCAAGTTTGAAACTGCATAACGAGAAGGCTCTTCGCTTTCATTCAAGGCTTTGAAAGCTGCTATTTCGTTTTTAAACTTCTCTATAGCTATAGTGTTTCCTGTTTTAGTTAGATAATCAAGATAAATTTCATCTGCTTTTTCATAATCTCTAACGCTTCTTAAGCTTCTTACGTACCTTGATAAATACGGTTCTTGAATAGTAGCGTCTGAAGCCATTGCTTTTTCATAAAAAGTTGCGGCCGCTCTCATTTTGTTTACAAAATAATTAGCGTCAGCGGCTTTTAGAAATGTTTCAGTTGAAGCTGTTCCGCCCTGCTCAAGTTTGTCTGAGTAGAGTTTTGCGGCCTCTGCGTATGCGTGGGCTTCGTATAGACGATCTGCTTTTCTTAGCTCTGCCTGTGAAAACGATTTACCCGATATGATCAATAAGGTGAAGAGTATTAATTTTTTCATCTTTTATAATTTTAAAAATATCGTGGTGAGTTTACTTTTTTATTTTTTTGTGGAATTGTATAACGTAATACAATTTCATGAGAACCTGAGTTGTAATCGCTCAGGTCTGTAAGTGTATAGTCATACGAGTAGCCTACGAAAAAACCTTTCATAAAATTAACTCCAGCTAGCCCACTTACAGAGTCTTCATATCTATAGGATGCTCCTAATGAAAACTGATCCATGATTAGGAAGTTTGCAGAAACATCAACTACAAAAGGTGTGTTTTGTACATATTTCGCAAGGAATGCTGGCTTAAATTTTAAAGATGGGCTTAATTCAAATACATACCCCCCGATTAGGTAGTACTGAATTTCTTCTTCAGCTACAGATTCTTCAATATCATCGTAATATTTATTGCTAATAAAATCTGGAACCGAAAGCCCTAAGTACCATTTTTCGGAATATAAATAAGCCCCAGCTCCTAATGCAGTAGTAAGCTTATTGTCTATGTTTTGGTTTAGTGGGTCGCCGCCTGGATTTTCAAAAGTACCTTTTGAGAAATCTACATTAAAAATTTTGGCTCCAGCTTTTAAACCAAGTCCAAGTTTTAATGTGGAGCTTACTTGCAAGGTGTATGAAAAGTTAGCATCTGCATACATTTCTTGTGCAGGGCCAATCTCATCGTTTTGAAGGTTTAGACCCAGTCCGATTTTTTCATTGCTAAGCGGACTGTGAATACCAAAATTTTGCGAGACTGGAGCGCCATCAATTCCTACCCATTGATCTCTATATGTAAGAACGGCATCAAGTGTTCCCATAGACCCTGTATAACCAGGGTTAATGCTCATAGTGTTGTACATATATTGCGTGTACTGTGGGTTTTGTTGCGCATATGAGGACATTGCTAATACGAGCGCCACGACCAGGCAATTAATGGTCTTTAAGGATATGTGTAGTTTCATAATGTTATTTTTGATTTTCTAATTCGGTTTTGTTAATGGGTTTGCCTGAGATTACTTTATTAAAAATAACCATCCATTTTTTGGTTTAGTTCCATCGCCGAGTTCTAAAATATAATAATAAGTATCTGATGGTAGTACCTCGTCTTTTTTAGTGTTACCCACATTTCCTATTCCGTTCCAGCTGTTATCATACTTTGCTTTTTCGTATACTAGACTTCCATATCTATTGAAAATCTTAATGGAGCTATTAGGGAAATTCTCTATACACGTTATTACAAAAGTATCGTTGATACCATCGTTGTTTGGAGAGAACTCATTAAATACAAATAGGCATAAAGGCTCTGTGTCTACTTCGGCAGTGTTGTTTGTGTCATCAGCATCCATAGGATCTGAAGTAGTTATTGTAGCAGAGTTTAAATAATCTCCTTGCCCAAGCACTTTAACCGTTACAGTAAGTATGGCTGTTTCTTCAGCAGGTAGAATAGCTATTGACCAGATACCAGTAGTAGGTACATAGGTTCCGATGCTAGTTGTAAAGTTTATAAGATCGTATCCTGAAGGAATTTGTTCTGAAACCTCTACATTGGTAAAGTCATTAGGTCCTAAATTGTGAACCGAAATGGTAAACACAACATTTTCTCCAACCATTGGTTCAGGAACATCAACAGTTTTTTCTATAGTTATATCTGCACAAACTACTACGGTTTCTGTGAAAACAGTATTGGTTCCGGTAGAACAATTTGCAACAGTATCATAACTAACGCTTACTGTAGTATTGTCTATTGAAGACCATTGTACAGTAATAAAATTATCTGTACTAGAACCTCCAGCAATAGCATCGCCACCAGTAACATTCCAAATATAATTTGTGTTTCCTGCTTCAGTAGTGTAAGTAATTACTGTGTTCAAGCATACTTCTCCAGTTGCATCTGAAGTAATTGTTGGATCGCTAGCGTTATTCAAGATAACAGTAACTTCTAATCTGCTTGAGCTTTCACATCCAGAAGCACCAGTTGCTGCAGCGTAATAAATGTTTCCATCTATTAGTGGATCCGTTAAGTTGTATGCGTTTCCATCTATTGGCGCATCATACCAAACAATATTTGTTCCTCTTACATTTAAGTTTGCTACTGTAGGATTGTTTACAGCACAAAATTCTTGTACATCGTCATCGGTAGTAGGAGTAGTAGAATCATTAATTGTAACTGAAACTACAAGTCTAACAGAGCTTTCACAACCAGAAGGGCCTGTAAGCGCTGCGTAATAAGTTGTTCCATCTATCAATAAATCTGTTGCAGTGTATGCATTTCCACCTATTGGAGCATCATACCAGATTACATTTGGTTCATTTACTTGAATATCAGCTACGGTTGGGGCATCTACTGCACAGAAATCTTGCGAATTGTCATCAGTAGTTGGGGTGTTTGTGTCACCTACAGTAACAGTTACTTCAAGTCTTGTGCTGCTTTCACAGCCATTTGTTCCAGTTGCTGCCGCATAATAAGTGTTCCCATCAATTAAAAGGTCAGTATTGTTATAAGCAGTTCCACCTGTTGGTGCGTCATACCAAGTAATATTTGGTTCGTTTACCTGAATATCACCTACTGTTGGCGCATCTACTGCACAGAAATCTTGAGTGCTATCGTCTGTTGTTGGTGTTGCCACGTCAGCAACAGTAACAGTAACTTCAAGTCTTGTTGCACTTTCACAACCATTTGTTCCGGTTGCAGCTGCATAATAAATATTGCCATCAATTAAAAGGTCAGTATTGTTATAAGCAGTTCCACCAGTTGGCGCGTTATACCAAGTAATGTTTGGTTCGTTTACCTGAATATCACCTACTGTTGGCGCATCTACTGCACAGAAGTCTTGAGTACTATCATCGGTAGTAGGGGTGGCAGTATCTTCGATTGTAACGGTTACTTCAAGTCTTACTGAGCTTTCACAGCCATTCGTTCCAGTTGCAGCCGCATAATAAATGTTGCCATCAATTAAAAGATCAGTATCGTTGTAAGCGGTTCCACCTGTTGGTGCGTCATACCAAGTAATGTTTGGTTCGTTTACTTGAATATCGCCTACTGTTGGCGCATCTACTGCACAGAAATCTTGGGTGCTATCGTCTGTTGTAGGGGTTGCTACGTCAGCAACAGTAACGGTTACTGCAAGTCTTATACTGCTTTCACAACCATTTGTTCCAGTTGCAGCCGCATAATAAATATTCCCATCAATTAAAAGATCAGTATCGTTGTAGGCAGTTCCACCAGTTGGTGCGTTATACCAAGTAATGTTTGGTTCGTTTACCTGAATATCACCTACTGTTGGGGTATCAACTGTACAGAAATCTTGTGTATCATCATCAGTTGTAGGGGTTGCCACGTCATCAACAGTAACAGTAACTGCAAGTCTCACTGAACTTTCACAACCATTTGTTCCTAATTGTGCTGCGTAATAAATATTTCCATCAATTAAAAGGTCAGTATCGTTGTAGGCAGTTCCACCTGTTGGCGCATCATACCAAGTAATATCTGTTTCGTTAACTTGAATGTCAGCTACCGTTGGAGGGGTGGTGGTACAAAAATCCTGTGTATCATCATTTGTTGTTGGCGTAGCTGTATCGTTGATAGTTACTTCTACTTCAAGTCTTACAGAACTTTCACAAGTATTCGCTCCTAATTGAGCAGCGTAATAGGTGGTTCCGTCTACTAAAAGATCGGTTGCGTTGTACGCATTTCCGCCTGTTGGCGCATCATACCAAGTAATATCCGTTTCGTTAACTTGAATGTCAGCTACTGTTGGTGCGTCTACCGCACAGAATTCTTGTGTATCATCTGTTGTTGTTGGTGTAGCAGTATCGTTGATAGTTACTTCTACTTCAAGTCTTACAGAACTTTCACAAGTATTCGCTCCTAATTGAGCAGCGTAATA
>NZ_JBDPMS010000001.1:656479-761217 GCF_039831855.1 Aequorivita sp. Q41 | reverse complement strand
AAAAGATCGGTTGCGTTGTACGCATTTCCGCCTGTTGGCGCATCATACCAAGTAATATCCGTTTCGTTAACTTGAATATCAGCTACTGTTGGTGCTTCTACGGCACAGAATTCTTGTGTATCATCTGTTGTTGTTGGCGTAGCAGTATCGTTGATCGTTACTTGAATTTCAAGTCTTAATAAACTTTCACAACCATTTAATATTTGAGCGCCATAATAGCTTGTATTGTCTACTAATGGATCTGTAGGATCGTATAAATTTCCACCGGTTGGCGCATCATACCATACTACTGTAGTTTCATTTACATCAAGATCTGCTACTGTTGGTGCGTCTGCCGCACAGAATTCTTGTGTATCATCATTTGTTGTTGGTGCATCAGGACCTACAACTGAGATGTCATATACATTAAGTCTTTGGTCAATATTTACACCTAATAAGGAAGAAAGGCTTATTACGACTCTATCAAAAGCTAAGCCTGGTTCAAATACTATTGTTGCTTTATCGCCATTTTGTAATAGTGTAAGCAAATCTAAATTTAATACTGAAGAAAGGTCGGTTGAATAAACCAATGTAGGACCGTTATAAGCACTAACATTTACATTGTTTAACAGGCCAAGTGTTACCAGGGCTGGATCAGTACTTAATGTTACAGAAAATTCGTCTGTTGGTGCATATGTTGTAGGGAAATACACATTTTGTTGCATAGATGCTAAAACGCTAAGTATTCCTAAGCTTATTTCAGAGTGAGTGTCTAAATCATTGTCTAACACTAAATGTGGGTCTGTAACTCCAGCTCCACCAATTTTAAGAAGGTCTAAAGTAATTCCAGTACCGTCATAATCTGTATAAAGAGGGTCTAATTCACATTGGTTGTTATCAAAATAGAATGCATGATATACCTCCATACTGTTTCTTCTTCCTAAAAGTAACGCATCGGTTCTATCTTCTATATAAATTCTATTGTATGCTTGGTCTGGGGTTATTGCAACATAAAAATCTCCATTTTTATCCTGAACAACTCTAAGCCTTCCGTCTGAGAATGGCGTAATTGAAGATCCTGAAAACACTGTGGTATTTCCGTTACGCGCCTCAATATTGAAATAGTGATTTCCAAGAATAACAGTTTCTAATATGTCTGCCAGTAAGTTACCTAAGCTTCCTCCAAGTAATGAATTAAGCAAGTCTTCATCTATGTCTATTTTTACAAAGGAAGTAGTGTTTGCTGGAACCAAGCCTGGATACTGAAGTTCTAATTCTCCACTATAAGCAAGGGCGCCACCAATAATCCCTCCATAGGAGTTTAATGTTGCCGAAAGTCCGTTTTCTGCAATTGCATTATTAGGATTGTCTACATGTGAGCTAGAAATTACACTGGTTGCAATCACTTTGTTTTGTGATAAAGCGGTATGTGTAGTTAAAAGGAAAAAAAACAGCAATATGAAGGGTTTAAGTAGCCCGTAATACCTCTGTGGGGGTAGTGATTTTTTCATAATAGAAAATTTATTTTTTCAATGAGTTATAAGGTGTTCATCAATTAGGGAATCGAAATTTTTTATCTTTTGTTATTTCAAAATAAAAGCTTGAAAAGATAATACTGGTAATTTTTTTAAAATTTAAAAGAGAGAGTGTTGATATAAGTATCTGAAATTTAGTGTCATCTCGTTTTTGTACATTTAAATGGGTTGTTTTAATTATTTAATCGATGTAATGCATTTTACACGGTTCAAAAGTACTAAAAAAAACCAAAAAGAAATGTTAAAATGTCTCAAAATGAGAATCTTTATGAAGAATTAGCTAAAAATTGAGACTTTGGATATCTAAGAAAAATTAAGAAATTTACGGCGATGTAAAACACAGAAAATCAGCAACTTGGTTAAATAAATAATTTTAAATTTATTTTATACAGTCTATGGGATAGAAATGTGATAAAGAACTTCTTGAAAAAATATTCAAAATCTAACATAGTTAACGAAATGTTAAAACACCAATAACATAAAACTGTTGATTTTTTGTGATAAAAATAAATAAGCTTGAACAATTTAGTTATTAAATGTGTTTTAGTAAAAACTTGAAATACCTAATACTAAATTGAAAGTGGTAAATTTTATGCATTTAATTTGTAAAAAAAAGAGGGTGAAGTATTGGTGTTTTTTTTGTTAAAGATTATACTTGCTTTAGTATAAGGATGAATTTTTTATAAAAAAACCTCCTACAGCATGCTGTAAGAGGTTTAGTTTAGCCCCTATTTTTCTCCCCAGAAATTTACCTCGACTAAATTCATAGCTAAGATAGTATGCTTTGAAGGTTTAGTTTTACGGTTTTCCTTATTAAGAGGTTTTATTTGGTATTTATCCGAATTAAATGCAAGCAATAGTTTATTTTTAAATAATTCCTAGGTCTTTAACTATAGAAATAAGCTGAATTGAATTATTGGCATTAAAATGATTTCTAAGCTTAACAATTCGTTTTTCTATGCTGCTAATGCTGCTTGGTTTTATGTCGTTGTTTTTAAAATGAATACTCATTTCTTCTTGCGATAAACCATTGGCGAGCAATTTCATGAGTTCAATATCGTAGTCATCAATTTCTGAAGGGGGGCTTTGCTTGTAGGTATTTACTAGTTGTGGCGATATATACCGTTGTCCGTTATACACGGCATGAATCGCTTCGGTTAAATCTTTTAAACCATTTCTTCCTTTACAAACATAGGCTTCGGTCTTACATTCAGTCAATACAGTGCGTATTTTTGCGGGACGATCTTCTACTGAATAAACGATTGTTTTTAAATTAGGGTGTTCTTGTTTTAATGCTTTTACAAGTATTTCTCCAGACGGGTATTTCTGCGTTCTATGGTCTGCCTTAAACGAAAGATCGGTTATCAATAAATCAAAAGGAGCCTGATCCTGCGCTGCTTTCTTAATCTTTATATATGCGTCGTCACAATACTGTACTTTTTGAAAAGTAGTTATTTGCAACGCTTCAAGAACAGTAGCTACGCCGTTGCTAATACTGTCCATATCTTCTGAAATTAAAACTTTTTTAAACATACGCTATAATGTAATTTTTGCTTTAAATCCCTTAGTGGGTTTTGAATCAAAAATAATAGTTCCATTTAATGCTTGAATACGGTTTTCCGTATTTTGAAGCCCATTTTTGTTTTTTAACTCGCAGCCTTTTCCATTATCAGTATATTCAATTAGTGTTTTTTTATTGTTTTGTTGAAAAGAAACGACTACCATAGAGGCGTTACTATGTTTTTTCATATTGGTCATTAATTCTTGTAAAACCCTATAAATAGTTGTTTTTTTGATGCTAGAAAGATATTTCCATTCAATTTTTGAAATGTTATGAGTTACAATTTTCACCTTTTCGTTTTGATAATTAAGCAATAAATCATTCAATTGCAGACTAAAGTTTTCCTGAATTTCAATTGCACTATTTTCTTTTGAAATATCACGGGTTCTGTTGTAAATCTTTTCCAAATCGTCCAAAAGTTCTTCATTTTCAGTGACATTTCCTTGCACTTTTGCCATAAGGTGGTAGACGTCATTTGCAACTTCATCGTGTACTTTTTTTGAAATTCTAGATTCGGTAATATGGATTTGTTCCAGCTTTTCTTTTTTGTGTTTTGACTTACTGATGAAGTAGATAAATATTGATGAAATAAAAACAAGAAGCCCAATTGTAAGAAAAAGTATTTTATGGGTTTTTTGCTTTTCTTCATTCAATAAAGCGGCGGCAGTTTTTTTTCGTTCATTCGCTACATTATACTTAATAAAAGCATTTTTATTTTCTGCCAGTTGCTTTTCTTTAGCCATACTATCAGAAAGATTTTTATAGGCAATCATTTTTTCATCTTCGCCAATTATCACGAAAAGTGAAAGTGCGTCTTGGACAAAGGAAGCAATATTAATGGTATTGGCAGTCTGATATGCTTTGTTAGCATATTTTGTAGCTTGCTCTTTTTCCTTCTTATCAAAATAATAGAGCGTCAGGTTTTTATAGCTTGCATACAGCCCCGTAAGATTGTTTTCTTGTGCTCTGATTTTTTGTGCTTTTTTGAGATTTTCAAGGGCGTCAGGGATTTTAAGCTTAGCTTGTACGCTGCCTAGATTGTCTAAGACCAACGCGAGTAAAAGAGAGTCTTGCGATATATTATTTTTAGATTTGGCTAGGTTTAGTTGTTTTAAAGCGCTCTCGTAATCTTGTGAATCTTTAAAAACATTCGCCTTATTGTTAATTATAGTAATGCTGTCGGTTTGTTTTTTTGAAAACCGCAACGCATTGTCAAAAGCTTTTATAGATTTTTCATAATTATATTGAAAACGATAGATGTTTCCTAGTTGATTGTATAAGCCTACACGCGATTGTGATAAAGTATCACTTTCTGCAGCAGTATCAATTAGGGTTAATGCTTCTACAAATGCCGTTTCAGTTTCATAAAGATCCCCAAGTGTATTTTGACCGATAGCTATTAAACGTATATCTTGAATAGCTTGATAGGTATTGCCTTCCTTTAAATGTTTTTCTTTTTGAAGTTGGTAATATTTAATGCCCTTTGGGATGTCAATACTTTTTTGAGGATTAACGATAAGGTTATAGTAAAACCTCGCACTGTCAGGCTGGGTTTGGCTATGGGAAGCTGCTGTAACAAAAGCAACAAAAGGTATAAAAAAGAGGAATGAAAGCGGTAGGTTTTTCATTCCTCTAAAATACTACAAATTGCGAAATAATTATCAGCCGCCAGTATTTCCTGGCGGGGGTGGTGGTGGGATGTTTCCATAATCACCACAGCATGCGTGCGTATCTTTTACGACTTCGCTAATAGCTTGAGGTGTGCAAGAAAAAAAACCTGTGTATAGAAATCCGGTAAATAGTATAAATATTATTTTTTTCATTTTAATTTCATTTTAAATTTGAACACTAGTATGGCCCTCCAGAAAGCTTCTAGAGTTTTTGATGTTTTGGCAATACGTTAATTTTGAAGGAACATCCTTCGGTCTTTGAGAAGTGTAGCGCGCAGAAGTATAGTCTCTTAGATACTTCTCAAAATGGCCAATACCCATACATTGCGGCTCCAGTATAAAAGTTGAAATGTTTTGTAAACCTTATTACACCTAAGGCGGCATTGCAACACAGGACAAATAAATGGAGGTTGTAGAGGAAAGTTTGGAAAGTCATTGGAAAGCCTTTGGAAAAAAAATTCCAACAGTTTTCAATTCGTAATTATGTAGTTTTGAAATACTGAAAAATAAATGTATATGCATAAAGATTTACTTCTAAAAGCGTTTGAAAAAACGCGAGAGAATTTAATATTAGAAGGTGTTAAGTCTCCTTCTTTAAATAAAATCGCAAAGGAGCTTTCTGCTATTATTTCGGAAAGCTTTGTATATGGAGATCGAAGCTTAAGAGATTTTTATAAAGAGGCGGTTTCTAAAGTAGATAACGATATTGAAATCCCCCAGCCACAAGTTATAGTGGCTTTAGCTAAATATTTAGGGTATATGGATTACAAAGACTACTTGTTGAAAAATGAATTAGAAGAAAAGGCTTTAACCACAAAGCATAGGGGTCAAACTAAAACTGGAAATTGGGTAAAGAAAAATAGTAAATGGATTAAATCTTTTTCAATCGTTTTTATTGTAGGAATCATTTGTTTTTTGGGATATAACTATTTTAATAAACAGCGCTGGATGGAATGGAATGAAACCCATTTTGTAGAGGTTGCATTTGATTCAGAAAAAATTAAAGACGGTGTTCTTAAGCTATACAAAGAAGAAAGGATAAGGGGTTTTAAAAAACTGTTTCCCAATTGTGAAAGTACATTTTTCAATGGTGATGGGGCTGTTAAAATATGGTATGGTAAAAATAAAGATAAAGAATTAGAGTATTTTTCAAGTTATGGATTGCACCCAGAAACGGGAAAAACTTTAAAGCCTATAACAAAGTATATGGTAAAGAAACATATCTGCAAATCTTTTTCAAGCATAAAGGCTTTGGTTGAATAAGGATTTCGTATTGTTAAAAAATAAGAATAGAAATAAAGGGTTTAAACTGTTTTAGTAGGTTTTATTTTTGCTTCAAAAAGTGCAAGAAAATGTTTTAATAATTTTTCTTCAACTTCTTTCATTGAGACACTTGCCTTTCCAAGTTCTACATTTAATGAAGTAACTGCTTTGTCTTTAATTCCACAGGGAATCATATGGTCAAAATACCCTAAATCTGTATTTACATTTAAGGCAAATCCATGCATGGTAACCCAGCGGCTTGCACGAACGCCCATGGCGCATATTTTTCGAGCAAAAGGCGTGCCTACATCAAGCCAAACGCCGGTTTCGCCAGTGCTGCGTTCTGCTTTTAATCCGTATTCTGCCAGCGTAAGAATAATCATTTCCTCGAGTAAACGGAGGTATTTATGAATGTCTGTAAAAAAGTTTTCTAAATCTATAATTGGATAGCCCACAACTTGCCCGGGCCCATGGTAGGTTATATCGCCACCGCGATTTATTTTATAAAATTTTGCGTCAATTTCTTTTAGCTTTTCTTTAGATATAAGCAAATTTTCTAAGTGTCCACTTTTTCCAAGTGTATATACATGTGGATGTTCTACAAAAAGAAGATAATTAGGGGTTTCTTGCGAAGTGTTTTCTTTTCTATTGGTACTCTTAATTTGAAGAATATTTTGAAAAAGTGATTCCTGAAACTCCCAAGTTTCTTTGTAGTCCTTTAGGGCTAAGTTTATAATTTCGAGAGACTTATTCAATGTGTTGTTTTTTTTAAAATTGAGGGTAAAACTATCAATAAAATATATTTTCAGTCTTCATTTTCTTGAATTTTGTGAAATTTTACCTTAAAACTGTAAGTTAGTCTCTTAATTATTCCTTAAATTCCCTAAAGGGTATTATATTTACACCTCTAAACATTCATAATAATCACGACTACAATGAAAAAAAGTACTTTAAAACAAATGCTGGTTTTATCCTTTATGCTCTTTTGCTTTGGGATAAATGCACAGACAAATGCGTTATGGACGAAAACGTCGAACCTAGAAACGCAACACAGACAAAAAGCCGATAGAAATACCATGCCACAGGAATATAACCTGTTTGAGCTAAATAGTGCTGCTTTAATTGCTATTTTAGCTGATGCTCCTGCTAGAAATGCTGGAAAAAGCAATGTTATTGTTGACTTGCCTACCAATAATGGAGAAGTTCAGAAATTTCAAGTTTTTGAAGCTTCCGTAATGGAGCCTGCGCTACAAGCTAAACACCCAAACATTCGTTCTTATGTGGCGCAAGGAATTGATGATCCTTCAGCAATTGCACGTTTTAGTGTTTCTAACATAGGCTTGAATGCGATGATTTCTTCTCCTAAATTTTCAACAATTTATATTGATCCTTATACTCAGGATAAAAACTTTTATATTAGCTACAACATCAGCTCATTGCCATCTGATCCTAACGGATTTGAATGTTTAAATGACGACGATGAAGCTCCAGTAATTTTATCTGAAAATAAAAATGCTAATGATGGGATGTTAAGAACTTTTAGAGCTGCTGTTGCTTGTACAGGGGAGTATGCTTTATTTCACTTAAACCGTCAAGGAATTCCAACAACAGCAACTGACGCTGTTAAGAAGGCTGCTGTTCTTGAAGCAATGAATACTACCATGACACGTGTAAACGGTGTTTATGAAAGAGATCTTGCTGTAACTATGGTTTTAGTTGCAAATCAAGAAGATATTATTTTCCTTAATAGCAGTACAGATCCATTTACTAACAACAACGCAGGGACTTTAATTAATCAAAGTCAAACAGTAATTGATGCAGAAATTGGTTCCGCTAATTACGATATAGGTCATACTTTTAGTACTGGCGCAGGTGGTTTAGCTCAATTAAGAGTTCCTTGTACTGCATCTAAAGCTAGAGGGGTTACTGGTACAAATAGCCCAGTTGGTGATTTTTATGATATTGATTATGTGGCTCACGAAATGGGACACCAATTTGGTGCAACGCACACTTTTAACAATTCTTGTGGCGGTAACAGAACAGATTCAACTGCAATGGAACCTGGAAGTGGATCTACAATTATGGCGTATGCAGGAATTTGCTCTCCAAACGTTCAGTCACGTAGTGATGATTACTTTACTGCAATTAGTATTCAGCAAATGTGGTCTAATGTTAAAAGTGGAAGTAGCCAATGTGCTACACAAACAGCTACAGGAAACTTACCTCCAACAGCAGATGCGGGGCCAGATGTTGTAATTCCAAAAGGAACACCTTTTATATTAAAGGGGGCTGCAACAGACCCGGATGGAGCTAATGTGCTTTCGCACTGTTGGGAACAAATGGATAATCAAATCGGTTCAATGCCACCGCAAAGCACTTCTGTCTTCGGGCCTTTATTTAGATCGATTGATCCATTACCAGACCCAGAAAGATATATGCCAGCTTTAGCCACAGTATTAAATAACCAAACAAAGAGTACTTGGGAAGTGGTGCCAACTGTAGGAAGATCATTGCGATTTAGATATACAGTTCGTGATAACGCATTAGCAGGAGGAGCTACAGCAAGTGATAATATGTTTGTTACTGTTGATGGAACTGCTGGTCCTTTTGTAGTAACATCACAAGCAACCCCTACTACATGGACTACACAATCTACGGCAACAGTAACTTGGGATGTTGCAGGAACAGATGTTGCTCCAGTAAATAGCCCGAATGTAGACATTATGTTCTCTACTGATGGGGGATTAACGTACCCAGTTATGGTTGCTGCAAATGTACCAAACAATGGTAGTGCTGTAGTAAATGTGCCAAACCTTAATACTACCACAGGTAGATTAATGATTAAGTCATCAAACAATATTTTTTACGATCTTAACGACGCGGTAATAACTGTTGATGGTGTTGTTGGTGTTGGCGAGTTTACTTTTGAGAACTTTGCGGTTTATCCAAACCCTTCAAATGGAACGTTCAACCTTTCATTCAAACCAGCTTCAAATGATAATATCGAAGTTTCTTTGTATGATTTAAGAGGTAGAGCAATCAACCAATTTACTTTTGATGATGTTACAGCATCAAGCACTTTTAGCAAGCAACTTGACTACGGTTATGTTGAAAGCGGAATGTACTTCCTTGTTGTTAAAAACGGAACTAAAGTAACAACTAAGAAGGTTATTAAGAACTAATTTAGTTTAGAAATAAATATAAAAAAGAGGCGTTCCATTAATGGAACGCCTCTTTTATTTTTTAGAATTAGTAAGAAGAAAAGAATGAGCAACTTTCTGCTAAATGTACTAAAGCGTTACTGTATTCCTAATATGTGAAATAGTCTGAGATGTCTTGTCTGTTCTAAACTGAAGGTCAAAAGTAATAAGCGTATCAGTTTTTTCAACCATAAGTTTTCCGTCAGTAACAGGGAAATAACCTCCATCTCTACAAAAGCAATGTCTCCCAAAAAGTAAATTAACATCTGCAAGAGCAGCGTTCTCTTTGCTCAATCGCTGGGTGTCTGAAGGGATTTCAAAGTGAATAGTTTCAGAATAATCGCCGTCTGCAGTGCCTTCTGGGCCTTTAACGGCATAGGTAAAGGCTACAATTATATTGTTGCCAGTGGTCATTTCTGGATATAAAGCGCCAGTGCCATCATCTTTAATAGCCAAACGCTGGTTTTTATGTGCAGCTACACTGCATGTACCTTCCTCTGGACAGCCTGTAGTTTTATTTTTTATCTGTTCCATGTTCGTGTTGTTGGTTGTAATTACAGTGTCTGTCTGTGTTTTACAGGCATTTACCATACATAAGGAAACTAGAATAAATAATGCTTTCATACTTTATAAATTTTTAATTAATGAACAGTAATTAGTAGACTTTCAGTGGTATAAATAAATTAATCTTCTAATTCTACTTCCAAATCCAGTACATCTGGATTTTTAAAATATTCAATAAATGGTTTCTGTAAGATAACAGTTTTTTTGTCTTCCGAAAAAGTAGCTTGCGGATTAGATGTTTTTTTTATTTTCCTCGGAAATGTATAATTCAGGGTATAATTGGAACCACCCATAAACATTTCAGTCTTTTTTAAACTATCTACTTGCTGTTGATGTCCTTTTTTGTCCTTGATAAAAGCATCGCGTTTAAAAACACCATTCTTATATGAATATGCAACTCCAACAACTTCTGGGGAATCTTTTTTGGAGTCTTCAGCGTCTTTGTTGGGCATTAAATTTGAAGATTGCTCCAAACCATTCATAATATCATTTGCTTCATTAACATCCGTGAATTCTGTAGTTATTTTATAAACCAACTCAGAAGTTTCTGAATTCATAAGCATATGAAAATTAAAGTTTTCAAGTTTTTTTAACTTTCTTTGTTCGTTCATAGAAAGCTTGGAAATACTGTCTTTTTTTTCTTCCAAAAACTGTTTCATACGTATAATAGTATCCATTTTTATAGTTGAAGAATCAATAAATGTGGAGCCTCCAAAGGCCATCATTTCACTTAAATTTGCCTCTACACTTATTACGCCAGTGCCATCATCATTCATCACCATGGTTTCGTTAAACTGACAACCTATAGCTACTATGGTTACTGTAATTAGAATTAATATTTTTTTCATTGGGGTTTAGTTTTTAGGATTGTTTAAGATGATTAATGCAGCAATTACTCCAGGAATCCAACCACAAATAGTAAGGATAAAAACGATTAATATGGAGCCACAACCCTTACCAATAACAGCAAGTGGCGGGAAAATAATTGCTAATAGGACTCTCCAGATACTCATTACAAACAAATTTACGATTAATAACTTAGCTATTGGTCAAATCAATTTTCCTTTTGTTACAAGAATAAGGTTTAATACCTTAGTCGTTTATTTTTATATGAGCATTAAAAAAATTATTCCGTTTTTTTTCTTTTTTGCAATCACGGTTTGCGAAGCGCAATATCAATTTTCAGGATATGTAGATGCAGCGTCAACCAAAGGCTTGGTTTATCTTTCAGTAGTTGATGATTACCGAAAAATATCCGGGGTGTATCCTGAGCAAATTCTTAATAAAACCACTCCGGATGTTACAGGTTTCTTTTCTTTTTCAGGCGATAATTTGCCTTTGGAGAACAGAATTTATAGAATCCATGTAGATTTATGTAGTGAAAACGACCAAAACACCACTCATTTTACTGGGCATTGTGCCAATAGTAAAGAAATTGTTTTTATTGCAAATAATAATAACACCCTGTCACTTCCTTTTTCATTTGATGAAGAAATGTTCTGTCGTGTAGTTTCCAAAAATGAAAAAGCAACTGCTTTTTTAAAGATAGATTCATTAAAACACGATATGCGTTTTGCTTTTGGAACCTACCGTAGTGAAGCAAATAGAAGGATTAATTCAAAAAAATGGTTTGGTATTTTACAACAATATGGCGAGCAATTGCAAGAGCCCTTAGCGGAACTTTATAGTTATGCTTTTTTTTCTGATAGGACGCAACCCCTACATTCTTATTATTTAGAAGACCTAAAGACAAATACGTATTACGATGATTTACTTCAGCGCCTCATTGAAAAATACCCAAACAGTAACTATACAGAGCAATATAGAGCAGAACTTACTTCAGATAAATATTTGGTAGCAGCAATTAAACCCGATGGATTTCCATGGTGGTTTTTTCTGCTTGGCGTAATTGCTGGAATATCAATTTTAGGAAATTTATTTTTTTATAGGAAGTTGCAAAAAGCTAACACTTTTGTCGCTTTAAAAGAATCGCTTTCCAATCAGGAAAAGAAAGTTTTAGAACTTATTCTTGAAAATAAAAGCAATAAAGAAATCGCTTCTTTGATGTTTGTAAGTTTAAGTACTGTAAAATCGCACATAAATAACCTCTACAAAAAACTTAATGTAAACTCACGGGAGGAAGTGAAAAACCTGTATTCAAACTAAATTCAACGGGGGTCTAGTCCCTTTTTCAAACCTCTAATTGTTAGCTTTCTTATCCATTTTTAAAATCTTCGTGCTGTTAATTTTAAAACCAACATCATGAAAAATGTAATCCTATTATCCTTCGCTTTTTCAATAGCTATTATTACAACTTATGCGCAGCCTTTTAATAATGAAAGTATTCAAGAAGGTAAAAGCCCAATGTTATTGGGGAAAATAAATAAACAAGCGCTTTCAGAAAACACCTATTCAGAATGGTTTTTAACCAACTATAAAGCCTATCAACCAGATAAAGAAAAAATTTCAGAAATAGAAAAATTGCTTCCACAATATACAATTACAGCATTTTTTGGTTCTTGGTGTGGAGATAGCAAAAAAGAACTGCCTGTATTTTATAAAGTATTGGATGAAGCAAATTTTCCCTTGGAACGTCTTACAGTTGTAGCGGTCGATTCTGATCGAAATTTCTACAAACAAAGTCCCGGCGGTGAACAAGAAGGGCTAAACATTCACCGTGTGCCAACATTTATTTTTTATAAAAATGGACAAGAAGTTAACCGAATTGTTGAACATCCCGTAACAACTTTTGAAGATGATATAGTGCAGATCATTCAAACTAAAGCCTACACGCCAAATTATAATGCGGTAACAATTGTAAATGATGCTTTAAATGAAATGGGCATACAAAAGTTTCAGAAAAAAATGAAAAAACTCATGCCACAGCTTAAGGAAGAAGCCAAGAGCTTGGGTGAGTTAAACACCTATTCTAATGTGTTGTTCTATTCCAGCCGAAAAGAAGAAGCCATTACTGTTGCAGCTTTAAATACATTTTTATTTCCTAAAGAAGCCTATGTCTATGAAAGTTTGGCAAATAAATTTTATGATTTAAATCAATTCGACAAAGCCTTAGAAAATTATAATAAAGCACTTGTGCTAAAACCCGATAACAAAAGAGTGAAGGTTTCAATTGAATCTACTCTCGAGAAAATTAACGACTAGATTTATTTTCTTTATTCTTTTTTCTAATCCAGTCTTTTCGCATTTAGCACTTCATTTCCCTATCTTTGCAAACTTATTTTTATACTTAATCTATGCAACTTTCTGAACTGGAAATTATCCGAAGAGAAAAACTAAACCAACTGCGCAGTATGGGCATTAATCCATATCCCGCAGATTTATATCCTGTAGACACTACTTCAAAAAAGATAAAAAGCAATTTTGAAGAAGGAAAAAAAGTTATTGTTGCAGGAAGACTGATGTCACGTAGAATCCAGGGGAAAGCATCTTTTGCTGAACTACAAGATGCCGACGGACGGATACAAGTATATTTTAATAGAGATGAAATTTGTACTGGCGAAGACAAGACTCTTTATAACGAAGTGTATAAGAAATTACTTGATATAGGTGATTTTATAGGTATAGAAGGAGAGCTTTTTAATACGCAAGTAGGTGAAAAAACCATTATGGTTAAAAATTTTACTCTTTTAAGTAAAGCGTTAAAGCCTTTGCCACAACCGCGAGTTGATGCCGATGGAAAAGTGCACGATGCCTTTACAGATCCAGAACAGCGGTATCGTCAGCGTTACGCAGATTTAGTGGTAAATCCACATGTAAAAGAAATATTTGTAAAGCGTACAAAACTTTACAATGCGATGCGTAGTTTTTTTAACGATCGCGGTTATTTTGAAGTAGAAACACCTGTTTTACAGCCTATTCCAGGGGGGGCTGCAGCGCGACCTTTTATAACACACCACAATTCTTTGGATATTCCGTTGTATATGCGAATAGCAAATGAATTATACCTAAAAAGGTTGATTGTCGGTGGTTTTGATGGGGTGTATGAATTCTCTAAAAACTTCCGAAACGAAGGGATGGATCGCACACACAACCCAGAATTTACTGCTATGGAGATTTATGTTTCCTATAAAGATTACAACTGGATGATGGATTTCTGCGAGCAATTGTTAGAATTCTGTGCTATGGAAGTAAATGGAACCACTGAAACTACATTCGGAGAGTACAAAATAGACTTTAAAGCGCCATACCCAAGAGTGACGATGGCAGAAGCAATTCAGAAATTTACGGGTTTTGATATTACTGGAAAAACAGAAGATGAAATTCGTGAAGCTGCTGAAAAAATGAACATTGCCGTAGATGATACGATGGGGAAAGGAAAACTGATTGATGAAATTTTCGGTGAAAAGTGCGAAGGCAATTTTATTCAGCCTACCTTTATTACAGATTATCCAAAGGAAATGAGCCCGCTTTGTAAAGAACATCGCGAAAATCCTGAGCTTACCGAACGATTTGAATTAATGGTTTGTGGGAAAGAAATAGCAAATGCTTATAGTGAATTAAACGACCCTATAGATCAAAGAGAGCGTTTTGAAGCCCAATTAAAACTTGCAGATAGAGGCGATGATGAAGCAACTGCATTTATAGATTTCGATTTTTTACGTGCTTTGGAATATGGAATGCCTCCTACCAGTGGAATGGGGATCGGGATGGATCGATTAATTATGTTTTTAACCAACAACGCCTCCATACAAGAAGTACTTTTCTTTCCGCAAATGAGACCAGAAAAGAAAAAGGTAGAAATGACCGAAGATGAGAAAACGGTTTATGCACTATTAAAAGCAAATTCACCCGTTTCTTTAGAAGAATTAAAAATGCAAAGTGGGCTAAGTAATAAGAAATGGGATAAAACTATAAAGGGTTTAACAGCTTCAAAGGCTGCCAAAGTTGAGAAAATTGATGAAAACTTGATGGTTTCAATCCTTTAAAAAAAACAGATATCTTAATAAAAAAGGAAATTTCAAAAATGAAGTTTCCTTTTTTTTATTTTATGATTTTAGTTCAAATAAGCTCATTTCCTGTTTTTTATAATTAGTTTTCTATTGTTTTTTTTGTTTTATAATTGATAAATCCTACATTTAACAATCTATATACAATCTATATACAATCTATATACAATCTATATACAATCTATATACAATCTATATACAAACTATAAATCAAACTTTCATGAAAAAACTATTATTCACTTCGCTATTAATAGGCTTTACACAGCTTTTCTTTGCCCAATCAAGCAAAGAAAGTGTTGCGCAAGCGTGGATGGACGCCAATATGCCCATAAACAAAACAAACCAAAGCTTTGCAATGTCATTTAGCCATGCTGGACCTTCAGGCGAGACATTTCGATATTACCATACTGTTAATGGGGTAGAGGTTTTTGACTCTTCTGTGGCGGTACATGTTTCAAATAACAATCAAGTAACCTATCACGCCAGTACCTACAACAATACAATTGAAGCCATTGATACAAGTCCTTCAATTTCTGAGAATGACGCTTTGAATGCAGCAATTAATGCCTTAAATATTGAAGGCTATATTTCACAAAAAGATGTAAAACTCTATGTGTATAACAAGTTGGGAGCTAGCAGATTGGTGTATAGGGTAACAACAATGTCTGAGTTCCTAATGGGAAATTGGGAAACAATTATCGATGCTAAATCGGGAGCCGTTTTAAGCACAAAAGATATTGCTATTTACGAAAAATCTACGGGAGATGAGAAAAACCCAAAAGGGAGAAAAAATCCAGTTGGCCCACTGTCAAAAGCAACCGGTACAGCCATGGTTTTTGATCCAGACCCATTAACAAAAACAGGAAGTACGTATGGTGGGAATTATGTAGATAATAACGATCAGACCAATGCAGATTTAAACGCAGCAAGAACATCTGTAAACCTTGTAGATATAGAATTTGACGGAACGAATTACAGATTGAGGGGTGCCTATACAGAAATAGCTGAATTAGGGTCTCCTTCAACAGGTTTGTTTCTTCAAACATCATCAGATTTTGATTTTACACGCGATGAACAAGGTTTTGAAGCTGCAAACTGTTACCATCATATCGATAAAAGTTTTCGTTATATAAATGATGATTTGGGCATACCTTTAGTTTCAATATATAACGGGGGGGTTGTTCGTTTTGATCCACATGGTGCCAACGGCGCAGATAATTCTTTTTATAGCGCAGGAAGCCTTCAGTTTGGAGAAGGTGGTGTTGATGATGGAGAAGATATGGACGTAATTCTTCACGAATTGGGCCATGGACTTCACGATTTTGTGACCAATGGAAGCCTAAGCCAAGTAAACGGTTTAAGCGAAGGAACTGGAGATTATTGGGCAAATTCATACAAAAGAAGCTTAGGTTTTTGGAATAATACAGACAACCAATATTTTTGGGTGTTTGGCTGGGACGGACACAACCCATTTTGGGGAGGGAGAACCACCAATTATGGTGCAATGTACCCAGGTGGACTTACGGGCTCCATCCATACAGATGGACAAATTTGGGCAACGGTACTTCTTGAAATATGGGAAATTATTGGAAGAGAAAAAATGGATGCTGCAGTTTGGGAAGGCTTAGCGATGACAAATAGTACTACCAACCAACAGAATGCTGCGATTGCTGTAAGACAAGCCGCTATAGATATGGGGTATACCTGTTCTGAAATTGAAGCATTTACGGATAGATTTGAAGCTAGAGGATATGTATTGCCAGTTTATATTTGCGACCCAACGGCCTGCGATATTTCTGCAATAGAAACCTCAAATATTTCTCCATGTAATGATAATGGTACTCCTGGAGACGGTAGTGATGATTATTTTACAGCTGATGTTACTGTAACTTTTGTAAACCCTCCAGCAACTGGCACATTAGATTTAACGGGTGATGGAACAGCTTCAGTTTCTGTAGCAGGATTAACTTCTCCACATACATTTGTGGGCGTAGTTTTACCAGCTGATGGTGGCGCAATTAATATTACATCAACTTTCTCTGCTGAAGGCGCTTGTACAATGGTTGAAACTAACGCAGGAACAGCACCTGGCCCATGCGTAACTGCAGGAGTAAACGATACTGAAGCATTATATAATGTTGCTATTTATCCAAACCCAGCAGATGATATTATCTCATTGTCAAACCTAACACAGGAACACACAATTGCTATCTATAATTTATTAGGGCAAAAAGTGAAGGAACAAACTGTTGATGCAAACAAAAATAGTATCAATATTACCGACCTTGCTTTAGGTGTGTATATTTTGAAATTTGATGACTACAATACTGTTTTAAGATTTGTAGTGAAATAAATATTTTTTTAATTGTTTTATTTTGTGAAGGAACCGCGCTTATGCGGTTCCTTTTTTTTTATGCTATTTAAGCTTCTAATGAAATAGCTATAAATCAAAAAAAACAACTTCAATTAAACTTAACTAGAAATTCTAGGTCATAGCTATGTTGAACATTAAAAAAAATATTATGAAAAAAGTACTGATAATTTTTATGGCATTAGCAACTTTTGCTATCAATGCACAGAATAAAGATGGAAAAAGAAAAGACCATCGTAGTGAAGTAAAAGAAAATTTTACTCCCGAACAAAAAGCAGCTTTAAAAGCTAAAAAAATGACCTTAGCATTAAATTTGAATAATTCTCAAGAAAGTAAGGTAAAGGAGTTATTCTTGGAAATGGATAAAAGCACCCCTCCGCGCTCAGAAAATTTTAAAGAAATGACAAGTCAGCAGAAATACGATGCCAAAAGCGCCATGCTAGACCGCCGGATCGCTATGCAACGAAAAATAAAAGAGATACTCACGGAAGAGCAGATGAAAAAATGGGAACGTATGCAGAGCCAAAAGCATAGAAAAGGAAAGGGTGAAAAAGAGCGATCTAAAAAGAGATAAATTAAAGAAAGTGTAAAAAAAATCTCTTTTGGTGCGATTATTGTTTTAATGAAGCAAAATAGTTACATTAGTAACCTTAAATATTAAAACAATGAAAAATATTCTAACAATAGTTGTACTTGCAGTAACAATGCTTTTTGGTATTCAAACAGTCTCGGCTCAGCAACTTTCACAGGATAAAAGCAGGCCCGAAGTAATAGCTAAAGAAGAAACGGCCAAACTAACTGAAGCCTTAGGGTTGAATGGAGACCAAGGACGAACAGTTTTTAGAGCACTTGTAGCAAAAGAAGTCGGTTACCAAAAAAATATAGCTGGTAAAAACATTAATGAAGCAGCTGTTTCTGCTGAAAAAAATAAATTGGATAAACAGTTGAAAGAAGCAATGAAAAAGACCTTGTCTGCTGAACAATACACCAAGTGGTTAAAAATGAATAATTAGTGATTATAATTATTTTTATAAAGAGCCCTTTCTAATTTCTAGAAAGGGCCTTTTTTATTATAAATTCTCTGCAACTTTTTTGCAAGCTGCAATTGTAGTATCCAAATCCTCATAACTCAATGCGTCACAGATAAACCACGTTTCAAAAGCGCTTGGTGCAATGTAGATTCCTTCATTAAGCATACCGTGAAAAAACTTTTTGAACGTATCGTTATTTGCTTCTGCAGCAGAATTAAAATCTGTAACAGGTTTTTCTGAAAAATGGATTGAGATCATCGATCCCAAACGATTTATTGTAAATTTCAGTTTTGCTGAAGTAAGTGCCTCTTGAAGACCTTTATGAAGGTATGCTGTTTTTTTATTAATTGATTCGAAAACCCCGCTATTTTCGTTGAGTTCCTTTAGCATTGCCAAGCCTGCAGCCATAGCCAAAGGGTTTCCGCTTAAAGTGCCTGCTTGGTATACGGGACCAAGGGGAGCTAAATAATCCATTATTTCTGAATTTGCCGCAAATGCGCCAACAGGTAATCCACCACCAATAACTTTTCCGAAAGTTACAATGTCTGCTTTCACTCCAAAAAGCTCTTGCGCCCCTCCAGGGGCAAGTCTAAAGCCAGTCATTACTTCATCAAAAATTAAAAGCATGTTGTTGTCATCACATAGTTTTCGTAAACCTGCCAAAAAACCATTTGCTGGAGGAATACACCCCATGTTTCCTGCAACTGGCTCTAAAATAATACAAGCTATTTCATTCTTGTTGGCAGCAATTACAGCTTCCACATTTTTTAAATCGTTGTAGGTAGCAAGCAAAGTATCTTTTGCAGTGCCTTCGGTTACACCTGGGCTATTAGGAGCCCCGAAAGTTATAGCACCACTTCCTGCTTGAATTAAAAACGAATCACTATGACCGTGATAGCAGCCTGCAAATTTTATGATCTTGTCTTTTCCGGTGTACCCCCGAGCTAGACGTACCGCACTCATACAAGCTTCGGTGCCACTGTTTACAAAGCGTATTTTCTCAATATTTGGCACCATCGAAACAGCTAGTGCTGCGATTTCGGTTTCAATTTCTGTAGGCATTCCAAAGGAAGTGCCTTTTTTGGCTTTTTCAATTACTGCATTTACCACAGGTTTATACGCATGACCTAAAATCATAGGCCCCCATGAGTTTATGTAATCTATAAGTTTGTTGCCGTCAACATCATATAAGTAGGCTCCCACTGCTTTTTCAGCAAAAATAGGAGTGCCGCCAACGGCTTTAAATGCTCTTACAGGTGAATTTACACCACCAGGAATAACTTTTTGTGCCTCATGAAAAAGAGCGCTGCTTCTTTGATAATTCATATAAATATTTAAAGAAATTTAATACTTTTTTAGGGTGTTCTATGAAATTGCTAAAAAAGCAAATTTTATAAAACTATTGATTCTTTAGGGGATGAAGGTATAAGGTTTGACCAATTGCGATGTTGTTATCTCTCAGGCCATTGTATTTTTTCAAAGTTTCTACTGTGAGATTAAAACGACGAGAGATACTGTAAAGTGTGTCGCCAGCTTGCACAGAATACGTAGCGATATTAGTATCATTTGAATTAGATCGATTTGTTTTTTTACCTAAAACTTCATTATCAAATTCATCTAAATTATAGCGCTCCACGATGCTAATAAGTTTTTCAGGGTATTTGGGGTCTGTAGCATAACCTGCTTTTCTTAGGCCTTTTGCCCAGCCTTTATAATCATCTTTTCTAAGTTTGAAAAGATCTTGATAACGACTTCTTTGGGTTAAAAATAAGGAATGGTCGCGATAAGAATATTTTGGGTCATTGTATTTTCGGAAACATTCTCCGCGTTCATCATCATCATGATACACACGGTCACCTTCCCAACCTGTATGGCATTTTATCCCGAAATGATTGTTGGCTTTCATGGTAAGTTCTCCAGCACCGGCGCCACTTTCTAGTATTCCTTGTGCAAGTGTTATACTGGCTGGAATACCGTATTGTAACATTTCTTCTTTTGCAATCCCACTAAATTCATTAATATAATTTGTAATGCGTTCACTGTATGGAATGTTTACGGGCACTTTAACAACTTCAGGTTCTTCTGCTTTGGTATTAGTTTCCGTATTGGGTTGTCTTACGATAACAACCCTTTCTGTAGTGTGCTTTTTTTTATGCTTTACAGCGGTTTTTTTTGATTTGCAACTGCTAAAACAAATTATACATATAAGAAGAAGTGTCGTTATTCTGCCAATCATTTTATTCAATTATAGGTAGTTTTTTCTTTTTTAATTTTTCGTTCATCCCAGTGATGCCTTGTAACCCTCCAGTATGGATTGCAAAAATACGGCTATTTTCTTTGAAATGCCCTTTTTTCAATAGTTCCATAATACCAAACATCATTTTTCCAGTATAAATTGGGTCTAAAGGAATCTTTGTTTTTTCTTTAAACTCGTTTATGAAACGTATCAAATTCAGATCTATTTTCCCATAACCTCCAAAACAGTATGAGTCCGTAATTTCAAAATTGTTTTTGGAAGTATATTTGGTAATTTCCGAAGTTTGAAACGTACCTTTTAAAGCCGAAAATCCTAATACTTTTTGCTTTTCGGATGAAGCTTTAACCAAGCCTGCCATAGTTCCGCCGGTTCCAACAGCTGTGCAGATATAGGCACATGTTTCTTCGGTTTTTGTTAGAATCTCTTCGCAGCCCTTTACAGCCAAATCATTTGTTCCGCCTTCAGGGAGTAAATAAAAGGCACCAAATTTTTCTTTTAAAGTCTTAATAAATGCTGAATTTTCTTTGCGTTTATATTTTTCTCGCGAAATAAATTGCAAGTCCATACCGCAGTTTTGGGCGAACAAAAGCGTAGGGTTTTCTGTAGCTTTGTCCGCAAGTTCTTCGCCTCGAATTATACCAATTGTTTTAAAATTAAACTGTTTTCCTGCAGCAGCTACGGCAGCAATATGATTTGAAAATGCGCCACCAAATGTTAGTACTGTATGATGGTTTTGAAGTTTAGCTGCTTGTAGGTTGTATTTTAACTTTCTATATTTATTTCCAGAAACAAACGGATGCAATAAATCTTCACGCTTTAGAAATAAAGAATAGCCCGAAATATTAAAATCAAGTAAATTTATTTCTAAAGTTGGTACGGTTTCAAAAGAAGAAAGAAAGTGTTCCATATATAACTTTTAAAATTTCCGTAAAACTGTTGCTAACAATTTATTTCAACTCTTTAGTTGCTGTAAAAAGTGATGTTTTTAATGAAGTGGGGTTAATTTTTTGAATATAAAATCACACTATTCGATTCGCCAATAACCGTTAACTCTAAGGTGTTTTTTTCATTTCCATCGCTCATTGAAGCTATGGAAGTGCCATATACAGGGAACCCGTTTAATAGCGTACCGTTTTTATCAAATACATAGACCTTTTTTTCTTGGGTTTCAGTAATCGTAATATAGGTGTTTCTATGGATGTTAAAAAGCTGCGGTTTGTGATAAAGCCCAAGTGGAAGCTCCACTAGTTTTCCGTTAATACGAAGTAAATTATCATCAAGAGTTACTTTGGTAGTTCCGTTTATTGCAAACCAATAATTACTTCCTACAGCTAATTTCTGGGAAGTTATTTTTCCATTTTGTGAAATACGTTCTTTGGTATTTTCTTTAGTAATAACCACAAAAGTATTGTCTTCTTCAGCAATTGGGATTGCTGAAAAATTAAAGTTTTTTGACACCGAAATACGCGATTTTCCTACACGGCTCAAAATATTGAGTTTCCCGCTTTCTTCAGCAATAACAATATAATCTTTATTTCCCATCCGAATGTGTTTGGGCGACTGTACAATCTTACTTTTAGCTTTATCAAACCCAAAACCTTTTACCGTTTTTCCATTTTTATCATACATTAATACGCCATTATTCTGCACAATCACAAAACGGTAATTGCCGTTGTTGTCATAATCAAAAACCGAAAGTGGCTGGGTTACAGCATCCTTAAATTTTATTGGAAATGACGTTGCGTCCTTCCCATTTCGATCCAGGATATGGAAGGCATCTTTTGTTGCAAACGCCATGAATTTATTGCCGGAAATAGTTATAACTTCAATAGCTCCAAGTATTCCTGAACCTAGGTTTTTTGTCCAAAGTATATTTCCACTTTCAGAAATAAAATGCAATTTATTACCAACATCTTGCACAAGCACGTTACTGCCTTTATTATTAAAAATTTGTGGAATTCCTAAAACGGGGTTTTCAAGTTTTACATTAAATTTTTCTGAAACATTCCTTGAAACGGTCTGAGTTTTTCCAGAAAGTGTATTGCAACTGAAAGTTACATGCGCAAAATTTCTGTCGTAACTAAACTGTAAGGCTGCCAATGGAAACTCATTAAAAGAGATAGCCTCCAGGCTTTTTTTAGCTGTTGAATTGAAAAATCTTGCAATTGCTGTTGCATATTCGCCTTGCATTTTTAACAGCAGTAAGGAAGAAGCGGAACTTAAATTTGTTGCGGTATTTTCAAAATAAGCACTGTTTTTTAATGTCGCATTGTTTTGAAATGCACTGATAAGTTGTTCTGCGGTTGCCTCATTTTCAATAAATACAAAGAAATTTTCCAACTGAAAAACATAGTTAGCCTTTGCAGAATTTATAAAAGGAGAAAAAGTTTTTTGAAATAATTGCGGTTCACTAAAACTGCTAATTTCAATGTCACGAAACGAACTTTTTGCCGAAACATAACGCGCCAACGCATCTTCAGTTAAAAGAGCATCAATGCTTTTTATAAAAATTGCAGTTTCATTTTTTAGCTGAATACTCCCAACTTCACTTACTGACCCAAAAATTCCGGTGGTTGCTGTGGCTGTTTTGTCACCTCTAAAATCCTTTAATTTTTTTTGGAATTTTTCGGCATCGTTAAATGTAAAACTAACAGCCCCAAGCGCATCAAGAGGGACTATTTCAGAAGCATCGTTTTGTTGTGGGGTTTGCCCTTCAAAAACATTTAAAAGTTGTGGAATACTATCTGTAGCCAAAGTGATTCCAGTTGCCGTAAACGTATCTGGTGCAATGGCTATATCTAACGCGCTCCATGAAGTAAAATCAATTTTTGTAGAATCGTTTAGCGCAATTTTAGTACCGCGAACCAAAGCTGTAAATTCATTGGAAGATGGAAGGTTAAAAACTTTTGAAAAGGTTTCAGAGCGTTCGGTTTTTTGCTCTAAAATATCCATCAAAATCTGTTGTGATGAAGAAAGAACGAATACACTATCAACTAAGGCGGAGTATGCTATTTCATTACCAATTGTTACCCGTTGAAAGGATTGCTTATCAAGCTTTAAGGTTTCAATGGTTTTATTTTTAAGAGAATCTAATTGAAAAAGCCCCTTTGTTTGCTTTGTAATAAAAGTATAAGCTGAAAGTGAGTCGTTTAGTTTGTTAATGCACAAAAGGCTTTGCGAATTAGGCTGTAGGTTTTGTAAAAGTGCCGCTTTCTGAGAAAAAAAGAAATAGGGAGGCGATTTTTCAAACTTTGATAGAAGAGCATTATTCTGAATATCTGCCTGTAGGCTTTCAAAATTTGCAATCTTAAAAACCACCAAAGTATTTTCTGGAACAAAATCCATCAAAGTCCCCGTTTTTGGAAGTGTTTGATCACAAGCTCCAAAAATTCCTAACAATATTGAAACGAAAAGTAAAAGCGCTAACGGTTTCCCTTGAATTTTTCCCATAAAACAAAAATAACAATGATTAATGATGATTTTACTACGTTTAGAAATAGTTTATTGACGTGTTTTCAACAAGAATATTTCGAATTAAACCTTCTTATTTATAGTAGAAGCAGCAATTTTTAAATCTAATTCCAGTTGCTCGGGCAGGAGTTTAAAACTTTTCCTATGAAACATTGTACTGCCGTGGGTACGAATTGCTTCACGGTGTGCTTTTGTTGGGTAGCCTTTGTTTTGTTTCCAATTATACTGCGGAAACTTTTCGTGTAGCTCAGTCATATACTCGTCTCGGTATGTTTTGGCCAAAATAGAAGCCGCAGCAATATGCAGGTATTTACCGTCGCCTTTTATTACACATTCATAAGGTATTTTTCCATAAGGTTTAAAGCGGTTGCCGTCAATTGCAATAAATTCTGGAGGCTGTGAAAGCCCTTCAATGGCTCGATGCATCCCTAAAAGAGATGCGTTTAGTATGTTTATTTTGTCAATTTCGTCCATCATTACATGAACTACTTTATAGCAAATTGCTTCCTGCTCTATAATAACTTTTAGTTGAAGTCGTTTTTTCTCTGAAAGTTGCTTGCTGTCTGTCAAAAAAGGATGCTGAAAATTATCAGGAAGAATAACTGCCGCTGCCGTAACGGGACCAGCTAAACAGCCACGCCCTGCTTCGTCAGTGCCACATTCAAGAAGATGTTGGTTTATTTTTAGCTTTAGCATATAGAGTTCAAAATTCAATAAAATTAAAGGAAACATCAAATTTCAGATGTTAAATGCGCAGAAGGTTTAAGTTAGTGATGCGCAGTTTGAGTTTTGATAATACCCCATTAAACCAAAAAAAATATACCTTTGCTAAAAGTTAATTTATAGATGAAAAAAACACTTTTGCTCCTTTTTATTTTATGTGCTTCGGCAACTGTGTTTTCCCAAAACCCAAATGCAAAAAAGGTAAAACCACCGATTGATTTTTATAAAATTAGTTCAGCAGATCGCGATACTACTTTTGTGGATACAACACTTTCTATTGCTAAAAAATATAATTTTAATTATTTACGAAGAGATAATTTTGAGTTACTTCAGTTTTCAAATGTTGGGCAGACCTATAACTCTCTGGCATATTCATTTGATCGGCTTAATTTGAAGCCCCTTTTTGCCGCACAGGCACATCATTTTAATTATAAAGAAATTGATGCAGTTAATTATTACAATGTGCCAACTCCCCTTACAGAATTGTATTTTAAAACCGCATACAATCAAGGGCAGCAATTGGATGCTTTTTTTACGGTAAATACTTCGCCACAGTTTAATTTTTCTATTGGGTATAAAGGTGTTCGTTCACTCGGGAAATACCAACATATTTTAACGAGTACCGGAAATTTTCTCTTTACTTCAAATTACCGCACTAAAAACAACCGCTACTTAGCGCGTATGCATGTTGCGGCCCAGGATATTCTAAATCAAGAAAATGGAGGGTTAACGGAAAATTCTTTAGCGTTATTTATAAATGACGACCCCGAATTTAACGATCGCGGAAGGCTGGATGTAAATTTTGAAAATGCTGAAAATAAATTGGAAGGACTTCGATTTTATGGCGATCATTATTACGAATTAATTAGTCAGCGCGATAGTACAGCGTATTCTGTGCTTACCATTGGGAATGTGTTGAGTTATGAAGATAAATTTTTTAGATACAACCAAACAGCGCCTTATGAATCTTTTGGACCTTCCTATGAAACTACAAATTTAGAAACCAAAACAAAATTGGAGGATTTCAATGTAAAAGCATATGCAAATTTTGACAATTCACTGATAGGAAAACTTTCTGCTTGGGCAGGCTATAATGATTTTAATTATGGGTATAATTCTGTTTTGGTGCTGGATGATGTGCGAATTCCAAATAGAATACAAGGAAGCATTTTTGAAGCTGGCGCAGCTTATGAAAAGGAATACCACGGCTTCAAACTTTCTGGAAAAGGCGCAATAAATGTAGCAGGCGATTTTGATGGAAATTACATTCAAGCTGCAGCTTCGTATAATTTGAAAGAAGAATACAATGCAAAAGCATCTATAACAGTGCATTCAGTGGCGCCAAACTTCAATTTTTTACTGTACCAAAGTGATTACCAAAATTACAATTGGAAAAACGAATTAAACAATATAAAAACGCAGGAACTAAAGTTTGAAATTAACACCAAACGCTTCGGAAATGCCTCGGTTAGTTATACAGGGATTGATGATTATGCCTACTTCGGGATAAAAGCAACTGATAGCACACCTTCGCCATTACAAGCTTCTGAACGTGTAGATTATTTAAAAATTAAGGCTCAAAAAGAATTTACTTATGGCCTTTTTGCATTAGAAAATACAGTAATGTATCAACAGGTTTTGAGTGGGGAAACGGTTTTTAATGTGCCACAACTTATTACCCGAAACTCACTTTATTATCAAGATCATTGGTTTAAACGGGCACTTTTTATGCAAACGGGTGTTACTTTTAAGTATTTTACTAAATACAATATGAATGGATATGACCCAGTTTTGGCTGAATTTTACGTTCAGAATGACCAAGAATTGGGTGGGTTTCCACTGGTAGATATTTTCTTTAACGCGAAGATAAGGCAGACGCGTATTTTCTTCGTTTATGAAAATTTCACCTCACTTTTTAGTAGTAAAAACGAACATTTTGCAGCTCCTGGTTATCCCTACCGAGATGCTGTTTTGCGTTTTGGTTTGGTTTGGAATTTCTTCCTATAAAAAACCCGTCACATGGACGGGCTTGATATTTTGTTATTTAAAGTAAGACAGCTGTATTGAAACTAGTCTTTCAAAAGACCTCTTGAAATTACAATTTTCTGTATTTCTGAAGTGCCTTCATAAATCTGGGTAATTTTAGCATCACGCATTAGGCGTTCTACGTGGTATTCTTTTACATAACCATTTCCGCCGTGAACTTGTACTGCTTCAACGCTAACATCCATTGCTGTTTGTGAAGCAAATAATTTTGCAATTGCGCCGCTCATGTCATAATTGTTGCCTTGGTCTTTATCCCAAGCTGCTTTCATAACTAAATGGCGGGCAGCGGTGATTGAAGTGTGCATGTCTGCAAGTTTGAAAGCGATTGCTTGGTGGTTGCAAATTTCAGTTCCAAAAGCTTTTCGAACTTTTGAGTATTCACGAGCCAAATCGTATGCTCCAGCGGCAATTCCTAATGCTTGGGCTGCAATACCGATACGCCCTCCAGAAAGCGTTTTCATTGCAAATTTGAATCCAAATCCATCTTCGCCAATTCTGTTTTCCTTTGGCACTTTTACGTCATTGAATATTAAAGAATGGGTGTCGCTTCCGCGGATTCCTAATTTATCTTCTTTTGGACCAATTTCAAAACCTTCCCAGCCTTTTTCAACAATAAAGGCATTGATTCCTTTGTGCTTTTTTTCTTTATCTGTTTGTGCAATCACTAAATAATAATCTGCAGAACCTCCATTGGTAATCCAGTTTTTGGTGCCGTTTAATACATAATGATCGCCTTGGTCTATTGCAGTTGTTTTTTGCGAAGTAGCATCACTACCAGCTTCGGGCTCGCTTAAACAAAATGCGCCAAGTTTTTCGCCAGTAGCTAATTTGGTTAGGTATTTTTGTTTTTGCGCTTCATTACCATAAGCTTGAAGGCCGTAACAAACCAATGAATTGTTTACGGATACAATTACAGAGCAGGAAGCGTCAACTTTACTAAGCTCTTCCATCACCAAAACATAGCTTACTGTGTCCATTCCGCCACCGCCGTATTTTGGGTCTACCATCATTCCTAAAAAGCCGAGTTCGCCCATTTTTTTAACTTGTTCGGCAGGGAATTTTTGGAGGTTATCTCGTTCTATAACGCCCGGAAGTAATTCGGTACGTGCAAAATCGCGCGCAGCGTCGCGTATCATTAATTGTTCTTCGGATAGACTGAAATCCATAGGTTTTGTTTTAAAGAAAATTCGTTTTAAGATTTGCAAATGTACTTTAAAAATAAAGCAAATCACAAATAGACAAATCCCAAATATGAAAAAAGCGCCAAATTTGAAGTTCCAAGTCACTTACAGATTTGAAATTCCAATTAGAAAGACGACTGTTGTAATTTGTATTTTGCTGGTCTCACAGGAAGATTTTAGCAGTAAAACTTTAAGCGAGATTACAACAAAAGAGAAGGAAGTGTGCTTTTTATTTTTTGAAATATATTTGATATTTAGAGCTGGATATTTGTGTTTTTAAAGTTCAACCTTCCTATCTTTAAAGTTCAAATATTTTATATAATTGAAAAAAAGCACCTACCATATAATTGGCGTAATGAGTGGCACTTCGCTGGATGGAATCGATTTAGCAGAAATTAGGTTTAACTATTTTGAAGAGAAGTGGAGCTTTAAAATCCTCGCTGCTGAGACAATTCCGTATTCTTCTTTTTGGAGAAAAGAGTTAGGCGAAGCCATCAATTATTCTAAAGAAAGTCTTGAACGCATAGATTTTAAATACACCGAAAAGCTTTCGGAAGAAATTTTAAAATTTATAAAAAAACATGCTATTCAGGAAATTGATGCTGTGTGTAGTCACGGGCATACTGTTTTTCATCGCCCTGAAAAAGGGGTCACATATCAAATTGGCAACTTACCGCGGCTTGCTAAACTGCTCTCACAAAAGGTGGTTTGCGATTTTAGAGTACAAGATGTTGCGCTTGGAGGGCAAGGAGCGCCATTGGTACCTATTGGGGATCGGTTGCTTTTTCCAAGATATGATTATTGTTTGAATCTAGGCGGTTTTGCAAATTGTTCCTATGAAAAAAATGGGGAACGCATTGCTTTTGATATTTGCCCAGTAAATATTGTTTTAAATAAGTATGCTCAAAAACTAGGGAAAGATTTTGACGAAGACGGAAAGATTGCAGCTTTAGGAAAAGTTGATAAAAACCTACTCGACAAACTCAATTCACATTCTTTTTACTCTGAAAAACCTCCAAAATCATTAGGGTTAGAATGGGTGAAAGCGAATATTTTTCCACTTTTAGATGCTTTGGCAATTTCTTCTGAAACAATACTAAGCACCTTTACAGAGCATGTGGCAATGCAACTAGCGAAACAATTTTCAGTAAATTCATCGGTGTTAGTAACGGGGGGTGGGGCGTATAATTCTTTTTTAATAGAAAGACTAAAAGCGCATGCAGCGGTTACAGTAATTATTCCTGCTCCTGAAATTGTAGAATATAAGGAAGCCTTGATTTTTGGGCTTTTGGGTGTTTTAAAACTACGTAATGCAATTAATTGCCTGGCGAGTGTAACTGGAGCAGAACGAGACCATTCTTCTGGGAAGGTTTACAAATAGTTAATTTGTTACAATTGAATTCTTAGTTATGAAATTATTATGGTTTTTATTTTTTTATACAACACGTATTTTATCTCAAAATAATACGGATGAGTCTAATAATACAATTCTTTGGAATCAAAATATCCAACTTGAATGGAAAGATTTTTCAGGTGAAATAGATCCAAATCTTTTTGGAAGTGCTTTAACGACATATTCCATTGAAATTATTCCTGAAAATGTTTTAGTTGATAGGGAAGATAATATTCAGGGGTATGAAAACTTGACAGTTATAGCAAAATTTTATAAGGATAAATCATGGTCTGTTATTAAAACATACGAACTACTGTCTCACGAACAATTGCATTTCGATATTGCAGAATTGTATGCGAGAAAAATTAGAAAGAAATTTTCAGGATTAAAGGAAAAAGGTGAGCAAAAATTTTCTTCATATGCGACAGCTTATGAGGTTTTGTGGCAAAAATGTAGGGAGTATCAAAAAACCTATGATTATGATACTAAAAATGGGATCTTGATTGCGCGTAATAAATGGTGGATAAATAAAGTAAATGAAGAACTTACTGAACTTAATAAGTATAAGTAAGTCTACGTTTAGTTTTATAATTATGGTTTTACTAAACTCTCCCAATAAATTTTACATAAAATCAATATAAACCCCTCACAAGTTTTTTATATTTGTCACCAAACTCCGAAGCTTTAGCGAAGGAGAAACAAAACGCTCCGCATAAAAATGAAAGAATTACTTAAAAAATACGAAGACAAAGAACCCGAAATAGTTTTTCACTGGAACGATCCTGAAACCGAAGCCGAAGGCTGGACTGTAATAAATTCTTTACGTGGCGGTGCTGCCGGAGGTGGAACACGTATGCGTAAAGGACTTGACTCCAACGAAGTGCTTTCTCTTGCCAAAACAATGGAAGTGAAATTTACGGTTTCGGGTCCAGCAATTGGTGGTGCTAAAAGCGGTATTAACTTTGATCCTTCCGATCCGCGTAAAAAAGGTGTTTTAGAACGCTGGTATAAAGCTGTATCGCCTCTATTAAAAGCGTATTACGGGACAGGAGGTGATTTAAATGTTGATGAAATCCACGAGGTAATTCCAATTACAGAGCAAAGTGGTGTTTGGCATCCACAGGAAGGGGTTTTTAACGGTCATTTTTCACCCACGGAAGCCGATAAAATTAATAGAATTGGTCAATTGCGTCAAGGAGTAATAAAGGTGTTAGAAAATTTAAACTTTTCACCAGATATTTCTAGGAAATATACTGTAGCCGATATGATTACAGGGTTTGGAGTTGCGGAAGCAGTGCGTCATTATTACGATATTTATGGTGGTAGTGTAGAAGGAAAACGTGCTGTAGTACAAGGCTTTGGAAATGTTGGGGCCGCCGCTGCGTATTACCTCTCGCAAATGGGCGCTAAAGTTGTCGGGGTTATTGACCGTGAAGGTGGAATAATCAATAAAGATGGTTTTTCTTTTGAAGAAATAAAAAAGTTTTTTCTTGAGAAAAATGGCAATACATTAGTAGCTGAAAACATGATTCCTTTTGAAGAAATTAATGAGAAAATTTGGAATCTTGAAACAGAAATATTCGCGCCTTGCGCAGCCTCTAGATTGGTTACTAAAGAACAGATTTCTGCAATGATTGGAAAAGGATTAGAGGTAATTAGCTGTGGGGCTAATGTGCCGTTTGCGGATAAAGAAATTTTCTTTGGCCCAATTATGGAATACACCGATGAGCGTGTTAGTTTAATTCCCGATTTTATAAGTAACTGTGGGATGGCACGTGTATTTGCATATTTTATGGAGCGCAAAGTGCAAATGACAGATGAAGCTATATTTAATGATACTTCTATAACCATTAAAAACGCTATCCAAAACACCTTCGATAACAATAGTACGAAGTCAAATATAAGTAAAACTGCATTTGAGATTGCATTAAAACAATTGATATAATTTTTAATAACCGACTATAGTATGGCTTCAATAATCATTTTAATATTTGTTATAGGGTATCTTTCTATCACATTAGAACATCCTTTAAAATTAGACAAAACAGTACCTGCGCTAATTATGGCATCCCTAATTTGGGCTGTATTAGCAATTGGTTTTACCAGTGGATGGTTTGATGTTATAAATACTGAAGAACAAGCTTTTAATTTTCTTTCCGGAGGCGAACACGCAATGGAAGGCTTTGAAGGTACGCTGCTTCATCATTTAGGTAAAACTGCCGAGATTCTTATTTTTCTTATTGGAGCAATGACCATTGTTGAAATAATAGACTTGCATCGAGGCTTTGAAGTTCTAAAAAGTGCAGTACGTACAAAAAGTAAGAAGAAATTACTTTGGATTATCGGAATACTTGCTTTTTTCCTTTCAGCAATTATAGATAACCTTACTGCTACTATTGTATTGATCACCCTTTTAAGAAAATTGATTCATAAAAGAGAAGACCGTCTTTGGTTTGCTGCAATGGTTGTTATTGCTGCAAATGCTGGAGGGGCATGGTCGCCGATTGGAGATGTAACTACAACCATGTTGTGGATTGCCAAAAAAGTGTCTGCTGCAGGGCTTATAGAATATGTGGTTATCCCTTCTATAGTTTGTTTTGCACTGCCTTTTATAATCGCTACCTATTTGCCAGCTTTTCGAGGTAATATTGAAGTAGATACGACAGAAGATAAAGATGAAGAAGTTCTTTTAAGCAGTAGAACAATGTTGTTTTTAGGCTTAGGAATGATAGTTTCTGTGCCAGTTTTTAAAACATTAACGCATTTACCTCCATATATGGGGATGATGTTAGCATTAGGTGTAGTTTGGTTGGTTTCAGAATATATTCATCCGGAAGAAGATTTTAGCAAAGAAAGAAGACATCTTTATTCTGCACATAAGGCACTTTCACGTATTGAAATTTCTAGTATTCTTTTCTTCCTTGGAATTTTAATGGCAGTTGCAGGACTTGAAAGTCTTGTATATGGGGTTGTAAATGGCGAAGAAGTAGGGACACTACGTTATCTTGCTGAAGTTTTACAAGGCGCTATTCCAAATCAAGATGTAGTGGTAATCTTATTGGGTGTTTTATCTGCAATTATAGATAATGTACCTCTTGTTGCTGCCTCTATGGGTATGTACGATATGCCAATGGATTCTGTGTTGTGGCACTTTATAGCCTATTCAGCTGGTACAGGAGGAAGTATGCTAATTATAGGTTCTGCCGCTGGTGTTGCTGCAATGGGGATGGAGCGAATTGATTTTATCTGGTATTTGAAAAAAATTACTTGGCTTGCTTTTGTTGGCTTTATTGCCGGTGCCGGAGTTTTCCTTTTAATTGAAAGGGTGTTATTTCACAACGCCTAACAATTTCTGAAACCTAAATCCGTTAATTACTAAAACAAAATGCTATTTATGTTAAACTTCTTTATTCAAGAGGGTGCCGAGGTTGCACAAGATCTTGAACCTATTGCGCAAGAAAAAACTCTTTCTATTATGGATCTCCTCTTAAACGGAGGGGTAGCAGGACAACTAATTATAGCTGTTCTTTTTGTGCTGCTTTTTGTGGCTGTCTATATTTATTTTGAAAGGCTTTTCGCTATAAAAGCTGCTTCTAAAATGGATAGTAATTTTATGAATCAAATTCGTGACCATGTTGCAAAAGGTAATATCCAAGCCGCGAAGGTTCTTTGTGCTCAAAATAATACTCCTGTTTCACATTTAACTGAAAAGGGGATTTCCCGAATTGGGAGTCCGCTGGAAGATATTAATACCGCTATTGAAAATGCGGGTCGTCTGGAAGTTTATAAATTAGAAAAAAACGTAAGTGTTTTAGCTACCATTGCTGGCGCAGCACCCATGATAGGTTTCTTAGGAACCGTAATTGGAATGGTGTTGGCGTTTCACCAACTGGCAACCAGTAGCGGCCAAGCCGAAATGGGAACTTTAGCTGAAGGTATTTATACCGCGATGACTACAACTGTGGCGGGATTAATTGTAGGGATTATTGCTTATATGGGCTACAACCATTTGGTGGTGAAAACAGATAAAGTAGTACACCAAATGGAGGCTACTGCGGTAGATTTTCTAGACATGTTAAACGAACCTGCTTAATGAATTTAAGAGGAAGAAATAAAGTTAGCGCCGAATTCAGTATGAGTTCCATGACAGACATTGTATTTTTGTTGTTGGTATTCTTTCTGCTTACTTCGCCTGCAATAACACCAGATGCCTTAGATTTAATACTTCCAAAAGCAAAAGGGAAAACTTCAAATGTGCAGAAAGCATCCGTAAGCATCACAAAAGATGGAGCTTATTATGTTAATAAAGAGCGTGTAAGCGAATATAGCATTGAAAGTGAACTTAAAAAGGCGCTTGAAGGCCAAGAAGAACCTACAATAATTCTTCGCGCAGAAGAAGGTGTGCCAATTGAAGATGCTGTTTTTGTAATGGATGTTGCAAACAGAAACAATTTTAAGGTAGTACTTGCCGTTAGACCTAATTAAACCACTCGTAATTATAGCAACTCTTAAGTATTAAAATTATTCTTTATAGGTCTAATTTTTACCAAAAAGTCAACATTAATAAGTGTTAATCGCCACTCCTTGAATTTTTTAAATACAGAACATAAACGAAAAAGTATGATCATCACGATAATTGTGCATGTTATCATACTAATTCTATTGTTTTATGTAGGAATGAAATACCTTGATCCACCTTTGGAGCAAGGTATTGCAATTAATTTTGGCACGACGGAAAGGGGTAGTGGAAAAATTCAACCCACCGAAAAGATACAGGCTGCACCACAAAAAACAACTCCTGAGTCTGTTTCACAACCAAAATCTGAAATAAAAGAGGAGGTAGTTACTCAGGATGATGAAGAAGCGCCTGTAATAAAAAAGGAAAAGCCTAAAAAAGAACAAAAGGAAACTCCTGTAAAAGAGGTGCCTAAAAAAGAAGTTAAAAAACCAGACCCAAAACCTGACAAATCTACTACTGACGCGCTGTCTAGTATTTTAAATGGTCCAAAAAGTGATGGAACGGCAAAAGGTGGCGAAGGCAACGATAGCAATCCTGGGGACAAAGGAAATCCAGACGGCAATCCAAATGCAAGCGCGTATTATGGCACAGGTAAAGGCTTAGACGGTGATGGTAATTACTTGCTTGGGGGAAGAAAAGCACTCAATAAAGAGAAATTTGTTCAAGAATGTAATGAAGCTGGGACTGTAGTGGTTAGTATAGAGGTAGACAGAAATGGAAAAGTTATCAATGCTACAGCAGGAGTACGAGGGACAACAAACAACTCCAAATGCCTTTTAGATCCTGCAAAGCGTGCCGCAATGGCAACAAAATTTAATGCAGACGATAAGGCACCTGCAAAACAGATTGGAAAAATTATTTATAAATTCAGTCTTTCAGACTAGCACACTTTCTTTCTAAGTTACTTACCTTTTTTCAGTATCTTTAGGCTTCAAACCTAACCCTATGTATCGTATATCCCTCCTTGTTTTAAGTTTATTTTGTTTTATTGGTTGTAAGAATTCTGTAGAAAAAGAAAAGGGTTTAACTTCTGAAGAAAAAAATGAAAAATACCCTTTCGATCTTATGTTTATGCAACGCGCATATCCTAGCGGTCAAATAAATTCTTCAGCATATTCTGAAGCAATTCAATGGAAAAAAAGTAATGCAAGTAGAAATAAAGTAAATGAAGTATGGCAATTTAGTGGCCCATTAAACATCGGTGGACGAATTACGGATATAGAAATACCGTCTACTCAACCAGAAGTATACTATGTAGGTGCTGCTTCAGGTGGAATTTTTAAATCTAGTAACTCGGGTGACGCCTGGACCCCTATTTTTGATGAGCAAGAAATGCTTTCAATAGGGGATATAGAAATTTCAAAAAACAATAACGATATTATCTACGTGGGCACCGGAGAAGTTAATGCTGGCGGCGGTTCTTTGGTTTATGATGGAGATGGGGTGTATAAAAGTATTGACGGTGGCACTACCTGGGAATCTAAGGGATTGCCAGATATTGGAAGTGTTGGGAAAATTGTTTTGGACGCTGGAAACGACAATGTTGCTTATGTAGGCGCAATGGGGCCATTATTTAAAAAAAGTACAAATCGTGGAGTTTATAAAACTAATAACGGAGGCGATAGTTGGCAACAAGTTTTGTTTGTAAGCGATTCTACAGGTGTTGTAGATATGGCTATTCACCCCACAAATGGCGCTATTGTATACGCAGCAACATGGGAGCGTATTCGTAGACCAAACAATAGACAGTATGGTGGTATTACCTCTGGTATATATAAAACTACTGATGGAGGTGCTAATTGGACTGAGCTTACTAGTGGTTTACCAAGCTTGGCTTCACAAAAAGGAAGGATAGGTTTGGATATATCGCAATCTAATCCAAATGTTTTATATGCTCGTTATGCGGATGCTGCAGGGAATATTCAAGGGGTCTACAAAACTACAGATGGTGGTGCTACCTGGGTAGCTGTAAATTCAAATCAGCTGAATGATGTAGGCTTTCATTGGTGGTTCGGAGGTATTTTTATAGACCCAACAGATGAAAACGTGCTTTATAATGTAGATTTTGAAGTGCAAAAGTCAACCAACGGTGGTGTTAGCTGGAGTAACGTTTTTACAAATGCACATGTTGATCAACATGCCATGGCGTTTAATGCTTCTGTTCCGGGTGAAGTTTTATTAGGAAATGATGGCGGACTTTATTACAGTTCCAATGGAGGGGTTTCTGCGGTAAAAGACTTGAAACTTCCCATTACACAGTTTTATAGAATGCACGTAGATGCGCAAAACGATAGCAAGATATATGGTGGGGCTCAGGACAATAGTACGAGTCGAACCCAAAATGCCGGCTTAAGTAATTGGAGTATTATTTATGGTGGTGATGGTTTTCAGCCTCTTGTAGATCCTACAAATACTAATGTTATATACGCGCTTTATCAATATGGGGGGTTAGGAAAATCAACCAATAATGGAAACTCATTTTCTAATGCTACAAATGGTATCGCCGGCGGTGACAGAAATAATTGGGATACTCCAATTGTTTTTGATCCCAATAATTCACAAACGCTTTATTTTGGTACAAACCGACTTTATAAAACAACCAATGCTGCGAATAGTTGGAGCGCTATTAGCCCAGATTTAACAGATGGTCCACATACGGGGAACCTAACTTTTGGAACCATAACGACTATAAGTGTCTCACCATTTAACAGTCAAGTTATTTATGTAGGAACAGATGATGGAAAAGCTTGGGTAACACAAAATGGTGGTGCTAATTGGACAGATGTTTCTGTAGGTATCCCAAACCGATGGATTACTAAAGTGCTAACATCAAAAGAAAATGAAAACACAGTTTATATAACACTTTCAGGCTATCGCTTTGGAGACGATATAGGTCATGTTTATAAAAGTATAGATTTCGGCGCTACATGGACAGATATTTCTACGAGCTTTCCAGATATTCCAGTTAATGATATCGAGCAGGATACCTTCGGAAACCTTTTTATCGGTACCGATGTAGGTGTTTTTGCAACAAATGATGAAGGTGACACATGGAATGTTTTAGGTGAAAATATGCCTTCTGTAGTCGTTACAGATTTGTTTTTTCACGAAGCATCAGCGTTTTTATATGCCGCAACTTTTGGGCGTTCTACTTATAAAATCGATGTTTCTACTAATATTTTAAATGATAAGGATATTACTTTTGTTTCGGAAGTAAAAATATTTCCAAATCCGACTTCTGAACTAGTTACAGTTTCTTTGAAAAAAGGATCTACTAAAGCCTCCTTATTTATTTATGACACTATGGGAAGGCTTGTGAAGCAAGAAAACTTCGAAAATAAAAATGAAATAAGCGTTTCTGTAGCGCATCTTCAGCCTGGTATTTATTACTTTAAAATTTCCGAAGGAGAAAAACAGACTACCAAAAAAATAATTGTTCAATAAAAATTTTCAACCATCAACTATCCTGAAAGTATAAACTGGCTTTTTGCCCAACTGCCAATGTACCAAAGAGTTGGTCAATCTGCCTATAAAGCGGATTTGGATGCAACCTTACAGCTTGCTAATTATCTTGAAAATCCTGAAAAAAGTTTCAAAAGCATTCACGTGGCAGGAACCAATGGAAAGGGAAGTACGAGCCATATGTTGGCGTCTGTGTTTCAAGAAGCCGGTTATAAGACAGGGCTCTATACTTCGCCCCACTTAAAAGATTTTCGCGAGCGAATAAAAATTAACGGTAAAATGATTCCGGAAGAAAACGTTTCGGAATTTGTTACCGTACATAAATCTTTTTTTGAAAAAAATAAACTGTCTTTTTTTGAAATGACGGTTGGTTTGGCTTTTGATTTTTTTAGAAAAGAAAAAGTAGACATTGCTATAATTGAAGTAGGTATGGGGGGAAGGCTGGATAGTACCAATATCATCACTCCTCAAGTTTCGGTTATTACAAATATAGGATTAGACCACACTCAGTTTTTGGGAAACACTTTGGCTGCAATTGCTTCTGAAAAAGGAGGGATAATTAAACCTAAAATTCCTGTAATTATTGGGGAAACAAATCAAGAAACGAAACCTGTATTTGAAAAAATTGCTGCTGAAAAGAATACCATTATCGCTTTTGCAGATATGTTCGACTCTTCAGGCTATATTTCAGATTTGAAAGGTAGTTATCAGCAAAAAAATATTAAAACAGTTTTAAAAACTCTGACCATTTTACAGGAAAAAGGATGGGTGATTTCCGAAGAGAATATTAAAATAGGCTTATTAAATACTATCAAGAATACTGGCTTGATGGGGCGTTGGCAATATTTAAGTGAATCTCCCAGAATTATTTGCGACACTGCTCATAATAAAGAAGGGTTGCTATTAGTGATTGAGCAGCTTAAAAATGAGGGGTTTGAAAGACTGCATATTGTCTTGGGGGTAGTTAATGATAAAGATTTAGATTCGGTATTGCCGCTTTTCCCCAAAAATGCAACTTATTATTTTTGCAAGCCCAGTATTCCTCGTGGCTTAGAAGCATCCTTGTTGCTAACTAAGGCTAGAGGTTTTGGTTTGGTTGGCGAAGAATATATTTCAGTTAAAAGAGCTTATATAGCTGCAAGTGAAGCAGCTTCAGCCAATGATTTAGTTTTTGTTGGAGGAAGTACTTTTGTTGTGGCTGAAATTTTGTAATTTTTTTTAAATAAATGTTTGTGGGAATTAAAAACTAACTTATATTTGCAACCTCAAAACAATGAGGGCGATTAGCTCAGCTGGTTCAGAGCACCTCGTTTACACCGAGGGGGTCGGGGGTTCGAACCCCTCATCGCCCACCAGATTTAAAAACCGAAGTTTTCACTTCGGTTTTTTTTATGCCTAAATTTTTATTTTCTTCCCATTCTTAAATAAAACACTTGTAATAAGTTTAACTTTGACCAACCTTAAAATAATTATAAAGCACTATGTTTAAAAGCATTATTACTAACCTTGTTAAAAATCGACAAAAAAATCAGCAAGATAAACTGCCAGCAGCTTCTTTAGATCAAGAAATAAAAGATTTGGAAGTTGAGGTCACACATGAGTTCTGGGATTTTTTCTATTTACTTTTAGGGATAATAGCAGCTTCCTTTGGCTTAAAAGGATTTTTAATGCCAAGCGCCTTTATTGATGGAGGTGTAACGGGTATTTCCTTGATGATAAATGAACTAACGGGAGTTTCGCTTTCACTTTTATTAGTGTGTATTAACCTCCCTTTTTTATTAATAGCATATTTTGCGATTGGTAAACGGTTTGCTGTTAAAAGTATTATCGGAATAGTTCTTTTAGCCGTTGCTGTTGCATTTATACCGTATCCGCAGATTACAGACGACAAAATATTAATTGCGGCATTTGGAGGTCTGTTTTTAGGCCTTGGAATTGGTTTGGCGATACGTGGTGGTGCAATTATAGACGGAACTGAGGTGCTCGCAATTTTTATAAGCCGAAAAACAATACTTACGGTTGGAAACGTGATCTTGATATTTAACGTGATTATATTTATGACTGCGGCATATTTTCTTTCAACTGAAATTGCACTTTATGCAATCCTAACGTATTTCGCAGCTTCAAAAACAGTAGATTTTGTAATAGATGGTATTGAAGAGTTTATGGGGATTACTATAATTTCTGAAAAAAATGATGAAATCCGCCTCGCAATTATTGAAAAATTAGGAAGAGGTTGTACTATTTTTAAAGCTGAAAAAGGCTTTTCAAACGTTGGTGAAACCCGTAAGCCTGTAGATGTGGTTTATACTGTGATAACACGTTTGGAAATGAGTAAGCTTAAAGCAGAAATTAATAAAATAGATAAAAATGCGTTTGTAATTATGACTTCGGTGAAAGATGCCAAGGGAGGGATGATAAAAAAGAAACCAATTAAAAAGTTTGATAAATAGGCTATTCCCCTTTTCTTCAAATAGCTTTAAAGCAGCTCTAAAATTCGCTCTAAAGCCATTCCGCGTGAGGCTTTTATTAAAATTGTAGCATTGTTAGGCGGTTGGTTTTCTAATTCATTTTTTAAGGTCTCAAAGTTTTTAAAGCTATGAATGTGTGAAGCTTGGTTGGTTGTTTTAAAAAAATTACTTCCAATTAAAAATACTTTTCCAAAGGAATTTTCATTTAGATAATTTACTATGTTTTGATGTTCTATCTCAGCATCGCTTCCTAATTCAAACATATCGCCAAGAAATAAAATTTTATTTTCACCTTTTGACTGTTTAAAATTCTCTAATGCCGCCAACATACTTGTGGGATTTGCATTGTAGGCATCCATTAAAATCGTGTTTCTTCCTTTTGTAATTAACTGTGAACGATTGTTTGTAGGGATGTATTCTTCAATTCCAGCTTTTATTTTTTCTATAGGAACCTTAAAATATGCGCCAACTGCAATTGCTGCAGAAAGATTTGCAAAATTGTATGCGCCTACCAAATTACTTTGTATTTCAGTGCTGTTAAATGACAGGCGTAGGTGATGGGAGCTGTCAATTAATAGAATGTTGAAATCAGCAGTGTCTGTCCCAAAAGTGATACTGTCAATCCCCTTAGAGCTTGATACTTGTTTTGGGTCGTTGGCGTTTACAAAAATTTTCTTTTTTTGTGCTTTTAAAAACTGATACAACTCTGTTTTTCCTTTAACGACACCTTCTAAGCTTCCAAACCCTTCTAAGTGTGCTTTTCCAAAATTAGTGATATATCCATAATCGGGTTTGGCAATATTGCTTAGTAATTTTATCTCCCCAAGATGATTAGCGCCCATTTCCACGATGCCGATTTCGGTGTCTTTGTTCATGTCAAGAAGAGTTAATGGAACTCCAATATGGTTGTTTAAATTTCCTTTTGTGGCAGATGTTTTGTATTTTTTTGAAAGAACTGCGTTTATAAGTTCTTTAGTGGTTGTTTTTCCATTGCTTCCGGTAAGTGAAATTATAGGAAGTTTTAAAGAAGTTCTATGAAACTGCGCCAATTGCTGAAGTGCCAGTAGAACATCGTCAACTAAAACTGTTTCACCTGTATTTTTATGAAAAGCAGCTTGATCAACCACAACCTTGAAGGCGCCCTTCTCTATAGCTTCTTGAGTAAATAGATTGCCATTGAAATTATCTCCTTTCAAAGCAAAAAATATGCAGTTTTTAAATATTTTTCGAGTGTCTGTGCAGATGCCAGAGCTCTCCAGAAAAAAGTTGTGAAGTGATGTTATATTCATAAAATAAATATACTAAAAAACCCTCCGAAGCTATATGCAATGGAGGGTTGTTTTTAATGATTTTATAATTTTTAATTTCTTGGTCGTTTGCCTTTTTTAGATTTAGAACCTACGCGGCTCATTGCGCATCTAAAACCAATATAGTCTGATGCCATATCTTGAGGGAAATAACGTCTTTGGGCAGGATCTAACCAGTAATCTCTGTCTCTCCAAGAACCTCCTTTGTAGACGCGAACTTCATTGTTTACAAGTGTGGTTCTAGTTGTTGTTTTATCGTATTGACGGTCTAGTGTTCCTGTGCTGTCTGCATTCACTTTTTGAATAGGTGAGTTGTACATACGGTTTGATCCATCTGAGCTTTCAGATTCATTGTCAGCAAAAGATTGGTAGTAGCGTGAAGAGCGTTTGTCTCCATCTCTGTAATCACGGTTATCACTTTCCGAAAAATTAGGTCTTAAATAAGTTTCGTTTTCATCAATCGGTACTTGAAGAATTTCTCCAGGTAAGTTACGTGCTACGATTTTTCCATTACTCAAGGTGTCATAAACGATTGAGTCCATAGTAACTACTTTTACTTTTCCATCTTCGCCAATAGCGTTTTTGGTGTAGACATTTCCTCTATAGTAGTTGAAGTCGTTAAATTCGTCATCAACAATGGGGCGATATACATCTGCTACCCATTCGGCAACATTACCCGCCATATCATATAGACCAAAATCATTTGGCTCATACGATTTTACTTGAGCGGTTATATCAGCGCCATCATCACTCCAACCAGCTATACCACCGTAATCACCATCACCTTGTTTAAAGTTAGCCATTTGGTCACCACGAGATCTTCTTTTCCCTGAGCGGGTGTATTGACCTTCCCATGGGTATTTTTTCTTTCCTCTGTAAACGTTATAGTTTCTAAGTCCAACCAAACCAAGTGCTGCATATTCCCACTCTGCTTCTGTTGGAAGACGATACGCAGGCATTAGCAATCCATCTTTACGCTGAATGTATAAATTGGTGCTGTCTTTACTTCTTTTCTTAATAGACTCTGAACGTTTTCCTCCGCGTGTTATGGAGTCATTTCCACCATAGGTAAGTGTTGGCGCGTTTAAATATGTTTCTGTATTGAAAGTTTCGCCTGGCTCCACTTCATAGCGCGCATTACGAGAGGTTATGCCTTCGGTCTCTAGTACCATTTCATTAACGCGGTCTGTTCTCCAATTGCTAAACTCTACTGCTTGTACCCAGCTAACTCCTACTACAGGGTACTCTGCATAGGCAGGGTGACGTAAGTAGTTGTTTGTCATTACTTCGTTAAAACCTAAACGGTTTCTCCAAACTAATGTATCGGGAACAGCGCCTTCATAAATTCTTTTATAATTTTCATCAGAAGGAGGGAAAACCTTTTTAAGCCAATCTAAGTATTCAAGATACATTAGGTTTGTAACTTCGGTTTCATCCAAATAGAATGATTGAACGTGTTGTTGGTTCGGGGAATTGTTCCAGTCGTGCATTGGATCATCCTGAACTTTTCCCATTGTGAAAGTTCCGCCTTCAACAAACACAAGCCCTGGGCCTGTTTCTTGTTCTTTGGATTGTGGATTGTATTGGAAACCGCCTTCTTTAGCGTTCATTTTCCAACCTGTTGCACGGGAACTGTCTTTATAGTCCCTAGATTTGTTACAGCCTACAAAAAGTGTGGCTATAAGAACAGTGATAAATAGCTTTAATGCTAGTTTTTTTCTTAACATCATAAATTCAAATATGATAAAATTGGGTTCGCAATATAGTAATTAACGATAAAAACACAATAATATTTTGTTATTATTGTATTGTAGGGTTTTAAAAGATTTTAAGACCAATCTGGTATGCAAACGTATTAGTTTTAAAATTATTATCCTAATATCATTTTAGGTGAAAAGTTTAAATTGTTAGCTTATACTAAGTGTATATTTGCAGCGTTAATGGTACTAATGAGAAAAACGATATTTTTATTTACCCTAATTTTGATGCCTTTTTTAGGAAAAGCACAATCAAAAAGCATAACTATAAATTGGGGTGCTTCAACCAGCACATCCAAAAGTTTCGCTGGTGGAAAATCTTCTGGTTCTGCCTATGAAGAAGCTTTAGATAGACTTAAGCTTCAGTTGAATAAAGATAATGTGAGTTATGCAACCCAATGGAAAGACGGTGGTTTTGCAGATAAAAACTCCATAACTGTTACGAATGTGCGTTACGGATCTGTTTCTTCAGAAGAATTAAAAAAAATAAATCCCAATAACTTACCAACTAAGCTTGAATATTCTATTTCTAGCACAATGGCGAGGGATGAGCTTTATACTATTTTCAATATTTCTCCTATCATAAAAAAGAATGGAACCTATCAAAAAGTTCTTTCTTTTGATATTAACTATACCTATGGTTCTCAGCGTAAAAATGCACCTCCTGCTTTAACCAATTCAGTTTTAGCAACAGGGCAATGGTTTAAATTTAAAGTGCCTAAAACGGGGGTTTATAAATTAGACAAATCGTTTCTTAATGATATAGGGATGAATACAGATGGTATTAACCCTAGAAATATTAAAATTTATGGTAACGGTGGAAGCTCACTTCCTTTATTAAATAGACAAACCAAATATTTTGATTTACCTGAAAATGCAATACAGGTTGTAGGTGAAGCAGATGGTAGTTTTGATGGTGGAGACTACATTTTGTTTTATGGAACTAGTACCGAAGGATATGTGAAGGAAAACGACTCAAACCTAAATCCATATAGTGACGATTCTTATTATTATGTTACTGTTGGTGGGACTCCAGGGAAAAGAGTGGTGCCAATGGTAGAGCCTTCTGGCGCAACAACTATAAATATCACGGAGTTTGATGATTATCAATTTTATGAAAGTGATGAATACAGCCCTTCAAAAGTAGGAAGGAAGTGGTTTGGAAATCGTTTTGATATTGAAAATGAACAAAGCTTTAGTTTCGAATTTCCAAATATTGTTTCGGGAAAACCAATTACACTTACGGTAAAAGCAGCGGCAACCTCAGAAAGCACGACTTCAATGGCGGTGTCTGCAAATAGGACGAGTTTGGACCCACTTAATTTTGCCAAATTAGGGAATGGAAACTTATTAGGTATGGATCAATTAACGGTCGATATTCCAGCAAATGGAGAAACTGTAACTGTAGACTTGGAGTATAACAATGCTGGTAATCCATCCAGTGTTGGGTATCTAGATTATATTAGTATTTGGGCAAAGCGCAAATTGAGCGGCGTTACGGGTCAATTGCTTTTTCAGTATAATGATGCAGCTACCATAACAGGGGTGGGAGAATACCAAATAACGAATGCTACACAGTTTTCGCAGGTTTGGGATGTAACAGACTTTCAGTTTATTACTTCAAAACAAAATGAAAATAATGCGGCTACATTAAGTTTTAAACAAACAATGGGGCGGTTGCGAAATTACGTAGCAATAAATCCAAATGACTATTATGTTCCAGTGAAACTTGCACAGGCTCAAGTTCAAAACCAAAATTTAAAGGGAACTATTTTTAAGGACCAATCAGGAAATTTTAAAGATGTAGATTATATTATTATTACAGCTCCGTTTCTTATCCAACCAGCATTGCGCTTGGCTACCTATCATAAAAATCTTCAAGGGCTTAATGTAAAGGTGGTTACTACCGATAAAATTTATGAAGAGTTTAGTTCCGGAAGACAAGACATTGCTGCAATTAGAAATTTTATTAGGTATGTTTATTACAATGCTTCTTCTGTAGAGAAACGTGTTAAATATGTTGGAATAATGGGCGATGCATCCATTGATTATAAAAACCGACTTGCAAATAACAATAATATAGTGCCAACCTACCAAACGCAACTAGGTACGAGTATTAGTAACTCCTTTATGTCTGACGATTTTTTTGGAAATATGGACGAAGATGAAGGAACAATTGGAGGTAGGACGTATGACATTGGTAGTAATAGCGCCTTGACAGATATCGATTTGTTAGATATAGCAATGGGAAGGATTGTGGTAGATAATGTTTCTCTGGCAAATGCAATGGTAGATAAAATTATAAGGTATGAGTCGCAATCTTCTTATGGCAATTGGAGAAATAATTTTGTGCTAATTTCTGATGATGTAGATAAAGCAAGCGAAGATATATTAGAAAAAAAATTAGATTCGCTTGGGAATGTTATAGAAGCCGAAAAGCCTTTTATAAATGTAAAAAAAATACACTCAGATTCATACCAACAACAAGCTTCAGCTGGTGGTAACCGCTACCCGCAAGTGAATGAAGCTATTAAAAGTGCTATTGATGTTGGGGCGATAATAATAGATTATTTTGGTCATGGAGGGGAAGATGGCTTGTCTTCGGAAGTTATTTATACTAAAGAAACTGCAATCGAGTTAAAAAATGCAGATAACCTTCCGTGTATCATCACGGTTACTTGCGAGTTTACAAAATTCGATAACCCCTTACGAATTACCGCTGGGGAACTTACCTATCAGAATAAGGAAGGCGGTGCTATTTCACTTGTTACAACCACCAGGGCGATTTATATAAATGACGGGGTTACATTTAATGAATTATTGGCAGATCAATTATTTGGGTTTAGTGACGACCCTCCAAATACTCCGGCTGAAGGCTTGCGAATTTCTAAGAATACAATGGGGGTGGGTAGAACCCTAAGGCGGGTTGTTTTTTATATTGGAGACCCAGCTATGCGTCTTGCTTTTCCTAAGAAAAGTATTCGCTTAACAAAATTAAACGGCGTGCCTATTGCCCAAGCAACAGATACCTTAAAAGCGCTAAGTAAAATAAAATTGGAAGGGGAAGTTTTAAATCAAAACGGTACGTTAATGGGAGAATACAACGGTGTTTTGGAAGCTAAAATATATGATAAAAAAGTAAATCGCAGAACGCTAGATAACGACAATAACAATAAATATATGGATTTCACCACTCTTGGGGAAGGTCTTTTTAATGGCCAAGCTTCCATTGCTAATGGCGTTTTTGAGTTTGAATTTGTAGTTCCACGCGATATCCAAATCCCCGTTGGTAATGGAAGAGTAAGTCTCTATGCGAAAAGAGATGATATTTTGGAAGACCAAACCGGTGTTAACCTCGACTTAAAAGTGGGAGGTTTAAATGAAGATGCTCCCGAAGATAATGAAGGTCCAGATATCAAGCTTTTTATGAACGATGAAAGTTTCGTTTCAGGTGGAATTACTGATGACTCCCCAATTTTACTCGTAAAACTAGAAGACCCCAATGGTATTAATACTGCAAGTGGTATTGGGCATGATATAGTTGCGGTACTTGATGGCGATGAGTCTAATCCTTTTCTTTTAAATGAATTTTACCAAGCTGAAGTAGATGATTATACCAAAGGGGTAACAAATTATAAATTCCGTGATTTAGAAGACGGTTTGCATACGTTAACCCTAAAAGCTTGGGATGTTTATAATAATTCATCAACTGCAGAAATACAATTTATTGTTGCCGGTAGTGAAAAGTTAGAAATTAGCCGCGTGCTTAATTATCCAAACCCATTTGTTAGTTATACCGAATTTTGGTTTAATCATAATAGGCCGGATGAAACATTAGATGTGCAGGTCCAGGTGTTTACCGTTACCGGGAAAGTGGTTTGGACAAAAAACGCAAGCTTACCCCCGTCTGGCAGTTATCTTAGCAGAGAAATCACTTGGGATGGCCGCGATGATTTTGGTGATCGCATCGGAAAAGGTGTCTATGTTTATAAGATTACAGTAAGATCTGCGTTAACAAATCAGCGGGTTGAAAAATTCGAGAAACTCGTTATCCTTTAAAAATTAAAATTATATTTGCTCAAAATTATTTAACATGAAGAAATTATTTATTCCAATTTTATTAGGTTTAGTTGCTTTTAAATCTATGGCGCAAGAAGACAATACAGGGATTGAAAACCGTGTGATTACTACGGGTGTTCCTTTTGTATTGATAGCTGCTGATCCACGTGCAGCTGGTATGGGGGATATGGGGGTTGTAACTTCAGCAGATGCTTTTTCGCAACAATGGAATCCTGCAAAATATGCTTTTTCACTATCAAAACAAGGGGTTGGGGTAACTTATACACCTTACCTTAGTAAATTGGTAAACGATATATTTTTAGGAAATCTTACCTATTATAATAGATTAAACGAAAAAAGCGCGGTTGCTGCAAGTTTTCGTTATTTCAGTAATGGTGAAATAGAACTTCGCCAAACTGCAGACGAAGAGCCTTTATTAGTTAAACCAAACGAACTTCTTTTTGATGTTTCGTATTCACTTAGATTAAGTGAGCGTTTTGCAATGGCTGTTGCGGGTAGGTATATCCGTTCGGACTTAAAATTACAGACCTCAAACGATGATGCTTCCGCTGCAAGTTCATTTGCAGTAGATGTTGCGGGTTACTATCAGAGTGAAGAAATTCCTTACAACGATTTTGATGGGCGTTGGAGAATGGGTTTTAATATATCGAATATCGGTCCAAAATTAAAGTATGATGAAGTAGGTTCTGAAAGCAACCTTCCAACAAATCTTGCCTTAGGTGGGGGATTTGATTTTATACTTGATGAGTACAACAAAGTTGGTGTTTCAGCCCAAGCTAACAAATTATTAGTGCCAACACCAAGCGATTCAAACGAAGATGGTGTAATTAATAGTGAAGATGATTACTACAACGAAAGTTTCGTTAGTGGAATGTTTTCTTCTTTTGGGGATGCTCCAGACGGTTTTGGTGAAGAATTAAAAGAATTTACATGGTCTTTAGGTGCAGAATACTGGTATCAAGATGTATTTGCATTTAGAGCAGGTTATTTTAATGAAAGTGATGATAAAGGTTCAAGAAAATTTGCTTCTTTAGGAGCAGGCTTCCGTTATACTGCTATCAATATTGATATTTCGTATTTATTCTCTACCTCTAAATTGGCAAACAGCCCATTGGATGGCACACTTCGTTTTGGCCTTACCTTCAACTTCGGAGATACGTACGACGAATACTAGAAATAACAAGTGAAAAAACAAAAAATTGAAATTGATTTAGAAGTTTTTGAAACTATTTCAGAACTTCCAAAAGACATTCAAGAATTAATGAATAAGGCGCAGCAAGCACGTGAAAATGCTTATGCGCCTTATTCACATTTTAGGGTAGGTGCAGCCCTGCGCCTTTCTTCAGGGCAAATTGTAACAGGAAATAATCAAGAAAATGCTGCTTTTCCGTCTGGTCTTTGTGCAGAAAGAGTCGCAATTTTTAATGCTGGAGCAAATTTCCCCAATCAAATTATTACAACGCTTGCCATTACCGCACGTTCAGAAAACCAGTTAACAACGGAAGCAATCGCCCCCTGTGGCGCATGTAGACAATCCCTTTCTGAATACGAGAAAAAGCAAAAAAGTCCAATTGAAATTTATTTTATGGGCGAAACAGGAAACATTATTAAAGTGGCTTCTGTAATGGATTTATTGCCCTTAAGCTTTGATGCAAAATACCTTTAAAGTAGCTCAAGCTTCAATTTTTTATTCTAAAAAGCACCAAACTCTCAAAATAAAAAATATCAGATTTACCATTTACTATCATTTGTATTCTTTAATTAGATAGGTTTATAGGGTGTTTTTTATTTTTTTTTGAAATTTAGAATTTGAGATTTGTAATTTGCTTTTTCTGCATATAAAGTGCTATTTTTGTTATCCGTTTAATAAATTTTCCTTCGGGAGTTACTTATAGCCGATAGATGAAGAAAATCACTAAAAAAACGTACCTAGATTGGTACGAAAACATGCTGTTTTGGCGCAAGTTTGAAGATAAGCTAGCGCAAGTATATATCAATCAAAAGGTAAGAGGTTTCCTTCACCTTTATAATGGTCAAGAAGCTGTTTTAGCGGGTGCATTGCATGCAATGGATCTTTCAAAAGACAAAATGATTACTGCCTACCGAAACCATGTTCAGCCAATTGGTATGGGAGTAGACCCTAGAAAAGTAATGGCCGAGCTGTATGGAAAAAGCACAGGGACTTCACAAGGTTTGGGTGGTTCTATGCATATTTTTTCAAAAGAACACCGTTTTTATGGAGGTCACGGGATCGTTGGAGGTCAAATCCCTTTAGGTGCAGGGTTGGCTTTTGCTGATAAATATTTCAATAGAGATGCTGTAACCTTAACCTATATGGGTGATGGTGCAACACGCCAAGGTTCGCTTCACGAAACATTTAACCTTGCAATGCTTTGGAAACTTCCAGTGGTTTTTTGTGTAGAAAATAATGGCTATGCAATGGGAACCTCTGTAGAACGGACGGCAAACCATAGCGATATTTATAAACTTGGTCTTGGTTATGAGATGCCTTGTAAGCCTGTAGACGCTATGAAGCCAGAGGTTGTTGCCAAAGAAATGGATGAAGCAATTCAGCGCGCACGTCGCGGTGATGGCCCTACATTTTTAGAGTTAAGAACCTACCGTTATCGTGGGCACTCTATGAGTGATGCGCAACATTATCGTACCAAGGAAGAAGTTGCTAAAAAGCAAGAAGAAGATCCGATTACATACGTGCTTCACCAGATTTATGAAAATAAATGGGCTACCGAAGCTGAAATTAAAAAGATTGACAAAAGAGTGAAAGATTTAGTGAATGAATGTGAAAAATTCGCGGAAGATTCGCCATATCCAGAGAAAAATGTAATGTTCGATGTTGTTTACGAGCAGGAAGATTATCCTTTTTTATCAGATAAATTATAAGAAATGGCAGAAGTAATAAACATGCCGCGATTGAGCGACACTATGGAAGAAGGTACAGTGGCAACCTGGCTTATAAAAGTGGGTGATACTGTAAAAGAAGGCGATATTCTTGCTGAAATTGAAACTGATAAAGCTACTATGGAATTTGAATCTTTTTATGAAGGAACCTTGCTTCATATAGGAATTCAAGAAGGAGAAACCGCGAAGGTTGATTCACTTTTAGCAATTATTGGTGAAAAAGGAGAAGATATTTCAGATTTGATAAGCGGGAAATCTTCTGATAAAGGTTCAAAAAAAGAGACAGCTAAAAGTGAAAAAAATGTAGCTGATAACGAGGAAAATTCAGAAGAAAAAACTGAAACTTCATCAAATAAAATCGAATTGCCTGAAGGTGTTGAGGTTATTACAATGCCTCGCTTAAGTGATACAATGACGGAAGGTACCGTTGCAACTTGGCTTAAAAAAGAAGGCGATACTGTAGAAGAAGGCGATATTCTTGCCGAGATTGAAACAGACAAAGCGACAATGGAGTTTGAGTCTTTCTATTCCGGCACCTTATTGAAAATAGGAATTGGCGAAGGAGAATCTTCGTTAGTTGATGCAGTATTGGCTATTATTGGCCCAAAAGGAACAGATGTTTCTGGGATTATTGAAAATTTTAAAAAGCAGGATGCTGCTTCAAATTTTGCAGCTAAAACTTCTGAAGAAAAAACTTCTGAAGAAAAAACTTCAAAAGAAGAAACTTCAGTAAAAGAAACAAAAAAAGCAACTACGGCACAAAAAAATTCAGAACCCACACAAACACTAAACGAAGGCCGTATTTTTGCTTCGCCTTTGGCTAAAATATTGGCCGAAGAAAAAGGAATCAATTTGCGCCAAGTAAGTGGAAGTGGAGAAAATGGCCGTATTGTAAAAAGCGATATTGAAAACTATCAGCCTGCGGCAAGTGGCGGACACGCATACACGCCAGTTGGAACAGAAAGTTTTGAGGAAGTTAAAAATTCTCAAATGCGCAAAACAATTGCAAAGCGTTTGGGCGAATCTAAATTTAGTGCACCAGAATATTATTTGACAATTGAGTTGGATATGGATCATGCCATTGCTGCACGTACAGCTATAAATGCTGATCCAGACGTTAAAATTTCTTTTAACGATATGGTGATAAAAGCCTGTGCTATGGCATTGCGTAAACATCCACAGGTAAATAGTCAATGGACTCCAGAAGCTACTAAAATTGCAAAACACATCCATATTGGGGTTGCAGTTGCAGTGGATGAGGGTTTGCTAGTGCCAGTTTTAAAATTTGCAGACCAAATGACCTTTTCACAAATTGGGGGACAGGTAAAAGAACTTGCTGGAAAAGCACGAACTAAAAAAATTACTCCACAGGAAATGGAGGGAAGCACATTTACGGTCTCAAACCTAGGAATGTTCGGAATTAAAGAGTTTACTTCTATAATAAATCAACCAAATTCAGCGATCTTATCTGTTGGAGCTATTGTACAAAAACCAGTTGTTAAAAACGGGCAGATTGCTGTAGGTAATACGATGACGGTAACTTTAGCGTGCGATCATAGAACAGTTGATGGGGCAACAGGAGCTAAATTTTTACAGACCTTACGGCAGTATATCGAGAATCCTGTGACGATGTTTGTATAGTAAATTTAATTGTTTAATAAAATCCCGATAGCTTCCTTTTTAGTGAAACTATCGGGATTTGTGTATCTTTAAAATATGAAAAACGTAATAATAACAGGCACTTCCCGTGGGATAGGTTTTGAAATGGTAAAGCTTTTTTCGGAAGCAGGACATACTGTATTAGCCCTTTCTAGAAATTCAAAGCCAGTAGCTGCACTAAACCTGAAAAATGTAACTGCTATCGATTTTGATATTGCAAATGAAAATGAATTCAGTAAGCTTTCACATTACCTTCAACTAAACATGAAATCGGTAGATATTTTGATAAATAATGCCGGGTATTTGGTAAACAAAGCTTTTTCTGAAATTACTTCTGAAGAATTTAAAAAATGTTACCAAGTAAATGTGTTTGGTGTAGTTTCTTTAACAAAAACGGTGCTCCCATTTATGGAAAAAAGCGGACATGTGGTAAATGTTAGTAGTATGGGCGGTATACAAGGAAGTGTGAAGTTTCCTGGACTTAGTGCATACAGTAGCAGCAAAGGTGCTGTAATTACAGTAACCGAATTGCTTGCTGAAGAATATAAAGAAACGGGGCCATCTTTTAATGTTCTGGCATTGGGTGCAGTGCAAACAGAAATGTTAGCAGAAGCTTTTCCAGGATTTAAAGCGCCGCTTTCTGCTATAGAAATGGGGCAGTATATTATGGATTTTTCGCTTACAGGGAATAAATTTTACAACGGAAAAATACTTCAGGTTTCAAGTACTACGCCTTAATTTATGACAGAAATCCTCGAAAAATACATTCCACAAGCTTCCGTAGTTTCAGCTTTCGAGTTGATAAAAACACATAATGTACATCTCAAAATTGTAAATGAACGGGTTACCAGACATGGGGATTATCGGAAAACCGCAACGGGTCAACACCAAATAACGGTAAATGCTACTTTAAATAAATACCGATTTTTAATTACACTTGTACATGAAGTTGCACATTTAAAGGCTTTTACAGAGTATGGCCGTTTTATAAAACCACATGGTTTGGAGTGGAAAAAAACCTTTCAACTTTTAATGCTTCCTTTTTTACGTCCCGAGGTTTTTCCAAATCAATTATTGCCATTGCTAGCACGTCATTTTAAAAATCCTAAAGCTTCGAGTGATACAGATACCGTATTGGCGCTGGCATTAAAGCAATTTGATCCAGCGAATGATAAAAACTATATCTTTGAGATACCCTTTGGCGGGCATTTTAGATTGTATAATGGCAAGATTTTTAAGCGTGGCAAACAGCGTGTAAAACGTTTTGAGTGTTTGGAGGTAGCAACTGGAAGAACCTATCTTTTTAACCCAAATGCAGAGGTGGAATTTTTAAAATAAGTAGCGAGTGTATATTAGTTTAGCTTTTTAAACTTTAAACAAATAAATTGTTAATAGGCCATCTAAACTTTTAAACATCCTAAACTTTTAAACTTTTTTAGATGAATAAAAATTATTACGCAGTACTTATGGCAGGTGGAATCGGTTCTCGATTTTGGCCTATGAGCACCCAAGAGTTTCCTAAGCAATTTCATGATATGCTGGGGACGGGGCAAACCTTACTTCAAAAAACTTTTTCAAGGCTCAATAAAATAATTCCTTCAGAAAATATTTACATTCTAACCAACGAAATGTATTTGGATATAACCTTAAAGCAGTTACCAAAAGTTACTGAAGCACAAGTTGTGTTAGAGCCTGCTATGCGAAATACGGCACCTTGTATTCTGCTTTCCGCTTTAAAGATTAAAAAGGAAAATCCGAACGCGCTTATGCTCGTAGCACCTAGCGATCATTGGATTGAGGATGAAAATGCATTTGCAAACGATATTCAAACTTGTTTTGATGCTGCGCAAAAAGACGATATTTTATTGACTTTAGGTATCGAACCAACTTTCCCAAATACAGGTTACGGTTATATTGAAAGTGATAAAAACGATACTTCTGAAATAAAAAAAGTAGCACAATTTCGAGAGAAACCAGATTATAAAACGGCAAAACAATTTCTTACAGCGGGTAATTTTCTTTGGAATGCAGGAATCTTTGTATGGAGTGCTAAAAGTATTGTTGCTTCTTTTGAAAAGAATTTATCAGAAATGAACATGCTTTTTTCAAAAGGAATCGATGTTTTAAACACTTCCGAAGAAAAAAAATTCATCGAAAACCAGTATCCTAAAGCCGAAAATATATCGATAGATTATGGTATTTTAGAAAAAGCAGTCAATGTATTTATTAAAAAAGCGACATTCGATTGGAACGACTTAGGAACTTGGGGTGCGTTATATGAAAAATTAGAAAAGGATGCTGATGAAAATTCAGTTGTAAATGCAGAAACATTTTTAAAAGATTCCAAAAATAATATGATATTTACAGCGTCCAAAAAGTTAGTTGTAATTGAAGGCGTTACGGATTATATTGTGGTGGATAAAGAAGATGTTTTACTGGTCTTTCCCAAGAAAAAAGAACAGGAAATAAAAGAATTGTTGAAAGATGTTTCAAACAAATTTGGAAAAAAGTATTTATAAATGGAGAATTCAGATAAAAATAATAATGTGAAAATTACTCCTAATGATGGAGAATTTGAAAATGTAAAGCTTAATACGTGGGCAAGCATCAAAAAATTTTTTAGCGAATTATTCGATATCCGCTCAGACTCTGATCGTGACGCCACTATAGAGGCTGTAAAAAAAGACATTCCTTTTAAAGGTCATACAGCGTGGATTCTAATTTTCTCCATATTTGTTGCTTCCATTGGGTTAAACGTAAGTAGTACCGCAGTGGTAATTGGAGCGATGCTTATTTCTCCATTAATGGGGCCGATTGTAGGAATTGGTCTTTCAGTGGCAATTAATGATGTTGAAACCCTACGCAGGTCGCTTATAAATTTGGGGGTAATGGTTTTTTTAAGTGTGCTTACAGCGTTTTTATACTTTAAATTATCACCGCTTACCGAAGAAACTCCAGAGCTGATAGCGCGAACGTATCCTACAATTTTAGATGTGCTAATTGCAATTTTTGGCGGGTTGGGATTAATAGTTGCTAAAACCAAAAGCGGCACAATGGCGAGTGTTATTTTTGGGGTTGCAATTGCTACTGCATTGATGCCACCCTTGTGTACTGTGGGATATGGTTTGGCGGTAGGAAATGCTTCATACGCTGGAGGTGCTTTGTATCTTTTTTCTATTAACGCTGTTTTTATTGCATTGTCAACTTTTATTGTCTCAAAAATTTTACAATTCCCATTAGTGCGCTATGCGAATAGCAAACGCCGCCGTAGAACTGCACAAGTTGCATCCTTAATTGCAATAGCAGTGATGGTGCCAAGTGTTTGGCTTTTTGTGAAATTGTTAGAGCAACAAGTTTTTGAAACCAAATCGAAAGAGTTTGTAAACCACAATATAAATTATGATGGTACTGAGGTCGTAAAGTTTACTCAGGATTATGAAACCAAGAGCATCGATGTTTATTTAATTGGTCGTCCTGTGCCTCAGAATAAAATAAATGAGTGGGTAGCAAATTTAGAGCGAACCGAAAATTTAGAAACAGCGCATTTAAGAATTTATCAAGGTGCGGATCAAAGTGGAGAAATGGCAGCTAAGCTTTCCGGTGAAATAAAAGCAGGAATCTTAGAGGATTTATACGTTAAAAATGAGCAGTTGATTCAAGATAAAGATGAGAAAATACGGTTCTTAGAAAACGAAATAGCGCTAATAAAAGTCCAGAATATTCCTTTTAAAGAATTGAGTGAAGAGCTTAAAATTAATTATGAAGGTGTGGAAACCTTTAGCTTTTCAAATAAGATTACTACAAATTTCGCTAAAACCGATACGCTCCCAGTAATAAATATTCGTTGGAATAAAAGTGTTACTCCAAATGAAAAGCAAGAAGGATTAAAGAAAATTGAGAAGTGGGTAAAATATAAATTAAAGCTAGACACACTTCAAGTTACTGAATATAAATAAAATATTTTAGCCCTCCTTTAATTGTACTTCGCGTATTTTTTTGAATAAATCTGAAGAATATACAAAGCTCGTAACATCTTCGTTGTCTGTTTTAAAGATCTCTTGATTGGTGCCTTGCCAAACCAATTTCCCATTTTTCAAGAGCACCACTTTTTCACCTATCTCCATAACCGAATTCATATCGTGAGTTACAACTATTGTTGTAATATTGTATTCATGTGTAATTTCTTGGATTAGCGTATCAATAAGCGTTGCCGTTTTCGGATCGAGGCCAGAGTTAGGTTCGTCACAAAAAAGAAATTTTGGTTTGTTTACTATAGCGCGTGCTATAGAAACTCGCTTTTGCATTCCGCCAGATATTTCGGCAGGAAATTTTTTATTTACGTTTTCAAGATTTACTCTTTTCAACACTTCATTTACACGATCCACCATATCAGTTTTTTTCTGTTTGGTGAACATACGCAACGGAAACATTACGTTTTCTTCAATATTCATGGAATCAAATAGCGCACCGCCTTGAAAAAGCATCCCTATTTCTTCACGAAGTTTTCGTTGCTCTTCGTCATCCATATCCTGAATGGCTTTATCTTCATAATAAATCCGTCCTTTGTCTGGAGTGAAAAGTCCAATTAAACTTTTAAGCAAAACGGTTTTACCGCTACCACTCTGACCAATAATAAGGTTTGTTTTTCCTTTGTCAAACTCGGTGGTTATTCCTTTTAGGATTTCTTCATCCCCAAAACTTTTATGTACGTCTTCTACTTTTATCATGAGCTTAAAAGGAGTTGGGTTATAATATAATTTGCAGCAATAATAAGTACACTAGTCCATACGAAAGAATTAGTGCTGGCTTTACCAACTTCAAGTGCGCCACCTTTCATGTTAAAACCTTGCCATGAAGGCACTGTTGCGAGGATGAAAGCAAATACGGTTGTTTTGAAGAAGGCATAAAAAAGCTGATAGGGTATAAAACTGTCTTGCAAACCGGAAATAAAAGCTGTAGAGCTTGAAAATCCACCATACACACCAGCTACCCAACCTCCAAAAATGCCCAAAAACATTGAAATAACAATTACAAAAGGATAAAATAGTAGGGCGACAATTTTTGGAAAAACTAAATAGTTAAGTGAGTTGATTCCCATGACTTCTAAAGCATCAATTTGTTCTGTTACACGCATAGAACCAATGCTTGAAGTTATAAATGAGCCTACTTTTCCCGCCATAATAATGGAGATAAAAGTGGGGGCAAATTCTAAAATAACAGATTGGCGTGTAGCAAAACCGATAAGACTTTTCGGGATTAACGGGTTATCCATATTCAACGCTGTTTGGATTGCCACAACTCCTCCCACAAAGAAGGATATAAATGAAACAATGCCTAAAGAGTTGATAATAAGGTCGTTTATTTCCTTAAAGATTAGATGTTTTAAAACAGATGTTTTGGTAAAACTGCCAAACACTTTTTTAAGCATCAAAAAATAGGAACCAATATCTTGTATGTACTTCATAAATAAGATCGCTATGGCTAAAATACTAAAATTAGGGTACTGTTTTTTGAAAAAGCCCTTTTTAGCTTTTATTTATCAAAAAGAACCATCATTTTATCGAAAATCGCTGTGTTTTCATAGATGCCGTTAAATAATGAAGCGCCTGGACCTTCAGCAAAAACAGGAACCATGGTTCCAGAATGTCCCGATGTGGAGAAGGTAGGATTAATTTTATTGTAATCCTTCCCATCTGAAGCTAGTGTATAGCCACCAGTTTCATGGTCTGCAGTAACAATTACAAGCGTTTCACCATTTTGTTTAGCAAAATCAAGGACAACGCCTAAGGTGTTGTCGAAATCTAACAATTCAGCGATTAAATATTCTGCATCGTTATTATGCCCTGCCCAGTCTATTTGACTTCCTTCAACCACTAAGAAAAAACCTTTTTCATTTTTAGAGAGTTTCTTCAATGCTAATTTGGTTGCATTAGGTAAAAAATCGCCACGGCCTTTATTCATTTGTGGCATTCCATCTTCAGCAAGCAAAATTAGTTCATCTTTTTCACTCGGAGATTTCGGAAGTTGATCAGTGAAAACTTCATAACCGTTTGCTTTCATTTCTTCTAAAAAGTTTTTTCCATCCTTTCTGTCATTAAAGAATTTTAATCCGCCACCTGCAAAAAAGTTTACACCAGATTTAGGAGCGAAAGTGGTGATTTCTTCATAAAACCTTCTTGATTTTACGTGTGCATAAAAACTTGCTGGAGTAGCATGCTGAATAGACGAAGTAGAAATTATACCCGTGCTATAGCCTTTTTTAGTAAGGTGTTCAACTATGGTCGGAACTGGAATGGTGTCTTTGTCCACACCAATTGCACCATTATACGTTTTTACTCCAGAGGCAAAAACTGTTGCACCGGCAGCAGAATCTGTAATTAAATCACTGGCAGAGGAAGTTTTACTTAGACCAATGGTGTTAAAACGTTCAAAATTTGGCTTCCCGTTTTTGTAATAAATCGCTGTGGAAACTTGACTTAATCCCATGCCATCACCAACAAGAAGAATGATGTTTTTTGGTTTTTTTACTTCTGATGTAATAGTTGATACAGTATTGTCGCTAACCTGAACAGATACGCAGGAAACAGAAAATAAAGCAATAGTTAAGAGAACTGATAGAAAAGATACGTTGCGTTTCATTGAAATGTTTTGATTGTAAAATTAAACAATATTATATGTTATGATGATACTTCTAGCTTGTTAAAATCCTATTTGTTTTTTAATGTTTTTCCATCGAAGATTCCGTGTAAAGGCTCCTTCTTTTTCTGATACGATAAAATCAAGCTGCATTTTTTTAGCTTTTTTATATCCTCTTAAACAGTCTATAAAGTAAGTAAAACTATGTTTTTTGAAAGCTAATTTAGCGGAAGCTATAGTGGTAAGCCAAAGCCCATAGCGCATTTTGTAAAATGCCTCACCTTGTTTGTGTTTTGAAGCTTTTGAATATACTTTCCCCGTAGGTTTTAAATGTTTTACGTGTAAGGAGGTGTCTGTTTTAATTTCCCAGCCGTGGTATTGCGCTAAAAGTTCGTCTACAGTATCCCAACCGATAGATTTTTTGAGCCCCCCTATATCTTCAAAACATTTTTTACGATATAATTTTATTGGGCCACGAACTTTAGTTTTTTTTGAAATAGCTTCATACTCCCAGCCGCTTTCTTTTTCAATATACAGATTGCCGCCAGCAATACCTGTTTTTTCATTTAAAGAAAATAACTCTAAAACTTTTTCGAAATAATTAGTTGGTAAAATAAGATCTGCATCAAATTTTCCAATAAAGTCGAAATTTGTGTCGACTATTTCAAATCCTTTGTAAAAGGCGTTAACTACCTTGCTTCCAGGTTCATGGGTGTTTTCAGAATTGTGAAAAACACTTTCAATAAATGGATATGTTTCAGAAAATTGCTGGATAATATTTTGTGTGCCATCCGTTGAAGCATCGTTTACTACAATAACTTTTTTTGGAAGAATTGTTTGCTCAACAATGGATTGAAGCATTTTTTTAAGATAAGCTTCTTCATTATGGGCTGGGATGATGATGTAGAAATTCATTAATCTCTTACCGCATAAATCAAGTAATATCGCGGTGTAATCATTCTAAGAATGGGCCGTATTCCAACTTTTCTTACTGGGTTTGTAAACTTTTCACGCTTTATAATTCGCCAACCAGCTTTTTCAAGCAACCAATCAAATTGCCAATCTTCAAACTCGTGGTAATGGCGGTCCCATTTGTCTGTTTTGCTTCTATAGGCAGAAGCAAACCATAGTTTTAAAGGGATAGAAGCAACTAGTTTCTTTGCTTTTATGTCGTTCAAAACATTAAAAGGGGAAACCAAATGTTCGAAAATTTCAAAAGCAGTTACAACATCAAACTCGGTACTTTTTACAACAGTGGTTTCTATGTCTAGATCCTCTCCTTTGGTATTGGTTACATTATTGAAGCCTTCTTTTAGAAGTATTTCTGAAAAAGGATTTGAGACACCTAAATCAAGAATTTTGTCTTCTTTTGAAATTACTTCAGTTAGAAAACTAAGTGTGTGTTTGTATCTTTTCTTCGGAAACTTGCCTTCGTACATTATACCCTATAAACAATTGCATTAATGTTCATGCCTGCTCCAACGCTGGCAAAAATAACCACATCTCCTTTTTGAACAGAATGCCCTTTTAGCTCACCGTTTAACACTAAATCATATAGTGTTGGCACGGTTGCTACACTGCTATTTCCTAATTTATTTATGCTCATTGGCATAATATTTTCAGGAGGTGTTTTGTCGTAAAGCTTGTAAAAACGATTAACAATGGCTTCATCCATTTTTTCATTGGCTTGATGAATAAATATTTTTTTAACTTCATCAATACCAACTCCGCTTTTATCTAAACAGGTTTTCATCGCGTCTGGCACATTATTCAGAGCGAATTCATATATTTTCCTGCCGTACATTTTTATATACCGGCGGTTGTCTTTCTTCTCTAAATTATTACTTTCTCCAAAAAAGATAAAATGTGCTTCTTCTAATGCAAACGTTGCGCTGAAATGATTTAGAATACCACTTGTGGTTTCATCTGTAATTTCAACAACAGCGGCACCTGCGCCATCACTATAAATCATAGAATCACGATCGTGAGGATCTACAACTCGTGAAAGCGCTTCGGCTCCAATAACCAAACATTTTTTAGCGAGGCCAGCTTTAATAAATGCATAAGCTTGAATCATCCCTTCAATCCATCCAGGACATCCAAAAAGTACATCATAGCCCACACAAGTTGGGTTTTGAATTTTTAGATTGTGTTTTACACGGGTAGCAATACTAGGCACCGTATCACTTTGTACAGAGCCGTCTTTAACATCGCCGTAATTATGAGCTACAATAATATAATCGAGCTCTTCTTTATTTATCCCAGAATTTTTTAGTGCATTTTCCGCAGCAAAAGATGCAATGTCTGATGTAGAAAGAGATTTCGGGATATAACGCCGTTCTTGAATACCAGTAATGGCTTTGAACTTTTCAATGATAGTTTCATTTTCTTGGCCAAAACGAGTACCATCCTCATTGTAAAAATGATGTTGGCCAAATTGCTCATTCTTTGCAATTTCGCTGGGAATATAACTGCCTATACCTGTTATTTTGACATTCATATAGTGAAAAGTTTTTTTTAAAAGTACGGAAAAAAAGAGTTAAATGATTAATAGCAGTTTCCGGTAATTTTGTTTTAGTTAAAACCTACTACTGAAAACTGCTGTTGAAAACCTTTTAAACCTCCATATAATCTTCAATTGGATTACAAGTGCAAATTAAGTTTCTATCGCCAAATGCATCATCAACTCTACGGATGGATGGCCAAAATTTATTTTCTGAAATATATTCTAACGGAAATGCTGCCTCCTGTCTGCTATATGGAAAATCCCAAGTATCGGCAGTAAGCATCTGTAACGTGTGTGGTGAATTTTTCAAAAGATTGTTTGGATTGTCTTTGTCTGCTTCTTCAATTTCTTTTCTGATAGAAATCATTGCGTCGCAGAACTGATCTAAAGCAATTTTACTTTCACTTTCGGTTGGCTCAATCATCAGTGTTCCTGCAATTGGAAACGAAACTGTTGGCGCATGAAAGCCATAATCCATCAATCGTTTTGCAATATCTGTAACCTCAATTCCTTTTGCTTTGAAGGGGCGACAATCTACAATCATTTCGTGTGCTGCGCGTCCACGTTCACCTGCGTAAAGAACTTCATAATGTCCGTTTAGCCTTTCTTTTATGTAATTGGCATTTAAAATGGCATATTGGGTAGACTTTTTTAAACCATTTACGCCAAGCATGCAGATATACGCATAGCTAATTAGACAAACCAAAGAACTGCCATAAGGTGCTGCAGAAATTGCCGAAATAGCTTTTTCGCCCCCTGTTTGAATCACTGGGTTTGAAGGTAAGAAAGGAACTAACTGCGCTGCAACACAAATTGGACCAACACCAGGTCCACCACCACCATGAGGAATGGCAAAAGTTTTATGAAGGTTTAAGTGGCAAACATCAGCTCCAATAGCTCCAGGGTTTGTTAATCCTACTTGGGCATTCATATTTGCACCATCCATGTATACTTGCCCGCCATTTTCATGAATTAGGCTTGTAATTTCTCTAATTGCAGATTCGTAAACACCATGCGTTGAAGGATAAGTAACCATCAAACAAGAAAGATTGTCCTTGTGTTTGATTGCTTTTTCACGAAGATCATCAACATCTATATTTCCTTCTTCGGTAGATTTGGTTACTACTACTTTCATACCCGCCATTACAGCGCTAGCAGGGTTTGTTCCATGTGCGGATGCAGGAATCAAACAAATGTTTCTATGGCCTTCTCCACGAGATTCGTGATACGCACGAATAACCATCAAACCGGCAAATTCCCCTTGAGCGCCACTATTTGGTTGTAATGAAGTTCCTGCAAAACCTGTGATTTCAGTAAGTTGTTTTTCTAATTTCTTTAAAACGGTTTGGTAGCCTTCCGCTTGTTCTACTGGAACAAAAGGGTGCATATTGCCCCACATTGGGTCGCTTAAAGGTAGCATTTCTGCGGCTGCATTCAATTTCATTGTGCAGGAACCTAACGAAATCATCGAATGGTTTAAAGAAAGATCTTTGCGTTCTAATTTTTTAATATAGCGCATTAAGTCTGTCTCACTATGGTATTTATTGAAAACTTCCTGTTCTAAAAATGCTGTTTTACGAGCAATTTCTTTTGGAATTTTATTTCCGGTTTCCAACTCAGAGATTTTCTTGAAATCTTTTTTAATAGCTTCAGAAAAGATTGTTGCTATTTTGTTGAGGTCTTTTACCGTTGTGGTTTCGTTAATTGAAATTGAAACTGTTTCGTCGTCTGGATAGTAAAAGTTTACCTCCTTAGCTTCAGCTAAAAACTTGATTTTTGTAGCATCAGTTTTTATGGCGATGGTGTCAAAAAAAGTAGCGTTAACTTGTTCAAAGCCTAATGATTCTAGAGTATTTGCAAGTGTTACGGCTCCATTATGGACTTTTCTTGCTATATATTTTAAGCCTTCTGGCCCGTGGTAAACGGCATACATTCCAGCCATTACTGCCAATAAAACTTGAGCAGTACAGATATTTGATGTTGCTTTATCACGTTTTATATGTTGTTCCCGTGTTTGAAGTGCCATTCGTAAAGCACGGTTGCCATCGGTGTCTTTTGTGACACCGATAATTCTTCCTGGAATGCTTCTTTTGTATTCTTCTTTTGTAGCGAAAAAAGCTGCGTGTGGCCCTCCGTATCCTAACGGAATTCCAAAACGCTGTGTCGTTCCAACAACAACATCCACGCCAAGGTGACCTGGAGCCTCCAGTACTACTAAACTTAAAATATCTGCAGCAACAGCAACTTTTATGTTGTTTTCATTCGCCTTTTCAATGAAGCTTTTATAATTGTGAACTTTCCCCGTTCTACTTGGATATTGAAGTATGGCGCCAAAAAATGCATCTGAAAAATCAAAAGCTTCGTGGTTGCCTATTACTAAATCGATTCCTAAAGGTTTAGAGCGGGTTTCAAGTAATGAAAGTGTCTGTGGAAGGATTTCTTCGGAAACAAAAAACTTAGAAGCATTGCTTTGTTTCTTGGTCTTTTCTCTTACATTAAGTAAAAGCGCCATTGCTTCAGCTGCTGCCGTAGCTTCATCTAAAAGGGAAGCATTTGCAAGTTCCATTCCTGTTAAATCACTAATAACAGTTTGAAAATTTAACAGCGCTTCTAATCTTCCTTGTGCAATTTCAGCTTGATAAGGAGTATAGGCAGTGTACCATCCCGGGTTTTCTAAAATATTTCGTTGAATTACGGGAGGTGTAATAGACTGGTTATAGCCTAAACCTATATATGTTTTAAAGAGTTTGTTTTTTGTAGAAAGTTCGGTAATATGCTCAAGATATTCCTGCTCACTCATTGCAGTGTCCAGATTTAGTGCTTTTTTAAGCAAAATATCATCTGGAACAGTTTCAAAAATAAGTTGATCTATAGCGTTAACGCCAATAGTTTTAAGCATTTCGGGAAGATCGTTTTCCCGGGGACCAATATGCCTTAAAGCAAAAGAATCTGTATTCATTAATTTGCGGTTGAAGTTTAGCTGGCAAAATTACAATTTTATACAAGAAATCGCGCTCTTTTAAGGACTTGAAAAGGGATAACTTTTCAACTAAATAGTAAGGTTACTAACAGTTTGGTTATTTTTGATACTATGAAATTTCTAAAAGCTTTGTTTGCTTTTTATATTAATAGTAGTATTCACGTTGCTTTTGCCGTATTGGCATTGTTGGCGTTAACAGTTTTTGAATTTAATTTGAGTATTACTAATGAGCTTTGGGTATTTGTTTTTCTAGGAGCTTTAACGGGGTATAACTTTGTGAAATACGCCAAAATAGCTGGTTTGCATCACCGTAGTTTAACCAATTCACTTAAAACAATTCAAATTTTTTCGGCAGGATGTTTTATTTTGCTTGTATATTTAGCTACTCGACTTTCCGTAAATACACTTTTAGTAACGGCAACTTTTGGGTTAACAACTTTTTTTTATGCTGTGCCCTTTGTACGGAATAAAAGTCTTCGAAAATTTTCTGGCATTAAGATTTTTGTAGTGGCGATTGTATGGGCTGGCGTTACAGTAATTGTGCCTATGGTGTCTTCAGGAGCGGTAATTTCAGCTAGTGTATTGCTTACTTTTTTTCAGCGTATTTTGATTGTAGTAGCGCTTATTTTACCTTTTGAAATCCGTGATGTGCCTTATGACGCGCTTAATCTTAACACCTTACCGCAACAAGTAGGGGTAAAAACTACAAGGCTTATTGGGTTAGGAGTTTTAGTGCTAAGTGTTATTTTTGAATTTTTTAAAGAAAGCTTACATGTAACTTATAGCAGTAGCCTGCTGTTTTTTTGTATAATTTTAAGCTGGTTGCTTATGGTGTCAAAAACGAAACAATCACGTTATTTTGCTTCTTTTTGGGTAGAAGGTATGCCAGTACTTTGGGTTGTATTGTTTCTTCTTTTTGACAAATTTTAATGCTATTTATCAGTATTTGAGTGTTGCTGAAGCCGTTTTTTTAGAAGCTGCTTTTCTTCAGGGCGAAGTGTTTTTAGGTTTGAGGACTGTATGGCGGCTGTAAGTTTTGCATTCCGTGAAGAATGACCTCGGCAAAATTTACACATTAATAAATGCATTTTAAAATATAAAATACTCAAAAAGGAAGCTTCGTTATATTGTGCTTTATCACAAACTTTTGCAGCTTCTTTACACTTAAAAATAGTTTTCATACTTCGTTAATTAAACCAATTTTTTTCTAAACACTCAACCATACTTTTTCGCGCACGGTGGATGATTACCCATAAGTTAGACGGTGTAATATTATATTCTTTACAAAGCGCTTCGGTGTCTACGTTTTCAATAGTCTTCTTTTTAAAAATAGCAGCTTGTTTTTTAGGTAACTTCTCCAAACATTCCATTATAGCAAGGCCTAGTTCTTGATTTTCTATGTTGTTTTCCGCATTTTTATCAAAAGGATCTACAGCATTTTCTTCTAACCAATCTCCTTCTGCGCCATCATCTTTGTAGGAGATGTGTATTTCTGCTCTCCCTTTTTTTGAGTTTACTTTTCGGTAATGATCGATTATTTTCCTCTTTAAAATCGAAATTAACCAAGTCCGTTCTGTAGCTTCCCCTTTAAAATTTTTACCTGATTTAAGGCCAGCCAAGAAAGTTTCAGAAATTAAATCTTGCGCAATAATAGGGTCATTTACCCTTACAATGGTATAGTTGTAAAGATAATCGGCATATTTATCTACCCATTTGTCGGGATCTAGTTGCGTCAAGTAAGTTAATTTTAAGGTGATTTCAAAAATAAGGAAGTTTTAAATAACAATTTGTAGGAACTTAAGGTTTTTGGATTTTTAATTATTTAGGGCCTATTAATTTAACTAGAATAAATAGGTGATAAGTGTATCAGAAACTTTATTTTTACTGATGTTAACTTTATAATCTCACCCATGAAAAAATCGATTACTTTAATTCTAATTCTATTACTTACCGCTGTTAGTTTTGCACAAGATAGTAAGTTTATTTATGCCACTATGGACGCTGCTGATGCAGTATATTTTAAGACGCTTCACCCTGATGAAATGACAATTCTAGCTAGTAATGATTATCAAGCTGCTGTTTTTATTTCTGAAGAAGTAACACATAGCATTCACGACAATGTGACTACGCATGGTCCAGGATATATTTTTAGATCTTCTAAAGAAAAAGCTCTTGAAGCCCTAGAGCGTGTTGAACCAAAAAAACTTCTAATCGATTATACCATTACAGAAGATGCTTTCGTAAACGAGTGTTTGGATCTTGTTGATGGTCAAAAAATTGAAGATGTAATTAGAGTTTTAGAAGACTATGGAACACGCTATCATACAAGACCACAAGCAGAACAAGCAGTTCTTGATTTGCAAACGAGATGGGATAATATGATTTCTGCCGCAGGGAGAACCGATATTCATACTAGAATTTTCACACATGTAAATACCCCAATGCCTTCTGTGATTTTAACAATTGACGGAGCAAATACTCCTGATGAATTTGTAATTATAGGCGGGCATATAGATTCTACAGCTTCGCCGAGTGACGATGATGCGCCTGGGGCAGATGATGATGCTTCGGGTATAGCAACACTAACTGAAATGGTACGTGTACTACTCGCTAAAAATTTTGTGCCAAATCGTACAATTGAAGTAATGGCTTTTGCTGCAGAAGAAGTTGGGCTTGTTGGCTCTGATGAAATCGCGGCAAAATATGCAGTCGATGGAGTAGATGTTGCAGCCTATGTACAATTTGATATGACTGCCTATAAAGGTTCCGCAGAAGATATTTACATAACTACAGACCCATACAATAGCACAGAACTTAATGATTTTTTAATGGAATTAATGGATCATTATAACGGTTCAGGGGCGCATGCATTTACATACGGGACTACAATCTGTAATTACGGCTGTTCAGATCATGCAAGTTGGGCCAATTATGGGTACAATGCAGCTTTTCCTTTTGAAGCAGCTTTCGGTGAACATAATCCTAATATTCATCGAGCAGGAGATACATTTGCTTTTCTTAATAACACGGATCACGCTGTTAAATTTGCCAAATTAGGGCTTGAGTTTTTAATTGAAGCTGCTAAACCACAAATTCTTTCTGTGGAGGATTTTTCTGAATTGGCAATGAATATATATGTTAAGAATAAAACCCTAAACTACCAATTGAAGAATACAGCGTCCAATGTAAAACAGCTTGAAATCTTTAATGTTGCAGGACAAAAAGTGTTTTCAGATGCTTTAAATAATGCTTCAGGAGAAGTGAAATTAGAACACTTTTCGCAAGGATTTTATATTTCAAAATTTGTTTTGGAAAATGGTCACAGTTTGACTCAAAAATTCATCTTAAATTAATAGAAGAAGAGGTTTTGAAACTTTAACTTTAGAATGATTAAAAAAGGCTTCAATGTTTTTTATTGAAGCCTTTTTTTTTGATTTAGGTTAGTAAACCTGCACGCTTAAGAAGCGCTTCAGGATCTGGTTTTTGCCCACGGAATTTTACATAAAGCTCCATCGGGTCCATAGTCCCTCCTTGCGAAAGCACAAACTCTTTAAATTTACTAGCAACTTTTTTGTTGAAAATACCTTCCTTTTTAAATACTGCAAAAGCGTCAGCATCCAAAACCTCAGCCCACTTATAGCTATAGTACCCTGCTGAATACCCGCCTTGAAATATATGCGAAAATGAGGTGCTCATGCAATTCTCTTTCACATCTGGATATAGCTGGGTGTCTTTAAATACCGCAGCTTCAAAAGCTTTCACATTTTGATCTTTTAAAAGATTCGTTTTTTGTGCAGCCGAGAAACCGTGCCAGGTCATGTCTAAGATTCCGAAGCTTAATTGACGCAATGTTGCCATGCCTTCTAAAAATGTAGCAGACTCTTTTATTCTTTCCACATATTCCATTGGGATTATTTCTCCAGTTTGATAATGTGTGGCAAAAAGCTCTAGTGTTTCTTTTTCATAACACCAATTTTCTAAAATTTGACTCGGTAATTCCACAAAATCCCAATAAACACTAGTTCCAGAAAGGCTAGGGTATTTCGTGTTTGCCAGCATTCCATGCAACGCATGACCAAATTCGTGAAATAGTGTTGTTACCTCATTAAAAGTTAATAATGAAGGTTTGCTTGTAGTAGGTTTCGTAAAATTACAAACTATAGAAATATGAGGACGGTCGTTCTTCCCTTCCTTTATTTGTTGTGGTTTATAGGAAGTCATCCACGCCCCATTTCGTTTCCCTGCCCGTGGATGGAAATCTGCGTAAAAAATAGAAACCAATTCTCCTTGGGTGTCTTTTACCTCATAGGTTTTTACGTCTGCATGGTATTTATCAATGTTTTGAACCTCTTCAAAATGAAGGCCGTAAAGCTTTTCGGCTACGGTAAACACACCGTTTATAACGTTTTTAAGCTCAAAATAGGGCTTTAATTTTTCGTCATCAAGATTAAAAAGCTTTTGTTTTAGTTTTTCAGAATAGTAAGCACCATCCCATTTTTCTAAAAATTCAATCCCATCAAGCTCCATGGCAAAAGCAGTTAAGGTATTAAATTCTTTTTGGGCTGCAGGTTTTGCTTTGGCGAGCAATTCATTTAAAAATGATTGTACCTTTTCAGGGGTTTCAGCCATCCGTTCTTCAAGAACAAAATGTGCGTGACTTTCATACCCCAGTAAATTTGCTCTTTCATGACGAAGGGTTACAATTTTAAGCACATTTTGTTGGTTGTCTAATTCGTCCTTATTAAAACCTTTTGCGCCAAATGCAATCGCCATTTTTTTGCGAAGCTCCCGATTAGCTGCATAGGTTAAAAAAGGAACATAGCTCGGGTAATCTAGAGTGAAAACCCAGCCTTCCTTTCCTTTTTCTTCGGCTGTTTGTGCTGCAGCTTCAACCACCCCATCTGGTAGTCCAGAAAGATCTTTCTTGGCTGTAATATGAAGTTCAAATTTATTTGTTTCAGCAAGAACATTTTCACCAAAAGTAAGCTTCAATTTAGCTAATTCAGCATCAATTTTGCGTAATTCTTTTTTCTTTTCTTCTGAAAGGTTTGCGCCGTTTCTTGAAAACGCTTTGTATTTTTTTTCGAGCAACATTTGCTGCTCTTCAGATAGATTTAAAGTGGTTTTTTGATTGTAAACTGTTTTAATTCTTTCAAATAAAGCTTCATTTAGCAACATATCATTACTAAACTCTGTAAGCATAGGCGAAACTTCTTGTGCTATTTTTTGAATTTCATCATTGGTTTCTGCGCTATTCAGGTTGAAAAAAATACTTGTAGCGCGATCTAGTTGTTCGCCAGTGTTTTCAAGTGCTTCCACGGTATTTTTGAAAGTTGGCGCTTCAGGATTTGATGTAATTGCTGTTATTTCTTCTTTAGTCTCCTCAATCAATTTACTAATTGCAGGAAGAAAATGTGCATTTTCTATTTTGGAAAAAGGAGCGGTATTATAGGGTTGTAAAAGAGGATTCATTCGGGTTTTAGATTTTAGCTGTGTAATCAGGCGAGCGGTAGACGGATTTTAGATTCCAATATATATTGAATAGTGGGGCTACTGGCTACTGTGCATTTTTTTTGCGCCTTCTTCCACCTTCATTTTAAGACCTTCTTTGTATGTAACAATTTTATCTAAAACACATTTATCTGAAGCGCCAATTATTTGTGCAGCTAATATTCCTGCATTTTTAGCGCCATTAAGTGCAACTGTAGCAACTGGAACACCGCCTGGCATTTGAAGAATAGACAAAATACTATCCCAGCCATCAATCGAATTACTAGATTTCACAGGAACCCCAATAACAGGTAATGGCGATAATGATGCAATCATTCCCGGTAGGTGTGCTGCGCCACCTGCACCAGCAATTATCACTGAAAAACCACGTGTGTGTGCGTTTTTTCCATAATCATAAAGTTTATCGGGGGTGCGGTGTGCAGAAACAATATCTACTTCCACCTCAATGTCAAATCCTTTTAAAATATCTATAGCGTCCTGCATTACTGGTAGATCGCTGGTACTTCCCATTATTATTGCTACTTTGCTCATTTGTTATAGTTTATTCAGTAATAACTTTTATAGTATTTTTTACTTCTTCTGCAATCTTCCTTGCGATGCTTAAGTCTTTGTTTACAATGGTTACATGCCCCATTTTTCGGAAAGGTCTAGTTTCCTTTTTACCATAAATATGTGGTGTTACGCCTTCCATTGCTAAAATAGTTTCAATGTTTTTGTATATCACAGGGCCAGTATGACCTTCGGCGCCAACTAAGTTAACCATAATACCGCCAACTTTGCTATCCGTATTCCCCAAAGGTAGGTTTAAAATGGCTCTAATTTGTTGTTCAAACTGATTGGTGTAGCTCGCTTCTATGCTGTAATGACCACTGTTGTGTGGGCGTGGAGCAACTTCATTAACCAAAATTTCATCGTCTTCTGTTTGAAACATTTCTACCGCTAAGAGACCTACGTGTTTAAATGCTTCGGAAACTCTTGCTGCTACTGCTCGTGCTTTGTTTGCAACAACGGCATCAATTCGTGCAGGACAAATTACATATTCAACTTGATTGGCTTCTGGATGAAATTCCATTTCAACCACAGGATATGTTTTTACTTCTCCAGAAGGGTTTCTAGCTACAATTACGGCTAGTTCGTTTTTAAATGGAATTAATTTTTCAGCGATACAGGCACCTTCAGCAAGTGGAATTACAGCTTCGGCAGTTTTAATTAGGCTTACCCCTTTGCCGTCATAACCGCCAGTGCAACTTTTCCAAACAAATGGAAAACGCAATTCTTTCCGAACAATGGCTTCGTTAAGTTCGTTTTTATCTTGGTACACTTTAAAAGGTGAAGTTGGTATTTGATGGTCTTTGTAAAATTGTTTCTGTATACCTTTATCTTGAATATTTCGAAGCGTCGCTGCGCTGGGATATACCTTTATACCTTCAGTTTCCAATTTTTCCAGAGCTTCTATATTAACGCCTTCAATTTCAAAAGTAAGTATGTCTACTTTTTTTCCGAAGTTATAAACCGTTTCAAAATCCATCAAATCACCTTGTTCAAATTGGTCTGCAGCAATACGGCAAGGAGCTTCTGGGCTTGGATCCAAAACATGCGTGCGGATATCCCATTTGCGAGTTTCGTAAAGCATCATTTTGCCCAATTGCCCACCGCCAAGAATGCCGAGGGTGAAGTTGGAAGAGAAGTAGTTCATTTAGTTATGTTTTTTTGATGTATAAATAGTATTTTTTATACATTCCTATATTGAAAATTAATTTTCAGCAAAGATAGTAAAATGAAGAGAGGTGAAGGGACGCTATAAAATTCAAATGGGGTGTTTTGTGAAAAACTTATTTTCGATTTTTTAAATACCGTTCTGAGCGGTATATTTTTCACTTCACAAAATGGTTTCTGTACCTTTAAACCGAAATAAAAAGTGTTGGTTTTAAATATTTTAAATGTAATTGAAAAAAGCTTGAATGGATACAACATTAAAACAAGTAATAATGAAAGTTTATGAACCCTGTAATTTTGAAATTTCAGGCTTTACACTTGAAGCTGAAAGTAAAGAATATGCTGCTTGCCAATTTGTGCTAAGTGGCCGTACTATAATTAGCAGAAATGCTAAAATTACTCCTAAAAAAGTTGGTCAATTTGTTACATTTTGGAAAAGAAATGGAAACGGTCCTATTACCCCTTTTAATGAAACAGACCAAATAGATTTTTTTATTGTTAATGCTAAAACAGAAAACAAGCTTGGGCAGTTTATATTTCCAAAATCAATATTGATAAAAAAAAGGATACTTTCAACCGTTGATAGAGAAGGTAAAAGAGCCTTTCGGGTGTATCCGTTTTGGGATGTTCCAGACAACAAACAAGCGGCACATACACAAAAATGGCAATTGGATTATTTTTTTGAAATAAATGATTCAATAGATTTTTATAAGGTTGCCGAGCTTTATAAAAATAAATAAAAACGTATTGTTACTTTTACCTAGAAATAAAGCTATTTTTTCCCTGTTAATTTTATAAAAAAGCAACTATGAAAATTCACATAGAAACAGAGCGTTTAATAATGCGCGATATTATTGATGAAGACCTACACGGTTTCTTTGCAATGGATTCTGATGCCGAAGTGCATGCTTTTTTGGGGAATAAACCGATAAAAACATTAGAGGAAGCCAAAGCAATTATGACAAGTATAAAACAGCAGTATGCTCAATATGGAATTGGGAGATGGGCAGTGGTTGAAAAAGAAAGTGGCGCATTTATTGGGTGGAGTGGCTTTAAATTTATTACAGATACTATAAATAATAAAACCAATTATTATGACCTTGGGTATCGTTTTCTTAAAGAATACTGGGGAAAAGGTTATGCAACTGAAACTGCTATCGCTTCATTAAATCACGGTTTTGAGAAATTAAATTTTGAAGAAATTTCCGGCATTGCAGATGTAAAACACACGGCTTCCAATATAATTTTACGAAAAGCAGGACTTATAAAAAGAAATGAATTTACCTTTGATGGGACGCTTCATAATTTTTATTCCTTACCAAAAACAGCCTGGCTACAAGGAGTTGATTAACGTAAATGAATTGAAGTATCTCGGATGCATTAGTTAAAAAAAATCCATTTATATATTTCTATTAGCTTTTAAGTCCAACTCCCTTATATTTCGTAAATTTGCAACTTCGATTTTTTATTCATTAAACTTCATACATGACTAATATAATTTTGTTTGGCCCTCCCGGTGCAGGGAAAGGCACACAGGCTAATTTTTTGAAAGAAAAGTATAATTTGGTACATATCTCTACAGGCGACGTTTTTAGATTCAATATCAAGAATGAAACAGACTTAGGAAACCTGGCTAAATCCTTTATGAACAAAGGAAAATTGGTGCCAGATGAAATTACCATCGATATGCTTAGCAATGAAGTGGATAAAAATCCAGATGCGAATGGGTTTATATTTGATGGTTTTCCTCGTACTGAAGCGCAAGCAGAAGCATTGGGGCATTTAATGGACGATAAGGATTCGCAAATTAACGCAATGGTAGCTTTAGAAGTGGATGATGAGGTATTGGTAAAACGCCTTTTAGAAAGAGGTAAAACCAGTGGTAGAGCAGATGATGCCGATGAAAGTATTATCCGTAATCGTATAAAAGTGTATTATAACGAAACCGCAATTCTAAAAAACTATTACGAAAACCAAGATAAATATTTTGGAGTTGATGGCGTAGGAAGCATTACAGAAATTACCGAACGCTTAAGTGAGGTTATTGATAAATTGTAGTATTTCCAAATTAAAGAATAGCAATAAATAATACTAAAAAGTGACTGAAGGCAATTTTGTAGATTACGTAAAGATCCATGTTACTTCCGGAAAAGGAGGTCAAGGTAGTAAGCACATGAGGCGGGAAAAATACATTCCCAAAGGTGGGCCCGATGGGGGTGATGGCGGCCGTGGAGGTCACGTAATTGTCAAGGCGAATAAAAACCTTTGGACGCTTTACCATCTTAAATTTAAAAGACACTTTAAAGCCGAACACGGCGCGCACGGAAGTAAGCAAACAAGTACCGGCGCTGATGGTGCCGATGCCTATATTGAAGTGCCACTTGGCACCGTGATTCGTGATAAGGAAACCGAAGAAATACTTTTTGAACTCACCGAAGATGGTGAAGAAAAAATTGTTGCCAAAGGGGGCCGTGGGGGATTAGGAAATGCGCATTTTAAAACCGCAACCAATCAAACCCCTCGCTACTCACAACCTGGTGAAGAAGGTCTGGAGGCAGATATAATCCTTGAGCTAAAAATACTTGCTGATGTAGGTTTGGTAGGTTTTCCCAATGCTGGAAAATCCACTTTGCTTTCCGTAATTACCGCAGCAAAACCAAAAATTGCCAATTATGAATTTACAACCCTAAAGCCCAACTTGGGGATTGTGGAATACCGTGACTTTAAAACCTTTGTAGTGGCAGATATCCCTGGAATTATTGAAGGTGCTGCCGAAGGCAAGGGGATTGGTCATAGGTTTCTTCGACATATAGAACGAAATTCTACCCTGTTATTCTTAGTTCCCGCAGATGCACCAGACATTAAAGAACAATACGAGGTTTTGGTGGACGAGTTACGCCGTTACAATCCGCAATTATTAGATAAGGAACGTTTGGTAGCCATTAGTAAAAGCGATATGCTAGACGATGAGCTAAAAGCCGAAATGAAGCAGGTTTTAGATAAAGAATTTAAGGGAATTCCATATCTATTTATTTCATCTGTTGCTCACCAAGGATTGACCGAACTGAAAGATAAACTTTGGGCGATGCTTAATTAAAAACCCGAAGTTGAAGTGTAAAAAAGCTTTAGCGAATATTTTAAGCATATTTTAAAACTAAAGGCATCATTTTTGCGTATTTTTAATGAAAAGATAAACGCAATGAAGCTACTTACTATTTTTATACTTAGCATATTTCTTGTCTCTTGCGGCACTACCGTTGCTGTAGATTATGACAAGAAAATAGATTTTTCAAAATACAACAGCTATAATTATTTTCCAACGATAGACTCTGGTCTTAATGAGTTGGATGATAACCGCATTATGCAAATTACCGATAGTTTAATGCAACAACGCGGCTTTATAAAAAGCAAAACACCACAATTGTATATCAATTTTTTTGCAAGAGAAAACCTTTCAAACTCACGCAACACCATCGGTATTGGTATTGGAGGCGGTGGTGGTAATTTGGGCGTTGGTGTTAGCGGCGGAATTCCCATTGGCGGAAAAGTTATAAACCAACAATTGACTATAGATTTTATTGACACAGAAAAAGACGATCTTGTTTGGCAAGCTGTTGCCGATGGCGAAATGAAAGAACGTGCAACGCCACTACAAAAGGAAGCGTATTATATTGCTGTAATTCAAAAAATTCTTGCTAAATATCCGCCGGGGAAAAAGTAGGCAGTGTTCAGTAGCATTTAGTGTTTTTTTTAATTTGTCACCCTGAGCGCAGACGAAGGGTAGAACCTTAAAATTTTGAATTTGATTAGTTATTTCTGTAAAACAACACTTATTTTATTCCTCCTTCCCCTGAGTATAGTTGCCCAAATCAACTATAAACAAGCCGAAGCATATTTCAAACAGGAAAAATTCAACCAAGCAAAACCTATTTTTGAAAATTTCTTAAAACAACATCCAAACGATAAAAAAACACGCGAATATTTGGGCGACATCGCGGCTTATTCCAAAGAATGGGATACTGCAATTTCATATTACAAAGTTTTAGTGAATGCGGAGGTTACCAACGCCAACTATCATTTTAAATATGGTGGTGCTATGGGGATGAAGGCAATGTCATTAAGCAAAATTCGTGCTGTAACTTATATTGGCGCTATTAAAAATGAATTTGAAGCAGCGGCAAAGCTCGACCCAAAACACATAGAAACCCGTTGGGCGTTGGTGGAGTTTTATATTCAACTCCCTGGAATTTTTGGCGGAAGTGAAAACAAAGCAATCAGCTATGCTAACGAATTGGGCAAAATCTCAGAAGTTGATGGCTATCTCGCTAATGGATATATTGCAGAATATACTGACAGACCTATAGATGCGGAACGGTATTACAAAAAAGCTATTGAGGTTGGCGGTTCTGCACATACCTATGAAAAACTTTCCAGTCTTTATGAAAAAAATAATCAACCTCAACAAGCGTTAGAAACAACTTCAAAAGCTTTAAAAATTCATAAACGCAACCAGTTGAATTATCAAATCGGGAAGATTTCGGCACAATATAATTTAGATTCGGCATACGGGATTGCATGTTTAAGTCAGTATTTGGCTAATTATTCGATAAAAGATGGTGTTCCTAAAGATTGGGCGTATTACCGATTGGCGCAGATTTATAAAAATCTGGGTAAAAAAGAAATTGCACTTACTTGGATAAATAAAGCTTTGGTGGATCGAGCCGATTTTAAAGAAGCACTTCAAGAAAAATCCCTAATCATGGCACTTTAATTAAGATTTAGAAAAAGTATCTTTACATAAACTTTTCAATTAAAATATGAAAATTCATTTTATAGCCATTGGTGGCAGCGCGATGCACAACCTTGCGTTGGCACTACACCAAAAAGGAGAACAGATAACTGGAAGTGATGATGCCATTTTTGAACCTTCACGAAGTAGACTTAAAAGTAAAGGTCTTTTACCCGAAAAAGAAGGTTGGTTTCCAGAAAAATTAACAACAGATATTGATGCTGTAATTCTTGGAATGCACGCCAAAGAAAATAATTCAGAACTTTTAAAAGCGAAAGAACTCGGACTAAAAATATACAGCTACCCTGAATTTCTGTACGAACAATCGAAAAATAAAACACGTGTTGTTATTGGCGGTTCACACGGAAAAACCACTATTACTTCTATGATTTTACACGTTATGAATTATAATGGTAAGGAAGTAGATTATATGGTTGGCGCACAGCTGGAAGGTTTTGATACCATGGTTAAAATAACCGATACTGCAGATTTTATGGTTATTGAAGGCGATGAATACCTTTCGTCGCCCATAGATCGTCGTCCCAAATTTCACCTATATAAACCCAATATTGCACTTTTAAGCGGGATTGCTTGGGATCATATTAATGTTTTTCCAACCTATGAAAACTATGTGGAGCAGTTTGAAATATTTCTAAATGAAATTACCAATGGGGGTGCTATAATTTATAATGAGGAAGACACGGAAGTAAAACGTGTGGTTGAAAACTCAACCAATCACATAAAAAAATATCCATACCAAACCCCTACCTATTCAGTTGAAAAGGGAATTACACTTTTAGAAACTCCTGAAGGGCCAATGCCTGTTGAAATTTTTGGAAAACACAACTTAAACAATCTTGAAGGCGCACGATGGATTTGCCAATTAATGGGTGTTGATGCGGAAGATTTTTATGAAGCAATCGCGACCTTTAAAGGAGCCAGCAAACGTCTTGAAAAAATTACTGAAACCAAAACCGCAGTGGCTTATAAAGATTATGCCCATTCACCAAGCAAAGTGAAGGCGACTACCGAGGCTGTAAAAAGTCAATACCCTGATAGAAAATTAGTAGCTTGCTTGGAATTGCATACGTATAGCAGCCTAAACCCTGAGTTTTTAAAGGAATACAAAGGAACGCTAGATGCAGCAGATACCGCCGTAGTTTTTTATTCACCACATGCGGTGATGATAAAACAGTTGGAAGAAATAAAAGGAGCGCAGATTGATGCAGCTTTTGATCGTGATGATTTAGTGGTTTTCACCAACCCAGCAGATTTTAAAACCTATCTTTTTTCACAGGATTATGAAAATACGTGCTTGCTTTTAATGAGTAGTGGTAATTATGGTGGTTTGGATTTTGAGGAGATTAAGGGGTATTTAAAATAAAAACAAGATTAATACTATGTGAGTCTATTTTATTTATAAATTTCATTAATAAATCCAGAGATATCCTTTCTGGATTTTTTTATTAATTCCTGTTTCGCATATTCAAAATCGGGAGTGTTTTTATCTTGCGAAAGTTTAAATTTCCCTTCCCAATTGGTTATTTCAATTTCAAATGCCTGTATATAATTTATTAAGCGATCCATTCTTAAATCGTCTTTTTTTAGAATAAATTTTTGTGTTTCTCCTTCCAAAAACTCGGTCATAGCAACCATTGTTTGCTTTGCTGCCTCGGGTTCGTGAATTAATTTAATTATTCCAGTTAGATGAACAATAATATAATTCCAAGTAGGTAATTGCGGTGTGGTATAAACGCTAGGCGAAATGTAGCTGTCTGGACCTTTAAATACTACTAAAACTTCCGCATTATCTTGTAATGTTTCCGATTGTGGGTTATTACGGTCTATATGCGCAACCAGCTTCTGGGTACTTTCATTATAAAGAAACGGAATGTGGGTTATAAATGGTTTTTCCTCCTTTGCCGTAACCAACATTCCCAAAGGAAATTGCTTGATTACCGAAATCATTTTAGAGATTTTATCAGATTGATGATGTGGAGGTGGATACATTTGCTTCATTTTTGAAGCACTAAGATACTAAACAATGTGTTTTTTTCTGCTTTCCAAAAAGTCGGTTTTAGTGAAATAATCTTTTTCCTTTTCTGTAAATAACCTTGAGTTTATTAAAAAACGAAGCCCTAAAGGTATTTCTAAAGAAAAACTTGCGCCTCTACCTTTTGTAATATCTACCGTTAAATGAGTGTGTTTCCAATACGCATACTGATCTTTGCTCATATAAAAGTTTACTTTTTCAACAATACCAAGTTGAATATCATTTGCATCAAGATAAAACTCATCTTTCTTCATTAACATTGGGGCGGACCCATCACAACAACCCCCACTCTGATGAAAGATTAATTCTCCATGTTTTTCTTTTAATGTCTGTAAAACTTCAGCGGCTCTTTTTGTAATTTCTACGCGCTTTAACATAGTTTATGATTTTAAAAATTAATAATGGTGCCCTTGCGGTTTAATTGCAAGGACACCATGCATTTATAAATAACAATTAAAAGAAGCCTAGTTTCTTTTTATCATAGGAGATTAGCATGTTTTTGGTTTGTCGGTAATGATCTAACATCATTTTATGGTTTTCTCGCCCAATTCCAGATTTTTTATAACCACCAAAAGGAGCGTGCGCTGGATATGCATGATAATTATTTACCCAAACGCGACCCGCTTTAACTTGCCTTGCAACTTGATAAGCTTGGTGCATATCGCGTGTCCATACACCAGCGCCTAAGCCATATAATGTATCGTTTGCTATTTCAATTGCTTCTTTTTCATCTTTAAAGGTGGTTACACATACCACAGGACCGAATATTTCTTCTTGAAAGACTCTCATTTTATTATTGCCTTTAAAAATGGTTGGTTGCACATAATAGCCCCCTTCTAAGCCTTCATTGTATGCAGCATCACCTCCGGTTAATACTTCACACCCTTCTTCTTTTCCAATTTTAAGATAGTTTAATATTTTTTCAAATTGGTCGCTAGATGCTTGTGCTCCCATCATGGTTTCTGGATCTAAAGGATGACCAATTTTTATTGCTTTTGTTCGTTCAACAACACGGGTTATAAAGTCTTCATAGATACTTTCTTCTATCAAAATTCGTGATGGACTTGTACAAACCTCCCCTTGGTTAAATGCGAAAAGCACCGCGCCTTCAATTGCTTTATCGAAAAAGTCATCATCAGCATCCATGATGCTTTTAAAGAAGATATTTGGGGATTTCCCACCAAGCTCTAAAGTAACTGGAATGATATTTTTTGAAGCATATTGCATTATTAACTGACCTGTAGTTGTTTCGCCAGTAAAAGCAATTTTATTAATTCGCGAACTTGATGCTAAAGGTTTTCCTGCTTCTAGGCCAAATCCATTTACAATGTTTAATACGCCTGCAGGAAGTATATCTTGTATTAATTCTGCAAGAATCATGATGCCTACAGGGGTTTGTTCTGCGGGTTTTAATACAACACAGTTTCCTGCAGCTAAAGCTGGTGCAAGCTTCCAAGTTGCCATTAAAAGTGGGAAATTCCAGGGTATTATTTGCCCTACCACACCTAATGGCTCCCAGATATTAAGGGAGACGGTATTTTCATCAAGTTCACTAGCTCCACCCTCCTCAGCACGAATTACTCCTGCAAAATACCGAAAATGATCTACCGCCAACGGAAGATCGGCAGCCGTAGTTTCCCGTAAAGGTTTCCCGTTATCCCATGTTTCAGCTAGTGCCAAAATCTCAATATTTTGTTCAATTTTATCGGCTATTTTAAGGAGCATATTACTTCTTACGGTTGCAGATGTCTTATTCCAACTTGTTGCTGCTTCCCATGCGGCATCAATAGCTTTATCTATATCTTCTTCGGTTGAACGCGCTACTTTTGTAAATGTATTTCCATCTACAGGCGATATGCTTTCAAAGTATTCACCCTTTGTAGGTGCAACCCATTTACCACCTATAAAATTGTCGTAGGTATCTTTAAATGTTGGTTTTTCAAATGTTTTTCCTGTAGCTGTTTGAATATTGCTCATAAAAAATAATTTTAAAAGGTTAATAATGTGATTACTATAATTTTTCTAAAGATATTTTGATAATTCAATAATTAATTGAACGATTCTGTCAAAACATAGCACATTTCTGTATTTGTGTCTGGAATAGCTGTTTTTTTCGTAATATTGAGTATGAATCATTCCCTTCGAAGACATAGAGCGAGCCGTAAAATTTATACTCTGGTAGAAAATCGCACCACTTATAATGCAGCTTATGCAGAGCTTAATGTTTTTGAAACTCATAAAGTGGCAGAAAAGATTTCGCTTACATTCGAGTTTCCTATAATAGCAAGTATGCTTACTGGAAAAAAAATTATGCACCTAAAAAACATGGCCGATTTTGAATTTTTACCAGGAGAGTCTGTAGTAATGCCTGCCAATGAGGAGATGATTATCGATTTTCCAATTGCAAGTCCTGAAAGTCCAACCCAATGTTTGGCATTAGGTATTGATCCTGAAAAAATAAATGAAGTTGCTTTTAAGTTCAATCAATTAGTGGCTATTGAAGACGAAAACAACAATTGGAATTTAGATAAAGTCGCTGCCTCACATTTAACAAATCAATTAGAAGTAAATTATTTAATAGACCGATTGCTTACAACATTTACACACAATTCAACTTCAAAAGATGTATTGTTAGATTTAATGATTCAGGAATTAATCGTTCGGTTACTTCAAACAAAAGCCAAGCAAAGTATTCTAAATGATCCCTTAGATGTTTTTAATGATACCCGAATTGGTACTGTAGTAAAGTATATAAAAGAAAATTTAACCGACCGCAGTATAAATGTTGAGCAATTGGCTGCGAAAGCCTATATGAGTTCTTCGAGTTTTCATAAGAAATTTAAAAACACCTTGGGAATTTCACCAATAGATTTTATGAATTCTGAAAAAATTAAATTTGCTAAAAGGTTGATGAAAGAAAATAAAAATATGCTTATTTCTGAAATTGCATTTAAATCAGGGTTTAATAATGTGAGCTATTTTAACCGGCAATTCAAAAAATTGGAATTAATGACTCCCCAGCAATTCATTTCATCCACAAGAAAATAAACATGCTAATCAGGAGACTTCAAAGAGGAGAAAAATACAAACCCAAATCCAACACAAAGCATTAGGTGAAAAGGAAACAAACCAAAATCGCCTCCTTGATTGCCTACAATAAAAGCGCTATACATTCCAAAAGCAAAATAAAGCATTAAAATTCCTTCAATAATTACACTTGATGAAATGTTTTTGGTTACGTATTTATTGTCTTTCCAACTGCCTTTTAAGCTATCGATATTAAATTTTGGAGTTCGAATAAAGTCACTTCGTTTTCCAAAATGTCCTTCCAGAACGGCTATAGAATTATGCAATGAAAATCCCATGGCTACAGAAAAAAAGGCAAAAAACATTCCGAAATATTTCAAAAATTGTTTAAACCCTCCACCATAAATAGTTTTAAAAGTAAACCAATAGCAGATAAAAAAGATGAGGGTGCTTATTACAAAAAAGCTCATCGCAAAAAAGTAAACTTTTAAATGGTCGTACTCATTTTTAATATACAGCATAGGAATGCTAAGAATGGCAACGATTAAAATATTCAAAAACATAGTGCTGTTTAATAAGTGCAGAAAGCTATGTATTTTAGTTTTTAGTGAGACATCCTTGTTTTTAAAAACCCGCCAGGCCATTTTTTGAAAGTTTTCTGCTCCTCCTTTGTTCCATCTAAATTGCTGTGAACGTGCTGCGCTAATTACCATGGGGAGTTCTGCGGGCGTTACCACTTCCTCTAAATACTTAAATTTCCATTTTTTTAGCTGGGCTCTATAACTTAGATCTAAATCTTCGGTAAGGGTATCGCCTTCCCAATTTCCGGCATCGAGGATGCACTCTTTTCTCCAAACACCTGCAGTTCCGTTGAAGTTTATAAAATGTCCTTTGCTATTTCTACCTACTTGTTCTAGCGTAAAATGTGCGTCTAACGCAAAAGCTTGTATTCGTGTTAGGAGTGAATATTCACGGTTTAAGTGTCCCCAACGGGTTTGAACCACTCCTATTTCTGGATCTTTAAAATATGGTATTGTATTTTTTAACCAGTTTTTCTTCGGAAGAAAATCGGCATCAAAAATTGCAATATATTCCCCTTTCGCAGTTATCAACCCTTCTTTTAAGGCTCCCGCTTTAAAACCCTCCCGATTTTCTCTAGTAATATGTTTTATGTCTAAACCCGTTTTCTGAAGTTCGCGAATGTGTATTGCTGTTTCTGTAAGTGATTCATCTGTACTATCGTCAAGTACTTGTATTTCTAACTTTTCTGAAGGATAATCTATTTTAGCAATGTTTTTTAACAGCCGATCCATTACATAAAGTTCGTTGTAAACTGGTAACTGAATGGTAACTAATGGAATTTCTTTTTCATTAGAAAAATTGAATGTTGGCCCTGCTTGCTGTTTTTTTCGTGCTTTTAGATAATTAAAAAGCAGGTTTAATTGCGCCAAAGCATACATAAATATGAGGAGAAGGGCAATAGAATAAATTATGATGATTATAGATTCAAGAATCATTTTTTGAAACTGTATTTTATAATCCAGCTTAGTATTTTAATGCCAGCAAAGATAGCACCTTTTACTGTACCCGAAACTTTTGAAACACCTATTCGGTTTCTATAATTTACAGGTATTTCAACATAAGTGAATTTCTTTTTTAAAACTTTTAGTTGCATTTCTACCGTCCAGCCATATGTTTTGTCTTGCATTTCTAAGGCTAGAAGTTTGTCGTATTTAATAGCGCGAAAGGGTCCAAGGTCTGTAAATGTAGATCCGAAAAATAGCGTCATCAATGAAGTAGCCAGCTTATTTCCGAAGCGTTGCGGAAATGTCATCGATCCGTCTTCGCGTAACTTTTTTATTCGTGCGCCAACTACAAAATCTATATTCTCTTCAATAATAGGCGCAACAATTTTAGTCAATTCAGAAGGATAATCACTATAATCACCATCCAGAAAGACTATAATGTCTGGTTGCTTATCGGAATCTAAGCCAGATATATAGTCCATTCCTTTTAAGCAAGCATTTCCATAGCCCGCATTTGGCTCAAAAAGTACTCTAGCGCCAGCTTTTGTTGCTACTTCAGCAGTAGAATCGGTAGAGTTATTATTAACTACAATAATCTCTGAAACACTATTTGGAATCGCTTCAATGACTTTTCCAATAGATTTTTCTTCATTATAAGCGGGGATGATTACTTTAATATTTTTGGTCATTAAAAACTACTGAATTTATGGATTGCGAATTTCAGAAAAATAGAATTAAAAGGGACTATTTGATTATAAAACCTTTATTATTTAGTATTCACATAATTCATTAAATCTAAATCATTGCCTAGTAAAACCTCGTTGCTATCAATACGTTTTTCTAATGGACCGTTTTCAAGTTTTAAAACTCCCCGTGGGCACACGGCAGAGCAGATTCCGCAACCAACACAACTAGAACGTACAATATTTTCACCTTTTTGCGCATACGCACGCACATCGATTCCCATTTCGCAATGGGTAGAACAATTTCCACAAGAAATACATTGACCGCCATTAGTTGTAATTCTAAATTTTGAAAATAGGCGTTGCTGAAATCCTAAAATTGCAGCCATGGGGCAGCCAAAACGACACCACACACGACTTCCAAAAATGGGGTAGAAGCCAGTCCCAATAACGCCACTAAAAATAGAGCCAATTAAAAACCCATACGTTTTTCGAAGTGTTTCTGCTTCAAAGAGAAATAAGGTTTTTCCTGAAAAGTAGTGAAAACCTATTAGTGCAATTATAATTACGAAATACCCAATAGCTCCTAAACGAGCATCTTTTTTTAATTCTTCTCTTTTAAAAATCCAAGTTCCTACAAACACTATTGTTAAAAGTGTAGCAACCGAAATTAGTAAAGTATCTTTTGTAAGCCAGTATTTTGAGGTGTCATCCCCCAAATAACTGTGTATTACGGCTGTTGTCATCAAGACCACAAAAACCAAAACACTGTGTATAACCCAGCGCTCCACTTTCCAAGCCACCATGCGTTTATCGCTTAAATGGCGAAATGGGTCTCCAGCAGTTTCGGCTAGACCTCCACAGCCACAAACCCAACTACAATACCAGCGTTTCCCGTATTTATAGGTTAAAATTGGCGTAATTACCAAAATTGAAAGTACTCCAAAAATTAATAATGCAAGGCCAATATTTCCTGAAGAAATAAATTGATCGACACGATATTGTTCAAAATTATAGTAATTAAGGGGCCAGATATTTTTTAAATCATAATACGGGATGGAAAAAGTATCTGTGTTTAATCGCGCCATCAATTCTGGGATGATAAATGCAAAACCAAGTTGAAAAAACATTACTGAAAAAGTGCGTAAACGTTCGTATCGGTTGTGTTTGTATTTCCAAAGAAATTTAATTCCGAAGGAGATAATAGCAACGGTATAAAGTGTTCCATAAACAAACCATTGGCTTGCGGGGCCTCCATTTAGTAGGTTGCTTAGGGGGTCGAAAAACGCAATAAGACCTGTATTACTGCCTTCTTTTGAAAGCCCTAAATAGTGTGGAAAGAAATATAAAACTATATAAAAACCAGTTAAAGCGATTCCGGAAAGCCATGCTAGAAAACCACGACTTGAAATAGATTTAAACCAAACTCCATCGTTTTTTATGCCTTCATGCTTAGTTGCATAAGCAACTCTTGCAAACCAAACTACGCCTCCGATGATTGAGCCTAAAGAAATTGTGAGCCAGACCGATTTATAAGGAAAATCGATATTAAATGCTGCCAAAACCAAAATAAACAGACCCGACATGCCTAGTAGTGTAGCCAGTTTTTGTTGGGTATTTATTGTTTTTGGTGGTTCGCCTGTAAGCGACATATTTCTTTGTAGGGTGCTCATGGATTAGGCGCTTATAAGGTTTTTGTTGTATTCAGTTTCAATTTCTTTTTCATATTTTTTATAAAATTCAGGATCAAAGTTGGCTTCTTTTAAGTTTTTTAGGACATACTCAAAACTTCTTTTTTCATTAAGCCAGCGGTCAAAAACGTCATGCCTCATTCTTATTCCGAAAGTGTTTATTCCTAAAAATTCGTTGTTATCTTTATTATATGAAATTGTAATACATCTTAAATCACTTGTACATTTCCAGTGAAATTGTGCTTCATAATCTTTCTTTCTTCTTTCAGAAAAAACCCAGCCATACGTTTGATATTCAATATCAAAAAATTTAGCGCTATTGAACCAATTTCCAGGGTTATATTCAAAAGGCTTCCCGCAAATAGTTTGTGCAAGTGCTTCCCCCATCATTCTGCCTGTATACCAAACGGCTTCTACGGGGGCTCGGTTGCCGATTGCTTCTCGTTGTTGCGCGCAATCGCCTATGGCATATATGTTTTTAATGTTAGTTTCAAGCATTCGGTTTACCAAAATACCTCTGTCAGTTTCAATAGACGAGCCTTCCAAAAATGAAATTTGTGGTTTTACGCCTGTAGTAATTCCTACAAGATTACAAGAAATTTCTTCTCCACTTTTGGTGCGTACTGCGCGAACATTTCCGTTGGCATCACTTAAAATTTTATCAAGTTCCTCACTGTGGCGGAGATCTACACCATGCGATAGGATATGGCGAGAAATCATTTCAGCTTCTGGTTTCGGAAGGACTCCAGACCAAAAAGCACTTTCGCGCACGAGCATTGTTACTTCAATAGTTCGAGTTTTAAGCATTTCTGCCATTTCAACACCGATTAAGCCTCCACCCACAATCACTGCACGTGGGCAAACTTTGTTGTTAGGGGCAAACTTTTCTAAATTTTCTAAATCTTGTTTTGAAATTAAGCCTTGAACACCTTTTAAATCTTGCCCTTCCCAATTATAGTAGTTGGTTGTTGAACCTGTAGCAAGGATTAGTTTGTCGTAAGTTAACGCCCCCCCTTCTTTAAAGTGGAGTGTTTGGTTAGTGGTGTCAACTGTTTCAACGTAAGCATTTTTGAGTTCTAATCTGTTTTTTTTCCAAAACCAAGATTCGTATGGTTCAATATCTTGCCAGCGCATATGGCCCATATAGACATACATCAAAGCAGTTCGGGAGAAAAAATGATCCGCTTCAGCAGAAATAATCGTGATTTTTTTATCAGAAAGTTTTCTAATATGTCGCGCTGCGGTAATTCCTGCAATGCCGTTACCTATGATGACGATGTGCTCCATTAATTTTTTTAATCTTGTTTTGTTCAGTCGCATATAAATTTACACAATTACAATTGCGATAGGTTAAAAAAAATATTTACATTGATTCTAAATTAAAACTTCAAATTCAGTCATATTTTTAAAGATGCGTATAATCTATCGTTTTGTAATCTGTTTATTTATTTTTTCAATTTTTAGTGGTTGTGCGCAAAAGCGTGATACTTCAGATGAAGCAACATCTGATATTTTAGAAAAAATAAGTGCTAAAAAAAACATTTCAAAAATAAATGGCGTGAGTTTTGTCGCTTCTGGCGATTCTGTAAACTCCCAAAATATTATTCCCTTAAAAAATATACATGCCAATTATGCGGCTGTAATGCCGTTCGCTTTTATTAAAAGTTTGGAACATCCTGAAGTTATCTATGACCGAGAACGCCAATGGTATGGTGAAACAGAGCAGGGTGTTAAGCAATATATAAGTATGCTTCATGCCAATGACATAAAAGTGATGCTAAAACCTCAAATTTGGATTCATAGAGGTGCTTTTACTGGTTTATTAAAAATGGCTTCGGAGGAAGAGTGGTTACAACTTGAAGTTTCGTACCGGAATTTTATTATTGATTTCGCAAAAGTTGCAGAAATTGAAAATGTAGAAATATTCTGTATTGGCACTGAGCTAGAAAATTTTATTGCGCATCGTCCTGAATATTGGCGAAAATTAATTGTAGAAGTTAGAGCCATTTACAAAGGCAAAATCACATATGCTGCCAATTGGGATGAATATAAGCGGGTACCCTTTTGGAAGCTTTTAGACTTTATTGGGGTAGATGCTTACTTTCCAATTTCAGGTGAAAAAACGCCTACGGTTGCTGAAACAATTTTAGGCTGGAAGCAATGGAAAACGGAATTAAAAACGTTCTCCGAAATAGAAAATAAAAAAATAATTTTCACGGAATATGGCTACCGAAGTGTTGATTTTTCTGGGAAAGAACCTTGGAAAAGCGATAGGGAAATGACAGCTGTAAATATGGAGGCTCAAATAAACCTACTTTCAGGATTATACCAAACTCTATGGAAAGAAGAGTGGTTTGCAGGTGGGTTTCTTTGGAAATGGTTTATTGCACACGAAGTGGTAGGCGGTGCTGAAAACACTCAGTTTACACCTCAAAATAAACCCGCAGAAGCAATTATAAAAAAGCATTTTACCACAGCAAATTGATACCTTAGTTGATTTAAGTAGGCTTATGCTTTTATGTTTTTTAAATAGTATTTGTGAAGTTCCTCTGCGTTAGCTCCCATCCATTTTTTTAAATGAATCATCAAAAAATGGTACTGAAGGGTCCAAACCCCTTTTTCGTTATACAGGCGTGCAGAAGTAGTTAATGTATGTGGGATAACTACATATTTATTGCGGTTATAGAGCTCTTTAATTAAAATATTATCTTCATAAATTATGTATTTTTCATCAAAACCACCAATTTCTTCAAAAAGGTGTTTTGTGATAAATTGACTTTGATCGCCGCCACGACATACACGCCAATTAAATCTTGTAAACCAACTTGTAATTTTTAACCCCCACTGATTGGTGTTAAATTTCATTCTAAAACAACCTGCGGGATTTCCTTTTTTTACTTCGGAATTAATATAGATATCAAAATTTTTAGGCGGATAAGAATCAGCATGTAGAAAATATAAGATTTCGCCTGTAGCTTTTCGAGACCCAAGATTCATTTGTTTTGCGCGGCTTTTTTCTGAAGAAATTAATTGAACTGGAATTGAACTGCTTTCAGCGAATTTATTAATGATTGCTACGGTTTTGTCTAAACTGCCACCATCGACTAAAATAATTTCAACCTTATATTTATCAGAAATATTTTCCGTGAGATAGGATAAAAATTCGGCTAATGTTTTGGCTTCGTTTAAAACTGGAATGATGATGCTTATCATTAAAAATCTGCCTATTACTTTTAAAAATTTATTTTAATTCATTTAAATTCCAATCGTAATTTTTATATACAATTTTTGCATCTCGATTGATTTTGGTTCTAGCATATTGATTTATATAACCTATTACATCTTGTTTTCCGTTTACTTCAAAATCTTTTTTATACCAGTCGAAAATAGATGAAAGCTTAGGATTTGTAGCAGAAATATCGTTTTTGTCACTATTGATAAATTCTTTAGTAGCGCGCTCCAATTGTTCATTAATTTTGGATGCGGTAAAAGCTTCATTCATTAGTTTGGGACAAGAAAACGAAGCGCAGTTTATAGCAAAATGGATTCTTGGTTCATTCATTTTCCGAAGAATTCCATTTTCAATTCCTCCTAACGACAGCTTATTTTCACCAATTTTAACCCGTCCTTTTGTCCAAGCTCCGTTGATATCCTTAATGCTTTTTAGTGGGTAGTTTTCAATAATTAGTTTTACGGTTGCGGCATTGTAGAGGTTAATATAGTAAGCCAGTAGCTCCTGTACGCTCCAGGCGTCGGTTGGGTTTTTTTCTGAAAGCATATTCAAATATTGGGCTAATTGGTCTTGCTCCTTTTTAAAACCCTTGTAATCTACAAGACCTTTATCAGCCACATATTTTTTTAGCAGTTTATCCCAGGCTGAATGATCTACATTTATAGCAGAATTTGCGGTTGTTGAAGTTAAGGTGGTTTTCACTTGCTTAGTAGGTTGGCCTTGACTGCTAATGCCTGCTGCAGAAAGAAGATTGCAACTTTGCATTATAAATGAAGCCAAAATGAGGGTCGAAAAATTAAGTAAGATTTTCATTTTTAGTTATTTTGTTTAGTTAACCTACGGAAAAAATCAGCTTTTAGTTTTAAGAGGATAAAGTATTTGAGAAATAAATTTTTTTGGAAAATTTTGATCGTCCTCAAAACCTAAATCAATATCTCTCCCATCATGGGGAATGTGATTTGTTTTAAAAAGATAGTCCCAAACACTTAAACTGATGCCAAAATTAACGCCATATTGGGCTTTTTTAGGCAAAACTCTGGCATGATGCCAAATATGCATTTTTGGGTTATTGAATATATATTTTAAAAAACCATAATCCCAACCAAGGTTAGCGTGATTAAGATGGCCAATGGCAAGCGCAGAAAAATGAACAATGGCTACAGCTTCCACATCAAAGCCACCGATAATAGCAAGTGGAATGTACAACAACGATTTGTATACAATTGGTTCCATCCAATGATAGCGAAGGTGCGCCGCAAAGCCCATTTCTTTTACAGAATGGTGTAATTTGTGAAAATTCCAAAGAAAAGGAAGGCGATGAAGCAATCTATGGGTATTCCACTGAATAAAATCTGAAATAAGAAAAAATAGTAAAAGTCCTATCCCAAAAGGTAGGGTAGCTACATCAAAAACCTGAAAGCTTTCAACCGAAAATCCAACTTTAGCCAGTAAATCATTAAACAATGCTTCAGTTGCGTTTGAAAGGAAAATTAGCACAATTAAATTCAGTAAAAAGAAATTGAAGAACATATAAAAAGTGTCCAGCCAAAAATCTTTTCTAAAAATTTTTTGATTTTTTCGCCATGGAAAAATAATTTCTAAAGTCCAAACAATAAGGGAAACAAAGATTAATCCATAGAAATAGTTTTCCCAGTGAAAATGGGTTATTTCACGCCATAGATAATTAAAATATCCTTTATAGGATTCAAAAAAGATATTTAAATATTTTTCCACTAGTTATATTTTTGTTTTTTTTAGACGAGATATTCTATGCTTCATTACACGTTTTAACAACATCCACCACCATCATAATGAAAGGTAGACTCACTGATGTAAATATCGTCTCGGTTTAAACTGGCAAGGGCAGCAGCAGTTTTATCACATACAGCCAAAGGTTGGTTTTTAAGTAGAATATGCCCTTTTTTATCATCAAAATGATTTTCAATGCCATAATAAATAGCCGCTTTTCCTGTAAAAACACAAGGTCCGTCTTCGGGCATAGGGTCTTTTATAGCTGCAACTTCAATAGATTCAATGTAGATAAGTTCCTCCGTTGGATAGTTTTTTGGGTCAAGGATTCTATAGGGTTTTCGGGCGCGGATTTCTATGGTGCCAAAACCTACGTCAGTCAATGCTTTTACATATTCTGCAATGGGAAGGCTGCCGCTTAGGCAAAGCGCACGAAGGCGTGAATCTTCACGAAGTGTTTCGTTCATTTGTTGCTCACAGGTGGGGTCGCTCATTACCAAACGTCCATGTGGCTTTAGTACACGGTACATTTCTTCTATAGCTTTTTTAAGGTCTTCAGCTTTAAAAATATTAAAAAGGCAATTCTGAGCAGCTACATCAATTGAATTATCTTCCACTGGAAGGTTTAAGGCATCTCCTTTTTTTAACTCAACAAATTCACTTTTAAACCACGGATTCATGGCTTCAGCATCCTTGAAATTTTTTTGAGAAGCGGCAAGCATTTCAGGTACTGTATCAACACCAATTACACCACTTTTTTGCCTATTAAAATACGAAAACTGCAAAAGCTCCATTCCGCCACCAACGCCTACGTAAAGCATTTTCGGGTTGTTGGTAAGATCTCTAGCATTTACAGTGCTTCCGCATCCGTAATTCATTTCCTGCATAATTTTAGGAATTTTAAGACCTGGAAGTTCCCAAATAGGGTTGGTAGTACAGCAAAGCCCCACCTCTGGAGTTAATGCGGCTTGTTTGTAAACATCGTTTGTGGTTTCTAAATAGCTCATAAGTATCGGTTATAGTTGTTTAAGCAATGCTGTAAATAAAGTTATCATCGCTGGTTCTGCTTTTCCAGCTGAAGCAATAATATCTTCAATATCTACAGGTTTTAAATTGTCTGGATCGCACTCATCTGTTAAAACAGAAACGGCTGCAACGGGTATTTTTAGGTGGTTAGCTACAATAATTTCAGGCACTGTGCTCATACCCACAGCATCTGCTCCAATAATTTTTAAATACCTGTATTCAGCACGGGTTTCCAACTGAGGGCCAACGACGCTGGCGTAAACACCTTTGTGCAGTTTTATGTCTTTTTCGGAAGCAATTTGTTCCAGTTTTTTGTTCATTTCAGCATCATAAGGGGCACTCATATCTACAAAACGCTCTCCCATTTTTTCAACACCGCGAAAGGCGAGTGGCGAACCTCCTTGCAGATTTATATGGTCGTCGATAAGCATGATTTCACCTTTTTTAAAAGTAAGGTTTAGTGCGCCGGAAGCATTGCTAACCAATAAGCGTTTAATGCCTAATAGATGCATAACACGAACAGGGAAAGTTACATCGCGCAACGAATAGCCTTCATACATATGAAAACGACCTTGCATCACAACCACTTTTTTGCCTTCTAAAGTGCCATAGATTAATTTTCCTTTGTGAAATTCGACTGTTGCGGTTGGAAAATTTGGAATGTGGTTATAACTAACTTCACTTTCAATTTTCATTTTTTCAACTATTTTTCCAAGTCCCGTGCCTAGAATAATCCCAACTTCAGGGGTTTCAAATCCACGTTGTTGTAGAAAAGTTGCTGCTTCTTTAATGTATTTTGTGCTGCTCATATTTTATAAAAAATTTTTGTCTAAATAAGATGGTAAAAATTGTTGAAAAGCCTCCACATTTTTTATATCTTCATAATAATCTACGTCGTTTCGTTCTTCAAGTAAAAGGTATTTCTCGTCTTTTAAATTCTCTAAAGTTTTTCCCAAAACACTGCTTGTGCCCCAGTTTTTATCTTGAAAAATGGCTGGATTTAATTCGTTCATTCCCAGTAAATAATAGCCGCCGTCTGTTGCTGGGCCTATTACAAATTGCTTGGTATACAATGCAGCGAATGCTGAGTCTAAATCTTTTTTGTCTAAATCGAACATATCGCTGCCAATAATAATAACTTTTTCATACCCTATTTTAAATAATTCTAGAAAAGCATTATTCATTCGGTCGCCCAAGTCCTTGCCAGTTTGTAGTTTTTTTTTAAAAATATCCGTGTCCCAAATATCATTCTGGTTGATAGTTTCAGAATAAAAAACAAACTTATCTACGTTTATTTTTTTTGTTATTTCAACAGTGTGATTTAGTAGAAATTTATAGATTTTTAAAGCACTTTCATCCCCAACAGTTTTTGCCAAGCGCGTTTTTACTTTCCCTAATTCAGGATTTCGAGTAAAAATAATTAAGGCTTTTTTTGAAGTTAATTGTTGCATTCTTCGATTTCAGCTTTTTTGTTAAATTGTTGTTTATGTATGAAAAAGGTTAATAAACAGGATTTCCAGCCCGTAAATATTTACTCCACATTTTTGAAAAAGCATGTATGTTTTCGGTTTTTATTCCTGTGGAATCAATTACAGCATAATTTTTGTTTTTCCATTCAAAAATTCCGCCGTAAAGATTTTTTATATTGGTAAACCCTGCTTTTTTTAACTTCTCCCCAATTTTTTCAGAACGAATTCCAAGGGAGCAATAGACAATAATTGGGGTGTTTTTATTTAATTTCTGAAGTGCTTTAGTTTCCAAAGAAAAAGTATTGAAACCTATATTTTTTGCAGAAGCAATATGGCTTACCTGAAACTCATTGGGTTCACGGGTGTCTAAAATTACTACAGTATCCTGTATTTGTAACATTCGTAGCGCTTCCACCGAAATGTACGGGATGCTGTTATTGTTATAGTATTGCAGCAGCTTATCCAAGTTTTTTTGGGCATAATGCTGCGTTGCTGTTAATATAAAAAAGAAAAATATAAAACGTTTAGCTTTCATTAATTAAACAGTATAAGGACTTAAACTTTAGTGACGGTTTTTTAATAATTTTATTCTGCTACAGCGCCTTGACAACTGCTTCCTGCGCCAGCTGTACAGCCGTAACAATGTTGAGAGATAATAATTTTTCTATCGTTTAGAATAGCTTCGTTGTATTCTGAAATGTGTTGAATTTTGCTTGCAACTTTCAATGCTAGCATTTGATTAAAATCACAGTCATACAAATACCCATCCCAACTTATTGAAATTGTGTTTTTGCACATTACATTTTTTACAGCTTCGGGATTGTATGCTTCAACTAATGAATACATATAATCCTCATAATTTTCTGATGCTACCAAATAGTCCAAAAATCTAGAAACGGGTAAATTTGTAATAGCAAAAAGATTATGAAAATAGATGCCAAAATCTTCAAGGAGTGCTTTTTTAAAATCCTTTTGCATACTCGCTTGGTCGCTTGGCAAAAAGGCACCACTTGGGTTGTATACCAAATCTAAACGCAAATCACTATCGGGCATTCCATAGCCTACTGCGTTTAGCTCTTGCAAGGCTTTTATGGAAAGATCAAAAACACCTTCACCTCGTTGCTTGTCGGTTTTTCCACGCGTCCAGTGTGGCATACTACTTACTACATGTACATTGTGTTTTTTAAAAAACTCGGGTAAATCGTAATATTTTTTATTAGCTCGAATGATGGTTAAGTTACTGCGAACAATAAAATCTTTTACTCCTGCTTTGCTTGCTTCCTCAACAAACCATCTAAAATTTGGATTCATTTCAGGAGCGCCACCAGTTAAATCTAAAGTATGTGCGCCTGTGTTTCGAATTACGGCTAAACACTGCATCATGGTGTTGCGTGTCATTATTTCTTTTCGGTCAGGCCCAGCATCTACGTGGCAATGCTCACAAACTTGGTTACACATATACCCCACATTTATTTGTAGAATTTCTAACTTATTTGGTCGGAGTGGAAATTGGTTGGTTTCCTTTATTTTTTCTGAAAAAGTAGGTAACTCCCCATTCGCAAAGATTCCATTTGAAAGCTTTTCGAGTTGCTTATTTGCCACAGCGAGATCACTATCACGTTTATGAAGGGATTGTTGTTTTTTCTTTTTCTCTTTTAGCATAGATTTTTTTTTCAAGATTAAGTTGTGCTGCTTTTTTGCTATTGGCTCGTTACTATTTGTAAGCTTACATTTCCAATTTATTTACTTTATTCATCATCATTACCCCATGAACGAGAGTTGCACCACTTTTTATAGCTGCGCCCACATGGACGGCCTCCATCATTTCTTCTTTTGTAACGCCACGTTGCAAGCTGTCCTTTGTGTATGCATCAATGCAGTAGGGGCATTGTTCGGTATGTGCTACGGCTAAAGCGATTAAAGCTTTTTCACGGGCGGATAGGGCACCTTCTTCAAAAACTTTTCCGTAGTAATCAAAAAATTTATCGCCTAATTCTTTGCTCCATTCTGTAATATTTCCAAATTTTTTAAGATCTGCGGGATCGTAATAATTGTTAGCTGCCATAATTAAGATTTAATATAGTTACGAAATATAGAAAATACTGGTTTCCTCTTTATGTAAATATAAAGAAGTAGTCTTATAAAGTTTAAAAGGCTTACGAAAGTTTTAAAGCTTTAATCAAAGAAATATACAATGCCGCTAGAAAGGTTGTATTGGGAATTTGGAATACCAATAGCTGGAGACGCATCAAAGGTAAATGTGTAGGTGGTTTTAAATGTAAAATTGCGATATAAATCAATAAGTAATGAGGTTTCCGTGGCTACTCTATAATCTTTTATATCTTTTAATTGAGGTTGGTAGTAAGTGGTGCTGGAAACACTAATGTTTTCGGTTGGGAATAAACTAAATGAGAAATATGCTGAGGCTCGAAAAACCCTTTCCATAGGAGTAATGTCATCACTAAGTTCTTGATGTTCATACATGACTAGTGTTCCTAGATAGAACTTATAGTTTTCAAATTTCGATAGTTTAAATCTGGGGCCAATACCCGTTAGTCCTCGAAAATTTATTTTAGAAACCTTATTGTATTGCGCTTGCGCGAAAAACTCAAAAGCAATACGCGGGTGAAACTTATAGTTGTAGCGTAAATGTTGAATTCCTTTGTTTTCAAATTTACTGTTTTCAATTTTCTGAAATTCAATTTCATTTTTTAAAAGCACAAGGTGTTTGTTCTTTTTATATTGAAGGTTTACATTGGTCTCTATTGAAAATTTGTCATTTACATCTCTTTGTAAAGAAATATCAAAACCTGTACTACCAGAAAATCCTGAAGTGTCTGATACTTTTCGAAGAGATTCCGCATTTATTACTTGAGCTTTAGCGGAAATTGTTGAAATTATAAATAGGGTAAAAAAGAGGTGTTTCATTATGCTCGGAATAAAAAGCAGTTTTTAATCGGTGTTTTTTATTTTAGAAGAATTTTCTTTAAAACGATAGCTTGATTGTGTTTTTCATCTTTTGCGCCATAAAGCAAAGTGAGGCGTTTTTGGCTTGCCGTTTTTTGTAATTTTTTAATTAAATCAGGATGGTTTTCAAGCTCGTTGATGTATTTTTTTGAAAATGCATCAAACCGTTCTTCTTTATGGTCGAACCATTTTCTTAGTTCATCAGAAGGTGCAATGTCTTTCATCCACTCGTCTAGTTTTGCGTTTTCTTTACTAAGGCCACGTGGCCAAATCCTATCAATTAAAACTCTAAAACCATCATTTTTAGAAGCATCTTCATAAATACGTTTTATTTGGATGTCCATAATATTACTTTTATTCGCCCCAGTTTGCGATCTCGGTTTCTGTCCAAAGGGAAGGGAAAAATTTTCGTTGCTGAAATTTAGGATGAAGGTATTTTTTCCATTCAGAACCACCAGTTGCGGTTTTGTTTTCGCCTTTGCTATTTAGGTAATGGTTGGCAGTATCCAGATGCACCAAGGGCCATGCAACATTGTAAAAATGGTCGAATTGCTGTAATTTTTCTTTTAATTCTACCGAAGGATTCTCCATTTGGGCAATACGTTCTTCCAAAGTTTTTCCTGTTACTTTTTCGGAAAGCGTAATAAAATCAGCTTCGTATTTTTCAATAAAGAGTTTTAGGGTAAGTGTCATTTTCCCTGTTTTCCGATTCATACCCGCATCTTTCCAATAGATATGTTTAAAATAATCTGCTGTGGATGGATTTTCAGGCAACCTTTGTTTTCCCTCAGTATTTATAAGGTTTTGTAGTCTGGTACTGTACAGTTCCAAAATTCTAAACTGTGCGCTCTGAAAACCACTTGCGGGAGTAAGTGTAGCTCTAAAAATATTATAATCTTCATAGCTCATGCCGTCCTTCATAATATCAAATGAAGTGATAAGCATACGTGTATATCGTTTAAGGCGGTCAAGTTTTGTAATCCAAATTTCTTCGGAAAGATTTTCACCTTCAGAAAGCTGCTTTATTTCATGAATCATCATTTTTAGGGTGAGTTCCGTAACTTGGTGGTACATTACAAATATTTCTTCATCCTTAAAATCTGTACGCGTTTTTTGAAGTGTAAGTAAAGTGTCTACTTGAATATAATCCCAATAGGTTATGGGTTTGGCCTGTAGCAGTCCTTTAAGGTATGTTTCTGGGTTTTCGCCTAGATTTACATACTTTTCTTCAAGTGCTTTTATAAGTTCTTTATTGTCCATTTTTGTTTCTTCAGATAAAAAATTCCTTAAAAATAAAAGATAATTTCGAGTTAAGTGACGTATTCAGGGAGACTTTTAAGGAAAAAAGCCCTGTTACAAAATTTGCAACAGGGCTTTGCTATAGTATTTAGGCGCTATTAATAAAAATTAGCGCGGTAGTCTTCAATTTCAGATTTCTCTTTAAGTGCATTATAAACTGCGCTTGGAGCTCCAGGAGCTGCTTTTGAGCTCATTTGGTTAGCGTAATTTACATACGATTCTAATTTTGGAGCTGGGTTAAAAGCAGTTACTTTTACTTTGTATACGCCATTCTTGCCATCAATTAATTGAGTCGCTTCTCCTGGCTTAGTTCCAAAAGCAATTCCAACTACTTTTGGCTCAGTGTTAGCGCCAATAGTTGGGCTAGCCATGCTCACTCCAGTAGCTGTTTGTACCGAAACACTTTGGTTTGTTGCAATTTCTTGAATTGTTGTTCCAGAAATCGATTCGCGAATTAGCTTTGCTTTTTTCTCGTTACGTAATATTGGAGTAACAGTTGCAGAAGCATCAGCTACAGACATTAAGCCTTTGTCATTTTTACGTGTAACTTGTGCAATTACATATCCATTAGGAACACTAAAACGTTTTGTGTCACCTACATTGGTGTCTTCATTGAAAGCCCAGCTTACAATAGGACGGTTAGAACCGATTCCAGGAATATTAGAATCCATTGCGCCTAATTTATTTACTGGTTTAACTTCCAGGTTTTGAGCTTTTGATAGCTCAGTAAAATCACCCTTACTTACAGCTACTTCAAATTTTGAAGCATTCGAAAATACTTCGTTTACTGTTTTTTCAGAAGGCTCTATGTTTTTTACAACTGTAGCAAGCTTAATAGATTGTTTTGGTTCTGATTGTTTTCCAACTTCTACAATGTGAAAACCAAAATCAGTTTCTACAAGGCCAATAGTTCCTGTTGTATTGTTGAAAATAAACTTGTCAAATGGAGGAACCATTCTACCTGGAGTAGAGTTTCCTAATTCACCACCATTATCGCTTGAGCTATCATCAGAAAATTCTTTAGCTAAATCAGCAAATTTAGATTTGTCTCTTTTTACAACATTCAATATGCTATCAGCTAATTTGCTAGCTTCTTCTTTTGTTTTCGTAATTGTTTCTGGCGCTCGCATGGTACCTACGTAACGGATAAGGATGTGTTTAGATTCTGCAGAATCAGGCATTTTTTTAGTATCCAAGACTTTCGAGATGTTGTACGTATTATCCACTTTGTAAGGTCCGTAAACAGCACCTTTGTTTAGGTTTATAAGGGTGTCTGCTATTATTGTAGGAAGGTCTTTTTTGAACATCCAACGCTCATAATACGGTACATCTGAATTTAGGTTTACAAATTCTTCAATATCGTTAGTTGTGCTAAAACCTGCAATTGTATCGTTTGCTTTTGTATCTTGGTTGAACTCAACTTTATTTTTTAACAAAGCAGCTGTAGCTATTTTTGCATCTTCAATATCATTTTCTGATGGCGCTTCGCTATAAAATACATATTGAATATCTGCCTGTGCTTCTACTTTAAAATCATTTGGATGTGCAGAAACGTATTTTTTAATTTCATCGTCAGAAATTTTTATCTCTTCATCAGAAATTTTAGTATAAGGGATAAAAACGTATTGGAAGTTTAAGTTGTCATTTTGAAAGTGATATTCTTGTTCTCCTTCAGCAATTGTTGAACGCAAACCACCTTTAATCATATTGTAATAAGTAGTTTGAAGTACTCCAGTAGCAGTATTTTTCTCAAATGTAAGCCATTGCTTATACATTTCAGGCGAAGAAGCTTTTATGCTAGCAATATATTCTTGAATTTTTCCATTGTCTACTTGTCCAGCATCATTTAAAAATGTTGGGTTGTTTGCTAATGAAGTTTTCAACGCATTATCTATTTGTGCTTTTTCTACGGTTAACCCAGATTTTTCAATCTGCTCATCCATAATAACGCGGCGTAATTCTCTATCCCAAACCATATTCATAGCTTGTGAAGTATTTGAGTTTGCACCCATGTTACGTTGTGTGGCTTCTACTTCCTCCATAAAAGTTTGTCTGGAAATATCAGTGCCATTAACTGTGGCAATATTATTTTGACCTTTAGGGCCGGTGCTGCCCTTTGTTATAATGTCACTTAAAATAAAGGCGAAAAGCGCCAATGCAATAATAAGGATAAGAAATATCCCTCTTTTTCTAATACTGTTTAAGATTGCCATTTAATTTAAAATTTATCTTCCTTTTTATCCAGTATTGCGGATACAAAGGCTTTGGTTGTGAATTCCTTTTTCGCCTTAATGTTAATCAAGGTTTTAAAGGATTTATTTTTTAGGTTATTTAGGTGGCGAAAATACCATTTTCCTATCATTAATAAAAAAGTAAATTGAAAAAAGTGAGGAAATTATGAAAAACTAATCCTCATGCAAAGTTTTCAATTCTACAAGTTCAATTTTTGTGTTGGAAACTTCGAGGATTGTAAAGGTATGATTATCTATTTCAACGGTTTCGCCATGATCGGGAATTTCTTCGGTATGGTTTACAATTAGGCCACCTAGAGTCTCGTAATTTTCGCTTTCCTCAAGGTTTAATTTGTAGGTTTCGTTTAGATAATCCACTTCCAAACGTGCAGAAAATTTGTAGTGCCCGTGCCCTAATTCTTCTTCAATAAGCGCAATGCTGTCATGTTCGTCTTCAATATCACCAAAAAGTTCCTCAATAATATCTTCTACAGTTATAATTCCACTTGTTCCGCCATATTCGTCAATTACAACTGCAATGCTTTTGCGTTTTTTGCTAAGAATACCAAGCACATCTTTAATGAGCATGGTTTCTGGTACAAAAACAACAGGCATTAATACTTTTTCAATTTTTGAAGGTTTTTTGAAAAGCTCAAAAGAATGTACATAGCCTAAAATATCGTCTATATTTTCTTTGTAGATCAATATTTTTGAAAGGCCGGTGTCTGTAAAAATTTTAGCCAGTTCCTTAGGCGAAGTTTCAATATCTACAGCTACAACTTCGGTACGAGGTATCATTGCTTCGCGAGATTTTACTTCAGAAAAATCGAGTGCGTTTTGAAATATTTGTATTTCAGAATCCATTTCTTCCTTGGTTTCTGCAATTTCCATTTGTTCTGAAATGTAATTCCCAAGTTCTAATTTGCTAAAACTTAACTGTACAATATCGCCTTCAGATTTAAAAATTAATTTTAAAACTAAGTCTGAAATCCAGATAATAAATTCAGAAATTAAGGAGAAAAGTACATAGAAAAAATATGCTGGCACAGCGAATATTTTTATGAGGCTGTTGGCATAAATTTGAAAGAAAACCTTTGGTAAAAATTCTGCAGTTAGCAATATTACTAAGGTTGAAATTACCGTTTGTACTAACAAGCCGCTAAAACCTTCAATGGGAATGTAATCCATTAAAAGATCGCCCATAAAAAACCCATAAATAACCAGGGCAATGTTATTGCCTACTAGCATTGTTGCAATAAATTTTGAAGGGCGTTTTGTTATTTTTTTTAAAACCCCCGCCAAAAAATTATTTTGTTTTTTTTCAATTTCAATATGGATTTTATTGGAAGAAACATACGCAATTTCCATCCCCGAAAAAAATGCGGAGAGAATAAGCATAGTTACTATTATTATGATGCTATAATCCAAATTTGAGTTGTTTTAGGTAAAATTTCAACTTTAACCCGCACAAAAGCTAAGGTAAAGTTGAGAAGTTAATCTTTAGAGCTGTTCTCTATTTTTTTTCTAAAATTTCTTCTGAAGAAAAACATAAATATTGCAAGAGCAACAAAGAAGAGAAATAAATACGCCTTATTAGGGTCTGTTTTCCATATGTTTATGGCTTCATAAGCAAAAAAAACAGCTGCGATTATATAGATGTATTCAATAAAATGGAATAGTTTAGTTAGCATTTTCGATATTTTTTTTGTCTACAAGTTGTACTCCTTGATTTTTTCTGGATAGAAAGGTAGTGAAATCTTCACTGCTGTCAAAGCCAACAGCTCCATCGTTAAAAGACCCGTCCTTAAATTTTATTTGGTAAGGTTGGTCTGTAAAAATCCATTGATTTTTTTGATCCCAATACAGTTGATTGGCTTTTAGGATAACGCTATCTGCAGTAACCAAAACAACGTTAGACCGTAAATCAACTAGGCCAGTTTCGTCAAATTGAATGGCATAGTCTGAGTTTACCGTGCTTTTTCCGCCTTTATCATCCCAAAATAGCACTTCAATTCCGTCTGGGAATTCTTTATAGGGAAACTTTAAATTTGAATAATCTAATAATTTTTTTGCTAGTAGATTAGTAACAAGTTTGCCAGAATCCGTGTATTTAAAGTTAATATCCTTGCCTTCCGCAATAGGCGCTCCGTCTGAAAGGTTTAGTTTTTTTACGTTTTGGTAATTGCTTTCACATGCAAAAAGCGTGACGGTCATAATTATGGCCATCACGCTTTTTAACATATTTAGTGTTGTGTGCATTCTTATAGGTTAGGCACTCGTACGCTTCCACCAACCCAGCAGTTAAACTTAACTGTTTGTCCAGCCATACCTTCAGAAAAGATATCGCTTTTTTGTGGAGCACGCCCTCTGTATGAACTAGCAGCGGCTCTTGCATTTCCAGCAACAGTTCCGTCAACTCGTGCTGCTTTATCCATCATGTCTGCAGCTAGCCAGTACATTGCTCTTTTTTCAAAAACTGTCGTTCCACAGTTGTTAGCACTGTCAGCGTACATTGCACCAATTTTATAGTAAGCGATTCCAGCAGATGGTTTTACTTCAAGCATTTTGTTGTAGTAAGTTCTTGCTGTTCCGAAGCTGCCTTTTTTGCGGTAGTTTTCACCAATACTATAGTAAATTCTAGCTTTCTTAGAATTGTCTTTTTCCAATTCTGCTGCTTGGTTGAAATATTCCAAAGCTTTTGAACCTTTACCTTCAGATTCTGCTTGCTTCCCTAATAAGTATGCAGAAGTTGAACTTGGCTCTAACTCGTGAAGACGTGTAGCTAACTTAGTTGACAGTGGGCTATCACAATCTTTAGCATCAAGTCTGTTACTTGCAGCTTTTATCCAATCGATATCGTTCTTTTTCTGCTCGTAGTCTTTTTCATAAAGTGGAATAAGGTTTGGACAGTCTGCAAGTTGCCCTAGCTTCCCGTTTACACTTTCTTCAACTGTTCCGTACACGCCTAAGTTGTTTTCATAAACATCTTTTGCACGTTGTTCTTTACTTGTTAAATCTGTACCAGCTTCTTCTTTATCCATTAAAGGAGTAAGTTTTGATGCAAGACTGTTTTTTTCTGTGTCTATTTTTGAAATAACAACATCGTAAAGATTAAAGATATCTTGAAGTTCTTTCTCGCCTGCATTGTGTAAATCTACCGCAAGTGAAAAATAAGCGTAAAGGCTTTTTCCGCTCGTAAAGTCTTCTGGGTATTTGTTAAAAGCATCATCATATGCTTTAAACTGTTCTGCTTTTGTACCTATGTTGTTATCAAACTTTATTTGCGCAATAGTTGAAAGCACATCACCTTCCTTTGTTTTTTGTGGAAAGTTTTGTAATCTTAGGTTCCATGCTTCTATAAGGTCCGTTATTTTGCTTTTATCACCTTTTTCTTCAATAAAATACTCAAACATTTTCACACCATATTGGTAGATGGCAAGATTGAAGTTTGGGCATTCTTTTATCAATTTTTCATAATAGGGAAGTGCTGCTTCGTAATTTTTTACTTTAGCAGGTTCTGTAAAATAGGATAATGAAATTGCGCAATCATCTGGTGCCTGAGCAAATGTATTTCCTGATACAGAAACTAATAAAATTGTAAAGAATAAAATGAATTTTGTTTTCATGGTACTGTTGTTAAAGGTATTAATCGTATAATCTTTTTTCGAACCAACGGTCGTTTAATGAGAAGCTTAAAAATGTATTGAAAAAGTTTTCTTGTATTAAACCAAAATCTGTTGTTCCGCGTTTTCCGAGTTCAAACCCTAGATTAACATTAGAGAATAATCGTCCTACAGGTAAACCAACTCCAAAAGATATGCCAAACTCGTTTATATCTTCTCCATTTACACTTAAGCCGGTTTGCTCAAATCTAGCTCCTGCTCTGTAAACCACTCTGTTGAAGTAATTTCCGAAGGAATTATAATTAGGAATATAATAACCACCCATTCTAATTTTGGATGCATTTTTATAGGTAACATTTTCAATAGTAAAGGTTCGATTGGTGAAATTACTAGTCTGTTGATTGATGTATTCAATACCAACGCCCCAGTATTTAGGTTTGCTTATCCCTGCACCAATAGTAAATTGTGTAGGAAACGTGAATTTTGTATCTGGCACTTCAACTTCTCTTTCGTCTATAGTAAATGTACCTGCTGGAATAATAGAAACGCTACCTATTGTTCTAAAGTTTTCTGACGTAAAGTTGGTTCCAGGGCTATAGGTTAAAGAGCCTGTAAGTTCTAAGTTTTCGGTAATCATTCGTTTATATAATGCTCCAAAATTAAAACTAAAGCCGTTTAGGTCAGACCGGTTAATGGCGCGTGTACCATACTGTAGGTCTGTTCCTTGGCTTAGTGCTGTATTTTCAATTTTACCGAAGTTGTAATTTGTGTCAACTCCAAGGCTTAATTCAGGGGTTACTTGATAGCCTAGTGCTATAAAAGCTTTGTTTAATCCGCCTGAACCTGTGTATTGTGTGACTCCATCTGTTGCTTCAGAATAAAAATCATAACCAACCGACGTATAAGGAATTAAGCCGAAGCCCATTCCAAATTTTCCCATAGGAATTCCCATTCCTAAATAGTCTAAAGTGGTTGCTGAATTATTTTGACTTTCTGTGGCTGTTTTTTGCTTTGTAGCGCTATGACTTGCTCCTACAGAAAAATTCACTAAACGTAATCCAGCATATCCAGCTGGGTTTTGAAAATTTATATGGATACTGTCTGAGAATACACTCAGTCCTGCCATAGCTCTGTTTTCAGCGGTACCGCGAAACTTAAGCGCTCCTATGCCATAAAATGAATAAGGAGATGTGGTTCCTTCTTGGGCCACTGTTACACCTGTTATAAGTATAAAAAAACCAATTATTATTTGTCTAAACATCAATGTTTGTTATATTCTAAAATATGGTTCAATCCCTCCAATAAAAAATTTGAGTTGGCAAAGATGTCATTTTTTATGCTATCACGCAAAAAATGTGAGTCTCCACCTGTTAAAATAACTGTTAAATTGTCGTATTTTTTTTTGTATTGCTCTATAAAACGATCAATTTCATACAAAACACCATTAATTACACCAGAATGTATTGAGGTTGCAGTGCTATCGCCAATTAAATGTTTAGGGGTGTTTGTTTCAAGTAACGGAAGTTTTTCAGTAAACGTATGTAATGATTTATAGCGCATCGAAACTCCTGGTGAAATAGCGCCTCCTAAATATTCGGTGTCTGAATTTAAAAAATCGTAAGTGATGCATGTGCCAGCATCTATTATCAAAACATTTTTTGAAGCATAATTACTCGCAGCCGCACTTACTAACGCAATACGATCAATGCCTAATGTGTGTGGTGTTTCATATTTGTTAATGAAAGGGACTTTTGTTTGGTGGTCTAAAAATAGCACATCGTATCGTTGCTGTAATTTTGATAATTGGTGGTCCGTAAAATTTGCCACCGAAGAAACAATACATTTATTAATCTCAGGGAAAGTTTCGGATATTTCAGCAAGTGTATTTAAAAAGTCTTTTTTAATACACGTTTTTTTTAGCTTAAGCGCTTCTGAATCATACACGCCTAGTTTAACTAGTGTGTTTCCGACATCGATTACAAGATTCATTTTTTTTATTAAGGCAGTAAAAATACAACAGCGCTAATGAAGTAATTGTTAAGGCTCTATTAAATTGAATAAATAATATCTGTTTATTTTTTTAAATAATGTTTTGCAAAAACGAAAATAGCTTTATATTTGCCGTCTCAATAATGGTGCCTTAGCTCAGTTGGTAGAGCAACGGACTGAAAATCCGTGTGTCCCTAGTTCGATTCTTGGAGGCACCACTTAAAAACCCGAAGCTTTTGTTTCGGGTTTTTTGTTTTTAAGATGATGCATTATCTTTATATAATATATTCCAAAACCTTGGACGCCTTTTATATAGGTGAGAGTCCTGATGTGTCTGTTAGACTGCAACAACACAATAATCATTATTTTAAACGAAACTTTACAAAGGCTGCAAACGATTGGGAGGTTTTATTAAAACACCAATGTGAGACTAAAAGTCAAGCTTTGTATTTAGAGAAATTTATAAAAAGAATGAAGAGTAAAGTTTTTATTAAGAAAGTGATTTCTCAACCAGAAATACTTAAAGATATTTTAAAAAAGATGTAAGCCCTAGTTCCCCCGAAGCTTCGGGGTTGGAGGCACCACTTAAAAACCCGAAGCTTTTGTTTCGGGTTTTTTGTTTTTAAGATGATGCATTATCTTTATATAA
>NZ_JBDPMS010000001.1:0-656379 GCF_039831855.1 Aequorivita sp. Q41 | reverse complement strand
TTAAGAAAGTGATTTCTCAACCAGAAATACTTAAAGATATTTTAAAAAAGATGTAAGCCCTAGTTCCCCCGAAGCTTTTGTTTCGGGTTTTTTGTTTTTAAACAATTTATTTTAAACTGTTTAAAATATCATTTCCTTAAAAGGGATAATAGTTTCAAATCCTTTTTTCTTGAAATAATCCATATCAGAAGAGCTTCCAGTAACCAAAATAAAATCGCCCCCCCACGCACCCAAACTTTTAATTGTTTTAGGGTAATCTGTAAAAAGCTGTTTTTTAATTGTAGGAAGCTTTATAATTTCTGAAATAACTGCTTCGTGTGCGTCCATCAATTTTTCAAAATCTGAAAGCGTATAACAAAGTAAAAGTTTCTGGCTGATGTCTGAAATTCGTTGCTTGTCGTTTTCATTAACAGTTGCATTTCTATATCGTGAAATTCCTGCTTTACTGTCTTGCTTTTTATTTAAATGAACAAAGAATAAGGAATCGATAAAATCCCAAGGAAGGTGTGCTTTCCTAAAAGTTGGTGCTTTATTTTCTATAGAATATAAAATTGGATTGTTATTTTGTGCAGCTGCAATATCATAGCCACTGCCGCCAAAACTTTCTGTTAGTAGTGTAAAAGCGTCTACTTTTGCCCATTGCGCAATATTATTTATTAAAGTAGAAGAAGTGCCCAAGCCCCAATTTCTTGGAAAATCTAATTTTGTATTTACACTCACCCCTTTGTCTTCAGAAAGAAAATTTGGGTTTAAATTCCGTGCTGTTAAAAGAATTGTGCTTAGGGTTTTTGATATGGGATTAGCTGTGTTTTTTGGTGCTAAATTTTTTAAGTCATAAATAGCTTCAAACCAAACAGCTCCTTTATTATCTATGCTTTTCCATTGAATAGCTTCTATTTCTGAATCTAAAACTTCTAAAGACTGTCCGTATTTTGTTGGGATAGCCAAAGCCGTAGCACCATCTAGCACAAGGTATTCGCCTGTGAGCAATAATTTTCCGTTACTGTAAAACTTTTTTTTCAAATTTTATTTTCTTGTCTTTTCTAAAAACTCCACCACCGCACTATGCGAAACTGCCTGTTCGGTAAAATAACGTACAGCCTCGTTTTTCTCTTCCTTACTTGCTTGCAATTGATTCAAAATATTCATCAAATGCATTTTCATATGCCCCTTTTGAATTCCTGTAGTTACCAAAGAACGTACCGCGGCAAAGTTTTGAGCAAGCCCTGCAACTGCTAGAATTTTCATTAATTCCTTAGCGTTTGGTTTTTGAAGAATTTCAAAAGCTAGTTTTGTTAATGGGTGAAGCGATGTTAATCCGCCCACTGTGCCCACCGCCAATGGCACTTCAATCCAAAAAGTGAAACTATCGGCTTCAATTTTTGCATGCGTTAGGCTTCCGTAATAACTGTTCCGCGCTGCATAGGCGTGAACTCCAGCTTCTACTGCGCGAAAATCATTTCCAGTTGCCAAAACAACAGCATCAACTCCGTTCATAATGCCTTTATTGTGCGTTACGGCACGGCGTGTCTCGGTTTTAGCAATTTCTATAGCACGGACAAATTTTTCGGCAAATTGCTTTCCGTCGTACTGTTTTGTTGTTAACTCATCTAATTTACAACTCACCTCTGCCCGTACCAAACATTCAGGAACGTAATTAGAAAGTATACTCATTACCACTTCTGGATAGGTTTCTTTTTTCTGAAATAATTCAAAATCCTTGGCTTCTGTTTCAAATGTATGCGCAATTTGCTCCAAGCAACTATTTATAAAATTGGCGCCCATTGCGTCCAAAGTTTCAAAAGTGGCGTGAATGTAAAAATAGCCGTCCAAAATATGTGATTTATCCACCAACGAAAGGCCTAAAAGGCCGCCGCCACGTGCTTTCATATTTTTTTCTATGCTTTGAATGCTCTCTATTAGCTTCGGTTTTACTTCTTCAAAGAAAGCTTCCATATCTTTTTCACTTCCGAAGAAATTAAAGTGAATTTGTCCGTTTTTTTCCGTCGAAATTACTTCAGCTTTAAACCCGCCACGTTCCAACCAAAATTTTGCAGCATTACTAGCAGCAGCAACTACCGAACTTTCTTCGGTAACCATTGGCAAGGCATACATGCTATTGTTGATTAAAAAATTGGGAGCAATTCCAAAAGGTAAGTAATAATTAGAAAGTGTGTTTTCGATAAAATCGTCGTGAAGTTGTTGCACTGCCGCATCTTCATTCCAGTATTTGCGTAAGGTTTCAACTGCATTAGGGGTGTTTTGCAGGTAATTTGCTGCAAGCCATTCAATTTTTTCAGCTTTAGATTTTTTTGAAAATCCAGAAATGGGTTGGGTCATTTAAATAGGTAAAGATGAGTTGCAAAGATACTATTTCGGAATAGTTTCTTCGAAATCCTTTAAAAAGAAAAGTTTTATATTTTTTTTATAAAGTTCGAAATTCCATCGATGCCTTCTTTAGTAAGCATTTTTATAAAGGCGCTCCCAATAATTGCTCCTTTTGCGTATTTAGTAGCTTGCGTAAAAGTTTTCGTATTGTTTATTCCGAAGCCAACAATTTGTGGGGTTTTAAGATTAAGGGAAGCAATACGTTGAAAGTATGCTTCCTGAGCATCTCCAAAACCTAAAGAACTACCGGTAACACTAGCGCTGCTAACCATATAAATAAAACCATCGGAAGCAGAATCTATCTGACGAATTCGTTCTTCGGAAGTTTGTGGACTTATCAAAAAGATATTAATTAGGCCGTGTTTTTTGAATATTTCTGCGTAATGTTCTTCAAATTCTGCCAAAGGAAGATCGGGAAGTATTAATCCGTCAATCCCAATTTCTGCACATTTTTTACAGAAATTTTCTACTCCAAATTGTAGCATAGGGTTAAAATACCCCATCAGAATCAGAGGAATAGAAACCGTTTTTCGGATGTCATTTAAGTGTTGAAAGAGTAAATTTGTAGTCATCCCATTTTTCAAAGCAGTTTGTGAGCTTGCTTGAATAGTGGGGCCATCAGCCAACGGGTCGCTAAAAGGCAAACCAATTTCAACCATATCGACACCATTTTTTTCTAACTGCTGGATTATTTCAACCGTATCCTCAAGGTTTGGGTAACCTGCGGTGAAGTAGATAGAGCACAGTTTTTTATTTTCTGAAAGCTTTTGTTTAATTCTATTCATAGAAATTTCATTTTTTTCCACCTTTCATTTAGAATAAAGTGAGGCAGAATTGACTATTGGTTTAGCCTAGGTTAAAATATTTTATATACGTTTCCAAATCTTTATCGCCACGACCGCTTAAATTTACAACCACTATAGCATCCTCTTTAAACTTCCGCGTTTCAAAAATGGCTAAAGCGTGGCTGCTTTCAATTGCTGGAATAATACCTTCCAGTTTGCAAAGCTCTAGACCACTTTGCATTGCTTTAGCATCGGTTATTGAAATAAACTCGCCACGGCCGCTAGCAAAAAGATTGGCATGCATAGGGCCAACTCCTGGGTAATCCAAACCTGCGGAAATCGAGTAAGGCTCCGTGATTTGTCCGTCAGGAGTTTGCATCAACAATGTTTTGCTTCCGTGGATAATTCCAATTTTTCCCAAAGCAGAAGTAGCGGCGCTTTCCCCACTATCAATCCCTTTTCCTGCTGCTTCCACAGCAATAATTCCAACTTCTGGCTTATCTAAATAATGGTAAAAAGCACCAGCGGCATTACTGCCACCACCTACACAAGCCACAACAAAATCTGGGTTTTCGCGTCCTTCTTTTTCTTTAAGTTGCATTTTTATTTCTTCAGAAATTACACTTTGAAAACGTGCCACCATATCTGGATACGGATGTGGCCCAACCACACTACCTATAATATAATGAGTGTCTATAGGATTATTTATCCAATCGCGAATTGCTTCGTTTGTGGCGTCCTTCAGCGTTTTGCTTCCGCTAGTTGCGGGAACCACTTTTGCGCCCAACATTTTCATGCGGGCAACATTTGGTGCCTGCCGATCAATATCTATTTCACCCATAAAAACAATACACTCTAAACCCATTAAAGCGCAAACTGTGGCAGTTGCTACGCCGTGTTGCCCAGCGCCAGTTTCTGCTATAATTCGGGTTTTGCCCAAGCGTTTTGCCATTAATATTTGTCCAATCGTATTGTTTATTTTATGCGCGCCAGTGTGGCAAAGGTCTTCACGTTTTAGATAGATTTTTGTATTGTATTTTTCTGAAAGACGTTTGGCAAAATACAGTGGCGTTGGTCTGCCTACATAATCCTTTAAAAGTTGGCGAAATTCCTCTTGAAAGGATTCCTCGGTCATTACTTTTAAATAATTTTGACGGAGTTCTTCCACATTTGGGTAAAGCATTTCTGGAATATATGCCCCTCCAAACTCGCCGTAATAGCCTTTTTCGTTAACGTTGTAATTCATATTTATTAGTATTCTGTATTACATTAATTCTTTTTTTCAATAGTCTTACTTTTTTGAGTCTTGGCTCTTGAATCTTGGTTGTTTTTTATTTCTTTTCCCGCTCAGCAATAAATTTTTTTAGTGCCAAAATATCTTTCAGCCCTGGTTTATCTTCAAACTTGCTGTTTACATCTATCGCGTATATTGGAAGGTCGGTTTTTTGAATTTCTTTTAATGTTTCTATTTCTTCCAAACCAATTCCGCCACTTAAAATAAAAGGTTTTTGTGAAGAATATGCTTTTAGAAGTTCCCAATTGAAAACATACCCATTTCCGCCTTTTTCTTTGCCTTTTGTGTCGAAAAGAAAAGCATCTACTTTGTTTTCAAAAACGGCTAATTGGTTAAAATTAAAGTTGTCTGCTACACTAAAAACTTTCCAAATCAAGATATCGGGATGGCATAAAACAAGATTTCTTTGTAAATCGAGTACATATTCCTTGTCTTCATTTCCGTGAAGTTGAATTACATCTAAAGCGTGTTTTCTTGTTAATTCAATCACTTTTGAGATTTTTTCATCCACAAAAACACCAACTTTTTTAATAGCCGCTGGAAGTTTCGGAATTTCCTCTGCGTCATAAAACCGAGGGCTTTTTTTATAAAAAATAAACCCCAAATAATCCGGTTGAAGTGCAGCAACTTCAGCGATATTATGTTTCATCCCACAAATTTTAAGAACTGGTTTCATTATAATTTATGTATAAATTGCTTGGCAGATTCCCCTGGATTTTCAGTTTTCATAAAATTTTCACCAATTAAAAATCCTTCAAAACCGAATGATTTTAATTCTTTTATGGTTTCCACAGTACTAATTCCGCTTTCAGAAATTTTCACAAAATCCTTCGGAATCTCTTCGGAAAGCGATTTGCTGATGTCAATATTTACTTCAAAAGTTTTTAAATTTCTATTGTTAACTCCAATCATAGCCACATTGGGTACTACTGATTTTTGAAGTTCTTCAGCATTATGAACTTCTAATAAAACATCGAGCTTTAAACTTTTTGCTAAGTGGGAAAATTGTTTTAATTCTTCTGCGGACAGGTATGCAGCAATAAGCAAAATAGCGTCTGCGCCATAGGCTTTAGCCTCGTAAATTTGGTAGGGATCAACAATAAATTCCTTCCGAAGTATGGGGATTGAAACTGTTTTTTCGGCCAATACTAAATCATCCAAGGAACCGCCAAAAAAGTTGGTGTCTGTTAAAACTGAAATTCCACTTGCACCAGCATTTTCATACCCTAAAACAACTTCATCTAGCAAAACATTGGCGTTAATCACCGATTTACTTGGCGATCTACGTTTGTGTTCGGCTATGATTCCCGTTGTGGAAATACGTAATGCTTCAGCTAAAGATTTGGTTTCTTTTGAAAATAACGGAAATTTTTCAAGCAAACGAATAGGAATTGCTTCCTTTTTCACTGCGATTTCTTTGCGTTTATAGGCAGTTATTTTGTCTAAAATTGTCATTTGTAATTTGTTGTTAGATGTAAAATACACGCGATAAATAGGTGCTCTTACAGTGAGATTTTCTGCAATTGTTTTAATGAATTTAAGGCTTCGCCAGATTGTAGCGACTGTTTTGCTTTTTCAAAACCTTCTTTAATGGAACAATTATTAACTATGGAAATTGCCATTCCAGCATTTGCGCAAACCACATTGTTTTGAGCTTCGGTACCTTTCCCATTTAAAATATGTAGGAAAATGGCGGCAGAATCCTTTACGGTATTTCCGCCGAAAATTTCAGATTCTAAAATCTGTTTCACGCCAAAGTCTGTGGCATTTAGAATATTTTCAGTAGTTTTCGAAATTACTTTTACGGGACCAGTTAATGAAATTTCATCGTAGCCATCCATTGCGTGAAGCACGGCATAATTTTTTTCACTTTTTTGATAGAGATAGCCATACATTCGTGCAAGCTCCAAATTGAAAACACCAACCAATTGGTTCTTTGGAAACGCAGGATTTACCATTGGGCCAAGCATATTAAAAAATGTTTTAACACCTAATTCCTTGCGAATTGGCGCAACATTTTTCATAGCAGGGTGGAAAAGTGGGGCGTGCAAGACACAAATTCCAGCTTCGTCTAAACAACGTTTTAAAAAATCTTTTTTATTGCTGAATTTTATCCCTAAAGCTTCCATAACATTGCTGCTTCCGCTTATAGAAGAAACTCCGTAATTGCCGTGTTTAGTAACTTTAACGCCTGCACCCGCTGTTACAAATGATGCCAAGGTTGAAATATTGAAAGTGTTTTTGCCATCTCCTCCAGTACCACACAAATCTATGGTGTTGTATTCGCTAAAATCAATTGCTAAACAAAGGGCTAGCAAAGCATCCCGGAAGCCTTCTAGTTCTTCCAAACTCACGTTTCGCATCATATAGACCGTTAAAAATGCTGCAATCTGACTTTGATTGTATTTTCCTTCGGAAATATTTACCAAAACGCTTCGTGCTTCTTCTTTTGAAAGTTGCTCGTGATTTATTAATCTATTTAAAATTTGTTTCATTCTTTAATTTCAAGGATTTAAAAAAATAGGTGCCTAAAAACTGTCAATTGGGATTATTTTTTTTTCAACTTTCCACCCAGTTTTTAATAATTTTTTTCCCCATTGGTGTGAGCACGCTTTCTGGATGAAATTGGACGCCACAAACATCATAAAATTTATGGCGTAGCGACATAATGTGTCCGTTTTCATCCACAGCAGTGATTTGCAAAGCTTCAGGAAAATTTTCCTTTGAAACTACCCAGCTATGATACCGGCCTATCTCAATTTCTTTGTCAAGTCCTTTAAATAGAGGTTCGGAATCATCTATAATTGTTGCTTTGGTAGCAACCCCGTGAAAAACAGTACTCAAATTTTCCAATTTTCCACCAAAAACTTCACCGATGGCTTGTTGGCCGAGACAAACACCAAAAATGGGTTTTGAAGCAGCGTACTTTTGAATTACCTCTTTTAATAAACCTGCTTCATCGGGAATTCCTGGACCTGGAGAAAGTAGAATTTTGTCGTAATGTTCAACTTCTTCAATCAAAAACTTATTGTTTCGCTTTACGATTACTTCACAGTCCAATTCTTCTAAATAATGAACTAGATTGTATACAAAACTGTCGTAATTATCGATTACCAGTATTTTCATATTTAAATATTTTCAGCTAATTCTAGCGCTTTTGTTAGTGCGCCCAATTTGTTATAAACTTCTTGTAATTCGTTTTCTTCGTTGCTTTCTGAAACCACGCCAGCTCCTGCTTGGTAATGCAACGTATGGTTTTTACTCACAAATGAGCGAATGATAATGGCATGATTAAAGTTGCCGTTAAAGTCCATAAAACCAATTGCACCGCCGTAAAACTCGCGGCTTCTATTTTCATATTTTTCCAATAATTGAAGGGCTTTGTGTTTTGGTGCACCACTCAAAGTTCCAGCGGGAAATGTATCGGCAACTATTTGCATGGTTGAAGTTGCTGGATTTTTTGTGGCGGAAACCTTACTCACCAAATGTATTACGTGCGAGAAAAACTGAACCTCTCGATAGGTTTCTACTTTTACATTTGTTCCGTGGCGACTTAAATCGTTTCGCGCCAAATCAACAAGCATCACGTGTTCGCTGTTTTCCTTTTTATCTACGGAAAGTTTTTTAGCAAGTTCGGCATCTTGTTCGTCGTTTCCTGTGCGTTTAAAAGTACCAGCAATTGGGTGGATTTCTGCGCGATTTTCTTTTACAATTAGTTGCGCTTCTGGAGAACTGCCAAATATTTTAAAATTCCCATAGTCAAAATAAAAAAGATAAGGTGAAGGGTTTACACTGCGCAATGCGCGATAAACGTTAAATTCATCCCCTTTAAATTTTTGCGAAAACCGTTTGCTAGGAACAATTTGAAACACATCGCCACGCTGACAATGTTCTTTGCACTTTCGCACCAAGGCTTTAAAATCTGTATCGTTTAGGTTGGTGGTGCGCTTGCCTGTACGTTCAAAAGTGTATTCTGCGAAGCTTTTTGATTTTAAAACTTGTTCAATCTGTGGAATATTATTTTCGGTTTCAAACGTATGTGCGAAAATATATGCTTCGTTATTGAAATGATTTATAGCAATGATATTTTGATAAACCGCATAAAACAAGTCGGGCATTTCAAGGTTTTCTTCTTTTTTTGTAAGTTTAATGTCTTCAAAATACCGAACCGCATCAAAAGCCATAAAGCCGAAAAGACCATTGTTTATAAATTTAAAATTACTTGTTTCTGAAGTAAAAGATGCTGCAAATGCATCTAAGATGCTTGGAACATTGGTGGTCTTAGAAATAGTAGTTTTCAGGTTTTTTCCATCAGGAAAAGTTTGAAAAATAGTTTCCTTTTCAAGCTTTATTGACGCAATTGGATTAAAACAGATGTAGCTAAAACTATTATCGTTTGCGTGATAGTCGCTGCTTTCAAGCAAAAGACTGTTCGGAAATTTATCACGAAGCCGCAAATACACAGATACCGGCGTGAGTGTATCTGCCAATAATTTTTTTGAATATGTTTTTAAGGTGTATTTCATTTTTAATATGCTTGAAATTTTAATGCAAAAAAAAAGGCTTGTCGTGATTGACAAGCCTTTTTGTATATTTTATACTATAGGTGTACTGCTCACGATTCTTTGCGTAAGTTTTTCCACCACCAAGTATTTACTGTAAATGTGTTCATAGTTTCGGGGTCAAATATATAATTTTTTTATTAATAAGATTTTATTTGAAGAAAACTTTATGAAGTTGAAATAGCCAAAGTGTATTTTTTTCATATTAAGGATACGTTAATTTCGAATTTAACTACATTGATTTTCATATTTTTGGCGGATGAAATTACTTCAAATTTTAATGCTCGCTTTAATTTTTCAAGGATGTGGAGAAATAAAATCAGATGCAAAAACGAATGAACCTTTTTCGGATGTTGCAATAACTGATAAACTTCAAAATATTGAAAATAATTCAGTTGTTGAAATTGTTTCTTTAAATTTTGAAGAACTGGAAACGAAATATTTTCAGAAAGAAACAGACACTACCTATGTTATAAATTTCTGGGCAACTTGGTGTAAACCTTGTGTGGAAGAACTCCCTGCTTTTGAAAAAATAGCTTCAAATTATTCGGATGAAAAAGTAAAAGTACTTTTGGTAAGCCTTGATTTTCCTACTAAAATAGAGAGCCAAGTAATTCCGTTTATAAAGAAAAACAATATTACATCTGAAGTTGTTTTGCTAGACGATGCAGCTGCGAATAGTTGGATTCCGAAGGTTTCTACAGTATGGAGTGGTGCGATTCCGGCGACAGTTATTTATAAAAAAGGCAATCGAAATTTTTACGAGCAATCATTTACATTTAAAGAACTTGAAACGGAATTAAAAACTTATTTATAAAAACAATTAAACTATGAAAACAAAAAATATAGTAGCGAGTATAGCTTTAGCAACAGTAATTGGCTTAACATTAAACAGTTGTAAAAATGAAGTTACTGATAAAAGTGAGGAAGTTGCCGTAAATGATACAGAACAAGCTGTTTTTACTGAAATAGAAAGTGAAAAGGCTACAAAAGGCTATTCAATTGGTGATGAAGCTACAGATTTTAAACTGAAAGATGTAAACGGAAAAATGGTTTCTCTATCAGATTACAACGACGCCAAAGGCTATATTGTTATTTTTACCTGTAATACCTGTCCATATGCTGTTGCAAGTGAGCAACGAATGGTTGCCCTAGATAATGAATTTAAATCTCAAGGCTATCCAGTAATTGCAATAAACCCGAACAATCCTAAAGTTCAGCCCGATGATACTTTTGAGCTAATGCAAGAAAAAGCAAAGGAAGCTGGGTTTACATTCCCATATTTATATGATGAAAGTCAAACTATTTATGCAAAATATGGCGCTGCAAAAACACCTCATGTATATTTATTACAGAAAGAAGCAGGAAAAAATATTGTAAAATACATTGGCGCAATTGATGATAATGTGCGCGATGGTTCTGCTGTTAAAGACCGTTTTTTGGCAAATGCTGTTAATGAGTTGTTAGCTGGAAAAGAAGTTTCGGTAAAAGAAACCAAAGCAATAGGCTGCTCTGTAAAACAATAACGAATACTAATTATAGATTTTAAAACCGAAAGCATTTTGTTTTCGGTTTTTTTATTCTTTAATCCTACGCATTTACTATTTTTACTGAAAAATTTAAACAATGGCAGATTTATCACAAGAAGAATGGAGCAATCAATTGGCTAATGATGACAAAGCAGTTATCCTAGACGTTCGTACCGACGCTGAATTTGAAGAAGGACATATACCTGGAGCAGTCCAAATGGATATTTATAATGGTGCTGAATTTCTTCAAAGCGCTAAAGAGTTGGATGCAGAAAAAAACTATTATGTATATTGTCGTTCTGGCGGTAGAAGTGCCCAAGCATGTATGTTGCTAAATTCAGTTGGAGTTAAAACAGCGTATAATTTACTTGGAGGTTTCTCTGAATGGGAAGGCGAAACCGCAAATTAATTAATTCATGAAAAAAGCAGGAATACTTGTTGCACTTATAACAGTACTTTTTTTTACGGCTTGTCAAGATAAGAGTGTTGCACAGGAAATTCATCTTGTGTCGCCCCAGGAATTTCAAGAAGCCATTATTAGTAAAAAAGTACAGCTGGTTGACGTTAGAACACCTTCTGAATTTGAAGCTGGACATTTTGAAAACGCAATCAATATTAATATTGCTGAAACCTATTTTATCACTGAAGTAGAAAAATTGAATTTGGAAACCCCCATATTTATTTACTGCCAAAGTGGAAAACGTAGCGCAAAAGCAGCACTAATATTAAAAGATGTAGGTTTTAAAGAAATTTACGACCTAAAAGGTGGTTACCAAAGCAGAATACAAGAATAGTTTTTAATTACATATTGAGTTAATGAAATTTCATCGTAATGATGATTTTTTCTTTTTTATAACATTTCTGATTTAAAAGTAATTTCAGCATAGAATTCTTTTAAATTTGCAGCCTAAAATTTCTTCAAATTGGCAAAACAAATTACAGATACAATCATAATGATTCGCCCAGTAGCGTTCCGAATGAACGAGCAAACGGCGGTTAATAATTTTTTTCAAGAAGACCTTGCGCTTAAAAATGCTGAAATTAATACCAAAGCACAAAATGAGTTTGATGCTTTTGTTGAAAAATTACGTGCTGTTGGCATTACTGTAATTGTGGAAAATGATGATTTACGAATGGATACTCCAGATTCTATTTTCCCAAATAACTGGATAAGTTTTCATGCAAATGGCGATATAGGTTTATACCCAATGTTTGCTGAAAACCGCCGTCGCGAAAGGCGTGAAGAGGTTTTAATTAGATTGGAAAAGGAAGGTTTTATCATCAATAATGTGTACGATTATACTCCAGCAGAAGACGAAGGTGTTTTTTTGGAAGGTACCGGAAGCCTTTTATTAGATCGTGTAAACCAAAAAGCATACTGTGCCTTGTCGGCCCGTGCGGATGAAGAGCTGCTGATTGAGTTCTGTGAGGATTTTGAGTATTTGCCAGTTGTTTTTACGGCCAATCAAACTGTGGATGGTAAACGAATGCCTATTTATCATACAAATGTGATGATGTGTCTTGCAGAAAAATTCTGTGTAATCTGTCTGGATGCTATAGATGATGCTTCCGAAAAGAAAAATGTAGTACAACATCTTAAAAAAGATGGAAAAGAAATTATAAAAATCACGGAGGAGCAAATGCATCATTTTGCAGGCAATATGCTTCAACTACAAGGAAAAGACACTAAATATTTGGTTATGAGTGCTGCTGCCCATGCTGTTTTAACCAAAGAACAAATAACTGCAATTGAAAAACATTGTGAAATTTTAAGTAGCGACCTTACAACTATTGAAACCTGTGGCGGCGGAAGTGCACGTTGTATGATGGCTGAAGTTTTTCTTCCAAAGGAATAGTTTTGTAATGATTTAATAAATGTACTACAGCCATTGTTTTTAGTATCTTTAGTTTTTCAATTGAATAAATTTAGCCATGAAAATCCTTAAAGTTGTCCTGCTTATTGTTGGCATCGCACTAATAGTCTATGGCTTTTACAGTGCTTTTATGCCTCAAAAAATCCCTAATGAAGAAGTGTTTGTAGTGGTTGAAGGGTTAACAAACCAAACCTTAGGCATGATTGGTATTGGAATTTTGGCACTAATTGCTGGTGTTTTATTAAAAAATCGCAGCTAATTTATTAAATCTTAAAGATTGAAATAACAGCTGCACTAATATATTCTACACCGATCGAGATTACGATAAATCCTACAATTCTAGAAATCGCATTTATACCAGAAGCACCTAAAAATTTACTTATATAATGAGAACTTCTTAAAATTATATACGTTGCTAAACCAACTGCCAAAACCGCTAAGACAACCCATAAAATAGCACTCCATTTTTGATATTCTTGATTAAAAGTAATCAATAACGAGATGGATCCTGGCCCAGCAAGCATGGGAATTGCAAGGGGTGTTAATGAGAATTTTTCACGTTTATCCAAGTCTTTCTGCACCTTTTTGTTTTTCATTCCTTTGTGTTTTGAAAAAGTTCCCGTTAAAAGTGCAAAACCTGAAGTAACAATTATCATTCCGCCAGCTATTCGTAAAGCGTTTAAGCTTATGCCGAAGAAAGCTAATAAATAGGTGCCCGCAAAGAAAGAAATGATTAAGATTACAACCACATTTAGGGTTGTTAAAAAAGAAGTCTTGTTGCGTTCAGAAATGCTTTCATCACTCGTTAATCCTACAAATACAGGGACCGTGCCCAACGGGTTTATAACCGAAAAAAGTGCTGCAAATACATATAAAAATATATCCATTGTTTTTTCGGCAAAGGACGTTTGGTTTTTAGACTTGAAGATTACCAAATCATTAAATGAAGGTTATTAGATGGCACTTAAAATTTCAAAAAGGGAACATTAAATTCCGAGTTCAAAAGGGTATCTTTGCACTTTTACTACGGAAAACTGTGTTTATCCGTACTTTAATTTCTTAGATTTAATATCGTATTGCTACCTATGACACTTCAACAAACACTAGAAAACCAAATAAAAACTGCTGTCGAAAAACTGTACGGCGCAAAACTTGAAAACGTTGAATTGCAACCAACCCGTAAAGATTTTGAGGGCGATATTACTGCAGTAGTGTTTCCTATGCTACGCGTTGTGAAGGGAAACCCTGTGCAGATTGGTGAAGCTATTGGTAATTATTTAGTTTCAACAGTTTCAGAAATTGAAAAATTTAATGTGGTTCAGGGTTTTTTGAATATCGTTTTAAGTGACACCTATTATTTAAATTTCTTTAATTCAATTACAGATTTTTCTTCCTTCGGAAAAGGGCAAGAAAACGGAAAAGCGGTGATGGTGGAATATTCTTCACCAAACACAAATAAACCGTTGCATTTGGGGCACGTTCGGAATGTTTTATTAGGTTATTCTGTTGCTGAAATAGAAAAAGCTGCTGGGAAAAAGGTGTATAAAACACAAATTATAAATGACCGTGGAATTCATATTTGCAAAAGTATGCTTGCATGGGAAAAATTCGGAAATGGTGAAACACCAGAATCAACCAATTTAAAAGGTGATAAACTGGTTGGAAATTATTACGTAAAATTTGACCAAGAATACAAAAAAGAAATTGAAGCCTTAAAAGCACAAGGAAAGACGGAAGAAGAAGCAAAGACGCAAGCGCCACTTATACTCGAAGCACAACAAATGCTTAGAAAATGGGAAGCGGGCGATGCGGAAACCGTAGCGCTTTGGACTAAGATGAATGGCTGGGTTTATAAAGGTTTTGAGGAAACGTATAAATCTATTGGTGTAGATTTCGATTTTTATTATTACGAGAGCAATACCTATTTACTTGGGAAAGATATTATTGAAGAAGGCATAAAAAAGAATGTTTTCTTTACAAAAGAAGACGGCTCTGTTTGGTGCGATTTAACCGAGGATGGGCTTGATGAAAAGCTTGTTTTACGAAGTGATGGCACCGCGGTTTATATGACCCAAGATATTGGTACCGCTGTGCAACGTGTAAAAGATCATCAAGATGTTGGCGGAATGATTTATACCGTTGGGAACGAACAGGATTATCATTTTAAAGTACTGTTTTTAATTCTAAAAAAACTTGGTTATAGCTGGGCAGAAAACCTGTTTCATTTAAGTTATGGCATGGTTGATCTTCCTTCTGGGAAAATGAAAAGCCGTGAAGGTACTGTTGTTGATGCGGATGATTTAATAGCACAAATGGCTGAAACAGCCCGAACTATTTCGGAAGAATTAGGGAAAATTGATGACTTTTCAGAAGCAGAGAAAGAACAATTGTACAGAACAATAGGCTTAGGAGCCCTTAAATATTATATTTTGAAGGTTGACCCTAAGAAAAGAATTCTTTTCAATCCTGAAGAAAGCGTAGATTTTCAAGGAAACACCGGGCCATTTATTCAATATACCTATGCACGAATTCAATCTATTTTACGAAAAGCTGGGAATGTTTCTACAGAACATGACCTGAGCCTAGTAGAAATACAACCTAAGGAAAAAGAGCTTATTAAAATTATTCAACAATTTCCTGATACCATTCAGTTAGCTGCCGAAAATTATAGTCCAGCGCTACTTGCAAATTATACGTATGATTTGGTTAAGGAGTTTAATAGCTTCTATCAAAATGTACCTATTCTAGCTACAGATAATGAAGCTGAAAAAGCATTTCGTGTAAAACTTTCAGGAGCAGTTGCTGCGGTTATAAAAAGTGCTTTTGCCCTGTTGGGAATTGATGTCCCAGAGCGAATGTAGTTTTTGTTTATTTTTAAAATACTTTAAGCTTCCTTATTTTAAGATCTTACATATCAAAGCATTGTTATATCACTTTCACAATGTTTTGATGTTTTTATAGGCAGAGAAAATAAATTTATATTAATGCGCGTATTTATTTGTTTTTCAAGTTTTTATCTGTGATTTTTTATTTTGTTTAATTTTTTAGTCAAAAGCTTAAACAAAAGTTAAAGTGCTTTTTATCAGTTGTTTGTTTAGGTAGTTTTGTGCTACAACATAAACTTAGAAAACATGAAAAACCTATTAAAAACCTCACTAATTGTCTTTATTGCTTTAGGAGTTGTCTCTTGTAGTAATGATGACGATTCAAATTCTGAACCACAATCCAATACTATTTCAGATTTTGTAGCTTCTAATGAAGACTACTCATCTTTAAAAACAGCTTTAGATAAAGCTGGGCTTACCGAAACACTTGCTGGTGAAGGAAGCTTTACGGTATTTGCTCCAAACAACGCTGCCTTTTCAACTTTTTTAGCTGCAAATGGATTTGCTGATTTAGACGAAGTGCCCACAGCTTTGCTTACTAATGTATTATTAAATCACGTAATAGTTGGAGTAAATATGGCAAGTGACTTTACAACAGGCTATATTAATACACTTGCAACTGAAACTTCTGCTGCTGCATATTTAAGTATATATGTAAATACCTCATCAGGACTAAAATTAAATGGTATTTCTAGTGTAACGAATGCCGATGTAGAGAGGGATAACGGAGTAATTCATGCAGTAAATAGCGTTCTTGGTTTACCAACTGTAGTAACTTTTGCAACTGCAGATCCAACATTTACAACCTTAGTTGCAGCTTTAACTAGAGATGATCAGCCAGATTATGTTACTGTGCTTTCAACTTCAGGAAGTAATCCAGCTCCGTTTACTGTTTTTGCACCTACTAATGATGCATTTTCAGATTTGTTGTTAGAATTAGGGGTGAGTAGTTTAGATGATATTGATAGTCAGACACTAACTGCAACTTTAAATACACATGTAATAGCAGGCGCTAATGTTCGTGCAGAAAATTTAGTATCAGGCCCAGTAAATACGTTAGGTGATACTATTGAAGTAGATGCAACAAATGCAACTCTTACAGATCCAAATGGACGAATTAGTACTATTATTGTGGTAAATGTTCAAGCGGCAAACGGGGTTGTGCATGTTATAGATAAAGTTTTACTCCCTCTATTGTAAGATTCAATTTTTTCACATTATTTAAAAATGCTACAATCATTATGTTTGTAGCATTTTTTTAAGCTTTTTAATCAAGATGATAAATTTCCATAATGTCTTTAAGTACTTTATCGAAATCTATTTTTAAATCAATAAGTTTTCCCGTTGCCATATCCATCACCCAGCCATGAACGGTTATGTTTCTGTTTCGATATGCAATCTGAACATCGGCAGTTTTTATAACATTTACACATTGTTCCTGTACGTTTAGTTCAACCAACCTACGGTATTTTTGCGCTTCATCTGCAATAGCATTTAATTCGTCGTTATGCAACCTATACACATCGCGGATGTTGCGAAGCCAAGGATTTAGAATACCCAAATCTTCACTTTGCATAGCAGCTTTTACACCTCCACAACCATAATGACCGCAGATAATTATATGGTTTACTTTTAGATGGCTTACAGCATAATTAATAACACTCATTGCGCTGAGGTCTAGGTTTGAAACCATGTTTGCAATATTGCGCAATATAAATGCTTCCCCAGGTTTGGCGCCCATAATCTCTTCGGCGGTTACACGGCTGTCGCTACAGCCTATGTAGAGTACTTCTGGAGCTTGCCCTTCAGATAAGTTTTTGAAATAATCTGGGTCAACACCTAGCTTTTCATTCACCCAGGCTTGATTGTTTTTAAATATTTGATCTATGTTCATGATTGTTTCTGATGAAGAATTTCAGACCTTAAAGATAAGCAATGTTAAGAAACTACTTGCTGTGAAAATTTTTAAGGTCGCTCTAAAATGATTTCATTTTAACAATAATCTCCCCGGGCAGAAAATAAACCGTACCTTCGCCGCTTATTAAAACCGTCTTCTTAGTTTTAATGGTTTTTAAAAAAGGACCGAATTCTAAAAGCGCCGCGATAAACTATCTCCAAGCGCAGCGGTCTAAAAAAAATACAAAGCGTACGTTTTGAGTTTCTAAAAATTGAACAACTCAAAGGCACAGCGCTTTAACAAGCTAGAAAAATATGTCATTTAAATCACTCGGGCTATCTGACGCCCTGCTGAAAGCAATCAGCAAAAAAGGATATGAAACACCTTCGGTAATTCAACAAAAAGCAATTCCATTAGTATTAGAACGAAAAGATCTTTTGGCTTCTGCACAGACTGGAAGTGGAAAAACAGCAGGTTTTGCCTTGCCAATGTTACAAATATTAAGCAGTCAAGCCCCTTTGCGCCAACGCCCTGTACGAGCATTAATACTTACGCCAACGCGTGAGCTTGCCGCTCAGGTACAAGATGAGTTTAAAGAATATAGCGAATATACCGATTTGCGTTCCACCGTTATTTTTGGTGGTGTAGGCGCAAACCCGCAAATTCGGGCACTTAGAAACGGAGTGGATATTTTGGTGGCAACCCCAGGAAGGTTGTTAGACCTGCACGACCAACGCGCTCTTTCCCTTTCTAAAGTAGAAATACTTGTGCTGGATGAAGCAGATAGAATGCTCGATATGGGTTTTCTACGTGATATTAAAAAAATATTAGCGCTTTTACCTTCAAAAAGACAAAACTTACTTTTTTCAGCAACTTTTTCAAAGGAAATAAAAAGACTGGCGAACGACTTTCTGCACCATCCCGTTATGGTAGAAGCCACGCCAGAGAATACTACGGTTGAAAAAATAGACCAAACAGTTTATAGGGTTGATAAAGCACTAAAAACGGACTTAATCATTAAGCTTATTTCGGATGGAAACTGGAAACAGGTTTTGGTTTTTACACGAACCAAACACGGTGCCAATCGTTTGAGTGAAAAACTTGAAAAGGCTAAAATTACTTCTGCAGCAATTCATGGTAATAAAAGTCAGGGTGCACGTACAAGAGCCTTGTCTGGGTTTAAGGAAGGAAAAGTTCGGGTTTTGGTAGCAACAGATATTGCTGCTCGTGGGCTCGATATTCCTTTGTTGCCGCACGTTATTAATTATGAACTTCCAAATATTTCGGAAGATTATGTGCATAGAATAGGCCGAACGGGTAGGGCAGGAGCCAGTGGGGAAGCCCTTTCATTAGTGAGTCTTGATGAGGTTGGCTATTTAAAAGATATTGAAAAACTGATTGGCGAACGCCTTGACGCTAGAACACTTCCAGATTTTCAGCCTACCGAAACTATGGCCGATGTAAAAGCTGCCGAAGCAGAAAAGAAACAACAAAAAGCACAACGCCATAGCCGTGGAAGGAATGCTGGAAATAAAGCAAATACACAACCAAAATCTCGGAATAACAAAAGTAGAGGTAGAAGGTAGTCTCTTCTATTCAAAAATAGAATAAGCAAGCCGTTTTTCAATACGATTATACTATTGAAAAAACGGCTTGCTTTTTTAATGTACTGCTAATTTTTAGTAGGTATTCCTAATTCAGCTTCCAACTCTTTCTTCTTTTTTAGAAGTTTATTTAAGGCTTGTTTGTCTTGCCATTTCCAAATAAAATGCCCCAAAACACAAGTTAAAGTATATAATACAGCTGTTACAATCACTAATTCATTATAACTTAAGTTGCTCAGTTCCATTGCAGATTTTCTGCGAACCCCGTAGGAGACAGGGACTTGGGTTGGTGCCCATGCAGATACGAAGATGCCGAACCCGATAACAGTCCATTTATTCCTAATGAAGAAATTAGATTGTTTCAAATTACTTTCTATTCTATTGTTAGTGGCTTGAAGTGCTTTTTGTTTGTGGTAATCGGACATGTGTTTCGCTAAATTTCCTTATTCTTTTACCTCAGCTATTGGAGTAAGGGGTTGAGTGCTAATGGGTTTGTGCATGGTTAGTTGCGTGGCTTAGCAACTAAATTAGTAAACTTTTACGAACCCGTGAATATTCCGTAGGAATATTCGCAAGTAAGCTCAATGAAGCAATTAATTATACACGGTATTGGCAACAGTTATTTTTTCATTAAGGCTAGTTTTACTCCAAGAGCGACAAAAATTCCGCCAGTTATTTTGTCTAACCACATTTTTATTTTATAATTTTTTCTAATTCGGTCAGATAATTTTGAGGCAAATAAAGCCAAAATTAAGCACCAAATTGTTCCAGTTAGTAAGAATGTAATTCCTAGAATCAAAAAAGGAAGTGAACTTTGCACATAATTTGGGTCAATAAATTGTGGTAAAAACGCAAGAAAAAATAATGCTACTTTCGGATTCAAAATATTGGTCATAATTCCCGAGAAGTATATTTTTTTGTAATTCGCAGTTTCGTTTTCTTTTTTCAATTCAAATTTCCCATCTGTTTTTTTAAAGATTGTTTTAAGTCCTAAAAAAATTAAGTAACCAGCTCCCAAATACTTAACAATTTCAAAAGCCATTGCAGATTTCGCGAGTATAATTGATAATCCTAATGTTGCAAAAATGATATGAAAAATTGCTCCTGTAGATATTCCCAAAGCTGATAAAATTCCTGCTTTTTTTCCTTGAGCAATACTTCGTCCAAGGATATACATTGTGTCAGCTCCTGGTGTTAAATTCAAAATTAATCCAGCTATTAAAAAAGCCTCAAAGTTTATTATTCCGAACATAATTTTCTTGGTATAGTGTATTATACTGAAATAGGTTGGTCTTTTTATGGTTGTTTTTGAGTATTCAAAACGATGTTTTTAAATCGTTAGTTCAGATAAATTTACATAATTTTTCGATAGGATTTATATTTGATGTTAGGGTTTAAATGTACTTCTGCGGGTTTTCTTAAGTTTAGGCTTAAATGTATTCTAAGATTGTTATAAATATACACAGCTTGATTCGTCATTTTTTTCGGCAATGCTGTTTTTGTGTTTTCATAAGTGACTGTAATTAATTGCTTAATTTTTAATCAACCTATTTCAGGAAAGTTCAGTGCTTGGTGCTTTTTATAGAAACCAATCTTATGCATCTTTCTACTTTAAAGACCTTCCTCTAGGGGCATCATTCTTTTGAAGTACAACTTTAGAATGTAAAAACGCTGCTGCAGCTGCCGAATCTTTTACTTTGGAAGCACTGCGTGTTAGCATTTCTAATTCAAACTTGGCTAATACATTTTTCCTTAATCCGACTTCTCTCCAATTTGATTTTGGGCTACATCCTTTTGAAATAGCGCGCGCTAATGCCAAAGCATCTAGTAATGCTTGGTTTGCGCCCTGCCCTTTAAATGGACTCATGGGGTGTGCCGCATCACCAATTAAGGTAGTTTGTTTGCTTTTTTCTAAGAGTTCTGGCTGCAATAATGCTCGGTCATATACGGGGTAGCCAGAAATCTGAGCTACTGCCGTTGCCGCTAAAACTTGCGGGATTGGGTCGTGCCATGGTGTTCTGCTACAGGCTTCCTTTTTTAGGGCTTGCGCTCCTTGTGCACTTAAAGCAATAGCTTCTTTTTCGGGCATCGGAAAGCTAAGTTGCCACATTACCGAATCTGCAGTATAAGGCATCATATACATACGTTCGTTGCCATTGGCAGTTTGAAAAACCGTTGCAGAATCTAACAAGGAACTAGTAAAACCTGTAAGCGCCTTTAGCGGACAAATACCCAAGATTACAATACAATCTAGGTAGCGTAAGGGTGTAGCGTTATCACCAATTAGCAAATTTCGAACGGTACTCCGTATGCCATCGGCTCCCACAACAAGGTCTGCCTTAGCGGTTTTTAGGGTTCCATTTACTTGAAAATTTAGCGAAACCCCTTCGGAAGCATTTTCCTTAAAATCGATTAGTTGGTGCCCCCATTGTACCTCCTTATGTCCGCCAAGTTGCTCCAGCAGTGCTAAACGCAACGATTGGCGTGCAATGTGAATGTTTGTACGTTTCGTAGCTGTTTTTTTTTCGGTTTGCAACCACTTTCTTAAGCCCCATTCCCCAATTACTTTTCCATCGGTGGTATGCACCAAATGTCTTGTAGAAATAACTCCTTCTTTTAATGAAATAATTCCCAGTCCTTCAATTGCTTTACTGGCTTGTTGCAACGTAAGGCCATAACCTTGCGACCGAATATTGAAGCTGGTATCGCGTTCGTATAGCGTGAAAGGAATTCCGCGGTGTAAGCAAGCTACGGCGAGTGCCGCCCCGCCAATGCCGCCACCAATTATGGCAAGATGGGGGTAGTTTTTAACAGCCGCTTTTGGGGGATTCACAGCTTGTATTAAGCCAGATCCGTTGCAGTTTAAACAACGAATAAGGTGTCCTTTTGGACGAATGGGGGGCGTGCCTTTGCTTTTCGTTTTTTCAAACTCTTCTAAAGCCAATTTGTATTGGAGGCGCACTTTTTTGCGAAGCCTTTGCCTTTTTTTACCACATCCCTGGCATTTTAGGCAAATAGTCCAGTTTGATGCTTCACGTTTTCCCTCTTTCACTTATTTTTTTAAAAATGTTATCATGGAATCAATACAATGTTTTTTCCATTATAATTAGCTGGCTTAATATCTATATAGGCCATTTTCAAATCCTGTTCTGGTGCTTTTAAATCTAAATATAACGGAAAAGGGTATTGATAATTTGCTAATTCAAGATCTAACCATTGTAAACTATCATTTTGTGCCTTGCTCGATTGAAATGCGATTATGATTAATAGCAGGCTAAATAGTTTCTTTAACATTGTATGCGATGTTTGTCAATTCTTTTTCTTAGGCTACAATTATACGTTTCTTATAAGAAATTACAACCTTCATTTAATAGGTTATTTGAATTGCAAGATCTGTTCAAGCTTAACTTTCAATTGAAACTTTGTGTTTAACGGTTTTATTCTTTTTTAAAATCTGCCTTTGTTAGCTCATTGTTAAACGTGATATCACTCCAGTTTACTAGAATCCAGGGCTGGTCTGTTACCACTGCATCCCAATTAGAATTTTTGTATTTGCGCTTAGTAGGGAGTAGTAACCCATCAATGTTTTCATAAGTTACTTCCATTAAAAGTGGATCCATTTTGTTGAAATCAGCTACCGTAAACAGAAACTGATCTACTAAATCTGTCTCTTTATTTATGTATAATTGATAAATATCTTTAGGTTTGGCGTCCGTAGTTTCAAATGTAACTTTTACCACATTATAGGGCTTATTATTAATTGTTTTTTCCCCTACATATTCGTAAAACAAACCGTCATCCAATAATTTTTGCATCATTGTAAACCAATAAAAATTGGTAGGTCTGTTAAAAGCTACGGGCTTTAGAAGCTTATCATCGTTTACTATTTCTCCATTGTGCTTAAGCCAAAATTCTGTGCCGTCATACCCTTGCTCAATAAGTCCTTCCAGATCTGGCAGGGTACGTTCGTGTTTTTCATAAGCCCCATACGAAAGTTCTCCATCAAAAAGATATTTCTCTTTAGAAATGTCAGTTTTACCATCAGGGGTTTGATAGGTGTAGGTGTAGATTACATTTTTTTTACTGTGAAGCTTAGCCATATCGCCCACTTTTTGAACCATATTGTAAACCAATTCATGGCCTTTATTATCAAATTTTGGGGCGCTAATTTCCGTAGTATCTGCTTGTGGTTGCGTTTGTGTGTTGTGTGAGTGTGTGTCGTTTTTACAAGAAAACAGGGAAACACTTAAAGCGATGCCGACTAATAATTTGATTTTCATAAAGGTCAATTTTTAATTAAAATTTGATTTAAAGTGTGTAAAAAATAGGTTTGAATAAAACTACTTAGTACGTATTTTAGGAATGCAACTTACAAATACAATTTGAAAAGAGTGTGGAGTCTCTAAAATTAATAGGTAAAGTAATGGAGCGATTCTTTTAAAAGGTATACTATTTAGAAGCGGGATTGAAATTGCAATCGCTTTTATAAGTTAATCTATCGCCTTTAAAAAGTATTTCTTACGAAGCCAGAAAGAAACCCGAACCAATAAAATAAGCGCCGGTACTTCCACTAGAGGTCCAATTACTCCAGTAAATGCCTGCCCAGAATTTAATCCAAAAACAGCAATTGCTACAGCTATAGCCAACTCAAAATTATTGCCAGCGGCTGTAAAGGCTATTGAAGCTGTCTTGTCGTAAGTAGTACCCATAGCTTTTGAAAAGAAAAACCCAATAACAAACATCAAGATAAAATAAATTAGTAAGGGTATAGCAATAAGCAATACGTCCATTGGTATTTTTACAATTAATTCGCCTTTTAAAGAAAACATAACCACTATGGTAAATAAGAGTGCAATTAATGTAATTGGCGAAACGGCAGGTATAAATTTGGTGGTATACCATTCTTCACCTTTTAGAGGAACTAATATTACTCTACTTAAAATGCCCATCAAAAATGGAATTCCTAAATAAATTGCGACACTTTCTGCAATGGTTGTTATTGAAATATCTACAATTGCACCTTCAAAACCAAAATAAGGCGGTAGTACCGTTATAAAAATCCACGCATAAAAACTATAAGCAAAAACCTGAAAAATACTATTAAGTGCTACCAAGCCCGCACCGTACTCACTACTGCCTTCTGCTAGGTCGTTCCAAACTAACACCATCGCAATACATCGGGCAAGACCGATTAAAATAAGCCCCACCATATACTCTGGATAATCTCTAAGAAAAGTTATTGCTAAAACAAACATTAATACGGGGCCTATTACCCAGTTTAAAATTAGAGATATGGAAAGTACCTTTACATCTTTAAACACTTTTGGTAAAAGCGCGTAATTTACTTTGGCAAGCGGGGGATACATCATTAAAATCAACCCAATTGCGATGGGAATATTAGTTGTGCCCTGGTTAAAGGAGTTTAATATGTCTGGAAAGTTAGGCGCAAAATAACCTATGCTTACCCCTAAAGCCATAGCGGTAAATATCCAAAGCGTAAGGTAGCTGTCTAGAAAACTTAATTTTTTTTGTGAAGCCATTTTTAATTGTCAATTTTAGAAAATACATATTTTAATTCAGTAGCAATCTGTTGGCTACGGTCTAGATAGGTTTCTTTTTGCTTTGGAGTGCCGTCGGAAACTTTTGGGTCTTCATAGGTAATTGAAATTCGTTTATCTGAACCAGCAACAAAGGGACAGCCAGCATCAGCTTGAGAACAGGTCATTATCGCTGCAAAACCAGTTTTAGGATTAGAAGCCGCATCATACGTTTTTGAAAAACCAAGAATAGGGGAAGCTGTTTCTGAAAAGCTTATTTTATATAATGGATTCTCTTCTTTTGGTTCTTTTGAAATCTTAAAACCTGTTGCTTCCAAAGTTGTTGCTACCATTGGAAAAAGGGAAGTAGTTTCAGTGCCTCCAGAAAAGCATTCAATATTTGGTAGGGAATAGTAGGCGGCCATTGCTTGTGCCCAAATTTGTGCAAAATGGCTTCTACGAGAATTGTGGGTGCAAATAAAATTAAGCAGGATTGCGCTATCCTTTTCTTTTTTTGAATTTAAATAATCAATAAGCGGTTGCAAAAGTGCTTTCCTTTCTTCTGAAATAGAGGATACATCGAGTTTTTCAATGTATTGCTGGATTGGTTTTAAGAGTTCCATTTTTTTAGTGTTTAGATTCCTACAGTTTTACTTCGGCGTTCTAAAAGCACATTGTCTTTCCATACGCCTTTGAGTTGCCCCACTTTTTCTTTAAAGCCGATTTCTCGAAAACCACACTTTAGGTGTAGTTTGTGGCTAGCAATATTCTCTCTAAAGATTCCTGATTGAAGCGTCCAGATGTTATTCTCTTCACTGAGTTCTATTAAATTTTTTAATAAAAATTCACCAACGCCTTTTCCTCTTGCGGTGCTTGAAACATAGACGCTAACTTCCGCAACACCACCATAAACACAGCGACTGGAAACAGGAGAAAGCGCAGCCCACCCCAAATACTTGTTTTCTTCAATGGCTAAAATCCGTCCGAAGTTTAGATGGCCTTTGTCCCACTTTTCCCATGAAGGGAGTGTAGTTTCAAAAGTTGCAATTCCAGTTAAAAGACCTTCTCCGTATATTTTAGCCACTTCAGAAAAGTTTTCTTCGGAAATAAAAATGAGTTTCATCTTAGCAACAACCAGATTTTGGATCGCAGCTAGCGCCAGTAGATTCCAGTTGAGAAAGTTTCATTTTAGGTTTTTCTGCAGGAATTCCACAGTTTTCTTTCGCTAAACAATCGGTTTGTTTTGTGGTAAGTAGAAAATTGATGCCGTCAAAATCCAGTCCAAACTTACCAATGGTTTCTCCTTGATATTCTACTTCAATATCCAAATCGGCTAAGCCAATAATTTTTTCTGAAAGCTCAATTATATGCACCAATTTTTCTGGGTGTAAACGGTGGTTGTAATCGTCTGCATTCCACAATTGAAAATTTGCCACTTCTTCAGTTCGCACTGTTCCGCCACAGTCTATAAAGTGTTTTGTGATTTTCCCAACTTCGGTAACGTGAAAATGAGTTGGAACCAATTCGCCATTAGGCAACATAAAACTTATTTGCTCTAAGGTATTTAAATGTGATTTTATTTCTGAAAGTTTCATAGTCTTGTTTTTTTAAGGATTAACAACAATTGTTTTTATGTTCAAGGTCTTGATCTAAAAATTGGTTCATCACCTGCTTCATTTTTGCCCAGTTTTCTGGGTGAATGCAATAGCAAATACTGGTGCCTTCAATGCTTCCTTTAATTAAGCCAAGGTTTTTTAATTCTTTTAGATGCTGGCTGATGGTAGGTTGTGCCAAACCAATTTCTTCAACCAAATCGCCGCAAATGCAGGTGTTTATTTTGTATAAGTGTTGAAGAATTGCCACGCGTGCGGGATGGCCAAAAGCTTTCGCAAATGTGGCAACTTGATTTTGTTGGTCTGTAAATATTTCAGTTTTGGTGATTCCCATGATCGTAATATATATTTATTGCAATATTACGATGAATAAGTTTATTAAGGAAGTAAAAAACTAAGAATTTGAATTTTTAACTTATTTAGGAAAGGTGTTTCTCAAAACAAACACTGTTTTCTACGCCAGTATATTGTCCGTAATTTGGGGTAATTTGATACCCGCTTTTTTTATAAAGAGCTATGGCTTCGGGTTGTTTGATGCCTGTTTCTAGAATGCATCTTGTATTGCCTAGCTCTTTTGCCCAGAGTTCTAATTCTTTTAATACTTTAACAGCAATTCCCTTACCGCGTTTGTTAATTGGTACAAACATGCGTTTTACCTCCATGCTTGTGGCTTCATACTGCTTAATGGCGCCACAACCAACAGGGTTGTTTGCGTCATCATACGCTACAACTACATGCTTAATTACATCTATTTTGTTGAATTGATCGTAAAAGGAATGATCGTCGCCATCGCGAATGGCAAGGTCAGCGTCAAGATGTTTTACTAATTCAATAAAATCTTTGTTGGTAGAATCTGCCCGTAAAAGTTTCATAAATAATTACCTATTAATATAATTGAAGCTATAAAAACCACTCATCAAGATTTTTTTTTACTTAAGAATGGTCGAAACTCCCTTTTTCAGATTTAACGCGAAGTATTGTAAATCCAATAATTGCAGAAAGAAACGAGCCTATTAAAATACCAATCTTAGCGGAATCTATATATTCTGGGCTTGAACTGAAAGCAAGACTTGCAATAAAGATTGCCATTGTAAAACCGATACCTGCTAAAAAGGAAACGCCAATTATTTGTTTGTTTGTAATATCTGAAGGGACTTCGATAATTTTCAATTTTCGAGCAATAAAAATTACCGCGGAAATACCGATGCTTTTTCCTAAGATAAGACAGATTATGATGTTAATGATTAAAGCATTTTCAAGTCCGCCTTCACTAGTAATGGCTACGCCCGCATTGGCTAATGCAAAAATAGGAATTACCAAATACGCAACCCAATTATGAAGTTTATGCTCCAAATGTTGTAGTGGAGAGCGGTATTTGTCAGCCCAGTCTTCCAAGTCGTCAATTAATAGTAATTGTTCTGTTGAAAGCACTGGTTTTTGAAGTATGGTACTTTTTTTAATATTTGCTACTACACTTTCTAGCTGATCAGAAAACTCAAAGGTGCTTATTTTTTGTCTCACAGGAATTGCAAATGCCATTAATATTCCCGCCAAAGTAGGGTGTAAGCCAGCTTTCAAAAACAATAGCCATACTATTACTCCTGAAATAATGGTTAAAAACTCAGAATACAACCCTTTGTAGCTCAAAAAATATACAACTGCAAGAATTCCCATGGCTGAACCTAAAAGCATTAAATCTAAATTTCCACTATAAAAAATGGCTATAACCAGCACTGCACCTAAATCGTCAACAATGGCAAAAGCAGTAAGAAAAATTTTCAGGCTTAAAGGCACTCTATTGCCAAGCACTTTTAAAATTGCCAAAGAAAAGGCAATGTCTGTAGCCATTGGTATTCCCCAGCCTTTTAGTGTGTCCGGGTTTTGGTTTAATATAATATATAAAAGCACTGGTAGGGCAATGCCACCTATTGCGCCAAACAGTGGGAACATTACTTTTTTAGTAGAGTTTAATTCGCCGATTAAGAATTCTCGTTTAATTTCTAATCCTATTAAGAAAAAGAAAATAGCCATTAGCCCATCATTTACCCATAATAGCAATGGTTTTTTAAGCTCGAAAGAGTCGGTTACAAGCCCTATTTCGTAGTTCCATAAGGATTGATAGCTATCTGCAAAAGCAGAATTTGCCCAAACTAAAGCGATAACTGTAGTTGCTAAAAGCAAAATTCCAGTAGAACTTTGGAGGTTAACGAATTTTTGAAATGGAGAGAGTACTTTTTCTTTAATCATCTATAATTTTTCGAGTTTGCAATATACAAAACCCAGCTAATATTTTTTTATTCTAAATGGTTTTAGATTTTTCTTAGAATTAAGAAACAAGAAACATCTAAGACTGAATACTGTCTACTTTTTTTTATCTTTGCAACCTCAAACACCAAAGCCTCGGCGGAGGTGTTAAATTCATTAAGAAAGTAAGAATATGTTCGATAATTTAAGCGATAAGCTCGATAAAGCATTACACCTACTAAAAGGTCACGGTAGTATCACGGAAGTAAATGTGGCTGAAACTTTAAAAGAAGTGCGCCGCGCCCTTCTGGATGCCGATGTTAACTTTAAAACTGCTAAGGAATTTACCAATAAGGTAAAGGAAAAAGCCTTGGGACAAAATGTACTTACCACGCTGCAGCCAGGACAATTAATGGTGAAGTTGGTTAAAGATGAGCTTACCGAATTAATGGGGGGCGAAACTGCAGGTATTAATTTGAGTGGGGCGCCAACCGTAATTTTAATGTCTGGACTTCAGGGTAGTGGTAAAACTACTTTCTCTGGAAAGCTTGCGAATTATTTAAAAACAAAGAAGACTAAAAAGCCACTTTTGGTAGCCTGTGATATTTATCGTCCAGCGGCAATAAACCAATTACACGTGGTTGGGGATCAAATAGGCGTAGAGGTTTATAGTGAACCAGAAAATAAAAATCCTGTTCAGATTGCGCAAAACGCAATTGCCCACGCTAAGCAAAATGGCTTTAATGTGGTAATTGTGGATACTGCAGGTCGTCTAGCGATCGATGAAGCAATGATGAACGAAATTGCTGAGGTTCATAAAGCAATCACCCCACAGGAAACTCTTTTCGTGGTGGATGCAATGACGGGGCAAGATGCCGTTAATACAGCAAAAACCTTTAATGAGAGATTGAATTTTGACGGTGTTGTACTTACCAAATTAGATGGTGATACACGCGGTGGTGCTGCAATATCTATTAAAAGTGTAGTAGCTAAACCAATCAAGTTTATTGGTACTGGTGAAAAGATGGATGCTATTGATGTGTTTCACCCAGCTCGTATGGCAGATCGTATTTTGGGAATGGGTGATGTGGTATCGCTTGTGGAACGTGCTCAGGAACAATTTGACGAAGAAGAAGCGCGAAAACTTCAGAAGAAAATTGCAAAAAACCAATTTGGTTTCGATGATTTCTTAAACCAAATCCAGCAGGTTAAGAAAATGGGGAGCATGAAAGATTTAGTTGGAATGATTCCCGGCGCAGGAAAAGCATTGAAAGATGTTGACATAGACGATGATGCTTTCAAAGGTATTGAAGCGATTATTCATTCTATGACGCCAACCGAAAGAACACAACCTTCAGTTATAAACGGAAGTAGAAAAAAACGAATTGCCGCAGGAAGTGGTACAAGTGTTCAGCAGGTAAATCAGCTTTTAAAACAATTTGATCAAATGAGCAAAATGATGAAGATGATGCAAGGCGGTGGTGGAAGAAAAATGATGCAGGCAATGGGGAAGATGCGGTAAATTGGAGTAGCAGTTTTCAGTAGTAGTATATTGGTAGGCTTGCGGTTTTTTGTAAGTTCTTTAACCAAAAAAAATATAATTGTTTTAAATGTGAAACCTATAGTAAGATGAAAATTCTAGACGGAAAAAAAATTAGCAATGATATAAAGAATGAAATTGCTGCTGAAGTTGATAAGATGAAGGCCAATGGCGAAAAAGTACCACATCTAGCAGCTATTATTGTAGGTGACGATGGCGCTAGTTTAACGTACGTTGGAAGTAAAGTAAAAGCTTGCGAACGTGTTGGTTTTGAGTCTACTATGGTGCGTATGCCACATACTACCAGCGAACTGGAATTACTAAAAAAAATTAAGGAATTAAATGAAGATGATGCTATTGATGGCTTTATTATTCAGCTTCCTTTACCCCCTCAAATAGACACTCAGAAAGTACTTCTTACAGTAGATCCGTCTAAAGATGTGGATGGTTTTCATCCCGAAAACTTTGGAAAAATGGCCTTGGATATGAGCACATTTATTCCTGCAACTCCATTCGGAATTTTAGAGTTATTGCAACGTTATGATGTAGATACCAAAGGAAAACACACTGTTGTTATTGGAAGAAGCCATATTGTAGGCCGTCCAATGAGTATTTTAATGAGTCGGAGAGGTTGGCCGGGTAATAGTACGGTTACACTTACCCATAGCAACACAAAAAACATTGCGCAAATTACTACCCAGGCAGATATTATTATATCGGCACTGGGTGTTCCAAACTTTCTAAAAGCTGAAATGGTAAAAGACGATGCAGTAATTATAGATGTTGGAATTACAAGAGTGGAAGACGCCAATCATCCAAAAGGATATGTAATTACTGGCGATGTAGATTTTGAAAACGTAAGCAAAAAAGCTTCATTTATAACGCCTGTTCCTGGAGGAGTTGGGCCTATGACCATTGCAATGTTACTAAAAAACACCTTGTTGGCTAGAGAACAAAGAAGAGGGAATTAAAGTCCTTTTCCTTCCTGTATTTTCCAATCCAAATAGCGATGTAGGTCACTTTCAATCCAACCTACACCAATAGATAGCACGGCCATATCATCAATATAACCAACTCCAGGTATAAAATCTGGGATAATATCCATCGGGTTTAGTATGTATAGAAGCGCTAAAACCATAGTAGCAATGGTAAACCAAGGTACTTGTGGGTAAATACCGTTTTTAACGTCCTTGAGCATTCCTAGCATTATTTTACCAAGCTCTGCATATTTAGAGAGTGTATTAGCACCACTAAATTTTTTAGTGATGGCTTCTTCATTTTCCATCACAATTTCTACATCTTCTTCTTTGATTTTAGCTACTTCATCTTCAACATATTCTTCGGTAACGCCAGATTCCCTGTTTCCTGGGTTGAAATACAATTTCGAAAAGATTCCTTTTAGTGACATATCTTTAGTTTTATTTTAAAGGTAAAAAATTTGAAATCTAATACTTTTAAAATTTTGTTATAAATAGTTCAGCTATAAAAAAATAGAGATAAAAATGGGAAATAACCCATCCCTTATAATTTTCGCTTTTTTAGATAAGAAATGTTAGGTAAGCTATAGAAATACAGACTCTAGAGACGTTCATTGCTAATTTGAGAGTCGTCTTTTCCATATTCTTTTCGGTATATTTTTACGATTATCATAAAAAGACTGATAAGTAAAGGCCCAAAAATTAAACCGATAAAACCAAACAAAGGAACACCAACAATAACACCTATTAGCGTTACTAATGGATGCACATTATCTAGTTTTTTTAATACATACAGGCGGATTATATTATCTGTGGAGCCTACAACTACAAAACCATAAATAAGTATTCCCCATGCTTGGAAATTATCGCCGGTTGACAATGAAAGTACAAAAACAGGCAAAATACCTACTAAAGTTCCTACAAATGGAATCATGCTTCCTATGGTTACAATAACGAACCAAAAGAAGGGGTCTTCAATTCCAAAAATAAGAAAGCCAATTAGCGCCACAATTCCTTGCGCAATGGCAACTAAAGGAATTCCGAGTGCATTAGAGCGTACCATTGCTTGAACTTCAACACCTATTTCTTTTAAATTGTCACTATCCATCGGGATGTATTGCTTTAGCGATTCACGCAATTCCTTACGGTTTGTGAACATATAGTAGAGTATAAAGTACATTAAGCCAATAGCAATAAAAGCGTTAAAGGTGCCTCCAGCTAGATTTTGAAGGTTTTCAGAAATCCAGCCTGTTATAGCATTTGGATCTATTTGCGAATTCAAATCATAACCAAATCTATCTTCAATTTTTGCAAGTTGCTCTTTAACAGCGTTTACTACTTCTCCAGAATTTTTAACAGCATGCCCAATTTTATTGGTTAGCATTAAGATTATACCCGCAATTGGAATAAGAATTCCTACAAATGAAACAATGATTAATAAAGTAGCTGCAAGCGCTGCATTCCACTTTCTTTTTTTTACCAATTTAGTCATCCATTTACGCATCAAGACATAAATGGTTATGGCACCTAACACTCCAGTTAAATAAGGGAGTAACTCTCTAAAAATGAGGCTACCCATCAATACTATAAGCAAGATAACAAATATTTGTCGAATTATCTGAAGTGGTATCTGTTTCATTATTTTGCGAATAATTGTGTTAGGTCATCAAAGGCTTTAAACTCTAATGCATTTCCTGAGGGGTCTTTAAAAAACATGGTTGCTTGCTCGCCCAATTGCCCTTCAAACCGAATGTATGGTTCGATAATGAAGGTAACATTTTTTTGGATTAATTTTTTTGAAAAATCCTTAAAGGTTTTCATATCCAAAACAACTCCAAAATGAGGGATTGGCACTTGTTTTCCATCCACTGGATTTATAGCTTCTTCTTCTAAACGGTTTTTTTCTTTTAAATGAATAACAAGTTGATGTCCAAAAAAATCAAAATCTACCCAATGGTCACTACTTCTTCCTTCAGAAAGCTCCAGAACATCTCGGTAAAAAACACGATTTTCTTCAAGGTTATCAACAGGAATTGCTAGGTGAAAGGGGCTTAAATTACTCATCGGCATGATCGGGTTTTGCTTCTGAAGGCTCCCATCCAATCATAAAATACTTAAACGGCGCAACATCTGGTATTTGGCTAGCTTCTACTTTAAGGTTCATATCGTAACGCAGTTCTTCTGGCAAACTCTTTTTATCTATTGTTAAATAAACATCTGAGTCTTTTAAAAATACCACAATTGAATTTATTGTCGTTTCAATATTTTCAATGGTGTAATTTTCTTTTACATCTTTAAAAATACTTGCAGAATTTAACCCTTTATCCGTTTTGTAACGTGGGTCAAAAACCTGAATATTTGTTATGGTTGTATTTGGATCAGCTTCGTTTTTTGGTGAAAGAAGTAATAGTTTTTTTCCGCCTTTTTCATAAATTTCTACCTCACCTTGGGTTTCTAATGCATTTGGTGATGACTGTATTTTTACTATGGAATCGTTTGCAAAAATGGAGTCTATCTGCTTCATTTTAATGTCGTTTGTAAGGGTTCCGATGGCGCTCTTTTTAATAATAAAAGGGTCGCTATCTTTTCCGCATTGAATAAAAGTGAGAGAAACGATTGAAACTATTCCAATTAATAAAAGTGTATTTTTCATAGAGGGTTTTAATTATATATTATTGTTTTTTATTGTGACTATTATTTTCTGTATTAACGCATCATTTTCCCTAAAATTCCTAAAACACTACGTATTACCGTAGGGCTGGAAAGTGTTTTTATCCATGGGTTTGTAGTGCTTTTTCTGCTTGATGTTGGTCTTTTTGCGGCTTCTTTTTCTTTTTGTGCTTTTTCCTTAACTTCTTCTTTATTGGCAACCTCAATTTTTTTGGTCAACATTTCATAAGCACTTTCTCGATCGGTTACTTCATTGTATTTTGGAATTAACTTTGAAGCTTTAAGTAAATCTTTCAGTTCTGTATCGGTTAAAACATCCATGCGGCTCATTGGCGCACGTAGCATAGTGCGTGCAAGGGGTGTCGGAATTCCTTTTTCGTTTAAAGCGCTTACCAAAGCTTCCCCAATACCTAATGCTGTTAGCACTTCGGCTGTTTTATAATAATCAGAAAGCGGGTAATTCTCTGCTGTTAGCTTTATAGCTTTTCTGTCTTTTGCAGTAAATGCACGAAGCGCATGCTGAATTTTTAAGCCCAATTGACTTAATACCGCATCTGGCACATCTGTTGGGTTTTGAGTAACAAAATAAAGCCCAACACCTTTAGAGCGAATTAATTTTACGATGCTTTCAATTTGATTGAGCAACGCGCTACTGGCTTCATTAAAAATTAAATGTGCTTCGTCTATAAAAATCACTAATTCTGGCCTTCCGCTATCGCCTTGTTCAGGGAAAGTAGCGTAAATTTCAGCCAAAAGACTTAGCATAAAGGTTGAAAATAGCTTTGGGCGATCTTGTATATCCGTTAAACGCAGAATGTTGATGTAGCCCATCCCGTTTTCATCGATGCGAAGTAGGTCGTCAGTGTCGAAAGACTTTTCCCCAAAAAATAAATCAGCGCCTTGTTGTTCCAACTCTACTACTTTCCGAAGAATTGCCCCTGTAGATGAAGAGGAAATTCGTCCGTATTCTTTTGTAAACTCTTCTTTGCCTTCATCTGTGGTGTATTGTAGTATTTTTTTAAAATCTTTTAAATCCAATAGCGGCATTTTATTGTCATCACAATATTTAAAGATTACAGAAACAATACCAGATTGCACATCGCTTAAATTTAGAATACGCGAAAGAAGCACAGGGCCAAATTCACTTACGGTAGCGCGAAGACGTACACCTTCTTGATCTGAAAGGCTAAGAATTTCAGTAGGGAATTTCTTTGCTTCGTATGGAAAACCAATGGCATTGTGGCGTTCGTCAATTTTAGCGTTGTTAGTTCCGGGTTGGGCAATACCACTAAGATCGCCTTTTATATCCATTAGCAATACTGGAATTCCTTTCTCAGAAAGGTTTTCAGCAATTATCTGTAGCGTTTTGGTTTTTCCGGTACCAGTTGCTCCTGCAATTAGACCGTGACGGTTTAATGTTTTTAACGGAATTTTTACGTAAGCATCTTTAACAGTTTCATTAGCTAGCATTGCAGCGCCCAGATTAATGAAATCGCCTTTTGTGGTATAGCCATCCTTTATGTAATCGAAAAAAACCTGTTTGTCCGCCATCTTTCTAAAGTTTGTTCAAAAGTAATAAATTATAAAGCACCAAATTTTTTATAGTGTCAATTTTATAGGATTTATAGGTTTTCAAAATACAAACTGTTCCAGGCTCAAATTCAACAATTTTAGATGGAGTGAGTTTTATTTTGTTTTTTTAAACTTTTTTGGAATTTGTTATTTGAAATTTATTTGTGCTTTGTTATTTGTGTTTTGGAATTTATTTTAAAGTATTTTTGCAGCAATGAAAACGGAAGTTCAAAACTTAGTAAATAAGGGCATAATGTTGCCGTTAATGGAGGAATTTTATACCATTCAAGGCGAAGGGTTTCATAAAGGCACAGCGGCTTATTTTATACGCGTAGGGGGGTGTGATGTTGGTTGCCATTGGTGTGATGTAAAAGAAAGCTGGAATGCTGAACTTCATCCCCCAACAGCTATTGGAAAAATAGTTGAGAATGCTTCAAAGTACTCAAAAACAATTGTAATTACAGGTGGGGAGCCACTTACGTGGGATATGGGGCCGCTTACCGAATTGCTTAAAGGACAAGGAATGCAAACGCATATAGAAACTTCAGGTGCCTATAAACTTACAGGTACTTGGGACTGGATTTGTCTTTCTCCCAAAAAGATGAAGCTTCCTACAGAAGAGGTGTATAAAAATGCACACGAATTAAAAGTGATTATTTTTAATAAGGACGATTTCCGTTTTGCGGAAGAACAAGCCGCTAAGGTTAATAAAGATTGTATTTTGTATCTACAACCAGAATGGAGTAAACGTGAAAAAATGAGCCCAATGATTGTGGATTATGTAATGCAAAACCCACAGTGGAAAGTGTCACTGCAAACGCATAAATACCTTAACATTCCGTAAGAATAATTATTCTTTTCTAAAAGGAATCTCTACGTATTCCGTGTCCCAGCCTATAATTAATGTGGTTCCATTGGCTTCGGGGCGGAAAATCATGGATAGCGATTCAATTGGTGCAGCAGCATCTTTACATGGTACAGCCATTCTAGCAACATCTTTTTCCTTTTTATAGCTATAGGCTCCCCAAACATTGGTGTCGTGGTTTATTATAATGGTCCAATTATCTTCATCTGGAATGGTGTAAAGTGTATAAGTGCCTGGTTTTAATGTGGTTTTTCCAAATTTCAGAGGCGTGTATATAGTGAGTTCTGTGGCTTCATTGGCACCAGTTCGCCACACTTCCCCATAAGGCACTAAATCGCCAAACACAGTGCGTCCTTTGGTTTGTGGACGGCTATAAATAACTCTAGCTAAAGGGGGGCTTGTTTTGTCAGGACGTGCCATTGCCAAATCCATTGGGGATGCATCCATCTTTGGGAAACTCTGTGCTTGCACACTTTGAAAAGTAAAAGAAGATGAAATAATCAAGAACATTAAAAGTAAATTTTTCATAAATATGGCATTTGTGGTATTAAAAGTTCACGTTGATTCTTTGGACAAAATTGAGAATAAAAAGTTTAATAGAGTCTTAATTTTCCGTGAAATGATTTGGACTAAAAACGTAAAATACGTCGGAAATAGTGTGTGCGTATTACACAAATTATAAATGAAGTTAACAAACACCTTTAAACTTGCTTTTTTTTCACAAAAACTTGTTAATAACTTCCATGCTTTAAAGTGCGTAAAACCCTTAATTTTATTGGTATTTTCGTTATGTTTGTGTGTTGCGAAAAATAATAAAAATCATTCTATATATACTATGAGCGAAGAACAGAAAAAAGGTAGTTACGGAGCCGACCAAATTCAGGCGTTGGAAGGAATGGAGCACGTGCGAATGCGCCCTTCCATGTACATTGGTGATGTTGGGATACGTGGATTGCATCATTTGGTTTACGAAGTGGTGGATAACTCCATTGACGAGGCTATGGGTGGCTATTGTGATACGATAGAGGTTTGGATTAATGAAGATAACTCAGTAACTGTAAAGGATAACGGGCGTGGAATTCCTGTAGATATTCATAAAAAAGAAGGCGTTTCTGCATTACAGGTTGTAATGACTAAAATTGGAGCGGGTGGAAAATTTGATAAAGATTCCTACAAGGTTTCAGGGGGGCTGCATGGGGTTGGTGTTTCTGTTGTAAATGCACTTTCTGAGCATTTAACCGCAACTGTTCACCGTGATGGAAAAGTTTGGGAGCAGGAATATGAACGCGGAAAAGCATTATATCCTGTAAAATCAACTGGAGAGACGGATTATCGTGGAACCATTGTTACTTTTAAACCAGATCCGCAAATATTTCAGCAGTCGTTAGAGTATAATTATGATACGCTTGCAAGTAGAATGCGTGAACTTTCTTTTTTAAATAAAGGGATTACCATTTACTTCACGGATAAACGTGTAAAAGATGAAAATGGAGAAGTTGTAACAGAGAAGTTTCACAGTGAAGAAGGTTTAAAGGAATTTATCCGCTTTTTAGATGGAAACCGGGAGCCGATTATTGCTGATGTAATTTCTATGGAAGGCGAAAAGAACGATATTCCAGTAGAAGTTGCGATGGTTTACAACACTTCGTTTAGTGAAAACTTGCACTCTTATGTAAATAATATTAATACCCATGAAGGTGGAACACACCTTGCTGGGTTTCGAGCAGGACTAACGCGTACTTTAAAAAAATATGCTGATGCATCTGGAATGCTTGATAAATTGAAATTCGAAATTGCTGGAGATGATTTCCGTGAAGGATTGACAGCGATTATTTCGGTGAAAGTTCAAGAACCGCAATTTGAAGGACAAACAAAAACAAAGTTGGGTAACCGTGAAGTTACTTCCGCGGTAAGTCAGGCGGTTTCAGAAATGCTTGAAAACTATTTGGAAGAACATCCAAATGATGCAAAAACGATAGTTCAAAAAGTTATTCTAGCAGCTCAAGCACGTCATGCAGCACGTAAAGCTCGTGAAATGGTACAGCGTAAAACAGTGATGAGCGGTGGTGGATTACCAGGAAAACTTTCAGATTGTTCTGAACAAGACCCTGAAAAATGTGAAGTATTTCTTGTGGAGGGAGATTCGGCAGGTGGAACAGCAAAGCAAGGTCGGGATCGTAATTTTCAAGCAATTCTTCCCCTGCGTGGAAAAATCCTTAACGTTGAAAAAGCCATGCATCATAAGGTTTTTGAAAACGAAGAAATTCGAAATATATACACCGCTTTAGGGGTAACCATCGGTACCGAGGAGGATAGTAAGGCACTTAACCTTGAAAAATTACGCTATCATAAAGTGGTTATTATGTGTGATGCCGATGTGGATGGAAGCCACATTGCAACCCTTATCTTAACGTTCTTTTTCCGTTATATGCGCGAATTAGTAGAAGCGGGTTGTGTTTATATTGCTACGCCCCCACTGTATTTAGTGAAAAAAGGAGCTAAAAAGGAATACGCATGGAGCGATAAAGAACGCGATGAGTTAAATGAAAAGTTTGGCGGCTCTGCTTCTATACAACGTTACAAAGGTCTTGGAGAGATGAACGCCGAGCAACTTTGGGATACCACAATGAATCCTGAGTTTAGAACACTTCGTCAAGTTACAATCGATAACGGTACCGAAGCCGATAGAATTTTCTCTATGCTAATGGGGGATGAGGTTCCACCCCGTCGTGAGTTTATTGAGAAAAATGCAGTTTATGCAAATATTGATGCTTAATAGCTTGATTTTTAATATATTTAAAGACTCTCCTTGTGAGGGTCTTTTTTTATAAATATGAAATTCCTTCAGAATTTATTCAGAGCTATTTCGTTTTTAACCCTTTATTGTCATAATTTTTAAGTAGATATTGGTACTTTTGTACAACTTTTCTAATCACTTAAGTGTTAACCTAAAAAGTGATTGTCTAATTCAATAAATAATAATTAATTAAATATACACACATGAAAGTAACAGTTGTAGGAGCAGGTGCTGTGGGTGCAAGTTGTGCCGAGTACATTGCCATTAAGAATTTTGCAAGCGAAGTAGTTTTGTTAGACATTAAAGAAGGCTACGCCGAAGGAAAAGCGATGGACCTGATGCAGACAGCTTCGTTGAATGGTTTTGATACTAAGATTACGGGTGTAACCAATGATTATTCAAAAACGGCTGGTAGTGATATTTGTGTTATTACTAGTGGAATTCCACGTAAACCAGGAATGACTCGTGAAGAATTAATCGGTATCAATGCGGGAATCGTAAAAGACGTGTCTTCAAACCTTGTGAAGAATTCTCCTAAAACTATTATAATCGTAGTGAGCAATCCAATGGATACAATGGCTTACTTGGTTCATAAAACTTCAGGTTTAGATAAAAATAGAATTATTGGAATGGGTGGTGCTTTAGACAGTGCTCGTTTTAAATATCGTTTAGCGGAAGCTCTTGAGGCTCCTATTAGCGATATAGACGGAATGGTAATTGGTGGTCATAGCGACACAGGAATGGTTCCATTAACGCGTTTGGCAACTAGAAATAGTGTTCCTGTTTCAAAATTTATTTCTGAAGCTAGATTAGAACAAGTAAAAGAAGATACTAAAGTAGGTGGGGCAACACTTACTAAGTTATTAGGAACTTCTGCTTGGTATGCTCCAGGAGCTGCAGTTTCTGCTTTAGTTCAAGCTATTGCTTGCGACCAAAAGAAAATGTTCCCTTGTTCTGTTATGCTAGATGGTCAATACGGTCTTAATGATATCTGTATTGGTGCTCCAGTTATTTTGGGTAGAAACGGTGTAGAAAAAATAGTAGAGATAGAATTAAACGATGCCGAAAAAGCACATATAGCAGAAAGTGCAGCAGGTGTTCGTAAAACAAATGATTTGTTGGAATTGTAGTTTTAGTTAATTATATATAATTAAATATGAAGAATGAATCTAGTTTCGATCAGATTAAAACTAATTTGAATAAGTTAAAAAATCAACCATTTTCTGATGAAAAGATTAATTCCTTAATTGAAATAATTGATCATCAAAATGATCAAGCAAAATCTATTTTTGAAGATATGAATAGGCTCATGGATTCACACAAAGATTCTTTGGAGATGCTTTTGAAAGGGACTAATTCAGCTAACAATGCTTTAGAATCCATTTTTAAATGGATGAATGCTCAAAACAATAGGAATGATTCTGTGGATATTGGATATGGAGAACTTATTCAACGTATTGATAAGTTGGAAAAGTGATTTTCTTCAACAAATTTAAAAAAAGCCAGCTATTAGCTGGCTTTTTTAGTTTATTATAATAGTTTAAAAAACCATTGTTTTATCCGCATTTAGAAGATCCGCAGTCCTTGCAGGTAAGGCATCCTTCTTGGTAAATAAGCGCTGTACTATTACAGTTGTCGCACTTTTGTTTGCGAGCTTCAGTTCCGTCTGCAACATAACGTTTTAAAGCGCGGGCAACGCCATTTTTCCATGTATTAATGCTTTCGGTGTCTAGCTGCAAACTATTAATCAATTCTACTGCTTTTTCAATAGGCATTCCGTGGCGAAGGGTGCTGGAAATCAATTTTGCATAGTTCCAAAATTCTGGATTGAATTTATGCGAAAGTCCTTCAATAGTGGTTTTGTAGCCTCTTTTGTTTTTGTATTGAAAATCGTAACGCGAGCTGCCATCTTCGTTTCTATTCTTGATAATTACCCCTTCATTCACCCAACGCGGAATTAAAATTCCATCCTCGTCATCCGCAAAACCAGTGAAGATTTCATAAGGTTTTCCGTCAATTAAGCCAATAAAAGCAATCCATTTGTCCTTGCTATTTTGGAAACGAACCACATCTGCTTCCAAGATTTCTGGGCGTTTGGTGGGGAACGCTGTCAAGGTTTCATGTTCTTCTTCTTTCTTTTCTTCATTTGAAATCAACACACCCGAACGCGAACCATCACGATAAACGGTCACGCCTTTACAACCGGCTTGCCAAGCTTCCAAATAAAGTTTTCCAACCAATTCTTCGGTAGCATCATTAGGCAAATTGATTGTTACAGAAATGGAATGGTCTACCCATTTTTGTACGGCACCTTGCATGCGCACTTTGCTCAACCAATCTACATCGTTTGAAGTAGCTTTATAATAAGGAGATTTTTTTACAATTTTATTTAACTCTTCTTGGCTGTAATTTTTGTCGGTTGAAATTCCATTAACTTCCATCCACTGCTTAAAACGGTGGTGAAAAACTACATATTCTTCCCAGCTGTCGCCCACTTCATCCACAAAATCTACACGGACATTTTTATCATTCGGGTTCACTTTTCTTCTTCTTTTATAAACGGGAAGAAATACGGGTTCAATTCCGGAGGATGTTTGCGTCATTAAACTGGTGGTTCCGGTTGGTGCGATTGTTAGCAAGGCTATGTTTCTTCGGCCGTATTCTAGCATATCGTAATAAAGCTTTTCATCGGCTTCTTTTAGGCGAAGAATAAACGGATTGTCTTTTTCTCTTTCACTGTCAAAAATTGCAAATGCACCTCGTTCTTTTGCAGTATAAACTGAAGCGCGATACGCTTCTATAGCAAGGGTTTTGTGGATTTCAATTGAAAAATCAGTTCCTTCCTTGCTGCCGTATTTTATTCCTAAAGCAGCGAGCATATCGCCTTCTGCGGTGATGCCAATTCCAGTTCTACGACCTTCATTAGCTTTTGTTTGAATGTTTTTCCATAGATTTCTTTCTACCGCTTTTACTTCATTACTTTGTGGGTCTGCATCAATTTTTGCGATAATAGCATCTACTTTCTCAAGTTCCAAGTCGATGATGTCATCCATTATTCTTTGCGCGATACCAATGTGTTTTTTGAAAAGTTCAAAATTGAATTCGGCTTTAGTGGTAAACGGATTTTCTACATACGAAAACAAATTGATTGCCAGCAAACGGCAGGAATCATACGGGCAAAGCGGAATTTCACCACAGGGGTTTGTAGAAACGGTTTTGTAGCCCAAATCTGCATAACAATCTGGAACAGACTCGTTAATAATAGTGTCCCAAAACAGAATGCCTGGTTCAGCAGATTTCCATGCGTTGTGAACTATTTTACTCCAGAGTTTTTTAGCTTCAATCTCTTTAGAGAATTTTGGGTTTTCACTAAAGATGGGGTATTTCTGGGTGTAGTTTTTTCCATCTTTTACAGCTTCCATAAAAGCGTCGTCCATACGTACGGAAACGTTGGCGCCAGTAACTTTTCCTTGTTCCATTTTGGCGTCGATAAAATCTTCGGAATCGGGATGGTTTATAGAAACGGAAAGCATCAATGCGCCACGACGCCCGTCTTGCGCTACTTCGCGAGTTGAATTAGAATAGCGCTCCATAAAAGGAACAATTCCCGTGGAAGTCAAGGCAGAGTTTTTCACCGGTGAGCCTTTTGGACGTATGTGTGAAAGATCATGCCCAACACCGCCACGACGTTTCATTAATTGTACTTGCTCTTGGTCAATTTTCATGATGCCGCCATACGAATCTGAATCGCCATCATTGCCAATTACAAAACAATTGGATAAGGAAGCAATTTGATAGGGATTGCCAATGCCAGCCATCGGACTTCCTTGCGGCACTATGTATTTAAAGTTTTTGATTGCGTCAAAAACTTCTGCTTCGGTCATGGGGTTGGTGTATTTTTGCTCAACACGTGCAATTTCTTTTGCAATACGACGGTGCATTTGGTCTGGCGTTTTTTCATAAATATTGCCGTCAGAATCTTTAAGGGCGTATTTATTTACCCAAACACGAGCGGCAAGGTCATCGCCTTTAAAATATTCAAGAGAGGCTTCAAAAGCTTCATCTTGGGTGTAAATAGTGTTGTTTTTAGGCGGATTTTCTATCTGCATGCTTCAAATATTTTTGTGATTGTAGTTTTCTTCTAAAGAATGTAAATGTAGGTAAATTGAAATCTTTAAACTTTGTTTTGTTTTAGAAGTTATCAAAAGTAAATTGTTAATTTATTGTTTTTCAGGTAAATAAAAATTTATAAACATAAAAAAGTTTGCAAATTTTTAAAATTATTAGTAGTGGGTAGCTCTTAATGGTTGAGAACAAAGCGGTTGTGGAGTTAAGATAAAATCGCTTGTTTTTTTATTGTTTTTGATGTTGGAATACGTATTTAGGTAAAACAAATAAAGATGTGGTATTACAGGCTTTATTTTTTTATATTTGGCGCGTGAACTGGAGATGGTACATTGCCGCATTTACAATAGCCCTTACTTTTTTTGGAGTAAGCTTGGAGCATGCTACAGCGCCCAATCAAGAAATTGTACTTCAGTTTGATGCGAATTCCATTAGTGCTGATGAGGCTCAGCAGACTATTTCGAATATTACAGACCAATTAAAATCCTTAGGTGTTGCAGCGATTCGAGTTTCTGAAATGCAGGATGGTAAGTTAAAAGTTACCTATTACAGTACGCTTGATGTTGCTGTAATTGAAGCTTTATTTCAAACACAAAACGAGCTTCAAATTGGTTATGATGCATTTAATGATAAGGATAATTCTTCTAAAAATCCTTTTAATAATGATGTTACTACCTATAAATTAGAGGTAGTGAAAATTCAGAAAGATTACGGGTCTGACATTGGTCTTCATGGTCTACTTGTGGAGATAAAATCTGCGAAAGACTTATATTCAAACCAATTTGTTTCATTTGCAACAGCAGAAACTAACTTTGGTTTAAAGCCTGTTGTTGAAAGAAAAATAGGTGAAAATAATCGCAACGTTTCACTTCCAAAAACAAAAACTTCATACGAAATTCCAGAGGTTAGGGCTGGTCCAGTTTCTTAAGGGAATGCTTCCTAGCAAATTCCCAAAATTCTATTTTACAATAAGGTCTCTGTTTGTGTACACTCGGAGGCATTTGAAATTAATTATAAATAAACCAGATAATTGTCAGATCTATAAGCAAATCCTATCTTTGCGCTCCTGTTTCGAGGCTTCGGAATGGGTTAAAACAATCTGACCAAAAACAATAAAACATGCAAAATAAAGGACTCGTTACCGTATTTGCCATCCTTTTTGGATTGGTAAGTATTTATCAGCTCTCTTTTACATTTGTTGCAAACAAAGTAGAGGATAGTGCTAAAGAATTTGCCAACAGCAAATTTTCTGAAGATCAACCCCATGAACGCGACTATGCAGAGACGCGTTACTTAGATTCTGTAGCTACAAACCCTGTTTTTTTAGGGATTGACTACAAAACTGCCAAAGAAAAAGAATTAAATAAAGGTCTTGACCTTAAAGGTGGTATCAATGTAATTCTTGAGGTTTCTGTTAAAGATATCTTGAGTGGTCTTGCAAATAATACTAAAGACCCTGCGTTTAATCAAGCTTTGCAAAGGGCAGACGAGCTTCAAAAGGATAGCCAAGACACGTATCTTGCGTCTTTCTTTAAAGCGTTTGAAGCACTTCCAGGTGAAAATAATCTTGCATCGCCAGATATTTTCTTTAATAAGAATTTGGAAGATGTAATTGATGTTGGCATGACCAACGATCAGGTAAAGCCTGTTATTGAGCGTAAAATTGATGAGTCTATTACTTCTGCTTTTGAAGTTTTAAGAAAACGTATCGATAAGTTTGGTGTAACACAGCCAAACATTCAGCGTTTAGGAAAATCGGCAAGAATACTTGTAGAACTTCCTGGAGCAAAAGATGTAGACCGTGTTAAAAAATTACTTCAAAGTACAGCACAACTTGAATTCTGGGATGTGTATAAATTTGAAGATATGGCAGGCTTCCTTCAAGCTGCCGATGCTAAAGCAGGTGAACTTGCAATGGCAAAATCTGCTACAGAAACAACCGAAACTGTTGAAGCAACTGAGGCTACAGAAACTGCTGTAGATTCTACTAAAGCTGAAGATGACGATGTAAGTAAACTTTTAGGAGGTGAAGATGTTAAAGATTCCCTTGTAGATGATGGTAAGGCAAATCCAATTCTTTCAAAAATGGTTTCATTGGGAAGCCAAGGAGGACCGGTAATCGCTACTTTTAGATTAAAAGATACCGCTGCAATTGATAGCTATTTAAGAAACCCACAAATAAAATCGTTGTTGCCAAATGAATTGCGTTATGCAAAATTTGTTTGGAGTCTTCCAGAATCTAATCCAGGATTAAATGGGGAAGAAACTACAGCATTATATGCTTTAAAAGGAAACCGTGATAACCTTCCTCCACTTGGTGGAAGCGTGGTAGTAGATGCAAGACAAGAATTTGACCAAATGAGTCGTGTTGTTGTTTCGATGCAGATGAATGGTAGAGGTGCTAAAGTTTGGGAGCAAATGACTGGTGATGCATATCAGAACCAAAGCCAGATTGCTATCGTACTTGATAATATTGTATACTCTGCTCCTGGTGTTACTTCTGGACCAATTGCGGGGGGGCGTAGCCAGATTTCTGGAAACTTTACAGTACCACAAGGTCAGGATTTAGCAAACGTATTGCGTGCAGGTAAATTACCGGCTTCAGCAGAAATTATACAAGGTGAAGTTGTTGGACCAACGCTGGGCCAGGAGGCAATTAACAGTGGAGTAATGTCTTTCGCGGTTGCCCTTATTATTGTTCTATTATGGATGATTGGTTATTATGGGAAGGCTGGTGCTTTTGCCGATATTGCCTTAATGGTAAACATTCTTTTTATCTTCGGAATATTAGCAGGTTTGGGAGCTGTGCTTACGCTGCCAGGTATTGCAGGTATTGTATTAACAGTAGGTATGTCGGTAGATGCGAACGTACTTATCTTTGAGCGAATAAAAGAAGAACTCGCTAAAGGTAAAGCACAAAAAGATGCAATTAAAGATGGTTTTAATAATGCATTATCTTCAATTCTTGATGCGAACATTACAACGGGTCTTACCGGTTTAATCCTTTTGGTTTTCGGAACGGGTCCAATTCAAGGTTTTGCAACTACCTTATTAATAGGTATCGCAACTTCATTGTTTACAGCAATTTTCATTACAAGATTGTTTATTGATCGTTATACCAAAAATGGTAAGCCATTGCCGTGTTCAACGTCAATTACTAAAAATCTTTTTAGAAATGTAAGTATCGAATTCTTGAAGAAAAGAAAGGTTGCTTATATTATTTCTGGAGTTTTACTTTTAGTAAGTATCACTTCATTATTTACTAACGGACTTAACCAAGGTGTTGATTTTGTTGGTGGACGTACATATACTGTTCGTTTTGCAAAAGATGTTAATTCTCAAGAAATTCAGAACGATCTTGTAAAAGCCTTCGGAAGTGCTGAAGCAAAAACTTACGGTGGTGATAACCAGTTAAAAATTACAACCAAATATAAGGTTGATGAAACTGGTACTGAAGTAGATGAAGAAATTGAAAGAATGCTGTTTGAGACAGTAAAAACAAATATGCCAGCAGATATGACCTATGATATGTTTGTAGGCGATCAAGACGGAAAAACAATTGGTAGAATGGAGTACTATAAAGTAAGTCCAACCATTGCTGATGATATTAAAAAAGACTCTTTCTGGGCTGTATTTGGTTCGTTAGTGGTAGTTTTCTTATACATCCTTTTACGTTTTAGAAGATGGCAATTTAGTTTGGGTGCGGTTGCTGCTGTATTCCATGATGTTGTTATTGTGTTAGGTGTTTTCTCTTTGACATATAGATTTATGCCTTTTAGCATGGAAATAGATCAAGCATTTATTGCGGCGATACTAACGGTTATTGGTTACTCGCTAAATGATACCGTAATTGTGTTTGACCGTATTCGTGAATACTTTGGGGAGCACCCAACTTGGAAAATGAACCGCATTATAGACGTTGCATTGAGTAGCACATTAAGTAGAACCTTAAATACATCCTTCACTACACTTATCGTATTGTTATGTATGTTCTTCTTTGGTGCAGAATCTATTCGAGGCTTGTTGTTTGCAATTGTAGTTGGTATTCTAGTGGGTACGTACTCATCACTGTTTATCGCAACACCAATTATGTACGATACGGTAAAGCGTAAAAAAGTTGAAGATTTAATCGATAAAAAAGAAGAAGAGGAAGCTGCTCTTGAAGCATAATCCCTGATTTTTCTTCGGAATAAAAAAAGACCTTTCCAATTTGGAAAGGTCTTTTTTGTTTCTGAAATCTAGTGTATTAAGGCTTTTACAGTGCAATTAAATACACGGCTAATTTCTGCGTTTAATTTTTTGTATACTCAATTTTATCACCCTTTCCTAATTGCCATACATCGGAAAGCCCTGCGTTTACTTCAAGTACATATTGAGCGAGCCCATCTGATGGTAAAGAGGATTCGGAGAAAGGTTTTGTGTTTTTTTGAAAACTGATTATCTTCTTCTCGGCATCTAGATAAATAATGTCGAGTGCAATTTCAGTGTTTTTCATATAAAATGATCGTTGGCGCGAATCATTAAAAACAAAAAGCATACCTTGATTTTTTTCCATAGAATGACGGTACATCAAGCCAGTTTGAGTAGAATATTCATCATCTGCAATTTCAATATCCAAACGTGCAATTAAAGAGTCATTATTCGCTTTTAGGAGCTTTAATTCGCCTTCTTTGTTGAATAAAATCTCCTTAGTAAGACTTTTGCTTTCTGTTGTATTAGTGCTGTCTTTGCAGTTGTAAAGTGAGAAAAGTGCAGCTACAATTGCAGCCGATATAAATATTTTTTTCATTCGAATATATTTTACCCTAAATACCTAGACTGTCTTATAATGATTCGTCTATGTATGGGGGTGTCTTTTTAATCAATAAGTGGTCTTTTTGAAGCTTTCCACATACTATAAATGCCTGCAAGTACGAATGGCACACTAAGCCATTGACCTGTGGAAAGTAGCCCGAGTACAGACTCAAAGCCACCTTGGCTTTCTTTTACAAACTCTACAATAAAGCGAACCATAAAAAGAAGGATTAAGAATACTCCAAAAATATAACCAATCTGTTTTCTGCGCTCCGTTTTCCAATATAAATACCAACATACCAAAAATACAATCACGTAGCCTGCTGCTTCATAAAGCTGTGCAGGATGGCGAAAAGGTACGGTATTCAACATTTCTGAAAATTGTGGATTGTTTACTATGGCATCATATGCTTTACTTGGGTTCTGAATTCCAGTTGCGTTTACGGCTTCTTGTTTGCTGATGCCTTCATGCACAAAACGAACTCCTAAAGGGTAATCACCTGAAGGCTTGCCAATAATTTCAGAATTCATAAAATTTCCGATGCGCACAAATATTCCACCGCAAGCTACGGCAATAACAATGCGGTCCATTATCCAAAGAAAAGGTTTCTGGATAACATTTTTGCTGTAGTAATACATTGCAATTAATATAGCAATTGCAGCGCCATGACTTGCCAGGCCTTGAAAACCTGTAAATTCAAATTCAGGAACAGTGCTTATTGGTAAAAATACCGAAAGTGGATCTTGTGCAAAGAGTTCAGGTTGGTAGAAAATAACATGCCCTAAACGAGCGCCAATAAGTGTGGCTACTACCATATATATAAAAAGACTATCAAGTTTTTCTTGTGGCTGCCCTTCTCTTTCATAAATCTTTTTTGTGATAATCCAACCCAGTGTAAATGCTACGACAAACATTAAACTGTAAAAACGAATCATAAAAAAACCAAGATCAATCCCTTCTGAAGGATTCCATGTAAAACTTAAATAATGCATATTAAAAATTTTATTGCGCTGTGTAAAGATAGCAAAAGCGAAAAAGTATTGTAGCGCATATTTTTCATTTCTTTTTGGGTGGCACTGGATCATGACCAGAACCGCCCCATGGATTGCAACTTGCAATACGTTTTATAGCCAGCCAGCTTCCTTTTATTAAGCCATGTGTTTGCAATGCCTCTACGGTATAATAGGAGCACGTTGGGTTATAACGGCAGGTTGCAGGTGTAAATGGTGAGATAAATTGTTGATACCCTTTTATTAAAAGTATAAAAGGATATGTGATAATTTTTTTCACTTTTATTGTTAATTTAATGAAAAAGTAGTTCCGTCCTTCCCGTCTTTTAGCTGAATTCCTTTTGCCAAAAGCTCGTCTCGTATTTTATCGCTCATTGCAAAATCTTTATTGGCACGCGCTTGATTTCTTAATTGAATAAGAAGTTCAATAGCAGCTGAAAGTTTTTCGGTGTCTAAGGAAGTTTCAGAAGTAATATCTTGCAGTCCTAAAACATCAAAAAGAAAGTCGCTCATTGTTTGTTTTAGTAATTGTAAATCAGTTTTAGAAATAGTATCCTTTCCTTCTTTTATGGAATTTACAAACTTTACTGTTTCAAACAAGTTTGCAATCAAAATAGGACTGTTAAAATCGTCATTCATTGCATCATAACAAGACTTTCTCCAGCTTTCAACGACTATGCTGCTTTTTTCTGAAGTTGTAAGATCATCCAGCATTCTGTAGGCATCCATTAACTTATTGTATCCCTTTTCAGAAGCTTCTAATGCGTCGCTACTAAAGTCTAAGATGCTTCGGTAATGTGCTTGATACATAAAAAACTTTGTAACAGTAGGTGAGAAGGCTTTGCTTAAAACATCGTTTTCTCCAGTAAACATTTCGTTTGGAAGAATATAGTTTCCAGTAGATTTCGACATTTTTTTGCCATTTAGTGTAAGCATATTGGCGTGCATCCAGTAATTTACCGGGGAAATATGGTTACAGGCTTCTGCTTGTGCAATTTCGCACTCGTGATGCGGGAATTTCAAATCCATTCCCCCACCGTGAATATCGAAGTTGTTTCCTAAATATTTGGTGCTCATCGCGGTACATTCTAGGTGCCAGCCTGGAAAACCTTCGCTCCAAGGTGATGGCCAGCGCATAATGTGTTGCGGTTCCGCTTTTTTCCAAAGGGCGAAATCTTGCGGATTTTTCTTGTCTGTTTGTGCTGCAAGTTCACGCGTATTGGCAATCATATCTTCTAAAAGCCTTCCGCTTAGTTTGCCGTAATTGTTAGTTTCGTTGAATTTTACAACATCAAAATATACGGAGCCGTTTCTCTCGTAAGCAAAACCTTGCTCGATTATTTTTTCAACAATATGAATTTGTTCATAAATATGCCCAGTTGCGGTAGGTTCAATACTTGGAGGCAAAGCGTTAAATTTTGCCATGGTTGTATGAAAATCTACCGTGTATTTTTGAACCACCTCCATGGGTTCCAATTGTTCGATTCGTGCTTTTTTCAGAATAGGGTCATCGCCGCTTTCCCCATCGTTTTCTAGGTGCCCCGCATCGGTAATATTTCGTACATAACGAACTTTGAAGTCTAAATGCTTCAAATATCTAAAAACCAAATCGAAAGAAAGAAAAGTTCGGCAATTTCCCAGATGTACATTGCTGTAAACTGTTGGGCCACAAACGTACATTCCTACGGCACCTTCATGAATTGGATTGAATTTTTCCTTGCTTTTAGTAAGCGAATTGTAAATGTATAATTCTTGCTGTTTCAATTTTTTCGATATAATTGGTGAATTGGTTTTTTTTGCTGAGTTAGTTGTTTAATACTCAGTATCCAGTTTTATATAATCTAAAAACTCGCGTCGTGTTTCTGGGTTTTTAAAGGCGCCTCCAAACTCACTAGTTACAGTGCTGCTATCAATATCACGAATGCCTCGTGAATTTACACACAGGTGTTTTGCATCAATAACGCAAGCAACATCCTCCGTGTTTAAAACTTCTTGTAATTCTTTAACTATTTGCATTGTTAAACGTTCTTGAACTTGAGGGCGTTTTGCATAATAATCTACGATTCTATTCATTTTTGAAAGCCCAACTACAGTGCCGTTAGAAATGTAGGCAATGTGTGCTTTTCCAACAATAGGGAGTAAGTGGTGTTCGCAAGTAGAGTAGAGTGTAATGTTCTTTTCTACAAGCATTTCTTGGTATTTGTACTTATTTTCGAAGGTAGAAGCTTTTGGTTTTCTGTCTGGATGAAGTCCGCCAAAAATCTCTTGCACAAACATTTTTGCAACTCTTGTTGGCGTACCTTTTAAACTGTCGTCGTTAAGATCGAGCCCCAAAGTTTGCATGATGCTGTGAACGTCCTTTTTTATGCTTGCAATTTTTTCAATATCGCTAAGTTCAAAGGCGTTAGAACGCATTGGGGTTTCTGTAGAACTACCAATGTGGTCATCACCCATTGCTTCTATTTCTTTTAGTTGTTTTTCTAAATCCATCAATTAAAATCTCATTTTTTAGGCCTGCAAAGATACGTAATAGCATTTTGGTATTGAAAAGTGGGTGTTTTTATTTTAAGTGTTTTTATGTAACAATCAAAAATTATTATTAGTTTTTTGAGGTATTTAAAAGGTAAAGCCTACTGATACCATAAAATTACTGTAAATGGAATTTATAGTGGCGGCATCTGTTAACCCTACTGAATACAGCTGTTGGTTGCGCTCTTGTTCGGATCTTGAATAAGCAAAATCAAGCGTATAATTGCCAAAATTATATCCAGCTCCTAACGAAAAACCACTAAGATCTCCAACCACTTCTGTTTCTTGGTAGGGGCTTTCTTCATAATGAAATCCACCTCTAAAACTTAATTGACGCAGGCGGTATTCTGCGCCAGCATTAAATGATGAGGCGCCTTTTAATGAGTTTTCGATAGTTCTGTTTAAATCGTTAAAATAAGGGCTGTCATCAAACGTATAACTAAAATCAATCGATGAATAATCCTTATATGAATAATCTAAGCTGATTAGTCCTTTTTGTCCAAAAATATAAGCTGCGCTAGCAGTCACTTTTGCAGGTGTTTTCAAGGTGTAATCTTCATACACATTAATAACTCTCGGGTCTATAAATTCATTAATAATTTGGTTTTCAAATACTCTCGAGCTTTCAAGATTTTGTGTTGTTTCTTCAGAAATTAGATACCATGTAGGGGTGTCCAAGCTTAATCCAAGGCGAAGTTTTTCTGCTACCCTTGCAATAGCTCCAATTTGAACCGAAAAACCAGCCCCATTTACAGAAAGGTTGTTTTCAAAACCGACACTATTTACTGTAGAGCCTGGATTATTGTTGTTTTCAAGCAAGTAGGTACTTTGGTCGTAACTAATGGTATGTGTATTTAAATTAATTCCGAAAAAATAATTATCAGTAATCTGAGTCGCAAAGTTGATGGTAAACTTACTATTGTTTCCTTGTGAAAGATAAATATATTTCTGGTTGAAGTTGTTTCCAGCGATATTTGAAACATACGAGCTGTTTGAAGGATTGTTTGGGTCTACAGGGTCAAAAAGATATGCTTGGTACCCTAAGAATGCATTCTGTGCAGCAGTTCCTTGAGTTTGTCCTAAAAATTGATAATCTGAATTTTGGAGTTGATTTAGTGGAATTCCTTGCGCTTGCGCCAAAAAGAACGCTCCAATTGAAGTATGGCCGTTGCCAGCGATGAATATTTCATCGTTAAAATTTTTAGTGGTTTCGAAATTTAATCCAAGGGTGAGTTTCTTGAATTTAGATTCTTTGTTTGCATTATTCAACACAAAAACAGCTCCCAGTTGATTTATAGAAGCGGTGTCAGAAAAGCTATTTTCAGTACTATTGAAATAATTTGCCTTATTGTCAATGTCAAATAAAGCAGTGGAAAACAGTAAGTTGGAGTCTAAGAAAACAGCTCCCCCGGCTGGGTTGATGCTCATTGCTGAAAAATCGCCACCTAAAGCACCCATTGCGCCACTAAGCGCTGTAAAACGTGCAGTTCCTGTATTTTGGTCTGTGCTATAACGCAAGCCATCAGTGCTGTTTTGAGCTTGGGAAGTCGCTGCTAAAAAGGCAATAAATAGGAAAGTTGTTATTTTTTTCATTTGAATAATATAGTTTAATAACTAAAAAATGCCCAGAGTATCATTTCTAATTAAAAATGAATTGTCAATGGGCATTAAATGTTTTTATATTTAAAGTAAATTCGATTTAATTTTAACCACGGCCACCTCTGCCTCCGCTGCTAGAACGTGTGCTACCGCCAGAACTTCTAACAGAACCAGAGCTACTGCTTCTGGAAGGTGAAGAGTAGGAGCTGTTTCTTGTGCTACGTGTAGTATTTCTAGTGCTTCTAGTTGTGCTTCTTGTAGGCTGTGAATAATTATTATTGCGGGTTGTAGTGTTAGCGTTGTTGTTTCGTACGCGTGTGTTTGAGTTGTTACTTCTTACATTCGAGTTTGTTCTATTGGTTCGCACATTATTTGTACTACGTGTAGTGCGTGTTGTGTTGTTTGCACGAACATTATTTCTATTTACGCGACGGGAAATTTCTGTACGACTGTATGAAGAATTACGTGAGGAAGCATTACTTGACCTTCCTCTGGCATCAGATCGGTTATAATCTGAATTTCTTCTACCTCGGTTATAGGCTACTCCGTTGTAATATGAATTGTTGTAATAATTATTGTAATAACCGTAAGTATGGTGGTGGTAATGCCCATAGCCACCATAACCATAATAAGGATAATTCCAGCCATAGCTTATGCCCCAATAGGGGGTGTAATAATTATAATAAGGATATCCCCATCCACTCCAATAGTTCGTATACCAGTATGGTCTGTTGTAAAAACCGTAGTTGTACCCCCCGTAGTTGTATACATTTATGGTAACGTCGTCGGTATTGCTTCCCCAGGGCCCGTAGCCATCTTCGGTATAATTATCTTCTATAACTATGTTTCCATCCTCATCTAAGCTTTCAGTGGTAGAATACGCTTCAATGTCAGTAAAAATCGCTCCTTCTTCTGGTATGTCTGAATAGGAATTAGATTTACTTTGAAAGTATTGTTTGTAGTAATTTGCTTTTTCGTTTGAGTTATCATCGGCTGCATACTCTTCTTTTGCATTTGAAGTGCTTCCAGAAGAATAAATTCCATCAGTATTAGTATAAGCACTATTGTGTGTCCCACAAGATGATAGCAAGAGTGTAAAAGCCCCTATAAAGGTTATGGGGATGAAACGTTTTATAGTGTATTTTTGAGTTAACATATCTGCTGTAATTTAATTGTTGGACATTATAAAAATAAGTAGTTTTGCGGACAATAACTAATCATTTAACATAGACACAACATTTGTGCCAAAAACCAGGCTATGGCAAAGAATTTAACAACGAGAGAAGAGGATTACTCAAAATGGTATAACGAATTGGTTGTCAAGGCTGATTTAGCAGAAAACTCTGGCGTGCGCGGTTGTATGGTAATAAAACCATATGGATATGCAATTTGGGAGCGCATGCAAGCGGAGCTTGATAGGATGTTTAAAGAAACGGGGCATCAAAATGCTTATTTTCCAATATTTATTCCAAAATCTTATTTTAGTAAAGAGGCTAGTCATGTGGATGGTTTTGCAAAAGAATGTGCTGTTGTTACGCATTATAGATTGAAAAATGCTGAAGATGGCAGTGGTGTTATTGTAGATCCAGATGCAAAATTGGAGGAGGAGTTGATTGTACGTCCAACTTCAGAAACTATTATTTGGGATACCTATCGAAAATGGATTCAATCCTATCGTGACCTTCCACTTTTAATTAACCAATGGGCAAATGTGGTTCGTTGGGAAATGCGTACACGTCTTTTTTTGCGTACGGCAGAATTTCTTTGGCAAGAAGGCCACACGGCACATGCTACCGAAAAAGAAGCAATAGCGGAAGCAGAACAAATGATGAATGTTTATTCAGATTTTGCTGAAAATTACATGGCTATCCCTGTAATAAAAGGAACAAAAACAGCTAGTGAGCGTTTTGCGGGCGCATTAGAAACGTATTGTATTGAGGCTTTAATGCAAGATGGAAAAGCGCTTCAGGCGGGCACCTCGCACTTTTTAGGGCAGAATTTCGCTAAAGCTTTCGATGTTAAATTTACGGACAAAGACGGTACTTTAGACTATGTTTGGGCAACTTCTTGGGGGGTTTCTACCCGATTGATGGGGGCTTTGGTGATGACGCATAGTGATGATAATGGATTGGTACTACCTCCAAATTTAGCGCCAGATCAGGTGGTTATTGTTCCTATTTATAGAAATGATGAGCAATTTGAAATGGTTAGTGAAGTAGCTAAAGATTTAATGAAGAAACTTCGTGCGCAAGGTGTTCGGGTTAAATTTGATGATCGTGATACCCAAAAGCCAGGATGGAAGTTTAACGAATACGAATTAAAAGGTGTGCCATTACGAATTGCAATCGGTCCTAAAGATGTAGAAAAAGGAACTGTGGAGCTGGCGCGAAGAGATACACTTCAAAAAGAATTCGTCAGCAATGAAAATATTGTCGAAAAAGTAGTTTCATTGATGGATGAGATTCAAGACAATTTATTTAAGAAAGCAGTGGCACACAGAGCAGAAAACACTACGGAAGTGGCTTCTTATGAGGAGTTTAAAAAGGTTTTAGACACCAAAGGAGGCTTTATTTTAGCACATTGGGATGGATCTAATGAAACAGAGGAGAAAATTAAAAACGAAACAAAAGCAACAATTAGATGTATTCCTTTATATGCTGACACTGGTACCGGAACGTGCATGGTTACTGGAAAACCGTCCTCTAGAAAAGTACTTTTTGCAAGAGCGTATTAATTTTTTTTGAAAAAAGTAATTTAGGATTTGCGCTATTCAAAAATAGTTGTATTTTTGCATCCGCATTGAAAAATAAAATGGTCCGTTCGTCTAGGGGTTAGGACGCCAGGTTTTCATCCTGGTAACAGGGGTTCGATTCCCCTACGGACTACAAAAATTAGAATTTAATAAAAACAAAATGGCAAATCACAAGTCAGCATTAAAGAGAATAAGAAGCAACGAGGCAAAGCGTTTACGTAATCGTTACCAGCATAAAACTGCCCGTAATGCTATGAAGAAGTTCCAAGAACTTACGGATAAAAAAGAAGCTGAAACTATGTTTCCAACCGTTGTTTCTATGATCGACAAATTGGCGAAGAAAAACATTATTCACACGAATAAAGCTTCCAATTTGAAATCGAATATGGCTAAGCATGTAGCAGCGCTTTAATTCGATTGATTTTACAATCTATTAAAAACCCTTTCAGGAAACTGAAAGGGTTTTTTAGTTGAAATTTTTTAGCTTGTAATTAACTGATAACGGAAGAAGGAACCAAGCTCGAATAATCGCCATCATTCCGCATTACATCTCTTACTATTGTGGATGATATATTAGACACTTCAGGCGAACAGATTAAGAATATACTTTCAACGGCTGCCATTTTATAATTGGTCTGGGCAATAGGTTGCTCATAGTTTAAATCGGTTGTGTTTCGAAGGCCACGCACTATAAATTGTGCATCCTCTAAAATACAGAAATTAGCCGTAAGCCCTGAATAGCTCTTTACCGTTATTTTAGTAGCTCCTTTGAATGTACTTTTTATAAACTGAATTCTTTCCTCTAACGAGAACATTGTTTTTTTATCAGCATTTACACCAATAGCAATAATTATTTCATCAAAAAGCGGGAGTGCGCGTTTTATGATGTCTACATGTCCAAGGGTGATGGGGTCAAAAGTTCCAGGAAAAACTGCGCGTCTCATTGTTGTTTTTTAATTGTTACTATACTTGATTTTAAAGTCTCAAAACTTAAAACTTGATTACTAAGTTAAGGCGTAATAAATAAAATCATTTTTCTTTTTAATAAAATTTCGAAATTAATATGATGAGTGCGGCAATTACGGTAGCCAAAACCACTCCCCGCGCGCGATAATATTGATTCTTTTTTAAAAGTATAAAAAATACAATTAGATTTAAAATTGCCCCTAGCGCTATTAAACTACCAAGAAAACCATTTTCTTGGGCTGCTTGTAGTGTAGATTCTAAGCTTAGTTTTGAAAAAAAGAATATGTATAAATAGCTACCAGCCATATTTGATAGCACGCCAATACCAAGTCCGATTAAAATTTCTTTTATATGTGGTTTCATTTGAATTTTTTCTGTTTTTTTTATGTTATAAATCCCAAGTGTTTAGCTCTTTCATCGCGTGGTGTGCAGTAAGGTCAAACTGAACGGGGACTACAGATACAAAACCATTATGCAAAGCCCATTCATCTGTATCTTCACCTTTATCTTCGTTTACAAACTCGCCAGTAAGCCAATAATAATCTCTCCCTAAAGGATTGGTGCGTTTGTCAAATTTTTCCTCCCAATGTGCATTTGCTTGGCGACACACTTTGATGCCTTTTATTTGTGGAAGCTCTAATTTTGGAATATTCACATTAAGAACAACCCCTTTTGGTAATCCATTTTTAAGGACTTGTTGCGTAATGGTTTTTATAAACTTTTTAGAGGGAGTGAAATCTGCTTCCAACGAATAATCTAAAAGTGAAAACCCGATAGAGGGAATGCCTAAGGTTCCAGCTTCAACTGCAGCGCTCATTGTGCCGCTGTAAATTACGTTTATAGAAGAGTTGCTTCCGTGGTTTATGCCGCTAACACAAAGGTCTGGTTTGCGTTTTAAAATTTCATTTACAGCAAATTTCACACAGTCTACAGGAGTGCCACTACAGCTATATTCTTTATGTGAGACATTGTTTTCTGTTTTTATACGATTGCAATAAAGTGTATCGTTTATAGTTATGGCGTGGCCCATTCCACTTTGAGGAGAATCGGGAGCTACCACACAAACATCCCCAATAGTATTCATCACCTCAATTAACGTTCGAATACCGGGAGCATTAATACCATCGTCATTGGTAACTAAAATAAGGGGTCTTTTTTTTGCCATTTTTTTTTATTTTGAAAAACAAAAATACATTTATTACCGATGAATCAGGAATTCAAGATTGAAAAAACTGTTTAACAAAAAATTAGTACCCAAATGCTTTAATGGCACAGTTTTTTATCTAATTTAGACACTCTTAAATAACAATACTATTATGCGGATAATGAAAAAGAATTTTAAAGTTTTATTTCTGGCTGTTTTTGTTTCTGTGGCATCCTGCAGTTTCACAACCAAGGAATTTAACGATCCTGATAAAGACAAATTACTTTTAGATTTAATTACGTATGTGCTTCAAAAAGGGCATTACGATCCAAAAGACTTGAATGATGCCTTTTCAGGAGCCATTTATGAGAATTTTATTAAAGGTTTAGACCCTTTAAAAAGATATTTTTTAGAATCAGATATTGCTGAATTTAGTAAATACAAAACCGAAATTGACGACCAAATAAAGAATAAAGAGCTTGCTTTCTTTAATTTGGTTTATACCCGTTTTCAGGAACGAATGGAGGATGTAAAGAAAATATATCCTGAGGTTTTAAGTGAACCTTTCAATTTTAATGAAAAAGAAACCATAGACGTAGATTATGACAATTTAACGTATGCTGCTTCACTAAAAGACTTGCAGGCTCGTTGGAAAAAGCAATTGAAATTTTCTACCCTTTCTGGATACTATGATTTAGTTGAAGATCAAAAAAACAAAGAAAAAGGGGAGTCTGCTACCGATGAAAAAGAGGATGCTAAGAAAAAAACTGCTGCTAAAGAAGAGCCTTTTACTCCAAAATCTTTAACAGAATTAGAAACGAAAGCACGCGAAACAACAAAAACTTCACTTGATGAATATTTCGATTTCACCAAAGATTTGGAGCGTAAGGATTATTTTGCAATTTACTTAAATACAATTGTGGAAGAATTTGATCCACATAGCAATTATTTTGCTCCACCAGACAAAGATAGATTCGATTTGCAAATGTCTGGGAAGCTAGAAGGAATAGGGGCTAGGCTTCAAAAAAAGAATGATTACATAACCGTAATTGAAATTATAAGCGGTGGCCCAGCTTGGCGAAGTGAGAAAATTGAAGTGGGCGATGCTATTATGAAGGTAAAACAGGAAGACGAAAAAGATGCTGTTAGTATTGTGGGTATGCGAATAGATGATGCTGTAAAGCTAATAAAAGGCCCAAAAGGCACTAAGGTTACATTGACCATTAAAAACGTTGATGGTACGATTTCCGATAAAACAATTACCCGAGATGTTGTAGAACTTGAGGAAACGTATGCAAAATCTTCACTTATTGAAAAAAACGATCGCAAATTTGGACTTATCAATTTGCCACAGTTTTATTTCGATATGGAAAACTATAAAGAACGCAATGCCGCAACGGATGTTAAAAAAGAAATAATCCGCTTAAAAGAAGAAGGAATGGAAGGGCTGGTTTTAGATCTTCGTGATAATGGTGGCGGATCTTTACGTACCGCTGTAGATATTGCAGGGCTTTTTATAAAAAAAGGCCCCGTTGTTCAAGTTGCTTCCACAGGAAATAAAGAAATTTTAGAAGATAAGGATAGTGCAATAGTTTGGGATGGTCCTTTGGTAATTTTGGTTAACGAACTTTCTGCGTCTGCATCCGAGATTTTGGCTGCGGCAATGCAAGATTACAAACGCGCGATTATCATTGGTAGTAAGCAAACATACGGGAAAGGAACAGTGCAAAATGTGATAGATCTTAATCAATGGTTACGCAAAAACGATTTAGGCGACTTAGGGGCGTTAAAAATTACTTCTCAGAAATTCTACCGTGTTAATGGTGGTTCCACCCAGTTGGAAGGTGTAAAAAGCGATGTGGTGATGCCGGATCGTTACAGTTATATCGATATTGGCGAAAGAGATTATGACAATCCGTTGCCTTATGATAAAATTGATGCTGCAAAATACGATATTTGGGATGGTTATATAGATTATGAAGAAACCATTCAGAAAAGTAAATCAAGAATGGCACAGAACGAACAATTGAAGCTGATAGATGACAATGCGAAATGGATTAAAGAGCGTCGTGATGAAAAAGTTGTAAACCTTAATTTTTCTGATTACAGCAATGAAATTGAGCAACGTAAAGCAAAAGCAAAGCGGTTTGACGCCATTGATACTTATGATAATCACTTAACCTTTGAATCTTTGCCTTATGAAGCTGCTTTGATGAAGCAAGACACAACTTTATCGGAAAAACGTAAAAGATGGCATAAAAACTTAAGTAAAGATATGTATGTTGAAGAAGCAGTGCATGTACTTGAAGATTTAAAATTAAACAACATTCAAGCAAAAAAAGTAGCGGATATTAAAAACTAACCCCTCCTAAAAGCAAGTGATGCTTTCTAAAGAAAACAGGCTATTTTTTACTAAATTTGAAATGTGAAAAAAGCTACTTCATTAACTACTATAGCGCTCCAAAAGTTCAAGAAAAACTTTTGGGGCGTTTTTAGTTTTATATTTTTATGCAGTTGCGTGCTTATTGCAGTTTTTGCCTATGCTTTGGCGCCAGACAATTCGCAAAATGCAAACCAGATGCATCTTTCGATTCATTCAAAAAATCCGGGGTTTTCAGTAAAAATGTTGACAATTCCGGTTGCTGTTGCAGCGCAAAATCCCATTTCAGTTTTCTTCTTCGGAAAAAAGAATGCAGATACAGAAATTCCAATTTCAAAGTTTTCATTGAATGACACTTCTATTGAAGTCACAGAATATACAACCGATGGAGCTGAAGGTCTTCAAAAGGAATATGCGCTTTCTCTTTTCTCAGATACTGCTACGGTACAGGAAATTCCCAAAAAATATATTTCTGAAAAAACATTTCTCTTAGGAACTGATAAATACGGCCGCGATCTTCTTAGCCGTATGCTTATTGGAATTCGTATTTCATTGGCAATTGGATTTGTGGCGGTCTTTATTTCATTGGTAATAGGGGTTGCCATGGGGGCAATTGCAGGCTATTTTGGTGGAAAAGTCGATGCAGCAATTATGTGGCTTATTAACGTTACTTGGTCTATACCTACTTTGCTTTTGGTAATTGCCATTACACTGGCATTGGGAAAAGGTTTTTGGCAGGTTTTTATCGCTGTTGGTCTTACAATGTGGGTAGAAGTAGCACGTGTAGTACGCGGGCAGGTAATGGGCGTAAAACAGATGCAGTATGTAACTGCTGCAAGAGCGTTGGGTTTTACAGATTTTAGAATAATTGTAAAACATATTTTACCAAATAGTATGGCACCAGTTGTTATTATTTCGGCAGCAAATTTTGCTGGAGCTATCCTTATTGAAAGTGGATTGTCCTTTTTAGGTATTGGAGCCCAACCGCCTATGCCTAGTTGGGGCGGTATAATAAAAGACCATTACGCCTATATAATTTTAGGGAAACCCTATCTAGCCCTTATCCCTGGTCTTGCAATTATGAGCTTGGTTACTGCTTTTATGCTAATCGGGAACGCATTGCGCGATGCGATGGATGTGCGGAATACTTAATTAAACCTTAATGAATCGAAAATACATTTACCCCATTGTAATTATTCTTGTAACCGTTGCATTGTATTATGCAGACGATTTTAGTGCCAAGGACGAAAAGGCAGCACCCCAAACTTCAAATGCTATAAATAGGAATTCTGAAGTTTTTGATGATTTCTTTCTTCCAAGTTCAACTACAGGCGTAATTATAGCGCATAATTTTTTCACACTTTCGTATTCCGAAACACACGAGCAGGCAGAGTGGGTTGCTTATAAATTAAGCGATAAAAATTTGGTTAAAAACGATTTTGACAGACCGTATTTTATTGAAGATAAAAGCGTAAAAACTAAGTCGGCTGATTGGCGTAACTATAAAAATTCTGGTTATGACCGTGGGCACCTTTGTCCAGCAGCAGACCGAGGGTTTTCGTATGATGCCTATAAAGAAACATTCTTAACAAGTAATATAAGTCCGCAGAATCACGAATTTAATGCGGGTATTTGGAACCGTTTAGAACAAAAAGTTCGATTTTGGGCTGAAAAATACGAAGGTGTTTATGTGGTTACTGGCGGTGTTTTACAAGGAGATATGAAGGCAATTGGGTATGAAAATGTTTCTGTTCCCAATACCTTTTATAAAATTGTTATGGACGTTGCCGATGGTGAATATAAAACCATTGCTTTTTTAATTCCCAATAAAAATGTAAGCGGTTCTTATTACAATTATGTGGTTTCCATTGATGAAATTGAAGCTAAAACAGGCATAGATTTTTTTCCGAACTTACCAGATGCTATTGAAAATGATTTAGAGAAGAAGGTGCATTTAAAAGCGTGGGGAAGAAAATAGTACTATGTAGATTAGTAGTTACTATAATTTATATCTTCAATTTCTTACGTATAGTAATGATTAGCTCCGTCTAATTTCACAAAAATAAAAAGTAAAATAGTAAATCCCCAAAGTGCGGAACCTCCGTAACTAAAGAAAGGTAGTGGAATCCCTACGGTTGGAAAAATACCTGTAACCATACCGATATTCACGAAAAAGTGGAAAAATAAAATTGCAGCAAGGCTATAGCCATAAATTCTTCCGAATTGTGTTTTTTGTTTTTCTGCTCTAAAAAGTATTCTTGTAATAAGACCAACAAATAGCAAAACCACAATCATACTTCCTGTAAAGCCCCATTCCTCCCCTACGGTACTAAAAATATAATCGGTATGTTGCTCCGGCACAAAATTACCTTTTGTTTGTGTTCCTTGGGTCCATCCTTTCCCAAACCAACCTCCATTGCTAATTGCAATTTCGCTTTGTTTTGTATTATAACCAATGCCGCGCGCATCTACTTCTTTCCCTAAAAGAATATTAAAACGATCGCGGTGGTGTTGTTTAAATACATTTTCGAAAATATAACTTACAGAGAAAGAAAAAACGATACAGCCTGCAACAATCAGGATGTATTTTATAAAATCTGGGCGTCTTTTTCTATTTCTAAATAACAAGATACCAGCCAAAAGTAAAACTGCCAGTGCTACCCAAATTGCTCCAAAAGCAAGTGTTGAAACAAATAACACAACGGCAGAAAAGCCAATCAATAAATACACCCCATGAAGTCCCTCGCGGTATAAAGGGAAAATAAAAGCCGCGTAAATTAATGCACTTCCTGGGTCAGGTTGAAGAATAATCAAAATTGCAGGTAGCGCAAGAATGATAAAAGCTCCAATTTGATTTTTAAATTCAGTTAGATTTGTTTGAATATCGCTTACGTATTTTGCAAGTGCAAGGGCTGTTGTAGCTTTTACGAATTCACTTGGCTGGATACTAATTCCTCCGAAATCAAACCAAGAAGTAGCGCCAGCGATTGTTTTTCCAAAAACGAAAAGCCCTGCAAGAGCTATTAAGGAAACGATATAGATAACACTGGCAAAACGCTCATAAAACTTAGATTCAATGGCTAAGATAAAAATGATAATTACAAAACTTAAGCCTATCCAAAGCATCTGTTTTCCGTAGATTTGGTCGAAATCAAAAAAACCTTTTGCTTCATCACTTAAAGAGGCAGAATAAATGTTTACCCAACCCATTATTACAAGGGCGATGAATATAAAAATCATCAACCAATCCAAGCGCATATAGTTTTTGCCTCCTATCATTAACGATTAATTGAAAATGGTTTGCCGCTATATGGTTTTGCATATTCTGCTTCAAGACTTCCTTCCAGTACATATTTTTCCATATCGGTACGGGTTATTTCTCCTTTAAGGTATTTCTCAATCATAAGTCCGGCAATACGTCCTGCCCAACGCGAACCCCAATAGCCGTTTTCAACAAAAACAGCAATTGCTATTTTGGGGTTGTCTTTAGGGGCAAAAGCTACAAATATAGAATGATCTGTTAGCTGTGTTCGTTTGCCGTTTATTTTAGTGAAATTTTCGGCAGTGCCTGTTTTTCCACATATTTTAATATCTGGTATTTTAATGCCAGAAGCAGTTCCTTTTTCATAAACTTGATACATGCCTTCAATGACAGGCTTAAAGTTTTCTGGTGCCACATTGGTATAATGCCTCTCCTTGAATTTTTTCGGGATGGTATCTGGACCAATAATATTTTTGATAATATGAGGTGTGTAATAATACCCACGATTGGCAATGGCAGCCGTAAAATTTGCCATTTGTATTGGGGTTAACAATACCTCACCTTGCCCAATTGCGTTTGAAATAGTTGCTAATGGAGACCATTTGTGGGCTGGAAAATCGTGCGCTTTATTATAGTATTTAGAGGTTGGAATATTACCTCTTTTCCCACTAGGGAGGTCATACCCTAAAAAATTTCCGAGGCCAAAACTCATTAGGTCTTTTCGCCATGCATCAATCCCTTCTTGTGGAGTAGGGTATTTATCGATAATCCGTTTGTACACATGACAGAAATACGCATTACAACTATTTGCTATTCCGCCAACCATGGATAGTGGACTGGCGTGAGAGTGACAGCCTAAAGTCCTATTTCCGTATCTATAACCGCGATAACACTGAAACCGATCTAAGGTGTCTACAACTTGTTCGTGAAGACCAACAAGCGCTGTAAGGGTTTTAAATGGTGATCCAGGGGGGTATTCTCCCATTAAAACTCGATCGTATAAAGGCTTTTCTATGGTGTCATACCATAGTTTTGTGAAATTTTTAGACCTATCGCGCCCTACTAGCAAAGAAGGGTCGTAGCTAGGAGCGGTTATTAAGGCTAATATTTCGCCTGTTTCAGGTTCGATTGCAACAATGCCGCCTCGTTTGTGGGTCATTAACTCTTGCCCATATTTTTGAAGTGCGGCATCAATGGTTAGCTGAATATCCTTTCCAGCTTCCGGCAGGGTGTCATAAATACCCTCTTTATAAGGGCCAATATCTCTGTTAAAACGATCTTTTTGAATATATTTTACTCCTTTTATACCGCGAAGCACTTCTTCATATTCTTTTTCTACACCGGCAGTGCCAATAAGTTCCCCCATTTGATAATAGGGGTTTTTTTCAATAATGGCGTTGTTTACTTCAGCAATGTAGCCCATTACATTTGCAGAATGATTTACTTGGTATTCACGAAGCGACCTTCTTTGAATGTAGAACCCTTCGTATTTGTACATTTTTTCTGAGAGGGATGCATAATCTGCTTTGTTTAATTGCGGAATTACTACTGAAGGCAGTCGTGGCGAGTAGGTGCGTGCTTTCTGAAGTATTTCTTCAAATTTTTCTTTTGAAATTTTCAATAAACTACAAAATTCTAAGGTGTCCAGTGGTTTTACGTCCCGCGGAATTACCATTACATCGTAGGAGGGTTGATTGGAAACCAAAAGCTGATTATTACGATCAAACATATAACCGCGTTGTGGGTAATCATACATTACCTTTATGGCGTTATTTTCTGAAAGCGACTGTGATGAAGCATCATAAACTTGTAAATAAAATAGCCGTGCAGCGAAAAGAATTCCGCTAATTAAAACCAATGCTATTAGAACAAGTTTTCTCATGAAGACTTTTTGGTAAATAAAATCATTGTACAGAACACTAGAATGATAGTGAATATTCCTGAAAACAAGGTAGATTTTAATAACAACAACATATGCTTAAAGCTAAATATTTCTAGCGAAAATAAAATGAGGTGATGCATAAGCACTAATGATGAAATATACGTAAACCTTTCCATAATATCGGCTTTTTTAATCTTTACACTGTTGTATTGATAACTTACGCCAAAAGAGTATTTTAAAACCACTGGGCGTATGTATGCTATAAATGCGCAAGCTGCGGCATGTACGCCTCCTGAATCTTCAAAAATATCTATGGAAAGCCCTAAAAGAAACCCCAGAAAAATCAATAATCCTTTGCTGCCGTCTAGTGGAAACATTAAAATAAAAAAGAGATAGAGGTAGGGGTTTATATATCCAAAAAGATTGATGTTGTTTAGTAAAAACACCTGAAGAAATATCAGAAATATAAACCGGACGCTATTTATAAAAATATCATTATTCTTCATCATTCACAGCTTTCTCCAATTCTAGTATTTCTTTGGCGTCTTTATTTTCAATTAAATATACATGCTCTAAGCTGGTCATATCATTAAAAAGCGCCACATTCACAAAATAATAATTATCATCAGCATCCAAATGAAAATCCTTTACAGCACCAATTAAGACCCCTTCAGGGAAAATAGTAGAGCGGCCGCCAGTAATAATTGTATCGCCTTTTTTTAGCTTTGCTAGGCGAGGGATATCAACTAATTGGACAACATTTGGATCCTTGGTGTCCCATTTAAGCGAACCAAAATGACCAGATATTTTATGCTTTGCGTTTATTCTACTTTGTGTGTTTAAAATAGATTGCACGGTAGAATAATTTTCAGATACATCGCTGACAATTCCAATAATTCCTTTTGAAGAAATAACGCCTAAATCAATTTTTAAGCTGTCTTTTTTTCCGATATCTAAGGTTAGGTGGTTTTTGGTTTTTGAATAATTATTATTAATTACTCGTGCCGTAAAATACTCGTATTTCGCACTGATTATACTGCTGTCAAGTTTTTTAGGTTTAATGGTTTTCTGAAAATTCGCAACTTTTTTTCGTAGCATTACATTTTCTTCCAGTAGTTTTTTGTTTTCTTTTTCTAGTGAAAAATAATCGGTAATGTTATTTCTAAAGTTATAAATACTGCCTGTAAAAAAGTTGGCAGAGCTGACAAATTTGGCGTTGTGATAATTATGCGTTTGTATTGTGAGTGCTATAGAAATAGTAAACAGCACAATAAAGAACAGGAAGTTTTTATTCCGAATAAAGAAGAATATAATCTGTTGCATTGCTGTGTGTGGTTAAAGTATTCTGCTTTCTAATTGGAGCAACGCCATAAAAGGGCAACTATTCTTATTAATAAATTTTGGTGAAATTGTATTCTCCCAAAAGTTATTTAATCAATACACTTTTGTACTTATTAAGGTTTTTTAAGCAAATTCCAGTTCCACGAACTACGGCGCGCAAAGGGTCTTCAGCAATATAAACAGGTAAATCTGTTTTTTGTGAAAGCCTTTTGTCTAAACCGCGAAGCATAGATCCACCTCCTGCAAGATAAATTCCTGTGTTGTAAATATCTGCTGCAAGTTCTGGTGGCGTTTGCGAAAGTGTTTCCATAACCGCATCTTCAATGCGCAGTATTGATTTGTCTAACGCTTTTGCGATTTCTCTATATGAAGTCTGTACTTGCTTAGGTTTCCCTGTTAGCAAATCACGACCTTGTACATCCATTTCATCTGGAGGAAGCTCCAAATCTTCCGTGGCTGCACCAATTTGTATTTTTATTTTTTCGGCAGTTCGTTCCCCAACATAAAGGTTGTGTTGGGTACGCATATAGTATACAATGTCGTTGGTGAAAACGTCTCCAGCAATTTTTATTGATTTATCGCAAACAATCCCACCTAAAGCGATTACAGCAATTTCGGTAGTTCCACCCCCTATATCTACAACCATATTTCCTTTTGGTTGCATAATATCGACGCCTATACCAATAGCTGCTGCCATGGGTTCGTGGATAAGGTAAACTTCTTTTCCATTAACGCGTTCAGCACTCTCTTTTACAGCTCGCATTTCCACTTCGGTAATACCACTGGGAATACAGATTACCATTCTTAAAGAAGGTTTTAGCCACCTTTTCTTTAACGCCGGGATATCGCTGATAAACATGTTTATCATTTTTTCACTTGCGTCAAAATCTGCAATTACACCATCTTTTAACGGACGTATGGTCTTAATGTTTTCGTGGGTTTTTCCTTGCATCATTGCAGCTTCACGGCCCACAGCGATTATCTTACCGGTTGTACGGTCGCGTGCCACAATAGATGGTGCATCTACAACCACTTTGTCATTATGAATAATAAGTGTGTTTGCGGTACCAAGGTCAATGGCTATTTCTTCAGTTAGGAAGTCAAAAAATCCCATATTTTATATAATTCGTGCTATTGAGAGTTAATGCGTTAGGTTTGGTCTTAACAAATGTACTAAAATTTAATGCTTAAAATGACGTGTTCCTGTAAATACCATTGCCATTTTAGTATCGTTGCAATAATCAATGCTTAGTTGATCTTTTATGGATCCTCCTGGTTGGATTACGGCTTTGATACCTGCATTGTAAGCAATTTCCACACAATCTGGAAACGGAAAAAAAGCATCACTTGCCATTACAGCACCTTCAAGGTTAAAATTAAATGCTTTTGCTTTTTCAATGGCTTGGCGCAATGCGTCTACACGGCTTGTTTGGCCGGTGCCGCTAGCGCAAAGTTGCTTTCCTTTAGCTAAAACGATAGTATTTGATTTTGTATGCTTGCAAATTTTTGAAGCAAATATCAAATCTTCTAACTCCTCAGGCTTGGGTTTATTGTTTGTTGCATGCGTTAAAATTTCAGCGCTATCGGTACGATTGTCTTTGTCTTGTACTAAAACACCATTTAAGCAAGTTCTCAAGGTTGTGGCGGGTAGTGCGAGGTCTTTCTGAATTAATAAAATTCTATTCTTTTTCCCTTTTAAAATTTCGAGAGCTTTCTCTGAAAAAGAAGGCGATATAACTACTTCGCAAAAAAGTGTGTGAATTTCGTTGGCGGTAGCTTCGTCAATTTCCACGTTGCTAATTAAAATTCCTCCAAAAGCTGAAACAGAGTCACCTGCCAAAGCTGCTAAATACGCTTGTTGAATAGTTTCGCGTTGCGCTATTCCACAAGCGTTGTTGTGTTTTAGTATTGCAAATGTTGGGGCTTCACCTTTAAACTCATTCATCAAATTTACAGCGGCATCAACATCTAATAGGTTGTTGTAACTCAATTCTTTTCCGTGAAGTTTTGTGAACATTTCATCAAAATTTCCAAAGAAAAAACCTTTTTGGTGTGGATTTTCACCATACCGAAGTGCTTGCCCGTTGGTTTCACTTAGCTTGAAAGCTGGTAATTTTTCTTCTGTATTAAAATAATTGAAAATAGCTGTATCGTAATTAGAAGAAACATTGAAGGCTTTTGCCGCAAAACGCTTGCGGTCTTTCAGGGAAATCGCACCATCATTTTCTGATATTAAAGCTAAAAATTCAGCATAATCATCAACCGAAGAAACGCAGATGGTATCTTTGAAGTTTTTGGCAGTAGCCCGAATTAAAGAAATGCCTCCAATATCAATTTTCTCAATAATAGCTGCTTCGGAAGCACCAGAAGCAACTGTTTTTTCAAAAGGATATAAATCTACAATTACCGCATCAATTTGGGGAATGTTGTATTCCGCCATTTCAGCAACATCACTTTCGTTTTCTTGTCTGTTAAGGATTCCGCCAAAAATTTTTGGGTGTAGCGTTTTTACACGACCGCCCAAAATGGATGGGTAATCGGTTATTGTTTCTACCGCAATTACATCGATTCCAAGATCGTTGATAAATTTTTGGGTGCCTCCAGTGGAGTATATTGTTACGTTTTGTTCGTTTAGTTTTTTAACGATTGGCGCAAGTCCTTCTTTGCTAAAAACTGAAATTAAGGCAGAGGTAATCTTTTTAGAATGGTTCATTATGGAAAATTAAGGTGCAAAAATACATAATTGAATAGTAAATTTGTAACATAAGCAAAGAGAAAACGTCTTACTTTTTATAAATTTATCAACCTTTCGGCTGCATTTTTTTGAGAAATGTTTAAGCAGATTGTTTAAATGTTTAAAATCATTAATCTACAAGAGTAAATGCTAATATATTTTCGAGTTTTAAAGGAGAGTTTCAATTTTGCGCTCAATGCGTTGCGAAACAATAAGCTGCGGACTTTTCTTTCATTGGTTGGGGTAACGATTGGTATTTTTTCAATCATAGCGGTTTTGGCTGCGGTAGATTCCTTAAAACAAGAGATTGAAGGAAGTGTAAGTGGTTTAGATAATAGTACAATTATTATTATGCGCTTCAATTTTGGGCCAACAGATATTCCACGTTGGAAATGGCAACAATTTCCAGATGTTTCATTTGATGAATACCAATATCTTGAACGCAATACCCCCAATATTGAAGCCGCAACTTTTACGCTGAATGTTCCTAATGAAAATATAAAATACGAAGATAGCCAAGTGGACAATGTGCCTATTGGTGCAGTAACAGATAGTTATTATGATATTGAAGAATTAAAGCTAGATGAAGGTAGGTTCTTTAATGGATCTGAGTCAAATAGCGGTTCTATGGTGGTGGTTTTAGGCTATGAAATTGCTCATAAACTATTTGGAGGTGCTCCAAATGCTATAGGAAAAGAAGTGCGTATTTATGGCAGAAAATTTAATGTTATTGGAGTTTTAGAAAAAGAAGGCGCTGGCTTGTTTGGAAATTCAAAAGATACAACGGCTTGGCTCCCTGTAAATGTAGTGCGAAGAATGTATGGTGATAATAATAAAAACACCTTTCCGCAGATTGTAATTAAGCCTGAAAAAGGAGTTGATAACGCAGAATTTATAGCAATGCTTACACAACAGCTTCGTATAAAACGGGGTTTAAAACCAGACGAAATAAGCAATTTCTTTGTTAACCAAATGCAGGGATTTACTGATTTTATTGATAACATTACAGGAAGTATGAATGTTATCGGGCTTATAATTAGTGGGTTTTCATTGCTAGTAGGTGGTTTTGGGATTGCGAATATTATGTTTGTAAGCGTAAAAGAACGCACCAATTTAATTGGAATTCAGAAGTCTTTGGGGGCGAAAAATAAATTTATTTTGTTTCAATTTTTGTTTGAAGCAATTATTCTTGCTGTAATCGGCGGTTTAATAGGATTGTTTTTGGTGTTTATCGTTTCTATAATTGCCTCCCAGTTTACAGGCGATTTTGAGTTTGTACTCTCTCCTTGGAATATGTTTATTGGAACTGCAATTAGCGCTGCTATTGGATTAATATCGGGTATTCTCCCAGCTATTTCAGCTTCAAAATTAGACCCGGTTGAAGCAATTAGAACGGGAATGTAGGTTGTGCAAACAGATTAACTTATTGCTAAAGAATCTTCGCAACTTCTTCGTTTACCCATTCTAAAAAACGTTCATCTTCTTCTGTAAAAGGATCGGCGGTGTTTGAATCTATGTCTATTTGTCCAATATTTTCTCCATTTTTAAATAACGGAACTACTAGTTCAGCCTTTACGGTAATGCTACACGCAATGTAATTGTCTTGCGCCTTAACGTCTGGCACCACAAAATTTGAATTAGAAACGGCTACTTGTCCGCAAATTCCTTTTCCAAATGGAATAACAGTATGGTCTGTAGGTTCGCCAGCAAAAGCCTTTAAATGAAGTGTTTTTTCGGTGTGGTTGGCGAAATAAAACCCAACCCAATCGTAGTAAGTAACATTTGCTTCCAAAAGCTCACAAACCTCTGTTAATAGGTGTTCTTTGGTTTTTTGTGTATTTGCTAAAATGTTTTTTAGCTTCGGTTTTAAATGTGAAAAAAGCATGGTGTTTTTAAATGTCTTAATTAGTTGGGTAAAAGTATTTCAAAACGTTTACATACACCAACAACAAATCCTGTATTTTTGTTAAAAACAGAAACGTAATTTTTGAAGAATCTTTTTAATAAATATAAAACCGTAGTACAGTTTGTTGCTCTTTTTTTAGGAACTTATTTGGTGCTTGGTATTTTGTATTCTATTTATTTAAAAACCTCGGAAGCTGGCGCGTATTTCCCTGATTTTATCACAAATCTTGTGGCTGAACAAAGTTCAGCAGTTCTAGCTGGTTTTGGTTATAATTCAACATTAAGTCCAGGCCAAATAGATAATGCAATGTTGCTGACAATTAATAACGAGTATAGTGTTAGCATAGTAGAAGGTTGTAATTCTATTAGTGTTTTAATTTTATTTGTTGCTTTTATCATCGCTTTTTCAGAAAAATTTAAAAAAACATTTTTATTTATTTTCTCTGGCATAGTGCTTATATATATAGTAAATATTCTCCGTATTGCTTTTCTTGTGGTGGCTTTGCATAAATTTCCAGAACATGAAAACTTGCTCCATTCGGTGGTTTTCCCTGGGGTTATTTATGGTATCGTCTTTATTTTATGGATGGTTTGGGTGCGGATGTTAAGTCAAGTCTCTAAAAAATGAAAAGGCTTTTAACGATAGGAATCATACTGCTACTTGCAATTTTGTTAGTGTTAATTCGGGCGTTTGAGAATTCTCTTTTTTACGATCCACTTTTAGTCTTTTTTAAAGGAGCATACAAAACCGCAGCACTTCCTAAAATGGATGTTTTAGCCTTGCATTTTGGTGTTTTCTTACGATTTTTTATGAATACAATTATTTCTATTGCAATACTTTGGGTGGTTTTTAAGAATAAAGAAGTGGTAAAGATTTCTGCGCTTTTATATTGCTTGCTTTTCTTTATATTTTTTATAGTTTTCGGTTTTATTATTTTTACTTCAGAAGAAGTTGGGGGCCATTTAATTTTGTTTTATGTACGACGGTTTTTAATTCAACCATTGTTCTTGCTAATTTTACTCCCAGCATTTTATTTTCAGAAATACAAATCCCACTGAATTTTAATATCTTTGTATACTTAAACATTAAATTCAATTATGAAAAAATCATGTCTAATTCTTTTTGCCTTCGTAGCATTTTCAATTTCTTCTTGTAAAAATAGTACACAACAAAATGAGCCAGAGGTTGTAACTGTTGCTACTACTGTGTCAGAAACCTATGAACTTGCTAAAACCGAAGCAGAATTTAATGATCCACAAATAGCTGCTATATTTAATCAATATTTACAAGTTGAAGCAGCATTGGTTAATACAGATGCTGAAAAAACGGTTGCTGAAGCTGCCAAATTACAAGCATTAGTAGAAACGGCTGAAGTTGATGCTGCTGCTAAAAGTGCTATTGCTGCAATGGCTGAATCAAATGATATAGAGGTGCAAAGAACACATTTTCAAGCTGTGAGCACTGGGCTTGAGGCAATGTTAGTAGGAACATTGACATCTGGAACATTATACAAACAGTACTGCCCAATGGCTTTTAATAATACGGGAGCTTATTGGATTAGCAGTAGTAAAGATATCTTAAACCCTTATTTTGGAGATAAAATGCTAAAATGTGGGCGTGTTGCTGCTGAGGTAAAATAATTTTAAGAAGGCTGATTCTAACTTTTAAAGGCTTTTTATAACATATGAAAAAACTCATTTCCATATTTCTATCAGTATTGATGCTTGCCAGTACTTCTGGAGTAGCCTATGCGCAGCATTTTTGTAGTGGTATGGAAATGGCTTCTGAAATTACTTTTGGCGAAAAGCAACTTTCCTGTGGGGAAATGGATGTTGAGGCTACAGGCTGTAGTGAAAACAATGTCGTTGGTGAAGACAATCACTGCTGCAAAAACCATATCACTAAAATAAAAATAGACGATAGTTTCGCAAAAGCTTCCTTTGATTTAAAAATCAACAAAGCATTTGTAGCAACGTTCGTTTCGGTATTTATTTTAAAGGAAGTAGCAATTACTTCCGCTCAAAAATTTTTCTTCGCGGATTATAGTCCGCCACCACTCGAACAGGATTTTAATATTCTGTACGAGACCTTCCTGATTTGATTTTAATATATTTTGGCGATTACACTTCATTTGCATGAAGTGTATATGTATAGTGCCCCCTTTTAATTTTTTGGATAAGCACAATCGCACTTTGGTAAAAAAACGTGCCTGTCTTATACCTGCATTAAAACTGCATTTGAAGATGGTCACTTTTGTTGAAAACATAATTTTGTTACTAACGGCAATTACTATGTTGCTAAATATATTTTAAATGAAAAATCTATTATATATACTCTTTATACTTCCGCTGTGTGTTTTTTCACAGGAAAAAATAAAGGGAAATATTACTGAAAATATTGATAATAAAGAAGTTCCACTTTCAGGGGCAAATATTTACTGGCTACATACTTCCGAAGGAACCGTAAGCGATTTTGATGGTAATTTTGAAATTTCTTATAAACCAGAGTATAAAAAATTGGTTGTAAGTTATGTGGGATATGAAACAGATACAATTTCTGTAAATGTGCCTCGAAAAATAACACATTCTTTAAAATCTAAAGCCAATTTAGATGAGGTTGTGGTTACTGCAAGACAACAATCCACTTCGCGTTCGTATATTCAAGCTACGAATGTGCTAAATGTAAGCAGCGATGAGCTTTTAAAAGCTGCTTGCTGCAATCTTGCGGAAAGTTTTGAAACAAACCCTTCTATCGATGTAAATTTTGCCGACGCCATTTCGGGAACAAGGCAAATAAAAATGCTTGGGCTTACAAGTCCCTATATTTTAATTACTACTGAAAATGTACCTAATATTCGTGGCGCTTCCCAAGCATATGGGTTGAGTTTTATCCCTGGAACTTGGGTGGAGAGTATTCAGATTACTAAAGGTGCAGGAAGTGTGGTAAATGGATATGAAAGTATTGCTGGGCAGATTAATGCTGAGCTTCAAAAACCACTTTCCGACGATAAATTTTTTGTAAACGCTTACGGGGCTGAAAATGGCCGGTTTGAGTTAAACACACATTTAAACACCAAGGTTAGCGAGCGTTGGAGTACTGGTGTGTATGTGCATGGAAACATGCGAAAAACTGAATTTGATAAAAATGACGATACTTTTCTTGATGCGCCATTAATGCAACAAGTAAATGTGATGAACCGTTGGCAATACATCGATCAAGAAAAGGGCTATGTGGGCTTTGTTAATTTTAGATATTTGAATGATGAGAAACAAACAGGGCAAACCTTTTTTAACCCAGATACAGATCGTGGTACAACAACTGCTTGGGGGAGTGAAATAAAAACAGAACGTTTTGATGTTTCCGGGAATTTCGGATTTGTAAATCCAGATGTGCCTTGGCAAACAGGAGGGGTGCAAGTAGCATACAGCCGTCACAATCAGCAATCTTATTTTGGGTTAAACGAATATGCTATTTTGCATAATAGTTTGTACGGAAAACTGCTTTATAATTCAATAATTAGCGATTCACGCCATAAGGTTAAAACGGGGTTAAATGTAACTTATGATGGCTATGAAGAAGTGGTGCTGACGGAAAACTTTAACAGAATTGAAAATTCGGTAGGCGCATTTTTTGAGTACAATTTTGACAACTTAGACGATTTAAATTTTAGTGTAGGTATCAGGGGTGATGTTCACAATAGACTGGGAGCTTTTATTACGCCACGATTTCATTTGCGTTACTCGCCTTGGAACAAATCTGCATTTAGAATTTCTGCAGGAAGAGGAAAACGTAGTGCGAATATTTTTACAGAGAATCAAAGTTTGTTTGCAACTTCACGAAGCTTAAATATTTTTGGAAATGGAGGGAATATTTATGGTTTAGATCCTGAAATTGCATGGAATTATGGAGTTTCGTATATGCAAGGGTTTAACCTTTTTGGAAGAAAGGCAGACGTAACCTTAGATTTTTATAGAACCGATTTTGTAAACCAGATAGTCGCTGATTGGGAAAACCCAACTGAAATAAATTTTTATAATTTAGCGGGCGAAAGTTATTCTAATAACTATCAAGTGGAGTTTAATTACAACCTATTTAAGCATTTCGATATGCGGTTGGCATATAAATACTACGATGTAGAAACTACTTATATAAGTGGAAAAAAGAAAAACCCTTTAACGCCAAACCATCGTTTTTTTGCAAATGCTTCGTTTCAAACCCATCAAAATACAAAGGGTGGAAATTGGAAGTTTGATGCTACCTTTAATTATCTGGGAGCACAACGATTTGCTTCAACAGAAAGTTATTTAAATTCCATAGGCCTTTCGCAGTTTTCACCAAGTGTTTCTACTGTGAATGCGCAGATAACTAAAGTTTTTTCGCCTAATTTTGAAATATATATTGGCGGTGAAAACATTACCAATGTAAAACAAGATAATCCAATAATAGGAAGCGATGATCCATTTGGCTCACGTTTTGATACAACGTATGTTTATGGTCCTATTTTTGGAAGTTCATATTTCGCAGGGTTGCGATACCGTATTAATTAACTTTTAAATTTTTAAAACAACACTTATGAAAAAAGTACTTGCAATTTTAGTATTTGTATTTATTGGAGCAACTGGTTTTGCTCAAAACAAAAACGCCAAAGCCACAATAGAGGTTGATGGTGTATGTGGCATGTGTAAAGAGCGTATTGAAAAAGCTTCTATTAAAGCTAAGGGTGTTAAATCTGCTAGTTGGGATTTGGATACGCATCAATTAAGTCTTATTTACAATGAAACAAAAACAGATTTAGCTACAATTCAGCAAAGCATCGCAGATAGCGGTCACGATACGCAGGATATAAAAGCTGAAGATGCGGTTTATAATGAAATAGACCCTTGTTGTAAATACCGTGACCAGCAGGTTATTGACGATCATAAACAATAAGTATTAGCTTTATCGAGACGTAGCTTACCGTTGCTGTCTTTTATAAAATCATCCAGATATAAAGTTTGGATGATTTTTTATTTTGAAAAAAAATCGTTTGACTTTTAAATTTTTAATAGATCCATTTTTTTATTTTTACGAGCTAAATAAAGCACCATGAAACAAATTCTAGGAATCGGTTCGCGGATAGACCACCCACACTACGGAAAGGGTGTGGTTACCAATGTTAATGCAAAGATGTATTGGGTTACATTTATAGAAAATGGACTTGAAACAATTCCTACTGATGATGATTTTGAAATTATTGAAGCTTCAGAAGATGACGTAGACACCGTAAGTTTTTATGAGGTTGAAAAAAGCTTACGTGAAATTCTAAAAAAATGGAATGGCTTTAGTGAAATTGTGCCAATTGCAGACAAATGGAAGGGTGGGACGCTAATTTTAAAGCCTGCAGATTCAAATTTATCTTCAAAAGAAATTCCAATCGATACTTTTTTTCATAAAATAGTAATGTTGCGCGATCGCTTGCGTGTAATGGAGCAAAAAATTAACGCCAGCAAAGAATTGGACGAACAAGACAAAATTGATCTACAGCAGTATATTACACGTTGTTATGGAAGTTTAACCACCTTCAATGTGCTTTTTAAAAGCAAGGCTAATCAGTTTAAAGGCGCAAGTACTTTATAAGGTTTTTTTAAGTATTATATTAAGGAGAAAATAGGTGCTTTTGATGTGCTCTAATCTCTGTTTTAGCGGGCGGTATAAGAAAATTCTTTCTCTAAAAGCTTGAAAAATCAATTATTTGGGCTCTACAAACAGATGTTTTTATAATGTTTGAAAGTTTTTATTTTATTTTCAATCGTATTCCGATTTCTACATTGTTTTTATTTCACATTCAAAAAGCCAAGAAAATCAGCGCTTTGCGAAAAATTAACTTAAAATTTCTAAAAATTAAGAGGTTTTAAAATAACTTTTTCATAAAATTTTAATAATCTACTTTCATTAAAAGTTGGAATTGTAAGATTTTATTGGCACTTTTGGAGTGCTAATTCAAACAAACAAAAAAATGAAAACAAAGTTTAGTGGAATTTTAACACTATTAGTAGTGTTGATTGTGCAGCTCGCTTTTGCACAGGAAAAAACAATTTCCGGAACGGTAGCCGATGACACGGGCTTACCTCTTCCAGGAGTTAACATAATAATAAAAGGTACAAGTACTGGAACACAGTCTGATTTTGATGGTAATTACACCATTAACGCTGCTACGGGACAAACACTTGTTTATAGTTATGTAGGATTTGAAACTCAAGAGATTGCTGTTGGGGCTTCAAATAAGATTGATGTTGCTATGCAAGCTGGTTCAGCATTGGACGAGGTTGTAGTAACTGCACTTGGTGTTTCCCGTGAAAAACAATCATTGGGTTACTCAACGCAAGAAGTTGGAGGTGAAGATATCGCTACAGTAAAAGGAAACAACTTTACAAATGCCCTTTCTGGAAAAGTATCTGGTCTTCAAATTAAAAGAAATAACAACTTTGGTGGTTCTACCAACGTAGTTATTAGAGGTAATACTTCATTAACTGGAGACAACCAAGCACTTTTCGTAGTTGATGGTATTCCAATTAGTAACAGAAACACGAATTCAGCTGGACAAACTCAAGCTTCGGGTAACTATTACGATTATGGTAATGCTGCTGCGGATATTAACCCAGACGACATTGAGTCTGTAAACGTGCTTAAAGGTGCTGCGGCATCTGCACTTTATGGTTCACGTGCGGCTAACGGGGTAATTATTATTACTACCAAGAAAGGTAAAAAAGGAAAAGGTCTTGGCGTTACAATTAACTCTAATGCGCAAGTAGGTTTTATCGACAAGAGTACGTTTGCGGAATACCAGAACCAATATGGACCTGGTTACGGTGATGACTATTTTACTTTTGAAGATATAGATGGTGATGGAAACGACGATCAAGTTGGAAACTATGGGGATGATGCTTCATACGGACCAGCATTCGATCCAAACCTTTACATCTATCAGTGGGATTCATTTGATCCAGATTCTCCAAATTACTTAAGAAAAACTCCTTATGTTGCTGCCGAAAATGGACCATTGTCCTTTTTTGAAACTCCAGTAACTTTAACAAACTCTATTTCGATTACGAATGGAATGGATAACGGATCTTACCGTTTGTCTTATACAAAATTAGATCAATCAGGATTGATGCCAAACAGTACATTAGATAGACATAACTTTATCTTTAGTGGTACTTATGATGTTTCAGATAAAATATCTGTAACTGGTTTTGCTAATTATATTAAAACAGATGCTTTGGGGCGTAACTCTACAGGTTATAACGATAACGTTGTTGGTAACATGAAGCAATGGTGGTCTACAAGTACAGACCTTCACGCTCAAAGAGATATTTACTTGGCAACAAAGCGAAACGTAACTTGGAACCCTGCAACTTCTGCAATTGGTTCTGCTCCATTGTACTGGGATAATCCATACTGGACACGTTACGAAAACTATCAGAATGATACAAGAAACCGTTTTATAGGGAATTTTGAATTAAACTATGAATTGGCTGATTGGGTAAGCGTTACAGGTAGGGTTTCTACAGATACTTACAGTGAATCTCAAGAAGAGCGTAGAGCGGTAGGTTCTGTTGCTACTACATTTGGTGTTACACGTGGAAACGTTGACTCTGGTTATTTAAGAAGAGATATTACTGCTACTGAAACTAACTACGACTTAATGTTTAACTTTAATACTGATATTTCTGAGAAGATTAGTTTTTCTGGTATTTTAGGAACTAACGTAAGAAGAAATGAATTTAATTCATTAACTTCTTCTACATCGGGTGGTTTAATTGTACCAGGACTTTATTCATTACAGAATACTGTTGCAGCAAACCCACGCCCAGTAGAACAAGCAGAAAAGATTGGAGTTGATGGTATTTATGCTAGTGCTTCATTTGGTTTTGGAAACGTAGTTTATTTAGATGGTACCATAAGAAGAGATAATTTCTCAACTTTACCAGTAGATGATAGCGCATTCTTCTACCCTTCTGTTTCTACAAGTTTCGTGTTTAGTAAATTACTTAACTCGAATGCTATTAGCTTTGGTAAATTACGTGTAAACTATGCTGAAGTAGGAAACGGTGCTCCGTTTGATAGATTAATTGATACCTATAACATTAATAATGATATTGGTACTTCTATTCCAAACAGAAAAAACAACCCATTACTTAAGCCTGAGATTACAACAAGTTATGAAGCAGGTCTTGAAATGCGTTTTGTTAACAACCGTTTAGGTTTTGATGTTTCTTACTACAAATCAAACTCTATTGACCAGATTATAGCTGCGCCAGTATCTTCTGCAACAGGATATACTTCAAAGCTTCTTAATGCTGGTGAAATTGAAAACAAAGGTATCGAGGTATCTTTAAACGGTATGCCAATTAAAAATGAAAACTTTACTTGGGGTATTAATGTAAACTGGTCTCAAAACGAGAACACAGTACTTTCTCTTGCTGATGGAATTGAAACACTTCAGTTAGGTAGCTTCCAAGGAGGTGTAACAGTTAACGCTGTAGTAGGACAACCTTACGGAGTTATTTACGGACAAGATTACACCTATTTGAATGGGCAGAAAGTAGTTGATCCAGATTCTGGACGTTACATTCCAACAGCTACTTCAAATAACATTATCGGGGATACTAACCCAGATTGGTTAGCAGGTATTACAAATACTTTTACATACAAAAACCTTTCTTTTAGCTTCCTTATCGATATTCAAGAAGGTGGAAGTGTATTCTCGTTAGATCAATATTATGGCCAAGCTACTGGTGTATACGCCAATACTTCATACATAAATGATTTAGGAAACCCAGTAAGAAATACATTAGCAGATGGTGGTGGTTACATTAACCCAGGTGTTAATCCTGATGGCTCAGTAAACACAACTAGAACAGATGCTAACAGTTTTAGTGGTTTTGGATATGCTGCTTTACCAAACTCAGAGTTTGTGTACGATGCTAGTTATATTAAACTACGTCAAGTATCTTTAGCTTATACGTTGCCATCTAAATTCTTAGAGAACACTTTTATGACTGGACTTCAGTTTAGCGTTTCAGGTTCTAACCTTTGGATTATCGATAAAAACATGCCATACGCTGATCCAGAATCAGGTTTGAGCTCAGGTAACTTACAAGGTTATAGTACTGGTGCATTGCCAACTACCCAAGATTACGGGTTTAACATTAAAGCACAATTTTAATATATAGAAAAAATGAAGAAACTGATATTAATATTAACAGCGGCAATTATGGCCGTGTCATGTTCAGATAATCTTGAAGATCTGAATGAGAATGTAAAAGATCCTTCAAGTGTGAGTGGGGAAAGTTTATTCGCTTCCGCACAAAAGCAACTTGCTGATCAGGTAGTTACTCCTAACGTTAACTTAAACAACCTAAGGTTGTGGACGCAACAATTACAGGAAACTACTTATACAGACGAAAGTAGATACAATCAAGTAACACGTTCTATTCCTGATAACCATTGGAGAGTATTTTATCGTGATGTGTTAAAAGATTTAGATGAAGCATCTAAAATTATTGAGGGTACTACATACCTTACAGATGAGTTAAACGGAAGAAAGCCTAATAAGCAAGCAATTGTTGAAGTTTTAACTGTTTACGCATATAGTAACTTGGTTGAAACGTATGGTGATATTCCTTACTCTGAAGCTTTAGATATCGATAATCTATTGCCTAAGTATGACGATGCACAGACTGTATATTATGATTTACTTGCAAGATTAGATGTTGCAATTAATACGATGAATACTAGTTTAAATAGTTTTGAAAATTCTGAAGACCTTATGTACTCTGGAAATGTTGCAAAATGGAAAATGTTTGCAAACTCTTTAAAACTACGTATGGGAATCATGATTGCTGATGAGAATGCTGCACTATCTAAGTCAACAGTAGAGTCTGCTTATACAAGCGGTGTATTTGCTAGTAATGCTGATAATGCAACATACAAATACAGAAATGCTGCTCCAAACAACAATCCTATGAACAACAACTTAGTATTGAGTGGTCGTAATGATTATGTTGCTGGCGCAACTATTATCGATATGATGAATGCTCTTGAAGACCCACGTAGACCTGCTTACTTTACAGATGTAGATGGTGTTTATGTAGGTGGTGTAATAGGAAGTAGATCTTCTTATGCAACTCATTCTCATGTATCTGATCGTATCGTTAACCCTTCTGAGCCAGGTGTGATCATGTCTTATGATGAAGTAGAATTCTTATTAGCAGAAGCTGCTGAAAGAGGATATGCTGTTGGTGGTAACGCTGAAAGTCACTATATAGCTGCTATCACTGCATCTTTCGATTTTTGGAATGTTGGAGATGTAGCATCTTACTTAGCAAAGCCAGAAGTTGATTATGCTTCTGCAATCGCTGCTAGTACTTCTACTCCAAAATGGAAAATGGTTATAGGTACTCAAGCATGGTTAGGTCTTTACAACAGATCTTTTGCTTCATACCTTTCTGTTAGAAGATTAGATTACCCAATTCTTGTTGAACCAACTAGTGCTCAATCAGGTTACCCAGTGAGATATACGTATCCAGTAGGTGAGCAAACACTAAATGGAACAAACTATGATGCAGCTGCTTCAGCAATTGGAGGGGATGCACCAGAAACTCAATTATTCTGGGATAAATTCTATACTTTCGATTTCTAAAATTAGTAATCGTTATTTATATTTATTAAAATCCCCGGCAGTAATGTCGGGGATTTTTTGTTTATCATAGAGAAATATTTGATTTCAAGAACCTTATACTAACTAGATCTTTCAATACAGTATGTTTATAAACCTTCAACCTGAACCCTATGCCCCATGGCTTGCTCCCTATGCCTATGGAATTGTAATTTTAGGGATTTGCTTGTTTTTATTCCGTTTTTTTGAAAATAGCTATGCCTCTTTATTTAACAAACCGCTTTTTCGGCATTATTTAGTTTACAAAAAACTATCAACTTCTCAGAAAAGAATTCTTGAAAATGAATTTGGGTTCTATAAAAAACTTTCTCCTAAACATAAAAGAGAGTTTGAACATAGAGTAGCTCACTTTCTTGCTGCCAAAAACTTCGTGGGGAGAGAGGGTTTAGAAATTACAGATAAAGTACAGGTTTTAATTGCTTCAATTGCTTGTATGCTTAGTTTCGGAAGAAAGAATTATACCTACACATTGATAGATTATATTTTAGTGTATCCTAAGGAGTTTTATAGCCAGGTTAATAATACTTATCACAAAGGGGAATTTAATCCAAGACAAAAGGCTTTAGTGCTTTCTTGGAAAGATTTTGAAGAAGGTTTTAAAATTGTCGATGATAACTTAAATGTAGGAATTCATGAATTTATGCACGCTATGCAATTGGAAACAAAACATAGTACTGATGCTGATTCAATACGTTTTAAAAAACAATTTCATAATATTTTAAAACAAATTGCAAAGCAAGAGGTGAAAGACCAATTGGATAAAACCAAATATTTTCGTGCCTATGCCTTTACAAATCAATATGAATTTATGGCTGTGCTGGCAGAGTATTTCTTTGAGTCGCCAAAAGACTTTAAAGAGATTTTTCCGAAATTATATGACCATACTAAGAAGCTTCTTAACTTCAACTTTATAGGCTATTAAGACTCTGCAATATGTTTAGCGATAATCTTTGCGTGTATTCGTGAATTTTCAATAAACCATTTATGGGTTTCCAAGCCACCACAAATAACACCTGCCAGGTATAATCCCTTAATATTTGTTTCCATAGTTTCCGGATTATAATGTGGAAATTGCATTCCATCTTTAGAAATATGAACCCCTAGATTTTTAATAAACTCAAAATCTGGCTGATAGCCTGTTAGTGCTATTACAAAATCATTCTTTAAAGTTTTTTCGCCATTTGGGGTTTTTATTAAAACTTCGGTTTCAGTAATTTTAATTATTTCTGAATTAAAATATGCTTTGATACTGCCTTCTTTTATTCTGTTTTCAATATCTGGTTTTACCCAATATTTTACACGTTCTCCAATTTCAGCCCCCCGGACTATCATTGTTACATCACCGCCTTTTCGCCAAATTTCTAGTGCTGCATCTACAGACGAATTGCTTGCACCAACAACTAGTACTTGCTGCATTACAAACGGATGTGCTTCTTTGTAATAATGCATTACTTTTGGTAGGTTTTCCCCTGGAACAGAAAGCATTTTAGGAATGTCATAAAAGCCAGTACTTACAATGAGGTTCTTGGCTTTATATGCTTTTTTATTAGATACTACTTTAAAAAAAGTTCCATTTTTTTCAATTGAACGTATCTTTTCATAAAGATTAATGTGAAGTTTGTTTGAAGTTGCGACACGTCTATAATACTCAAGTGCTTCGTTTCTGGTAGGTTTTGGGTTGTTGCTAATAAAGGGAATTTCATCTATTTCCAGTTTTTCTGAAGTAGAAAAAAAAGTCATATTCAAGGGGTAGTTGTATAGTGAGTTGGTGAGCGTTCCTTTTTCAACAACACGATAATTCAACCCTTTTTTTTTGCATTCCAAAGCACAAGCAAGCCCTATCGGACCTGCGCCAATAATTAATACATCGAGCAATTTTTCTATTGAATTACTAACCATGTAGATTTATTGCACAATTTTTTTTAGCCCTTGAATGGTTTCTGTAGGGTTTGTAGCTCCAAAAACATAGCTTCCTGCAACAAGCACATCTGCACCTGCGTCTACTAGTTGCTTTGCATTTTTATCAGTTACTCCACCGTCAATTTCAATTTTAGTATTTGCAGCTTTTTCTTCAATCATTTTTCGAAGTTGAGCGACTTTATTATAAGTGTTTTCAATAAAACTTTGTCCGCCAAAACCTGGATTTACACTCATTATGCACACCAAATCAATATCATTGATAGTGTCTTCTAGTAGGGAAACATTGGTGTGTGGATTTAGGGCAACGCCTGCTTGCATTCCTTCTGCTTTTATTGCTTGTAGTGTGCGATGAAGGTGTGTGCAAGCTTCATAATGAACTGTAAGAATGTTTGCGCCCAAATCTGCAAAAGTTTTTATATAGCGGTCTGGGTCAATAATCATTAAATGTACATCCAAGGTTTTTTTTGCATGGGTAGCAATACTTTTTATAACTGGCATTCCAAATGATATATTTGGAACAAATACGCCGTCCATTACGTCAATATGAAACCAATCGGCTTCACTATTATTAACCATTTCAATATCGCGTTGAAGGTTTGCAAAATCGGCTGCTAGTACGGAGGGTGCAATTAGGGTGTGGCTCATTTTTAAAAGTTTTTACAAAAATAGGAATTATTGATGGGGTATTGAGTTTTATACAATGAAAAACCCTCGGTAATCAGCCGAGGGTTCATTCATCAATCAAAAAACGAACAGTATTTTCTCAGACAAGCTGAGAAACTGATACTGTAAGTTGCCTTTAGGGATTATCACCTTTACTTACACTACACAATGATTCATTTTAGGTTGTTGTGTAGTGAAAATGTTATCCCAAATATGTCATTAATATTTTACTTCTTGAAGTGTGTTTTAGTCTTCGAATAGCTTTTTCCTTAATCTGGCGAACACGCTCACGAGTAAGATCAAAGGTTTCACCTATTTCTTCTAATGTCATTGGATGCTGATCTCCCAGGCCAAAATATAAACGAATAACGTCTGCTTCTCTAGGTGTTAATGTTTCTAAAGCACGCTCAATTTCTGTACGAAGTGATTCGTGAAGCAAAGAACGGTCTGGATTTGGGCTTTCGCCGCTTCGTAGTACATCGTATAGGTTACTATCTTCACCTTCCACTAATGGAGCATCCATTGAAACGTGACGCCCAGAGTTTTTCATAGACTCTTTTACGTCGTTTATAGTCATGTCTAATTCTTTTGCAATTTCTTCTGCAGAAGGTGGACGCTCGTTCGCTTGTTCAAGATAAGCGTACATTTTATTTATCTTGTTGATGCTTCCAATTTTATTTAGCGGCAATCTAACAATACGTGATTGTTCAGCAAGTGCTTGAAGAATAGACTGGCGAATCCACCAAACAGCGTACGAAATAAATTTAAAACCACGTGTTTCGTCAAAACGTTGTGCGGCTTTTATAAGTCCAAGGTTTCCTTCGTTAATAAGGTCTGGAAGTGTTAGTCCCTGGTTTTGGTATTGCTTAGCCACCGAAACAACGAAACGTAGGTTTGCTTTGGTTAATTTTTCTAAAGCGCGTTGGTCTCCCGCCTTGATGCGTTGCGCCAATTCTACTTCTTCGTCTGCGGTGATTAAGTCAACTTTTCCAATTTCTTGAAGGTACTTATCTAATGAAGCAGTTTCCCTGTTGGTTACCTGCTTTGTAATTTTAAGTTGTCTCATTTAAGGTTTGTCCTGTAAGTTAAGGTTTAAACTTGTGTACTGGATTATACGTAAGAAACCTAAAAAAGGTTACAAAACAGTTAGGCTTTTTAATGTAAAACTACCTTTTGCCTATGAATGAAATAGTTACTGATTAAGACTGTCAATTTTTTTTACATTTAAAGTGTCGGTATTTTTAATTTTCCCTGAAAGCAAACTGTCAATTTTTTCTTTACTATCCGTTACCAATTGTTTGCCATCATTGCTACTATAATAATAGTACTTTCTTGAAACAATAGTTGTTTCATCAATAATGCTATTTTTTGAAGAGTTATTTTTTGTTTTAGAATCAGTTTCTATAAGTTTGGTTTGTTTAGAAGTTTGAGGTGTTGTTTCTGCCAATACTATTTTTTCTTTAATTTCACTTTTAACTATCGTTGAATCTTTTTTTGAAATTTTAAAAAGTTGTTCACGAGTCACTACATTTGCAGGAGTTGTAGATTGTTCAATTTTACTGTTGTTTTGAAGCTGGTTTTCTGAAATTGTATTTTTGAAATATCCATTCCTATAAAGGAATGCTATTCCTAACAAAAGAAAAAGGCTGACTCCTGTAAACCAATAAAAAAAGATTCTTTTTTTTCTGTTTTTTTCTTTGTCGAGTGTTGTATTTACTTTTTTCCAAAGGCTTTCAGTGGGAGCTTTTTTTCCGTCATTCAGCTTGTCTTTAAACAGTGTTCCTATATCTTTCTTTTGTCCCATTTTAATCTTCTTTTGGTTTAAGTGATTTTTTTATTTCAATCACTTTATCGCGTAAAGTTAGCTTTGCACGGTGGTAATTTGACTTTGAAGTTCCTTCAGAAATATTTAAAGCTGAAGCGATTTCTTTATGTGAAAAACCGTCCATTTGATATAGATTGAAAACAAGTCTATATTGGTCTGGTAATTCCTGAATTAATTTTAAAAGTTGGTCAAGAGATAGATTTGGTTCTTCTTCAAAAACAACAACTTCCTCAAGAATATCATCTTTGAGTTCGATATTTGTATGTTTTTTAGTCTTGTATTTATCAATAGCCTTATAAATGGTTATCCGTTTCATCCAACCTTCAAAAGAACCCTTGTTTTTGTAGGTCTTTATTTTTTGAAAAATTGCAATAAACGCATCATGTAGGTTGTCTTCGGCATCAACTTCATTTCGGCAATACTTTAAAGAAGTAAAATATAGGGTGTCTTTATACCTCCGGAACAACTCGTTTTGAGCTATCCGATTGTTTTTTGTACACTGCTTTATTAATTCCTCTATTTTCAAATACGTTTTGGGTATTTTTTAAAATGATCTGACTGGTCTAACTTTCACAGCATTATCTTTTCCTGTAAATAATTTTCTTGAATCTGGAATTACAGTAGTAACTGAAAATTCATACACTTGATAATTTAAATATAAAAAACCTCCATTTCCATCTTTTGTACCCCAGCCTTCTGATGAACTTGCGTAAATGATATGCTCTACATTTGGATCATTGTTCAAATCTGGAAAGCCACCTATCAAATCTCTATATTCATAAATCAATGCCAATTCATCAATTGAAGGCAGATACCAATCAGTATATCCATTTCCATCTAACATATAGGCAAGTCTTGCTGCAATATTAGGTTCGTCACAAAAGTTAACGATAGCGAGTGTGTTTTGTTTGCCAAAGCCGATACCATCATTTTGTGCAATTGGAGCTGTTGGAGGCACTGGGTTTGGTTGGTTGAAACATCCCCAAGGCGCATCTGCAAGATCGGACTTATATGCAATTAATCCATGTTCCTTGGTGTCGTCCAAGTAGAATATTATTCCTCCTTGATATTCTTGACCAATTTCTAATAGAAGATCTTCTTTGGGAGTATCGTCATTCTTGCTACAAGCAGTAAATAACAAAACTACCATTAATAAATTGAGGAAAGATTTTAGGTGATATTTTTTCATGACTTATAAATTAACAATTAATAGCTTTTAAAATTATAGGTACTGAGCTAACAAACATCCCTGTATTTATATCATCAAATCTAATATAAATAATTTGAGGATTTGTACTGTTCTCATAGTGTAAGATTGTAATGGGGTTTGTGCCAGAAAGCATATTTTCATAGGTTTCATAATAGCTTGCAACTACTGTTTCTGGATTATCTATTCCTGTAAGCGGGAAAAAGCATTCAAAATAACTTTCTAAGTCAAATATTGCTCGTTGAGACCCTGACTCGTTTTCACATTCTTCAAATAGAAATTTTACACAAGGTTGTTGGCAGTCTTTTAATAGGCGATAGGTATCTATTCCATTGGTGATTTCCATTTGTGTTTCATCAAAAAGAATCACTTTCCAGTCAAAATTCCAGTCATCGCTGATTTCCTCTTCTCCAACTAAAAATATGTTAAGGTGTAATTCGTTTTCTATAAAATAGGAAACCCAGGTTCCACCAAAGGAGTTTGCCTGAAAATAGAAGCCTGCGTTTCCGTAATTGCTAACTTCAAAATAAGAGTCGTTATATTTAGTATTTGGTCCGTCTAAATGATTTACCTTCCAGATACAAGCGGTTTCTGTAAGAATGTTGTTGCAAGTTGTAATAGTATCTGCCTTTAAGCACATGTCTATTGCTTCTTTTAATTCTTTATTAGTGTTGATAGCATATGGTTGTCCATTTTGTAAAATACTGGTTATTGGATAACTTAAGCTAATGGATTTTCCTTCTTCCAAAGTAGCTAAAAACTCACTGAATTCTATATCGCTATTTATATTTTGGTAGCCGAAAACATCCATGTTTTCATTATAAACAACCAATGTGAATGGGTAATTAAAATCAATACATGTAATTTCATTTTCAAAATCATTTCCTGCAGCTCGTTGTAATAAATTAAAAAGCTCAGAATTTACTTGAATAACTTTTGAAGAGTCAATTTTGCCAAGAGGTTCATTTTCACATGAAATGAAAAATGCGAACATAAGTAGAAGCGGTATTATCCAAATATTTTTCATGTTTTCAATTTAGTTTATACCCTATAGTCTGAAAAATTTTAGAAGGTTGCGTGAAAACAAAAAAACGTTTTTAAATCCTAAAAGTATGGGATTAAAAACGTTTTTAGAATTCTAGATTTTTTATTTAAACTCTAACCTGGCCATTGCCAAATACATAATATTTATTGGTAACAAGTTGTTTTAAGCCTAAAGGGCCACGGTGGTGTAATTTGTCTGTGCTAATAGCAAGTTCTGCACCAACACCCATTTGGCCGCCATCTGTAAAACGGGTCGAAGCATTATGGTATACGGCAGCGCTATCTACATTTTCCATAAAGTGCTGAGCTTTTTCAGGGCTTTCAGTAAGTATTACGCTAGAATGACCCCCGCTATACTTATTTATTTTTGAAATAGCTTTATCCATTCCAGCTACTTTTCCTAGCACAATTTTAAGTGCTAGAAACTCTTCGCTCCACGTGGCTTTATTCGGAATAGGCTTTTCATCTAAAAGAACTCTTTTTATATCTTCATCTACCAAAATTTCTACTTTCGCTTGTTTCAAAACAGTTTTTAACTCTTGAAGTCGGGTTTCAAAATTTGGAAGATTTTTATCTATTAAAACTTTATCTAAGGCATTACAGCCTGATATTTTATCGGTTTTTGCATTTAAAAGTACCTGAATTGTTTTTTTCCAATTGGCATCTTCGGCTATATACATAAAATTATTTCCTCTACCGCTAATTAAAACCGCGCATTTAGCATGCTCCTTTACAAAATTAATTAACCGTTCGCCACCTCTGGGAACGATAAGGTCCAGTTGCTCGTCTGGGTTTTTAAGAAATACCTGTGTTTCTTCTCGGTTTAGCTCTAGCATGCGTACCCAATCTTTCTCCAGTCCATTAGCTATAAGTGATTGGTGCCAACACGCCACCAATTCTTTATTGCTGTTTGAAGCTTCTTTGCCTCCTTTTAATAAAATTTTGCTATTTGCTTTAAATGCTAATACGGCAGCCTCTATTGTTACATCTGGCCTTGACTCATAAATAATCATGATGGTGCCAAAAGGAGCAGTTTTATTAATTATAGAAAGGCCGTTATCTAATTTAACATTCGATATTTCCTGGCTCACAGGGTCTTCTTGTGCGCGTACTTCGGAAATTGCCTTTATCATTCCGTCAATTTTAGAATCATCTAAAACTAAGCGATCGTATAATGCTTGATCGTCCTTATTAAAAGCTTTCAAGTCTTTTTTATTAGCTTCTAAAATGTTAGTTCTATTCTGGTCTATGTTTTTAATCATAGTATCCAAGACATTGTTTTTTGTTTCTGTGCTTATCAATTTCATAGTAGCTCTCTTCAATTTTAAGTTATCGGTTATGCGTAGAATTTTGTACCAATTTTTTCACCATTCAAAATATCTACAATTACATTAGTCTGTTTTCCATTGGCTATATAGGTAGGTATGTTTTTTCGCGCAGTTTCTTTGGCAATTTTCAATTTCGATTTCATGCCTCCGCGACCTTCACCTTCCCCTTTTCTAGATTTTTGAACATACTGTTCTACTTTTTCTCCGTGGTGTACTTCGTTAATTTTTCTAGAATTAATATCGTCTGGGTGTCCCGTGAATAGGCCATCAGTATCTGTTAAAATAATCAAAGCCTCTGCATTTATTAGTTCTGCAACCAAACTGGCTAGTTCATCATTATCGCTAAACATTGAAAGTGTTAGTGATACAGCATCATCTTCATTTGCAATTGGAACAATACCTTCATTGAGCAATCCTTCATAGCAATTTATCATGTTTTCTCTGTGTTTACCTGGGTCAAAATCGCGTTTTGTAGCTAGAATTTGTGCGCAACGCATTCCGTAATCATGAAATAAACTGTAATAATGGCGCATCATTCGGGGTTGCCCAACTGATGAATAAATTTGTCTACGTGTAGCATCATCTTTAGCGATACAATCGCCTAAAACTTCTTTGCCGGCAATTGCAGATCCTGAAGAAACTAAAACAGGCATATATCCATTTTCATATAATTCAGCAATTTGTCGAACTAATTCATTTAGTATCGGTCCTACAATTCGGTTGTCACTATTTGTCATAACGTTGGTTCCTACTTTTATAACCACTCGTTTTCTATCCATATTTTAAAGTTGTATTTAAATTTTTTTTCCAAGTTCTGTTGCTCTGTCAAATGCTGCATAGGCAGCTTCTTTGATTAATTCTTTTACATTATTGTTTTCCATTGAATCTAAAGCGGCGCGGGTTGTTCCTCCTTTTGAGGCAACTCTGTCCATCCATGCATGAGGTGAAAGGTCTGAATCATTAAATAATGCGATGGCACCTTCAAATGTTTGGGTGACCAAAATTTTTGAATCGTTTTGTGAAAACCCCATTTTTAATGCTGCTTCCATCATAGACTGCATAAAATAAAATACATACGCTGGTCCACTGCCAGAAATACCTGTTGAGGCATTGATAAAGTTTTCGTTTTTAACATGAATTGCTTTTCCAGTTGTACCAAGAAGGTTGCGAACCATTATTAATTCAATTTTACTTACTTCTTTTGATTCTGTAAATGATGTCATTCCCAACCCTACTTTTGCTGGAAGGTTAGGCATTGCGCGTATTACTTTTTTTATGCCTAAGCCTTCTTGGATGGCACCGATGCTAATTCCAGCCATAATCGATATAAACAGCTGGTTTTCATTTACCATTTCTTTCACCGTTTTAAATAATTCATCGCTATGGTAGGGTTTTACAGCTATAAAAACGACATCTGCTTTTGGGAGACACTCAGAAATAGTGTCATAAACATTAAAATTTGGAATTGCTTTTAACTCTAATGTTTTTTCTGCGGAAACATCATAAATCATTAAATTTCTACGATTTAAATACGGAGATTTTGCCATTCCTTCGGCATACGCCAAGCCCATATTGCCTGCGCCAATTATTAGTACTTTCATAATTAGTTTTTTGTTTGGCATATATACCACAAGTATTGTACTGGAAAATGAATCTGCCTCTAAATGAGTCATTTAAAAAAAATAAAAGGGTGGTAGCGCAATGGCTAAAGTGGGGGGCGGGATTCACTAAAATTTTGTTAAAATTTAATTTGAATACCTAGCCCTTGCTAATGTGTCGGGAAATTCTGTTTTTTAGTCAAATCCTGCAATTATGGCATAAAAAAACGCCTTTCAGCAATGAAAGGCGTTTTGTAAATTCAAGAAACAAATTAATCTCTTTTTCTATCTCTATCGCGATTATCACGACCACGGTTGTTATCGCGTCCACGATTGTCACGCCCACCGCTACGGTTGTCATCGCGTGGTGGTCGTTCTTTGTATCCTTCTGGTTTAGGTAAAAGTGCTTTTCTTGAAACTTTATCTTTTTTCGTTCTAGGATCGAAACCAATAAATTTCACATCAAACACATCACCCATATTTACTACATCGGTAACGTTTTCGGTACGTTCCCAAGCAAGTTCACTAACGTGTAGCAACGTCTCATTTCCTGGAGCGTCTACATACTCAACGACAGCACCGAAGTCAAGCATTTTTATCACTTTTACTTCATAAGCGCTACCTACTTCAGGTTTGAATGTAAGCGAATCTATTCTCGCTAATACGGCATCAATTCCTTCTTGATTTGTTCCAAGAATTTCCACGATACCTTCTTCGGTAACTGGATCTTCATTGATAACAATAGTAGTTTTTGTTGTTTTTTGAAGCTCTTGAATAACTTTTCCTCCAGGACCGATTAATGCACCAATATATTCGTTTGGAATAGTAACGGTTACCATTTTTGGAGCGTGTGGCTTAACGTCTTGGTTAGGTGTTGAAATTGTTTCAACTAATTTTCCAAGGATGTGTAAACGACCTGCTGAAGCTTGTTTTAAAGCGTTCACCAAAATTTCATACGAAAGTCCTTTAACTTTAATATCCATCTGGCAAGCCGTGATTCCGTCTGCCGTTCCTGTAACTTTAAAGTCCATATCACCTAAGTGATCTTCATCACCTAGAATATCTGAAAGGACAGCGTATTTTCCAGTTTCGCTATCAGAAATTAATCCCATTGCAATCCCAGAAACAGGTTTTTTAAGTTGCACCCCAGCATCCATCAACGCCATTGTTCCACTACAAACGGTTGCCATAGAAGAAGAGCCGTTAGACTCCAATACTTCTGCAACCACACGAACTGTGTAAGGGCAGTCTGCAGGAATCATTCCTTTTAATGCGCGTTGTGCCAAGTTTCCGTGACCAACTTCTCTTCGGGAAGTTCCTCTAATTGGGCGTGCTTCCCCAGTTGAAAAAGGAGGGAAGTTGTAATGAAGGTAGAATGTTTCTTCGCCTTCAAATGATGGCATATCAATTTGGTTTGCTTCTCTTGAAGTTCCCAAAGTAACTGTTGCCAAAGCTTGTGTTTCTCCTCTTGTGAAAATTGCAGACCCATGGGTAGAAGGTAAATAATCAACTTCACACCATATAGGGCGAATCTCATCCGTTTTTCTACCGTCTAAGCGTAATCCTTCGTTTAAGGTAAGGTCACGAACAGCAGCTTTTTCAGCTTTATTGTAATACTTAGAAACTAAAGCGCCAAAATCTGCTAATTCTTCTTCAGAAAAAGTAGCTTTTATTTCTTCTTTAATTTCCGAAAAAGAAGCGCTTCGTTCATGTTTTGCAGAACCAGCTTTTGCTACAGCATACACCTTGTCGTATGCCATATCGTGAATTTTCTTCATCAGATCTTCATCTTCACGTTCCGCTTCATATTCACGTACTTCTTTTTTGCCAAATGCTTCCGCCAACCTTAGTTGTGCCTCACATTGTTTTTTGATGTGTTCGTGTGCGAATTTAATGGCTTCCACCATTTCTTCTTCTGAAATTTCATTCATTTCGCCTTCAACCATCATTACAGAATCTGCAGAAGCTCCAATCACCATATCGATGTCAGATTCTTCCAATTGTGCTCTTGAAGGGTTGATTACGAATTCGCCATTGATTCTTCCTACGCGGGCTTCAGAAATAGCACATTCAAACGGGAAATCTGAAAGTTGAATAGCTGCCGAAGCTGCTAAACCTGCCATTGCATCAGGCATAACATCATCATCATGACTCATCAATTGAATCATTACTTGTGTTTCTGCGTGATAATCTTTTGGGAAAAGTGGGCGTAAAACACGGTCTACAAGACGCATGGTTAACACTTCACCGTCGCTTGGTCTAGCTTCTCTCTTAAAGAAACCCCCAGGATAACGTCCTGAAGCAGCAAATTTTTCGCGATAATCTACCGTTAATGGTAGAAAATCTACATCACTTTGTTTGTAGTTTGAAACTACCGTACAAAGTAGCATACATTTTCCGGATTGAACAACGACAGAGCCGTGAGCCTGTTTTGCTAACTTTCCGGTTTCGATGGAAATCTCTCTTCCATCACCAAGGTCTATGACCTCTCTAAATACTTTAGGTATCATTTGTTTTTCATTTTGTACGCCATTGGCGTACGGTTAAAAATGGTCAACGACTGTATATCAGTCGTGTGTTGTTGTGTTGTTGTGGTTGACCAATGAAAAACCTAGGGTAGCTTTTCTATGTGTTCTGAAAATAATAATTATTCAGAATTAAAAGAATCCACTTTTGTGGGAAATAAAAAGAAAGGGCTCAAAAGAGCCCTTTAAAATATTACTTACGTAATCCTAATTCTTTTACGATAGCACGGTAGCGTAGAATATCTTTTTTAGTTAGATAATCTAAAAGAGCTCTTCTTTTACCTACTAACATAACCAAAGAACGCTCTGTGTTGTAGTCCTTGTGATTAGCTTTTAAGTGTTTTGTTAAGTGCTCGATACGGTGTGTAAACAAAGCGATCTGTCCTTCTGCAGAACCAGTGTCGGTCTTTGACTTACCGTGTTTTTCAAAAATTTTTTCTTTTACTTCTTGTGATAAATACATGCCAATATTGTTAAAATGATTTTTATGTACTGACTACCATTTTGATAATCAAGGGTGCAAAAGTAATAAAAGTTATTGATTTACAATGTTTTTATTTGTGAAAATATTAAGCTGACTTTACTGTTTTTTCAGAAAGGGGTCTGTTTAATATTAAGTCTAGGTATAAACTAATTTTTCTTTTAAGATCTCTACGATGTGTAATAAAATCTAAAAAGCCGTGTTCTAATAAAAATTCTGCAGTTTGAAAACCTTCAGGAAGTTCCTTTCCTGTAGTATCGCGTACTACACGAGGACCCGCAAAACCAATTAACGCACCAGGTTCACCAATATTTATATCTCCAAGCATTGCAAATGAAGCTGTTGTTCCCCCTGTTGTTGGGTCTGTACATAATGAAATGTATGGAATGCCAGCCTCGCTTAACTGTGCAAGTTTTACACTTGTTTTTGCAAGTTGCATCAATGAAAGAGCAGCTTCCATCATACGAGCCCCACCACTTTTAGAAATTATTAGTAACGGAATTTTCTTTTTTAAAGAATAATCTGCTGCCCGTGCAATTTTTTCACCTACAACACTTCCCATGGAGCCTCCAATAAAGCTAAAATCCATACACGCAATTACCAAATCTGAACCATTCGATTTGCCCACGGCACAACGGACTGCATCTTTTAATCCGGTTTTCTCTTGTGCTTCTTTTAAGCGGTCTGTATATTTTTTTTTGTCTTCAAATTTTAAAGGGTCTTTAGACGAAAGGTTCTTGTCGAATTCTTTAAATTTATTATCGTCAAAGAGAATTTCAAAATATTCTTTACTGCCAATACGTACATGATATCCATCTTCTGGACTTACGTAAAAATTTTTTTCAAGCTCTTCGCTATCAATAATTTTTCCGGTTGGAGATTTGTACCAAAGTCCTTTTGGCACGTCTTTTTTATCTTCAGTTGGAGTCTGTATTCCTTTTTTTGTTCTTTTAAACCAAGGCATAAACGATTGTTTGTTTAATTTCTTATTTCCTATTTAGGCTTATAACGAATTAACGTTATTTAGATCTTTAAAGGCTTTTTCTAGCCTTTTCTTAAAAGTGATTTCGCCTTCACGAAGCCATTTTCTTGGGTCGTAATATTTTTTATTTGGAAGGTCATCGCCTTCTGGATTTCCTATTTGAGTTCTTAAGAAGTCAATGTTTTTGGTAACATAATCACGTACTCCTTCGGTAAATGCAAATTGCATATCTGTATCGATATTCATTTTTATTACGCCATACCCAATTGCTTCACGTATTTCTTCAAGAGTAGAACCACTTCCGCCGTGAAAAACAAAATCTATTGGGTTTGGACCTGTATTAAATTTTTTCTGAACGTATTCTTGTGAATTTTTCAGGATAATCGGAGTTAATTTTACATTTCCAGGTTTGTAAACGCCATGAACATTTCCAAAAGCGGCTGCAATAGTAAATTGATCACTTATTTTTGAAAGCTCTTCGTAAGCATAGGCAACTTCCTCAGGTTGAGTGTACAATTTTGAGGAATCTACATCGGTATTATCCACTCCATCTTCTTCCCCGCCAGTAATTCCAAGTTCTATTTCAAGGGTCATTCCTATTTTGCTCATACGTTCTAAATAACGTTTGCAAATTTCAATGTTTTCTTCGATAGGCTCTTCAGAAAGGTCGATCATATGTGAGCTATAAAGTGGCTTTCCGTTCTCTTTATAGAATTTTTCACCTGCATCCAACAAACCATCAATCCATGGTAATAATTTTTTTGCGCAATGGTCGGTGTGAAGTATTACCGTAGCCCCATAAACTTCTGCTAGTTCATGCACATGCTTTGCGCCGGCTATTCCACCGGCAATTGCAGCTTTTTCATTTTCGTTAGAAAGTCCTTTCCCTGCATTAAAATAAGCGCCACCATTAGAGAATTGAATGATTACAGGAGCGTTTAATGCGGCTGCAGTTTCCATAACCGCGTTTACACTATCCGATCCTACAACATTTACGGCAGGCATAGCAAAGCCTTTCTCTTTGGCGTATTGGTGAATTTTTTGAACTTCTTTTCCGGTTGCAACACCGGGCTTAATTCCATGACCCATAGCTATTTTTGATTGTTATTGTTAAAGTTAGTTTTTCAAAAAAAGGTTTCTTTTGTTGAATTTAAAGTAGCAAAAATAACAAATTTTACTGGTTTAGAAGGGATAGTTGATGCCTATGTTGTAAACTGCTTTGGAGAAGTTATAGTCTTTAAACCAGCGTTCACCCACTGGCCTAGCAGGATTATGGGTTTTAAAACCTACATCGAAACGAAATACAAAAAATCCAAAATCATACCGCAAGCCTATTCCAGAGGCAACGGCAAGCTCTTTAATATCTGTAATTCCATTAAAAACAGAGGCTTCATTTTCAATATTATCTAGTACATTCCAAATGTTTCCTGTGTCTACAAAAAACGCACCTTTAAAGGCTCCTAAAATAGTAAAACGATATTCTGCATTAAGTGCAATTTTTAGGTTTGCGTCATTAAATTCATCTGTGCTTCCGCTACTACCAGGCCCGAGGTCGTATGCTCGCCAACCTCTATTATCATTGGCGCCACCGGCAAAATAACTGCGTGTAAACGGGATGCTTTTACTGTTTCCGTACGGCACAGCAATCCCACCAAAAGCACGAAAAGCCAATACATTATTTCCGTTTAATTCCCAGTGTTTTATGTATTCAGCTTCTCCTTTTACATATTGTGAAAAAACAACTCCAAGAGCATTGTAATTGTTATCCTCATTTTTTTGAGCTCCAACAAGATTGGAAACAGCAGAAAGTAAATTTCCTGCAAATTCTAGTTTATAGCGTGTTCTAGAAAAGTTGTTGTCCTGAATATTTTCACGTGTATCACGCGTACGCGTTATGTTTGTTGCAAAAATTAAATTATCTTCTGTTAGCCTTTTTTTGCGTTCATCTATATTATTAACGTCTGTTGTAGCATCGCCATCGGATAGAAAAGGAACTATCGATCCGTTTTTTACATCTGTTATAAAGCCGTCAGCACCAGTAGGAATGAGTAATTGTAAATTATTGCTTTCATCCAAATTATAATAATCTGGATTGATCGTTCCTGGAGTATTGCCTTCCGTATCTTGAGCAATTGTATTTAATTGCTCAAAAGAATTTTTATACACGTTGAAATAATTACCAGTATTTAAATTTTTTACATACTGAAGGTTTAGTAGATCCAGTTGATACGATAAAATTTTTGAAGGTTTCCAACGGTAATTATAAATTCCACTAACGGTTTGCCTATCCAAACCAATATTGTTCTGAGCACTTGCACCCAAGCTAATCCCGGTGCTTGGCGACATATACTTAGGAATAAGTTTTTCAGTGTTTAAAGGAAAAATAATACGTGGAAAAGTAAGTTTTACATCGCCGCCAAATTCTGAAATATTAAAAAAACTACTGTCACTATCAGCGGCATCTTTTGAGGAGCCAAGACTTCCGCGGGCAGAAATTTCAAGGATTTCGGCCCCACGAAAAATATTTCTGAAAATCATATTTCCACTAAAACTAATTCCAAATTGTTGAATTGTTGAAGTATAGGAATCAAAATCTACACCCAGTGTAAAACGATCTTGAGGGCTTAACAGTATGGTCGAATTTAATAAGTTATTGGTGCTATCTGCTGCAACTTCGGTATAACTAATGTTTGGGTATTTAAAAATTCGAAGATCACTAATTTGATTGTACGTTAAGGTTCTATCAATATCCTTGTAAATATTGCCTGGAGTAATTGAAATGGCATCGGTAATTGCCTTAGGACGATATCGCATTTTTCCATAGCTGAAAAGCTTGTACCCTTTATAACTTAATGAATCCTGGAATTGTTTGTCTTTGTTTTCAAATGAAAAATCTGTAATAATCCGAACCTCATTAATGTGGTGAACTTTAAAAGGTTCGGTGTACGTACTATCGCCTTTTGTGATTTTTCGGTTTGGAATAATGTAAGTTATATCTGCTTTGTGGTTTGTATTTACAGTATCAGCTTCAAAGCCCACATAGTCTTGTTCAAAATGATATAGCCCAGAATTTCGAAGCTGAATAGTAAGTCTATCGCGTTCATTTACAAAATCATTTGCTGCGTATTGTTTCCCAGGAACAATAAACGAACTTTTTTTAGTGCGTTGAAAAAGGGAATCTACAACGGGAGAGCTTATTTTTTCAATTATTGAATCTCCTACAAAATAAGGGGTGTTTTTTTTTACGGAATATATAATTTTTGCTCTTTTATTCTTTTTTTCACTTGGTTCAATTTCATAAGAAACTTCATCATTAAAATAGCCATAGCTAGCATACCAGCGCTTTAATCGTTCAAGCGATTTGGCTATTCTATCCTTGCTTATTACAACAGGTGCATCTCCAGATTTTTGCAGCCACTTATTAAACCCTACATAACTACTGTCTATTTGATCCACTTGCCTTTTTGAAAGTAAACGAATAAGTCTTTCTTCACGTTTTGGGTTTTTATGAAGCCATTTGTAGTAGGTAGAATCTGGTTGTGGATCCGCAAGATTGTATATATGAAGCCCTAGCGGAACTCCAATTACAGGAATAGAAGGGTTTGGTTTTTGTGCTAACTGGCTATATACACCTGCGTCTTTAATTTTTATACTATCAACAATAATGGTGTTTTCTGTAAGTAAATATTTTCCATCGGGAACGCGTTTCACTGCATTACAGGAAAAAAACAAACTGATTAATACTATAATTAATGATATTTTTGTGATGTAGTGCGTCAAGTGTGCTATTTTAATCAACTTCAAAAATACTATATTTTGGTCAGCAAAAGTCAAACAAAGTTAATAACGAGTCTTCAACAAAAAAAGTACCGAGATCAAACGGGTTTTTTTGTGGCGGAAGGGCCTAAAGTTATTGCTGAATTGCTAAATGAAGGTTTACTACTTCATTCTTTTTTTTCGACAGCTGCTTCTCAGATTACTGCCGAAAATCATTTTCAGCTAAATGTAGCCGAGCTAAAAAAAATTAGTTTCTTAAAAACGGCAAACACTTCTTTGGCGGTTTTTAAAAAACCAAAACCAAAACCAATTACTGACTCTGGGTTAATTGTAGTTTTAGATGCGGTACGCGACCCAGGAAATTTGGGAACTATTATTCGGTTGTGTGATTGGTTTGGCGTAAAACAATTAATCTGTTCTGAGGATACTACAGATTGTTTTAACCCTAAGGTTGTACAAGCCACAATGGGCTCATTAGCCCGTGTTCAGGTGCATTATTTGTCTTTGATTGAATATTTTAACCAAACAAAAATGCCTGTTTATGGTGGCTTTATGGATGGAGGAAATGTCTATTCTGAAAAGCTGCCTACGGATGGAATAATAGTTATGGGGAATGAGGCGAACGGAATTTCGGATGCGATTATTGAAAAAATAACACACAAAATTACCATTCCGCGTTTTGGAGAAACTAAAAAAACAGAAAGTCTTAATGTAGCTACAGCAACCGCTATTCTTTTAAGTGAATTTAGACGTTTTACTGAAATGTAAAGTTTATAAATATACCTCGTGTAGCCATTTTATCAATATTTCCGGTCCACGGACTGTTCGGGTCATCATCTGGAACGTGTTCGTCATTTAGCGCAAATACACCTCGTATGGAAGGTGTAAATTTGAAATAATAGAGGTAAAAATCAATACCAAAACCTAGCTCATAATAATTTGTTCCTTTTGTCATCCGGAATTTTCCTTGCTCATTATCCTCGGGATTCGCTTCATTGCTAGAAAGGTTGATAGATGTTGAAACACCACCCACCACAAACGGTTTTATGTTATTCAATCGTTTTGTTGATACTTTTAATAATAAAGGAAGGTGAATGTACGTAGATTTAACCTCGCGTAGATAGTCTTTCGGCTCTGTAAATCCAGGAAAAGTGAGATCTCTTTGGGTAAAATACAAGCCTGGTTCCAAACGAAGGTTTAGGTATTCATTAAGACGCATATCGCCAATTAACCCCACGTTAAAACCTGCAGAACGTGCTACTTGTATATCGGTATTATCATCAGCATATTGGTCTATATAATCAATTTTAAAATCGTAACTGTTGAACCCTAAATAGTAGCCCCATGAAAAACGTTTCTTGTCAAAATTTTCCAGATTGGCAATGCGTTCTTTATTAAAAAACCATTGTGCATTTGCAGCATGCCCAATGAATAAAACGGCCAGAATAAAAAAAAGTTTCTTCATATATTATTTTGTAGCCTTATAGATTGTCGCTACACCAAGAGTTTGCGGTTTATTTATCACTTCATTAAACCCAATTTTGCGAAAAATATTGTTGAGTTTTTCACCGTGAGGAAAAACAGAAGCACTTTCACTTAAGTACGTATAAGCCACTTTATCTTTGGAAAACACTTTGCCAACAAGAGGTAAAATAGCTTTTGAATAAAAATAATATCCCTGTTTGAATGGAAATTTAGTAGGTACTGAAGTTTCAAGAACCACAAAAACGCCTCCTTTTTTTAGGACGCGAAAAATTTCAGAAAGTCCTTTTTCTAAGTTTTCAAAATTTCGAATCCCAAAAGAAACAGTTATTGCATCAAATGTATCGTTTTCAAAAGGCAAGGCTTCCGAGTCTGCTTGCACAAATTCTATTTTCTCTGCAATCGCTTTTCCTAAAATTTTTTTTCGAGCTACAGATAGCATACCTTCTGAAAGATCTAAACCTACAATTTTTTCTGCAGTAGTATTTTCAGCAAACTGAATTGCTAAATCTCCGGTTCCAGTAGCAATGTCTAGAATGGTTTTTGGGTTTTTATCCGCAACCATTTTTATTACTTTTTTTCGCCATTTTATATCTGAACCTAGCGAAATAAAGCGATTTAGCCCATCATAATTTTCAGAAATAGTATCAAACATCTGTTCAACCTGTTTCTTTTTTCCGTCCGAAGATTCCTTATAAGGTGTTATTTTCTTTTCCATAAATTTGCATTTGCAAAACTACATATTTTTTAAGAGCTGATATCTACTTTATGAAAGTTTCAAAGTTTGATAAAAAATGGCTGTAAAATATGATTTTCAATTCTGTGCCTTTAATTTCTATATCTTTGCCATCGCATATGTTTTTGAATGCATCTCATTAAGAATTTATTTCTTAAAATATTTAGAAGAATTAAAATAGAATCTCCATGAAGATTATTATTGCGGGCGCCGGCGAAGTTGGTTTCCATCTTGCAAAATTGCTTTCCTTTGAATCGCAAAATATTACTTTAATAGATACCAATCGCGACTCTTTGGCAAATGCAGATACACACTTGGATATTCGTGTAGTGCGTGGCGATGCTACCTCTATTTCTGTGTTACAAGATTCTCGTGTAAGTGAAACAGATCTTCTAATTGCGGTAACTTCTAGTGAAACTACAAATATTACCGTTTGTGTGCTTGCAAAACAATTGGGTGCAAAACGTACCATTGCTAGAATTTCCAACACCGAATTTATTGATAGAAAAGATGAAGTGGGTTTTACAAAATTTGGAATTGATGAATTGATTTCTCCAGAATCTCTAGCTTCAAACGAAATAGCATTGCTGCTTAGTCAGAGTGCATTCAATGAAAGTTATGAGTTTGAAAATGGCGCCTTAACCATGATTGGACTCAACCTTTCAAGAACATCTGCATTTGTAGGGAAATCTGTAAAAGAAGTAGCTAAAATTTATCCAGAACTCCAATTTGTGCCAATTGCCTTACAGCGTTTTGGAACGCAGTATACTATAATTCCTAGAGGAGACACACAGTTTAAAGAAGGAGATCAAGTATATTTTACAACCGTTGAAAAAGGAGACGAACAAATTTTTAAACTTTCTGGAAAAAGTAAACAGGAAATTAAAAATGTTATGATTCTTGGCGGAAGTAAAATTGGCTATAAAACAGCTAAAGACTTATGTAAAAGTCGTTTCAATGTTAAGCTTATAGAAAGTATAAAAGACAAGGCTTTTGAAATTGCAGACGATATTCCAGGATGTTTGGTGATTAATGGGGATGGTAGAAATGTAGATTTATTATCTGAAGAATCTATAGAAGATATGGATGCCTTTATTGCAGTAACGGGAAATAGTGAAACGAATATTATGTCGTGTTTGGTTGCAAAATCTAAAGGCGTGAAAAAAGCAATTGCTTTGGTTGAAAATATGGATTATTTTCAGCTTTCACATTCCATAGGTATCGATACCCTTATTAATAAAAAATTACTGGCGGCTAATAATATTTTTCGCTATGTGCGTCGAGGTGAGGTTGTAGCCATGACGAAGTTAAACAATATGAATGCCGAATTATTGGAGTTTATGGTTTCCTCACACTCCAAAGTTTGTAACAAAAAAATTAAAGACCTAGGGTTTCCTGTATCAGCTATTATTGGGGGTATCGTTAGAAACGGTGAAGGTATTATAGCTTTAGGCGATTTTGAAATTAGAAGCGGAGATAGAGTCGTGGTTTGCTGTCTTCCGCAATCCATCGGAAAAGTTGAAAAACTCTTTATATAATGAAATCTCTTGCCAAGCTAAATTTTAAGATCATTTGCCATTTAATGGGGCTGCTTTTAATGGTTAATGGGGGGTTTATGCTTTTATCAGCTATTGTAAGTTGGTATTATAAAGATGGAGTTTTAAACGAAATGCTTCTGGCTGGCGCAGTTTCTCTTGGTGTTGGAGGAGTTGTTATGCTTTTAACAAAGAATCATCGTAAAGAAATTCAAAAGAGAGAAGGGTATATTATTGTTGCTTTTGGGTGGGTTTTTATGGCTTTAATAGGGACACTTCCTTATATTTTTACAGCCGCGATTCCAAATTTCACTAATGCTTTTTTTGAAACCATGAGTGGTTACACCACCACAGGTGCATCTATTTTAACCGATATTGAAGCTTTGCCTAGAGGTGTTCTTTTCTGGCGAAGCATCACACATTGGATTGGTGGAATGGGTATAATTGTTTTGGCGATAGCAATTTTACCATTACTAGGTATTGGAGGTATGCAGCTTTTTGCAGCAGAAGCACCAGGCCCAGGTGGTGATAAGCTACACCCGCGAATAACAGATACTGCAAAAAGATTATGGCTAATTTATGTTGGTTATACTTTAGCGGAAACCCTTTTATTAAAGTTGGCTGGAATGAGTTTTTTCGATGCTATAAACCATTCACTAGCAACTTTAAGTACGGGTGGTTTTTCAACTAAAAACGCTAGTGTTGCTTACTGGAATGACAGCCCCATAATTCAATACATAATAATGTTTTTTATGTTTTTGGCTGGGAGTAATTTTGTGTTAAGTTATTTCGCCTTTAAAAGAAAATTTCAGAAAATATTTCAAGATGAAGAATTTAAGCTTTATAGTTTCTTTATACTTGGTCTTACACTTATTGCAGCGCTTTTAATTTATTTTGAAGCTAATGTTTCACTTTCGGCTATAAATCATCCAATGGTTTGGGGGCCCTTTGAGAGTGCTATTCGTCACTCTCTATTTCAAGTGCTTAGTATTATCACCACAACTGGTTTTGTGAGTGCAGATTACACTTTATGGACCCCCTTTTTAACTATTTTCTTTTTCGGGATGATGTTTTTGGGTGGTTGTGCTGGTTCCACAGCTGGAGGTATTAAGGTAATGCGACACTTGATTATGATAAAAAATGGGGTGTTGGAGTTTAAACGCACATTACATCCACATGCTATTTTGCCTGTTCGGTATAATAGTAAAGCGGTGCCACAACCTATTGTTTTTAATATTTTGGGCTTCTTTATTCTTTATATGCTTTCTTTTATTGTGGGAACTTTGGTTTTTTCATGGTTGGGATTGGATTTTAAAACTGCTCTTGGTGGAGCCGCTTCAACCCTAGGAAATGTAGGTCCGGCTTTAGGTGATCTGGGACCAGTAAATAATTATGCAAGCCTTCCCGATGCAGCAAAATGGTGGTCTAGTTTCTTAATGCTTATTGGGAGATTGGAGTTATTTACAGTCCTTATTTTGCTCACTCCTTTTTTCTGGAGAAATAGGTAAAGGAGAAATTCCAAGTGCCAAATTAAAAAAAAATCAAATATACATCAATGGTGTTTGCTCTGCAGATTGGGTTTTTGATTATTCTTTCAGCAGGTGTATGGAATTTAGTGGTGAGCAATGAGAGGTGAGTGATTGGTGTCTGATGTTATTGCTCTTTAGTCTTGGCTCTTTTTAGTTCATAACGGTTTACTTGCCTACACTACTTTCACTTTTGAAGCTAAATTTTTAGCCTTTTCTGTTACTTCTAAAATATTCCCATCCAAAGTATCGTAGGTTAAAACAACGCCCATGCGTCGGTAAGGTCTAGCAGTGTGTTTCCCGAAAATCCGAAAATCTGTTTTTGGGGAAGCTGCTAGTATTTCGAGTCCGTTAAAAGTTGGGTTTTCAACATGGCTTGTAGCCAAAATTACAGCGCTAGTTCCGATGCGTTCCTGCGTTATTTCTGGAATAGGAAGGCCAAGTATGGCTCTAAGATGTAACTCAAATTCATTAAAATTTTGTGTGTTAGCTAATGTAACCATGCCGGTATCGTGTGGTCGCGGTGAAAGTTCAGAGAAATAAACCCCATCATTTGCTACAAAAAACTCTACGCCCCAGATTCCATAGCCAGTAAGTGCTGTGGTTACTTTTTCAGCCATTTGTTGAGCTTCTTTCAAAACGTCATTTTTCATAGGTGCTGGTTGCCAACTTTCCATATAATCGCCTCGTTCTTGTCTATGACCAATTGGGGGGCAAAAAAGTGTTTTTCCATTGCGCTGGCTTACAGTGAGCAGTGTTATTTCGTAGTTGAAATTTATAAAGGCTTCCACGATTACTTCTGCAACATCACCCCTAGAGCCTTCTTGTGAATACTTCCAGGCTTTTTCAATGTCAGCATCAGTTTTTATAGTGCTTTGTCCTTTTCCACTGGAAGACATTAGGGGTTTTACAACACAGGGGATTCCTATTTCTGCAACGGCTTTTTTTAAGCTTTCGGCTGAGGTTGCGTACCGATATGCAGCTGTTTTAAGCCCTAATTCTTTTGCAGCTAAATCGCGAATTGCTTTTCGATTCATTGTAAAATTTGCCGCTTTAGCTGAAGGGATTACCTTATAACCTTGTTTTTCATATTCATAAAACCGCTCTGTGCGGATTGCTTCAATTTCTGGAACAATATAATCTGGTTTGTGTTTTTCAACAATAGCATCAAGCGCTTTTCCATCGAGCATGTTTATTACTTCCGAAAAATCTGCAAGTTGAGCTGCGGGCGCATTTTCATAGCTGTCTACAGCAATAACTGTTTGTCCAATTCGTTTAGCTGCAATGATGAATTCTTTGCCTAATTCTCCGCTTCCTAGTATTAAAAATTTTGCCATTTTATATTTTTTGTAAAAATACAGCAATTGATTTCATGAAAAAACCCAAAGCAATATAAAGTGCTTTGGGTTTTTTAAAAAAGGAAAATATTGCGAGATTATTTCACGATAATTCGTTTTACTCTTCCGTTTTCTTTGTTTCCTATGCGAACCAAATAAACTCCTTTGGCTACATAGCTCATGTTTAGCTTGTAGCTATAGCCATCGCCATTATTCTCTAATTTAGTGAATAATAATCTTTGTCCTAGCGTATTATGAACTGTTAAGGTCATAGACTCTGAATAGTTTTTTGTTTTTAAGCTAATGTCGAAGTTATTATTTTCTAATGTTAAAACTGTCAGGCCGTTTTCGTCAAAAATGCTGTCGTCAACGCCTAAGGTTCCAATCTGCGCGGTGTAATCTTCAGTTTCACCAAAATCAGTTTCTTCACATGCATCATTTGGTACAGGTCCGTCCCAGTTAGATTTTGCACGCATTAAATGTTGGCCAAGTGCTGCACCTGCTGGAATTACTAAATCTGTTGTTATTGTAAATGTGCCGCTACCTTGCCCGGAAGCAATTTCAATATTATCGACTACGATTTCATCTGTTGTGAAGATAAAATCGTCATTAAAGTCAATCCAAACACGGATAAACTGATCGCCATAACCTGTTGTAATAGTTAAGTCGTTAGTTGAGTCTTGCTCCATTCCAGCAATAAGATGTGTAAAATCACCATATCCTTCACAAGCAGAAGAGTTGTTTATATCTGTAACTTGAAACAGTCTAAAACCATCACCAAACGAACAGTCGCCAAAGGGCTGGCAGTTTTGTTTTGTAATTACAGCTGAAGTTGAATCGTTGGTAGTGTCGCTATCTCCCGGTAGGGAAGTGGTAGCGCTTAAATTATAGGTTCCAAGTGCAGAGAAATCTCCAGTTTGAGTGAAAGTATAGGTAGTTGATGAGTTTCCAGCTAATGGTCCTGCAACTACTTCAGTAACTACTGTTCCGTCTAAATCATAAGAAACATCAAAATTTGATTGTGAAGCACCACCAAAATTGTTTATTGTAACTACGATGTCTTCAGTTGCTGTTAAATCAGTTCCAGAAACTGGAGATGAAATAGCGGTTACGCCAATATCGTTTGGTTGTAAATAAGTAACTGATTTTGTACGGCTGTCATTTGTTGTGTCTTCGTCACCAACCATATTTGTTTCAGCCGTTATTGAATACGTTTGACCAACAGTGCCAAGATTTGCAGTTGCAGTAAATGTATATTGAGCCGTTGCTGCGGAAGCAATTGTTCCTGTAAATGTTTCAGAGATAACTGGGCCACCATCCACTTGAAAGGTAACTGGGATGTTTGAGGCACTATTTTGACCGTAATTAAAAATAGTAACGGTAACGGTTTCACTATTTGAAAGTGTTCCTGTTACTGGGGCATCTATACTTACTACACCTACATCATCATTAAAATTAGGAGCAATTTGGAAAACACCAACAACATCTTTTCTCCCGCTGTTCATGTATTCGTTTATAAACCAGAATTCCTTTCCATTTACTGGATCAAGGTCTATTTTACTATAATCTCCATAACGTGTTCCTGGAATATTTTGATTTCCTTCAGCAATTAATTCTTCGCTAATGGTCATCGTGTTTAAGGGGTCATTTGCAAAACGACCTGTGTAATATGAACTTACTCTTTTAGTTGTTGGATTTGGGGTAGTTGGTCCAGCCATTGAAGTATAACCCATACCAATATTTCCTTGTACATCCATCATCATACTTGCATGCCAAGCGTGTTTTCCATCTGGGGAAGTATAGGTTCCTTCTTGGTATATTGACCAGGGTTGTCCGTCGCCAGCTTGTCGAAGTTCAAACCATCTTATCCCAGCAAGTTCACCAGCTGTTGCATCTGTGTCAACCACAAAGTTGAATACTGCTGAGTTGTGACTTCCAAATTTTCTAAATTGCGCTTGATTCATTATAGTAGCTTGAAGGGCATCGATTGAAGCACCGCCACCTGGCTGTGCTAAATTTACAAAGCTGCCGTTGTCAAATACTGAAATAAAAGGAGTAGTTGTTAATTCTACTGGAGCTGAAATAGTAGAGTTTCCTGGTGTGGCCCAGTCTACGTCTACTGTCCATATTTTTACATGATCTTGAGTAACACCGCTCCAAGCGTCATCCTGTAAGTATATAATTGGTAATCCACCAGCAGCTGGTAAATCATCATTTGTTACATTTAAAGCTTGAGGGCTATAAAAGCCACTTGTTACAATGCCTGGTAAAGGGAAGCCAACTATTTGTGCTGAAGCGTCACCCGCAAGCATTTTGGTTCTTTCCATGGCATAAATTCTATTGGTAGCAGTAGTATTGTCTGTCATATAATACCCATCACTCCATACAGAAAGTTTTTGATAGTCATTAATTTGAGGGATGTTGTAAACATACCAGCCATCATTTATTGGGTCAGGGCCGTCAGAAACGGCCACTTGCGCTCCACTTCCTAAGAAGGTTAATATAAATCTATCAGCTGCGTTATCGTATGAAACTGTAAGATCACAACATCCTCCGTTTGGAAAAATTGTTGGGTTAGGGCTAACCTGTCCCGTTAATGGATTTCCACTTTTATCAAAAATTCGGAATCCTGTATTAAACACTACAATCACATGATTAGGACCTACACCTAATGATGGGTCGGTAGGTTGTGAGCTTGAGGCAGCAGCATCAAAAACTAAAGAGGGGGCTTTCCCGCTAAGAACTTGCTCCATTTTATCAGGATTTCTTACGAAATAGTCATCTTCAATTTGGGGGTCTTTTCCAGGGATAATTAAATTTTTGGAAGCTCTACCGTCTTGCATTACGCGCTCTTTTACTCTCGCTGGCGCTAGGTTAGTCTGAGATGCTATTGATGGAACATGAACCATCGAACCTACAGTGCCTACAAGCGTGGCTTTTGTTTTTTCTTGCGCTTGTATTTGAAAAATAAAAGCGAAGAAAACTAGAAATAAAATAAATTTAGTTTTCATTGAATAGGTTGGTTTAAGAATTAAAAAATAGATAAAAGTCTAAAATACAGATAAAAAAATAGATTAAACCTAGTCTAAGGCTGCTTTTACACGCTTCATAGCTTCTTTAATCTCTGATTCAGACGTGGCGTATGAAATTCGTATGCAGTTTGGGTCGCCAAAAGCTTCACCGGTAACAGTGGCGACCTTGGCTTCTTCCAAGAGGTATAGTGAAAAATCAGAAGCTGTATTTATATTTTTTCCACGTAATGTCTTTCCGAAGAAATAAGAGACATCAGGAAAAACATAAAAAGCGCCTTCGGGCACGTTGGTTTTAAAACCATTAATATCAGCAAGTAGCTTCAATATTAGGGTGCGTCTTTCTTTAAAAGCGTCCACCATAAATTTTATTTTACTTGGAGGGTTTTCCAAGGCGGTAATTGTGGCGCGTTGTGCTATACAGTTAGTTCCGCTGGTTACTTGTCCTTGCATTTTATTGCAGGCTCGGGCAATCCACTCAGGACCACCTATGTATCCAATTCTCCAACCTGTCATAGAAAAGGCTTTTGAAACACCATTTACAACCACTGTGCGCTCATACATATCATCAAATTCAGCCATAGAGGTATGGCCTGATCCAAAATTTATATGTTCGTAGATTTCATCACTAATCACGATGATGTCTGGATATTTAACTAAGACATCAGCCAGTTTTCGAAGCTCTTTCCTGCTATAAACAGATCCACTAGGATTACAAGGAGAGCTATAGATTATGAGTTTAGTTTTTGGTGTTATAGCAGCTTCAAGGGCTTCGGCTGTAACTTTAAAATCTGTTTCTATTGAGGTAGCTATTTCTTTCGGCACACCGCCGGCAACTTTACATTGGTCTGCATAGCTTACCCAGTATGGAGCTGGCAATAATACTTCGTCTCCCTCATTTAAAAGCACCATTGTTAAATTTGCCAATGATTGTTTTGCCCCTGTTGAAACTACTATTTGTGAGGGCACATAACTAAGGTTGTTATCTCTTTTAAATTTTGTAATTATTGCATTTTTTAAATCGCCATATCCATCTACAGGAGTGTAGGAGTGATAGTTGTCTTCAATTGCTTGAATGGCTGCTTGCTTTACATAATCTGGAACTGGAAAATCAGGCTCACCTAAGCTTAATCCGATAACGTCAATGCCTTGTTCTTTTAGTTCTCTTGTTTTGGCAGCCATTGCCAAAGTGGCTGAAGTAGCCATTTCGTTCACTCGTGTTGAAAGTCTTTTGTCCATATTAATTATGAGCTACGGTTGGTTTTAGCCCCATTTCTTTTAAATGACGGAAATGTGCCATAATTGCCTTGCGTGTAGTTTTATATTCTTTGTAAGGTAAGTTAAATTCTTTTGTGGTGTTCTTAACAATTTTTGAAATATTGGTATAGTGAATGTGGCTAATATTTGGAAAGATATGATGCTCCACTTGATGGTTCAAACCACCTGTATACCAGTTTACGATTCTATTATTTGTTGAGAAATTTACAGTAGTGAATAATTGGTGTATTGCCCACGTATTTTTCATGGTTCCGCTGGTATCTGGAAGTAAAATTTCTGAACCTTCGACTACATGTGCAAGTTGAAAAACAATACTCAGAATAATTCCAGCAACATAATGCATGATAAAGAAACCGATTAAAATTTTCCACCAAACAATATTGAAAAATAAAATTGGAATCACAATCCAAAGTGATAAATAAATCATTTTTGTAATAACCAAAATACTCCATTGAGTTGCGGGTTTTGGTAATTTTCCATAGGAAAGTTTGCGAGCTAAATATCTCTTAGTTTGAAAGTAGTCTGTGGTTAGCACCCAATTAAAAGTTAATAAACCATAAAAGAAAATGCTGTAAATATGCTGAAATTTATGAAGTTTATGCCACTTTGAATGTTTTGAAAAGCGAAGAATACGCCCTGCTTCTAAATCTTCATCATGGCCATGAATATTGGTGTATGTATGGTGTAAAACGTTGTGTTGTACTTGCCAGTTATATACATTTCCGGCAAGTATGTACATGCTGCCTCCCATAATTTTGTTTACCCATTTTTTAGATGAATATGCTCCATGATTTGCATCGTGCATAACATTCATTCCTACACCAGCCATGCCTATACCCATGATAACGGTTAGTATTAATTGCACCCAGCTAGGAACATCTAAGGTAAGTAATAAAAAATATGGGCTTAGGTATATTGAAAACATAATAATAGTTTTCAGGTGTAGTCTCCAGTTTCCTGTGCGGGATATATTATTATCCTTAAAATAATCGTTTACGCGTTTGTTTAATGTTCTAAAAAACTTAGCGCTGTCAATTCGTGAAAAGGTTAGGTTTGTATAATTCAATTTAAAAATGTTTATCGGTGATTTTGCACCATGAAAACTACAAAAATAGGCATCTTTTGCGTAAAACTAACTGTTGAAAACCATAAATTTATAGAAGATATCCTACTTTTGCAACTGAAAAAAAAATATGGAACTGATACAAAAATATTTCCCGCAACTTACTGAGGTTCAAAAATATCAATTTAATTTGCTTCAAAGCCTATATGAAGATTGGAATTTGAAGATAAATGTAGTTTCTCGTAAAGATATTGATGAGCTTTATCTTCGTCATGTTTTACATTCTCTTGGAATTGCAAAAATTCAACCGTTTCTTTCGGGTTCTAGCATATTAGATGTTGGTACGGGTGGTGGTTTTCCTGGAATTCCACTAGCAATTTTATATCCTGATGTTCAATTTCACCTTGTAGATAGCATTGGAAAAAAAATAAAAGTAGTTGAAGAGGTTGTTGCAGGCTTAGAAATTAAAAATGTAAGGGCAACCAACGCTCGTGTAGAAGATGTTTCTGGGAAGTATGATTTTATTGTGAGCCGTGCCGTAGCGCAGATGGACACATTTGTGCATTGGATTAATGGAAAAGTGGCTAAAAAGAGTAATCACGATCGAAAAAATGGAATTCTGTATTTAAAAGGGGGCGATTTGACCGAAGAATTAAAGCTGTACCCCAAGGCTACCGTGTTTCCGCTAAGCGAAATATTTACAGAAGATTTTTATGAGACTAAAAGTGTGGTGCACCTTCCTTTAAAGTACAAAGGCTAAAAAATAAAAAACCCCGAACGAGCCGGGGTTTTAAAATTTTAAAGCTGTTTATTATTTAGTAACCAAGAATTTTTTGGTAGTTAAAAGATTGTCTTTTGCAATCTTCATAAAGTACGTTCCAGCTTGTAATTGAGAAACGTTTATTTGGGCATCCATTGAAATGTTGTTTTCAGAAAGGATTAATTTTCCAAGTATATCATACACTTCAATATTTGCGTTCGCTGCATTTTTCAAATTAATTGTTGAGGTTGCAGGGTTTGGGTATAAACGAACATCATTAAGTTGGTTTTGGTTCACTCCTAATACCCCATTACTAGAGAACGGAGAGCTTTCACCATTGCCATAATTACCATTCGTGTGGTATAACTGAGTTCCTTGGTTGTCAGTTATTGTTATTTCACCACCGCCATTGCTTGCAGTATCAAGAATTCTGAATTCGTAGCAGTCTTCTGCTAACTGAAATGATTCAGTAACCGTTTGAGGGCTACCGTTTGGATATGGTCCACCACGATAAACAGATGTACCGTTAGAGTCATAAACATACCATCTTACATCGCTTCCACGGCTATCAACCTCCATTACCATTGTTACATTTCCAGTTCCAGCAGGAGCTTGGTCGAAAGTTGTAGTTGCGCTATTGTTTGCGTTATTGTCATCTCCAGGAAGGCTTATAGTTACGTTGTTAGTTCCTTGCATAGTATAAGGGACTTCTGGAAGTTCAATTGTTTCACTATGAAGAGACATAATGTTTCCAGTCCAGTTGTAGGTGTTAGCAACACCATTAATAGTGTACTCAATTGCCATAGCTGTAATAGGGTCCATACCTAAGTTTTGAACATTTACAATCGGGGCAACATTCGTATCGCAAGTAGCAGGTATTTCTGAGATAGATCTAAGGTTTGCATCATTATTATGAGTAAGCCCTGTGTATGTTGGGTATGCGGTATGTCCACTAGGAACTTCTTGGCGCGTGTTTGAAATAAAAGCAGCTACTTGCATGTCAGCAAGCTCGGTAGCAACACCATTGTAGTCTGCTGGAATAGTGTAGGTAAATGTACGATCTACAAAAGTACCCGTAGTAGTAGTGTTGATTGTTTCACCCCATTGGCCAGTTAGCATTTCTACTAGACGGTGATTGTGGTTGTAGTTGTTTCCTGCGCCACCACCAGTTTGAGGCCCTTTGGTGTTATTTTGTAATAATGCAACATTTAAAAAGTTAGTAGGTTCTGGGCTGTTGGCGGTGTAATATCCTTCAACATGAACCGTTAGAACATTTGTGTTTACATCGATTGATGCTTCCACAGCAACATTTACAGGCGAGCTTAAAGCCAATGTTTCTGTTGAGGAGATGTTCCAAAAGTTTCGGTACATGCTAGTTCCGCCTGAGGTATTTTCTCTTCCTGGAAAAACATGTCTGTTTATTGTTCCTGCAGGATACCCAGTTAAACCTGTTTGCCCAACAATAGCAGTACCGTAAGGTGTTCTAAAGTCAGGTTCGCCAGCACCTGGAGTAGCGTATCCACCAACGTGAATGTTGATTAATACAACACGTCCTGGATTAGCTGCTAATATTTCATTGGCAATTCGATGTCCGTCTGGGCAAAAGGTACAGTGAATACCTGTGAATTCTTCAAGTACAACATTTTTGTTTTGAGGGGAGTTCGAGACAATTGTTTGTCCATAAGTAGCACTCGCGAATAATGCAAGCACTAAGATAAGGGGTAGTTTTTTTAACATGATTTTAGATTTAAATAGTTTGTGAATATTAAAGTTAGTTACAAATATACTTTTTTATTTTAAGCTTAATACGTTGCTATACAGTTTTTTAGCTTAAAATCGCTAAGTTGTTACTTCAATTTTGTGAGGTTTTGAAATCAAAAAACTTTAACGAATTTTTAAAAGTAATAATTTTTTTTTAAAAAAAACATAAAATTAATGTTTAGCTGTATTTTTATTTACACTAAAGGGGATTAAATGTTAAATATCTGGAATAGAATATTTAAAGACATGATGTTTTTTAAATATTATCTTTACTTTTGCTTTACTTAGTATAAACTTTTAAGATTAACCCTAAAACTAAAAAAATGAAACTTAAATTACTTTTTTTAACGGTACTTGGTTCAGTTACCATTGCAAATGCACAGTTTACAGTAACTGATCACAACGGAGAAGAACTTCACGAAGGTGATGTTAAAGAATATGGAACATTTGGGTATAACTCAGGTGCTAATTATGACTTCTTTGTTACAAACGATAATCCTACAGATGAAATTTATACACGAATTGAATTTGTAAGCGCAGTAAATGCTACAGGTGAATTTTTTGAGCTTTGTTATGCACTTCAATGCTATACAGGTTTAACGGTGGGTCAAACGTTGCCTACAGCTCCACAGGTATTTCCAATAGGTGTGGGTGAAACTACAGGGGAAGGAAATCACTTTTTAAATTTTGGTCCTGGAAATGGAACTGATATTTTGGACTTTACGTTTGCTTTTCACCAATATGAAGCAGATGGTGTAACTGAAATAGGTACCCCTTTAACTTTTACTTACCGTTACAATCCAACATTAAGTGTTGATGAAAACAGCAAGCTTAATTTAACCATTCAATCAACTGTTGTTGCTAACGAATTAGTGTTAAATGTGAATGAGCCAGTAACTATGGTTGTTTACGATCTTCAAGGAAGAGTTGTAAAACAAGCTCGTTTCGAGATTGGTCGTCAAGCAGTTGCTATGTCTGATTTGAGTTCACAAGCATATATTGTTAGATTTAATAACGAAAGAGGTGCTACGCAAACTACAAAGATTGTTGTAAAGTAACTATTTAGATTTCGTATACTAAAAATGCCCCGAAGTTTTCTTCGGGGCATTTTTTATTTTGTTGTAAATTGTTCTTAAAAGGTAACGGCTAAACTTGCTGTTAACCCAGTGCTTGAAGGAACTAGTCTACAAACCCCACCTACGCAAATTAAACCACCACGCTGACGGCCATAATTTAAAGCAAAGCGTGTAGAGCCTTTTGAAAAGCTACCACCAAAAGTATAGTAGTGAAGTTCTTCTTCGCCTCCATAATTCCATGAATCAGCTGCGTAAATTGTAAATGCTGAGTTGAAATTATATTCTAATACTCCTGCAGCCCAATTTTTATCGTCATCTGATGTCCATAGGTGTTGTAATTCAGCGCGTAAAGCTTTACCGCCTTCAAAACGACGTGTTGCTTCCACCACGGCAATTTGAGCTCTAATGTCGCCTTCGGTACCTAAAATACCACCTTTAGAAACCGCTTTATCTATAATTACATCTTGAAATGTTGCAATCGTGCTCCATTTTGAAGACCAACGGTTTTTAATTTCAATATTTAAATCACGGAAGTAACGTTTTCCATCACCAATAAACTTAGCGTCATACGTTTGGTCTGCTACATTAAAGGTAGCTTCTAAGCCTGCCCAATATGAAAAGTTACCAGCGACTTTAGTGCCAAGTTTTCCTAATGCAGATTCTTTAGGGAAAGAATAATATACATCTACTTGAGTGCCTATTTCTCCAGCTCTCTTTTCAGAATCACTAAACAATAAACGTGGTTGTGCATTATACACATATATGTTTGAAAGTAAATAATCGTGCTGTTTTGTAACTGCTGGTATGTAATTTACGATTTGCTCGTTAAATTGATTTCCTTCAGCATAACGGTCTGAGTAGAAACTAAAGTTTTCTAATCTTCTAAATGTAGAATTGATTCCAAGTCCTTTTTGAGCATATCCTAAGTTTACTTGAAGTGCAGTACCATCAAAAAGTTGTGGGGAAGTAATTACTCCTTCGTTTACAATAACATCTGCATCTTTTGTAATTGCTTCAACACCTCCATAAAAGTTGTTTGCTACAAAATCCAATCTTCCGCCATAGGCATTTACTACTTTGGGTATAGAATCGTTAGCGTCATTTGATTGGTAGCGCCCTACATAACTTCCACCAAGTTTTAGGTCTACCGCATCAATATTTAAAACACTGCTTAGATCAAGATTTGCATCTAAACCTTGAATTACACCTTCAGAAACATCAAATCCGTTTCTTACTTGGCCATAAACACCTGTTATGTCAACATCTGCAGTAGGGTTAAATTTCACACGAAGCCCTTTTAAGCCATTGTTGATGCCTAGTTGACGGTCTTCCCATGTTCTTAGAATTAAACCGCTGCCAAATTGTTCGTAGAAATAACCTCCCGTAACATCAAGCTTATCGTCTTTATAATTAATGTAGTAGGTTCCTACACCGTTTTGACCATCCCAGATTGGAGAATATCCTAGCAAAGCAGCTGGAAGATACGATTCATATTGTACTCCAGCTGTAAATTTTCCATAAGAATAGTTAAGTTGGAAGTAGTTATTGGCTCTAAATTGACCGACTTCAAATTCATTTCCTTCAGGAAAAGAAAGACCTTCGTCGGGTTGAAGCCATTGCATGTTAGATTCAAGGCCACCAAAAAAGTAACCGTTGTTCTGTGAAAAGGAGATTGCACCTATAAGCATAAATGCTCCAAGTATTATTTTTTTCATTTTGTAGATTTGGTTGGTAAGAAATTTATTTGTTAGAGAATTCCTTTACTTTTTCATAAAGCTCCATCTCAGCACCTGGGCTATAGCCAGAGTGTCTATAAACAATCTGATTGTTTTTTACTAATAGCGTTAAAGGTACTGTTGCTGCACCAACAGCTCTTTTAAAGTCGTTATTGGTATCTAACAAAACGGTGTAATCCCAGCCTTTTCCGTTAACCATTGGTTTAACACGCTTTACACCACGGCTATCGTCAATAGATATTGCATAAAGCTTCACATTGGTTTCTTCTTGCCAATCTGTGTACACTTCACTAATAGCATCTAACTCTTTAATACAAGGGACGCACCATGTAGCCCATAAAGAAACAATTACAACATTGTCATCGGTAGATAATGTTTGTGAATTGATAGGTTCCCCATCTAGGGTAGTCATATCAACATTTGGTAAATCATTTTGTGCAATAGCAGTAAAACTAGCCATTACAAGGAGGAAGGAAAAAATTTTTTTCATCGAATAGAATTTAAATAAGTAGTTAAAGAGTAGCAATATTAAGTTTTTTTTAATAAAAAATTGTTTTTGTTTAACTGAAATTATGAATTTAACATTCTAAAATCGTGTCTCTTTTTATAATATAGATTATATTAGCCCCCTACATTTTAATAATCAAAGTCATGAAAAACCCCCACTATTTTAAACTCTTTTTATTTTTTGCTTTTATTGCAATCGTTGGTTGTAGTAAAAAAGAAGACCCAATCGGCGTAGCTGTAGAAGATTTATCAATTGTTTTAACCAGTGATGTAGGAACTGGAGAATTGGAAGTTGTTACCGAAGGTCAAATGGTTAACTTTACTGTTACTGGTAGCGATGAAGTAGATTATACTTCAACAGCAAAGCTTTATGTGAATGATGTTGAGATTTCAAGTGCATCACATCCATTTACGACTACAGGAACTTTTGCTGTAAAAGCAGTTCTTGGCGATATAACCAGTAATATTTTAAACTTTGAGGTGCTTTCGGAAACACAACGCGCCTTGACAATAGATGTAAATAGAGCCTTTAGAAATCAAACCATAACCTTTGGTTTACTAGATTCTAATGGAGAAAATAGTGCTGCAGATGCTACTTTTTATGTAAATAGCGCAGCTATTTCAGGCTTTACATTTTCTTCAGCTAGTGAAGGAAGTTTTGAAGTTTATGCAAAATATATGGTGAATGGTGAAGAATATACTTCTGCAACTAAAAACTTTTCGGTTTTCATTCCTAAAAAGAATGTAGTTCTGGAAGATTATACTGGTACCTGGTGTGGCTTTTGTCTAGATGCAATCGTTGCGGTTGAAACAGTAAAATCTCTAACAGATCATGTAACAGTTGTTGCTATTCATAAAGAATCTGGCGGTGTGTTTGAGCCATTGCATTTTGATAGAATTGATGAGCTTCAAGCTGAGTTTGGTGTGCCAGACGGATTTCCGCAGACACAATTAGATAGAGCTACAAACTGGAAAAAAGTACCGTCTTATGATTACGATGCAGTAATGGCTTTAGCCGGAGTAGAAACTGATATGTCTATTGCTATCAATTCACAGATTACAGGTTCAAACCTTACTGTTGATGTAAAAGTAGTTTATGAAAATGGTTCAGAGCCTGGAGATAAACTGGTTGTTTATTTATTAGAAAACGGTGTTATTGCAGATCAAGTAAATTACTTTAATAATGTATCAGGGCATCCATATCAAGGAGCTGGAAACCCGATTAAGGACTTCGAGCATAATGAAGGTTTGAGAAATACACTTTCGGATTTATTTGGAGATCCTATTCCTGATACTCCTGCATACCAAGAATTTAAAAAGTCATATTCATTTAATGTGCCTTCAGATTATAATGCAGCCAATTTAAGCCTTGCAGTTATGGTTGTTAAAGCAGATAACGCTGCAAAAAACTCTCAGCATGCTGAAATAGGTCAAAGTAAAGATTACCAATAGAATTAGATCTCTTCAAAACTAAAAAACCCATCTTGAAATTTTCAAGATGGGTTTTTTTATGAGGTAGCTTATGTGTTAGCCTAAAAATGGATATCTATAATCTACAGGAGAAACAAACGTTTCTTTTACCATTCTTGGAGAAATCCAACGGTATAGGTTTAGTTTGCTTCCTGCTTTATCATTTGTTCCACTAGCACGTGCACCTCCAAAAGGTTGTTGGCCAACAACTGCTCCTGTAGGTTTGTCATTGATATAGAAGTTTCCTGCTGCATTTTCAAGGGCTTTCATTGCTACTTCCAAGGCGTATCTGTCTTCGCTAAAAACGGCGCCAGTTAAAGCGTATTCACCTGAATTGTCTACGATTTCTAATGTTTCCTCCCACTTAGCGTCTTCAAAAACATATACGGTTAAAACAGGGCCAAAAAGCTCTGTGCACATTGTTGTGTATTTTGGATCTTGGGTTACTATAACGGTAGGTTCAACAAAATAACCTTTACTCTTGTCGTGGTTTCCTCCCGCAATTACTTCAACATTTTTGTCGGCTTTTGCAGCGTCAATATACTGTGCAAGCTTATCAAATGAGCCTTCGTGAATTACAGCAGTAATAAAGTTACTCATATCTTCAGGAGAACCCATTTTGAATGAATTGATATCTTCAATAAGGTATTTTTTTACATCTTCCCAAATACTTTCAGAAATATAGCATCTACTTGCAGCACTACATTTTTGCCCTTGAAACTCAAAAGCGCCACGACTCATTGCTGTAGCTACTTGTTTTGGATTTGATGTTTTATGTGCGACGATGAAATCTTTTCCACCAGTTTCTCCTACAATTCGTGGATATGTTTTATAGTTGTGGATGTTAACGCCAATTTGCTGCCAAATACTTTTGAAAACATGCGTTGATCCTGTAAAGTGAATTCCGGTGAAATCTGGGCTTGCAAGAACGGTTTCGGTAATCATAACAGGGTCTCCCATTACCATATTTATAACGCCAGCTGGCACGCCTGCTTCTCGGAAAACATCTTGAATAACTTTTGCAGAATATACCTGGCTATCGCTTGGTTTCCATAAAACTACATTCCCCATCAATGCAGCACTTGCTGGAAGGTTTCCTGCAATTGCTGTAAAATTAAAAGGTGTAATTGCATATACAAATCCTTCTAATGGGCGATATTCAATTCGATTCCATGCTCCGGAAGTAGATTCTGGCTGTTCGGCATAGATTTCAGTCATAAACTGAACATTAAACCTTAAAAAGTCTATAAGTTCACAAGCAGCGTCAATTTCTGCTTGGTAAATATTTTTTGATTGCGCCAACATAGTAGCGGCATTAATTTTAGCTCTATAGGGACCCGCAATAAGTTCTGCAGCGCGAAGAAAAATTCCTGCACGTTGCTCCCAGGGCATTGCAGCCCATTTTTTTCGTGCTTCCAAAGCAGTAGCAATTGCTTCTTCTACATTGCTTTTTGTGGCTTTGTGATACGTCCCTAACACATGTTTGTGGTCATGTGGAGGAGACATTGTTGCTGTATCGTTTGTTTTTATTTCTTTCCCATTGATAAATAGCGGTACTTCCACTTTTTCACCATACATTTTTTTGTAAGTTTCAAGTACTTCTTCTCGTTCTGTGGATCCTGGAGCATAGCTCTTTACAGGCTCATTTACCGCGATTGGTACTTTAAAAAATCCTTTTCCCATAATATTTTTGTTTTTTCTATTTATGAAGATTGCAAAGGTACAAAAATGGAAGCATCAAACCTTGAAAATCCAAATTCCAAATGGGTAAGTTTTTTATAAGCTAATTGTTTAGAAATATAGTAAACGCCTTTAGCACTGGTAATTTATTTGAAATTTGGTATTTGAAATTTGGTATTTTAAAAATTCCTTTTGTAGTTTCATATCTTTAAAACTGCTTAAAAAATGTGTACAATCACCTTCGTTCCAAAATCTAATGGCAATTTTGTATTAACTTCAAACCGTGATGAAGCGCCTGGTCGTGAAACATTTTCGCCAAAACTATATATAGAAGAAGGTCTAAAATTAGTGTATCCAAAAGATGCGGTTGCTGGTGGAACATGGATTGGTGTGAGCGAAAAAAAACGTGTGGTTTGCTTAATGAATGGAGGTTTTGTTGCGCATAAGCGGCATTCTTTTTACATAAAAAGCAGGGGGTTGGTGGTAAAAGACCTTTTGAAAACTGAAAATTTAAAAGACGAAATTAGTGGTTATGATTTCCATGAAATAGAACCTTTTACGGTTGTTATTGTTGAATGGAGAAGGGAAGTGGTGTTGTTTCAATTGGTTTGGGATGGGTTGAAGTATCACTTTTCTGAAGAGCCACTTGCGCCAAAAATATGGTCTTCCTCACCATTATATCCTGAAAGTTTAAAAAAGAAACGCGAACACTGGTTTTCTGAATTTTTATTTGAAAACATAAGCCCATCAGATAAAGAAATCCTTGAATTTCATAAAACTGCAGGAGAAGGCGATTTAAAAAGCAATCTTATAATGGATCGTGGCTTTATAAAAACAAAAAGCATTACCCAACTAAACAGGTTAAATGAAACAGTCGAAATGCGCTACGAAGATTTGCAATTAGGAACAATTAATACTACGTTTTTCTCCTAAACGTGCTGCATAAGGCGCATAGAGACGTTTATAAGACAATGAGTTGTTAATTCATAGAAAAAGGAGCGCTCAAATTAAAAAGCGGGATAGAAACTCTAAATTTTCTGGTTGTAGTAAAATTTACCATGCTGTAATGTCCTTTCATGGCGCCAAAAGGAGAAAGTAAAAGACAGCCGCTGGTGTATGAATGTTTGTCGCCAGGGAGTAATATCGGTTTTTGACCGATTACACCTTCGCCTTCAATAATTTGAGTGTTGCTAAGAGAATCTTTTATTTTCCAGCTGCGGGCAGTAAGTTGAACTGTGTCTTTACTTTGGTTTTCAATTGTTATAGTGTACGCAAAGGCATATTGCATTTTACGGTTTTTGTAAAATGTGCCGTCAAACTCCGTTTTTACCGAAATTTTAATTCCTTGTGTTACTTGTTGCACCATCTTTTTAATAAACTGCTGCGCTTGCTGCTACAAATATAAGTGCAGCAAAGAACAAACTAATAATAAACACTGTGTTTAAAAATACAAATTTTATTAACGTTAGCAACCTACTTTGTTTATAAAAATTTCTAAGCGCCTTATAAAAGTAAAAAGGGCCAATAAATATAAAAAGACACCCTAAAAGAAATTCACTGCCAATTATTAAATCTGGAATGATGGTTATGAGCATCGCCAAAAAGATAAAGCTGAATATGTGAAATATAAAAACCATATGTTCCACATAAGTATACTTTTTCCAAGAATAAATGAGCCAGAAAAACAAGGCAAAAAAAGGCGTAAAGAAAAATAGAAAAAAAGGTATTTTGGTGATTATATAATTTATAAATGCAGTAGGGTTGTCTTTTATTTTATCTACGGTTGTGTTTTTTGAATAGATCCATCTGTTAAAAGAAGAGTTTCTGTGGTTGAGGCTATCCAGGGCTATTGTTGCATTTTTAATTTTATAGGTTTTGTAAAAATCGGTATAAAGTGAAAACCTCTTAGAATAACTTTCTAAAAAAGGTAGTGTGTCTAACGCTTCATCGGAAATATGTTTTAGAGGTGTTTTGGGAAGGTGTTGCTTAACGGAATCAACAATTTTAATTGCATTGGAAGTAGTTGTTGATACATTTTCGGCTAAAGAATCTATAAAAGAAGTGTCTTCTGTCGTTGTGAGTGCTCGGGTTTCTTTATTGTTTTGGAAAATGTCAATAAATCCAGTTAGTAAAAAATAAATTATAGAAACACTTAAAAAGAATCGAAACGGATTTGCGTAGGACAATCGTTTGCCTTCTACATAATTTCTTGTAATGGTTCCTGGGCGAAGCAAAAGGTCCTTTAGTGTGTTTCTTAAGCGGGAATCATACACGACAATGCTATTGATAAATTCACCGAAAAAATCTTTTGCAGCAAGTTGCTTATTGCTATTTAATTGCGAGCAATAAGGGCAATAGATATCACTGATGTCTAGTGGTTGTTGGCAGTTTAGGCATTTTGTTCCGCGGTATTGCAGTGACTTTCTTTTGGTGGAAATCGCTTTTTTTTTGCGTTTCATTTTAACTAAAACAATGTTTAATTAGTTTAAAAAATAGGATTTGTTTTTTTTTTAAAACGATATTAATTATTCGAAATATTGGTTGAATTTGCATAACCAGCACCAATAATGCGATCGTATCTTGCGCCTAAGTCTCGAAAATACACAATAACGGTATAATTGTTTTCCGTTTGCCAAAAATCTCCACTAACAGCTCCTTCATCAATGCTACCATCACGATTAACAACCACATATTTATAGTTGTAAAAACCTTGCTTAAACAAACGTGAATTTCTATAGGTATCGCTACTCGAGTCGTACTTCATATATGTGCTGCCATCAATAGTCCAATTATTGAAGTTGCCGTAGAGATGCAATTCCTTGTCGCCATCACCCAAATCATCATAATACTGAAGATTGAAATGCACACGAACATATTCTGCCTCTAAGTCTTGATTTTGTGCATCTACATTACGAACTAGAAAATTTCCGTTTATGTCTGGATTGTATGTGTAAGGACGGTCGTATCTTGGAATGTTTGTATAAAGTTGGTTTTCATAGACATCTGTTAACTGCACGGAGCGCACTCCATTACTGGCTGAGCGTTCATCTTTGTTGTCGAATGAAAGAAATTCATTTCCGCCGCCAAAAGAAGCTTCTTTGTCATATTTATAGATTAGTTCATTGCCCATAGTGTATTGGGGTACCAAATCTGTAATGGCAGTTTTTAGGTTGCTGTTTTGAAGTACAAGTGTTTTTACGGTCTGTTTTGGGTTAATCAATAATAAATTGGGGGAATTTATTGAAAACTGTACCACTTGCTTTTCATTTATGGTTTTTAAATCTCGGGAACGTTTAATCTCTACGCCAACGCTGGCAATGTTTTCCATAACCAAAAACTTGCGCGTAAAAACAAGATCGCCGTCACCATTTGAAATGCTAAGTAAATAGTTTCCGCTTTTCTCAATAGCACGCGTATCTCGGTTAGGGATTGTAAGTTGGTAGTGGGAAAATATTTGAAGTGTATTTAAAGAGTTTTGATACGTTTGTATGCGAACATCATCAAAGCCATTAAGGTATTCGCTTTTAGAAAGGTCGCTGGGTGTCCAATCAAAATTATAATGTGTAATGGTGTAATAATAATCTTCTTCCTCCCCATTTAGTGCGTCAAATGAAAGTTGTAATTTATCTCCAAGTTGAATAATTGGCAGTTGGCTTAGGTCTGTTGCGCCTCGAAATTGAATGGTGCTAATGTACGAAGGTTCAACTTTTTCAACAATTTGAGCAAGTGTTGGAAAAACAATTAGTAATAAAAAAAAGGTAGTGACAAGAGTTTTTAACATGATTCAAGTTTAAAAAGCTAAGATAAACAAATTTTGTGCCTATTGATAAGGATGCGGTTTTCTTGCTGCTGAAATCTTTATTTATTTTTCAAATAAATTTAGCTCCGAAATTTATTTCCTAATTTATAATCATTTTAAAGAAGCAATCTAAACCTTGTTCAGAAAGAAAATTATAATCATTTATTGTGCAATGGTATTTTTAATTTATAAATTTGCACGCCCTTATTCTCCGAGCATTCGTTTTCAGGGATAAAAGGGTACTAAAAAGGCATTATTAATATCCATATTATGTCCAAAGACATTAAAATTAAAAAGGGTCTTACCATTAAGTTAAAGGGTGAAGCAGAAAAAACACTTTCTAGCGCCCCGAGATCTAGAACCTTCGCAATAAGACCTTCAGAGTTTCATCTTATTACTCCAAAAATGGTAGTAAGAGAAGGTGGAGAAGTTCAGGCTGGTGATACCATATTCTACTCAAAGAATAACGAACTTATTAAGTTTGTCTCTCCTGTAAGTGGAACACTCACTAAAATTGAACGCGGTGCAAAACGTGTAATCACAGAAATAACTATCGAAGCGGATTCGCAAGATGCTTTTAAAGATTTCGGGTCCTTGGATCCAAAAGCTGCAAATGCGGAGGCTATAAAAGCCCGTTTGTTAGAGTCTGGTTGTTGGCCATTTATTATGCAACGCCCGTATGCGGTTATTGCAGATACTGAGCAAGAACCAAAGGCTATTTTTATTTCTGCTTTTAGCTCTGCTCCATTAGCCAATGATGTTGATTTTTCATTAAGAGGAAAAGAAGCAGAATTGCAAGCTGCGGTAACTGCACTTAGCAAACTTACGAAAGGGCAGGTGCATGTTGGAATTGATAAAAACGGAAATTCTCCTCTTAACGGATTAAAAGATGTTTCTATTCATGCAGTTTCAGGACCACATCCAGCCGGGAATGTAGGTACGCAGATAAATAAAATAAGTCCAGTTAATAAAGGTGAAATTGTATGGACCATCGCGCCACAAGACCTTGTTATTATTGGTGAATTACTGCTAACTGGAAAATTCAATGCGGAAAGAGTTATCGCGCTGTCTGGCTCTGAGGTTAAAGCACCTAAATATTATAGAACACGTATAGGGTCAGAGGTAGCTACCTTTTTGTATGATTCTGGGCTGAATGATGAAGACGGTCGTGTAATAAATGGCGATGTGCTTACAGGTAGAAAGATTTCTCCGAAAGGGCATTTAGGTTTTTACAACAATGTGGTAACTGTAATCCCTGAAGGTGATGATTATGAATTGTTTGGTTGGAATAAGCCCGTTTTCAATAAAATGTCTACTTCAAGAGCATTAACTTTTTCGTGGCTTTCTCCAAATAAAAAATATGACCTTAATACAAATACCAATGGTGAACACCGTGCCTTTGTAGTAACGGGTGTTTATGAAGAAGTTTTTCCTCTAGATATGTACCCAATGCAAATGCTAAAAGCATGTATGGTAAAAGATCTTGACGAAATGGAAGCTTTGGGAATGTATGAAGTGGCTCCGGAAGATTTTGCGCTTACCGAATTTGTTTGTGTAAGTAAACAACCACATCAACAAATCATCAGGAATGGTCTTGATTTAATGTATAAAGAAATAGGATAATCGCTATGGGATTGAAACAGAATTTACATACGCTAAAGGAAAAATACAAAGGTACCAAAATGGCTCCTGCATTTAATGCGTTGCATACCTTTTTGTATACACCTAACGAAACAACACATTCCGGAAGCCACGTTCGCGTGGTAGATGATTTAAAGCGAACCATGAACACGGTGATTATGGCACTTGTTCCGTGTTTAATTTTCGGAATATTCAATGCTGGTTACCAACATTACGCAGCTATAGACAACACATTGCGCTTAGATCCATTAGGTAATTTTCTTACATGGGATAACTTTATTATGGGGGCTTGGACTGTATTGCCTTTAGTAATCGTCTCTTATGGGGTTGGGCTTTTAGTAGAATTTATTTTTGCAGTAATAAAAGGCCACGAAGTAGAAGAAGGGTATTTGGTTACAGGGATGCTTGTGCCTCTTATTGTTCCAGTTGATATTCCCCTTTGGATGCTTTCGGTTGCAGTAATATTTGGAGTAGTAATAGGAAAAGAAGTTTTTGGAGGTACAGGAATGAATATTTTGAATCCTGCATTAACAATACGTGCGTTTTTGTTCTTCGCATACCCAACGTGGATGAGTGGTGATAAAGTATGGGTGCACGGCGCAAGAGAAATGGCTGGGAAACCAGACGCTATTTCTGGAGAAACCATCTTAGGAAGTTTAGCGCAAAACCACGAACCTGTTTATAGTATTTGGGATAGCTTTTGGGGCTTTATTCCAGGCTCGGTTGGGGAGACTTCAACATTTCTGATTCTAATAGGTGCATTGTTCTTAATTTTTACAAAAATAGGAAGCTGGCGAATTATGGTTTCTGCAATCTTGGGCTCATTAGCAATGGGGCTTATCTTTAACGGAGTGGTAAATGCAGGATGGATTCAAAACGGAAGTAATTTCTACGGTTTGATGAGTGAAACTTTTTGGCATCACCTATTAATTGGTGGTTTGGCATTTGGTATCGTATATATGGCAACAGATCCTGTTACTGCATCACAAACCAATAAAGGGAAATGGATTTATGGTTTTCTTATAGGTTTTATTTCTGTACTGATTCGGGTTTTCAATCCCGCGTTTCCAGAAGGCGTAATGCTTGCAATATTATTAATGAACGTATTTGCACCAACCATAGACCACTATGTGGTACAAGGAAATATTAAAAAGAGAATGAAACGTTTAAAAGTTAAAACAGCGTAATCATGGCAAAGAACACAGATAAAAATTCATATACAATTATCTTTGCAATTGTTATGGTTATAGTTGTCGGCTCTTTATTAGCCGGGGTAGCGCAAGGTTTAAAAAGCAAGATAACCCTAAATGAGCGGTACGAAAAAATGCAGAACATTCTGTATGCTATGGGTGTAAATGGCAATGAAGGCGATGGCGACATTACTTTTGTTTCAACAGCTAAAGTTGAAGAAGCATTTGCTACGAATATTAAGAAACAGTTAGTTATTCAAGGTGATAAAGTAACTGAAGATCCAGAGGCGTATTTAATAGATATTAAAAAAGAAGAAACTAAAGCAAAAGACCCTGGCTATCAACGTAGATTACCCCTTTTTATCGGTGAGAAAGACGGTGAAACGGTATACATTATTCCGATGCGTGGAAAAGGTCTTTGGGATGCAATTTGGGGTTTTGTAGCCTTAGATAAATCATTTGTTGTACAAGGTGTCTTTTTTGACCATGCAGGAGAAACACCTGGATTAGGAGCTGAGATAAAACAACGTTATTTTATGGATGATTTTACCGGTGAATATGTGATGAGCCAAGATTCTTTTAAAGGAATTAATGTTGCAAAAGGTAATAATGACCCTATAAACGAAAATAAAACAGACAATAAAGTTGATGCTATTGCTGGAGCAACCATCACTGGCGACGGTGTTACGGCAATGATAAAAAAGGATGTTAAAATGTACATACCTTACTTAAAATCATTAAATCAATAAATTATGGGATTGCTATCAAAAAAAGACAGTAAGCTAATTCTAGATCCTTTAGCAGACGACAACCCAATTACGATTCAAGTTTTAGGAATCTGTTCAGCTTTAGCGATTACTGCGCAGCTAAAAGCATCACTCGTAATGGCGCTTTCTGTTATGGCTGTTCTTGGAATAGGTAACGTAGTAATATCATTAATGCGAAATATAATTCCATCAAAAATTAGAATTATAGTACAATTAATCGTAGTTGCTGCTTTGGTAATTATAGTTGACCAAGTTCTAAAAGCTTTTGCTTATGAACTGAGTAAAGAACTTTCTGTATTTATAGGGTTAATCATTACGAACTGTATCATTATGGGGCGTTTTGAAGCCTTTGCTTTAGGAAATGGCCCTTGGCGCTCATTCCTTGATGGAATTGGTAATGCTGCAGGGTATGGGTTGATTTTAATTATCGTTGGTTTCTTCCGTGAATTATTAGGTAGTGGAACTTTATTCGGTATTAAAGTATTAGGAGATCCTATTGAAAAAACAGGGCTTTATGCGCTAGGATATGAGAACAATGGTTTTATGTTGCTACCTCCCATGGCATTGATAGTAGTGGGGATTATTATCTGGGTGCAACGCAGCCGTAACAAAGCATTAATAGAAGAAAATTAAAAGTACACCCTAAGCAGTTTAAGTAGGCGTAAAACTTAGTAAAACTGTAACTGTAAACTGAATACTAAAAATAATTATGGAACATTTAGAATTGTTTTTTAAATCGATTTTCGTAGATAACATGGTGTTTGCATACTTTTTGGGTATGTGTTCCTACTTGGCAGTATCTAAGAAAGTAAGCACAGCTGTAGGTCTAGGTGCCGCAGTAATTTTTGTTCTTGCCGTAACAGTGCCAATAAACTGGTTGTTGGATCAATATATTTTAAGAGATGGCGCCCTAATTTGGTTAGGCGAAGAATACGCTTCCTATGATTTGGGTTTCCTTTCATTTATACTTTTTATTGCTACCATTGCAACTATGGTGCAATTGGTTGAAATTGTAGTTGAAAAATTTTCGCCTTCCTTGTATAACTCATTGGGGATTTTCCTTCCGCTTATTGCCGTAAACTGTGCAATTTTAGGAGGATCATTATTTATGCAATCAAGAGAAATTCCTTCCTTAGGCTTGGCATTAAACTATGGTATTAGTTCAGGAATAGGATGGTTTTTAGCAATTCTAGCCATTGCGGCAATCCGTGAAAAAATACGCTACTCTAACGTTCCAGCACCGTTACGGGGCTTAGGAATTACATTTATCATTACAGGATTAATGGCAATTGGTTTTATGAGTTTTGGTGGTATGTTAACAGGTGGTGACGATGCAGCTCCTTCACTAGAAGGAAATCCAGAAAATGTGGGGATGCAGACCGAACAAGTTCAACAAGAAAATATTGAAACCGTACAAACGGTTGAAGTTTCAACTATAACGAAGCAATAATATGTTTTTAGCAGTAAGTACACTCGGAGTTATTATAGTAACGGTTATTGCCTTTTTGGTTTTAACATTACTTTTGGTATCCTTATTACTTTTTACCAAACAAAAGCTGTCTCCTTCAGGGCCAGTAAAGATCACTATTAATGACGAAAAGGTAATAGAAGTGCCTTCAGGTGGATCTTTACTCTCTACCTTGGGTAGTGAAAAAATATTTCTTCCTTCCGCTTGTGGTGGTGGGGGCACTTGTATTCAATGTGAATGCCACGTTTTATCTGGTGGGGGTGAAGCATTGCCAACAGAAACACCACACTTTACACGGAAAGAGTTAAAAGATGGCGCCCGACTATCTTGTCAAGTAAAAGTAAAGCAGGATATGAATATCCATATTCCTGAAGAAGTTTTCGGGATAAAGAAATGGGAAGCTACTGTTGTAAGAAACTATAACGTTGCTTCTTTCATTAAAGAATTTGTAGTTAAAATTCCTGAGGATATGAACTACAAAGCGGGGGGCTATATTCAAATTGAAATTCCTCCATGTGAAGTGAAATTCGAAGATATGGACATCACTGCACATCCAGAAGAGCACGAGCGTCCAGATAAGTTTCAAGAGGAGTGGGACAAATTTAAACTTTGGCCCTTGGTAATGAAAAACAATGAAACAGTTGAAAGAGCATACTCAATGGCTTCATATCCTGCTGAAGGACGTGAAATTATGCTGAACGTACGTATTGCAACGCCACCTTTTGATCGCGCTAAAGGCGGATGGATGTCTGTTAATCCTGGTATTGCTTCTTCCTACATTTTCAATTGTAAAAAAGACGATAAGGTTATTATTTCAGGGCCTTATGGTGAATTCTTTATCAACCCTTCTGAAGCAGAAATGCTTTATGTAGGTGGGGGAGCAGGAATGGCACCAATGCGTTCACACTTATACCATCTTTTCAAAACCCTTAAAACAGGTAGAAAAGTAACTTATTGGTACGGTGGGCGTTCAAAAAGAGAACTATTTTATTTGGATCACTTTAAACAATTAGAGAATGAATTTCCAAATTTCAAATTCTATTTGGCACTTTCTGAACCAATGGAAGAGGATAACTGGAAAGTGAAAAAGGATATCCATGATGAAGCTGGAGATGGTTTTGTCGGCTTTATCCACCAAGTTGTAATCGATAATTACCTAAACCTTCACGATACACCTGAAGATATAGAACTGTATTTCTGTGGCCCACCATTAATGAACCAAGCAGTACAAAAAATGGGTGAAGACTTCGGAATTCCTGACGAAAATATTCGTTTTGATGATTTTGGAGGATAATGTATGTCACTAAATAGCACTCAAAACCACTTTATATTTTAATAAAGTGGTTTTTTATTTAGATTAAAAAATAATTATTATTTTAAGCCAATTATGGGCGAAAAACTTTCCAAACAAGAACTTCACAACCTCGCAATGAACATTGTAGGAAAACAATTAGAGCAAGACGGCTATGAGTTTTTAGGCGTCAATTCTAAATTAAAAAGAGATCCACAATTTGTGGCTTTAAAAGATAAAATTCTTCATTTTATAATTGTTAGGGCTGTGGGTTTTCCGCAAGATGCGCATGCGTATGACCCTATTTTTATGCAAACCATTAAAGAACACGCTACAAAGTTTGAAGCTAAAACCTATTACGCTGGAGTAGGTTTGGGACATGGAAGTGATTATGGCAAACCCGTTTTAAAAGATGAAGATTACACAATGGTTTATAAAGGCTTACAAGAAATAGTATGAAAAAGTTACTCTTAATTCCTTTTTTTCTTCTTTTAGTATTTTGTGACCCTCAGGAAACTTCACCAGTTTTTTTACAGGGTGATGCTTTTGGAACAACATATAATATCCAGTTTTTTTCCGAAAAAAAAATCGATTTTAAAAGTCAATTGGATTCGGTAATCAATGCTGTAAACCATTCCGTGAGCACTTATATACCCGAGAGCGATATTTCAAAAGTGAATAATGGTGATGCTACAATTGTTGTTGATGCTATATTTAAGGAAGTGTTTGAAATTTCGAAAGATGTAAATAAAAGCACCAATGGTTATTTTGACCCTACGATAGGCGTACTACGTAATGCATATGGTTTTGGAACAGTAAAACCATTAAAAAAAATAGATAGCACTACAATTGATTCTTTGATGGAGTATGTAGGCTTTTATAAAGTGAAATTAAATAGGGATGGAACAATTTTTAAAGAGAACCCGCATATCTATTTCGATTTTAATGCAGTAGCAAAAGGATTTGGAATTGATTGTATTGGACGTTTTTTAGAATCAAAAGGCGTAACGGATTATTTAATTGAACTAGGTGGAGAAATTCTCGCAAAGGGTGAGAATATTGAAAAGCAACAAGCTTGGGTAGTTGGCATTGAGGGGGTAGATTCTGAAGTGGAAGACCGAAGTTTTGAAGCAACCGTAAAATTAACGAATGTTGGGATGGCATCTTCGGGTAATTATCGCAAATTTAGAGTTGATTCTACAACAGGAAAAAGATATGTACACACTCTAAATCCATTAACGGGTTCGGCTGAAAAAAACGATGTAACAAGTGCCACGGTAATTGCGCCAACTTGTGCGGTGGCTGATGCATATGCAACGTCATTTATGGCTTTGGGGCTAGAAAAAACAAAAGTGCTTTTAAAAAACCTACCCAATGTAGATGCGTATATAACCTATACCGATTCCCTAAACAGGCATCAGGTTTATGTTACTGAAGGGTTTAAAAAAAGATTAGGAAACTAATTTTCTACAAACAGGAATTAACTCACCTTTTGGTAATCTGTATTTTTCAACTTCGGTTGTAGTTAGTTTTTTTGTGTAATCTACGGCTTCAACTTTAAAGCCAATACCTTCAAGTTTTGTAAAATAATCCATTCCATACACCCGAACATGATCGTATTGTCCAAATATTTTGGCGCGTTCTTTAGGGTCTGTTATAGTATCGTCTTCAAATGTTTTTTGCAAATCTGCTTTATAAGGAACTTGTAGTATTGCTATTCCACCAGGAGCTAAAACACGATATATTTCTTGCATTGCTTTAGTGTCGTCTGGAATATGCTCTAAAACGTGGTTGCAGATTATAAAATCGAATTCGTTATTCTGAAAAGGTAAATCGCAAATATCTGCCTTTACATCAGCAATGGGAGAGTTTAAATCTGTTGTTGTATAATCTAGATTTTTCATTTTCCTGAAATTTTTATAAAAGGCTTGCTCAGGAGCAAAGTGAAGTACTTTTATCTTTTCAGAAAAAAAAGAAGTCTCATTTTTAAGGTAAAGCCAAAATAATCTATGGCGTTCTAAGGAAAGTGTTCCAGGTGAAAGCACGTTTTCACGTACTACTTCATAGCCATAAGGAAGAAACTTTTTATATGATTTACCATTTATAGGGTCTGTATACATACTTCCCTTTAGAAAAAAGGCAATTAGTGGACGACCAATAATACTCAGCCGTATAAGTAATGGTCTTGGAATGGTATTTAATATTTTTTTGAACAAGGGTGGGATTGTTATATAACGAATTCTTTTTCCCTAAATTCCTTTTCTTCGTCATTAACGATACCCAAAGCTTCATACACATATGCAAAAGTAGAAAGTAACTCAGGTTTTCCGTTTACTAAGGCAATATTGTGTTCAAAATGTGCACTTGGTTGTCCGTCTTGAGTAACAATTGTCCAGCCGTCTTTAAGTTGCTTAACTTTATGCGTTCCCATATTTATCATAGGCTCCAAAGCAATTGTCATTCCTTCAATGAATTTTTTTCCACGCCCACGGCGTCCGTAATTTGGCATTTCAGGATCTTCGTGCATTTTTCTTCCTAAACCGTGCCCTACAAGCTCACGCACAACACCATACCCTTCGGCTTCACAATAGTTTTGAATGGCAAAACCAACGTCGCCCACCCGATTGCCAGCTTTAAACTCGCGGATACCGATATAAAGTGATTCTTTTGTGATTTGTAAAAGTTTTTTAGTTTCTAAAGAAACCTCACCAACTTCAAAAGTATAGGCATGATCGCCGTAAAAACCATTTTTTATGGCGCCGCAATCTATAGCAACAATATCTCCATCTTTTAAAGGCACATCGGTTGGTAGGCCGTGAACCACAGCCTCATTAACACTTGTTAATAAGGTTGATGGGCAGTCATACAAACCCAAAAATCCAGGAATTGCATCTTGGCTTCGAATATAATCTTCCGCCATTGTATTGAGTTGATTGGTTGTTACCCCAGGTTTTACTTCTTTGGCAAGCATTCCTAAAGTTCGGGATACTACCAAAGCACTTTCGCGCATCAATTCTATTTCTTCTCTTGTTTTTGGAATTATCATAACGTTATTTCAGAAAGGAAAAGAATCCTTTTTTCTTTGTTTTAAGTTTTTCTGACGACTCCCCAACAAGTTGTAGGTATATTTCCCCCCAACTTTTAAGGCCACCAATATTACGATCGTCTATAAAAATATCAGCATTAATTTTTCTGCTGTGTGTGGTGTCAAATTCTTCTTCTGGGAAACTTCTGTTTACGGCATAAAAAACGATGCCGTTTTGCTCGCAAAATTTTACAGCTTCTTCTAGTGCTTTTCCTTTGCGATAGGTCCATAAAATTAAGCGGTGTCCATCATTTTGTAACCTTTTAAGAGTTTCAAAAGCAAAAATAATGGGTCGCCCAATACGTGGATATTCATCTTCAACGATGGTTCCGTCAAAATCTACCGCTATTGTAAATGTTTCTTTTATCATCATTTTTATCAACTGGTAAAATTACAAAGAATTATACCGATGCTAAAGTTTTATTCCGCGTATGCGTGTTTATATTCTTTTCCGCTTAAAATGGCAAGCATATCTTTTTCGAGACTTTCAATTGGGTATTCTACAATTCTGCCCAATTCCTTGTCGTTTTTATAAAAAATAAAAGTTGGCACATTTGTAATGTTTTTACCATCTTCAAAACCTTGAGGCGTAGTTTTTTCATCGGAAACTGTTATTAAAGTAAGTTTCGATTCGTCAAAACCAGCTACGTCTATAACGTTATAAAAATGTGGGGTTTCGCGTTGACTGTCTTCGCACCAGGTACCCATAAAAACAGTAATGGTCACGTCTTTTAATAGAGGTTTTAATGCTTCAATGGTCTCAGAATCTGGCGGGTAGCTTTCATAACCAGTGCTAAACCAATCTTTAAAAGCATCCATTTGAAAACCTTTGCGATTTGCTTTTCCCAATAGCATTATTGATTCCTCATACGCTACGGTGTCATTTAGTTTTTCCTTATCGTTTTGAGTAGCCATTTCGCTAGACTGATTTTTATCTATTTTGTTTTTTTCTTTTGAAGAATTACAAGCAACTAAAACTGTTGCAGTAAGTATGATTATTAGTTTTTTCATAATTTAAATTAAAGAATTTTGTCTCATTATTTCAGGTATTTCAACCCCCATAATAGCAAGAATTGTGGGAGCTATATCGCCTAATATACCATTTTTAACGGTTTTTATTTCAGGGTCTACAACGATAATCGGGACAGGGTTTGTGGTGTGTGCTGTATTTGGAGTGCCATCTGCATTACGCATGGTTTCACTATTGCCATGGTCGGCGATTATAATTGTTGTATAATGGCTTTTTAGCGCTTTTTCAACGATTGCTTTTGTACATATATCAACTGTTTCGCAGGCTGTGATGGCTGCTTCAAAAACACCGGTATGGCCTACCATGTCTGGGTTTGCAAAGTTTAAACAAATAAAATCTGCGGTTTCATTTTCTATTTCAGGAAGTATCATGTCGCGAAGATCGTAGGCGCTCATTTCAGGTTTTAAATCGTAAGTAGCTACTGCTGGAGAAGGGCAAAGAATACGTTTCTCTCCTTCAAAGGGAATTTCTCTTCCGCCAGAAAAGAAAAAAGTAACGTGTGGGTATTTCTCTGTTTCGGCAATACGAATTTGTTTCTTGCCATTTTTCTCTAACACTTCACCCAAGGTATCATGGAGATTTTCCTTATTGTAAACCACATGGATATTTCCGAAGGAATCATCATAATTGGTAAGCGTTACAAAATACAATGGAAGCGTTTTCATCCCGAATTGTTCGTGGTTTTTCTGTGTTAATGCTTCCGTAAGTTGTCTGCCACGGTCAGTTCTAAAGTTGAAAAAAATTACAACATCGTCTTCTTCAATTGTTGCCATAGGTTTTCCTTTAGAATTGGTCATAACAATGGGTTCAATAAATTCATCAGAAATCCCATTGGCATAACTTTCTTCAATGCTTTTTATCGCATTTTTGGAAGGGTTTCCTTTTCCGAAGCGCAATAAATCATAGGTTTTTTTTACACGTTCCCAACGTTTATCACGATCCATCGCAAAATACCGCCCAATGATTGTAGCGAGTGCTCCACCGGTTTCTGCTAAGTGGCTTTGTAGTTCTGCAATAAAATTCTTTCCAGAATGCGGGTCTACATCACGACCATCTGTAAAGGCATGTACATACACGTTTTTTAAGTTTTCTTGTTGTGCAGCAGCTAGTAATCCTTTTAAGTGATTAATATGGGAATGCACCCCACCATTAGAAACGAGGCCTAAAAAATGTACATTCTTATTGTTATTTTTGGCATATTGAAAAGCTTCCTGCAATTCTTTTTCGTTCCTTAACGTTCCACTTTCAACGGCTAAATTTATTTTTGCGAGGTCCTGATAAACAATTCTTCCAGCCCCCAGGTTCATATGTCCTACTTCGCTGTTCCCCATTTGGCCGTCTGGCAAGCCCACATTCATACCGTGAGTAAGCAATTGGGCGTGTGGATAATTGTTGTAAAGTGAATCTATAAAAGGCGTATTGGCCTGCGAAATGGCAGAAAGAGAAGCGTCGTGAGAAACTCCCCAGCCATCGAGAATCATTAAAAGGACTTTTTTATTCATTGTGCAAAGATACGAAGTGTAGTTGGGAAATTAAGTTTCTGGAAGCAACTTCGGGTTGATATCCAAAATATTTTCTGACACATATTTTGAAACGAATGTTTTAGAAAAATGTGTGTTTCCCATTATTTTTTCTTCAGAAAGCATCTTTTTTACATCAATCTGTTCTTTGTAAGCTTTTAGCATTGGGATGGAAACGGGGGCATAACTAAAGTGCCAAGGTTCGTATTTAAAACCTTTGCGGTTGCCATTATCGGTGTAAACTTCATGAAAATTAAATGCTTCAGCATAAGCGTTTAGCCATGTTTTTAAATTACAATAGGGGCCACTTCCGTGAAAATTTTCTGGCATTAGTACATTTGCTGGGCGTGGCGCATTGGCATCAATTATATCGATATCGGTCCCCCAGTGGTGGCGTGAAGTGCCGGGAATAGTTGAATATTCTATTATTTTTTGAATTGCTTTTTCAGGAGTAAGTCCTCCGGAAGTGAATTTTTTATACTTTCCTTCAAAAATTTCTTTTTGCCGTTGAAAACTTCGGTAGGAGGAAACTATTTCGATGTTTAGGTTCTCTTTTGCTGCCGCAGCTTTCATTTTCTGAAAGGCTTCCTTTGTGGCTTTATGCATTTTTGAGGTATAACTTTCGCCAATAATATCAGGGTTCCCTTTACCAATTAATTGATTTCGCGTAAATTCTTCTGAAAAAATTTTAAAAGATACTTGTGGGACTATCGCCATACTAACTCCTACAAGACCTGTAATTTTTATAAATTCATTTCGTCTCATTAGTACTATAATGTTATTTAGTTTACTAAATTCGTTAAAAATAATTTAGTTGATGGGTGTTGTTTTCTTTTTAATTCAATTTTATGAATTGAAAACGACCTTCATTATGAGAAATCTCAAGTTATTTTATACATTTACCAACCTCTAAAACCCTGTAACAGTATGAATTTAAAGAAATTACTTACACTTAAGTTGTTTTCTGTATTTATAACGGCTTCCATGTTTGGACAGAATGTTATGATTACAAATAGTAACAACCCGAATGAACCCGCTATTATGATGAACCCCCTGAATACAAATATTTTAGTGGCTGGTGCGAATCTAAATAATCTATACCATAGCAATGATGGTGGCCTAACTTGGAGCGAACAAACAATGACCTCGCCATTCGGGGTGTGGGGAGATCCAACCTTTGATGTGGATACCGATGGAAATTTTTATTATTTCCATTTATCCAACCCGCCAAGCGGTAATTGGATAGACCGTATTGTTTGCCAAAAATCTACAGATAATGGAAATAGTTGGAGTAGTGGAACATTTACAGGTCTAAACGGGAGTAAAGCACAAGATAAGCAATGGAGTGTGGTAGACAGAACCAATGATAATATATACCTTTCTTGGACACAGTTTGATGAGTATGGAAGTGCTAATCCAGCAGATGTTTCACAAATTATGTTTTCAAAATCAACTGATGGTGCACAAACTTGGTCGCCCCCAAAAAAAATAAACGTTGTGGATGGTGATTGCATAGATGAAGATAATACGGTGGAAGGTGCTGTGCCGGCAGTGGGACCAAATGGGGAAGTTTATATAGCTTGGGCTGGCCCTAATGGAATCGTTTTTAATAAATCTTTGGATCAAGGTGAAACATGGTTAAATCAAGAAATAGCTGTAGATCCTATGCCTACTGGTTGGGATTATAGTATTCCAGGAATAAGCCGTGCAAATGGTTTGCCGATTACAAAATGTGACCTTAGTGGTGGCCCAAATCACGGCACAATCTATATAAACTGGAGCGACCAACGAAACGGGGCAGCTGATACCGATATATGGATGAGTAAATCTACAGACGGCGGGGATACCTGGAGCGGCCCTATACGTGTTAATGATGATGGTGCCGGAAAACAACAATTTTTTACTTGGATGGATATAGACCAAACGAATGGTAATTTATTTTTTGTGTTTTATGATAGAAGAAATTATACAGATACCAATACAGATGTTTATATGGCATATTCGCTTGACGGTGGAAATACGATAACCAATAAAAAAATTAGTGAATCACCATTTGTACCTAATGCAGGTGTTTTCTTTGGGGATTATACTAATATTATTGCCCATAACAATGTAGTTAGGCCAGTATGGACACGTTTACAAGGTGCAGAATTGAGTATTTGGACCGATGTTACTCCGTTTACGCTTTCCGTTGAAGATGAAACAACACAGCAAATACATGATGCAGTGCAATACCCAAATCCAGCTAGCAATATTAGTTATGTATCCTTTAAACTGCATGAAGAGGCTACGGTGAGTATCGATCTTTTTGATGCCCAAGGAAGAAATGTGTATACCGTTATAAATAATGAAACCAAAGGCTATGGTAAATACATTATTCCTATAAATTTAAGCGAAATAAATCTTACTAATGGTAGTTATTTCTGTAAATTGACTGTAAACGGAGCTTCCAAAACTCTTAAAATGATTGTAATTGAGTAATGACTAAAAATGAAATTTTAATAAGAAGTATTCCCTCATCAGAAATTTTTAGAATCATTCCCCTTTTGCAAAAATTGGGGAATCATTCTATTTCTGAAACTCTTTTGAAAGAACGTTTGCAAGAAATGGTTCAGCAAAACTATGAATGTCTTGGTGTTTTTGATGCAGAAAATTTAATAGGTGTCTGTGGGTTATGGTTTCAAACACGTCATTATGCAGGTAAAAGTGTTGAAATGGATCACGTTATCATAGATGATGCCTACCGAAGTCACGGGCTTGGTAAAATGCTTACTGAATATGTTAGTGAGTATGCCAAGCAAAAATCATGTGCTTGGGTAGAGCTAAATACCTATGTGCACAATTTCCCTTCACATAAATTTTATTACAATCAAGGTTTTGTAGCTAAGGGCTATCATTTTGTTAAAGAGCTTTGACTTCCGCATCCTTCATAACCCACTATTTTTTTGATGCGTGGTACTAAAATAATTTGAAAATTCAGTTCCATTCTCTACTTCATATGCTTTTCTTCCTTGCTCAAAAACTCGGGCTTGTAATCCACCTTTTAGGATGTTTTTTTCACCATGGACACGTACCCAACTTCCTTCACGTAAACCAACAACAGGTACAGTACTCTGGGTGTGAAATTCATTAATACGGGTTTCTCTAGTTTCCCCCATGTGTTTGCTATTTGTGTCTGGGTCTAAATAATGAGGATTAAGGTTAAATGGGATAGCGCCTAATGTTTTAAAGGATGGTGGATATACTATAGGCATATCATTCGTAGTTTGCATAGAAACGCCACAAATATTACTGCCGGCACTCGTTCCCATATAAGGCATGCCCGTATAAATAGCTTCACGAAGCTGTTGCATAAGCTCTAATTGATAAAGTGCATTCACCAAAACAAAAGTATTTCCACCCCCTGTAAAAGCACCTTTGGCGTTTTTAATGGCTTCAACAGGCTTGTTGAAAGTGTGTAATCCGATAATTTTTTTGCCAATTTTCTGAAATGCAGTTGCAGCTTTTTCAGTGTATTGGTCATGACTGATTCCTCCCGGGCGAGCGTAAGGGATAAAAATAACTTCTTCAGTATCTTTAAAAAGTTCTGCCATTTCTTCACTTAGATAATCGAGATATGCTCCACCATAAACGGTGCTAGTACTTGCTATTAGTAGGTTTTTCATAATTTTAAATTAGTTCCTTGCGGGAGGGCTTAGGAAACGAGACTGTTATTGTTTAATAAATGTAAATTTAACTATTGAAAGTGAAAACTTTAAGTTTTTGCTAACAAAACAAAAGTGTATTTTTAATGTATGACAAAAAAAATACTTCTACCGCTACTTTTTTTAACGCTGTCTTTCTCAATCTTTGCACAAGAAGTTGAACGAATTAAAGTTGTTGGAGAAATACATGTTCCACAGGGAGAGGATGCGGAAGGTATTTCTGTCTATAATATTTCATCCCAGAACGGAACCATCACAAATGCAGCCGGTACTTTTGAAATTGAAGTTGCTGAAAATGACCGAATACAAATTACGGCGCTGCAATACCAATCTTTTACAGTTAGTATAGATAAAGGAATTGTTGATAGAAAGGTGATGAATATTTTCCTAAATCCTGCTGTAAACCAGTTGGAAGAAGTGGTGGTTAGGCCATACGACCTTACTGGAAATATTAATGTGGATGTGAAAAAAATTCCAACGTATAATGTTACAAAAGATTGGGATTTGAGTTATAAAAACATGGAATACGGTTATGCATTTGAGCAAGACGCTCAAACTGCCATTGCAGGGAACGCTGCAGAAGAAGCCCTTAATGACAGAGCGTTAAAAAATGGCGCTAATATTTTAGGAATTTTGGGAGGTGTGGCACAATTACTTTTTCCAAAAGGAAATAAAATTTCAATCGAGGAAGAAAGAGAAGATTTAATTACAATAAGCAATAGTATTCAACAGCGTTTTAGTGCAGATTTTATTGAAGCAAACTTCAATATTCCAGCTGATAAAGCGGTAGATTTTCTCTTTTTTACGCAAGAAAATGGACTTGATAAAGACATGCTTAAACCAGTAAACGAAATGCAATTAATGGAGTTTCTTCTAAAGAAAAGCATCGAGTACAAAAAACGGAATGAGTAACAAAAAGATTTATTTTTTGCTACTTTGCGCCCTAGCATCCTCTTTACTTAGTGCACAGCAAAAACTATTACAAGGAAAAATTACTAATGAAACGGAGGTGGATGGTATCCATATATTAAATACTAGCTCCCGCTACAACACGGTTACTAATGAAAATGGACATTTTTCTATTCAGGTAAAACTGTTGGATACATTGATATTTTCTTCCATAAAATACAATCCTGAAAAAATGGTAATTACAGAAACTATTTATGAAAAAGGAGTAGTAACCATCGCACTTACTGAACTTGTAAATGAATTGGATGACGTTTATATTGCGCCCAATTTATCGGGTAATATTGTTGCAGATCTTAAAAGGATAAAAACGGAGAAACCAATTGATTTTGACGATGTGGGTATTCCTGGGTTTAAAGGAAAACCAGAGGAAAAAATTGTACCCTTATATTTAACAATAACGCCTTTGAGTGTAGATATAGAAGCACTTTACAAGCATATATCAGGTTATTATAAAGGGTTGAAAACACGAAGAAAATGGGAATATGAAAATAATGCCGTAGCAAAATTGCTAAATTACTACACCCTCTCTTTTTTTACAACAACGTATGGGATAGCTGAAAATAGCGTATATGATTTTTTGCTTTTCTGTGCCGAAACCAGTACTATTGAAAGTGATTTTAAAAAAGAACATTTTGGAAGTGTTTTGCTTATTTTAAACGATAAGGCAAAAATTTATAAAAATCGATCTTCTAAAGAAAATCAGGAATAATTTTTTTCTTGTAACATATCAGTACCAAAACCGTCTAATGTTCCATTAGCTTCTATTTTTTATATGAATTTTTCAAAAATCATCCTTTTATTTTTATTCTTCCCGCTGATTTCAGCAGCTCCACCGCATAAATTTTATGTAAGCATTACCAAAATAGAATACGTTAAGGAAAAAAAATCACTTCAATTAATTACTAAAATTTTTACCGACGATATAGAAGAAGCCCTACGGCAGCGATACGACCCTACTATTTCACTCAATACAAAGAAAGAAACCGAAGTTGCTGGAGAAAAACTTAAAAGATATATCCTACAAAAATTAAATGTTCAAGTGAATGGAAAAACGGTTCAGCTACACTATATTGGGAAAGAGTATGATACAGATATGGTTGTTGCTTATATTGAAGTAACAGGCATTAAAGAAATAAAAACCTTAACGGTTGAAAATAAAATGCTAATGGATTTATTCCCTGAGCAACAGAATATTATACATTTTAAAACCAAAGAAACCCGCCGAAGTTTGATTCTTGATAAAGACGAACCTAAAGGTAGTTTGGATTTTAATTAATAAATTGCCAAACGTTAGAATATTTTAAAATTCAGAATTATTATGCGATTACTAAGCTCATTATTCCTTACATCACTTTTTCTTTTTTCTGTTGCAGTTTCTGCACAGGAAGAAGAAACTACAAAGCGCGAACCAGGACATTATAATACCAACCGTTTTAAGCAACTTTACGAAGAGTTTTCTACACCAAATATGTTTCGAACCGCTAGTGGTGCACCGGGTCCTAGTTATTATCAGCAACAGGCGGACTACGTTATGGATATTGAGTTAGATGATAAAAACACAAAAATAACTGGGTTTGAAACTATAACCTATACTAATAACTCACCCGACAAATTAGAGTTTTTATGGGTGCAGTTAGATCAAAATGTTAGGGCTAAAGATTCAAAATCACCTTTAATTGAGTCTTCAGATACTACTCCTGCTGATATGGCTGGCAATTTTGTTAAAACCTATATGCAAGAAGGTTTTGATGGTGGGTTCAATATAATGGCCGTAAAAGATGCTAAAGGAAATCCTTTAAAACACACCATTAATCAAACGATGATGTGTGTAGATATGCCGAAAAATTTAATGCCAGGTGAAAAGTTTGTCTTCTCAATTAAATGGTGGTATAAAATAAATAACCATGTAATAAATCGTGCTCGAAGTGGTTATGAAACATTTGAAGATGGAAATCATGGCTTTGTAATTGCACAGTTTTACCCGAGAATGGCAGTTTATAATGATGTAGAAGGTTGGCAAAATAGTCAGTTTTGGGGAAGGGATGAATTTGCGCTTCCTTTTGGAAATTTTGAAGTAAATATAACCGTTCCTGCAGATCATATTTTGGATGCCACTGGAGAGCTTCAGAATAGAAAAGAAGTTTTTACCAAAGAAATGATGAATCGTTACGAAGCTGCACAAAAATCATTCGATAAACCCGTAATTATTGTAACTCAAGAGGAAGCTGAAGCTGCTTCAAAAGGATTTTCAAACGCTAAAAAAACATGGAAATTTAAGGCTGAAAATGTACGTGATTATGCCTTCGCTTCTTCTCGAAGGTATATTTGGGATATGATGGCTGTAAAAATGGGAAATCGCTCTGTTATGGCTGTTTCAATGTATCCCCCCGAAGGAAATCCACTTTGGGAAGATTGGTCTACACGCGCTGTGGCAAGTACCTTGAAAACATTTTCGCGAATGACTTTTGATTATCCGTATTCAAAAGCAATTTCAGTAAATGCAAAAAACCAAGGTATGGAGTATCCAATGATTTGTTGGAATCATGGACGTCCAGATAAAGACGGAACTATTAGTGATCGCAAAAAGTTTGGAATGATGAGCGTTATTATTCATGAGGTAGGACACAATTACTTCCCAATGATCGTTAATAGCGACGAACGCCAATGGACTTGGATGGATGAAGGCTTAACTACCTTTACGCAATATGTTGCCGAGCAAGATTTTGCACAAACATATCCTGAAGCAATTGCACCAAACAAAAAATATCCTTCCCGTCGTGGTCCTGCCAATAAAATTGTAGATTATATGGCTGGCGATCAAAGCCAGTTAGCACCAATTATGACAAAAGGGTTAAACACTTATAATTTTGGGGCAAATGCATATGCAAAACCTGCAACGGCACTTAATATTCTTCGTGAAACTATAATGGGGCGTGAGCTTTTTGATTTTGCTTTTAAAACATATGCAAATCGCTGGATGTTTAAACACCCAACCCCCGAAGACTTTTTTAGAACAATGGAAGATGCATCTGCAGTAGATTTGGATTGGTTTTGGCGCGAATGGTTTTACACCACAGACTATGTAGATATTGGAATAAGTGACGTAAAGAAATTCTTTGTTACTTCAAAAATGAATAAAGAAGTAAAAGAGATGATGGCTGCACGCGGTATTTCAGAAAGCGATCTACCTCCTTTAGTTTATTTGGTTGAGGAAGGAAGTGAGGATTTTGATGAAAGCATGCGAAATTCAAAACTTGACGAAGTTCAAACTTTAAAAGAATATATTATGGATAATATTCCAGTTGCAGAAAGAACAAAATTGAAAAGGCCAAATTATTTTTACAAAGTCACTTTTAATAAACCTGGTGGTATTCCAATGCCGATTATTGCAGAATATACTTATAGTGATGGTACTTCTGAAAGAATAAAATACCCCGCAGAAGTCTGGAGAAAGAATGATCAATCAGTAGGAAAAGTAATTGCTTCGGAAAAGGAAATAGTTAAGATTCAGGTAGATCCTGATGAAGAAACTGCAGATATAGACACTTCAAACAACGCTTGGCCAAAGAAAAAAGAACTAGGCGCTTTTGATCAATTTAAGAATCAAACAAAAACGGATTAATTTGTGTTAATTGCAAAATACCCTTCTTCAGCACTTATTGAGGAAGGGTTTTTTGTGCCTAGTGATTTTTAGAAAAACTCATTTCGCATACCCCAAAACTCAGAACTCGTTAGTATATTTGCACAATGATATCACAAGCATTTTTTTTATTTATTAGCGGTGCCGAAATAGGTTTTATTTTGTTCATTGTGCTTTTAGTATTTGGTGCAGATAAAGTTCCAGAAATCGCTAGAGGCTTGGGAAAAGGAATACGGCAAATTAAAGATGCAACAAACGATATTAAATCTGAAATAACCAAAGGTGTCGAAAAACAAGGTATTGATGTTGATATTACCAAAGACGTTCAAAAACAAATTGACCAAGTGAAAGAAGAGGTAGAGGAAGTTACGGGGCCAATAAAAAGAAAGTTCTAAACCTTAGGAACCCTAAATTAGTAGGTAGCTACTTATTTTATATACATAACATATTACCAAAGTAAAAAAGGTTTCAGGGATTTTTTCCCCTGAAACCTTTTTTTGTGCCCTTTTACTGATTTCGAAAAAAGATACTTATAAAGCTCCCTCTCAAAGCTTCTTAATGATTTCCGTAAACCACAAAGGTAAAAGCGCTGTCTCTTGCCACTCCAGAAGCATTTTGAATTCTTACTGTAAACGAATTTGGTCCTGTGGGTTGATATCCGGCAATTTCAGGTGTTCCGAAACCTCCAGTATATGGTGTAATCAAGACGATACAGTTGTCCATATCTGTGGCGTGATCAAGGACAATGTCATATGTACCCACTGCTGGATTTGCAAAGGATGTGATTCCATATCCTGTTTGAATGTCATTAAACCCCAAAGCCACACTACCAAAAGCAATAGGCATAGAATTACCATAAACAGTATTTAGTTGAGGTGCTGTTGTAGTAGTATTTATTAAAGTGCGGCCATTACCTTGAACTTGAAAAGCAACAGCTCCTCCATTTCTGGCCTCAATAAACTGTGCGTCTGCACTGCTTCCTGCAGGCATTTCAAGATTCATAATGTCATTACTGGCGGTAACTACATTGGTAGCACGCACATCTAATATTTCGCCAACTACTGTATTTTCTCCACTTATCGTTAGAGCATCTGCACTACTAGCACCATCACCAATTCTAGCTCCTAAGGGCATAGTATCTGCAGATTTTGCATAAGGGACACTCACAAATTCGGTAGTGCCTACAGAAGTCCCGTTTAATGATACTTCTAAAAAATGTGTATTTGCAGCCCAATTTATGGATAATCCCGCTACACTTCCTATCTGTACAGAGAATACCCCATTAGCATCAGTTGTGGGGTTTTGTGTTTCTGAAAAAACAACTGTTCCCCCAGCTGAGCCTTCATGGATATCGAAATCTACCGTAATAGAGGTATTTATAATTAAATCGCCAGATGTGTCTCTTGCCACTGCCTGGTAATTTATTGATTGTGATGCGGTCATTTTGCTTTGTGAAGCTTGGTTTAGCTCAACACCTTCATTATCTAGTTTCGTATTTACAGTTTTACTAGCTTGCTGTGAAGTTCTTAGTTCATTGTAGTTTGAATGGTTGCTTTTACCACCTTCTACATTTTGTGCATTTATTCCTGAAAATGTCAGTAAACAGGTTGCAATAACGATATATGTTTTTAATGTTTTCATAATTGTAATTTTTTTTATTGTTTAATAATTTTAAATGATTTTGATTTTTTTGTAGCGAGTTGTTCAATGTTTAAAATATAGGTACCACTACTAAACCCATTAAAATCTAAGATTGCATTGGAAGTACCGTCAGCATGTTTTTTTTGATGTACCTGTCTTCCATTTAGGTCATAAACAGTTATTCCAAAACTTTCACTTGTCATGTCCTTAAAACTAATAGTAAGGTAATCAGTTACCGGATTTGGATATACTGTAGTCTGTACTTCAAATGTGAAGTCTTCATTACTTAACACCACGCCTTCAATGGCACCCAGCCAAAATCCTTGGCCTAAGGATTCGCCATTAGAGCGTTCTCCAATAATAGCTTCCCCAGCTGTAAAACTTAAGGTGTTAGACGCTCCACTAATGGTTGCGCCAGAACTTGCGATTACTTCTTGACTTATACTTTGTGCATGTGTCATGCTCAACGTTATAAGTGCAATGAGTAATAAATAGATTGGTTTTTTCATAATTTATATTTAAAAGGTTAATACTACTTTACTCACTTTTTAGGTTCGTAAAAATTTTGACAAAATGATCATTGATGAATTATCTATGCAAAAGTGCATCAAGCAACTCCTTCTTAAAGAATATAAACAACTGATTTTGTGGTGGTAAACCCCCCAATTTTTTAAAGCGTATTCCTTTAATTTTAAAATAACCCCCTGTCTTATTTAAGGGGTTTACCTTTTATTTTTAAGAAGAAATGAAAAAAGACTGTTCACAATATGCGACCGTACGCATACAGTGTACTGCTTATTAGTGAATTTTTTAGTTATAATAGGTAGCGTAAATGAAGGGAATGGTAAATGAAGAATTACTAATACCTGCAACCTATTGCGATACAACACAATTTAAACTAACGATAATGAAATGTGACAATCTACAAGGAGTTCTATAGTTTAAAACCCCAAAAAAACTATCAGTAGTAGTAATAGGGATAGGTTTTTAAAATTAAATTACGCGACTTATTGTTAATCCATCGCGAATGGGAAGTAGGACAGTTTCCAGTTTTGGATGTTCGTTAAGGGTCTTATTGTACGTAAGTAACGCCTTGGTGTCTAGGTCGTCTTTCTTTAATTCTTCAACCACTTTTCCGCTCCAAAGAACATTGTCACTTAATATTACAGCTCCTTTGTTTAGCCTCGGAAGAATTATTTCAAGATATTTTGGGTAGTTGCTTTTATCAGCATCTATAAAGACTAAATCGAAAGTTTTATTTAGCTTTGGAATTATTTCTAATGCATTTCCTAAGTGTTGGAAAATTTGCTTCCCATAGGAAGATTCATCAAAATATTTTCGTTGAAAATCATATAATTCTTCATTAATATCAATGGTATGAAGTTCTCCGTTCGGATGCATTCCTTCGGCTAAGCATAATGCAGAATAGCCTGTATAGGTGCCAATTTCTAATATGTTTTTCGGCTGCATCAATTTAGCAAGCATACTCAAAACCCGCCCTTGAAAATGGCCGCTTAGCATTCGTGCTTGCATTTGTTTTTGCCAGGTTTCACGGTTTAACTTTTTAAGTAGTGCAGGTTCTGCCTGCGAATGCTTTTCTACGTAATCGTTTATTTTTTCAGGAAGAAAATCCATTATAGCTATTTATTTAATGAATGCCATCCATCATTTTTTTGATGAATGGTGCAATTAGTATTGCAAATATACCTACTATCATGCTAATTACTCCAAAACTTGCATACACTGAAACATACGAAAATAATTGCTGAAAGGCGTCGCTCTGTCCTAAAGCCATTTGGGGCGTTAATCCGGTGATGTATTCAGTGATATTTCCGAAGATTCCTTCGGAAAACACATTTGTATTACCATCAGAAACGGTTGTGAGTTTTGCTATTTTTCCCGCAAAAAAGTGTCCGTAAAAATTTGCAGAAAACCAAACCCCCATAATAAATGCTATATATTTCACTGGTGAAAGTTCAGTCATTTTTGAAAGTCCGATGGGAGATAGAAATAATTCTCCAACGGTTAAAACCATATAGCCAATCACTAAATAGGTCATTGATGTTCTAGCAAAACTATCTACACTATGAGCAGAAAATGCGAAGACAATAAAACCTAAACCAAGAAAAAATAGGCCAAGACCAAACTTTACAGCTGAGTTTGGGTTCATTTTTCTACTACTTAAATACGTCCAAAGCATAGAAAATGGAATGGCAAAAAGTATAATAAAGCCTGCGTTGATGCTATTTGTACCCGCGGCATCCATACCGACTAAGTTTACATTTCTATCTGCAAAAAGCGTTAATGAACTTCCTGCTTGTTCAAAAATAGCAGCAAACAAAGTGTATAGTACCGTAAAATATACCGCGACCAAAAGCCGTTTTTTTTCTTTAGTACTTACGGTAGAAATAATATAGCCAATATAAAATATCAAAAATGCCGAAACAATCCAAACCAAATACCCTTCAAACTCATGAAACTTTACAAGGGTTGAAAATATTACTACAGCAGCAAGTGATGCAAAAATTATAAGCTTTCCTTTGCTTAAACCGAAGTGTTTTTTGTCGTAAACTGCTTGATTGGGAACAAAGCCTTTGTTTCCAAAAACATTTTTTTTCATACCTCTTTTAAAAACTAAAAGCCCAGCAACCATTCCAATTCCAGCGAGAACAAAGCCATAATGCCACCCATACGTTATTGCAAACCATGCACAAACAAGTGGCGCAATTGCAGCACCTAGATTTATTCCGAGGTAAAATATGGTAAAACCAGAGTCTCTACGCGCATCGCCTTGAGCGTATAATTCACCCACAAATGAAGAGATATTTGGTTTAAAAAAACCGTTTCCAACAATTATTAAACCGAGTGAACCATAAAAGAAAACAGGCATTTCAATGGAAAGAAAAAAGTGACCTAAAACCATTAAAATTCCACCGAGAATGATTGCTTTTCTATATCCAAGAATTTTATCGGCTAAAATACCCCCAATCATAGGGGTTACATAAACGAGCGACATATAAGCGGCGTAAACACCGAAAGCCATATCGTCATCATAAAGCAAATGTTTGGTCATATAAAGCACCAACAAAGCGCGCATTCCGTAGAAGGAAAAACGCTCCCATAATTCAGCGAAAAATAAGTAAAGTAATCCTTTTGGGTGACCGAAAAGTTGCGGTTGTTCGGTTTCAATGATTTTGTTGTCCATCGTTTTATGTTTTAAACTTTGGGCAATGTAGCAACCAAATTTCAGTGAGGGGGTAACTGTTTCAAATTATACTAAATAATAGCGAAATGTGACTAATTGTAAAGCCAGTTACAATGAATTACAAAATGGTCTTGTAGTCTTTGTTTTCGGCGCTTTCAGAGAATTCTTCAAGCAATGTTTTATCAATAGTAATGTTATTAGGAACAATTCGTAAACGATATTTACTTTCACCAATAAAGGTAAAAAGATCGCGTCTGTCCAGTTTTTGGGCATCATCTAGTTGCAGAATATCGTTTATATTTTCAATGATGCGCGTAAGGTAGGTTTGGTTTTTTATTTCGCCACCAAGATTTACCGGAATACTTTGGGAATCTCCTTCCCCATATTTTCTTCGAATAGCGAATTTTAAAAGGTTTTTATATTGTGTAGTTTTTGAGCCGAAATCAATGGTTTGATCGTAGATATTTTTTGTTGGAATGTTTAATTTCATCAAACTCCAATCTAAAAAGTGAATGCTAATTTCATTTGGTTTTGGCGTACTTGCCAAACGGATTACCCAAGTGGTAGCTAGAACTAAAAAGGTAGAAATCAAGGAGGTTTTAGCAATTATTTTTATAAAATTATTGCTAAAATCATTTCCGAAGTTTAAAAATACTTCAGAAATCTGTGAAATAAAAGTCAGTAAAATTATGACTACAGCTATAAGTCCAATAATTTTTAAACCACGATAGGCAAAGGTTCTATAAAATGAAACTCCCAGTAAGTAACAAAGAAAGGCTGAAAGCAATAAATCGGGTATTGCGCTAATGCGAATATTTTGCACCACATTGTTTTCACCCAACAGAAAAGGAAGAATAAATGTAATGATGGAGGTTAATATAATAACTGCAACTATCTTTTTTACATTTTTTAGGTTGTGATAAATGAATCCTGGCGCGTAATAAAAATAGAAGAGCGCCAATAACAGAAACATATTATTTACTATTGAAAAAATATTTACGCCAATAAAAAAACCTTGGCTTTGGGTAAAGTGAAAAACGGTTCCTCCAAAAATCCAACATCCAGAAAGCACCCAAACAAACATTGCCATGCTAAGATACAGCAATGCTTTATCAACTCTTTTTTGAGATTCATCCTCTTCCAAAAGCTGGCTAAATCTATTGCGAATATTAAACCATAGCGCAAGTAATAGTACACCGCCAATAAAGGCAATGCAAATATGTGATAGGATATAGAATTTAGCTACTTCGGTCATTTTTCACCAAGAATTCTTTTAACTAACTTTCGTTTTGCAGCTGCATCGTCGCCACAAAGCCACTGTAATACGTTGTCTTCCCACATAGCATCAGATTGTTCTTCGGTAATAATTTTACGTTCCATAGCTAAATCTAAAATTTTTCCTGGATAGGAAGACTGTGGAGCGCTTTCCATTTCGCCCAATGGGTATGGATCATCAAGTCCGACTAAAACTTGCTTAGCGCCTTGGTTTTTGACTACTAATTCTAATGAACCAGTATCGTGAACCAGAGTGTCAAAAAATATGTTTTTATGTCCAACAGCTTTCCGTGGATGTGTTTTTCCTTCAAAAAGATCTGGACGGCCATCAAAACCTTGAATTCTTCTCCCTAGATTTATTTGTGCTAATTGTCCACCATGGGCAAAACAGGTGCGCATGTTTGGATACTTATCTGCATATCCATTTAAAGTTAAAAAGTGATACGCATCTGCGCACTGTGCAAGCATCCATATTAGATGAAAACGCCAAGAAGTATTTTCAAGTTTTATGAATTTTTCACCATCATATGGATGTATTTCAACAGCAAGATTGTATTTCGAAGCTAGTTCAAATATAGGCTCATTTTCTTCATCAAAAATACAACGCCACGTACCAATGGTGTCCATATAATGGGTTGGCAAGCATAAAAGTTGGAGCCCTAATTGTTCCACGCAACGTTCAATTTCCCATAAAGCACCGCGCACAAAACCTGGGTGCACAACAAAACCACAGGTAAATTTTGAAGGATGGTCGTGTTGCACTTTTGCATTAAAATCATTCTGGAAACGAAGCGCTTGTTTCATTTCTTCAACACGAAGCCCATTTCCATAAAGTTGCGAAAGATTTAAAACCACAGCATGGTCAATTTTAAAACGCTCCATCCATTCCAGTTTTTCATCGAGGAAAAAACTAGAATCGGTAACTGGCCGGCTCCAATCTTTTTGAAGCATAAATTTCCGGTCTTTATCTACCCAAAAAATACCCTTGTCTTGCATAAATTGTGGAATTTCCTCAGGATAGGGAAGTAGGTGTGAATGACCGTTAATGCGGAGTTTTCGTTTCATAGGTTTTTTTAAAGAATGTTAAAGTTACAAACTTTTGGTGCGTCCACCATCCACAGGAAGGTTTATTCCGTTAATATAGCTTGCAGCTTCACTGGCAAGAAAAGCAACTGCATTTGCAATTTCACCAGGTTGTGCAAAACGTCTTGCCGGAACAAGACTTTTCATAAATTCGCTGGCTTCTTTTTCAGTCTTATTCATTTTTTTGGCTGCATTGCCCACAATATCTCCCAGCCTATCTGTAGCTGTAAAACCCGGTAACACATTGTTTACCGTGATACCAAACTGTCCTAATTCATTTGCAAGTGTTTTACTCCAACTAGCAACTGCCCCACGAATGGTATTGCTTACGCCCAGCCCGTCGATAGGCTGTTTTACTGAAGTTGAGATGATATTGATAATTCTACCATAATCAGCTTCTTTCATTCCTGGAACCACCGCCTGCACCAATATCTGGTTACAAACTAAGTGCATGGAAAAAGCTTTTTCAAACGCATCAGTTTCTGCTGAAAAAATTGCCCCCCCTTTTGGACCACCTGTATTATTGACTAAAATGTGGAATGTTTTGCTTGAAACGGCCACTTCCACTTTATCTTTTAATTGCTGTGGATTGGTAAAATCGGCTACAAAGTAATTGTGTTTTTGTCCGTTGTCGTGGTCAAGTTCAATCAGTGTCTCTTTTAATTTTGTTTCATCGCGTGCAACCAAGGTTACAGTCGCTCCTAGGTTTGCTAGCAAAATTGCTGTTGCTCTTCCTATTCCTGCGGTGCTTCCGCAGACTAAAGCATTTTTATTTGTTAAATCTAAATTCATAATATTTCTTTTGTCACCCTGAGCGCAGTCGAAGGGCTTTTATGTTACAATTTCAATCGGGCTTCGACTGCGCTCAGCCTAGCATTCTTATTCATATTTTATACACACATTCTTCGTTTCTGTAAAAAAACTAAGTGCTTCAAACCCACCTTCACGGCCTACGCCGCTGTCTTTCATTCCGCCAAAAGGAGTTCTTAAATCACGGTTTAGCCATGTGTTTACCCAAACAATCCCAGCTTCTATATTTTTTGAAATACGCATGCTTCGGTTTAAATCTGAAGTCCAAAGTGTGGAAGATAAGCCATATTTAACAGCGTTTGCCATTTGCAATGCTTCTTCCTCAGTTTCAAAAGGCATGATGGTAACGACTGGGCCGAAAATTTCTTCTTGGTTTACACGGCATTGGTTGTCAAAAACCTCAATAACCGTAGGTTCTAAATAATATCCGTTTTCAAAATCCTTTACGGTTATTCTATTTCCACCACAAAGAATTTTTCCACCTTCTTCTTGGGCAATTTTAATGTAGGATACTACTTTTTCTAAATGTGGTTTTGAAACTAAGGCGCCAATAGTTGTTTCGGCATTAAAAGGATTGCCTATTTTTAATTGTTTTACTTTTTCAACAAAATCTTTTTTGAACTTCTCATAAATTGATTTCTCAATAAAAATTCTACTTCCGCACAAGCAAATTTGCCCTTGATTTGCAAAAGAAGAGCGCACCGTAACGGCGAGCATTTTATCATAATCGCAATCTGCGAAGATGAGGTTTGGATTTTTTCCGCCCAATTCCAAAGAAAGTTTTTTAAACATAGGAGCGGCGGTTCTGGCAATGTGTTCACCAGTTTTAGTTCCTCCTGTAAATGAAATTGCTTTAATGTTTTTATGCGCTACAATTGCTTGCCCTGCGGAAGGGCCCGAGCCTTGAACGATGTTTAAAACACCTTTTGGTAGGCCTGCTTCGGTACATAGTTCACCTAAAAGAAAGGCGGTAAGTGGTGTAACTTCACTGGGCTTTGCGACTACCGTATTTCCTGCAGCGATTGCCGGTGCGATTTTCCAAGAAAATAAATAAAGCGGCAGATTCCAAGGTGAAATACAACCCACTACACCAAGGGGTTGCCGCAATGTAAAATTCATCGTGTTTAAACCTACGCTTTCGTGTGCTTCACTGGAAAATTGGGTGATTGCATTTCCGAAAAAACGAAAATTTGCAGATGCTCTTGGAATATCAACTGCCAAGGCTAAACTAAGTGGTTTGCCATTGTCTCTGGCTTCAGCTTCTGCCAAACTAAGCAGCTTTTCTTCGATTAAATCTGCGATTTTTAGAAGAATTCGGCTACGTTCTTCAATAGTCGTGTTACTCCATTTTGAAAACGCTTGTTTGGCGGCTTGATAGGCATTTTCAATATCCTCGGCATTTGAATTTGCTATTTGTGAATAGACTTCGCCATTGGAGGGATTGTAATTGTCCAACCATTTTTTTGAAAGTGGCTCAACGTATTCGCCGTTTATATAGTTTAAGATTTTTTGCATTTTACAAAGGTTTATACGCCATTGCCTTTATCTCGACAACCAAATACGGATGTGGCAATTGATGCACAGCCACTGTAGTTCGAGTAGGTCCAGTTTCTTTGTTAAAATATTCTGCATAAACGGCATTATAACCTGCAAAATCGTTCATATTTACTAAAAAACTGGTTACGTCTACCACATCTGCCATTGTTGCACCTTCGGTAGCGAGGTAGTCTTTTATATTTTCTAACACAGCGCGTGTTTGTTCTTTTATGTCGAAATGCATCGTGCCCATTTCATCTACTTTGTTAACACCAGCGAAGGTATTGTCGGGTAGACGTGAACTTGTTCCGCTAATAAATATAAAATCACCAACACGTTTTACGTGAGGATATGCACCTCGTGGTGTTGCTTTTCCTTCTACCAATCTGCTTTTATTGCTCATAATTATTGTCAGGTCGAGCGCAGTCGAGACCTATCTTTTAATTCAGAATTTTGTTGCCCATAGCTCCCTCGACTGCGCTCGGGGAGACATTTTACCCAAAAGCAACTTCCTCATCGTGAAGAATTGCTTGGGTTTCTTTTTTTACCAATTCCAACTTTTCCTTTAGGGGCATCTGTTCAGGTAATTTACCGTCGTCCAAAAGGTTTAAAATTGCTTTGTCTTGTGCTCTTCCTAGTTTTAATGCTGCGGAATAACTTATTGATTCCTTAAAGGTAACTAAAGAATATTTGCTGTAATATTCTTTCGGAAATTCTGCTTCAAAAGCTGTTTCTAGTTTTCGTTTTTTCTGAAAGATTTCCATTGCGGTGTGCTCTTTCATTTCATGAAAATTATCTACCGCTAAATCTGCAATAGCATCGGTGTCTTTTTTTCGAAATGTTTCATATTCTTTGAAAAGCTTATTCCAATTGATATTTTCTTCGGAAGCATGTTTCTCAAGGAGTTCATCAAAAACCACCACATCTTCAAAGGAAGCATTCATTCCTTGTCCGTAAAATGGAACAATTGCGTGTGCGGCATCGCCCAAAAGAAGCGTTTTTCCGAAGGCATTCCAAGGCGCACATTTTACGGTGCCGAGTGGGCCAGTTGGGTTTCCGAAAAACTCTTCGGAAAGGTTTGGGATCATAGCTACAACATCAGGAAATTCTTTGTTGAAATATTCGTGAACCATTTCTGGGGTGGTCAAATTTGCGAAACAATAGTCGCTGTTTTCATACGGAAGAAATAAAGTAACCGTAAAACTTCCATCCAGATTAGGAAGTGCAATCAGCATATCTTCACCTCGCGGCCAGATGTGCAACGCATTTTTGTAGGTTCTATATCCATTATTTTCAGTGGCGGGAATTTCTAATTCCTTATAGCCGTGACTCAGCCATTCCTGTGAAAAACTAAAGAGAAATTTATGACTTTCAAACATATTTTTACGAACTGCAGAACCTGCGCCATCGGTTCCAAAAATAACATCTGCTGAATAGGTTACTTTTTCATTTGAAATATAGTTTTTGAAAGTTGCGGAAGCATTTTCTAAATCCACATCTTCACAGGCGTGATTGAAAATAAGTTGAACATTTGGCATCTTTTCGGCTTCATCCAATAACAACATATTAAGCCCAGGTCGTGAAATGGAATTGATGTATTCATCCTTTCGCCCGCTATACGGACTTAAAAAAGTAGTTCCTTCCTTATCGTGAATCATCCGCCCATTCATTGGAATACAGAGTTTTTTTACAGCTTCTTCAACTCCTGCCAAACGCAAACCCCGAAGCCCACGATCGCTTAAAGCAAGGTTTATGGAGCGCCCAGCATCTTGGGTGGTTTTGCGTAAATCAGGACGTTTTTCCACCAAAGTTACGTTGTAGCCACGCTGTGCCATTCGCAATGCGAGTAGGCTTCCACAAAGGCCGGCGCCGATAATTAGAATGTTTTTCATGATGTATTGTTGTTTTATATTCCTGTTTTTTTTTCAGAATGTATGGTTGTAGTTATGGCATACAAGCTATTTCAAAACCTCTTTTAGCTTTTCTGAAAAATAAAAAACGTCTTCAAAACTATTATAAAGTGGAGCAGGAGCGACACGAATTACATCTGGTTCGCGCCAATCACTGATTACCCCTGCTTCAGTAAGTTTTGTGTGTAAATTTTTATCGGCATTTTTTACTTGTATAGAAAGTTGGCAGCCGCGTTCTTCAGGATTTCTAGGTGTAATTACATTGATAGCATCGTTTTTCATTTCATCTAATAAAAACTCTAAATAGCCAGTAAGTTTTACAGATTTGTCACGAATATTTTCAAATCCCGCTTCTGCAAAAGTGTCTAAAGATGCGCGAATTGCCGCCATAGAAAGTATGGGAGGATTGCTTAATTGCCATCCTTCAGCACCTGGAAGTGCGTCAAATTCATGACGCATATTAAAGCGAGTATTTTTATTATGCCCCCACCAGCCTACGAAACGGTTTAGCTTTTCATTGGTAGCGTGACGTTCGTGTACAAAACATCCACCAAGGCTTCCTGGGCCACTATTTAAATATTTATAAGTGCACCAAACGGCAAAATCAGCTCCAGTGTCATGTAAATTAGGTTGAATATTGCCTGCGCCATGTGCCAAGTCAAAGCCTACCAAGCACTCATTTTTATGACCGAGTTCCGTGATTTTTTTTAGTGGAAAAGATTGTCCTGTATAATAATTGGTGCTGCCAATCATTAAAAGTGCAATCTCGTTTCCATGATTTTCCATTATTTTTTCCAAATCTTCATAACGGCATAAGTCTTCACCTTTTCTCGGTTTCCAAAGTATTAACCCTTCTTTTGGGTCGATTCCATGAAATTTTAATTGACTTTCAACAGCGTATTTATCGCTGGGAAAAGCATCGCTTTCAACAACAATTTTATATTTAGTTTTTGTAGGTTGGTAAAACGAAACCATCATTAAATGGAGATTGGTTGTAAGTGTGTTCATTACAACTACTTCCGAAGGTTTTGCGCCCACAATTTTCGCCATGTTCTCGGTTAAAAATTCGTGGTAAGGAAGCCAAGGGTGTTTTCCTTCGGTATGTCCTTCTACGCCAAGGTTTGCCCAGTCTGAAAGTTCGTTTTTTATGTAATCTGAAGTAATTTTAGGTTGCAGGCCAAGTGAGTTGCCGCAGAGATAAATTAATTCTTCTCCAGTTGCGCTTTTCGGAAGGTGAAATTTATTTCTAAAAGGAGCTAATTTGTCGTCAGCATCCTGTTTTTTGGCATATTCAATATTGTTTTGGAACATGGAGGTACGTTATAATTTTTCGAATTCTTACAAAAATAGGAATTAATATCTGTATAGATTAAGCTGTTTTAAGATCAATTTTTAAGGCGGAATTAATTATCTGTCTCAGTTTTTACTGAAATATTTGAGAAATACAATTTAAAATTACCCGTGCTATCCCTATGGGTTTTTGCTAGTTCGATACCCTTGAAATTTTCATAGTATTCCCAAGTCGTAGTCATTGAAGGTGTCTTAGCGTTTCCTTGCCTAAAATTCCATTCTTTAATTTTGAAATTTTCATCATAAAAAAAATCGTATGCATCGCCAGGAGTGTAGCCGCCATTATTTCCATAAGTGATTGTCAGCTGATTTAAAGTGTCTTTAGAAATTGGAGCGATACACTGTTCTTTTTCTGTAAAAGAAGCGCTTTTATCCCAGGTAATTTGAAAGGGAGCTAAGAGCCAATATGTATCATTAATAAATGCAGCATCGGTTTTTAAGAGCAAGCTGTCAATTTGCGAACGGTTATACTTGATGGTGTCTTGCGAAGAAATCATAGCCACATTTCCACTTTTGGGATTCCAAACCCAAGAGCGTTCAAAGTGGTTTTTACCACGATTCACATTAAATGTAAAAGCTATTTCTAAAACATTTTTCCAATTTTCATAACCATTTGCATTTGCAATTTTATGCGCTAGATCTAGATTTTCAATGGAATCAATAGTTGATCTATTTTTTTCAGAGCTACGCTTTTCAGAAATTTTATTGTCTTTACAAGCTATGATACTGATTAAAATTAAAAGTAGGAAGAAGTTGATTTTCATTTTTCTTTTATATTTTAAGTAAAAATAATGAATACTTTTGGGTTAGCTCTTTTTTGAACTTTTAAATGAATACTGCTATGCAAATTATAGATGATAAAGAAAAAAATAGGTTTGTTGTAATTATTGATGCCCATCAAGCATATATTGAATATTCGCTTAAGTCTGATTATTATTCGTTAAACCATACTATTGTGGATAAGGAACTTTCCGGAAAAGGGGTGGCAAGTGAGTTGACAGAAAAGGTTTTGATGGAAATAAAGCAAAGAGGTTTAAAAATTGTTCCTAGCTGTCCTTTTATTAAAAAGTTTATTGCAAAGCATCCCGAATGGGAGCCTTTAGTCTTATCAAGATAATTGTAAAAATATATTTTAATAGTACTAATCCTTACTTGTTTTCTTTTAATTCTATAATTGAAAACTTGCTTTGTAGTTTATGCGATATAGTATTTATAAGGTCTAAAAGTACTTTTTTATAAATCCTTTTTTTAAGCCTAAGGTAATTTAATTATTAGTTAAGACTAAAAATAGCATTAGTTTTATTTGTATATTTTAAAAAATTAAAATTTAATCATGGATACTCAAGAAGCATTTGAAACAAATAAAAACACCTGGAATAAAAAAGTTGCTGTTCATGCGAGTAGTGAATTTTATAATTTGAAAGATTTTAAAGAAGGGAAGAGTTCTCTAAACAAGTATGAATTAAAAGCTTTAGGAACGATTTCAGGGAAAAAAATGCTTCATCTGCAATGTCATTTTGGGCAAGATACTTTAAGCTTGAGCCGTATGGGTGCAAAATGTACAGGTGTAGATATTTCTGACGAAGCGATTAATCTTGCAAAAAACTTAAATACCGAACTTAAGCAGGATGCACAATTTGTTTGTTGCAATGTGTTGGATACTTCAAAGCATATTTCCGAGAAATTTGATATTATTTTTACCAGTTATGGAACCATTGGCTGGTTGCCAGATTTACAACCTTGGGCAAAGATGATTTCGGAACGATTAAAACCAGGTGGCTTTTTTTATATAGTTGAATTTCATCCAATAGCGTGGATGTTTGATTATACGGTTTCGCCACCGCTTATGAAATATGGATACCACCAAAAGGAAGCGGTTTATGAAGAATATGAAGGTACGTATGCCAATCCAGATTCAAAGATCCTAAGTAAGGAATACGGCTGGAATCATAGTTTGGGAGAAGTGATTACTTCCCTTTGTGAAGCAGGGCTTTATGTGGAATACTTAAAGGAACACGATGCCTCACCCTATGATATTTTTCCTGGACTGGAAAAAAATAGGGAAGGGATGTTCGCGCTTAAAACTAAAATGTACCCTTTAATTTTTGAAATAAAAGCAATAAAAAAAGTCTAACACATTTAAAAACCTGCTAGACTAGATTATAATTTTGATTAATGGGTTTCAGATTTTTTAAGTAACTCTGGAAATTTTTCTTTAAACCGATTCAATCTAGGAATAGAAACATTCTGAATATATGGGTTGTCAGGATTGTTCTTTTCATAATTTTGATGATACTTTTCTGCGTCCCAAAATTTTTGAAACGGTAAAATTTGAGCAGCAACTTTATCCCCTTCTAAGTTTTTGTTTAGTTCCGCTACTTTCTCATCAATGATTCGTTTTTCATCTTCATTTTGATAGAAAATAATAGAACGGTATGGGGTGCCACGGTCTGGTCCCTGTCCATTAACTTGTGTTATGTTTTGCGATCCAAAATACACATCTACTAACTGGCTAAAACTAACCACCGCTGGGTTGTATATAACTTCGACGGCTTCCGCATGATCCCCATGGTTTTTATAAGTTGGATTTTGAAGTTTTCCCCCGCTATAACCAGAAATAGCTTCTTTTACTCCAGCAACACTTTCGTAAACGGCTTCAACACACCAAAAACAACCACTCGCAAAATAGGCTGTTTTCAACCCATTCACGGGTTTTGTTTGTACCGGTATTTGTTCTTTTTGAGCAATCTCTTCCGCAGTTTTATTACTCTCGTTAGAGGGTTTACATGCTCCTTGTAATGAAAACAGAAAGAGGCTTAATAGTATTATTGAAAATTTTTTCATTTTGAAGCGTTTTTATAAATAGGTCTGTTTTTAAATAAAAACCTTGCATTTAATATACAAAAAAAGCCTTCACATACTGTGAAGGCTTTTTGATAAGATTTTGTAAATGCTTACTTAAGTTTTGCAAACATTGCTTCCATTTTTTCTTTTTCCTCATTTGCAAGATCTGGATCTACCAAAATACGGCCACTATGCTCATCAGTAATGATTTTTTTGCGACCTGCAATTTCCATTTGCACTTGTGGAGGAATTGTAAAGAAAGATCCGCCAGATGCGCCACGTTCAACAGCTACAACTGCTAAACCATTCTTTACATTGGTACGGATTCTTTTATATGCTTTAATGAGTCGTGGCTCAATTTGAGTTTCAAAATTCTCCGATTCTTTAATGAGTGTTTTCTCTTCTTTTTCGGTTTCTTTTAAAATTTCATCAAGTTCACTTTGCTTGTGCTTTAAATGCTCAGAGCGTTGGTCAAAACGAGCTGAAGTTTCTTCTATAACTTGATTTTTCTGCTCTATTTGTGCACGAAATTCCTTGATGTTTTTTTCAGCAAGTTGGATTTCTAATTCTTGAAATTCAACCTCTTTACTCAAAGAGTTGTATTCTCGGTTATTACGAACATTATCTTGTTGTGTCGAATACTTTTTAATTAAAGTTTTTGACTCTTCAATATTGTTCTTTTTTTCCTTGATTTGATCTTCAATTACTTCAAGATCGGCTTTAAGTTTTTCCAAACGAGTGTTCATTCCTGCAACCTCGTCTTCAAGATCTTCAACTTCCAATGGAAGTTCGCCACGAACGCTTCTAATTTCATCAATTCTTGAATCTATAAGTTGTAGGTCGTAAAGTGCTCTTAACTTCTCTTCAACAGTAACTTCGGTTTTTGTTGCCATAAATTATAAATAGCTAATAGGATTGGTATTTGTTTGTGATAAAAGGACTGCAAAATTAGTGATTTTTTTCTTAAGGAAAGAATGTAAAAGCGCTTTTGTGTATTGTTCACTTTCATAATGCCCAATATCGGCCAAAAGTACTGTGTTTTCAGCCTTAAAGAAATCATGATATTTAAAATCTGCAGAAATAAATGCATCTGCACCAGCATTTTTTGCGGCATCGATGGCAAAACTTCCACTTCCGCCAAGCACTGCAACTTTCTTAATGGTTGTTTTAAGCAGTTTAGAATGACGTACGCAATCGGTTTTCATCGTTTTTTTTAAGAAAGTTAAAAACTCCTTTTCTTCCATAGGTTTTTCAAACTCGCCTACCATTCCCATGCCTATATGTTGGTTTTGGTTTTCAAGGGTGGTTATTTCATAAGCAACTTCTTCATAGGGATGTGTCTCAAATAAAGTTTTTAAAATAGTATTTTGAATATGTTTTGAAAAGGTAATTCCTAGTTGTATTTCTTCTTCGAAATGAATTTCACCTTTTTTTCCAATAGTAGGGTTTGCAGCGTTTGTTGGTTTAAAACTTCCTTTTCCTTCAATATTAAAACTGCAATTTTCATAATTCCCAATAGTTCCACCGCCAACTGCAAAAAGTGCATTTCTAACTTTTGCAGCATCGTCTTTCGGGACAAAGGTTATTAATTTTTTAATGGTTTCACTCTGTGGAATAAGGACACTTCGGTTTCTTAAACCTAGTTTTTCACAAATCATAGCGTTTACCCCATTCCAAGCATTATCGAGCGCGGTATGATTAGAAAATATGGCGATGTCATTCTTTATTGCTTTTAAAACGACACGCTCTACATATGTTTTTCCGGTAATTTTTTTTAAACCCGAAAAAATAATAGGGTGAAAACTTACAATTAGATTACAGCCCTTTTCAATTGCTTCATCTACTACGGCTTCTAAAGTATCCAGTGTTACCAGTAGGCCGGTAACAGTTGCATTTGCGTCTCCCACCAGCAATCCTGTATTGTCAAACCCTTCTGAATAGTGGAGTGGTGACAATTCTTCGAGTATTGCGATAACTTCTTTTACCTTCATTTTATACATTTTTCGTAAAGATAACAGTTTGTAGAATTTTTTTCGACTTTCTAAATTCATTTTAAAGTATTCCAGTTTTCTAGGGAATTAGTACTTTCGTTAAATGAAATTATTTCGAAAATTACTTTTCCCTTTTGCATTGGTGTATGGCGGTATAACTGCGCTTCGCAATTTGTTTTTCGATAATGCTTGGTTGAAAAGTAAGCAGTATCATTTTCCTGTAATTTGTGTAGGAAATCTTTCTACAGGTGGCACTGGAAAATCACCTATGATTGAGCTTCTTGTATCTTTTTTGAAGGATGATTATAAAATTGCGGTTTTAAGTCGCGGTTATAAACGAAAAACAAGTGGCTATCGAGTAGTTTTGACGAAAAGTGCTGTTAAAGAAGTGGGGGATGAGCCACTTCAATTCAAAAAAAAATTTCCGGAAATTACCGTAGCTGTTTGTGAAGACCGTCTAACGGGAATTGAAAACCTTCAAAAAGATGCGGCTGTAATTTTGCTAGATGATGCATTTCAACATAGAAGGGTTAAGGCGTCGCTAAATATTTTACTTACCCCGTTTTATAATTTATATAGCAATGATTGTTTGCTTCCGGCAGGAAATCTTCGCGAACCAAAATTTGGCGCTAAGCGAGCAAATATTGTCGTTGTAACAAAGTGTCCTGAGAACACCGATGATTCTAAGTTTGAAGCCATAAAAAAGAAGTTAAAACTAAAATCCTATCAGTCTCTGTTTTTTTCTAAAATTGGATATGATTCAGAAATTAAAAATGAAAAGGAGTCTAAACCTCTGGAATATTTGAACGGAAAAAAATTTCTTCTTGTTACTGGAATAGCCAATCCCAAACCAATGGTTGAGTTTTTAAAAACGAAAGGGTTAAGTTTTGAAGAAAAATCATTTCCAGACCATCATAATTTTACGGTTGCTGAAATTGAGGCATTAAAAAAACATTCTTTACTGCTTACTACCGAAAAAGATTTTATGCGTTTGCAAGGGATTTCTGCATCTAATGAAATCTATTTTTTGCCAATAAAAACAGTGATTTTAAACGGCGAAGAAGCTGCTTTTAAACGTACTGTTGAAAAGAATATGACACCTTAATTACATCATTAAAAATTCGTTATTTCGAAGAACTCTATTTATTTTTTCAAAAAAATCATCTGCATTAAAGGGTTTTGGGATAAACTCATTAAACCCTGCATTATAAAAATCTTCTATGTTTTCTTCAATGGTTATAGCTGTGAGGGCAATAACAGGAACGGTTTGGTTAAATTCTCGTATTCTTTTTGTCGCTTCAATACCACTTATTCCTGGCATGTGGATATCCATTAAAATAACATCAAATGCTTTTTCAGAGGCTTGTTTTACAGCTTCTGTACCATTGTCCACAACGGTACAAATCATCTTCTTTTTTTCTAGAATTTTTTTTGTAATCATCTGGTTGATTTTGTTGTCTTCCACAATTAAAATCGATTTACCTTCAAAAATACTTTTTTCAAAATGATCTTCGTTTTTAGCATGTTCAGCAGCTTCATTTTCAATTTCTGAAACCTCATAAGTAATATCAAACCAAAACTTAGAACCTTCACCTAGTTTGCTTTCTAAGAATATTTTACTTCCCATAAGTTCCAAAAGGTTTTTAACAATAGAAAGCCCTAGCCCAGTTCCACCATACTTTCGGTTTATTTGAAGAGAGCCTTGAGAAAAAGATTCAAAGATAGTATGTTGTTTTTTCTTTGAAATTCCATCTCCAGTGTCTTTAATTTCAAACCGTACAATTACTTTTTTCTTCTTTTTTTCTAGTCTTTTTACACGTACCCAAATGGTCCCATTTTCAGTAAATTTTACGGAATTACTTATTAAGTTAATTAGTATTTGTGATATTTTTAATGAATCGCCAATCACTTCATACGGTAGGGCTTCATCATATTCAAACGTGATGATGTTGCCTTTGTTTTCGGCAGATTTATTAAGTGCAATCAGTACTCCATCTATTCTTTTTTTCAATTGAAAAGGTACTTTTTCTAGCTCTACCTTATTTGCTTCAAGTTTGTTAAGGTCTAAGATATTGTTGATGAGTGAGAGTAAATACTCACCAGAAAATTTAAGTGAATTTAAATGCTCTCTTTGCTCCGGCTTTGGTCCTTCTTCTAAAAGTAAATGGGTTAAGCCTGTTACGGTATACATGGGTGTACGCAGTTCGTGAGTTATGGTTGAAAGAAACTGTGCCTTTGCTTGTGAAGCTTTTTCTGCTTTTTCTTTAGCTTCTTGTAGCTCTGAATTTTTGTCTTGCAAGAGTTCATTTGCCTTTGCTCTTAGGTTGTTGTTTTTGTATAATGAAAGCGTTAATAAGGAAAGTATTAATATTAAGGCAATGCTTAACCACGCAGTAAGCTTTCCGAAAAAAAGGGTTTTTTCTTTTTTATTTAAGTCAAATTTTTGATTAGCAATAGTTTCTTTTAAATCGCCAATTGCAGATTCTGCTTGAATTCCGCGTTCAATTGCTTGTAGGTAAACTTGCTTTAAAGAATCTTTTTGATGTATATAATGTTTTAGTTCTTTTTCGGCTAACGCGCTTTCTTCCTGACCCACTAATATTTGTGAGTTTATACGATGATTTTCAACTAAAAGTTTTGAAAGCCCCTCAGGAATAGCAATTTCTGAAACTAAATCTAAATATTCTTTTGCTTCAGCTAGGGCATTTAAGTAGTTTGCAGGGTTTATTAAAGAGAGGGCATCGGCAAGATGGCTGTAGGATGAGGCTTCATAGTAATAAAGCCCTTGTTGTTTAAAATTTTTAGCAGCAGCTTTAAATTTTGAAATAGCAACTTCATAATCACCAAGCTTTAATGCTAACAATCCTTCCCCGTAGGTGGTATTTACACTGCTGGCTTTATCATTGTTTTTTTTGTATAGTGAATCTGCTTTTGCGAGGTAAACTTTTGACTCTGTATACGCTCCAGTCGCAATAAGGATGATGCCATAGCGATTGTAAATTTTTGCTAATTTTTGATTATCTCCAAAATCTTTGGCACTATTTATCGCATTTTTAATCTGTTCATTTGCCTTATTGAAATATTCCAAATTGTAATAAAGCTCTGCAATACTTAGTTCTATATCAGCTTTGTGATTATTATATTTGGGAAACATCGCCAGTTTATTAGCGTCATTTAGATTTTCAACAGCTTCAATATAATTTTCTTGGTGAAGTTTTTTTGTAGCGGTAAGTTGTAACTGTTTTATAGTTTCAACAGTATCTTTTATTTGCTGCGGATATAATTTAACCGAAAATAATGTGCAGAAAAAAAGAAACACAAATATTCTGTATATCGAAAATGATTTACGCATCAGTTAATTTAAAGAACAATAAATATAGTTATTTCAAAGAAATTTTTTCTATTAAATCTATAATTCTAGAAGAATATCCAATTTCATTATCATACCAACCTATAATTTTCACCATTTTTCCTATCACAGAAGTCATCCCGGCATCAAAAATACAGGAGTGGGTATTTCCTACGATATCGATTGAAACTATGGGGTCTTCTGTATATTCAATAATACCAATCATAGTTTCTTTTGAAGCTTTTTTGAAGGCGTTATTAATCTCTTCAATGGAAACTTCTTTTTTTACATTTAATGTTACATCCGTTAAGGATCCATCGGGTACAGGAACGCGAATTCCGCACCCTCCAATAACATCAGATAGGTTTGGAAAAATTTTCGTTAATGCTTTTGCAGCACCAGTGGTGGTTGGAACAATAGATTGCCCTGCAGCACGAGCGCGCCGAAGGTCACGATGTGGTTGGTCATGCAGACTTTGGTCTGTGGTATAGGAATGTACGGTGGTTATATAAGCCTGTTCAATCCCGCAGAGCGCATCAATTATTTTTAGCATTGGTGCTGCATTATTGGTAGTACACGATGCGTTTGAAATAATTAAATCATCTGCATTTAATATAGAATCGTTCACTCCGAGTACAATTGTTTTTATATCATCGTCCAAAGGAGGAACGGATAGAATTACTTTTTTAGCACCATTTTTAATATGATTTTCTAGGTGTTGCTTAGTTTTAAATTTCCCGGTACTTTCTACAACTATATCAAGATTGCCCCAATGAATTGCTTCAATGTTTTTTTCGGAAGAAAAATTTACTTTTTTTCCAGCAACCGTAATTTCAAATTCTGAATGCGAAATTTCTTCTTTTAAAACCCCATGAATACTGTCGTATTTTAAAAGATGGCTCAGTGTTTTGGTATCTGCCAAATCATTTACTGCAACTACTTCAATCGAAGGGTGATGTAGCAATAATCTAAAAAGATTGCGACCAATACGCCCAAAGCCATTAATGCCAACAGTTATTTTCTTTTCCATTGTTGTATTTAGGTAAGGTGTTTTTGTGCTTTGTAGGAAGATCGCACTAAGGCACCACTTTCTACATGACGGAAGCCCATTTCTAAGCCAATGGTTTCGTATTTTTTAAACTGCTCTGGCGTAATAAATTCTTTAACAGGCAAGTGCTTTTTGGAAGGCTGTAGGTATTGTCCGATAGTTAAAATGTCTAGCCCTATGCTTTTTAAATCCTCCATAGTTTGCAAAACTTCAGCTTCTTTTTCACCAAGCCCGAGCATGATTCCGCTTTTTGTGCGCGGCATGCCAGCTTGTTTTAAATAATTTAAGACCTCCAGACTTCTTTCGTATTTTGCTTGTATTCGTACCTCGCGTGTTAGTCTTTTTACGGTTTCCATATTATGACTTACCACTTCTGGCTTCACAGCTATAATTCGGTTTATATTTCGAGTGTTCCCCTGGAAATCTGGAATTAAAGTTTCCAAAGTTGTAGTAGGGTTCATTCTTCGAATTGCTTTAACGGTTTCGGCCCAGATAATAGACCCCATGTCTTTTAAATCATCGCGATCTACTGAAGTTATAACCGCATGTTTTATGTTCATAATCTTTATGGAACGGGCTACCTTTTCAGGTTCATCCCAATCTATGGTTTCTGGACGGCCGGTTTTTACACCACAAAATCCGCAAGAACGGGTACAGATATTTCCTAAAATCATAAAAGTTGCGGTACCTTCTCCCCAGCATTCTCCCATATTTGGGCAGCTTCCTGATGCGCAAATAGTATGCAGCTTATACTTGTCTACCAATCCACGAAGTTCGGTATATTTTTTTCCGGTGGGAAGTTTAACGCGCAACCATTTTGGTTTTGGTGCAGGTTTTTGAAAATCCAAAGTTTCTGTGCTCATAAGGGTAACAAAAGTACGAAAATGAAATACGAAAAAAGAACAAAGAAATAAGAAGAAAAAAAATAAATTAATGAATAGTAGGTGAAAAAATATAGGGTTTAGTGCCGCAATTTTAGAACTTGAGCGTTTATCCTTTTTGCGTAATAATTTCAGAAAGTAATTTTCGTGCTCTAAGCAGTCTTACTTTTACATTGTTTAAAGGTTCTTTCAGCGTTTCTGAAATTTCATTATAACTTAATTCCTGGAAATATCGCAAATTTATAACGTCTTGATAATGCGGTTTTAATTGCTTGATGTAGCGTAGTAATTCCGCTAGATTTTGTTCTCGTATCAATTTGTCTTCTGGAGTAGGCGAGTGGTCGGCAATTTTTTGAACCTGCTCGTTTGATGTATCTGTAGTATTTAAAAAAATAGAAGCATTTTTTTTTCGAGAACGGTCTATTTGTATGTTTTTTGAAATTGTAATAAGCCAAGTAGGAAAAGTATACCTTTCATTAAAGGTTTCAATTTTATCAAAGGCTTTGGCGAAAGTTTCAATGGTAATGTCCTCTGCTTCATGTTCATTTCGCACTCTTTTTAGTTGAAAACCATACACTGAATTCCAGTAATAGTCGAGCAAAAACTTGAAAGCCCCCTGCTCTCCTTTTTTTGCTTTTTCTATTTGATATGTTATTTCTTCTGTAGTTATTTCCATCGCGCGCTTTTTTCACCGCTGTTGGAAATAAAGATACTTAATTGTGTGAAGATTAAAAACAATTCATAAAAAGGAATAAGCGAAATTAAATCTTGTTCATGTAATTTTTTGGCTGCATAGCCAACAACGATGTATTGAAAAAGAATTCGAATGGATAGTATCCCCAATCCGAATATCCAAAAATCAGTGAATAGTATAATTGGAGCCATCAGCCAAAATAGTAACTTAAATAGGTAATAAGCACCTAATAAAAAACGATGTTTGGGTTTGTAAAGCTTTGCAGTGGTATAATGTCTTTTTTTCTGAATATGCCAATTCTTCTTTTTCTTCTTAGGAAGGGAATAGGTAAAAGCATCTGGATCTACACATATTTCAGTGTTGGTTGAAGTGCCAGCTTCATTTACAAAAAGATCATCATCGCCAGAAGCAACTTTTATATGGCTCATAAAGCCATTGTTTTCATAGTATAGATTGCTGGTGTAGGCTAAATTTCTGCCTACCCCCATATACGGGGTGCCGGCTTTTGCGTATGAAAAATACTGAATCGCTGTCATCAAGGTTTCAAAACGGATGAGTCTGTTTAAAAACCCAGGTTTTTTTTCATAAGCTCCATAGCCTAAAACCAGTTGCTTTTTATTTGAAAAATGTGAAGCCATTACAGATAACCAATTATTTGAAGCTGGATAACAATCTGCATCTGTAAATACCAATCGTGTATTTTTAGAGCGTTTAATGCCTAAAGTGAGTGCGTATTTTTTACTAGCCCAAAAAGCCTCGTTGTTTTTTACATTTACAATTTGAATGCGAGGATCGTCTTTTGCAAAAGCTTCCATTACATCCAATGTTTCATCCATAGAAGCATCATTTATAAGAATAATGTCATAATGTGGGTAGTTTTGTTCTTGCCAAAGAGGAATGTTTTTTTTTAGATTTTCCGCTTCATTTTTAGCACAAACAATAAGTGATACTGGATATTTTTCAGAAACTACTTTTTCTAAAGGTTTTAAAAAGGAAAATTTCGAAAAGAGAAGATAATAAGCACAGTTAATCAACGCGACTGCGCCGAAAACGTATAATAGCACCATTTGATAGTTATGAATTATGAGTTAAGAGTGCTTCCAAAACACAGCCAAGTTATAACAAAAAATGACAAGGTTTTTATTTGGAATTTGGATTTTGTATTTCAGAATTTTCACCGGAACAATTTTCAAATTGATCTGGAGTTTTTCCACAGAAACCACATGCTTCACCCTCTTTGTTCAAAAATGGACTCTGACTGGCACAGGTGCCAGCAAATTTTCCGTCTTTTTTTGCCCAAATTTTAATGGCGATGCCAGCTACACCAAGCAGCAATAATACTAAGGTAATAAGTAAAAGCTTCATGACTTTATTTTAAGTTACAAAAGTACAATCTTTCTTATTGTTTTGCTCAGAATTTAAGTATTTTTAGTCTTCATTTTAAAAATTTTAACGATGCAAAAGCCATTCTCTTTCCTTTTGATTTTTATGTTAGCGGGTATAGTATTTTCATGTAAGGATAAAACAAAAAATCAAGAGAATATAAACAGGACAGAAGTTGTTTCTGAAGACATTACTCCAAAAAAAGCGACAAAGAAAGATTTGTCTTCTCAAGATATTGCTGAAATACGCAGTGTAATGTCTCGGGTAATGACTGATTCTCAGTTGAAAAAATTTGCAAGTTATACGGTTACCGCTGAAATGACCGAGTTGCTCTTTAGCGACAAGGAAACCTTTACTGTTTTTGCTCCATCTGATAGTGCTTTTGAAAATATTTCGGCTGAAAGGAAAAAATTCTATGCAATGCCAAATAATAAAATCAAGTTGGAGGAGATGCTACAGTCTCACATCCTTAATGAAAAGCTTGATGCCGCAGCATTAATTCAAAAAATTGCCCCTACTGGAAAAGCCAAATTAGAAACATTGGCTGGAATTACTCTGACAGCTACAAAAATCGGTGAAAATCTATTTATTTCTGATGGAAAAGGTGGTGAAGTTAAAGTTATAAAAGCGGATATAGTAGGCGCTAACGGGGTAGTTTTTATTGTTGATGGGGTGTTAAATGCCAACTAAAAAATATTTACTTCTGGTTCAATAAAAATCCCGGTCGTTTGTTTTACCTTTTTTTGAATATCCATTGCCAATTGCCAAATTTCTTTGCCTGTTGCGTTTGCATAATTAACTAAAACAAGCGCTTGGTTTTTATGAACGCCAGCATCGCCAAAACGTTTGCCTTTAAAACCAGCATTTTCTATTAACCAACCAGCGGGAATTTTGAATTCTGTTGGAGAAACTTCATAAAAAGGAGCTTCTGGAAATTTTTGTTTAAACTCTTTAAATATTTCTGAAGTTACAATGGGGTTTTTAAAAAAACTCCCGCTATTTCCTAAAACTTTTGGATCTGGAAGCTTTGATTGCCGAATGGCAATAACAGCCTCTGAAATAGCTTTAATTGTGGGTTTATTAATATTTCTATCCGTTAAATTTTTCTGAATGTCACCGTATGAAACACTTGTTTTATGATTGCCTTTTGTTAATCGAAATATGACACTTGTAATGATAAATTTTCCTTTTGCTTCATTTTTAAAAATTGAATTTCGATATCCAAAAGAACATTCTTCTTTAGTAAAAACGGTTTCTTTTAAAGTTTCAATTTCAAGAACGCTACAACTTTCAAAAGTGTCTCTTAGTTCAACACCATAAGCACCAATGTTTTGAATGGGTGCCGTGCCAACGTTTCCAGGGATTAATGATAAGTTTTCAAGTCCACCGAAATCTTTTTCAATACAATATTGAACAAATTCATGCCAGTTTTCACCAGCCATCGCTTTTACTAAAACTTCGGTGTCGGTCTCTTTAAGGATTTCTATTCCTTTTAAATTAATGTGAAGTACAAATGCATTTAAATCTTTGGTGAGTAGCATGTTGCTTCCACCGCCAAGAATAAAAAGTGCCGCTGAAGGCTTTTCAGAAAGCACTTTTTTTAATTCATCAATAGTTTCAATTGAAACAAAATAGCGCGCGTGGCAATCTATTCCGAAAGTATTGTAGGTTTTTAGCGATTTATTTTCTTCAATTTGTATCAATCCTTATATTTTTGAAGCGCAAGTTTTAAGATTTCAACGGCCCTAATAAGACTTTCTTTTTTAAGCACATATGCGATTCGAACTTGGTTTAAACCTATGCCTGGAGTGGAATAGAAGCCTGCTGCAGGAGCAACCATTATGGTTTCGCCATTATCATCAAATTCCTCTAAAAGCCACTGAGCAAATGCGTCACTATTCTTTATAGGTAGTTGAACGATGCAATAAAACGCACCTTTTGGCTCGCCTACTTGAACGCCTGGAATAGCTTTTAGTGCAGCTACTAAGGTATTTCTTCTGTCTTGGTATTCCGTAATAACTTCATCAAAATATAATTGTGGCGTTTGAAGCGCTGCTTCACTTGCAATTTGTGCAAATGTGGGGGGGCTCAATCTAGCTTGTGCAAATTTCAAAGCAGTTGCAATAACTTGTTTGTTTTTTGAAACCAAACAGCCAATGCGAGCACCGCACATACTATATCTTTTCGATACGGAATCTATAATTATTCCGTTTTCAGCCATGCTTTCTTCTTCGAGTATCGAGTAATGCTTATAGCCGTCATAGGTGAATTCACGGTATACTTCATCAGCAACTAAAAACAAGTCGTGTTTTTTTACAATTGCTGCCAAAGTTTTTATTTCTTCTTTTGAATAGAGATATCCGGTTGGATTCCCTGGATTACAGATAAGTATGGCTTTTGTTCTTGGGGTAATAAGTTTTTCAAATTCTGAAATTGGAGGCAATGCAAAGTTGTCTTCAATTTTTGAATTAACAGGAACAATTTTTACTCCAGAAGCTGTTGCAAAGCCGTTGTAGTTTGCGTAAAATGGTTCTGGGATAATAATTTCATCGTCAGTATCGGCAATGCTTCCCATGGCAAATAACAGCGCTTCACTACCTCCGGTGGTAACAACTATTTCATCAGATTGAACCGGGATATTGTTGTTTTGATAATAGGAGGCAATTTTTTTTCGATATTCTTCTGAACCTTCAGAGCGTGTATACGCAAGAATCTCCAGATGGTGGTTTGCCACAGCTTCCATTGCTATGTCTGGCGATTTGATGTCTGGTTGACCAATATTAAGGTGGTAAACTGTTTTATTAGCTTTATAAGCTTTTTCTGCGTAGGGAACCAGTTTGCGGATAGGTGATTCCGGCATGTTTTTCCCTTTGTTTGAAACTGAAGGCATAGTGAATTTGTTTGTTGCAAAGTTGCGAAATATATTTTATAAATTGATACTGGTCTAAGCAACATTCAGCTTTTTTTTATACCTTCAGGTTTATTCAATGTAATTCTTAAAAATTTGCGTAAATCATTGTTAATCTTGCTTTTTATTTGTTTTTATGCTGCAGTAGCTGCGCAAACAGGATTTTTTATGCCTGATGCAAAAAAAAAGGATCGCATCCCATTTCGCTTGGTAAATAACTTACCTATTATTGAAGTTGAGATTAACGGTACACCGCTTTCTTTTATATTGGATACAGGGGTAAAGTCTACCATACTTTTTAGTTTGGAGGCCGCAGATAGTGTGCAGCTTAAAAACACTTCTCCTGTTACGCTACAGGGGTTAGGAGCTGGTGGGGCTGTAGCAGCTTTAAAAAGTTTAAGCAATCATATTAAAGTAGGCACAGCTATAGATACTCGTCATGCGCTCTATGTAATTTTTGATAGTACGCTTAATTTTTCACCTAGAATGGGGATTCCGATTCACGGTATTTTGGGGAATGAATTTTTTAAGAATTTTATAGTTAAAATTAACTATACTTCGGAAGTTATTACAATTTATAACCCTAAAAAATATGCATTAAAAACATGTAAGAAATGTGAAGATTTAGCATTGAATTTTGTGGGGATGAAACCCTATATTTCATTGAAAACTGCTTCTGGTGAAAAACAGGAAGAGGTAAAACTTTTGGTGGACTCTGGCTCCAGCGATGTGCTTTGGCTTTTTGATAAAAAAGGGTTTATTAAGGAGTCGCCAAAAAACTATTTTAAAGATTTTTTAGGTCTTGGACTTAGCGGAAATATCTTTGGAAAACGCACAAGAATCCCAAAACTCCTTATTGGTGGTTTTCAATTAAATGAAGTAAGTACTTCCTTTCCCGATGAAGCTGCAATAACAAAAGCACGTTATTACGAAGATAGAGATGGAAGCCTGGGAGGTGGTTTTTTAAGTAGGTTTACAGTAATTTTTGATTACGGAAACAAAATTGTTCGCTTCAAAAAGAATCATAAATTTAATAATCCATTTAATTATAACATGAGCGGATTAACTCTTGAACATGAAGGTGTAGAGCTGGTGAAGCAAGAAAAACAAGCGGTTGTAAATTCGGATCGCTTAAATGCAAATCAAAGCTTTTCACAAAACAGTATTTCTGTGACTACTGAGTTTCAATTTTCATTGGTTCCTAAGTTTGTGGTGGTTGATGTACGCGAAGGTTCTCCTGCGGCATTAGTAGGAATACTAAAAGGAGATGAGGTAATTTCAATTAATGGAAAACCTAGTTACCAATATAAACTATATGAGTTAGTTGAAGTGTTTTCTAGGGAAGAAGGCAAACGAATCTCAATAGAAATTAAACGAAACGGGGTTATTAGTAAAACGAGGTTCTATCTTAGAAGTGTCTTTTAAAAAAAAATCTGGTTAAAGCTAGAGGCTTCAACCAGATTTTCTAATTTGTATGCGAGCTATTTAGCTTTTTTCTAAAACACTACCTGTTTCTTTGAGTACTTCCCCTTTTATTTTTAAAGCCACCATTGTTTCGCTGGCATTTGAATAAACAGTAACAGTTTTTCTAATTGGTCCAACACGGTTTGTGTCATATTTAACCTGAATAGAGCTACTAGCACCGGGAGCAATAGGTCCTTCTGGTTTTTTCGGGACAGTACAGCCACAGCTAGATTTTACATCAGTTATAATAAGGGGAGCATCTCCAGTGTTTGTGAATTCAAACACACGAACACCATCACTACCTTTTTCAATTGAACCGTAGTCTACAGTGTCTTCCTTGAAAGTAATTTTTGCTTGTTGTGCTTGTGCGGCAAAACCGATAAAGGCAACAAGAGCCATAAGAGCTAATTTTTTCATGATTTTGTTTTTTAATTATTGTAAAAGTATAGAACTTTAAACATTCTGCAAAATAACTTATTCCTTTTATTATCCTGTAGATATATTTACTTTTGCATTGATTACTCAAATATTAGACCAAAGTATGGCAATAGAAGCAAAATATAATGCAAAAGAAATTGAAAACAAGTGGTATAGCTACTGGATGGAAAACAATTATTTCCATTCTGAAGTTGATGACAGAACGCCATACACCATAGTCATTCCGCCGCCAAATGTTACTGGGGTGCTTCATATGGGGCATATGCTTAATAATACCCTACAAGATGTTCTAATTCGTCGCGCCCGTTTACAAGGGTTTAATGCGTGTTGGGTACCCGGTACAGATCATGCTTCAATTGCTACGGAAGCAAAAGTTGTTGCAAAATTAAAAGCCGATGGAATTGACAAAGCCAAACTTTCTCGTGAAGCGTTTTTAGAACACGCGTGGGAATGGACTCACAAACATGGTGGGATAATTCTTGAACAACTAAAAAAACTAGGTGCTTCGTGTGATTGGGAACGAACCAAATTCACAATGGATCCAGAAATGTCTGCTTCTGTAATAAAAGTTTTCGTGGATTTGTATAATAAAGGAAACATCTATCGAGGCTATAGAATGGTAAATTGGGATCCACAAGCGAAAACAACCCTTTCTGACGAAGAAGTTATTTATGAAGAAAAACAAGGAAATCTTTATTACTTAAACTATAAAATTGAAGGAAGTGATGATACATTAACCATTGCTACCACCCGTCCTGAAACTATTTTGGGAGATACCGCAATCTGTATAAACCCAACTGATGCGCGTTTTGCTCATCTTCGTGGTAAAAAAGCAATTGTTCCGGTATGTAATCGAAGTATTCCAATCATTGAAGACGAATACGTAGATGTTGAATTTGGTACAGGATGTTTAAAAGTTACCCCTGCACATGATGAAAATGACAAGATGCTAGGGGATAAGCACAAGCTTGAAATTATTGATATTCTTAACGATGACGGTACTTTAAATAGCTTTGGGCTTCATTATGAAGGGAAAGATCGTTTTGTGGTTCGCAAGGAAATTGTAAAAGAACTGGAAGCGATGGGCGTAGTTTCAAAAATAGAAACGCATATACATAAGGTAGGAACCAGTGAGCGCACAGGAGCAGTAATAGAGCCAAAATTGAGCGACCAATGGTTTTTAAAAATGAAGGAATTAGCACAACCAGCTTTGGATGCTGTTCTTGAAAAAGATGTAAATTTAGTTCCTGAAAAGTTTGTGAACACGTACCGTCACTGGATGGAAAATGTACGCGACTGGAATATTTCACGCCAGCTCTGGTGGGGACAACAAATTCCGGCTTATTTTTATGGAGATGGGAAGGAAGATTTTGTGGTTGCCGAAACTATTGAAGAAGCAGTTGAACTTGCAAAGAAGAAAACCAACAACCAGCAGCTAACGACCAACAGCCTAAAACAAGATCCAGATGCCTTAGATACTTGGTTTTCTTCTTGGTTATGGCCTATAAGTGTTTTTAATGGAATCTTGGAGCCTGATAATAAAGAAGTAAATTATTATTATCCAACCAACGATTTGGTTACTGCGCCAGAGATCTTATTTTTCTGGGTAGCACGAATGATTATTGCCGGGTATGAATATAGAAATGAGAAACCTTTTACAAATGTTTATTTAACGGGGATTGTTCGGGATAAGCAACGTAGAAAGATGAGTAAGTCTCTTGGTAATTCTCCAGACCCAATAGATTTAATGAACGTTTACGGAGCTGATGGTGTGCGTGTGGGGATGCTTTTAAGTTCGCCAGCAGGGAACGATCTAATGTTCGATGAAGACCTTTGTAAGCAAGGAAGTGCATTCGTAAATAAAATTTGGAACGCCTACCGTTTAATAGAGGGGTGGGAGGTTTCTGTCGCAATGGAACAGTCGCAAAGCGATGTTATTGCAATTCAATGGTTCCGAAGTAAATTTCAAAAAACCCTTGCCGAGATTGAAGACCATTATGGTAAATATAGAATTAGTGATGCTTTAATGGCAACCTATAAACTGGTTTGGGACGATTTCTGCTCATGGTTGCTAGAAATGGTAAAACCACCATTCGGTGAAAAAATCTCTGAGAAAACTTATTTGGAGGTTATATCCCTCTTAGAGGATAACCTAAAAATACTGCACCCTTTTGTGCCTTTTATTTCAGAAGAAATTTGGCAACATATAGCAAAACGTGAGGCTGCTGAGGCATTGATTGTTTCTGAATGGCCTAAGGCTGAGGAATATAACGAAGCGGTAATTAAAAACTTTGAATTTGCTTCTGAAGTAATTTCTGGAATTAGAACGATTCGTAAAGAGAAAAATATTTCTTTTAAAGATACAATCGAACTTTCGGTTTTAAATAAGGAAAATGCTTCGAAAGATTTTGATACTGTGATTTCAAAATTAGGGAATATTTCAACATTAAATTACATCTCAGAAAAGCTGGATGGGGCCCTTACTTTTCGTGTAAAAAGCAATGAATATTTTGTCCCAATTACAGGGGCGATTAACATTGAAGAAGAAATAGAAAAGCTTTCCGAAGAATTAAAATACACCGAAGGTTTCCTAAGGAGTGTACAAGGTAAGCTTAAAAATGAGCGGTTTGTAAGTGGTGCTCCTGAGCAAGTTGTAGCACTTGAAAGACAAAAAGAAGCAGATGCGCTTGCAAAGATTGAAACGTTAAAAGCAAGTTTGTCGGGTTTAAAGTAAATATAAAACGCCCTTATAGCTATTGAGCTGTAAGGGCGTTTTTTTAAGTTATTTTAAAAGTATTTTATTTTCTATATAAGAAATAATGGTTTACTGCTTCAACATAAAGCGTTTTGGCTTCGTCTGGAGTTAAATTTTTTGCTTGAAAAAGGGCGTTGGTTTTAAATGCAGTTATCAATGGATTGTTGCTGCTGGGTAAGTCTTGATCGCCTGTAGCTTTTTTGTAATAGGAGTAAAGGCGTAATAAAAAATCTGCTGGGAAAGGCTCAGTATGCTCGTTTATACTAGCTACAGCAGTTCTAAAAGCGATGTCTAATTCTTCCGAAGTCATTATTTTTCTGCAATTATAGAAATACCTCCTTTTACCTTTTGGTTCAGTTGAACGTTTACTTTGGTGCCAAGCGGGAGAAAAACATCCACGCGGGAACCAAATTTTATAAAACCACTATCGCTGGCTTGTGAAACTTCAGTGTTTAGTTTAGCGTAATTAACAATACGTTTTGCTAAAGCTCCGGCTATTTGGCGGTATAAAACTTCCCCAAAAGCTTCATTTCTCACAACAACTGTGGTGCGTTCATTTTCTTCAGATGATTTTGGATGCCAAGCAACTAAGTATTTTCCAGGGTGGTATTTACTATAAACTACTTTTCCTCCAACGGGGTATCGAGTTACGTGGACATTTATGGGAGACATAAAGACAGAAACCTGTAATCTTTTATCCTTGAAATATTCTTTTTCAAAAACTTCCTCAATAACTACAACTTTTCCATCAACAGGAGAAAGAACATTCTCTGGTTGTGCCAAAAAATTTCTTTTAGGATTTCTAAAAAACTGTAATATAAGTAGCAAGAGAACTATTAATGAAATAATAATACCGCCCCGAATGGTAGTGTTTTCAACAAAAACATTTGCTAAAAGACTAGCTCCGATAACGATTACCAGTGCTGTAAAAATAATTTTAAAACCTTCTTTATGAAACATTGTCAACTATCAATAAAAATGCATAAACAAATGGGCTTGCGTAAATAATGCTGTCTAGCCGGTCATAGAGCCCTCCGTGGCCAGGCATAATAATACCGCTGTCCTTAACACCGGCCTGTCTTTTAAACTTTGATTGAATTAAATCGCCTATAGTTCCAAAAACGGCAACTATAATAGCCATTGTAATCCAAACCCATAGTGGATATTTTTCAGCATCCATGGGGCTGTAATTTTCCAATAACTTAAAGATAACAATCCCTGCTAAAAGAGCACCCATCATTCCGCCCACAAAACCTTCAATGGTCTTTTTGGGAGAAATACGCTCTAAGAGTTTATGTTTTCCAAAGTTTTTTCCTACAAGATAAGCAAAAGTATCGTTACACCAAATGAGTATAAAAACTGCTACTATGAGTTCTGGCATAAATGGGCCATCCACATCCATAATAGGTATAAGTGTAAGAAACACAAAACCGCTAATAATATATAAAATTACGGTAATGTATTTCTTTTTTTCAAACATGGGGATTTTACTTGTCCACAAGACGTCTTTAAGTAGAAAGAGGTTTACAAACCCGCTTAAAATTAAGAAGAGATACACCGCATTAATATCAAAAACACGATAACTTAAAAAATAAAAAGCTGCTGCTAGTAGGAAGTATGCTAAGTAACTTGTTAAATGTACAAGCTTTAGGTATTCACTTAGTGTGATGACCGCTAGTACAAAAAAAAGCCCCATAAACCATTCACGAGATGTGAACATTGCAAAGATGATGATCGAAATGTATAATACGCCCGAGAGGGTTCGTACAAGAATTTCCTTCATATTATAAGTCTTCCAGTAACAACAAATATAGGTTTTTTGTGCTACTTCCATAACTCATAAAATCTTTTTCTTTTTCAGTTTCAAAGTCTTGAATGGTAGTAATGTTACTAGGAATGTAACCTGTACTTTGGTTTTTTATGTTTCTTAAACCTTCACTTATGGTGTCTACAAGCTGACTTGTAGTGGCAAAAACCACAAAGTTAGAGGGGAGTTCATTTAGTTTTTTTTCTTTAATTTGATTGGAAGAAAGTAAAATGGACCCGTTGTTTGACACTAACGATTCACAGGTAGAGAGAAAAAAAGTGGCTTCGATATTTTTGACGAAATTAAGGTTGAAGCCATCAAATTTTTTGCAAAGTTGTTCATTTATACAATAAACATCCTGCTCATACCAATCGTTTTCCAACATTATATTATCAAAATACTCCTTTACTTCTTCCCAGTTTTCACAATAGATAAATTTACCTCCATTTTTTTTAAAGTTAAAGGTAAATTTTTCGTCAATAGGAAGTTTTTGCTCAGGGTAATAGCTGCTATGGTCAACGTTGTCGGCACGCTTGGCCTTCTCGTCTGATTTATAGTTTGGATTTAAAAGTCTTTTAAATAGACTCATTAATACGTCGTTGAGGAGTTTATAAATACGTCAATCATCAAATATATAAAATCTATACTGAAGTTTTATAGCTTAAAACTAAAAAGACCTAATTTGTTGTAACTCTTGTGGCTTCTTCTGGTGCTTGAAAAGGACGATCTCCAAATATTTTTTGAAGATTGTCTTTGAAAATAACTTCTTTTTCAAGAAGTACATTTGCCAATTCTGTTAGCTTGTCTTTGTTCTCTTCCAATAGTTTTATAGCTCGATCATATTGACTTTCTATGAGTAATGAAATCTCCTTATCAATAAGTTCAGCAGTTTTTTCACTATAAGGTTTAGAGAAATTATATTCAGATTGTCCGCTGCTGTCATAATACGTAAGGTTTCCAATCTTATCATTCAAGCCATAAATAGTAACCATAGCTCTCGCTTGTTTGGTTACTTTCTCCAAGTCACTCAATGCGCCAGTAGATATACGATTAAAAATAACTTTCTCAGCAGCACGTCCTCCAAGAGCAGCACACATTTCATCGAGCATTTGTTCTGGGCGAATAATTAGCCTTTCTTCGGGTAGGTACCAAGCGGCACCTAAAGATTGCCCACGTGGCACAATAGTAACTTTCACTAAAGGCGCGGCATGCTCGAGCATCCAGCTTACAGTTGCGTGACCGGCTTCATGGTATGCAATGGCGCGTTTTTCGTCCATTGTCATTATTTTATTTTTCTTTTCAAGCCCCCCTACAATTCTATCTACCGCATCAAGAAAGTCTTGTTTTCCTACAGATTTTTTACCATTACGAGCAGCGATAAGTGCGGCTTCATTACATACATTAGCAATGTCGGCGCCAGAGAATCCTGGTGTTTGTTTTGACAGAAAATCAGTGTCTAGATTATCATCCTTTTTTATTGGACGCAAATGCACTTCAAATATCTCTTTGCGTTCACGCACGTCTGGAAGATCCACATAAATTTGTCTGTCAAATCGACCAGCACGCATTAATGCTTTATCAAGCACGTCTGCACGGTTGGTTGCAGCAAGTACAATTACGTTTGTATTTGTGCCAAAACCGTCCATTTCTGTTAACAATTGGTTTAGGGTGTTTTCACGTTCGTCATTACTTCCTGAAAAATTATTTTTTCCACGCGCACGACCAATAGCGTCTATTTCATCAATAAAAATAATTGCTGGAGATTTGTCTTTCGCTTGTTTAAAAAGATCACGTACACGTGATGCTCCTACCCCTACAAACATTTCAACAAAGTCTGAACCTGAAAGAGAGAAGAAAGGAACTTTAGCTTCGCCGGCAACTGCTTTTGCTAATAATGTTTTTCCAGTTCCAGGAGGGCCTACTAATAGTGCTCCTTTTGGAATTTTTCCTCCTAATGAAGTATACTTGTCTGGGTTTTTAAGAAAATCTACAATTTCTTGTACTTCTTCTTTGGCGCCTTCTAGGCCAGCTACATCCTTAAATGATGTTTTTACATCTGTCTTTTCGTCAAAAAGCTTTGCTTTCGATTTTCCAATGTTAAACAATTGCCCGCCTGCACCGCCACCAGCACCTGATGACATTCTTCGCATGATGAATATCCAAATTCCGATGATGATTACAAAGGGTAATATGCCCATTAAAATATCTCCCCAAACATTACTGTCGGTATCAAAGTTTAAGGTTGTTGTTAGATTGTTTTCAGCTCTTATTTCTTGAAAATCATTTTGAAATAATTGTAAGTCACCAAATTCAAACTGATAGTCTGGGTCGTTTGGTCCTGGCGCTAAAAAAGAAGGTGTATTGCCCTTTTTTGCATGAATCTCTTTTTCTTTTGCAACATCAGTAAGGTAAACTTTTGCAATTTTTTTATTAATAACGTCTACTTTTTCAACATCACCATCTTTTAAAAATTCTTCAAATTTTGCTTGATTTGTTTTCGCAGGCTGAGACCAGCTTCCTCCACCAAAAATATTCAGTCCTAAAAAAAGTAGGGCTATAGCAATATAGATCCAATAATAAGTAGCCTTCGGCTTTTTGGAATCGTTCTTTTTATTTTTATTTTCTTCAGCCATAAGGCAAATTTCTTTTTAATTAGTTGTTTCTATTTTAACTGATTTTGCATCTCCCCAAAGCCCTTCAATATCATAAAACTCACGAATATGCTTTTGGAATACATGAACAACTACGTGCACATAATCCATTAGTATCCACTCTGAGTTGTCGCTTCCTTCAACGTGCCAAGGTTTTTCCTTTAAAGCTTTGCTTACTGATTTTTGAATAGAGTTTACAATGGCATTTACTTGTGTGTTTGAAGTACCATTGCATATTATAAAATAGTCACAAACTGTATTTTCTATTTCTCTGAGGTCAAGAATTTCAACATCTTTTCCTTTTACGTCTTCAATCCCTCGTATTATTTGAGTAATAAGTTGATCTGTTCCTGCTTGTTTTTTCTGCATTAATTATATTTCTTTACTTTTCGCAAAGTTATTACTTTTTTGTTTCTTGAAGCGCCTTAAACGCGTAATACTAATCTTAATTATCCTTTTGAACTTAATCAAACTTAATGCCATCGATTCTACCAACACTTACTTAAAGCGGTTGGCAAAAGAAACGTATCAAGAAGACAAAACGGTTGTGGTGGCTGAGAGCCAACTTTCTGGACGTGGACAAATGGGTAATGGATGGCTTTCTAGAGAAGGTCAAAGCCTTACTTTTAGTGTGTTAAAGCGCTTTGAAGCTCTTGATGTGGAAAAACAATTTATGATATCTATGGCGGTTTCGTTGGGCATTTCGGAAGCAATAAAAGCGCTTCAAATTCCAAATATTGCAATAAAATGGCCAAACGACATATTGTCAGCCAAAAAGAAAATAGGCGGCATTTTAATTGAAAATATATTGGAAGGCAGTAATGTAAAGTACTCCGTAATAGGAATTGGTATAAATGTAAATGAAACTGATTTTCCTGCTTTACCGCAAGCAAGCTCTTTTAAATTGGAAACAGGGAAAACGTTTCAGTTAGCAGAAGTATTACAACTACTTTTAAAAACGATTTTCAAAAACTTAGAAAATCTTTCAGCTAAAGATTTTTTAGAACTGAAAACTCATTATGAAAAAGATTTATTTAGAAGAGATGTGGTTTCTTTTTTTGAGAAAAATAACGGCCTCGGTTTTAATGGAATTATAAAAGGTATTTCAGATAGTGGTGAACTTTTGGTGGAAATAGAAAATAATTCCCTGCAAAAATTTCAACTCAAAGAAGTGAAATTAATATACTAAAACTGAAATTGTTTAAAGCTGCTCTAAATTTGATGCAAGTGTTTCAATAAATTTAGAAATAGGTCCTTTTACCATCATTGCCATCATCGTATTGAATTCGCCTTCAAAAAGTAATTCTACCGTTGAGGTGTTTTCCGAAATTTCTTCAATATTTCCGGTTAACGTGAAAGGAATTTTATCGCTAATAGCACCCAGAACAACTTTGTTTGGTTTTTCAATATCTTTTACTTCTAGCGCAATTTCGGGCATTCCTTTTAAAGCAAAAATGAAGGCATTTTCTCTGATAACCTCAAACTTACTAATGTTTTCAGGCATTAATGTTTCGAAATTCTTTACATCGGTTAAAAAATCACAGAGTGCTTCAGCAGATTTTTGAACGGTTACTTTTTTACTATTTAATTTCATCGAAATTATTTTTTTATTCTTAATTGCAATTTTTTATCAGCTATTATCTTCCCCAAACAGCAGGGTTTTCACGCCATTCTGAAAGTAATTTTGCTTCGTCAGCGTTTATGTATTTTGATCTTTCAGCTTCCTCAAGTAATGTTTCATAATTGCTGAGGGTATTCAAAATAACGCCTGCATTTTTAAAATTTTCATCCGCAATATTAAAACCATAGCTAAAAATAGCTAACATTCCTTTCACGGTCGCATTGGCTTCATTTAATGCCTCCACGGCCATTAAACTACTTTTTCCAGTGCTAATAAGGTCTTCCACAACTACCACATTTGTATTTGGTTCTAAATAACCTTCAATTTTATTTTGACGTCCATGCCCTTTTGCTTCTGGACGTACATAGCAAAAAGGAACGTTCAAATAGTCTGCCACTAATGCGCCAATACCAATTGCTCCTGTAGCTACCCCAGCAATCATTTCGGGCTTTCCGTAGATTTCTTCAATCTGTTTAGCAAGGTTTTCACGAATGTAATTTCGTATTACTGGATACGAAAGTGTGATGCGGTTATCGCAATAAATTGGAGATTTCCACCCAGATGCCCATGTAAAAGGGTTTTGTGGTTGTAATTTTATTGCATTAATTTGCAATAGTAACGCAGCGGTTTTTTGTGCCGTTTCTTTGTTTAATATCATTGTACAAATGTATAAAGTTTTTGTAAAAGAAATCCCTATTATTCTATCTACAAAGAAAAATATTGGGGAACACTATACTACCATTCCTTTAAAACAGGCACGTTTTAAAAAGTTGGTGAAAAAGATAAACAACGGCGAACTGCTCTATGTGAACCTCTATCATAAAAATGCGGAAAAACTAGAGCTTTTTCTCCGGAAGAAAATTAAAGTTGTTGAAGCCGCTGGTGGAATGGTTTATAATAGCAAAAAAGAAATTCTTTTTATTCGTCGCAATAAAAAATGGGATCTTCCAAAAGGAAAAATCGAAAAAGGGGAAACCCATGAAGCTGCAGCAATACGCGAAGTAATGGAGGAGACTGGGGTGCAAAATTTAGAAATTCGTGATTTTATGATGAAAACCTACCATGTTTTTACACGAAATAATAAGTTTCGATTGAAAATAACATATTGGTACGAAATGTTTAGTGATTATGACGGCCCACTTGTTCCCCAACCCGATGAAGGGATTAAAAAAGCAAAGTGGAAGAATTTTGAAAAATCACAGAAAGCACTGCTCGACTCATACGAAAATATAAAGTTGTTATTTCCTAAAGAATATTTAACCACCCACTCGAACGATAGGATAACGAAGATGTGATTTTTCATAATTAGGAGATTTTTTATGAATCCAATCTAATTGTATATACCAGTTTCTTTCGAAAGCTGGTTCAGTGCGCTTTTTGTTTTCAAATTCATTTTTGATAACTGGATTCTCATTTAGAAATTTTTCAGCCATATCCTCCCATACATACGGTGAAAAACCTTCTTTTTGCTGAAGAATTGCATCAAAGAAATTCCAATTAAAAAAAGAATCAGTTGCTGTGGGCTCCAGTGTTTCCAGTACATAACGAACGCCTTTTTGTTTTGTTTTTACAAGGAAATCCCCTTTTTTTACAGCAACATGTTCTGTGTTTTTTGTTACTTCAGTTTTGTAATGAAGGTAATGCCCTTCAAAGGGGGTTTTAACGGTTTCGTAATTGCTAATTCGATATACTTCAGCAGAAATAATTGTGTCTTTTTTAAATTCAGAAAACTCGATTTTATTCAATTTAAGAAGCTCTATAATATTCCAATATCCTTTCGGAACAATATACGCAACTGGGATTTTTATAGAATCTATAGCTTTAAAATTATTGAAATACGTGATGTTTTTTGTAAAAGGTTTGTCGCGAAAATACTTTAAACGTGAAGCACCAGTAAGACTACTTGGAATCATTTTTCCTTCAAAACCCTTAAAATGGAGCGTTGTTGGTTTTGTAGAGTCAATTTGCCACGAACTAGGGTAATAGCTACCTGCTTTATATTTTTCAAAAGAATTTTTCCGAAGTAATTTTATTTTTTCGGCATCTTTTTCAGCGATTGAAATAAAGGTCTTCATTAGTTCATAGGTGCCTTCAACTCTTTGTTTGTAGGGTTTTAGCATATGTGTTTCTACCATCAATCCCAAAGCATTAAATAAAGAGGTGTAGCCTGTTGAATAGCGTGGTGAGTCCATAAACTGAGAAAAGCCAGCTTCTGGAACTTGGTTAAAAACATTTACATAGGGTGTAATATCCCATTCTTTTTGACGTAAAGAATCCTCCAATTGAGGCATTAGTGAAGTATGAAGATAATTGCCTAAATCGCCACCTAATTTATTGTGTTGTGTAAAAAGATGGGTAAGTATATATTGGTAGTCGGCTCCGTTGCTAACATGATTGTCTATGAATAAATCTGGATTGAGAAGGTGAAAAACCTCTGTAAAAGCCTTTGCGTTTTTGGTGTCAGCTTTAATAAAATCACGATTCAAGTCGTAATTTCTCGCATTTCCACGAAAACCATAGGCTTCGGGGCCATTTTGATTGGTGCGACTTGTGCTGTTTCTGTTTAATGCGCCACCTATATTATACACTGGAATTGTGGCTATAATAGTTTTTTGGGGAATAGGGATTTTGTTTTCAGCCAAATCTCGAAAAAGCAACATGGTAGCGTCAATTCCGTCTGGCTCTCCAGGATGGATGCCATTGTTAATTAAAAGTAGATTTCTATCGTTTGTGTTTATAGGATAGTTTGAAGTTAATTTACTTTTATTTTGAGGGTCGAAAACAATTAAATGAAGAGGAAACCCACTGTCGGTATTTCCTATTTCATATGAATTTATAGCGGCGTATTTTTTTGAAAGGGTTGTGTAGAATTCAATAATCTCCGTATAGGTTTCAGTTTGTTTTCCATTATGTTTTTCATAAAGCAGCTGGGTTTGGGCTTGTATAGTAAATGTGAATAACAGTGTCGATAGCGATAAAAGTAGCTTCATAAATGTGTTTTTTTTTGTAAAAACAATAGTCTTTCCTACAAATTTTAGGTGGCTAACGGGGCTAAAAAGTATAAGAAAAAGTTAAAGTTTGAAAATACGGTTTTGGTAATTGATTTGTAATGAATATTTTAAGTCTAATTGTTTTTAAAGCCTTTAAAAATGCGGTTTTTTGGCTTTTGGTTGTAAATTGTAATGTATAGTTTTGAGGCAAATTATTAATAAATTTAAATAAAAAAAATGAAAAAAATTACATTAGCGCTTGTAGCAGTTATGTTAACATTCGCAGCTCAGTCTCAAACAATTCTTACTCAATCTGCAGATCCTGTTAACGTTGTTGACGGTGGTGTTGCTTGTTGGGACAACGTTGGCTTAACATACAGCGAAAACTCTTTTTTTAGAGCTTACTATTTAACTGATTTTGGAGTAAACGGAGATTTTGCAGTTTCTGAAGTACAATATGGTCAAGGAAGTGCAGATGACGGAAAATTAATAAACTTAAACATTTATACTGCAGATACGGATGATCTTGCTGTTGCAAATTTAAACTTAATTGCTTCAACAACACATACAAGTAGCTCTGCTGATGACCTTTCTTTGGTTACTGTTCCAATGACAGCTACTATTCCTGCTGGATCTATTGTTGTATTTGAAGTAAATGCACCAAGTAGTGGAACGAACACTGGTGAAACTTTTTTCCCTGGTGTAAACAATGCTGGTGAAGATGATGATAGTTACTTATCTGCTGTAGATTGTGCTATTACAGAACCAACTACAACTTCTGCGATTGGTTTTCCAGATAACCAATACTTAATGAATGTTGTTGGTGATGATCTTCTTTCAGTTGGTGAAAACCTTGCTGAAGTAGTTTCTGTTTACCCAAGCCCAGCAACTGATGTATTGAATATTAAACTTCCTACAAATATTGAAGTTCAAAATTCTTCTTTAGTAAGCGTTCTTGGAAAAACAACAGGCGTTACATATTCAAATGGAACTATGAACGTTTCTGGAATTGCTCCTGGAGTTTATTTCCTTACTCTTGATACTAACCTAGGTAGCTACACTCAAAAAGTTATTAAGCAATAATTACTATAAAGGTAATTAACTTTTAATACAGGAAGCCCCAATCTAAATGATTGGGGCTTTTTTTATCAGGCATTCAAAATATAAATTGCTGGATAATAGAAAAGTCTCTTAGCGGTATTTATACCCCACGTAGGTTTGGTAATAAAGGGTAGTTAGGTAGAGCTTGAAAAATATATTTAACCTATAAAAAAATCCCTCAAACAGATGTTTGAGGGATTTTTATGTATAGTATTTAAGTGTTTTTATCCGTTCATGGATATTAAAAATTCTTCATTATTTCTCGTTTTCTTGATACGGTCGTTAATGAACTCCATCGCTTCTACAGGATTCATATCTGCAAGATATTTGCGCAGTACCCACATGCGTTGAATTGTATTTTCATCCAATAATAAATCATCGCGACGTGTGCTAGATGAAGTAAGATCAATTGCTGGGAAAATTCTTCTGTTAGAAATTTTTCTATCCAATTGAAGCTCCATGTTCCCAGTTCCTTTGAATTCTTCAAAAATAACTTCGTCCATTTTAGAGCCTGTTTCTGTTAAAGCAGTAGCAATAATACTTAGGGAACCTCCATTTTCAATATTTCGGGCAGCACCAAAGAAACGTTTTGGTTTGTGTAGCGCATTTGCATCTACACCACCACTCAAAATTTTACCACTTGCTGGTTGTACCGTGTTATAGGCACGTGCCAAACGCGTAATAGAGTCTAAAAGAATCACCACATCATGGCCGCATTCTACCAACCGTTTTGCCTTGTCAATTACGAGGTTTGCTACACGAACGTGTTCCGTAGCTTCCTTATCAAAGGTTGAAGCAACAACTTCACCACGTACATTACGCTGCATATCGGTAACTTCTTCTGGACGTTCATCAATTAAAAGAATGATTTGGTATACCTCAGGATGGTTTGCCGCTATTGCATTTGCAATATCCTTTAGCAACATTGTTTTACCTGTTTTAGGTTGCGAAACAATCATTCCACGCTGACCTTTTCCAATTGGGGCAAAAAGATCGATAATTCGTGTAGAAATGGTACTTTGCTTATCGGCTAGGTTAAATTTTTCCTGTGGAAAAAGCGGTGTTAGGTGTTCAAAAGAAACACGATCACGAACCACATTTGGGTTTAGACCGTTTATTTTGTTTACCTTAATTAATGGAAAATATTTTTCGCCTTCTTTTGGCGGACGCACTTCCCCCAAAACGGTATCTCCAGTTTTTAAACCGAAAAGACGAATTTGCGATTGCGAAACATAAATATCATCGGGAGACGATAAATAGTTGTAATCACTAGAGCGCAAAAAGCCGTAGCCGTCTTGCATAATATCTAGCACGCCTTCACTCTCTATAATACCATCAAATTCATAATCGGGCTCGCGGTAACGGTTTCTAGAATCTTTGTTTCCATTGTTTCTGTTATCCTGCACATTGCCATCTTTTTGTTTGTGATTTTGGTGTTTCGGCCTAGTGTCTGAATTATTTTTATCATTTCGCTGATTTTTCTGACGGTTGTCGTTATCGCCAGCGTTGGCTTTTTGATGTTGTGGTTTTTTGTCGTTCTCCCTTTTGTCGTTATTAGAACGTTTCTCCTCAGTAGGCTTGGTGTCGTTAACCTTTTTATCATCATCATTTTTTTTACTATGATGGGGTCTTGGAGGTTGTGGTTTTTTGTTTTCGTTCCTTGCAGGACGAGGCTTCGGTTTGTTCTCTTGGGAAGCTTGAGGAGAAGGAGTGGCTTTTTCTGTTTTCTTGGTTTCTAAAGAAGTTTCTTCTTTTATAACCGCCTTAACAGCCTTAGGATTTGCTGCTTGATAATCAAGGATTTGATACACCAAGTCTAATTTTTTTTGAGTGCGGTATTTAGGCACATTAAGTTCTTTAGCTATATCCTGAAGTTCAGGTAGCTTTTTGTTTTTTAATTCTGAAATTTCAAACATTTAAAAAAAATATAAGTTTATGTTGATACTATTTATTCCTGTTGAGAAGGTAAGTACGTTGAAAATTTTTTTGAAGACTAAGTAACCTTTGTTGAGTTGGTTACGAATAGATACTGCAATTATACGATAATAAATTAAATTCTACTGTTATTTTTTTTAAAAAGAAACAGTATTTTTGTTCCCGAAATTAATTTTTTAGCGTGATACAACGTATTCAAACAATATATATAATCTGTTCCATCCTTGTTATGGGGGCGCTGTATATGTGGTTTCCTGTAGTTTTAGGGGAAAATGGTGCTCCAATATTTGAACGAAGTGAACCATTATTTTTTGGACTTATTTTCGTGTCTGTTGTTTTATCAATAATTTCTATTTTAAGCTTTAAGAAAAGACAGTTGCAGTTTGTGCTCAACCGTTTAAATATAGTATCAAACTTTGTATTACTGGGAGTTTTCGTATATAGATCACTTACTTTATCCGGAGAAACATTAGTTTCAGAGAAGGGTATTGGGGTGTTTTTTCCCATCATTTCTATCGTATTTTTAGTGCTGGCCAACAAGGCCATAAAAAGGGATGAGGACCTTGTAAAATCTGTAGATCGTTTGCGATAAACCAATCTTGGTATATTAGTGCAAAACCCTCAAAGAATGCCATCTTTGAGGGTTTTTTGATTTTAATTAACGCTAAAATTCTAGCGTAGTAGCAATTTTCACTACGCATTACTCATTAAACTCAATAACTTCCAAATTCTGAATTTTTTCACCATCAATTTCAAAGCGAAGCATGGTTCGTACTTTATGAAAACCGTGTTTTCCTGCCGCACCAGGATTCATGTGTAAAAGCCCCGTAGTTTTATCGGGCATTACTTTTAGAATGTGTGAATGCCCACAAATAAATATTTTTGGTGGATTTGAATATATTTCCTGTCGAATAGCAGGATTGTATTTTCCGGGATAACCTCCAATATGCGTAATCCAAACGGCAACTTTTTCACACATAAAACGATTGTGTAGTGGAAACTCTAAACGTGCTTCAGCGTTGTCGATATTCCCATAAACGGCACGTAATGGTCTTAGCTTTTGTATGGCATCTGTTACCGAAAGATCTCCAATATCGCCAGCATGCCATACTTCATCCGCTTGCTTTACATACTTCAAAATCTTTCCATCAATATAACTGTGGGTGTCGCTAAGCAAAAGTATTTTTTTCAACTTGTGAAGTTTTGTTGTTTGGCGAAGGTATTAAGTTTTTTAAAGTTATAACAGAAATGCTGACTTGTAAATTGTAATTTTGTAACTCTGAAAAAAGACGAAGTGCGATATTTTATAGAAATAACCTATAAAGGGAAAAATTATTTTGGATGGCAACGCCAACCCACTGAAATTAGTGTACAACAGGTTTTAGAAGAGACGCTGTCTACACTGCTTCGCACAGAGATTAAAATCACAGGTGCTGGAAGAACCGATACAGGGGTGCATGCAAAACAGCTATTCGCTCATTTTGATTTTGAATTAATTGAAAACATCCCAGCTTTTATTTTTAGACTAAATTCCTTTCTTCCGAAGGATGTTTCAATAAAAAACATTTTTAAAGTTAATGCAGATTCCCATGCTCGTTTTGATGCTGTAGAAAGGGAATATGAATATATAGTTTCGTTAGAGAAAGATCCTTTTTCACAGGATTTTGCTTTTCAAATAAACAAAACACCAAATGTGGCTTTAATGAATCAGGCTGCGGAAAAGCTATTACACCATAACGATTTTCAATGTTTTTCGCGCTCCAAAACGGATGTAAAGACGTACAATTGTACAATCGTAAAAGCTAATTGGGAAACCCAAAAAAATACACTTATTTTTACAATCGCTGCAGATCGTTTTTTGCGTAATATGGTTCGTGCTATTGTTGGGACCCTTTTGGATGTAGGTTATAAAAAAACTTCTTTAGAAGATTTTCAAGCAATATTAAACAGCAAGAATAGGGGGGAAGCAGGGGCTTCAGCACCAGCCCATGGCTTGTATTTAACCAAAGTTATTTATCCAAAAACAACTTTTGTATCACAGATTATAAAAGAATAATTTTCAATTCATCTAATTAAAAAGTGTCAGAAACTACAGGCAACGCATTCGACTTTTCTCTCTTTAAAAGACTTTTAGCTTTTACGCGGCCGTACCGCGCCATATTTTATTTTGTTGCTTTCGCCGCAATTATAATGTCTGGGCTCGCCGTTCTGCGTCCGTACCTTTTAGAATTAGCGATAGATAATTCCATGGTGCCAAAAGATGGCGAAGGTTTTATGAAGTACATCATTTTAATGATTGTGGTGCTGCTGTTGGAAGTTATTTTTCAATTCGCATTTATATTTTATACAAACTATCTAGGTCAAAGCGTCATCCGCGATATGCGCCAGAAACTCTTCCGTTTGATGATGAGTTTTAGAATGAAATATTTCGATAAAAGTGCCGTGGGAAGATTGACAACCCGCGCTGTGAATGATGTGGAAACCATCTCGAGTATTTTTAGTGAAGGACTTTTTATGATAATTAGCGATCTGCTAAAAATGCTTGTAATTGCTGGGTTTATGCTTTATCAAAGTTGGCGATTGTCGTTGATTGTTTTTATTGTTTTGCCTTTTATTTTGTATGCAACCAGAGTATTTCAAAAGGCGATGAAAGTAGCATTTGAAGATGTTCGCAACCAAGTTGCTAACCTGAACACTTTTGTGCAAGAGCGTATTACCGGGATGAAAATAGTTCAAATATTTACCCGAGAAAAAACCGAATACGATCGTTTTCAAGAAATTAATAAAAACCATAGAAAGGCATGGATAAAAACAGTTTGGTATAACTCTATTTTCTTTCCCATTGCTGAAATGACGGGAGCTGTAGCAACAGGGTTGGTGGTTTGGTATGGAGGCTTAAACGTGATTGGTGGTGGCGTGGTTACACTTGGTATTATTACTGCGTTTATTCAATATGCCGAAATGCTTTTTAGACCGCTTCGGCAGATTGCAGATAAATTTAATACCCTGCAAATGGGAATGGTTGCTGCGAATCGTGTTTTTGGAATTCTCGATACCAAATCGCATATTGCAGATACTGGAACCATAGATTATGTGAGCACTAAAGGTGAAATTGAATTTAAAACGGTGCATTTTGGGTATAATGATGATGAGGAAGTAATAAAAGGAATTTCCTTTAAAGCAAACCCAGGTGAAACCATTGCTATTGTTGGCGCTACAGGAGCTGGAAAAAGTACAATTATCAATCTTTTGAATCGTTTTTATGAAATTAAAAGCGGTGAAATTTTGATTGATGGAATTTCCGTAAAAGACTATAAGCTTGCCACACTAAGAAACCAGATTGCCGTGGTTTTGCAGGATGTTTTTCTTTTTGCAGATTCTATTTTAAATAATATTACACTTAATAACCCAAACATATCTGAAGCTGAGGTAATAGCTGCAGCTAAGGAAATTGGGGTTCATAAATTTATAGCGTCGCTTCCCGAAGGTTATCATTATAATGTAAAGGAGCGTGGTAGTATGCTTTCATCAGGACAGCGGCAATTAATTTCTTTCCTTCGCGCCTATGTAAGTAACCCCAGTGTTTTAGTGCTTGATGAAGCGACTTCTTCTGTAGATACATATTCTGAAGAGATGATTCAAACAGCTACAGATAAAATCACGAAAGGACGTACTTCAATAGTAATTGCACATAGATTGGCAACAATAAAAAAAGCGGATAAGATTATAGTGATGGATGCGGGGAAAATTGTTGAAGAAGGCACACACAAAGAATTACTAAAACTTGAAAAAGGCTTTTATAGAAATCTATACGAAGTTCAGTTTATGGCTGAGGAAACAATCTAGTTTAAACTTAAATCTTTTTTCAAGATCTTCATAAGATCATCAGTCGTATCAAAAAGCACAAAATCGCCATCTTTTAAATAGGAAATCTGCCCATTTTCTTCGGAAACAACTATGCAAACTGCATCTGTTTTTTCAGAAATACCAACAGCTGCACGATGTCTAAGCCCAAAGCGTAATGGAATTTTTCGATCGTTTGAAACCGGTAGTATAACACGCGTTGCGGTAATTCGGTTTTCTTCAATAACCATTGCCCCATCATGCAAGGGGCTATTTTTAAAAAAAATACTTTCTATAATAGGTTGATTTACTTCTAGATTCATCTCATCTCCAGTGTTTTTAACAAAATCGAGGCTATTGTTTCGTTGCAAAACAATCAGAGCACCCGTGCTAGAAGCGGCCATTTTCTTACATGCGGCAAGTATCCCTTCTAGGTTGGTTTTAATTCCAGACTCCTTTTCTAATAAATTAAAACGTTTAAAAAACCGACGTCGCGCATTAAAATTTGTGGAGCCTAACAACAATAAAAATTTCCGTATTTCTTGCTGGAAAACTACGATTAATGCAAACATGCCCACACCAAGAAAGCCGCCAAGAATCTTGCTTAAAAGCTCCATTTCTAATAATTGGGTAACTATATAAATAGCATATACAATAATAATTCCCACCAGTATATTGATGGCTACGGTACCTTTTACCAAGTTATAGAGGTAGTACAGCAGAAACGCAACAAGCACTATATCTACAATATCTATAATTCGAATGTCGAGAAAATCCAAAGGTGTTCGTTTTTTTGTAAAAGTACTTTAAAAATTGATTCTATTGAAACCACTGTAATTATTGTTTTATAATTTCATTACTCACTACTAGCCTTTAATTTCATCCAGAGTTTTACACATTCGTTAGCTTCCTTTACATCGTGAACCCGAAGTATAGCAGTTCCTTTTGAAAGTGCAATTGTGTTTAATGAGGTGGTTCCATTCAAGGCATTTTTAGCTGAAATTTCCAAAGTTTTGTATATCATTGATTTTCGTGAAATTCCTACTAAATTTGGGATTTCTAGATTTTGAAAGAGTTCAAGCTTATTCAAAAGTTCAAAACTTTGTTCGCTTGTTTTCGCAAAGCCAAAACCTGGATCGGCAATAATATCAGTTATTCCTTCCGCTCTAGCGCGTGCAATTTTTTCAGATAAATCTTTTATAACTTCAACTGTTACATTTTTGTATTCCGTTAATCTCGTCATCGTTTTTGGAGTGCCGCGCATATGCATCAAAACATAAGGAACTTTTAATTTTCCAACGGTTTTATACATTTTTGGATCCAAGACACCGCCAGAAACGTCATTTACTATCGCTGCTCCAGCATATACGGCCTTTTTCGCAACTTCACTCCTAAAAGTATCCACGGAAATTAAAGCTTCTGGAATTTTTTTTAGGATTGCTTCTATTGCTTTAACCACTCTTTTTGATTCTTCTTTTTCTGAAATATCAGTAGCGCTAGGGCGTGTGCTATAGCCGCCAATATCTAGAAAAGTGGCTCCTTCAGCGAGCATTTTCTCGGCTTGAGTTAAAATTTCTTTTTCAGTGAATGTTATTCCGCCGTCATAAAAAGAATCGGGTGTAACGTTAATTATGCCCATTACTTTTGGAACGGAAAGATCAATGAGGCTACCTTTACAATTAAGAGTGTGCAATTTTTTTTAAATTGATATATTTAAGCGAAATTTACGCAAAATCTTACAAATCACTCATGGCGGATACTTCAAATCAATACAACGATCAGATTGAAAAATGCAGGGGGCTGTTTATCAGTAAAATGCATGATTATGGCAGCGCATGGCGTATTCTTAGACTACCATCCTTAACGGATCAAATTTTTATTAAAGCACAACGTATTCGTGGTTTGCAAGAAAATATTGAGCAAAAAATTGCCGAAGATGAAACAAGTGAATTTATAGGAATTGTAAATTATTCTATAATGGCGCTGATTCAATTAGAAAAAGGAGTTGTGGAACAACCAGATTTTTCTATAGAAGAAGCAACGCAACTTTATGATGAACAAGTTGTAAAAACCAAGCAACTCATGCTGGATAAAAATCATGATTATGGAGAAGCGTGGCGTGAAATGCGTGTAAGTTCATTGACAGACTTAATACTTCAGAAAATACTTCGTGTAAAACAAATTGAAAATAACAGTGGAAAAACACTTGTTTCTGAAGGGATTGATGCCAATTATCAAGACATGATAAATTACGCTGTTTTTGCATTGATACATCTGGATGCTAAATAACGAACCAAGAATTAAAAGCTAGGAAAGTAGAATTAAGAAATTATAAAAATGAAAATACTAGTAGGAATATCAAGAATTATTGTCGGAGTACTTTTTATTATCAGCGGGTTGATAAAGTTGAACGATCCCGTTGGGTTTTCATTTAAGCTGAAAGATTATTTTGCGCCTGAAGTTTTAGACCTTGAATTCTTGGTGCCATACGCCTTATTAATTGCAATTTTTGTTGTTATTTTTGAGGTATTGCTGGGCGTTGCATTGCTTTTAGGGTATCTGAAAAAATTTACACTTTGGAGCCTTTTGCTAATGATTGTGTTTTTTACGTTTCTCACTTTTTATTCGGCATATTTCAATAAGGTGACCGATTGTGGATGCTTTGGAGATGCAATAAAGCTAACCCCTTGGGAATCTTTCACCAAGGATATTATACTGTTAGTTTTAATTTTAATTCTTTTCTTTGGCAGTAAATACATTCGCCCATTCTTTACAAAAGGATTGCGTAGTATCTTTATACTCGCTTCATTTGTAGCCTGTCTTGGCGTAACGTATTATGTATTGCTGCACCTACCAATAATAGATTTTCGTCCGTATAAAATTGGCGCAAATATAACTGAAGGAATGTCTGTTCCTAAAGATGCACCAGCTCCTGTTTTTGAATATAAATGGAAATTTAAAATCGATGGCGAAGAAAAAATTATTATTACAAATGGTGAATACCCACAAGTGGATGGTGAATTGATAGGCACGGAAACCGAAATGATTCAAGAAGGGTATGAGCCACCAATCCATGATTTTACAATGGAGCGTGATGGGGAGGATTTTACTGCACAATTTTTGGAAGAAGAAAACCTTGTAATTGTAATTGCATATAGCCTTGGAAATACCGAAAAAGACGGCTATATTCCTATAAAAACCGCCACGGATAAAGCAATAAAAAACGGTTATAATGTAATTGGTCTTTCGGCTTCTTCGCAAGAAATGACGGAAGCACTTGTAGCTGAATACAAACTAAATTTCAAGTTTTATTTCTGTGATGAAACCACTTTAAAAACGATTGTGAGAAGTAATCCAGGGATTTTAGAATTGGATAATGGAACTATAAAACAAAAACTTCACTGGAACGATATTCATAAATTAGCACTTCCCGTAGTTGAAAATGCAAAACCAAAGTTGGATCTTTCGTTAAAACAACGTCTGGATAGTATTGCGGTTCTCGATCAAAAATACCGATCGTTGATGCAAACTAGATCTTTAGAAGAAAGAAAAAAGTTAGGCGAAAAAATGGGGCTTTCTGAAGCAGAGTATAGTGGCGATCTTGTAGGAATGCAAAGTGTGTTAGATAGTGTAAATATGATTTTCGTTGAAAAATATTTAAGAGAAAAGGGCTATCCAGGTAAATCGGTTGTTGGAGAAGAATCTAGCCTCGTTGCATGGAACGTTTTACAGCACAATCCAGAGAAAATACCGCTGTTTTTACCTTTGGTGAAAAAAGCTGCGGCAGCAAATGAAATTCCAAAAACTTCTGCTGCAATGATGGAAGATCGGTATTTAATGATGGAAGGAAAGTTGCAAATTTACGGAACACAAGGAATGACGTTTGATGATGAAAGAGGGTCTTTTATTTGGCCAATAGAAAATGCTGAAACCGTAAACCAACGAAGAAAAGAAGCTGGTTTTGATGAAACCATCGAAGCCTATTCAAAGATACTTTTCGGAGCCGATTTTGAATACGAGCCACGAACTTTGGAGCAAATAAAATAATAAAATTTTGGTACGTTACATACTTCAAAAATTAGGATACGCACTGTTGACGTTGGTTGGAGTTGTAACCGTAATTTTTCTTCTTTTTACAATCCTTCCTGGCGATCCCGCACGGATGATGTTGGGGCAAAATGAAACTGCTGAACAACTTGCCATTGTGAAAAAAAAGTATGGTTTTGATCAACCTGTTTCTGTGCAATACCTGCGGTATATAAACGATTTATCGCCTATTTCATTTCACAGTAAAAACATAGATGATTACACCTTTCTTTCTAAAAAAAAATATAGCGCAGCAACCCTTTTTTCCATAGCAAATACTACTGTCGCTTTAAAATTCCCATATTTGCGTGAGTCATTTCAAAAGAATGGAAAAAAAGTAAGTGAGGTTATTGCTGAAACATTGCCAAATACATTTGTTTTAGCGGTTTCAGCAATTGTTATTGCAATGCTTATGGGAGTGTTTCTGGGAGTTGTTTCCGTGCTTTTTAAAGATAGATTTTTAGATAAATTTATCCAATTAACAAGTACGCTTGGCATGAGTGTACCTTCATTTTTTAGCGCCATTATTTTTGCATGGATTTTTGGATTTTTGCTGCATGAATACACAAATTTAAATATGACTGGAAGCTTGTATGAAGTAGATGATTTTGGAAACGGAAAACACATTCAATGGAAAAATTTAATACTTCCAGCAATCGTTCTAGGAATACGTCCGCTGGCAGTTGTAAGTCAATTAATGCGGAATTCATTACTCGAAGTTTTAAACCAAGATTACATTCGTACTGCAAAAGCAAAAGGTCTTTCTTCGTATCAGGTTATTAGAAAACATGCACTTAAAAATTCGTTAAACCCTGTTGTTACAGCAATTTCAGGATGGTTCGCTTCCATGTTGGCAGGTGCAGTTTTTGTGGAGTATATATTTGGGTGGAATGGTTTGGGGAAAGAAATTGTCAATGCCTTAAACACATTAGATTTGCCCATAATTATGGGTTCTGTGCTGGTAATAGCCACATTGTTTATTTTAATCAATATTTTTGTCGATATTATTTATGGCTGGCTGGATCCTAAAATTAGTAGGCAATAATTTTTTTTGTAATGGTATAGGATGTAGCGAATGCCAGTTAATTAAAATTAATTTTTATGAAAACAATCGTTGTCTTTTTATTATTTGTCGCTTTCGCGCAAGCACAACAAACCTCTTTTACTGAAGAAGCTTTGGGTGAAAAATTTCTTTCAGAAAACAATGAAGAAATTTCGCTTTTAGAAATTTTGAAGCAATACCAAGGTAAAACCATTTTTATAGATATTTGGGCTAGTTGGTGTAAAGATTGTATTGTTGGAATGCCAAAAGTTCAAAACCTTCGTAAAGAAAATCCAGAAATCGTGTTTCTATTTCTTTCCTTAGATAAGGAAACGAGTAGTTGGAAAAACGGTATTAAAAAATATAATGTTGTTGGTGAAAATTATTTTATTAAAGAAGGTTGGAAAGGCAAATTTTGTTCTTCCATAGACCTGGACTGGATTCCTCGATATATGGTTGTTAATCCAAAGGGAGAAATTAGTCTCTACAAAGCCATTGAAACGAATGACGAAAACCTTATAAAAGCATTAAAATGAGAAAAAATATAGTAGCAGGAAACTGGAAAATGAATAACGATTTAGCCGAAACTGAAATGTTTTTGGTTGATTTAAAGAAGCAAGTATTTCCAGAAGATGTAGCGGTAATGGTGGCTCCACCATTTACAAGTTTACATCATACATTCAATTCGTTGCGGGAACATCCTGTAACAATCGCAGCACAAAATATGCATCAAAGTAATGAAGGTGCTTTCACTGGCGAAGTTTCAGCTAAAATGCTTAAAAGTGTAGGTGTAAGCACTGTTATTTTGGGGCATAGCGAACGCCGTGCTTTTTTTAATGAAGATGGGAGTTTGCTTGCTGAAAAAGTAAATACAGCCTTAGAAAATAAAATGACTCTTATTTTTTGTATAGGAGAAGAGTTGGCAGATAGAAAAGCTGAGAATCATTTTTCATTAATTAATAGACAGCTTTCAGAAGGGCTTTTTCATATTTCTGAAGCGGCATGGGAAAATGTAATTATTGCATACGAACCCGTTTGGGCGATTGGCACCGGCGAAACTGCGAGCCCTGAACAGGCGCAGGAAATGCACCAATATATCAGAAAACTTATTAATGAAAATTATAATGAAACGATTGCAAAAAAAGTTTCGATACTTTATGGTGGAAGTGTAAAACCAGATAATGCCGCTGAAATCTTTGGGCAGGCAGACGTTGATGGTGGCTTAATTGGCGGCGCTTCGCTAAAAGTAGCTAGTTTTATGAAAATTGTAAATGCATTTTAATGTCACAGATTTATTTAGGATACGACTTTAAGGTAACTCCGCTCCAACCAGGAACAGAGATTCTGATTGCTGAATTGGGTTATGCGGGTTTTGAAAGTTTTGTGGAAACCGAAGATGGAGTTACGGCATACATTCAAAAAGAAGAGTGGAATGCTGCTATTTTGGAAAACATAAACATCCTTCAATCAGAGGAATTTAAAATTACCCACACTTTTTCAGAAATTGAACAAATAAACTGGAATGCAGAATGGGAAAAGAATTTTGACCCCATTGAAGTAGCTGGTAAATGCACTGTTAGAGCGCCATTTCACCCGGTTAAAAATTTTGAATATGAAATCGTGATAGAGCCTAAAATGTCTTTCGGAACAGGGCATCACGAAACTACTTTTATGATGCTTCAGTTTATACTAGAAAACAATTTTGAAGGAAAATCAGTTCTAGATATGGGTTGTGGCACTGCAGTTTTAGCGATATTAGCTGAAATGCGCGGGGCTTCAAAACTAGACGCAATAGATATTGATGAATGGTGTTTTGAAAATTCTGCTGAAAACATAGAAAGGAATAATTGCAAAAACATTTCTGTCTATCTCGGGGATGCTTCCTTGCTAAGCGGTAGAAAGTATGACGTTATTATAGCCAATATAAACCGAAACATACTATTAAACGATATGCAAACCTATTGCAGAAGTTTAAACGATAATGGAGCTCTTTATTTAAGCGGATTTTATAAAGAAGACTTACCCATCATCACAGAAAGTTGCAATAATTTAGGCCTTAGTTTCGTTGAAAACAAAGAGAAAAATAAATGGGTTGCCGCTAAGTTTACTAATTAGTAAATTTAGTTTTTTTAGAATTATATAAAATTATGAGTACCAAGGAAAAGATTCAGGAAGATGTTTCGGTTGTTGAAAAAGAAAGCAATCAAAATGAAATTGTGCTTTACAATGACGATGTAAACACATTCGATCATGTAATAAATAGCTTAATATTTGCTTGTGAGCATACCCCAGAGCAAGCAGAACAATGTTCTATCATTGTTCATTATAAGGGGAAGTGCACTGTTAAAACAGGTGTTTTCAAGGAGTTAAAGCCACGATGTACGATGCTTTTGGAAGCTGGTTTGAGTGCCGAAATAATTTAATAAATATTTTTTTAAAATGGTTGTTTTAATGTGAGCTATTTTTTTTACATTTGCACCCCAATATGGCCTTGTGGCGCAACTGAATAGCGCACCTGATTACGGCTCAGGAGGTTCCAGGTTTGAATCCTGGCAAGGTCACTATAAAATTCCGGACTTTTTAAGTTCGGATTTTTTTTTGATTATTTTTAACCAGATGGATATAGAAAAATACATTCGGAATATAGCTGATTTTCCTAAGCAGGGTATTCAGTTTAAAGATATTACTCCTTTACTAGCTAATAAAGATGCTTCAGCACAATGCTTAGAAAACTTACTGCAATTGGTAGGAGGTCAAAAAATTGATAAGGTTGTTGGAATCGAGTCTCGGGGTTTTTTCTTCGGCACATTACTGGCGCAAAAGCTTAATGCAGGCTTTATACCTATTAGAAAACCAGGAAAACTTCCTTATACAACTTTAAAAGAGTCGTATCAATTAGAGTACGGAATGGATGCGCTTGAAATTCATGAAGATGCTATTAAAAAAGGGGATCGTGTTTTGCTACATGATGATGTTTTGGCAACTGGTGGTACTGCAAGCGCAGCATGTAGTTTGATTGAAAAATTGGGTGGAGAAATTGTACAATGTAATTTTTTGATTGAATTAAAAGGCTTAAATGGAATTCAAAAATTAAAAAAGCATATAGTGAATTCACTGCTTCAATATTAATCTAATGCGTTTTTTGTCACCCATAATTTATAAGCGAAAATAGCCATTTGGAGCTTTGAAGCGCTTTCTAGGTTTACACCTTGCTTCGTAAAACTAGGCAAAACTTTTCTGTTTACTTTTGATAGTATTTTAAAAATATTCTTTTTCACAGCGGGTTATATTTCATCTGAAATTACACAATTTAGAACAATCTTTATTTAAAAAGAAGTTAAAATAGCATCGGTATTTTCTACCTATTAAAACTTTAAGAAGAGTATTGAATAGCTATTTATTTCATTTCGGTATTTAGTATCTTCGCAGCCAAATCATAGTATATGGAGTATTTATATGTTTTTTTAGGACTGGTGTTATTGGTAGTTGGGGGTGAATTTTTAGTTCGTTCATCTGTTGCACTTTCTTTTAGGCTCCATATTTCTAAGATGGTAATAGGGTTAACGGTTGTTTCTTTTGCAACTTCTGCTCCTGAACTATTAGTAAGTCTTCAAGCTGCACTAAATGGATTTTCAGATATTTCCTTAGGAAACGTAATAGGTTCAAACATTGCAAATATAGGGTTGGTGCTTGGAATTACTGCAATTATTTCACCTTTGGCAATCGATAAAGGTTTTTATAAGTTGAATTGGCCGGTAATGATGGTGCTTTCTGTTGCGTTGTATTTTATCCTAAAAAGCGGTAAGGTGATAACACGTTCAGAAGGTGTTGCTTTATTATTGATGCTTTTAGTGTATCTCTGGGTTTTAATTAAACACGCAAAGAACGAAAGAAGCACCATGCCTGTTGATGACAGTATTGATGAAGGCTTATCTAAAACTTCAAACTTTAAAATAATTGTTTGGTTACTAATAGGAGGGGTTTCGCTGTATGCAGGAAGTGAATTCTTGGTGAATGGCGCTGTGACTTTGGCTGAAGGCTTTGGTGTAAGTGAACGCGTAATTGCCGTTACCATGATTGCGGTAGGCACAAGCATCCCAGAGTTAGCGGCTTCAGTTATAGCAGCACTTAAAAAGGAAAAAGCTATTTCTCTTGGAAACCTTATTGGGTCAAACATATTCAATATTTCTTCTGTGTTGGGAATAACGGCCATAATTCAACCTATTTTCGTTAAAAGTGAAGAGGTGCTTACAAATGATATTTTTTGGATGATTGGTTTTTCTGCAATTATACTTCCTTTAATATTCCTGCCTAAATCCTATCAGCTTGGGCGCAAAAGAGGAATTTTATTAGTTGCTGCCTATGCGATTTTTATTGGAATGACTATATTAAAATAATACATTGCAAAACCACCCCTATAATTTTAGGGGGTGTTTGTGTTTTTTTTATGTTTTAAGCGAATTAAATTAAAAAAATAGGGGGTCGTTTTTGTTTTTTATATATTTTTGCACGGTCGAATCAATAAAACCAAAACAATGCCTACTTTAAGATTTCATGCCATTAAGGAAACTTATAAAAGAGTTCCTGTTCCAGTTACAGAACCAGAAAGACGTTCCGAAATTTTTGGAAAAAACGTGTTCAATGAAGGTGCAATGCGCCAATACCTTACAAAAGATTCTTTTAAAAGTGTTATGGATGCCATTGAAAATGGGTCTAAAATAGAACGCCATATTGCAGATCACATCTCTACAGGGATGAAAGAATGGGCAATTGGAAAAGGCGCTACGCATTACACACACTGGTTTCAACCATTAACTGGTGCAACAGCTGAAAAGCATGATGCCTTTTTTGAAACAATAGATAATGGTCAGGCTATTGAAAAATTTGGTGGAGGACAATTAGTACAACAAGAACCTGATGCTTCAAGTTTCCCAAATGGTGGCATTAGAAATACATTTGAAGCCAGAGGGTATACCGCTTGGGATCCAACATCGCCTGCTTTTGTGTACGGAACTACCTTGTGTATACCAACGGTTTTTGTTTCTTATACAGGAGAAGCATTAGATTATAAAACACCTTTGCTTCGTGCCTTACAATCTATTGATAACGCAGCGACTGCTGTGGCAAAATATTTCGATAAAAATGTAACTAAAGTAAACGCAACCTTAGGTTGGGAGCAGGAATATTTTCTAGTAGATAGTGCTTTGGCGGCTTCTCGACCAGATATTTCTTTGGCAGGTAGAACGTTGTTAGGGCATTCTTCAGCAAAAGGACAACAATTAGATGATCATTACTTTGGGTCGATCCCCTCAAGAGTGCTTAATTTTATGCGCCAATTGGAAACGGAGTGTATGTTGCTCGGTATTCCTGTAAAAACGCGTCATAATGAAGTGGCACCAAACCAATTTGAGTTAGCTCCTATTTTTGAAGAAACTAATTTGGCAGTAGATCACAACTCCTTATTGATGGATTTAATGCATAAAGTTGCTGAAAAACATAACTTTAAGGTTCTGTTTCATGAAAAACCTTTTGCAAATGTAAACGGAAGTGGGAAGCATAATAACTGGTCTTTAGCTACAAATACAGGTGTTAACCTTCTAGGGCCAGGAAGTACACCAATGAAAAATCTTCAGTTTCTTACCTTCTTTATTAATACACTTAAAGCGGTTAATGAACACGAAGAATTATTGAGAGCATCGATTGCAAGCGCGAGTAATGATCACCGTTTGGGTGCAAATGAAGCTCCGCCAGCGATTATCTCTGCATTTATTGGTTCGCAGTTAACAGATGTGCTTGATGAGCTTGAAAAAGTTACCAGTGGTAAACTTTCACCTCAGGAAAAAACAGACCTTAAGTTAAATGTGGTTGGTAAAATTCCAGAAATTCTATTAGACAATACAGATAGAAATAGAACGTCTCCATTTGCTTTCACAGGAAATAAGTTTGAATTCCGTGCGGTAGGTTCAACTGCAAACTGTGCGAACCCAATGACTATCTTGAATGCGATTGTTGCAAGACAATTAATAGATTTCAAAGAAGAAGTTGATGCATTGATAAAAAATAAGAAGATGAAGAAGGATGATGCCATCTTCAATGTTCTTAAAGAGTATATAAAAGATTCGAAAAGGATTCGTTTTGAAGGTGATGGTTATGGTGAGGCATGGGAAAAGGAAGCTGCGAAGCGTGGTTTGAGCAATCATAAAACAACTCCTGAAGCATTGAAAGCGAAAGTTTCTAAAAAGACAATTTCACTTTTTGAAGGGCTTGGTATTATGAGTAAGGTAGAACTTGAAGCTCGTTATGAAATTGAAATGGAGGATTATGCAATGCGAATTCAAATAGAAGGACGTATTCTAGGTGATATTGCCCGAAACCATGTAATCCCAACAGCAATTCGTTATCAGAATATTTTGATTGAAAACGTTCGTGGCTTAAAAGATATATACGGAACGGACTTTAAAAAGCTATCTAAGGAACAGATGCTTCTAATTGAAGAGATTAGCGAGCATATTGCTAAAATCAACAAGGGAATTACCGATATGATAGAGGCGAGAAAGAAGTCTAATAAGCTAGTTAATATAGAAAAGAAGGCATTTGCTTATTGTGAAGATGTAAAACCATTTTTTGAAGTAATTCGTTACCATTGCGATAAGCTTGAACTTTTAGTGGATGATGAAATTTGGCCATTAACGAAATACAGAGAACTTTTGTTTACTAAGTAAATTTAACAAAAAATTAACATTTTACATTAAAAACCGATTAAGTGTATTTAGTCGGTTTTTTTATGTTATTCATCTAATAAAACATCAATTATTAACAAGAAAAACCCCTTGAGAAAAAGGGGTTTTCCCTATTCTTACTTTTTGATTTTCAAAACATTAGCGTAATGATTTTTTTTATCGCATCTTTGAATTGTGATTGGATGACAGCAATGTTTGAAGACACCTCTCCTCAATAATTGTTAAATAACAAAACGCTGCCCCTTAAATATTTTTTTGAATTTGATTGGCATATTTAATTGTCTAAAAGTTCAGAAAATTTAAACTCCTTAATTTAAAAATGTTCTTTAATATTTAAGAAGACCATTTTTTAAAATTCATAAACGGCCCCATAATTAAAGTAGGTTAATCATTTTATACTGATTGATCAAAAAATAAGGATTCATTTCCTTACTGTAAAGTAGAATTTTTTTTTTAATCAAATATTAATCTTTAAATCTTTAAATTATGAAAAAAGTAGTTTTTTGCGCAGTAGCGCTAATGGCCGGAACAGCAATGTTCGCACAATTCAATGACAGTAATGTTCTTCAAGTAGGGGTGTTAAATAATTCAGCTGTCAACCAACAAGGTTTGGTGAATGATTCTGATGTTATTCAATTTGGTCTTGCAAACAATTCCGCTGTAAATCAAATAGGAATAGCTAACGATTCAGATGTTTTACAAGTTGGAACGCTTAACACTTCTAGTGTTGATCAGCTTGGAATTCTTAACGATTCAGATGTTGTACAGTTAGGTCTTGGAAATGGATCAACTGTAGTTCAAATTGGTTTTTTGAATGATTCAGATGTCCTTCAAGTGGGTACTGGAAATATATCAGTTGTAGGTCAGCTGGGTATCTCTAATGATTCAGATGTTATTCAAATAGGCACTGGAAATGGATCGACTGTAACTCAAATTGGTCTTTTAAATGACTCGGATGTTCTTCAAATAGGAACAACAAATAGTTCTAGTGTAGATCAATTGGGAATTGCAAACACTTCTACAGTTACTCAACTTGGGGTGAGTAATTTCTCAGATGTTGACCAAACAGGTTTGTTTAATGATTCTGATGTTTTTCAACTTGGGTCAGGAAACATATCATTTGTAAGTCAATTAGGTATTGCTAACGATTCAGATGTAAACCAAATAGGTATTGGAAATATTAGTTTGGTTGCCCAAACAGGTATTCTTAATACTTCTTTAGTTAATCAATTGGGTGTTGCTAACTGGAGTATAGTTTCTCAAACTGGCCTTGGACACAATAGTGTTGTAAACCAAATTGGGATAGGTAATGGTTCTATAGTAGTTCAAAATAACCTATAAGGGGACTAAAATAAACAGTCGTATTTATAGCAAAAATAGTAAAACAGTAAGAGCATTTAACACATGCTCTTACGCTTTACTCAAACCGATTAAAAAGAAGAAGATGAAATGTATAATTAAAATAGCGATTGTTTTTTTGGTGGGGTTAATGAGTAGTTTTACTTATGCCCAAACATATAGAATAGATGATTCTTCAGCAGCCATTATTGCTACGCTTCAAAATAAACCAGAGCAGTTTAATAGCCTAACTTCCCAAACTGGTTCCCTCAGCAATACAAGAAGTGTTACTGCTTCAAATAATATTTACATTCAACAAGTAGGGAATAATAACGATGTTGTTTCGAGCACTCACTCTATTTATAGTGATATTGGGTTATTTCAAAAAGGGAATAATAATGAAGTTTTACTAGGTATAACTGCAGGTGTAATAAAAGAAACTCTGCTGCAAACCGGAATTAATAATAGTATTATTGATTTAAATGCAAAAGGGGCTATTTCGCATACCACGGCGGTCATCCAAAGAGGGGCCAACCAAAACCTTATCTTATTGGGGTCAAATTCTATATCGAATAATATGATAATTTCAATGCAAGGAAAAAAACAGACGATCCTTATTCGTAATATAATAAATTAAAATATTTTGCAGGCAAAAAATACACATACCATATTAATTATACTGGCCGTGGTGTTTACTAATTGTGGTTTTTCACAAGTATACAATACACAAGTAGCGGCAAAGATAGATATGCAACAATATGGCGATGTAATTCAGATTACAGGTTCTGCAATAAATAAAACATCTTCAAGTCAGAGTTTACGCTATATTCTTTCTGTGATTAAAAACAATTCTAGCAATTCAAATAATTCAAATAATAAGCAGCGTGGCCGTTTTGTTTTAGATTTAGGAGAAAAAAAGAACCTTTCCTCAACCACTATAAATAGTAAAGATAAGGATAGAATTATTATTCTTTTATTGGTTTATGATGAAAATGATAAGCTATTAGGAATGGAACGTATGGTAATAAATGGGACAGAGGAAGATCTAAAATTAGAAGACGCTGAAAACGAACAAAAAGAAAGCTTACGCAATACTTCCCCAGATGCATCTGAAAAAGAAGCTGATGGTGTAGTGTTAAGGGGTGTTGTTATAGAAGAAACGAAAACTAAGCCTGGTAGAGATTTTTATAAAATGTTTTACTCGCTATATGCTGCGAACAATGTAGATGGAGACGAAATAGTTACAGTAAAAGAAGTTTTAGCCATTAACAACAATACTAAAATAGAAATTTTTGTAGCTACTGAAAAAGTCGTTGAATTTTTTATAAGACCTCAAGACGAATATTTGAAAACAATGTCTGAAATTTCTATCAAGAGGGTTTATTGGTTTTTGCAAAAAATTAAACAAGATAAAAATCTTAAGAAATATTATTAGTCTCTTTCATTTTTTTTCTGAAATCAATTATTAAAAAAAAGAAAATTAAAAATTAAATTACTGCCAAATGAAACCTATTATTACGCTTGTTTTTTTGATAGCTTCCTCCTACGGCTTTGCGCAACAATTAGTTTATACCCCTATAAATCCGGCGTTTGGAGGTGATCCTTTTAATTATACATGGTTGTTGAACTCTGCGAATGCACAAAACTCTTTTGATGACTCTATAGGGCTTGCAGGATTTGAAGGATTAAATGATTTAAACAGTAATTTGGACAATCAATTTGGAAATCAATTTGGCCAAAACAATACACCTCCAATGGGCACATCTACCGAAGGGAATTTTGAATATGAGGTTTTTGAATCAACCGCGGGCTTGGTAATAAATGTTTTGAACATAGTTACTGGAGAAGCAAGCCAGATTATCATTCCAAACTAAAAAATCATGAAAAAAAATACACTTACAAAACTATGTATTGTATTTACCTCCTTTCTATTGGTGAGTTGTGGTGCTTACTTTAATCAACCTGTAGGGAACCAAGAAGCTCGTATAGGTGAAACAACAAAACAGACCAAAAAACTACACACCCTACCAGATCCAGGAGAGCCTATAATTGCAGGTGTCTATAATTTTAAGGACCAAACAGGTCAATATAAAAGTATTGAGGCAGGAAGTACTTTTAGTACCGCAATAACACAGGGCGCCACTACCATTCTTATTAAAGCATTGCAAGATTCTAAGTGGTTTAGACCCATTGAAAGAGAAAATCTAAACAATTTGCTAAACGAACGGAACATAATTAGAAGTACGCGCGAAGAATACAAAAAAGCAGATGACAACAGCCCAACAAGACTTACCCCGCTTTTATTTGCAGGGATTTTACTGGAAGGTGGCGTAGTTTCGTATGACTCTAATATTATGACAGGGGGAGCAGGAGCACGTTATTTTGGGGTTGGGGGATCTACTCAATATAGACAGGATAGAATAACAGTATACTTAAGAGCAGTATCAACATCTACAGGCGAGGTATTAAAAACGGTATACGTTTCAAAAACAATCTTATCGCAGGCTGTCGATATTAGTTTGTTTCGTTATGTAAATTTTGAACGTTTGCTTGAAGTTGAAACAGGGTTTACAAAAAATGAACCTGCGCAGATGGCAGTTCAAGAAGCAATCGAAAAATCTGTAGAAGTGCTTATTTTGGAAGGAATAAAGGATAAACTTTGGTCTACAAAAGAAGGTGAAGAAAAAAATAAAGAAGTGGTTGACGCATATTTATTTGAAAAGAAAGTTGAAGAGTCTACAGGTCTTTATGAAAGAAAATATCTGAAAAATGATTTTAGAAATACGGCTAATATAAATTTTGGGATGGCTTTGGTTGATGGAGATTATACTACGGGAATATTGGATTATAAGATAGGGCTGGGCTATAAATACAGAATACTACCGGAGTTAAGTGTGGGCTCTGATTTTCAATTATTTAGACTTAATTCAACACCAAAAACAAACCACTGGTGGGTTAGTGAAACCTTTAAGGTTGAGTATAATATGTTGCCTAATGACAAGCTTTCTCCACTTTTTTATGTAGGTCCAGGGATCTTGCTCTTTGCAGATGATAGCCCACTGCTATATTTACAACGATGGAATAGCTTCTTTAATTTAAAATTGGGAGCAGGACTTGAATATGATGTTTCTAATAGAGTTTCTTTTGAATTGAATGGAGAATGGAATGTCACCTTTTCAGATAAAATTGACAATTTACTTCACGGGAGAAGAGACGATTACTATTACACTTTTAGTCTTGGTCTAAATTATCATTTTGGACCAGTAAATTCAAAATTTAAAACTAATCAATAAACAAATAATGATGAAAGGGAATTTAACATATATAAAGTTGCTAAGTGTTTTCTTGATTCTTTTGGTTTCTTGTAATGAAGATAGAATTAACGAAAACGATTTTGGTATCATTCAAGGTAAAGTTGTTGCGGAAGGAACAAATGCCCCTTTAGAAAATGTAAGGGTGTCAACCAGCCCTGTTACAAGTACTGTTTTTTCAGATGATAAAGGAAAATTCAAAATTGAAAATGTGCCAGTAGGTGAATATTCAGTTGGAGTTCGTTTGGATGGCTATCTTGCTACTTTTATGCCAGCTACCGTTGTAACAAATGAAGCTGTGAATGTTATCTTTGAAATGCAGATTTCAACAGCAAATAATCGACCGCCAACAGCTCCAGAATTAACTAAGCCTGCTGAAAATGAAGTTTTAGAAAGCATAGAGGCAATCTTTGAGTGGAGTTCCACCGATCCTGAGGAAGACCCTATAACCTATTCTTTGGAGTTGAGAAATGATCAAAATGAAGACGTATTACTGTTTGACGATATTACAGAACCCACATTCGCATATTCAGAGTTACTGCTTGGAGCACAATACTTTTGGCAAGTATCTGCCAAAGATGAGTATAATCCAGCAGTTTTAAGCCCTGTAGGTACATTTAGTGTGATAAATGCACCTGTAGAAAACAGGTTCTTATTTGTTAGAAATATAAATGGAAATAACGTTGTTTTTTCTGCAGATAAAGATGGAAACGAATTTCAGCTTACCTCTGAAAACAAAAATAGTTATAGGCCGAGAAGAAGTGTTTCTGCCAATAGAATAGCGTATTTACAGACCACAGGGGCGCAGGTTGATATTTACACTATGAAACGCGATGGAACGGATAAAGTAAAGGTAACATCAAACGTTAAGCCGAATGGCTTTAACTTAAATGAGATAAATATAGCTTGGCCAAAAACCAGCGATAGAATCTACTTTCCAAACTTAGATAAATTATATAGAATACGCTCTAGTGGTCAAGGACTTCAACTTGTATATCAAACACCCGATGGTTCTATGATTTCGGAAATTGCTGTAAGTGAAAACAATGATTTAATAGTTTTAAAAACGAATAATTTAGATGGATATGATGTTTCGATTTTTACAATTCGTTTTAATGGAACGGTAATCGATACCTTAATATCGGGACTGCCAGGAGCTGCAAGCGGTTTGGATTTATCTGTTACAAATGGTAAAATTATTTATTCATACGATACTTCAGGGTTTCAAAGTTCAGATTATAGAAGGTTAGATTCTAAAATATTTATGTATGATATTAATACAGGAGAGCCACCAGTAGTTATTTCCGCTGAAAAGCCAAACGGAACTAATGATTTGGAACCAATATTTGCGCCCAATGAAGCTTTTGTTATTTTTACCAACACTTCTAACGACGGTATTTCCCAAAAGGATGTCTATACATTAGAGATTGGAGAAAATGAAACAAGAGAGTTGCTTTACTCGAATGCCTTTATGCCTGATTGGGAATAACCAAAATAAATTTCAAAACCTTGAAAGCCCACCTTTGTGGGCTTTTTTTTAATCCGTACTTTTGCAACCATAATAATAGTATAATGAGCAAAGAGATTTCAAAACGGTATGCCCAACGAGGCGTTTCAGCAGGTAAGGAAGATGTGCATAATGCAATCAAGAATGTAGATAAAGGTATTTTTCCAAAGGCATTCTGTAAAGTTGTTCCAGATTATCTAACAAACGATGATGATTATTGTTTGATTATGCATGCGGATGGGGCAGGTACAAAATCTTCTTTGGCCTATACGTATTGGAAAGAGACTGGCGACATATCTGTTTGGAAAGGCATTGCACAAGATGCTTTGGTGATGAATATTGACGACCTTCTTTGTGTTGGTGCAGTAGATAATATTATGCTATCTTCAACAATTGGACGAAATAAAAGCCTTATAACAGGTGAAGTTATTTCTGCAATTATAAATGGAACAGAGGAGTTAATTGCGGAGATGAAAGCATTTGGCGTAACCATTCACGCAACGGGTGGTGAAACGGCTGATGTTGGGGATTTGGTGCGTACTATAATTGTAGATTCTACAGTTACTGCGCGGATAAAACGAAAGGATGTTATTGATAACGCAAATATTAAACCTGGCGATGTTATTGTTGGCTTGGCTTCCTTTGGGCAAGCTACTTATGAAAAAGAATATAACGGAGGCATGGGGAGCAATGGGCTTACTTCTGCAAGGCATGATGTTTTTGAAAAACAGTTAGCAACTAAATACCCAGAAAGTTTTGACGCTGCAGTTCCAGAAGAATTGGTTTATTCTGGTTCAAAAAAATTACAGGATGCGGTTGCGGACAGCCCTTTAGATGCAGGGAAACTAGTACTTTCGCCAACCCGAACCTATGCGCCTATTATTAAAGAAATTTTATCTCAATTTACCAACGAACAAATTCACGGAATGGTGCATTGTAGTGGTGGAGCACAAACAAAAATTCTTCACTTTGTAGAAAACCTTCATATTATTAAGGACAACTTATTTGAAGCACCTCCGTTATTTAAACTTATCCAAGCTGAAAGTAAAACAGAATGGAAGGAAATGTATCAAGTGTTTAATATGGGGCATAGAATGGAGCTTTATGTGCCTGAAGAAATTGCTGAAACCATTATTAAAATTTCAAATTCATTTAATGTGGATGCTCAAATTGTTGGTAGGGTTGAAACTTCAAAAACAAAAAAGCTTACAATTAAATCTGAGTTCGGAGAATTCCATTATTAATCGACGATCGTTTTTGTAGCTAAAATAGTTCGATTAAAAAATTGTAAATTTGCACCCATTATAAAATCTATATGTTAGAAAGGCTTCAAATAATAAAACAACGTTTTGACGAGGTGAGCGACCTTATTATTCAACCAGATATAATAAGCGACCAAAAACGTTATATTCAATTAAATAAAGAGTATAAAGACTTACGAGTTTTAATGGACAAGCGATCGGAGTTTTTAGAACTTACCGATAATATTACTGAGGCTGAAGAAATACTTTCGGATGGGAGCGATGCCGAAATGGTTGAAATGGCTAAGCTACAAATGGAAGAGGCAAAGACACGTTTGCCACAGTTGGAAGAAGAAATAAAGTTTTTATTAGTGCCCAAAGATCCTGAAGATGCTAAAAATGCGGTGATGGAGATTAGAGCAGGTACTGGGGGTGATGAAGCGAGTATTTTTGCAGGCGATCTTTATAGAATGTATACAAAATATTGTGAAGGAAAAGGTTGGAAAACAAACGTGATCGATTTAAACGAAGGAACAAGTGGAGGTTTTAAAGAAATACAGTTTGAAATTGAGGGAGATGATGTGTATGGAACCTTAAAATTTGAAGCAGGTGTGCACCGTGTACAACGCGTACCACAGACTGAAACCCAAGGGCGTGTACATACTAGTGCCGCAACTGTAATGGTTTTTCCTGAAGCGGAAGATTTTGATATTGAGATTAACCCCAAAGATGTTCGGGTAGACTTTTTCTGTTCTTCGGGGCCAGGTGGGCAGTCTGTAAATACAACTTACTCTGCAGTGCGATTAACGCACGTACCAACAGGATTGGTGGCACAATGTCAGGATCAAAAATCACAACATAAAAATAAAGACAAGGCCTTTAGAGTACTTCGCTCCAGATTATACGATCTTGAATTGGCGAAAAAGCAGGCTGAAGATGCGCTAAAACGTGGTTCTATGGTTACAAGTGGCGACCGTAGTGCAAAGATTAGAACGTATAATTATTCGCAAGGTCGTGTTACAGACCACCGTATCAATTTTACGTTATATAATCTTAGTAATATTATGAATGGGGATGTTCAAGAAATTATTGATGAACTTCAGTTAGTGAGTAATACGGAGAAACTGAAGGAAACAGGGGAAACATTTTAAATACCTACTCTTCTGAAATATTAGATTATGACTACAGAAAAATTGATTTCAGAAATTAAAAAGAAAAACTCTTTTCTTTGTGTTGGTCTTGATGTAGACCTTGATAAAATACCTAAATTTCTTTTAAAAGAAGAAGATCCTATTTTTTCTTTTAACAAAGCTATTATAGACGCTACGCATCAGTTTGCGGTAGCTTATAAGCCAAACACAGCATTTTATGAAGCTTATGGTATTTGTGGGTGGAAATCATTAGAGAAAACCATAAAATACTTAAACGAAAAATATCCAGAAGTTTTTACCATTGCTGATGCAAAACGGGGGGATATAGGAAATACGGCTTCTCGTTATGCTAAAGCTTTTTTTGATGACTTAGGGTTTGATTCGGTTACTGTTGCACCTTATATGGGCAAAGATTCTGTTGAACCTTTTCTTGCTTTTAAAGATAAACACACTATTTTACTTGCGTTAACGTCTAATGAAGGAGCATTCGATTTCCAAACACGACAAATTGATGGGCAGGAATTGTACAAGCAAGTTCTTGGTACTTCAAAACAATGGAAGCATAGTGAAAACTTAATGTATGTTGTTGGCGCTACAAAGGCTGAGTATTTTGCAGAGATTCGTAAAATTATTCCTGATCATTTTCTTTTGGTTCCAGGTATTGGGGCACAGGGCGGAAACTTAACGGATGTTTGTAGATACGGATTGACTAAAAATGTTGGATTGCTTGTAAATTCTTCACGAGGAATAATTTATGCTTCCAATGAAAAAGATTTTGCAGAAGCTTCAGCACGAGAAGCCAAAAATATTCAAGTTGAAATGAAAACCATACTTGATGGAATTCATTGATCAATTAAATAACGTAGTAACTCTTTCCAAAACACCTTCGCGTATAGTTTCATTAGTTCCATCTCAAACAGAATTATTGGTTGATCTTGGTTTGCGTGAAAATATTGTAGGTATAACAAAATTCTGCATCCATCCCTCTGATTTAAGGAATGAAAAAACTATGGTTGGAGGAACCAAAAAAGTTAATTTTAAAAAAATTAAAGCCCTTAAACCAGATTTAATTATTTGCAATAAAGAAGAGAACACGGAGACAATGGTTCGACAGCTAGAAATAATAGCGCCAGTCTGGGTTAGTGATGTTAATACTATTGCTGATTGTGTTGGTATGATTGAGAAGCTTGGGGAGGTGCTAAATGTTTTAGAAAAGGCATTGACTATAGTATCAAAAATAAAAAAGGAGTTAAAAGAATTTGAATTTTTTATTGAAGATAAACTTCCGAAGAAAATACTTTATTTGATTTGGAAAGATCCTTTTATGGCGGTAGGTAAACCTACGTTCATCGATGCGCTTTTGCATTTAAATAAATTTGAGAATAGTATTACGGATGAAGTTTCAAGGTATCCTGAAATTGATTTAGTATTATTTAATAAAGTAGATTTAATTTTACTTTCAACGGAGCCATATCCATTTAAGGAAAGCCATGTTTTAAATTTACAGGCCGAGGTGGGTACTAAAGTTTCCTTGGTAGATGGGGAATATTTTAGTTGGTATGGCACTCGATTAATTAAAGCGTTTGAATATTTTAAAACACTTCATACCGGACTTTAATTATTCCCTTTGTAATCTTGAAAGGTATTTGATTTCTTGAAATATTTTATCCGCTTGTTGATGCATTTTTTCACTCTTTACTTCATCTTTTAAAGCTGTTTCAAAGGATTTTTTCATTAAAAGACGGTATTTCTCTTTTAACTTTTCAATACGTGACTTTTTTCTAAACCAATTCATTACTATTGCTTTAAGTTACTTGTGCAAAAGTAATTTTCAAATAAAAAAGGGAGTATTAAAGTCAGGTTAATTGTATCATAAAAATATGCAAGTGATTTTCATTACTTTGGAGGAGGTGATTGATTAATCTTGTAAGGCAAAAACTTGGCGGAGTAAGGTAGTGGTACGGGCGGAAATATTAGTTCTAATATCTTTTTCCTCTATACTTATCATTTTATAAACACCTTCGAGCGCTTGCTTGGTAACGTAGTCTGTTAAGTCTGTGTTTACTTTAGTTACAAAAGGAACGGAATTGTATCTTGTAATTATATTACTCCATATTTTATCTGCTCCCACTTTAGAGAATGAATTTTTTATAACGGGGTTAAATTTTGAGTAAAGGGCGACATTGGTGCGTTGTTCTAAATAATTTGTTGCAGCATTATCAGGGCCGATAAGTATATTTTTTGCATCTGCAAAGGTTATATTTTTTACAGCATCTATGAATATAGGTGTCGCTTCTTTTACAGCATCTTCAGCTGCCCGATTTAATACCTTAAGGCCTTCATCTGCTAAGCTTCCTAAGCCAATATCTCTAAGGGTTTGATCTACTTTTTGTAATTCTTGTGGTAATAAAATTTTCACCAATTGATTTTTATAAAAACCATCTTGTTGCGTAAGCTTAGCAACCTGTTTATCGATTCCACGGTCTAGTGCTTGCTTTAAGCCATTTGCAATGGTTGTGTTGTCTATACCTATTCCTGTTTGTGGAAGTGTATTAACTACTTGTTGAAGTTCCGCACAGGAAATAAAAATAAAGAATGAACAGAATAGAAACGCTTTTTTAATCCACATAAGTTTAGTTTTTAGTTTTCAAATATAAAAAAGGCCCTTCAATGTTGAAGGGCCCTTTTGTAAAAATATTTAAAAATTCTTATTTAAGAACTTTAACAGTTTTTGAAGCATCTCCGATAGTTACTTTAACTAAGTAAGAACCAGAAGCAAGACCGCTCATGTTGATAGCTGGAGAAATTTTCCCAGGGTTTTCCTGAAGAACAACTTTTCCTAAGATATCGTATACAGTAACATTGTCTACAGAAGCTGCAGATTTGATATTTAAGATATCAGTAACTGGGTTAGGGTATACAGAGAATTTGTTTTCTGTAAAGTTATCAACTGCAAGGATATCACCTTTGAATAATACTACATCATCGATGTACATTTCGTTAGTGTTAGCAGCAGAATAGAAATCTAAACCAGCTAATTCAATAAATACTTGAGTTCCGAATTCAAATGGGTAGTCAATTACTACTTGAACATCATCGATAAACATATTCCAAGTTTGAGTGTCTAGGTTGTAGATACAGTCAACTTTAAACCACTGATCTTCTGGGTAGCTAAATGGTGCATCAAAGATAGTACAGTCAATTACGCCAGTAACTCCACCAGAACCACCTGAAGCTCCATCACAGTTAAAGTAAACGTTTCCTCCCATTAAAGCTTGAGTCCAAGCAGCGCCTTCAGGAGATAAAGCAGCTTGCATGTTGAAGTAACCTGATCTACCAGCTGGTATGTAAGCCATAAATTCGATTGAATAAATGCCGCTAATTGGTGCGTTTGGTACTAAAAGAATGATATCGCTTAATGTGTTATCTCCAATAAGTAAAGATTTAGATCCAGAGTTAGATTCGTTGTCAGTAACATCAGCGTCATCAGATCCACCGTCAACACCAGACCAGTTTCTCCAATCAGGAGACTGTGCTGAAATAGGACCTAAAGTATAAGATTCTAAATCATCTGATACGTCTACTTGCGCGTTAGATGAAAAGCTAAATGCACCTAATAAAAGTGCTAAAATGTAAAATTTTTTCATAATGTTAAGTTTTTAATTGTTTAATATTGATGCTGCAAGATACAAAAATATTATATTATTGCAACAAATTTGAAAAATATTTATACTATCATTATTGACCTAACATGCCAGTTTCGTTGTGTTTTAACTAAATTTGCATTTTAAAGAAATAAGTAAAACAGATTATGCAAGATATAAATCCTTACAAACCAAAATATAAAGTTCGTATTGTTACAGCAGCTTCACTTTTTGATGGTCATGATGCAGCTATCAATATTATGCGTCGAATCATACAATCTACTGGGGTTGAAGTAATACATTTAGGCCATGACCGAAGTGTTGAAGAAGTTGTAAATACTGCAATTCAGGAAGATGCAAATGCAATTGCACTTACTTCCTATCAAGGTGGGCATACAGAATACTTTAAGTATATGTACGATTTATTGAAAGAAAAAGGTGCCAGCCATATTAAAATATTTGGCGGCGGTGGCGGCGTAATACTTCCTTCTGAAATAAAAGAATTGATGGATTACGGCATCACTCGTATTTATGCACCCGATGATGGACGCGAAATGGGGCTTCAAGGAATGATTAATGATTTAGTAAAACAATCTGATTATGCCATTGGTGATAAATTAAATGGGGAAATAGATAGATTGCCTCAAAAGGAAATAGGGGCTATTGCAAGAATTATTTCAGCAGCTGAAAATTTTCCTGAAATTGCTAAAGAAACGCTGGATAAAATTCATAAAAAAAATAAAGAAATTACAACCCCTGTTTTAGGAATTACGGGAACAGGAGGTGCCGGAAAATCTTCGTTGGTAGATGAACTTGTCAGAAGATTTCTAATAGATTTCCCAGAAAAGACCATTGGTATTGTTTCTGTCGATCCTTCCAAAAGAAAAACGGGTGGAGCATTGTTAGGCGATCGTATTCGTATGAACGCCATTAATTCTCCGAGAGTTTATATGCGTAGTTTGGCGACACGCCAAAGTAATCTTGCTCTTTCAAAATATGTAGCAGAAGCTATTGAGGTATTAAAAGCTGCGGAATATGATTTAATTATTCTAGAAACTTCAGGGATTGGACAAAGCGATACCGAAATTTTAGAGCATAGCGATGTTTCATTATATGTAATGACGCCAGAATTTGGTGCTGCAACACAGTTAGAGAAAATCGATATGCTGGATTTTGCTGATTTGGTGGCAATAAACAAATTTGATAAACGCGGTTCGCTGGATGCGCTTCGTGATGTTAAAAAACAATACGTCCGCAACCATCATCTTTGGGATACTCCACAAGAAGATCTTCCGGTTTATGGAACAATCGCATCGCAATTCAATGACCCAGGGATGAATAAGCTGTACAAAGCAGTGATGAATGAAATTGTTGAAAAAACAAAAGTTGATTTGAAAAGTGATTTTCATGTATCAGAAGAAATGGAAGAAAAAATTTTTGTAATTCCCCCTTCCAGAACACGTTACCTTTCAGAAATTTCTGAAAGTAATAGAGCATATGATAAAAAAGCTACTGAGCAGTCTGAAGTTGCACAAAAACTTTATGGAATTTTTAAAGCGATGGAATCCATTTCTGGAAAAAAACCAGCGCTTGATAAAGCTGGAATTATTTCTAAATCTATTGTTAATTCAGAAGAAAATAAAAATTTATTAAAAATGCTTCTTGCTGAGTTTGATCGTGAAAAATTAAATTTAGATCCTTATAATTGGGAAATAATTACAGCTTGGGATGAAAAAGTTAATAAGTACAAAAACCCTATTTACACTTTTAAAGTTCGTGGCAAAGAACTAAATATCGAAACACATACCGAATCGCTTTCACACACCCAAATTCCAAAAGTTTCACTTCCTAAATATAAAGCATGGGGCGATATATTGAAATGGGAACTACAAGAGAATGTGCCTGGAGAGTTTCCATACACTTCAGGTCTTTATCCATTTAAGCGCACTGGGGAAGATCCTGCGCGTATGTTTGCAGGTGAAGGTGGGCCGGAACGTACAAACCGACGCTTTCATTATGTGAGTCTGGGCTTGCCAGCTAAGAGACTTTCTACTGCTTTTGATAGTGTTACCTTATACGGAAATGATCCCGATTATCGTCCAGATATTTATGGTAAAATAGGTAATGCCGGGGTTTCTATTTGTTGTCTTGACGATGCTAAAAAACTTTACTCAGGCTTTGATTTAAGTCACCCGTTAACTTCTGTGAGTATGACAATTAATGGTCCGGCGCCTATGTTGTTGGGCTTTTTTATGAATGCAGCAATCGATCAAAACTGTGAAAAATATATTATAGAAAATGGATTAGAAGCAGCGGTACAAGAAAAAATAAACCAGATATACAAAGAGAAAGGAATTGCGCGCCCAAAATACCAAGGGGAATTACCTGAATCTAACAATGGGCTTGGGTTAATGTTGCTGGGTGTAACGGGCGATTTGGTTTTAGATGCTGAAGTTTATAATAAAATTAAGGTTGAAACATTACAACAAGTTCGCGGGACAGTTCAAGCCGATATTTTAAAGGAGGATCAAGCCCAGAATACATGTATTTTTTCAACAGAGTTTGCACTTCGGTTGATGGGCGATGTACAAGAGTATTTCATAGAGAAGAAAGTTCGAAATTTTTATTCGGTGTCCATTAGTGGTTACCACATTGCTGAAGCAGGTGCAAACCCAATAACCCAGTTAGCTTTTACACTTTCTAATGGCTTCACTTATGTGGAATATTATTTAAGCCGTGGGATGGATATTAATGAATTTGGACCAAACCTTTCTTTTTTCTTTAGCAACGGAATTGATCCAGAATATGCGGTTATTGGAAGAGTAGCTCGAAAAATTTGGGCAAAAGCTTTAAAGGAAAAATACGGTGCAAACCCAAGAGCACAAATGTTGAAATATCATATTCAAACATCTGGGCGTTCACTTCACGCACAGGAAATCGATTTTAATGATATTCGTACAACCCTTCAAGCTTTGTATGCAATTTACGACAATTGTAATTCATTGCATACCAATGCGTATGATGAAGCAATTACAACACCTACCGAAGAAAGCGTACGTCGCGCAATGGCAATTCAGTTAATAATTAATAAGGAATTGGGGCTTGCTAAAAATGAAAATCCAATACAAGGTTCTTTTATTATTGAAGAATTAACGGATCTTGTTGAAGAAGCAGTTTTAAAAGAATTTGACAGTATTACGGAACGTGGCGGGGTATTGGGAGCAATGGAAACAATGTATCAGCGTAGCAAAATCCAAGAAGAGAGTCTTTATTATGAAACCTTGAAGCACAATGGAGATTTTCCAATTATTGGCGTAAATACATTTTTGAGCAGCAAAGGCTCACCAACGGTTCTTCCTGCAGAAGTTATTCGCGCTACCGAAGAAGAAAAGCAAGTTCAGATAGAAACACTCAATAACCTACATAAAATGTATGCTGATAAAGCAACTTCAGCGATTGAAAACGTAAAAACTGCCGCTATACATAACGACAATATGTTTGAAAAACTTATGGAAGCAACTAAAGTTTGTTCTTTGGGGCAGATTACAGAATCTCTTTTTGAAGTAGGCGGACAATACCGCAGAAATATGTAAGGATAAGTAAGGCTTTGCTTATAAAAAAAATTCAATTTTCCAGTTCTTGCGAATTGGGAAATTGAATTTTAAAAAATAATTAAACAATTAAAAATTCATTTTTAACTAGAGCGTCAATCTCCAAGTATGCTGTAGTTTTCTAAATTTTTTAAGTTCTTTTTGAAGTAAGGGTAAAAAATCTTTTCCGTTGCTATTCACTCTTTCCAGACGTTTACAATTTTTGTAAAGTAGGTTCGAAAGGCGCATAACAGAAGCTGCGTGTTTCTGTTTTTCTTCAGAAAAAGGCTGACTTTCAGCTTTTAGAATTTGTGGTCCTAAGGATACGGATTGTTGTACTATATCGCCTGTGTAATAAATATGTGGATCTTCCATTCCATTTCTTTGTAGATGGGCTAGATCATGGCTTAAATATCTAGAGATACTACTAGCCAGGGAAAATATTTCCAATGACTTTTTATAGATAGCAGATTGCGTATTATTTCCGAAAGAGTGGAGTGGCATTTTTCTTTTTTTATTTTACTCAAATTTAATCACAAGCCTTGGGATTGTGCTATTGATATTAAAGTTAATATGTATATTTGCTTTAATAATTGATTATTTTACGTCTTAAACTTTAATCATGGCTATAGATTCTTTAAATTGGAAAATATTAAAATGTCTTCAAAAAAACGCCCGTCAGCCCAACACAGAAATTGGTAGGCAAGTAGGAATTAGTTCACCAGCAGTTTCTGAGCGAATAAAAAAAATGGAAGATTCTGGGATTATTAATGGATATTTTACAGATGTTTCTCCTCTTGAAGCCGGTTATCAATTTAAAGCAATAATAACCCTTCGTGCATTTATGGGGAAATTAAAACCATTTTTAGAAATCGTAAAAACTTATGATGAAGTTATAAATTGCTATCGAATTACAGGAAATGAAAATATTGTGATGGAAGTTGTGCTAAAAAACCAAAAGCATTTGGAAATTTTTATCGATCAGCTTATTGTGTACGGTGAAACAAAAACACAAATAGTACTTTCCCGAGTAGTTAAAAATAGCGATATAAAGCCATTGATTTAATTTTGGTATTTATTAAAAAAAATAATTAAACATTTTCCGGTTTAGATTTTTTTAATAAAAGGTATAGCCATATTGTTAAACCACAGATTAGTAGCATAAACATAGCGAAGAGAATCCAAGTTTTAAAATACCCAAAACTATTAACCAAATTCATTCCCCCATTATGCCCAATTAAATGTGCAAAGCTAAAACTCATACTATAAAAAGCCATATAGCTTCCTTTTCTGCCTTTTGGAGCCATTTCTAAAGCAAGTGCGTTTGAAAAAGGAAAACCAATCATTTCTCCTAAAGTCATTAATAGCATTGCGATAACCAAAATGCCGCTCCAACTAGTAAAATTTAATACTAAAAAGCTTAAGCCTAAAAAGAAAATTCCCCAAAAAGTTGCCATTGTTTTTGATACTTTTTTTCTATCTAGCCAGCCTATCAGTGGCATTTCAAAAATAACAATCGTGGCCCCGTTTAAAAACATAAGCCAACCTATAACATCTTCTGATAAAAAGTGTGCTTTCTCATAATACACAGGCATAACCGAAAAATATTGAACAAAGGCTAAGCTGTTTGCCACCATTATAATAAAAAACATTATAAATAATTTGTTCATATAGGGAGGCAACCCTTCCTTAATTAGGGCAGTCTTTTCATCTCCTATATCTTTTTGTTTTTTTGGTTTTAAGAGTATAAAAACTCCAAGAGAGGCTACCATACATGAAAGACCGTCAATCCAAAATAGGGCTGTGTAATTTATATGAGCAATAATTAATCCCCCAATTAAAGGCCCAACAGAAAACCCTAAGTTAATTGCTAGCCTAATTAGTGTGATACTTCGTGTAGTATTGCCCGGACGACTGTATGTGTCTGCGGCTACAAATATTGCTGGTCTTCCAGCATCTGCCATTAACGTTAATATAAATATACCGATACAAAAACCATAAAAAGTATTTATATATTGAAGCAAAATAAACCCTACTCCCCCAAAAAATAAGCTTAAAAGTATAACCTTGTAAAATCCAATAGTATCTGTTAATCTTCCTCCAATATAGGTGCCTGCTAAAGAGCCGAGACCAAAGCAAGACATAATCCAGCCTACTTGTGGTAGGCTGAAGCCTTCTTCGTTTATAAGGTAGAGCGATAAAAATGGGATAACCATTGCCCCAGCTCTATTTATAAAGGTAACGAGAGACAACAACCATATTTCACGAGACAATCCGTGAAAGTTTGCTATATAATTAGTGTATATTTTTTTCATTGTAGGTTAGTGGTATAAAAGTAAAACGTCCCGGTTTTAGCCGGGACGTTTTTATATTGAAAAAATCTATTTCGTTATAGTCAATACATACATCGCCAGCATTCCCATTTTGAAATGACTTGAGTGGTTATATTGCTATATAATCTAAATTTCATTTTTTAAATAAACTGAATTCAAATGTAGTGAAAAAATTAATTGTTAGAATATTTTTTTAAAGGATAAGAAAAACGCATTTCTTCAAATTCTTTTCTATTTTTACTAAAAACGAATAATGAAGCAGTTATATCTATTTTTGTTACTATTTTATTACAGCGTGCTAATTGCACAGAATGATACTACAATAGTTGAAAGTAAAGCTGCACAATTAGAGTTGAACGAAGAATTTAGCAATCCTGAAACCACGATTTTAGAGCCAGCAGATTTTAAAAATTTTCATGGGTTAGAGTTTTATCCAATTAATAAAAAATTTATAGTCGAAGCTAAATTTGTACGTACACCAAATGAGAAGCCTTTTTTAATGCCAACTACCACAGACCGATTGCCTGAATACGTAAAATATGGGGAAGCACATTTTACAATTGAAGGCGCAAACTTTGTGTTAAACCTATTTAAAAGCACTCAGCCATATGATGAGCCTGGTTATGAAGATTATTTATTTCTTCCTTTTACTGATTTAACAAGTGGAGACGGTTCCTATGGCGGCGGAAGGTTTTTAGATCAGCGCATACCAAAAGGCGATACAATTTTAATTGACTTTAATAAGGCGTATAATCCATATTGTGCCTATAGTGCGCGGTATTCATGCCCGATTCCTCCGAGAGAAAATGATTTATTAATTAGAGTTGAAGCAGGGGTGAAGGACTTTGGGAAGCATTAAAAAAGCTTTACCAGCCACATTCCTAAAAAAACCATCGCAAAACCAACTACAAAACTAGCAAGCGTATAGAGGGCGAAAGTCATAAAATCTCCAGACCTAAGGAACAAATGATTTTCATAGGCAAAGGTTGAAAATGTGGTAAACCCACCACAAAATCCGGTAGCTAAAAATAAAACTGTATTTGCTGAAAATGTTTCGTTTTTTAGTGCTAGTCCAAGGATAATACCAATTAATAAACTTCCTAAGATGTTTGCAGCAAACGTTCCATAGGGAATTCCGCTTTCAAAGCTATTTAAGTATTTTGACAGGCCATACCGCAAGGTGCTTCCAAGGCCGCCACCAATAAAAACCAATGCTAATTGCTTCATTTATCTATATTGTTTTTGTGGAAAGTGGAAGAGAATATACTCTTGCTTGTTTAAAAAAATCGCGTAATGGTTTTTATAAGGCTTCTCCATGAGATTCTGGACTAGTAATAATAGGAATGTATACCTCTGTTAGCCATTTTGCTGGATTTGGATTTTCTTCAGGATCTGTAATATAAACTTCAAATAATTTTCCTTTCGGGTCTATTTGTAGTCCATTTTTCTCAATGTATAGCTTTCCTTTGGCATACGCTTCAGAAAGATGCTTGTAATTTCCTTTTAAAGAAGTTTTAACTGTAACAACAGGGTTCATAAACCCACAAACCACAGGGCTTCCTTGAGGTGTAATTACTTGTTCTTTTACAGGAATTCCTGTTGAAAAAATAACAGTTCCATTTTGAGTATCTATTTCATTGTATAATGTAAAAGGCTTTCCAGCTAAATTTAGATTATTTTTTGTAATAAATTGCATCACTTCATTCATCATTGGGCCCGTTTTTACATCGAGTTCATTTTCTTTTGCAACTGAAGTTGTGTACATATAATACCCGCCGCCATATTGGGTAACGCCATCTACATTGATGGAATACTGCCTCATGTCTTCCGCAACTTCTTCCGAAATTCCTTCAAGCCCGTTTTTATACATTTGGTGCATTGCTGCATCAAAATCAAACCCGCTAAGCGAATAGTATGCTTTGTCAATCATGGTATGCTCGCCCTTCAAGCGCCAGCTTACATTTGTGCCGCCAGCAACTTCTTCAAAAGTCCAAGATACTTTTGGATTACGTACTCCGGCAGGAGTATTCAGTGTTAAGTTTTGTTCTATTTCTTTATTCGGTATTACTTTCGTTGTCATCATAGCCCCACTCATCTCACCATCCCATGAATATGAAGCACCTTCACCAGAAGTTTTTTCGGCATAATTAAACACGATTGTAGAATCCTCTTTTTTCCAAGGCCCCCATGTTTCCCACGATCTATAGTCATTCACTTTACTGAAGATAACTTGAGGTGGCGCTTGGATTACCATGCTTTCTTGAATGTCGTAATTTCCGTCTTTGGTGCCAAAATAAATAGCACTTCCAATAATGATTGTTAGGATAAGAAAAAGTAAGTATTTTATAATTTTCATTTGGTTGAGGTGTTAATGGAGTTGCTAAGGTAATGAAAAAACATGGATGCTTTTGAAAATCAGCACTTCCTATCTTGTAAAGATTTACTGTCTTAAAATTGCGAATAATATTTTAGTACATTTGCTTAAATCTTAAATTTTCTAAAATGAAGAACACCTTTTTTATTGCAATGGCAATGAGTGGTCTACTCTTTTTTTCCTGTAAAGAAAACACGGAAGATAAAGAAGTAGCACAAGTGGAAATAGCTGAATCCACAGATTTTGATTATAATGTGGAGCAGTTTGGCGACATAAAAGTTTTGCGTTACCAAATACCGGGTTGGGACAAATTAACGCTGAAAGAGCAAAAATTAGTTTATTATCTTACTCAAGCTGGACTGGAGGGTAGAGATATAATGTGGGATCAAAACTACCGCCATAACCTTACTATTAGAAAAGCTTTAGAAAATATTCATACCAATTATAAAGGGGATAAAACTACCGAAGATTGGAATAACTTTGAAACCTATTTAAAAAGAATTTGGTTTAGTAATGGTATTCATCATCACTATTCAAACGATAAAATTAAGCCTGACTTTTCTTCAGCGTATTTAAAACAACTTTTAGTAGATACAAATACAAAACTAGAAGGCGAAGCTTTTGATGTAATTTTTAACGATAAAGATTCTAAAAAAGTAAACCAAGCCAAAGGCGTTGATAATGTTTTGGAAAGTGCAGTAAACTTTTATGGCCCTGACATTACCAATAAGGATGTGGAAAATTTCTATTCAAAAAAGAAATCACCAGATCCAAAAAAACCACTTTCATATGGTTTAAACTCTAAATTGGTTAAGGAAAATGGCGAATTAAAAGAATTGCTGTACAAATCTGGCGGTCTTTATGGGGCGGCAATAGACAAAATCGTAATGTGGCTTGAAAAAGCACAAGGAGTTGCTGAAAACCAAGCACAAGGAGACGCATTAGGACTTTTAATTAAATATTATAAAACAGGCGATTTACAAACTTGGGATGATTATAACGTAGCGTGGACTGCAGCAACCGAAGGGAATATAGACTATATAAATAGCTTTATTGAAGTGTATAACGATCCACTTGGATATAGAGGTTCTTATGAAACAATTGTTCAGATTAAAGATTTTGATATGTCTGAAAAAATGTCGGTTGTTTCTGAAAATGCACAATGGTTTGAAGATAACGCACCGTTAATGGATGCCCATAAGAAGAAAAACGTTGTGGGGGTAACCTATAAGGTGGTGAATGTTGCTGGCGAAGCTGGGGATGCTTCTCCAAGTACACCAATAGGAGTAAACTTACCTAATGCAAACTGGATTCGTGCAGCAGTAGGTAGTAAATCTGTTTCCCTTGGAAATATTATCGATTCCTATAACAATGCTGATTCAACAGGGAGGTTAAAGGAATTTGTACATGATGACACCGAATTTGAACTGGAAGAAAAATACGGTCAAGTTGCAGATAAACTTCATACAGCACTTCATGAAGTAATAGGTCATGCCTCAGGACAATTAAACCCTGGAGTTGGCGAAACCAAGGAAACCCTTAAAAATTACGCTTCTACCTTAGAAGAAGGTCGCGCAGATTTGGTTGGCCTTTATTATTTATACAATCCAAAACTACAAGAGCTTGGCTTGGTTGACGATTGGAAAAAAGTGGGAATGGCAGCGTATGATGGGTATATTCGTAATGGTTTAATGACGCAATTAATTCGTTTAAATTTAGGTGACGACGTTGAAGAAGCACATATGCGTAACCGCCAATGGGTTTCGGCTTGGGTTTTTGAAAAAGGAAAAGCAGACAATGTAATCGAAAAAATAACACGTGAAGGAAAAACGTATTATAACATTAATGATTACGAAAAATTACACGATTTATTTGGGCAATTGCTTCGCGAAACACAACGTATTAAAAGTGAAGGTGATTATACAGCAGTAGAGCATTTAGTTGAAACCTATGGCGTAAAAGTAGATCAAAAACTACATGCTGAAATTTTGGAACGCAATAAGCAATTTACTGCTGCTCCATACAGCGGTTTTGTAAACCCAGTGATTACACCAAAAATGGATGCCAATGGAGAGATTGAAAACTTCAGTATTAAGCAACCTAAAACATTTACAGAACAGATGTTGTTTTATTCAGAGAACTACAGCAATTTGCCTGTTGAAAATTAAAAATGTTATTGTTTAAATAAAAAAAGCTCTTCGAATTTCGAAGAGCTTTTTTTTATACAAAAAAACGAAATGATCAAATTTTAAGTTGAAATCGCAAGCAACTATCTTCAGTAATGCTCAATGATCCATCCCAGTTGTAACCTTGACAACTTGCAGTATAGGTATAAGTTCCAGGCGTAAGATCGCTAAAGTTTCCTCCGTAGCCATCAGGTGTACAGTCAGGGCTTCCAGCATAGTAATATCCAGTTATTGTACTAGAGCCGACGCTGTTGAGGTTTACCGTTATTGGTCCGCAACCAAAATCTTGGCTTGTCCAAAACTTAACGTCACCTTTACCGCTTCCGCCACCGCCGCCGCCGGTTCCGCCGCCGCCGCCACTTCCGCCGCCAGCATCTCCACAATCAACTCCATATCCGCCAACAATAACATCAATCGCTCCGTTTGCGTCAAGATTAGCCTCAAGTATAAACTCTACGCCGTTTATTGAAATTGTACAGGTATTTGGTGGAAGATCTCCTAGGTTGTGCGCATAAAGCGTAACATAATTAAAACCATTGTATCCAAAATCATAATCTACACTAATAGGATTTGATGGTCCATCAAGAGTTCTTTGATCGATAATTGTACGTCCATTTGCGATAATTGAAACAATATCGCCATCAATAGCACCGTGGTCCCATACCCGAATGTTTGTAATTCTACTGGAAATTTCAATACAGCCTAAGTAATTGTTTTCCCTTCCTAGATAAGATGAAGGTATGATAGAAGTGCTGTTTACTTGAACAACTTCGTCATCTGGTTCAGAATCTTCTTCCTCTTCACAACTTATCAATAAGAAGGAAAAGATAAAGATTAGTGGTAATAGAAATTTAATTTTTTTCATAAGTAATGCTGGTTTAGGTTAAATTTATTTAAACTAGAGCTCATTCAACTTTTTAAAAATCACTAGCACATTGCTTATTAAAAATTTTTCACTCTCTCCTCAAAGAGAAAAAATTCCCATAATTGTAACCCCATAAGCAATGCACTAAATGATCTTTTATAAGGTATTCAAAGTTTTGTTGTAGCAAAATTACTTTGGAGTATGAAAAAAAAAAATACCCTTATAAGGGTATTTTTTTGATAGGGTATAAAATTTGTAAAACTAGTTTGAGCGTAGTTAATAGTTGGATTTTTAAATTGAGATTTAATAAATTAATTTTCAATCTTTTAAATATGTTTTAATGGCTAATAAAAATGCGATAAAAACAATAAAGCCAACCAGAATCCATAGGCTTCCTTTGTATTGTTTTTTATGTAGTTTTTTGTCGCCACGATAACTGTATATCATTACAAAAATAAAGGCAATAAAAAATAAGAGTGCAAATAATAACTGACCAGTAGTGAACATAAATGTGTAGTTTTACAAGGCAAATTTACAACCTTAAAACTATATTATGAAGAATAAAATCTCTGCAGTTTCCGAATTTCATAAAGCTTTTGGCCTTGGAATGAAAGAAAGTCCTACCGCTAATCTTACTGTAAAGAAAAACCTATTGCGTTATGAATTGATGCGGGAGGAAAATGAAGAATATCTGGAGGCAGCAAATAATAACGATTTGGTTGAGGTTGCTGATGCGTTGGGAGATATGTTGTATATTTTATGTGGTACAATTATCGAACACGGCATGCAACACAAAATTGAAGAAGTTTTTAATGAAATACAACGAAGTAATATGAGTAAACTAGGCGCAGATGGAAACCCTATTTATCGTGAAGATGGAAAAGTTTTAAAAGGACCAAATTACTTTAAACCCAATATTCAGGCTATTCTAGAAAAATAAATACGACAAAAAAATCCAAGTGCGATTCTAACTAGTTAGAATCGCACTTGGATTTATATATTAAGGGTGTGAGTGGGTTAAACCACTTCAAGTCTCCAGCCAAAAGGATCTTCACTAAGATTATGCTGAATCTCCATTAACTCTTTTTTGAAACGTGTGGCAAAACCGTCTTCTTGTTTGTTAAGTTCGTATGTGTCTTCTTTATAGCTAAAAGCGCTTACAGGACTTATAACAGCTGCTGTGCCAGCGCCAAAAATTTCTTTTAAAGTACCATTTTTCGCTGCTTCAATTATTTCAGAAACTAAAACGGGTCTTTCTTCAACCGTAATATTGTCTTTTTTTGCAAGTGCAATTACACTTTTTCGAGTAACACCGTCCAAAATCCTGTCACTAATTGGTGCAGTTAGCAAACTGTTATTTACTCTAAAAAAAACATTCATTGTTCCAGCTTCTTCAAGATATTCATGATTGCTAGCATCTGTCCAAATTACTTGCTGAAATCCTTTTTCACGTGCTAAATTTGTTGGGAAAAATTGCGCCCCATAATTTCCAGCAGCCTTTGCAGCACCAACGCCTCCATTTGCGGAACGGCTATAATGATCTGCAATAACCACTTTTACATCGCCTGTATAATACGCTTGTGCTGGCGACATTAAAATCATAAATTTATATTCGGTAGAAGGAGATGCGCCAACGCCCACTTGGGTTGCCATTACAAATGGTCGAATGTAAAGTGAATTTCCTAGCCCAGGTTTAACCCACTCTTTGTCCAATTTTACAAGCGTAGTTAATGCTTCAAGGAATATTTCTTTGGGAAATTCTGGAATAGCCATTCTAACAGATGACTTGTTTATGCGTTTAAAATTTTCCTCTGGTCTAAACAACCACACCTTTCCATGATCATCTTTATAGGCTTTCATACCCTCAAAAACGGCTTGGCCATAATGAAAAACTTTTGCTGCAGGTGAAATAGTAAGTGGCCCATAAGGTTTAATGGTTGGCTTTTGCCAACCCCCATCTTTATAATCACATTCAAACATATGATCACTAAAGGTACTGCCAAATGTTAAATTATTAAAATCAACCTCTGTAACTCTGGAAGTTTTAACTTTTTGTATATCTAGTTTTTGTGCTGTTGAAGAATTCATTAAAAGAAATGTTTATTTGGTAAAAATAGGTAAAATTTAGACCATATAAAATTCAAAAAATCATTAAAATTGCAATAGCATACTAATCAATATTTTAATTAAACCTTATAATAATGAAAAAAAGCCTACTTATTTTCAGTTTTGCACTACTCGCTTTAAGTTGTAAAAACGAAAAATCAACCGAAGCACCAATCACAGAAGCAGAAGCAATAACGTTAACCTATCAATCTTTTGGAGATGAAATTTCTGATGAAGATGTTATTTCATACACTGAAATGATGGAAAAATATAAAGAAATGAAACCCGGAGATACTTTAACTGTAAAATTTACTGCCCTTGTAAAAGAAGTATGTCAGAAAAAAGGATGTTGGATGAACCTAGATATGGGAGAAGAAGAAGCTATGGTTCGCTTTAAAGATTATGCTTTCTTTATGCCTAAAGATATCGCTGGCAAAGAAATTATTGTAAATGGAAAAGCTTATACTGAAGAAATGAATGTTGAAGACCAACGTCATTATGCAGAAGATGGTGGTGCTACTCCAGAAGAAATTGCAGCAATTACGGAACCAAAGCGCACCCTTGCTTTTGAAGCTGATGGGGTGCTTATTCCTGAAGTAGAAAAACAATAATTTTTTTTGAAACGTACGTTACTAAAAACTGGAGACGGTTCGTATACACTACATATTGCTGAATGGGACGAACAGTACCATTCTAAGCATGGCGCAATAGCAGAAGCCCTTCACGTATTTATTAAAGAAGGGCTTTATTATTGGACTGCTAAAAATGATACCCAGAAGCTTTCGATACTTGAAATTGGTTTTGGAACAGGATTAAACGCATTTCTAAGTTTGTTAGAAGCTGAAAAAAATCCTTTTCAAATTGATTATACAGGTATCGAAGCCTATCCTTTGGAAATTGATGAAATAAATAAACTAAACTATACGTCGCTTTTAAATACTGCGGAAGAAAATTTTAGAGCACTTCACCAGTGTTCTTGGGAAGAAAAAACAACTATCGCTAAAAATTTTAACCTTACAAAGCACAAACGTTTTTTTTCTGAAATTACCGCAAACAATGACTTTAATATTATTTATTTTGACGCATTTGGTATCCGTGTGCAACCTGAACTTTGGACAGAAGTAATTTTTGCGAGTATGTACAAAGCGTTAAAACCAAATGGAATATTGGTAACGTACGCCGCAAATGGGAATGCTAGACGAGCCATGCAAGCAGTTGGTTTTACAGTGGAACGGCTTCCAGGGCCCCCTGGAAAAAAAGAAATGTTGCGCGCTACAAAAGTTTAGCATTTTTAATTCCCAATCTTCCGTTAACACCCTTTGTTTTTAGTCTTTGAATTTTTAAATTTAGAAGTATGATTAAGAAAGTGTTGATTACAGGAGCCACAGGGCTTGTAGGAAAAGAACTGGTAAAACAATGCCATGAAGATAATATTGCCGTAAATTATTTTACAACGCGCAAAGAAAAGATTGAAAATTCTAAAAATTACAACGGCTTTTATTGGAACCCTCAAAAAGGAGAACTGGATGAAAAAGCTTTTGAGGGTGTTACTGCAATAATCAATTTAGCGGGTGCTACAGTTTCTAAGCGATGGACAAAAAAATATAAAAAAATCATTCTTGACAGTAGGTTGGATGGCCTGCACCTTTTGTACGAGACCCTTAACCAGATAGAGCATAATATTGTACATTTTATTACTGCCAGTGGTGTAAGTATTTATCCAAATTCAAAAACAAAACTTTATACAGAAGAAAATAAAGAGGTCGATGACACCTTCTTGGCAAAGGTTGTAGTAGCTTGGGAAGCTGCAGCTGTAAAGTTTAAAAGTTTAGGAATGGAAGTAAGTAAAGTGCGTACGGGAGTTGTATTGGCTAAAAATGATGGGGCGTTGCCCCAGATGGTAAAGCCCATAAAAATGGGGGTTGGAGCTCCGCTAGGTAGTGGAGAGCAGTGGCAATCTTGGATTCATGTTAAAGATATGGCAGGTATTTATCTTTTTCTGCTTAAAAATCAATTGGAAGGAATATACAATGCTGTTGCACCAAACCCAGTGCAAAACAAAAAAATGATCAAAATGATTGCTTTAAAACTGGATAATCCGCTTTGGTTACCAAATATACCAGCAGTTGTAATAAAACTTGCCCTTGGCGAAATGGCTATATTAGCACTAGAAGGGCAATTGGTAAGCTCTCATAAAATTGAAGAGCTTGGCTATCATTTTAAGTTTTATAATTTGGAAAACGCCTTGCAGGATTTATTATAATTAAAAAAAGAGAGGCTATTTTGCCTCTCTTTTTAATAAAATTTAGTTTTCTTAATTACGCTTTAGTAGCAACCAAAGAAACTGTAATTTTAATCGCATCATTGATGAATTTATCACCTAAATTATCAAAGACAGATTTTGAACCATAATTAACATCCCATTTTGTTCTGTCAATTTCAAAAGTTTCACTCTTTAACATCATTTTGTCACCGTCCATAGTCACAGTAGCAGGAAATTCAATTGCGTTCGTTTTGTCTTTTATAGTTAGGTTTCCTTTAACTACATTATTTTCAACACCAGTCATTTCAAACGTTGCAGTTGGAAATTCTTTCACATTGAAAAAATGACCTTCTTTTCCTTCAACAGTACCTTTAAGATGTGCTTCTAGATTTGCTTTTTGTTCACCTTCTAAATCTTGGTCGTTGATAGAATTCATATCAATCACAAAATTTCCAGCTTCAACAGCTCCGTTGTTTAAATGGATTGTTCCAGAAGTAAGGCTTATTGTTCCGTTATGTGTGCCAACGGGTTTTGCACCTTCCCAAGTAATTTGTGAAGCTGCCGCATCTACTGTGTACGCTACAGCAGTTTCAGTTGCTTCGGCAACTTCTTCAGTTGCTATTTCTGCTTCCTTTTCAGTGTTTTTGCATGAAAATGCAGCTACTGTAAGAAAAGCCATCATTGTAATTTTTAAAAAATTTGATTTCATCTGTTAATGGTTTATTATTTTGAACTGCAAAAATAATAGTATCACTATTCAATTTATCATAAAGTAATACTAAATTAAATGCTGTGACATTTTGGCAATTTTCAACAAATGGCAGTACTTTTGCTCCCTTCTGAAAAAAATGAAAAGAAACGCTACTATGAGCAAAAATGATAAATTCAAGGAAACCGAGCTTGAAGAAAACGGTTTCACGGAAGGTGAAGTTACAGCACAAGAACCAGCTGAAGAAAACGAAACGGATGCATTGGCAAACTTACAAGACGAATTTGAACGCGAAAAAGATCGCTATTTACGTCTTTTTGCAGAATTTGAAAATTATAAAAAACGCACCTCTCGAGAACGTATTGAAATGTTCAAAACAGCAGGTGGTGAAGTAATTACTGCAATGTTGCCAATTCTAGATGATTTTGACCGTGCTTTAAAAGAAATAGAGAAAAGCGATGATGACGATTTGTTTAAAGGTGTAAAACTCATTAATAGTAAATTGACTGAAACCCTTAGAACAAAAGGGCTTCAATTAATGGAAGTAAAAACAGGAGATACCTTTGATGCAGATTCGCATGAAGCCATTACTCAAATTCCAGCTCCTGAGGAAAAATTAAAAGGAAAAATCATAGATGTGATAGCAAAAGGATACACCTTGGGCGATAAAATAATCCGCTATCCAAAAGTGGTTATAGGACAATAATTATGAAGGAAGATTTTTACGAAATTTTAGGAATATCAAAAAGTGCAACTGCTGCCGAAATAAAAAAGGCATATCGCAAAAAAGCACTTCAATACCACCCAGATAAAAATCCGGGTGATAGCGAAGCTGAAGCGATGTTTAAAAAATCTGCAGAAGCTTACGAGATACTTAGCGACCCTAATAAACGTTCTCGTTACGACCAGTATGGTCACCGTGCCTTTGAAGGTGGCGGCTTTGGTGGCGGTGGCGGTGGAATGAATATGGAAGACATATTCAGTCAGTTTGGCGATATTTTTGGTGGTTTCGGCGGCGGCGGCGGCTTCGGAGGCGGTGGTTTTGGCGGGGGGCGTAGAACCGTAAAAGGAAGTAATTTACGCATTCGTGTACAACTTACTTTGGAAGAAATTGCCAATGGAGTTGAAAAAAAAATAAAAGTAAAACGCAAAAAACTAGCTCAAGGTACAACGTACAAAACATGCGCAACATGTAACGGACAGGGGCAAGTTACCAGAATCCAAAATACTATTTTGGGGCGTATGCAAACTTCAGCAACTTGTAGTACGTGTGGTGGTTTGGGACAAATGGTAGCTTCTAAACCTGCAAATGCTGATGCTGAAGGAATGTTGGTAACCGAAGAAACGGTTTCAATTAAAATTCCAGCAGGTGTTGTAGATGGAATGCAACTTAAGGTCTCTGGAAAAGGAAACGATGCTCCTGGTAACGGAATTGCGGGCGATCTTTTAGTTGCAATTGAAGAGAAGCCTCATGACAGTTTGCAGCGTGAAGGGGATAATTTACATTATGATTTATACATTAGTTTTTCTGAAGCAGCTTTAGGAACTTCAAAGGAAATAGAGACAGTTACAGGAAAAGTGCGTATTAAAATAGACTCAGGTGCCCAGAGTGGGAAGATTTTAAGACTTCGAAACAAAGGTATTCCGAGTATTAATGGGTATGGAACAGGAGATTTATTAGTGCATGTAAATGTTTGGACTCCAAAATCACTTTCGAAGGAGCAAAAAGATTTTTTCGAAAAAATGAGTTCCGATGAACATTTTCAGCCGAAGCCTGAAAAAGAAGACAAATCTTTTTTTGAAAAAGTAAAAGATATGTTCTCTTAAATAAACGTTAAATAAATATTTTTATATATATTTGGATTGTCGCTTCGTTTTAGAAGCGGCAATTTTTCTTTTTCATAGCAATTTTTTTTCCCACCCAAGAATTTAATTTTTGGGTGGGTTTTGTTTTAATACAACAATACTTTAATGAAATAACTGTGTTGTATAGTAGTTACTAGTGTATTCCACTTTTAGCAATTTTAATTTTTGTTTAAAAAAATCATAAAACTTCCCCCCTTGAGGGTTAGGAGCCTATCAAATCAATATATTTACATTCTTCAAACAAAATTTATGGAAAAACTTTTAGTGGTCAATAATGTTTCCAAGTCCTACGGAGATTATAAAGCATTAAACAATGCATCTATCGAGGTTGAAAAAGGAAGCATATTTGGTCTTTTGGGGCCTAATGGTGCTGGAAAAACAACTCTAATTAGAATCGTTAACCAAATAACAATGCCAGATACGGGTTCTGTTATTTTAGATGGCGAGCCATTACAGCCTCATCATATTCAGTATATAGGTTATCTTCCAGAAGAAAGAGGCTTATACAAATCTATGAAAGTAGGAGAACAGGCCCTTTATTTAGCACAATTAAAAGGACTTTCTAAGCAAGAAGCTAAAAAACGATTGAAATATTGGTTTGAACGATTGGAAATTGGAGATTGGTGGGACAAAAAAATACAAGAACTCTCAAAAGGGATGGCGCAGAAAATTCAATTTGTTGTTACCGTGCTTCACAAGCCAAAACTTTTAATTTTTGATGAACCTTTTAGTGGTTTTGACCCCATAAATGCCAACCTTATAAAAGACGAAATATTAAAGCTTCGGGATGATGGAGCAACGGTTATTTTTTCGACACATCGAATGGAATCTGTGGAAGAAATGTGTGATCATATTGCGCTCATTCATAAATCCAACAAAATTTTAGACGGTAAACTGATAGATATTAAACGGCAATACAAAAGCAATACTTTTGAAATTGGACTGATTGCTCCAAACCACGCGGCAACTTCAGCTGAATTAAAGGCTAAGTTTGAAGTATATCCAGCAACCTTCAAAAGCATTAACGAAGCGCTTCAATATAAAGTGAAACTACCGGATTCAGTAGCTATAAACGATTTTGTAAGCTATTTGACCACCCAAGGACAGTTAACACATTTTGTAGAAGTAATTCCTTCTGCAAGTGATATTTTTATTGAAACCATCCAAAAAAATTAAATCCTGATGAACCATCTTACTCTTATAATTAAAAGAGAATATCTAACTAAAGTCCGCAATAAGTCGTTCATAGTTATGACTTTCTTAAGCCCGTTTATTTTTGTAGGAATTTTCGCCTTAGTTGCTTATTTATCTAATTTAAATAGCGATACTATTCGGAATATTTCTGTGCTTGATGAAAGTGGTCTATTTACTGATGAATTCAATAATACCCCGCATACACAGTATAATTTTCTTACCGGAATCGATTTAAAAGAAGCAAAATATATAGCAGAAACAGAAAAAGTTTACGGCTTGCTTTACATACCCAAAGTTGAAAATCTGGATGCGCTTTCAAAAGCCATCACCTTCTATTCTGAAGATGCTCCCGCAATGTCATTGATGAGCGAAATAAATAAGATGCTTGAAAGCAAAGTGAATACAGTAAAATTAAAAGCAGCAGGGATTGATTCTGAGGCTATTAAAAATCTTCGTATAAGCATTAGCGCCAATCAAGAAACATTTAAGGGCAAAGAAACCTCAAAACTTGGCTCGGGTATAAAAGTAGTGTTTGGTGGTGCAGCTGGTTATTTGCTGTTTATGTTTATCATAATTTATGGAAACATGATTATGCGAAGTGTAATTGAAGAAAAAACAAGTAGAGTAATCGAGGTGATTATTTCTTCAGTAAAACCACGTTTATTGCTTTTAGGAAAAATATTTGGAACCACTTTGGCTGGAATTACTCAATTTATGGTATGGGTCGTTTTAATTTTGGTGCTTACCACTGTTGTAACCTCTATTTTTGGAATAGATCCAGCAACGGCAACCCCTTCACAACAAATGCTAGACACTAGTGTTAATGGAGGTACACAACAAATGATGCAAAGTGTATTGCTAGAAATAAATAATTTACCGCTTACCAATTTAATTGTGATGTTTATCCTTTTCTTCGTTGGGGGCTATTTACTTTATGCTTCACTTTACGCTTCAATTGGTGCTGCAGTGGATAGTGAAACCGACACCCAACAATTTATGATGCCAATTTTAATGCCGCTCATCCTAGCAGTTTATGTAGGTGTATTTACAGTCATAGACAATCCACATGGAACTGTTTCGCAAGTTTTTTCGTACATTCCTTTTACATCACCAGTGGTCATGTTAATGCGGATTCCATTTGGCGTTCCACTTTGGCAACAGCTAGTTTCAGTTGCAATATTGTTTGGTAGCTTTATTGGAATGGTGTGGTTTGCTGCAAAAATTTACCGCGTAGGAATTTTAATGTACGGGAAAAAACCAACTTATAAAGAAATATTTAAATGGCTTAAATATTAAAAACACAAGGAAGCCGTAAATTAGATAAGTAAATTTATGAATGAAAAAGAAATGATGCCGATGAGAAACCATTTACTAACGCTAGTTCTTGTATTTTTTTCACTAGGAATTACAGCCCAAACCACAGATTTGGCTCGAATAGAATATTTATACCTTCCGTTTTCAAAGTCGGATAACGCTATAAATAGGTATCGCGCCTTGGTACAAGCTCCAATTCCTTTAGATCAGGAAAAAGATAATATGTTTGTTGTTACGCTTGAATATCGGTATGTCGCTATTAATATAAAAGACGCCGAAGATACTTTTGCTTTCGGAAATAATGTAGTGACCTCTGCACAGCAAATGGATGGGTATGTAGGATACATCTGGAAACAAAATGAAAACTGGCGCTTTGGCGTTAGAGCAGGAGTTAAAATTCAAAGTGATTTTGAAGGAAACTTACTTAGCGATGATTTTATTTATGATTTTGGAGTATATGCTATAAAAGATAAAAAGAAAAATGTGGAAGAAGGAAAAAAGCCGTATCGATTTATTATAGGGCTTTCGTATTCTACTACTCCTGGTAGGTGGTTTCCATTACCGCTTATTAATTATTATAAAGAATTTAAACCCAATTGGACGTATACCATTGGGGTTCCAAAGACGAATATTCGGTATTACTTAAACGATACTCATAAAGACGCAATACAAGCTTTTGCTACCATCGATAACATCTATTCTAACATACAGCAAAATTTTATACCGCAAACTATAACACAAAATCCAGATAGTAAAATGGCGGAAAGTATTCAGGAAACAATTGTGCTTTTGGGATTAGGTTATGAGCATTACTTCACTGAAAATTTACTTTTTTACGGCTACGCTGCGCATGCTGTTTACAATGATTTTAGGTTGGAAACAGGTGAAGGCGATAAAATTTATAAAATCAATACTGAAAATTCGCCTTATTTTAGGGCTGGAATTAAATTCAAATATTAATGGCAAGAATACTTATAATAGAAGACGAAGCGGCAATACGAAGAGTTTTAGTGAAAATTCTTTCCGAAGAAAACCAAGGTTATGAAGTTTTTGAAGCTGAAGACGGGCTTGTAGGAATGGAAATAATTAAAAAAGAAGACTTCGACTTAGTGCTTTGTGATATTAAAATGCCAAAAATGGACGGGGTTGAGGTTTTAGAAGCCGTAAAAAAAATAAAACCAGAAATACCAATGGTTATGATTTCTGGGCACGGGGATCTTGATACCGCTGTAAATACAATGCGTTTGGGTGCTTTTGATTATATTTCTAAGCCACCAGATTTAAATCGGTTACTGAATACCGTTCGCATTGCTTTAGATAGAAAAGAACTGGTTGTTGAAAATACACGTCTCAAGAAAAAAGTTTCTAAAAACTACGAAATGATCGGTGAGTCTCCTGAAATTGAACAAATAAAGGAGATGATTGAAAAAGTGGCGCCTACCGAAGCACGTGTTTTAATTACGGGGCCCAATGGAACAGGAAAAGAATTGGTTGCACACTGGCTTCATCAAAAAAGCGAACGTAGCGGTGGACCAATGATAGAAGTAAATTGTGCCGCTATTCCGAGTGAGTTGATTGAGAGTGAATTGTTCGGTCATGTAAAAGGTGCTTTTACTTCTGCAAATAAAGACCGCGCAGGTAAGTTTGAAGCAGCCAATGGCGGTACTATTTTTTTAGATGAAGTTGGCGACATGAGTCTTTCCGCGCAAGCGAAAGTACTTCGTGCCTTGCAAGAAAACAAAGTGCAAAGAGTAGGTAGCGATCGGGATATTAAAGTTGATGTACGCATAATTACCGCTACCAATAAAGATTTAAAAAAGGAAATTGAGGAAGGGCGTTTTCGTGAAGATTTATACCATAGACTGGCGGTTATTCTTATAAAAGTACCTTCTTTAAACGATAGGCGAAAAGATATTCCATTATTAGTGGAGTATTTCACCGGAAAAATAGCAAACGATCACGGAACTTCCCAAAAGAAATTTTCCGTAAAAGCGATAAAACTTTTACAAGAATATGACTGGACTGGAAATATTAGAGAGCTTCGCAATGTAGTGGAACGCTTAATAATTCTTGGTGGAAGTGAAATTAGTGAAGAGGACGTAAAACTCTTTGCTAGCAAATAAACGCCTATGAAATCAGTACACATAAAAGATTTTAAAGTTTCTGAAAAAATAAACATCAGTACCACAAAAACTACTTGGAATCTTGAAGCTTCTAAAGCCGAGTTAAAAGATAAATTGAAAAATACCAGAAAGGAACTTGGAAAACTTCAAGACACCTTATATGCGCACGGAAAATATGCTGTACTCGTTTGTCTTCAAGGAATTGATACTGCGGGGAAAGACAGTTTAATTCGTGAAGTGTTTAAAGATTTTAATGCACGAGGCGTGGTGGTACACAGCTTTAAAACACCAACTTCACTTGAAAAACGTCACGATTACTTATGGCGTCATTATATAGCGCTTCCGGAACGTGGAAAATTTGGAGTTTTTAATAGAACGCACTATGAAAATGTTTTGGTAACACGTGTGCACCCAAATTATATTTTGGGTGAAAATCTGCCAGATGTAACAAATTTGGATGCAATTAATGACGAATTTTGGGACAAACGCTTTCAGCAAATCAATGATTTTGAAAAAACGATTCACGAAAATGGAACTATTATTTTTAAATTCTTTTTAAACCTTTCCAAAGACGAACAAAAGCATCGCCAACTCCGTAGACTAGATAAACCTGAAAAGAACTGGAAATTTTCTCCAGGCGATTTAGATGAACGCGAACTTTGGGATGAATACCAAAAATGTTACGAAGAGGCTATCAATCGCACTTCAAAAGCCAATGCACCTTGGTATGTAATACCCGCAGATGATAAAAATACAGCGCGTGTTCTTGTGGCTGAGATTATGCTTCAGGAACTCAAAAAGTATAAAGACATTAAAGAACCCGAACTGGATGATGCTATAAAAGCCAAAATTTCAGAGTATAGACAACGTCTTATGAATGATTAATTTTAGCTATTTTCCCATATTTAAAATTTCAATAATGAAACTCTTTTCAACCCCAACAGTACTATTTCTTTTACTTTTTTCAACAATAAGTACATCACAGAATGCCGTTAAGGATTCTATTATGCTTAAAAAAATATATACCGCAGCTCTTACCGAAGGCAAAAGCTATGAATGGTTAGACTACCTTTCTAATGAAATTGGCAGCCGACTTTCGGGCTCTATAGAAGCTGAAACTGCAGTAAAATACACGGAAGCCCAACTAAATGAACTTGGGCTCGATAAGGTTTGGTTGCAACCCGTAATGGTACCTAGATGGACTCGTGGCTTTAAAGAATACGCATACATTGAAACCCTAACAGGCGAGAAGACTATTACCGAAATTTGTGCACTCGGAGGTTCAGTGCCTACTCCAAATCTTGGCTTAAAAGCGGAAGTAGTAGAGGTACATGGTATCGAAGAACTTGCTTCGCTTGGAGAAGAAAAACTCGCTGGAAAAATTGTTTTTTTCAATAGACCGATGGATGCAAGTTTGATTAATACGTTTGAAGCGTATGGCGGCTGCGTAGATCAGCGTTATTCTGGTGCTGCAGAAGCAGGAAAATACGGCGCAGTTGGTGTAATTGTTCGTTCAATGAATTTGCGCTTAGACGATTTACCGCATGCCGGCGCTATGAGTTATGGCGATACACCAGTAAATATGCGTATTCCCGCTGCAGCAATTAGTACCAATGGTGCCGAATATTTAAGTAGCCTTTTAAAGTTACAACCTAATCTTATGTTTTACTTCAAGCAAAATTGTAAAACCTATGATGATGTACTCTCACACAATGTAATTGGCGAAATAACTGGTAGCACCAATCCTAATGAGTTTATGATTGTTGGCGGTCATTTGGACAGCTGGGATCTTGCAGATGGTTCACATGATGATGGCGCGGGCTGTGTGCAGAGTATGGAAGTGTTGCGTTTGTTTAAAAAAATTGGCTATAAACCAAAACATTCCATTCGCGTGGTTTTATTTATGAATGAAGAAAACGGTTTGCGTGGTGGTAAAAAATATGCGGAAGAAGTAAAACGCACCGGTGAAAAACATCTTTTTGCATTAGAAAGTGATGCTGGCGGATTTACACCTCGCGGCTTTTCTTTTCAAACAAATGAGGCTAATTTTAAAAAAGTACAATCGTGGCAAGCTTTGTTTAAACCTTATTTAATACACTATTTTGAAAAAGGACACGGGGGCGCAGATATTGGTCCGTTGGAAGGAAATATAGATGTGCTCGCTGGTTTACGTCCAGATTCTCAAAGATATTTTGACCATCACCATGCTGCTAACGATATTTTTGAACATGTAAACAAACGCGAACTTGAGCTTGGAGCAGCTTCTATGGCTAGCTTGGTTTATCTTTTTGATATGTACGGTACTAAATAAGTTAGGGTAGAATTTTTTTACCACCAAACAACAAAAAAACGCTCGATTTTAGAGGGCGTTTTTTTATAGACTAATGGCGATTTACGGCCCTGAATTTGAGTTTCAATTGCTTGTTTTACTTTAGCAAAAGAAAGCCAGTTTTTAAGTGAATTTGGGGGGAGGAGCCATTCTTTTTTAGTGGGAATAGTGTAGTAGTAGTTTTGTTCCTCTTCTTCAAAATCCTTTAACCTTATCCAATATCCAACGATACAGTTTCTATAATTCTCAGGAAACGTACTGCTATTTAATTTCTTCGGCAGAAACAAAAAAGCTTTTAAACATAGTTGTTGCCATATAGGAACAGGAATGTTATAATGCCCTAATTTTTGAATGGTCTCAGGAGCATATAGTAATGGGAATTGCTTCGTTTTTACTTTTTCCAATTTGTCATAAAGCCTGTCTTTTCGGTTAGGGCCAAGCCATTTTTCTTCTTCCAAAATACCTGCATTTTTGTCGTATAAATAGAATTTACATGCCAATTCTATATGAAGAATTTTTTGCGTATTTATATCACGGATTATATAATCTAACTCTCCCAAAGTGCTATGCACACTGTTTATTTGAATGTTTGATACAAGAAGTTTGTATTTTTTTGAATGCTTTAAATAAATTTCAAAGCAAGCTTCGGCTTGTTTTCCGAGCATCAAATTTGAGGGAAGTAAAACTTCTGTAGTATCAATTACGTCAATACCAAATTTAAAATTATCGAACGGAAAGGCATCCGAATTGATTAATAAATCGGGTGCATTTATAAATGTTTGAAGGGTAGTAACAGTATTAATGACTATGGTTTAATCGTTTTTTCATATTTTTCAATCCATTCGTTTACCGTAATTTTAGTGATTAATTCACCTAACAATGTATACGGAATATTTTTTTCATTTTTAAAACGGACACAGCTTTTACCCATGTCTAATTTTCCATTTAGGTGTTTGGGATATTCAGTTACAAACCAATCCATAAGTTTTGGGTCTGAATAAAGGCCAGAATGGTAAAAGCTTATATAGTTTTTTTGGGAGGCAATGCTCATAAACAGCAGCGCGTCTGTAGGTTTACAATGGTAGCCAGCAGGATAAATACTGTGTGGCACCACATAACTTATCATTCCGTATTGCATGGTTTCTTTAAAACCTTTTGGAAGGTTTTTCTGTGCTATTTCCCTTAGTTTTTGAAGTATTTCTTTACGTTCTTCAGGGAGTTCGGCAATATATTGGTCTGCTGTTGTGGCTTGGGATTGCATGTTGAAAAATATATGATTTAAAACTCAAAGTTATGTGTTTTTAATTGAAGTGTACTTTAATTGAAGCTTAACTTCAAGCTACTAAAGTAAAAAATAGGTGTAGCTTATCTATACTTTATAGAGTATTAACATTATTCATAATATGCTTTTGATACCCAAGATTATAATTGTATTTTTCTATGAAATATAAAAATGATGAAAAATTTTATAGTGTTTTCAATAGTAGCCTTTTTTGTAATGTTTGCAGTAGAAGGGTATTCGCAAGAAATAACTAAATATGACTTTCTTGAAGTTATCGTAGTTCAAAAAGCCAACAACAGAGGGAAAGTAAAACGTATAAAAGTAGAAGAACAAACCTCCTTAATTGGACAGAACATTTCAATCGATGCAATTGAAGACATTGAAGAGACTTCTACATTACTTAATTATATGAACGCCCACGACTGGGAATTTCTAGACCGTCAAGCTGTAGTTTCAGAAGATAATGACCCAGTTTGGATGAGTTATATTTTTAGAAAACGAAAATAGTTAGTGTTGACGCATAAGTATTAAGAGTTGCGAGTGTTTTACCGAAACGTCCAAGCAATAAAACGGCTTTGTTTATTGCCTTGTTCCATTCCAACGATTCTTACTTCAGTGGGGTTGGTTTTATTTATTACTCTTTTAATTTTCTTTAGGTTTTCATTTTGGGAAACGATGGCGGTAAACCATTGAATTTGCTCTTTAAATAGAATACTTTCTTCGGCCATTTTTTGCACAAATGCCACCTCGCCACCTTTATACCATAACTCATTGCTTAAGCCGCCAAAATTCTTAGTGTTTTCTTCACTTAACTCTAAATTTTTAAACTTACGTCTGTTGCTTTGTTCAGCCTCTGTTCGGTTTTTAAAAAAAGGTGGATTGCAAACTACAACATCAAAGTAATCATTTGGTTGGATAAGATGTTCTAAAATATTACTCTTAAACTTCTGATGGCGCAGTTCAATGGTTTTTAGGCTATCGTTTTTTGCGATAATTTGCTGTGCATTATCTAAAGAATCGAGGGACACTTCACTTGCAGTACATTGCCAATTAAACTGTCTACTGGCTAAAATAGGGTAGATGAGGTTGGCGCCTGTGCCAATATCCAGTAATTTTACGTCCGTCTTTTCAAGCAAATCTGCTATATGAAACAAATAATCCAATCTGCCAGGAATTGGTGGGCAGAGATTGTTTTTTGGAATATCCCAATAGCTGATATTGTAATATGCTTTTAAGAGGGCGGTGTTGAGTGCTTTTACTGCTAGATTGTTTGAAAACTTAATGCTTTTATTGCCGTGTTCATTTATAAAAACATATTCTTTTAAAGGAGCATGATGTTTTATAAGGTCATCAAAATTATAGTCATTTTTAAACGGATTTTTTGAATGCACAGGTTAGTTTTTAGAAGGTTATTAAAAATGAATAGTCTTATTTTTAGTTTCTCAGTTACTTAAAATTAAGCCTGAGATTTTGGGTTGCGAGAGGGGTATTACTGCGGAGTATTTGATTTAAAACCATATTTATAGCTAATATGAAGAAATAAATAGGCTACGATTGTTCCTGCAAGCCCGTAATATGCATCAATAATATCTGTGGTATTTAAGATATTAATAAATAATTCATAGCTAAAATTACAAATAACGAGTACAATACCTAAGGCGATAATAAATTTAAATGGTACACCAGCCATCAGCCAAAAATATCCGATGCCAGCAAAAATCAAATAGCTTATGGCAAAATTTGAAATATGTGAATAGAAACCGGGAAACAGAGTATCGATATTTTTTATTTTGAAAGCATCATATTTTCTACCTTGAAATAATGTAAAAACAGCAAGCAATAGCAAGATAAACCCTAAAGCAGTGGGAGGTTTTGGAATGAATTTTAAATTTTTTAAAAAGTTTCCCAAGTGTGTTTTTGTTGTGATTGCAATTATGGATAAGGTTCCTAAAATACAAAATTTTTAAATTATCATAATGAAAGTGAGTGTTGAATAATTAAAAGTGAAATATATATTCTTGTAATAAATCGCTTAGCGGTTTTAAAACACAACTTCAGAAAAACAACTATTCTTTACCTTTATTTTCTTTGTGAGTTAGTGCTGCCCCAATGCCTGCGCCAATAGCAATTCCCAAGGCAATCCATAGCCCTATATTATGTGTTAAAACCCCGACAAGGCTTCCAATGGCAACTCCGATTGCTGCGCCAATTATTAATTTTTTCTCTGTTTTCATAATTTATGTATTTAGTAAATGGTAGCTAATAAAACGCGTGGTTAATGTTTAAAAAAACTGGGGAGGGACGAGATACCAGCAATATTACCTATATATTTTCAACAAACTCTAGAAAAACTTTTTTATGCAGCTTAAGGTCCAAATTTGGAGAAAGTGATGCACGTACTATATAGTCTTTATCACCTTCTTTTGTAGTTCCTTGTGTTGAGGTTGCTGGTATGGTCCAATAGCATCCTTTTAGCTGGCCATAACTCACACAGAATTTACTTTCGTTCGGTATTTCTGTAATCATTAGGTTGATAAGCTTTAAATTTAAAGCTCTTTTATACTCTTCTTTTTCGGCATCTGAATTTCCTTTCGTGGGAAGATCTAATGAAAAAACTGATGGGGTAAAGCCTTGTGCTGCCAATTCATCAGAAACAAAATTGATTTTCGCTGCTGGTAATGTTTTATGGATAAAATTTACAAACTCGCGTGTGTTTTTATACGCATCAAGAATTCGTTGATTCATTGAAGGTAATTGTTGTGCTAATATTTCATATTGCAGCTCGGTTGCCTCATTATCACAAAGGGAAAGGTGTCGCTCAATTTTTTTCATCAAGGTTTCCGTTTTTGCATTTCCAACAACATAGCCTGCAGTACATTTTCCACCACTCGGAAATTTTGAACCACTTGCATACGATATAGCCCGTACCGTAGCAAGTATTTCGCCTTCACCTAAAAATTGATAATTTGGACAAAACGTTTGATCTAAAATAAAAACAGGATCGATAGCAATTTCACCTGTTGCAGTTCTACGCTCTTTGCTTAAAGCCGCTTTCAACTGCATAAGGTTAGGAACTTCGACCCGAGGGTTGGTTGGAATTTCAGCAATTATATACGGAACAGCATCTTCTAAAGCAATATTAGCTAAAACGCTATCAATACTTTGCACCATATTATTATCGCCATCCACTAATAAATCTACAACTTCAACGGTATCAAGGCAGGCGGCAATACGTCTTGCTTGATCGTTTGTACCTCCATAACAATTGGGAGGAACAATAAATTTGATCGCTTTTCCTTTATGGTTTTCCTGCGCATCGTGAATGAGCCCCATCATGATTGCATACTGAATAGATAGCCCACTAGAGGCTACCAGCGGTTTTGAAGGAGCCCCAGTAATATTTTTTATAGAGCTTAAAACGCTTGCTTTGCTCGCTGCAAGCTTGCTTTTAGGGTGATTAATAGCGGAATTTGTTACTAAAGCCTGTAAAGCAGTAAGGCTATTTGCTGGCGTCATTGCTATGGTTTCTCGTCTCCGAACGTGTTGAATCTCTGAAATATAGCTTTCGTTTTGTTTGCCGTTTACTATTAGAATACTTCCAAGTTGATTGTGAAAACAGATGAAGAAATCTATGTTTTCAGTGAAATCTATAGCACCAATTTCATCTTTTTGTGAAATAAAGACAGTACTACCACTAAACGCTGAAACGTCTGAAGTTTTTTCAACTTGTTTTAAATCAAAGGTATATCCATATACGTTTTTTAGTATTTCGGCATCAAAAAAACGTGGTAATTCACCTGTATATACAATTCGGGTGTTTTTATTTTCCAATAAATTTTTTCGAAGGATTGCCAAAATAGGCGATGTTTTTGAAGAAAAACTAATCACATTATCAGACGGCGCCGAATTTAAAGCAGCAATACCCCATTCTAAAACGCACGATAAGGGATGCCCCAAGCGAATATAATCGTACGCAGTGGGTAGTTTTTTTAGGGCAGCTGTTTCTGAGTTATTTTCTTTATAAAGAGTTTCAAACTGGTTTAAAAACTGTGTTTTCGCCAAGCTTTCATCATAAATATCCAACCGATGTGTGGTTAATTTCAACCAATCTGTTGGCATATTTTTTATTACATTTTTTATATAATTCAGCACTTTGGTGTCTTCCATAACGATCACTTTTTAATAGGTCGGCAAGGTACATTAATTAGATTTTTTTTGAAGTGTTTTAAGACTTTTGTAACAATGCTTTTAACAGGGTTATTCTGACGCGCTCCTGGCGCGCTTTTGAAAAGCGTGCCAGAGAAAATGATTGAATTATAAAATCTACTGATATCCTGCTGCCTGCAACTTAAACAATTCTGAGTACAATTTTGGGTGTGCCATTAGTTCATCGTGAGTGCCTAGCTCCAGTACTTGTCCGTTTTGCAATACCAGAATACGGTCTGCCATACGCACGGTGCTAAAACGGTGACTAATAATAATACTGGTCTTGCCTTTGGTAAGGGCTATAAAACGTTCAAAAACATCGTACTCTGCTTGGGCGTCTAGTGCGCTAGTAGGTTCGTCTAGCACCATAACATCGGCGTCCTTCATATAGGCGCGGGCTAAGGCTACTTTTTGCCACTGCCCACCGCTTAATTCGGTGCCTTTATAAAACCTTCTGCCTAAGCGTTGTTCCAGCCCGTCAGCCATTTCGTTTACCACTTGTTCCGCAAGGCTTTTACTGGCAGCATAATGTATTACTTCGTCGTTTTGCACTTGGTCTATATTGCCCACAGCTATGTTTTCACGTAGCGTAAATTCGTATCTAAAAAAGTCCTGAAAAATAACGCCAAAACGTTTGCGGTAGGCATCTACATCAAATCTGTTAATGTTAATGCCGTCCAAAAGGATTTCCCCTTGCGTAGGTTCGTAAAACCGAAGAAATAGCTTTATAAGCGTTGTTTTTCCTGCGCCATTTTGGCCTACAAAAGCCATTTTTTCACCTGCTTTCATAGTGAAATTTACACCTTTTAGTACTTCAGATTCACTGCCAGGGTACGCGAAATGTAAATTGTTTACCTGAAATCCTTTGGTAATCGTTTTGGGAATTGGTGTTTTTACTTCCGAAGTCTGCTCTACCGTTAAATCTATAAAATCGAAATAATCCTGAAGGTAAAGCGCACTTTCAGAAATCCGGGTAAATCGCGAAAAGAAGCCTTGCAAATTGTTGCGGAGTCTGTTGAAAGACCCCGAAAGGAAGGTAAGCTCCCCAATTGAAATGGCGCCTGTAAGCACACGCATAATTATGTAAACATAGGCGCCGTAATAGCTAAGCACCCCCAGTATGTTAAATAATGAGCCGTATAGACTTTGCCTAAGGGATAGTTTTTTATTGATTACGTAATAATCGTTTGAAAGATTTTTAAAGCGTTCGGCAATAAAATCGGTCAAGCCGAAAAGTTTTATTTCCTTGGCGGTTTGGTTGTTGGCGCCAATAAAACGTAGGTAATCCAGTTCCCGTCTTTCAGCAGTCCAACTTCTAGCTAACGAATAGCGTGTGCTGCTAAATTTAGCTTCATTTATAAAAGAAGGAATAATACTAAGCACTAAAATTAATATTAAAATAGGTTCAAAATAAACAAGTCCGACAATAAGGGAAACCATTGAAATTAAGCTTTCCGCTTGTCCTAAAGCGTTACTCATTAAATCGACTCTGCTGTTGGTTTGGGTTCGCGCCCGTTCTAATTTGTCATAAAATTCTGGGTCTTCTAGCTGGGCAATAGTGAGCTCTGCAGTTTTTCGAATTATTTTTTCGGAGGAAGCATTGCTGTATAAATCCCCTAGCAAGCCATCGGTTAGGTTTATTAATCTTCCCAGCAAATCTGAAAGTACGGCAACACAGAACTCAATTAAAACAAGATTCCAAAGCAGAGTGAAATCTTTCTCTTCAAGCGAAACTTGGAGAATTATTTCATCGATAATCATTTTTCCTACCCATAGAATTACTACTGGGGTAAAAGCATTTAGCAGCCTGCTTAGGGTGTTTATAAAAAACAGTTTTGGACTGCTTCGATATATTTCTCGAAAAAAACGAGGAATTGTTTTGAGCGCTTTAAAAGAATCCTTGATGCTGGTTTTCTTTTCTTTTTCGGTGATGGATTTAAGGATGGGTCTTGGCAAGGTGGATATGTACTAGATACTGATTAATGAATTATTTAAGGGACACGGTTTACTGCTGCGTATTAAATTCTCGTTTCTTCCTACAATTTTATGATTTACTAAGATATTTAAAAAAAGCAACAACTATCTTTGCGCAAAAATTTTAGTTTGGCATTTAGCGATTACACAAAAGAGTTCAAATACAATACCAAATTAGCAACACCTGTCATTTTAGGAATGCTGGGACATCAAGTAGTGGCATTGGTAGATAACATTATGGTTGGGCAGCTAGGAAGCGCGGAGCTTGCCGCTGTTTCACTAGGAAATAGTTTTATGTTTGTAGCCATGAGTCTGGGCGTCGGTTTTTCTACTGCCATAACTCCATTGGTTGCTGAAGCCGATGGTGAAGGAAACCGAGAAAAAGGGAAGTCTTCTTTTAAACACGGTTTGTTTTTATGCATAATGCTTGGTCTTGTGCTTTTTGGAGTAGTAATGGCAGCCAGACCCTTGATGTATGTAATGAAGCAACCACCGGAAGTTGTGGATTTGGCGATGCCTTATTTAACTTTAGTGGCGGCATCACTTGTGCCATTAATAATTTTTCAAGGTTTTAAGCAGTTTAGCGATGGAATGTCTATGACGCGCTTCCCGATGTATGCTACGATTATAGCGAATTTGGTAAATGTATTGCTTAACTATATGTTTATTTTCGGAAAGTTTGGCGCCCCTGAATTAGGGGTGGTTGGCGCAGCAATTGGTACGCTTGTTTCTCGTGTAGTTATGGTGGGGTATTTGTGGTATTTATTAAGCCGAGACAAAAAATCTCACTATTTTGTTACACAGATTAAAATAATGACACTTAGCAAAAAAATGCTAAAGAAGCTTTTGGGACTCGGTTTTCCATCGGCGATGCAAATGTTTTTTGAGGTTGCTATTTTTACTTCCGCAGTATGGCTTTCTGGAATTCTTGGGAAAAATCCACAAGCGGCAAACCAAGTTGCCTTAAATCTTGCATCTATGACTTTTATGGTGGCAATGGGCTTTAGTGTGGCTGCAATGATACGCGTAGGAAACCAAAAAGGACTTCGGAATTTTAAAGAATTAAGACGTGTTGCCATTTCTATTGGCTTGTTAACGAGTATTTTATCCTTGGTTTTTGCAGTATTTTTTATAATATTCAATAATGATTTACCTAAAATATTTTTGGATTTTGATAGCGTAGTAGATTATGCCGATAACCTTGAAGTTGTTACTATTGCAGCACAATTACTGATTATTGCTGCTATTTTTCAATTTACAGATGCGTTACAAGTAGTTGCTTTAGGCGCATTACGCGGCATGCAAGATGTGAAAATACCTACAGTTATTTGTTTTATAGCGTATTGGATTATTGGCTTCCCAATTTCATATTACTTAAGTATGCATACTTCATTGGAAAGCATGGGAATTTGGATCGGTTTACTGGCAGGGCTTTCAGCGAGTGGTATTATGTTAGTTATTAGATTTAATTATCTTTCGAAGAAATTGATATTGAATAATTAGAAACAAGAGTCAAGATAAAAGAGGGGAGAAGGCTAAGAATTGAGATAGGAATATTTATTTTTACAACCAAACAATTAACAATCATACTATGGATTTTCCAAAATATTTATTAGGTGACAACAGCGATTTTCCAACGGCGATTTTCGTAATACATACAGAGTTTCCACGTTTTATTATTAATCTTGAAAATGATGAAGTGGAATGGTTGGAAGATTTTGATGCTGAAGACCAAAAAGAATTGGAGGCAGAGGCTGAAAATTTAATTCAAGGTGCTACAGAATTTTACGATAGAGAAATTGCCCTTTACGACGAAGAATGATTGAAGAACTTCTAAAATACGATACCCAACTTTTCCTTTTCCTAAATAACTTAGGAAACACTTCTTGGGATGGATTTTGGCGTTTTGTAACTGAAAAATGGTCTTCTATTCCTATCTACGCTGTTCTTCTGTATTTAATATACAAGAAATATGGGTTGAAAGGAACGCTTATAATTATTGTTTGTGTTGCTTTAATGATAACCGCCACTGATCAACTTGCGAATCTTTTTAAATATGGTATTCGTCGCCCGCGGCCTTGCCAAGTGGCAGAGCTAAAAGAACATATGCGTTACGTTGCTGATGGTTGCGGTAGGTTTGGATACTTTTCTGCACATGCAGCAAGCTCGATGGCTGCAGCGGTTTTTTTAGGATTAAGTCTTCAAAAATGGTTTAAATACGTGCCTTTTTTATTGCTTATTTGGGCAGTAATGACTGGTTATAGCAGAATTTATCTAGGTGTTCATTACCCCTTAGATGTTAGTACGGGTATGGCTTTTGGCGGAATAATAGGCTGGCTATTTTATCTATTACAACAGTGGGCACAACGTAGGTTTAATACCTAAAGCAACCCCTGCAAATCACTATGTAATGCATTTGAAAATTGATTTAAAAAAATCCCCCTTTTTATATAAAGGGGGATTTTTTATAACTAGAGAAAGTGCTACTCTCAATCGCTTGAGAGCAGCACAGAATTAACCATAAAAAGTTAACTTCTAAATTGGGGATTAGTTTTTTATAACTTTATAAGTTCCAACAGTATCATTAGCAGTTACCTTCGCAAAGTAAATTCCTGTTGAATAAGCAGCCATATCTATTTCGCCTTGCATACCATTGAGGTTTATCTTTGCTAGTTGCTGACCGTTTATATTGAAAATAGCCACAGAAGTTATTTGTGTTTTTGCTGAAATTTGCAACACATCTGTAACTGGGTTAGGGTATAAGGCTATATCTGAAAGTTGATTTTCACCCACACCTAATATGTCTTCACAAGTTAATTCTAATTGGAAGTTACCAGATTTGGTATCGTCATACCCTTCAATCATAATTATATAGGTGCTTGTGCCGTCAGACTCAAAATTTAAATCTTCTTGGTTTACACAAGAGCTATCATTAAATGCAATTTGGGTTGCCAAAGTACAATCGTTATAAACTCTAACGGTCGTAGGGAAATTTGTGTCAGGACCACAAGCATTTAGTGTGATAGTTTCTGGCGTACCAGAACCTGTATATGAATAAAACACATCTGGAGAGGCGTTTCCGCCTGAGTCTGTAGCAAATATAGTTGAGTTAGTAACTAAATCGCCACAAGCTAATGGAGTTGATGCTACACAGTCGTCATTTGTTGGAACGCTAGGTAATTGTACTCGGTAAGTAAATAAATCGCCCCAAGGACCAATAGTAGGGTCGTATCCCCAACCAGTAATATACTTACCATTAGGAGAAATAGAGTTTGGCACCCATACTGGACTTGCAGCCATAGTATAACCCAAAGTTTCTGTTACAAAAGTATTGAACTCTTGTAAACCAGCTGTTGGTGTCCAGACAAATGGAATATTTGGATCAAATGGACCTCCTTGAAAATAGCCAATAACAAGACTTCCGTCGTGGTTTATACCTGTTACGTTACCTCTGCTACCAGGAGCTAAAGTGCCTAGAGAGATATAACCTGTAGCTTCACTCCATATATATGGTTCGTCATTATTTGCAAAGTCACCACGACCTCCAATCCAAACTCCATCTCCAGAGATTGCGCTACATTCACCTAATTGGTTCATTTGGTCTGTTGGATCACCATTAGGGTCTACTAATAGGTATTCATTTGGAAGCCAATTGCCATTAGTATCTTTTCTCCATACGGCCGATTTCCAAGGGCCATTAAAATCTTGCCAGCCTACAATTACATTACCATCTGCGCTCACAGCATTTGCTCTTGTGCTTCTATTAGTAGTTGTAAAAAGGCTCCCTAAATCAACAAGACCATCTGCAGCGGTCCAAGCGGTAGCGTGTACAGCAAATCCTGGGTGCCCTGGGGTTGGCTCAACATAAGCGCTACCTACAACCGTACTTCCGTCTTCAGAAATATTATAACCGGAACTCATATTGTTATCCGACGATGCATTAAGACCCCCAAGAACGGTCCATTCATCATTGGCAACGTTATACATAGACTGTATAGAAAAAGTATTCGTTTCAGGTTCTTTTGTAAACAATACACCTTGAGATCCTATAATAAAACCTCTACCATTTGGTGTAAATACAACTTCGTATAAAGCTTCGTTTAAAGTAGAAGTCCCCATATTGTTTATTGGCCAAGTATCGCCACCATCTTCTGATGCAAAAATTAACTCTGGAGTACCAACTAATGTTACGTGGTCTGCATCTAGCCAAGCAACATCTCTCCATATTGCACCTTCAATAACTTCTTGACTTGACCAAGTAGCACCTCCATCTGTTGTTTTAAAAACATCATTTTCTGCAGTAGCAATACCCGTCATAGAATCGTAAAATTCAATCCCCACTAATAAACCACCACCAGTAAATACGGTAGTCCAAGTAAGACCGTTGTCTGTAGATTTTAGTATATCGCCACCGTTAGTAACTAGAAAATAAGTATTGCCACTAACATAGGTTAATTTATAAGGTACACCGGTTAAACCTGAACCTGCGGTCCAAGTAGCGCCACCATCATTTGTAAGATATACTGCAACACCAGTATCGGTTTGTGCAGTTACTACACCATTCATTTCGTCTTTAAACTTGATTCCTGTATAAATATAAACATCAGGAACTGGAGTTTGGGTAGTCCAAGTGGTACCACCATCGGTTGTTTTTGCGAAGTATTGGTTCCATCCACCTACATAGCCAGTATTTTGAGAAGGGAAACTCATAGCTTCAAGCCCTTGGTCTTCACCTGTCCATAATTCGGTCCATGAAGCACCACCATCATAAGTTACAATAACAATCCCATCGCCGTTGTAGGTAGAGGATTCACCTACGGCAAATGCAACAGAGCTTTGGTTATCAGGAAATTCAATTCCTCTAAAAATATAATTAAACCCTGTGTTAGACTTTATCCAATCTGTAGGGGTCGTAATGTCTTGATACGTAGTACCAGAAAGAAGGTTGCCATCGCCAGAAAATCTCACAGCTCCACCTACACCTTGCCCGGGAGCAGCCCCACCAATTTGTGTGAATGTGTTATTTTCATGACTCCAAAGTGAATACGGTCCCGCTTGGTCTACATAGCCAGAAACTACACCGTCGTTGGAAACTCCATGTGTTTCAAAAAATGTTGGCTTCACTACAAATTGAGCCAATAAGCTACTTGTGCTAACAACACAAATAAGTAAGAATAGAAATAATTTTTTTTTCATTTTAAATAGATTTATTGAATAATTGTTGAAGCTAAAGTAAGAGGGCTTATACTATAATAAAAGGAAGTATCTTTTAAAATTCGTGAATTTTAAAAGCATAAAAACACTGTAAAATGTTAATTATCAGTTGTTTGAAATATTTATGAGGTTTAAGTGAAAAGGAAGAGTGTTTTTAGGTTTTAGGCTATGTTTTTAGCTTTCTTTGAAGTTTTTTTAGCCTTTTTTCTCCAGAAAAAATTAAACGAATTAACACAAAAAGCGCTATTGCAATAAAAATTAATAAACCTATTTGAATGGGTTTGTATTTGTTTTTTAACTGTTCAATTTCCTTTGCTTTTGTCTCAGTTAATTTTATAATGGATTGATTGACACTTTTTCGTTCTGCATTTTTCGTTTCTTTTTGAAGCGATCTGTATTTATTGTGATAGTAATTGTAGTTTTCCCAATCATTTAATGCAAGGTAATTATTAGCAAGTGCTTCGTAAATAACTTTATTTAAAATAAGGTCGCCTACATTTTCCGAAATAGTATTTGCTTTTTTTAGAAGTGTAATAGCTTCATTGTAATTTCCCTCAAGAGTTTTAGCTTCTGCTAATCCTTTTTTACCAAAAGCAATAAGACTTAGAGCATCTACATCTTTACCGTATGCTATAGCTGTTAAAAAACTAGTTTTAGCTTCTTCTATTTTCCCGAGCGATAAGAGACAATTGCCTTTATTGTACAAGCAAATACTCAAATTTGCTTTCTTAATATGTGCTTCAACAATACTCTCATAGGCTTCTATCGCTTTGTTAAAATACTTTATAGCGATATCGCAATTCATTTGTTCGCGATATATAAAGCCTCGTAATGTAGCGTTATACCCTAAAAAGGACTGAATAGAATCTTGTTCAGGGTAATTTTCAATCAAAATTAAGGATTCGTCTAGGTACTCTATAGCTTTGTCGTATATCTGAAGTTCTTGATAATGCCCTCCTATCCTGTTTAGGATATTCATTCGAGTCTTGTTATTATCTACTTCTGGAAATAGTTCCTTTATACGCTCTACGTATTCTGAAGATTTTTTATAATCTCTTTTTGAGGAATATGCGGTAGAAATAATAAGTAAAGAATTAATCTTATTATTTACTGAAACATTGGGGTAATCATAAACTGTTTGCGCTAGCTGAATAGCCTTGTCTGGGTTTTCGTAAATTTGCTTTCTAGCTGTTATAACGATGCTATCTATATCTTCTTGCGCCTGTGCCACAGGTGCAAGGATTAAAAAGTATATAAAAAAACATAGTTTTATATGTTTACTGCACCTCTTCATATGCTGTTTTATTTGCTTTTGAAACTGCCTTTTTAGCGCTTAATAAGTTTATAAATACGGTAGGTGGGATACCCGTTACTGTCTTAAAAACTGTTGCAAAACTGCTATGTGAAGAAAAACCACTTTCTTCTGCTAAATAACTTATTTTGTATTGTAAGTAGGTATTGTTATTTTTTAATTTGTCTATTATATAATTTATACGAAGCTCGTTTATATAACTATTAAAGTTTTTGTTTTTATGAGTGTTTATAATCTCTGAAAGATATTTGGTGTTGGTGTCGAAGCTTGAAGCTAGTAAGGCTAAAGACATGTCTTGTTTTGTAAATTGTTTAGAATTTTCAAATTGATTTAACTTTTGTATTAATGCTTCTTCTGTTTCCTTTGGAATGTTTAAAGTTTTTGAAACCTCTTTTACAACAATTACTTCTTTTGGTTTTTGCTTGTCTTGAAAATACTTTATAAAGTTTTCATATTGTTTAGCTCTATAGTTATACCTATATCTTAAAATAATCCACGACAGGAGAATAAGTAATAGAATACTTCCCAGAATAAGAATGTTTTGTTGGTACTTCTGTTTAGTTTGGTCTGTTCTTGTGGTGTGATTGTAATTAATATAATTGTAAATAGAATTAACGGCTTTATCCTCTTCAGTTTCTACTTCATTAGCCAATATAGCACTCTTGGTTTTGTTAGCATAGAATAGTGAAGCTTCATCTAAAGCTAAATAAGTAGCGGAAAGCCCTTCTATAATTTTAGATTCGTAGTATTTATTCTCTATACGTTTTGAAATTTCAAGCGCGTTATTATAGGAAGCAATAGAATTAGAATAATCTTTTTTAAGAAAATGTAATCGCCCCAATTGGTTTTGTAAAACCATATTGATATAGTTATTAGGGTACTCTCCAAAAGTATCTTTATGGATGGTTTTAAAGTAATGCTGCGCACTATCTATATGCGAAGCATTTAAATAGGTTTCTATGATTGCTGCTCTTGTTTCATTTTGCAAAATATAATCGTCTGATGTTTCAAAAAAAATATTTGCATCTTTAAGATTTTTTAAAACAACTTGATACTCATTTTTCTGAAGGTTTTTATCAGCATTAATCAATTTTAAGCCTGCTTCTATATAAGGGGCAACTTTATTATTTTCTTCTTGTTCTGTAATATGTTTAGTTCTAAAAAAGTATTCTTCGGCAATTAAATTCATTCCTAAAAAATTCAACAAATGAATAGAAGAGATGGATGTTTTAATCTGCATTTCCATATCTTTTGAATTCTCAGCTAGTTTTTTAGCTTCAATAATTGCTTTTGTAGCATCGTCAAATTTGCCCATAGCATAATATGAGCCAGCAGTGAGTAGATAGGCTTGAATACGTTGTTGGGGATTTTCCGATTTCTGAATTAAGTGCTCGGCAATTTTAAGAGCTTCTTGTGGTTGGGTGTACAATATGTTTTCAGCTTCAAGTAGTATTTCGGAGTATTGATCGCTATTTTGAGCAAAACTCTTAGTGAAAAAACATCCGAAGAAGAAAAAAACTACTAAAAAGCGCATAAAATTGTGAAATGAAGTAACAAGATACACAAAGTTAAGTATTAATTAATTTGAAATATTTATCGTTGCTATTTTTATTTCTTCCGAACAAAAATAGCTACTATTGCGGCAGTTGCAATTCCAAAACCGAGTGCTCCAAAGGCTGATTGCCATATATAGTTGTTTATATTAAAATAGTTATTAGCCTTAGTGCGCGACATCAATTCGTTGGTTACGGAGTATTCTATTACGTTATTGAAGTATTCTGGAGTAATGTAATTGTGCGTTATAAATTGTGCTAAAGGTGAAAGGAGGCTTATAAAAACACTCAAGATAAGTCCTGAAATAAATCCCTGCAACCAAGTCATTTTTCCTGCATAAACCCTTCTTCTTTTTTCGCGCATTTCTAATAAATACATAAAAATAGCAAAGGGCGCAAAAAGCAAGGTAAGCCATTGATGGTCTGCAATTTGTTCTTCATGCCATCCTAGTGTTTTTTCTAACAACATCCACGAAAGGATGGTAATGGTAAAAATTATAGCCCATTTAAATTCTATAAAGATTTTTTGCATTGCTCAAGTTGATTAAAGTATGACTTTCAATTTGGATTAAAGATAGCTTATTTATAAAAAAATCCCGAAGTAACTACTTCGGGATTTTTTATTTATTTCTAAAATGATTTTACTCATCTACCAAAACCCACTCGCCTTTATCAAGCAATGGGATGGCTTGTTTAAACTTCATTTCTTTGTTTTCGCCGCTCATCACATTCTTGATGGTTACTTTATCATTACGGTTTATTTTTGGGCGTTCGCGTGTAATGGTTTCAGTTACTTGCTGGCGTTGTGTGTTGCCAGCTGCGCGCGACTGTGAAGCGCGTTCATCCATATTAGGGATTTCATCTTTCTGCTCGCTTAGGTTTTCTTTACGTTTTACCTCACGTGCTTCTTGAATCTGTTGTTGGTTTTCCTGTGGTAATTCACCTTTAAACAAGAAGGAAATAACATCTTTGTTCACCTTCTCGATCATTGCTTTAAAAAGCTCAAAAGCTTCAAACTTGTAAATAAGCAATGGATCTTTTTGTTCGTGAACCGCAAGCTGCACAGATTGTTTTAACTCGTCCATTTTACGAAGGTGCGTTTTCCAAGAATCGTCAATAATAGCAAGTGTAATATTCTTTTCAAAATCGTTTACCAATTGCTTTCCTTCAGTTTCGTATGCTTTTTCAAGATCTGTAGCAACGTTCAAGGTTTTTACACCATCAGTAAAAGGAACTAAAATACGCTTGTATTTGTCTTTCTGTGTTTCGTACACATTTTTAATTACTGGGAAAGCCATTTCAGCGTTACGAGTCATTTTATCTTGATAATGAAGATATGCGGCTCTATATACTTTTCCAGCAATTTCTTTGCTATCCATTTTCTCAAATTCCTTTTCAGAAATAGGAGAGCTCATAGAGAAGAAACGAATCAATTCAAAATCAAAGTTTTTGTAATCCTGCGCCATTTTATTGCTTTCGGCAATTACTTCGGCAGTGTCAAAAATCATGTTTGCAATATCTACGCGAAGGCGGTCGCCGAATAATGCGTGGTAACGACGTTTGTAAACTACTTCCCGTTGTGCATTCATTACATCATCATACTCCAGCAATCTTTTACGAACCCCAAAGTTGTTTTCTTCCACTTTTTTCTGTGCGCGCTCAATCGATTTTGAAATCATACTGTGCTGGATAACTTCGCCTTCTTTTAAGCCCATACGGTCCATCATTTTTGCGATTTTATCACTTCCGAAGAGCCGCATCAAGTTATCTTCCAGTGAAACATAGAATTGTGAGCTTCCTGGATCTCCTTGACGACCACTACGACCACGTAACTGTCTGTCTACACGTCTACTGTCGTGACGTTCTGTACCTACTATAGCAAGACCTCCCGCTTTTTTAACTTCATCACTCAACTTAATGTCTGTACCACGACCCGCCATGTTTGTAGCGATAGTTACAATACCACTCTTACCGGCTTCGGCAACAATATCTGCCTCGCGTTTGTGAAGTTTTGCGTTCAATACGTTATGCGGAATGTTTTTAATGCTGAGCATTCTACTTAACAATTCAGAAATTTCTACGGAAGTAGTACCAATAAGTACAGGTCTTCCTGCGCGTGAAAGGGCAACTACTTCTTCGGCTACGGCATTGTATTTTTCTCTTTTGGTTTTGTAAATTTTATCCTCGCGATCGTGACGTGCTATAGGGCGGTTGGTTGGTATTTCTACCACATCTAGTTTGTAGATTTCCCAAAGTTCACCCGCTTCTGTTACCGCAGTACCCGTCATCCCCGAAAGCTTGCGGTACATTCTAAAATAATTTTGAAGGGTTACCGTAGCAAATGTTTGAGTAGCGGCTTCAATTTTTACATTTTCTTTGGCTTCTATTGCTTGGTGAAGACCGTCGCTATAACGGCGACCATCCATAATACGTCCCGTTTGCTCATCTACAATCATCACTTTGTTTTCCATTACCACATACTGATCGTCTTTTTCAAAAAGCGTATAGGCTTTTAGCAGTTGATTCATGGTGTGGATACGTTCACTTTTTACAGAAAACTCACGGAAAAGTTCTTCTTTTTGAGCAACTTCTTCTTCTTTCGGAAGTCCTTTTTTCTCAATTTCGGCTATTTCTGTTCCAATTTCAGGCATTACGAAGAAATCTGGATCGTTTTCACCAGAAAGATAGTTTACACCTTTATCGGTAAGTTCTATCTGGTTGTTTTTTTCATCAATGACAAAATAAAGTTCCGCATCAATCTTAGGCATTTCGCGGTTGTTATCACTCATATAGTGATTTTCTGTTTTCTGAAGAATTTGTTTTACCCCTTCTTCAGAAAGGTATTTAATCAAAGCTTTATTCTTAGGAAGTCCACGGTATGCACGAAGCAACTGAAAACCACCCTCTTTAGCATCGCCTTCTTTTATAAGTTTTTTTGCTTCAGCCAAAACCCCGTTTAAGTATTTTTTCTGAACTTCAACAATATCATTAATTTTTGGCTTTAGCTCATTAAATTCGTGGCGATCCCCTTCTGGAACTGGACCAGAAATAATAAGCGGTGTACGTGCGTCATCAATTAAAACAGAATCCACCTCATCTACAATTGCATAGTGGTGTGGGCGTTGCACCAAATCATTCGGGGCATGTGCCATATTATCACGAAGGTAATCGAACCCAAACTCGTTGTTTGTTCCGTAGGTAATATCTGCTAAGTATGCATTTCTACGTTCTGAAGAATTGGGAGTGTAGTTGTCAATACAATCTACTGTCATGCCATGAAACTGAAACAAGGGCGCCATCCACGCGCTATCACGTTTTGCCAGATAGTCGTTTACAGTTACAAGGTGAACTCCGTTTCCCGCAAGGGCATTCAAATACATAGGGAGCGTAGCCACTAAGGTTTTACCTTCTCCTGTATGCATTTCGGCAACTTTCCCTTGGTGAAGTGCAACCCCACCAATAAGCTGTACGTCGTAATGCACCATATCCCAGGTTACTTCTTTACCAGCGGCATTCCATGAGTTTTGCCAGATCGCTTTGTCGTCTTCAAGCGTTACATATTCTTTAGTAGCAGAAATTTCACGGTCAAACTGACTTGCTGTAACAGTTATGGTTTGGTTTTCTTTAAAACGTTTTGCTGTTTCTTTCATTACAGCAAAGGCTTCTGGGAGTATTTTAATAAGCGTCGCTTTTTCTATTTCGTAGCGATCGTCTTTAAGTTTGTCAATTTGGTTGTAATAATCTTCTTTTTTGTTGATGTCTTGCTCGTTTTCCGATTGACTTTCAAGTGCATTAATTTGGTCTTGAACATCTTTTTGAGCATCTTTTATTTCTTTTTTGAAATAATCTGTCTTTGCGCGAAGCTCATCGTGGGAGAGTTTTTCGAGTACGGCTTCGTGTTTTTTTACTTCGTTAACTAACGGTTGTATTTCGCCTATATCTTTCTTTGATTTATCGCCTACAAACGTTTTTAATATATTGTCTAATAATCCCATGATGTGTGTGTTATTTTGAAGTGTTGCTATGCAGCACTATTTTGTCAATTCAGTTTTTTCAGGATATAGTAATTATACTTCTGAATAATATTTTACCACCCATACACGAATAATTAAAGTATTCTGTATTGGTAGTTTTGTTTCTACACTATTTTTTAAATAAAAAAAAGTCCCTTTAAAAGAGACTTTTTATATTATTTTAAATGTTTTCCCAAAATCTTGGGATTAATATTCATCCTCATTCCAAAGATAATCGTCGTCTGTAGGATAGTCTGCCCATATCTCTTCAATAGAGTCATAAGAGTCTCCTTCGTCTTCAATTGCCTGAAGGTTTTCCACTACTTCCAGTGGAGCACCGGTCCTGATCGCGTAATCAATCAATTCGTCTTTGGTTGCGGGCCAGGGCGCATCGCTTAAATAAGATGCTAATTCTAATGTCCAGTACATAGTACGTTAGGTTTTATTTTTCTGCAAAAGTAATTTTTTAGATTAAAAAGTCAAGAAAAATCCGAATTATTTCTGCTATATTTTAAAGAACTTGTGTAAGTGCTTGAAAATCAAACACTGTAAATTTTTATAGAGGAAGTGATTTATAGTTTTTTGGGTATCCATTGCGTCTCTTCCGCGTTTGTGTCTTTGGACAATTTTCGTGCCAGCACAAATAGGTAGTCAGATAGTCGGTTTAAATACTTTAGGACTCTTTCATCAACTGGCTCATTTTCATTTAAAAGCGTTGTGCGGCGTTCTGCTCTGCGACATATAGTACGTGCAATGTGACAATATGACACGGTAGTGTTTCCGCCAGGAAGAATAAAATGTGTCATTGGTGGCAGCGCATCATTCATTGCATCCATCTCTTTTTCTAGAAGGGTGATGTCTTCTTCATCGATTTTTGGAATGTTAAGGCGTTCTTTACCGTTCTTTAATGTTTCTTTTTCAGGGGCGGTAGCCAAGATAGCGCCAAGGGTAAATAACCTATCCTGAATGTGAACCAATATTTCTTTGCTTCGCGGGTCTATTTGTTGAGTGCGGATTAAGCCGAGGTATGAGTTAAGTTCGTCTACCGTTCCATAACTTTCTATACGAATGTTGTGTTTGGGAACGCGCGTACCACCAAATAGGGCGGTAGTGCCTGCATCACCGGTTTTGGTGTATATTTTCATAGTAATCTTTTGATTTTAGGGATGAGGTTTTGCTTCAAATTTACAAATAACCCTAAGAATATTGTAATACAATTACCGCTAACTGCAACTGCCTATTGCTCAATTTCTTTCTCCCGTTCTTTTTTTCGTTCGTAATAATTATTGCGAAAACTTTTTTGCTTTCGCTGTCTTTGGTTGTTGGTATTCCATTTGTTCCAAAAATAGAGCAGGGCTAACAGAAATATTCCGCCAATTATTAAGATTATAGGGTTTGAAAGGTCAAGATTCATACTTCAAAGATAAATGAATAATGAATAATTTTTTTAACTACTCATTACATTTTTCTTAGTATCACTTTCAACCACACCATCGCGTAGTCTAATAATTCTATGGGCATTATCGGCAATTTCTTCTTCGTGAGTAACGAGTATTACGGTATTTCCAGCTTTATGGATTTCATTAAAAAGACTCATAATTTCTAATGAAGTTTTTGAATCTAAGTTTCCTGTAGGTTCATCTGCCAAAATAATGGAAGGTTTGTTTACCAAAGCTCTACCAACCGCCACACGTTGTCTTTGCCCTCCAGAAAGTTGATTGGGCTTATGGTCCATTCGATCTGCTAGACCAACATTTGTTAAAACTTCTATTGCGCGTTCGGTGCGTTCGGCTTTTGATGCCCCTGCGTAAATCATTGGTAGTGCAACATTTTCAAGCGCTGTAGTTCGTGGAAGAAGGTTAAAAGTTTGAAAAACAAAGCCTATTTCTTTGTTTCTAATTTCAGCCAAGTTATCATCCGTCATATTGCTCACATCACTCCCGTTAAGCTCGTAGCTACCAGAAGTAGGAGTGTCTAAGCATCCCAAAAGGTTCATTAATGTTGATTTTCCTGAACCTGAAGGTCCCATTAATGCAACGTATTCGCCGCGTTCAATATCTAAATCAATTCCTTTTAAAACTTTTACAATTTCATTTCCCAATGGAAAATCCCGAGTGATATTTCGAATTTTAATTACTAAGCTCATAGGCGTTTTTCAATATGCTATATAGGACGCAAAGGTACGTGGGATGTTACAAATGTAGGTCAAAGTTTAAGGAGAAAAGTAATTCTTGAAATGCGAAAAGAATATTTTAACACTCAGCGAACTCGTAATGTAAAATGCTGCTTTGGTTGCTCTTTTCTAAAAAATACCATTCCCCATTGAAACGTGTCAATGCTTACCGTAACTTTTTCATGAGCGATTATTTGATTCCAAGCCGCGGTCATCTCTTTACTCCAATAGATATCATCAAATATGATAACTGAATTAGTGTGTACATTTTTTAATAGTGACTTAAAGTAGCCTAAAGTCCGTTCGCCATTGTGATCGCCATCAATGAAAATAAGGTCGAATTTTTCCGAAGTATTTTCAGAAAGATACGCATTGAATAATTTTTGATGAATTTCTATATTATGAAAGTTGAATTTTTCAAAATATTCTTGTGCTTTTTTTAAGGTGTTGGGACAGCCCTCCACAGTGTGTATCGCACTAAATTCATTTGAAACCGAAAGTGCAGTCGTTCCCAAGCCAAGAGAAGTGCCTAATTCTAGAACACTTTCAGTTTTGAAATAAGTGGCCAATCTAAACAACAATTTTTGACGCTTTTTTTTCATTCCTGCGTTTTTTATGACTGCAGAAACTTTTCGGGCGTTGCCTTTAAAAACGCGCGAACCTTGCCCAAAATCTTTCATTTCAATCACTGAAGCATCTTTTTGCAGGGCTTTTCTATGTGCTTTTAAAAGAGTGTATTCAGGATAGTTGGTTTTATCATTAAAGCATTTTGTAACCAAATTATACACAAAAGGAGAGTGTACACCGTGCTTGTTTTTAGAAAGCCGAATGAATTTTATAAAGCTCTTTGATTGATGAATCATCTAAAAGTTAAAACCTTAAAATTAAAAATTATAAGTAATTGCAAAAAAAAAAGTAAATAAGAAGTAGCGTATAGTGAAAAAGAATTTTATCATCAACCATCAACCATCAACCATCAACCATCAACCATTATCCCATTTTAGCAGACAACTCGAACCAACGCTCCGTTTTCGATTCAATCTTGTCTATTAGTTCCTGAAGTTTTATAGATTGTTTGTCAATCTCAGTGCCATCCCAATTTTCAGTTGCAAATTTATTTTGAAGTGCTTCGCGGTCTTTTTCTAAATTGGCTATTTCTTTTTCTAATTTGTTGTATTCCTTCTGTTCATTATAGCTAAGTTTTACAGCGTTAGCGTCTTGTTTCCAATCTTTTTTTTCCTTTGGGGCAGCCTCACTTGCTTCTCGTCTTTCTTGAATATTACTGTCTTCATAGGCTCTGAAATCGGAATAATTTCCTGGGAAATCTTCCACTTCTGTATTTCCTCTAAACACAAAAAGGTGATCCACGATTTTATCCATAAAATAACGGTCGTGAGATACCACTAATAAGCATCCAGGGAAATCTAACAGAAAGCTTTCTAATACATTTAGGGTAACAATATCAAGGTCGTTGGTGGGTTCATCAAGAATTAAAAAATTTGGATTTTTGATAAGCACAGTACATAAATAAAGACGTTTACGTTCCCCTCCGCTAAGTTTTTCAACAAAATCATATTGTTTTTTAGGGTCGAAAAGAAAACGTTCTAGAAGTTGCGAAGCTGAAATTTGGCGCCCTTTTTTCAACGGAATATAATCGCCATATGCGCGAATTACATCTATTACTTTTTGACCTTCTTTTATATTAATTCCGGCTTGAGTATAGTATCCAAATTTAACGGTTTCCCCTACAATTACTTTTCCAGAGTCAGGTGTTAAAGTACCTGTAAGAATATTTAAAAAGGTAGATTTTCCTGTTCCATTTTTTCCAATAATACCAACTCTTTCCCCACGATTAAAGTTGTATTCAAACTTATCTAGTATTTTTTTATTCTCAAATGATTTTGAAATTTTATGGAGTTCAACAACCTTCGTACCCATGCGTTCCATGTTTAATTCTAATTGTACTTGGTGGTCGTTACGGCGCTTGCTGGCGCGGTCTTTTATTTCATGAAAGTCGTCAATCCGGCTTTTACTTTTGGTAGTTCGCGCTTTCGGTTGGCGGCGCATCCATTCTAGCTCTTTCTTGAAAAGTTGTTTTGCTTTCCCTGTTTCAGTGGCTTCAGTTTCAATCCGGGCGTCACGTTTGTCAAGGTAATAACTATAGTTTCCTTTATAGCTATATAAAATTCCCTCGTCAAGTTCTACAATTTCATTGCAAACACGTTCCAGAAAATACCGGTCGTGGGTAACCATAAAAAGTGTGAAATTTTCCTTGGCGAAAAGATTTTCCAACCATTCAATCATTTCAAGATCTAAGTGGTTGGTAGGCTCATCCATTATCAGCAAATCGGGTGTAGTAAGCAATGCATTTGCTAAGGCCAAACGTTTTTTTTGTCCACCGCTAAGGGTTGAAACTTTTGCGTGCAGGTCATCCATTTTTAGTTTAAATAGAATCTGTTTGTAGCGTGTTTCAAAATCCCAAGCATGGTTTGCATCCATGGCATCAAAGGCTTTTTGGTAGGCTTCAGAATCGTCTGGGTTTTCAAGGGCATGTTCATAATTCTCAATTATTTTGAGAATTGGATTTTCAGCAGAAAAAATAGTTTGTTCTACAGTAAGCGCTGGGTCCAAATCTGGCTCTTGCGGTAGATAGGCAACCTTGAGCCCTTTTCTAAAAACAACATTCCCAGTATCTGCTTTATCGTTGCCGGCAATTATATTAAGCAGGGAAGTTTTTCCAGTTCCGTTTTTAGCAACGAACCCTATTTTTTGTCCTTCGTTAATTCCAAAGGATATATTTTCAAATAAAACCCGCATCCCGAAAGATTTGGATATGTTTTCTACAGAAAGGTAATTCACGGTTTATATTTTCCGCAAAAGTAGTGGTTATTGCTTAATGATTAAGGTTAAAGAAGAATTAGTTGGAAGCTTAACGGTATAGTTTTTAAAAATAGATGCTGCAATTTGGTAATAAGTTCTTTATTCTGCTTTTTTCTGAAGTAGTAAATTGGTTTCCAATTACTATTAAAGTTTTTAGTTTTTCAAGTTTTTCAAGTTGTTGGGGAAGCTTATTTAGATTGTTGTTGGTAAGTATAAACAGCTCTAAGTTTTTTAATTGTGTAATAGACTCTGGTAAGGTTTTAAGCTTATTATCGTTTAAAATAAGGGATTTTAAGTTTTGAAGCGAGCCAATTTCGTTGGGAATAAGTTGTAATTGATTGTGCTCTAAATTCAGCTCTTCTAGTTTTTTTAATTGGGTCCAAGTTTCATTAAATTCATTAAATTGATTGAAACCTAAGTTAAGTGTTTTTAGGTTTTTAAGTTCAAAAAATGTAGTTGGCATATAACTTAATTGATTGTTGTCAAGCTCTAAAACTTCAAGGTTTTTACAAGCATTGATGTTTTCTGGAATTAAGGTTATATAATTAAAAGAAAGGTGTAAAAATCTAAGTTTTTTTAACGTGCCGATTTCTAAAGGGAGTTCTGCAATTTCATTATTTGAAAGATTTAATCGAATCAATTTTTTAAGATTCTTTATTTTTTTAGGAATATATTTAAGCGCGTTGAGCATTAAATTAAGTACTTCCAATTTTTTTAATGTGAAAATCCCATCATTTAGTACTTCCAGATTATTTCCCATTAAATTTATAAACCGAAGATTTTTTAACCCTTTTATAGAATCTGAAACATAAAAAACATGATGGTCACGCAAATTTAATTGGGTCGCTTTTTTATCTTTTGTCAATGCATCATGGATGCTTCCATAAACGGCTTCTTGTAACGGATTGGCGTTTTGCGCTAAAACCGAATTATAAAATCCAAAAGTTATAATAAGTAAAATAAGGGTTTTAAAAAACTCCTTTTTTAAGGGTTGAGCCATTAGTGTTTTTTTTAAGAGTTATTATAAACTAAAAAAAGGACTGGTAGAAACTACCAGTCCTTTTTGGGTTTTCTAGACGGTTTATTTATTTGTCAGTATTTTGAATTGACCCGTTTTTCCATCAATTTGAACTTTCATAATCAAAACATCTGAGTTTGCTGTAAATTTAGAAAGATCTATAGCTATTTTTTGGTTTCCACCAGTAGTTTCGGCAGTGTTGTTATAAAGGTTTCTTCCCAAGATGTCAAACACTTCAATATTGATCGTTTTACCAGAATTAGTTGCGTTCAATTCCAAGGTAACATTTCCTTTTGTTGGGTTTGGATAAAGTGTTAAGTTTTGAAGTGTATTCTCCCCAACACCTAGAATTTCTTCCACAGTTATATAGTCAGATTTTAAAGCCGCATCACTAGTTCCAGCAACGTTTGAAACTACAAGCGAAACATCATAAACGCCTGGAGTGTTGTAGGTAACTACAGGAGCTTGGTCTGAAGAAGTTGCAGGGATTCCGCCTTCAAACGTCCAATTCCAAGAATCTGGAGTATTTTCACTTAAATCAGTAAAGCTTACTGTTTCCCCTTCCTTAATTACTACATTATCTGCCATAAAATCTGCTAATGGTTTTTGAATTCCAATGTGCTCACGTAATGCAAAAACTACTGTTGCTGAAGCATTAAAAGTAACATTGTTTAGGGTAGCATCTTGTTGTGATGTATTGCTGCCACTTGGATGCTGCACGGAGAAAAACCCGTATTTAAAGTCTGGAGTAAAGGTAAGTCCTGTTGGCTCAGAGCCTGAAGGCATAGAACTGTGTAACAAAACGTTTGGATTACTCTGTGTGTGATCTGGACGAACCACCCAGATGTAATTGTTACCACCATCTTCTAATACCCAAAGATTTCCTTGATCATCAAAAGTAAGGTTGTCGTTCCCGTTGCCCCAAGGTTCTGTAAATACACCTTGAGCAGTATCTATATCGTAAGATTTTCCACCCACAAATGTTTCAAATTCTGAAACTGTATTGCCATCGTCTTTAAATCTATACACACGGTTTTTTCCTTTTGAAGTAAAGTATATCTTACCATCTAGTGGACTAATTTCGCAATCTTCAACGCCATTAAAATCTGTGCCACCAAGTGCCCCTGCAACCAATGAAAGGTTGTTGCGGTCTGCCTGTGTCGTATTTGGAACTTCAATCCAAGTAGCAGTTGCCGAGCTAGGGTCGTTTCCAGAAAGTTGAAGGTCTAATTTTAAAACGTAAACAGTACCTGAAGTAAGGTCGCCAGGGGTGTCTGCAATAAATTTATACACACAGTCTGTTCCACCATCTTCGCCATAGTAGGCGGTAACTTGGTCGTTGCTAACTACTACATTTTCGTGGTTCATTCGGCCCATTGCCCAAAGTTTTTCTTGCCCATTTCCATAATCTTTAACTTGTGCGGTAACAGGGTCAATTTCTACAAGCCAACCTACATCTTGGTACCCGTCGCCATTTACATCGCCAGCGCTTGTGCTTTCTTCAGCAGTAATTGCTGTGCCCCAAGGAGAAATTCCGCCAGAACAGTTTCTAGTAGTAGTTACTAAAGCATTGTTGTAAAGGTCTACAGCTTGTGTATCGTCAAGTACCCAAAGGTTTGTGGCATCATCTAAATGAAGATTAACAATGGAAACTCCACCAGGTGTATTTTCATGATTTACTGAAAGGCGACCTAGCTCACTGCTTCCGTTAGTAGCAATATACCCTGTAAAATCGTGGTTTCCAGGAACCGTTCCCCCTCCAATAGTGTATGCACTACCTTGTTTTAAAATTTGTTGAAAGTTGTGTTCTTCAGGAATAATCATATTTGAGGTTTGCCCTGTTGGTACTATTGAAGTAAAACAAGCAATGTGTGCAGCTGAACAGTCTACAGCAAGTTGCGGCGCATCCTTAATGTACATGTCGAAACGAAGGTCAGAACTGTGTCCATCGCGGTTGTGAACTTCTACAGCAATACGGTTTATACCGTTTACAAAAACACTTTTTGGGAGTTGTTGTGTGAAATAAATGTTTTCATTTATTCCATCAATAATAGTCGAAGAAGTTGTTAGGTAGTCTGTTGGTTCTTCAGGCATATTGTCACGAAAAACTTCTACCCCATTTACATACACAATAGCGCCATCGTCTCTTTTCATACCAAATTCTACAAAATCCGCAACAGTTGTAAGATCAACTTCAATGTCTTTTGTGAAGTAATATGTAATGTATTTATCATTTGAATTAGGGCCAAAAGAGATGTTTGTGTTTACAGGGTCTCCATATCCTAAGGTGCCATGACCATTAGCCCAAGCAGAATTATCGTAAGCAAGTTCTGTCCAGTTAACGGCGTCAAGGCTTGTGCCATCGTCCAAAAACCTCCAACGGCTATCTTTTGCTACAGGGTACGGAGTAGGCTCTAAAGGAGGAAGGACAACTGTTGAGCTTACCGCCATGTCAAAGCCAAGGTCACTACTGCTTGCAGATGCTTGGTGAAGCTCTACTGCAATAACATTTGTACCGTCTACCAACAAATTTGCTGTTGCTTCTCTAAAATATGTAGATTCATCAGAACCCCCTACAGTTGATGAGGCACGGGTATTATAGGTAATTGCACCAGTAGGCATATTCATACGAAAAGCTTCTGTACCATTTACATAAACCACAACACCATCATCACGACGTACATCAAATATAAGATCGATAAATGCTGAGGCATCTACTATTTCAAAAGTATTTCTGAAGTAATACGTTGGGTATTTATGGTCTGGATCTGGGCCAAAATTTAAGGTTGTAGTTTCTACACCATCACCATAACCGAAGATTCCGTTTCCAGAAGACCAAGTAGAATCATCGAAGGCTATTTCTTTCCAGGCAGTGCCTAGATCTACACCAGTATCATTGTATTTCCATTCGCTCAAGGTAGGAATAGGAAAAACGCCATTAGCAGCAACATTCGTTGAGGCTCCATCAACACATGTTGTTTTTATAATAGAAGTATCTTTTTTTACTGTTTTAGCTGCGAGGCTAAAACCCGTAACCACGGACATTAGTAAACTAAGGAAAAGGAATCTTTTTTTCATTTTAAGGGGTTTAAGGTTTATAGAATTATGTGTCGTAAAAGTACCTTCGTGGAGTTTCCTTTTAGTAAAGGGGGCTTTAAGGTTGCGTAAAAGCTATGTTATGGATGTTACTAAATCATTAATGCGAAAGATTGCATTTTTACAGATTTTTCACATAAAACAGCTGAGGCAAGTACTTGAAAAGGAATCGATTTATTTATAAGAATCCGTGTCGCTTAATGTTTTAATAAAGGCAATAAGTTCTTTTTTTTCAATTTCAGTCAAATCAAGTTTGTCTGCAGAAAGTGTTTGGTTTATTACATTTAAGCCTATGCCTGCGCCACCACCTTCATTGTAGAAATCTATAATTTCCTTTAAAGTTTCGTATGCACCATTGTGAAAGTATGGACCGGTAAATTCTGCATTACGAACCGTAGTGGTTTTAAAAGATTTTTTATAAATCCACGCTTCTTCACTGATTATATTGTTAGCTAATCTGCCTTCGTCAGTATCCAATATGCTTATCTCTGAATTTGGGTTTTCTAAAACACCTAAAATTTCGGTTTCGTTTTCACTGTAAAATGGGGGGACTAGTCCAGAAAAAGTAGGGGCGAAGTGACAGGTTGCGCAATTTGCTTTGCCCATAAATAGGTTAAAGCCATTTTTTTCTTCGGCAGAAAATTCTGAGGATTCATTACGAACATATTTGTCTAATTTACTATCCCACGATTTTAATGAAAGTACATAGGAAGCTAAGGCTTTTGAAAATTTTTCGCGTGTAATTTCCCCTTTTCCATAAACGGCTTTAAATTTTTTCTGATAGGTAGGATTGGTGTTAAGTTTTTTTAAAATCTCACTATATGCTGTATTGAATTCATTTTCATTAAAAATTACGTGCTCCGCTTGTTGTTCGAGGGTAAAAGCGCGTAAATCATAAAAATATCGATCTGCATAAACCGAATTAAGAAGTGTGGGGGCGTTGCGAAGTACTGTTTTTCCTTGAACACTGCTAATGGATTTTGGTATGTTATCAGTAAAAGCCTTGTCTGGATTATGACAGGAAACACAACTTAATTGACCGTTACTGCTTATTGCAGAATCATAAAAAAGTGTTTTGCCTAAATTTTTTAAAACTGCATTGTCTTCCTCTTTTTTTAAACCAGTGAAAAAATAGGGATTTAGAAAATTCTCATCAAAGATTGAATTGCTTTTCGGATTCCAAGACATGGTGTTTTCAAGAGAAACACCCACTTCTGAAGACTGAAGGCTTCCGAGGTTTTTATACAATGGATCAATATACTTTTTTAAAAAATTCAATCTGTCAAAATTTTCAAAAGTAGTGGGTTGTTGAAGGTTGGAAATAGCCGCTTCAAAAAGTGTGCTTACTGTTTTATTTTTATAGTTTTCATCAAAATAGCCTTTCATTCCAATTAACGCAGCTTTCGCTTCTGGCAAGGCATTTAAGGAACCTGGTGTGTCAAAACCTGTTATTCCCATAGAAAATACACGTACTAATTGCAGTCGTAGTGCTGCAATATCATTAGAAAAAGTGGCCTTGTTTTTTGGGAATGAGTTATAGAGAATGCCATAACTTGCCTTAAGTTTGGTAGCTAATGCGGCAATCTTTGTTCTTTCGGAAAACGCTTCATCTGAAAAAACCAATTCATCCAAAATTTGAAGGCCTTCAGGTTCCAAAACAGCTGGGCGTGTATTTTCTCTTTCTATATGTAGTAAAGGCGCGCCATTAAAATGATCATTTGTGTATTCAGGGTAGCGAAAGGAAATGTAAAATTCTATTTTTTTATAATCTTCTCGAGCTTTGAGAACTTTTGCTTGGATTACATCTTGCTTTGTTTTTCCAAGTTTAAAAGCTTCCGCAGCTTTTTCTAGCGTGTCTATAGATTTTTTGAATTCTAAAGTATGTTGCTGAAGAAAACTAAGTTTGATAAATTCAGTTTTTGAAGGTGAAAATGAAAAACAAACAAATGCAAAGAGTGTTATACCTGAAAGTAAAATGAGATGCGTTATTTTTATTTGTGGCATTTTTTAGAATGGTTTTAAAAAGTTTTAAGCAGTTGCCGAAATTAGCGAGCGCAATTATTGGCAGCGTTATATAAATATTAAGGAATGATTAAATCCTAAAGCACAAACAAGCTGTAGTAAAGGATTGGGAAATATGTTTCATTATTACGTTTGATGCTTTATATTTGCCCATTCACAACCCTGCAATTATGAAGTTTACGTATGTTTTAATGTTTTTAACGATTGCTGTTTTAACTACTTCTTGTGTGACGACTAAACAGCTTACGTATTTGCAGGAAAATACCACTGGCGCAGATACGTTGGCTATTTTAAAGAAAAGACAGGAGCCCTACCGTCTTCAAATAAATGATTTGTTAAGCATACGTGTAAAAGCATTGGATCAAGAAACGGTGGGTATTTTTAATCCAATAAGTGATGCAAACCCTAATGCTACAGGCGAAGAACGTCTTTATTATGACGGTTTTGTAATAGATGATCATGGAAATATTCGTATTCCAAGCTTAGGGGAAATGAATGTTTTGGGCTATACTGTAGATGAAGTTCGGGAAAAACTTGAAGAACGTTTGCTCGCAGATTATTTTAAAGCTGAAGCCAATGTTTTTGTGACGGTAAAACTTGCCGGAATCCGCTATACCATTAATGGTGAAATTGGCAACCCAGGGTCACAAATTATTTATCGCGATCAAGTAAGTATTATGGAAGCTATTGCTAATAGTGGCGATATAACACTTACAGGCGATAGAACTGATGTAGTGATTATACGGCAATATCCCGCAGGACAGAAAGTACATCACATAGATTTAACACAATTGGATGCTATGAATTCGCCATATTATTATATTAAACCAAACGATTTAATTTTAATTAACCCATTGCCACAAAAATCAATTGGCACAGGAACTACGGGGATTCAATCTTTCACTACAATACTTACTATAGTTACTGCACTTGCGACTACAATTTTATTGTTTACAAGATTATAAATATATGACTGAAGAATTCGAAATAAATGATGCGCATGTTGCTTTTGATTTTAAAGGTTTTCTTTTTAGACTTTTACATCATTGGCCTTTATTTCTTATTTGTTTTGTAGTAGCCTTTTCAATAGCGTACTATATAAATGTACGGAAACTTCCCCTGTATAAGATGGAGAATTTGGTTTCAATAAAGGATGATCAAAACCCATTTTTCACCAGTAATACAAGTCTTACATTCAATTGGGGTGGAACAACAGATAAAGTAAACACCTCTATTATTACCCTACAATCCCGTTCCCATAATGAAAAGGTAGTGGAGCGACTTCAGTATTATTTAGACTATTTACGAGATGGAAAATACCAGCAAGTAGATGCCTATAAACAAACCCCATTTTTTGTAGAAGTAGATACTACGAAGTTTCAAATGCTTAATAAGCAAATGAAGATTGTGTTTAAGGATTCTGTTAATTTTACAATGCGCGTTGCCTTTGAAGAAGCAGGAAATCTAACATTCCAAAACTATACTACAAAAGAGAAAGTTACAAAATTTGTTGATGCAGGAGAATTTGTGCAGGATTTTAAAATGGGTCAGCCTATCTCGCTACCTTTTTTCGCTGGTACATTTATTCCAAACACTGATGTAATTACAAACCCTGGCACCTCTTTTTATATAGCCTTTAGAAACTATGATGATGTTGTAAAAAAGTATTTAGGCATTCGGGTGAATGCTGAAAGTAAGGGCTCTTCAGTATTAAAAATGTGGCTAACAGGACAGAATAAAGCGCAGTTAGTAGATTATTTAAATACTTCGGTTCAAGTTTTAAGTGAAGACATGCTTGAACGTAAAAACCTCTTTGCTACCAAAACAATTAAGTTTATAGACAGTAGTTTGGCACAAAAAACAGCAGAACTTTCTACGGTAGAAGATGAATTAAATAAATTTAAGAATAAAAATGCCATTTTTGATCTTGCGAGTGAAGGCACCGAAATAAAAGCAAAACTTAACGGATTGGACCTTCGAAAGGAAGAGGCTATTCGTGAAATGAATTATTATACTACCCTTCAAGAGTATCTTTTAAATCGTTCAGATTATCGCGATGTGCCAGCCCCTTCTGTTGCTGGAATAGCTGAAGAAAGTATAGTAGCGGGCGTCGGAAAAATAATTACACTTGCTGAAGAAAGGAATAAGCTTCAGTACTCTTTTAAGGAAGATGCCCCTATTTTTAATGATTTAGACAGAAAAATAGATGCTGTTAAAAATGTTTTACTTGAAAATATACGTTCTTCAAAAAGCTTAAAAAGTCAAGAACTTAGCTCCATTAATAAGAATATAGGAAGGCATGAAAGTGAAATTAAAAAACTTCCAAAAGAACAACAGGACCTACTTAATATTGAGCGACGTTACAACCTGAGTCAAGGTGTCTATAATTTATTTTTGGCAAAACGAAGTGAGGCAGGCCTTGTAAAAGCCGCTAATGTTAGCGATGTTATGGTTATTGACCAAGCTAAAGATACTGGAGGCGGTCAGATAGGGCCCAACACGCAGCTAAATTATATGATGGCTGGCTTGCTAGGCTTATTATTTCCGATACTTTTTGTTTTTGTCAAGGTATTTTTCGACACTAAGTTAAATAATATCAAAGACTTAGAGGGTGTTACTAAAATCCCTTTGCTGGGGATTATTGGTAAAAGTCATATCGATGATAACCTTGCAGTGCTCAGAAAACCTAAATCAGCAATTGCAGAATCTTTTAGAGCACTTCGATCAAGTTTGCAGTTTATATATAAACAACAAGGATTAAAAGGAGCAAAAACAGTGCTTGTTACAAGTTCAATTAGTGGCGAAGGTAAAACGTTCTGCTCTATTAATCTTGCGTCAGTATTTGCTTTAAGTGCAAAAAAAACTGTTTTAGTAGGTCTTGATCTTCGAAAACCTAGAATATTTGGTGATTTCCATGTTAAAAACGCAATGGGTGTGGTTAATTACCTTATCGATGAAGCAGATATTGATACCATAATTCAAAAAACAGAAATAGATTGTTTAGATATTATCCCTTCTGGCGCAATTCCGCCAAATCCATCAGAACTATTAATTAGTGAAAAGTTGGATGAATTAATTGAAGAATTAAAAGGAAAGTACGATTATATCATTTTAGATTCACCTCCTTTGGGGCTGGTTTCTGATGCCTTAGAACTTATAAAACATGTAGATGCTACCATCTATATTGCACGTTTTAATTATACTGATAAAAATATGTTTGGTTTTATCAATGAAAAATACAGAAGAGGTGAAATTAAAAATATAAGTATTGTATTAAATGATTATATTGAAAAGACAGGTAGAGGTTATGGTTATGGCTATGGTTATGGCTTTGGAAAATACACTTCATATGGGAGTAATGGATATCATGAAGAAGTGAAACCACCTACACTACTAGATAAAATGAAAAAAATTATTTTGAAGAAATAAAATTCCCTTAAAATACTTTTAGTTATTTATGGTCCCTTTTAAAAATGACATTATTGAAAGTCATTTTTTTACATTAATATAAACTTCATTTACCATAAAAACCTGTATTTTTGCCACTTTGTAGATTTCCAACTTATTAAATAGAGAATGACAAAGACCCCAACAATTGCAGTAATAGGCCTTGGCTATGTAGGTTTACCGCTTGCAGCAGCATTTGCAGCGAAATATAAAGTAATCGGTTTTGATATTAATTCCGCAAGAGTCCAAGAGTTGCAAAAAGGTATCGATAGTACTTTAGAACTTTCTTCAGAAGAATTAAAAGAAGTATTAGTTTCAAATGAAGAAATGGGACTTATTGTTACCGACGAAGCTTCAAAAATGGAAGCTGCCACAGTTTTTATTGTTACTGTTCCTACACCGACTAACAAGTACAACCAGCCAGTATTAACACCGCTTCAAAAAGCAAGTGAGACTATTGGGAAAATATTAAAAGCGGGAGATGTTGTAATTTATGAATCTACCGTTTACCCTGGTGTTACTGAAGATATTTGTGTGCCTATTCTTGAAGAATACTCAAAGCTTACGTTTAATAAAAACTTTTATGCAGGCTACTCCCCAGAGCGCATCAATCCAGGAGATAAAGAGCATACTGTAACAAAAATTTTAAAGGTAACCTCAGGTTCTACTCCTGAAGCTGCAAAATATATAGATGAACTTTATGCATCAGTCATCACTGCGGGGACCCATTTGGCACCTTCAATAAAAGTTGCTGAAGCTGCCAAAGTAATTGAAAATTCGCAGCGCGATATTAATATTGCTTTTGTAAATGAGCTCTCTAAAATATTTCGACTTTTAGATATTAATACCCAAGATGTTTTGGAAGCTGCAGCGACAAAATGGAACTTTTTAAAATTTTCTCCAGGTTTAGTTGGTGGTCATTGCATAGGGGTCGATCCTTATTATCTGGCTCAAAAAGCTCAAGAAGAAGGCTATAATCCAGAAATTATTTTGGCTGGAAGAAGGATGAATGATGGTATGGGGAATTATGTTGCTCAAGAGACTATAAAATTGATGATCGCAAAAGATTGCAAGGTAAAAAACGGCAATGTTTTGGTGCTGGGAATTACCTTTAAAGAAAACTGTCCCGACATTAGAAATAGTAAGGTAATTGATGTGATTGACGAGCTTCAGAAATATAATTTGAATATAGATGTTTTTGATCCTTGGGCTAATTCAGAAGAAGTGAAAAAAGAATTTGGACTTTCAATTATTAATGAAGAAACAAATCTAAAAAATGAGTATGACGCTATTATCCTAGCTGTTTCTCATGATAAATTTAAAAACTTTGATTTAAAAAAATACAGCAATACTGCCGCTGTAGTTTTTGATGTAAAATCTTTTTTTCCAAAAATAAATATTGACGGATGTCTATAATAAAAAAATCAGAATACCATACTGCAGACCTTTCAAAATTCAATTTCCTTGTTACTGGCGGCGCAGGTTTTATTGGCTCTAATCTTGTAGCTTATTTACTCGCTAATAATGCCAAAAAAGTTCGTGTTTTGGATAATCTGGCAACAGGTTTTATGAAAAACCTCGAAGCATTTCAAAATAACCCAAATTTTGAATTCCTAAAAGGCGATATCCGTGATCTAGAAACTTGTAAGCAAGCAATGGATGGTATTGATTATGTTTCACATCAAGCTGCTTTGGGTTCTGTGCCACGTTCTATTAATGACCCATTAACTTCAAATGAAGTGAATGTTACTGGATTTTTGAATATGCTTGTGGCTCAAAAAGAAAGTAAAACAGTTAAAAGACTGGTGTATGCTGCGTCAAGTTCTACGTATGGCGATAGTAAATCACTTCCTAAAGTCGAGGAAAATATAGGAAAACCTTTGTCTCCCTACGCGGTTACTAAATTTGTAAATGAACTATATGCCGATGTGTTTTTTAAAACTTATGGGACTCAAACTATAGGACTACGATATTTTAATGTTTTCGGACCTAACCAGAGTCCAACGGGAGCATATGCAGCGGTTATACCGTTGTTTATGCAAGCATTAAAAGATGAAAAAGCACCGACAATCAACGGCGATGGGGAACAAACACGTGACTTTACATTTGTTCTAAATGCGGTTCAAGCTAATGTTCGTGGATTTTTTGCGAATGATGAAGCGGTAAATGAAGTTTTTAATGTTGCTTATGGTGAAAGAATTAGTTTAAACACCCTTTGGAATGACCTTCAAAATATTTCTGGAAAAAACATTGCTGCCACGTATGGTCCTGATCGTAGAGGCGATGTACGCGATTCCTTGGCGAATATTGAAAAAGCTAAAAATTTATTAGGGTACAATCCTTTGTTTTCTGTAAAAGATGGATTGAAAATTACGTGGGAAAACTTTTAACCAATTTCCCGATAGCGATTTCCTAACACCATACTAATAGTCAGGTATAGCTCTAGTTGTATTTATTCGCAATAGCGTGTAGCTGTATGTGCTAATAAAAGAATGGTTCCCATCTTTTTTCTCTATTAAATCTTCTTTTTTAGAATAATTGGGCTAGATAGTGAGTGAATTATTGATGCAATGTTTTTGGATAGCTATTGACATGGTTTTTTCTTAACATTTAAATTGAAATATATATAGTTTTAACGGTAAAAAAAAGCACATTAACCGAGATTGTAATGTATTCATTATAAAGTTTTTACGCAGTAGGAAAATTCTTTAAAACTTGTGTATCTTCTTTGGGTTTTATATTATTGTTCTGCCCCATATCATAATAATTTGTTCTAACTCAAAAAACAATTTTTTATGGATATTTGGCCTCCAAATAAGAAGCAATTAACTTCTTGTTTTATTTTTTTATTAATTTCTTTTTCTGTTTTTGCGCAAGTTGGAATAGGCACCATTGAACCCGAAGGAGCATTAGATATTACATCAACTACGAGTGGCTTAGTGCCTCCCCGGGTTTCATTAACGGCTTTAAATGTTGCAGCACCAGTAATTAATCCCAAAGCGGGTGTTACAGCTTTGGCAGAAGGAACGATGGTTTATAATACCAATGTAACAATTGGTACAGGTTTTTATTATTGGGGTGGGAGTTCATGGATTTTAGCTGGAGCAACCCCAATTATTGATAGTGTATCATTAGCAGGGGATCTCTTGTTTACCTCAACCTCTTATAGTGCTATTACGGGGATTGGTACGCTTACGTTTACAGCAAGGAAATCAGCAGTATTAGTACAGCTAACTGCCTCAGGATTTGGCTACACCAACACTTTTTCAATTGTTCAATTTAGAGTTTTAAATGGGAGTACGTCTATAGGAGGCACAACAACTGGAGTTCAGACATATAATGGAGTACTGAATAATGATGTAACTGATTGGAGTATTTCATTTTCTAAGTTGCTTACAGGTCTTACCATAGGTAATTCTTATACGCTTCAAGTTCAAGGATTAGTAAGAGCAGCAATTGGCACTGCTGGGGTAGGTATATATGCAACTTCTAATCCAGATTCTCATCATCTTACGCTTTCAGTTATGCAATAAGGCAATAGGCTTTTTAATGAAGGATGGGGTAAATACATACCCGCTACGCAGTCCAAAATTGTTATCTTTGTTGACTAAATAAAATACACACTATTGGCCTCCAGCGATTCAGATACTTGGCTCTACGAAATTTCTTCAGAGAAAAAGCTTTTTAGCCTTAACTTAAAGGAAGTATGGCGGTATCGCGACTTATTGTTTCTTTTTGTAAAAAGAGATATTACGACAGTATACAAGCAAACCATTTTAGGTCCGTTGTGGTATTTTTTACAGCCTTTATTTACCTCTGTAATTTTTACTTTGGTTTTCAATAACCTTGGTAGTATTAGTACAGGAAGCATTCCATCTTTTCTTTTTAACCTTGCTGGAATTACAGCCTGGAACTATTTTACAGCATGTCTTACAGGTACTTCAGATACTTTTAGAAGCAATGCCAATATCTTTGGGAAGGTGTATTTTCCACGCGTAATTATGCCGATGTCAATTACAATTTCTAATTTGGTAAAATTTGGCATTCAATTGCTCATATTTATACTTTTCTATTTTTATTATATCGCGCAAGGGTTTTCAATAAGCCCTAACTTAAACCTACTTCTCTTTCCTGTTTATATTATAATGATGGCTTTATTGGGTTTAGGCTTGGGGATGACAATTAGCGCTATGACTACAAAATACCGTGATTTGAATGTTTTGGTAGGTTTTGCTGTTTCTCTATTAATGTATATTTCTGCCGTGCCATATCCACTTTCAGAAGCCCAAAAAAAACTCCCTGCTTTTATAGCAGCTATTGTAAATTATAATCCACTTTCACAAATAATAGAAGGATTTCGATATATGATGTTAAATACTGGGAGTTTTAGTTGGATCGGATTTTCTTACACCTTAGTAATTAGCCTATTCGTATTTATTTTTGGTTTAATTATATTTAACAGAACCGAAAAATCTTTTATCGATACCGTATAAGTGGTTAGCAGTTAATAGTAGATTGCGATTATATAAATATAGAGCGTTCAAAAAAAATGAGTATTATTTTAAAAGCCGAAAATATAAGCAAGCAATACCGTTTAGGTACTGTAGGTACTGGGACTTTGTCTCATGATTTAAATCGATTTTGGCATAAAATACGAGGTAAAGAAGACCCTTATTTAAAAATTGGGGCGGTAAACGACAGGAAGAGTAAAAAAAAGGAAGAATATGTATGGGCGCTGCGTGATATTAATTTTGAAGTCCAAGAAGGGGAAGTATTAGGAATTATCGGTAAAAATGGAGCTGGTAAATCTACCTTACTCAAAATACTTTCTAAAGTTACTAGCCCTACAACTGGTGTTATAAAAACAAAAGGAAGAATAGCCTCTTTACTCGAAGTTGGTACTGGGTTTCATCCAGAACTTACTGGGCGGGAAAACATTTATTTAAATGGCGCTATTTTAGGGATGACCAAGGCAGAAATTAACGCTAAGTTAGCTGAGATTATAGAATTTTCAGGTTGTGAAATGTATGTAGATACTCCAGTGAAAAGGTATAGTAGCGGTATGAAAGTTCGTTTGGCCTTTGCTGTAGCAGCGCACCTAGAACCAGATATTTTGGTGGTCGATGAGGTTTTGGCTGTGGGCGATGCAGAATTTCAGAAAAAAGCCATTGGCAAAATGCAGGATATTTCAAAAGGAGAAGGACGAACTGTGTTGTTTGTGAGTCATAATATGGCAGCAGTCAAAAATTTGTGTACTAGATTAATAGTTTTAAAGAATGGAGAAAAAAGTTTTGATGGAGAAGTTAATGAAGGAATAGAGTTTTATTTGAATAATTTACAGAAAGGTAAATTGAATTATGATAATATAGATGTTGTTGAAGGCATAAAAAGTGTGCGTTTTTTCAATCAATCGGATATTCCCTTAACAATGGTCTTAATTGGGCAAAGCATCAAAATTAAAGTTGAATATAATAATCCATTAAAAAGAGCACTTTCTATTTCAATTGGAATTTTCGATAGTTATTCAAACTTTCTTTTTTCGTGTAGAAGTGATGTTGTGAATCAAACCTTTGATAAAAAAAATGGAATTGCTACTTTAACAATTCCTAAATGGCCTTTAGGCGCAGGTTCTTATAGCTATAATTTAGCGATACACGATAAAGGTATTATGCTAGAAAATGTAAAAAACGCTGGAAATATAAATGTTGAAGCTGGAGATTATTATGGTACAGGAAAGTTGCCTGGTAATGCTCATGCTTTTTATATTGATTATAAATGGAAATAGAAAATGGTACGAAAGTTTTTTAAAAGGATATTTGAGAAAGGTGTATTGAGGATACATAAAAAAATCAAATACCTCGAAAAACAAGACCTTAAGAATCGAAAAGAAAAATTATTAGCGTCCCTTCAAAGCGTTGGTGACAATGTTTTTCTGAATGGAAATACCTGGGTTTTCAACGGGAGAAAGAAAATAGTTATTGGTCATAATGTTCATATAGGAAACAATGCTTTTTTTGCAGGTCATGGTGGGATAATAATTGGTAATAATACTCATATATCAAGAAATGTAACTATATACACTACAAATCATGATTATAATGGGAAAGCGTTACCCTACGATTCAAAATCTATCTACAAGCCTGTTATAATTAATGAAAATGTATGGATTGGAATGAATGTATCTATTGTGCCAGGGGTAACAATTGGAAAAGGAGCAATCATCGGTTTAGGAACAATTGTAAATAGAGACATTGCAGCTTTTGAAATAGTTGGAACTACTAAAACAAAAACACTAAAGTATAGAGATCAAGAGGTGTATAAAGACCTTAATGAAAAGAAACAATTTGGTGGAAGAAGCGGTAGATTGGTGCCTTTATCTATTATTGATAATTTTAAAAAAACATATTCAGAAAACCGAAACGAACCAATAGCCTTTGTGTTAAGTACAGGAAGAGCAGGGTCACTATCTATAGTTGATACACTAAATCAGCATCCACACATTAAAGCGTTTCATGAAGACGTTTATCAATTAATCCGATTAAGCTCAGAATATGCAATGGAGCAAGACAAAAAGAACTCTGTTCTTTTTGAAATTCAGTCTATATTTGAATCTAAGATATGGCAAGCAGAAAAAAGTCAATTATTAATTCATTCAGATCAACGGCTTTGGAATTTTATCGGCTTTTTTAATGCATATTTCCCCAACGCTACGTTTATTCATTTAATACGTCATCCAGAAGCTTGTATTAAATCGATGGTCGCTAGAAATTGGTTTCATGATGAAGAATTTGAATTGTATAATCGTAATGATTGGGCATTATTTAGATTAAATGGTGGCAAGACTGGAGATATTCCTGAAAATCATTGGCAGGCTATGTCTATAGTAGAGCGGGCAACTTGGTATTGGTTCTATATTAATTCACAAATTATAAGCAACCTTTCTAAATTGGATGAATGTAAAGTTTTTTATATCGAAACAGAAAAATTGAACTCCAAGCTTAAAAACTTACAATCCTTTTTAAAAATTTCTGAACTTGAACTTTCAGCTAAACAGTCAAATAGGGTGAAAAATAAAGATCAGGAAGCGTATAAAAAAGTTGATGAACAAGCAATTAAAAATGCTATTTTGAAAATTTCAAAAATGAACCAAGATTTTGAATCTTTATATACTCGGTATTATTAATATTTTTTATTCAAGGTAGTACTGTATTAAGGCTACTATATTTGTCGCTATTATAATTACGCGATAGTTTATGCTTATTTTTTTATAAACCCTAATTTCTTGATTAAAGTTAAACCATTAGTTTCCATAATTATTCCTACCTTCAATCGGGCACATCTGATTGGGGAAACTCTGGATAGTATTTATGCTCAAACGTATAAAAACTGGGAATGTATAGTTGTAGATGACGGTAGTACGGATACTACTGCTGCCGTACTGAATCGATATATTATTAAAGACTCCAGGTTTCAATACCATCACAGACCAAAAAATAGATTGCCAGGAGGAAATGCTGCTCGGAATCATGGTTTTGAATTGTCACGAGGGGAGTATATTCAATGGTTTGACAGTGATGATTTAATGCATCCAGAAAAGCTTAAAATAGATGTTGTTAATTTACAATCAGGAAATTATGATTTTACAATTAGCCAATCAAGTTTTTTTGATGAAAATGGAAAAATAAAAGATACATATTGGAATGATACTCTCTGGAGTAATGAACCTTTAACAGACTTTATAAAGAAAAACATTGGTTGGGGGATTAATTCTTCCTTATGGAAAAGAACAGCTTTAATAGGTGGAAATTTGTTTTTTGATGAAAAGGTACAAAACGGACAGGATTACTTATTTCATATTGAAGCACTTATAAAAAAATTAAATCCAAGGATAATCCATAAAGTGCTGGTTTATCAAAGAAATCATCCAATAAAAATTGAACATAATACTATAAAATCAAAGTCTAAAGCTTTAATTCTTTCTTATTTATTGAAAAAGCTTAAAAAAAAAGAAATAAACAAAGAGCTTAAAGATTACGTAATTAAAAAGTCCTTACTAGTACTTACGAATTTATATAAAACTAAAAGCTGGAAAAATGCATTGACTTTTTCTTTTCAACTTTTAAAATTTCCGCTACCTGCAAAAGGGATACTAATTATAGTAAAACTATTTTTTTTAGGATCTTTTTATAAGCTAAGCTCAAGAGGGTATAGTTATATATAAAACTATTTAATATATAGTTTTAAACAGTAGTACCTATATAGACACAGCATAAATGCTAATTTAATTTTAATAAATCGCACTAATCTATATTCAAAACATAGTTAAGCTTATATGAAGCCTCTTAAAATAATAATATTCGACGGAAGTTTTAAGACCACACCCTTTATTAATCGTTTGGTAAAGGGGTTAACGGAAACCCATCATGTTTATATTCTTGGATTTAATGAAAAGCTGTCAAAAAAAATTAAAGGTGTACATTATGTTTCATTAGGAAGTAATCAGAATAAATTGAAATTTACTTTAACAACGCTAAAATTACTTTTCCAATCAAGTAGCTATAAGCGATTCTTTGCTACCCTCAAATTATTAATATACGGAAAACGACAATTACTCAAACAGCAAAACCTATACTTGGCCCTTACTAGTATTTCTCCCGATATTATACACATACAATGGCCATCCACAATTCAATGGTTTGAAGAAACACTATTACAACAAAAAATTCCTGTACTAGTTAGTCAGCGAGGTTTCCATAGCAATGTCCGCCCTTTTGTTGATGCTACTAATTTTCAATACCTAAGGCAGTGGTATCCTAAAATTGCCGGATTTCATTCCGTTTCTAAAGCTATTTCAGCTAATGGAGATAAAATATGGAATTCTCCAAACAAAATAGATAAGGTTGTATATACAGGCTTAGATATCAATAAAATACACTATACTGAAAATTATAAAGTTTTGGCCCCATTGCAAATATTATCTGTTGGAAGAGCGCATTGGATAAAAGGCTATGATTATGCTTTGCAATGTTGTAAAATATTAAAAGATAGAGACATTCCTTTTTTATATACTATAATTGGGGGCTCGGGGAATGAGGAATTACAGTTTTTAGTTAATGATTTAGGCTTACAAAACCATGTGATACTTGAAAAAAAAATACCGCAAACAAAAGTTTTTAAAGTAATGAGTGAGGCATCACTCCTTTTAATGCCAAGTTTAGAAGAAGGTTTGCCAAATGTAATTGTAGAAGCTATGGCCATTGGTTTGCCTGTAATAAGCACTGACTGCGGTGGGGTTTCAGAGCTAATTACCCATACTAAAGAAGGTTGGTTGGTGCCTACCCGAAACTCAGCCGCAATGGCATTGGCGATTGAAAATTTCAAGCAGCTTCCCTTCCCTGAGATAGAAAATGTTAGAAGTGCCGCAAGAAAAAAAGTTGAACAGCAACATAATGAAGCACAGATGATTGCGGGGGTGGAGCAACTGTATAAAGAAGTTTTAGCATTAAACTGTGGTGAAGAGAAGCATGCTTCCTAATTCTTTTGAAGGAGTATCAAGATATTATTAATTATTTTTATAGATTATATAAAACCTAAATGCCTACACTAAGAACTCCAATAATAGCAATCCAGCAAGAGTTTGCTAAAGTTCATGCCCCACATGAGTTAGATAAAAAAGCCATATGTATCTTTACAGCCACAGGTTTTTTTCTAGATACAGATACATATTGGAAGGATCAAAAAGTACTTTCTTCTGCTTCGGAAAATAGAATTGATGATAACGGTTTTTTAATTGAAAGTAAACCTTGGTTTCAATGGCATTACAGTCCGCGTAATATTTCTTTTGAAACTGCTTTGGAAGAATTTACTTCATTATTTGAGAAGATAATTTCCGAGCAACTTCAAAACAACAATGTTATTTTACCTCTTTCTGGAGGTTTAGATAGCCGCACCCAAGCAGTAGCTTTGGCGAAAATGAAAAACCAAGTAACCTCCTATAGTTATTCCTTTAAAGGGGGTTTTTCTGAAAGTGAAATCGCTAAAAAAATCGCAAAAACCTGTGGTTTCAATTTTGAAGAATTCACTATCGAACCTGGTTATCTATGGCCAAAATTGAATGCTTTAGCCGGCATTAATAATTGCTATTCTGAATTTACCCATCCACGACAAATGGCAGTTTTAGAAGAATTTAATAAAATGGATGGTGTATTCTCCTTAGGGCATTGGGGCGATGTGCTTTTTGATCGAGGCGCACCAGAAGGAACTACTGAAGCTGAGTTGCTAGAAACAATATTGAAGAAAATTATAAAAAAAGGAGGCCTAGAACTAGCCGAAGCCCTTTGGCAAGAATGGGAATTGGAAGGCGATTTTAATACTTATTTTCGGGAGCGCATAGCGGAATTACTCAACACCCTAAAAATAGAGAATCCAAGTGCAAAACTACGAGCCTTTAAAAGCTTGTATTGGGCCCCGCGTTGGACCTCTGTAAATCTTTGCGTTTTTGAAGCGGCACACTCCATCACTTTGCCATATTATGACACTAGGATGTGTGAATTTATCTGCACCATTCCTGAGGCATATTTAGCCGATAGAAAGCTGCAAATTGAGTATATAAAACAGCAGAATCCACAACTTGCTACAATAACTTGGGAAGAACAACGCCCTTTTAACCTTTATTCTTTTCAAAAGAATAAAGCTCCAAATAATATACCCTACCGAATCGGAAATAAATTGAAACGAACGCTAAAAGAAAAGATGGGAAAACCGTATATTCAACGTAATTGGGAGCTTCAGTTTTTAGGTATGGAAAACGACGAACAATTACAAAAACGTATTTTTTCAGAAAATTTGCATCCTTTAATATCCAAACCTTTATTAGCGAAATTTTATAATAATTTTAAAACTGTAGATGCTGTAACATATTCGCATCCTTTGAGTATGTTGTTAACTATAGCAGTCTGGAACACTAATTTTCGCAATAAATAATGCTTTTAAAGACCAATGAATAGAACAACAAATGGAGTAAGCGTGATACTTTGCTGTTATAATAGTGCTAAGAGACTGCCAAGTACCTTAGCCTATTTAGCAAATCAAAAAATTAAAGAAGGACTTCATTGGGAATTAATTTTAGTTAATAATAATTCTTCAGATGGCACTTCAAAAATAGCAGTAGAAGTATGGAAATCTTTAGGCTCTTCAATAACTTTAAGAATAATTGATGAATATCAGGCCGGTTTGTCATATGCTAGAAATAGCGGTGTACAGGCTGCAAATTATGATATTTTAATTTGGTGTGACGATGATAATTGGTTGTGCGAAACTTATGTGCAAACTGCTTTTGAGGTAATGAATGAGAATTTAAATATCGGTGCTTTAGGAGGTTGGTGTGAAGCTATTTTTGAATCTAAAAAACCTGATTGGTTTGACACACAGGCTAGGTATTTTGCGGTTTCAAGGCAAGGCAAACAAACTGGCGATATTACTAATAAAAAAGGATGTGTTTATGGTGCTGGTATGGTGTTGCGAAAATCACATTGGCTACTTTTAAAAAAACGAGGATTTCATCACTTATTAAGTGATCGTGTTGGAAAACAATTAAGCTCAGGGGGCGATACGGAGTACTGTTATGTATTACGAATTTTCGAACTTAAAATGTGGTTTGACGAACGTTTATATTTTCAACATTTTATGAGTAATGAAAGATTACATTTAGAATACGTTTCTAGAATGCGAAAAGCTATGGCATATTCCAATTTTATGCTTTGGCCTTATTTAGATATATTGAAAGAACAGCCACGGAATAAGATAGATTTAATACGATACGCATTTAAAGGAGGCGTTGTAAAGTTTTTAAAAAAAAGTGTAGCTTTATTAATCGGTGATTTTGAACAGCGAGAGGTAGCTAAACGTTATTTTAGACAACAAAGTTATTGTTTGTTTCAATACAAGGTATATAAAAGAAATCTTGAAACTATTAAAAAATGGACTCCTTAATTTTTCGGTTCTAGTTAAAGTTGTTTAAAATGAACAAACCATTAAAACATATCGCTTTTGTTGTTAAATATTTTCCAACCGTTTCTGAAACCTTTATTATTAATCAGATTAACGCGGTAATAGATAAAGGGTTTCAGGTTAGTTTGTTTGCTTATAAGCAGGTTGATAATGTTGTTATCCAAGAAAGTATAAATCTCCATGGATTATTAAATAAGGTTCACTATTTTAAAAAACCGCCCGTATCAAAATTAAAACGGTTTAGTGTTTTTATACAATGGACACTTATTCATGCTTTTAAAATAGACTGGTCACGATATTTTAAAAGTATAAATGTTTTTAAATATGGGAAGGAAGCTTATACCTTAAAGTTGTTTTTTGAAGCACAATGGTTTTTATGTAAGCATGATTTTGATTTAATTCATGCCCATTTTGGGATGAATGGGGAACGGATAGCAAATTTAAAGGCGCATCATATAATTTCTAAGGAAGTTAAATTGATTACAACTTTTCATGGATATGATTTGGAGCCTAAAAATATTGCGAATTATAAAAAAGAGTACGCTAACTTATTTAAATATGCTGATGCATTTACCGTTAATACACCGTACCTAGAAAGTTTGTTACAACAAGTAAATCTTTATAATAAACCACATTATATTTTACCAGTTGGTCTAGATACAGAATTTTTTAAAAGAACTGCTCCTAAAACGAATACACAATTTTTCGACTTAGTATTTTGCGGAAAGCTTATATCTTTAAAAGGCGCTGATAGGGCACTTAAGATTGTCAAGAAACTACATGAAAAAGGGTATAGCTCTGTTCGTTTACATCTAATTGGCGATGGCTTCTTGCGTGATAAATTAGAGAGTGAGGCGCAAGGGTACCAATTACTTGATTATATTTTATTTTATGGAGCTCTCACTCAAAAAGCAGTTAAAGCATGCTTTGAAAAAGCGGATGTTTTTATTATGCCTGGACGAGTTGATCCAGAAACTGGGCGAGCTGAAACTCAGGGTTTAGTAATTCAAGAGGCACAAGCAATGGAACTACCGGTTGTAGTTTCAGATGTTGGTGGCATGAAATATGGCTTGTTGCCAAATGAAAGTGGTTATGTGGTAGCGGAAAATGATTTGGATGGTTTTGTAAATGTTATTGAACAATTGATACTTCAACCCGAGTTAATGAAGGAAATGGGGGAAACAGGTAGCGCTTTTATTGAACAGAATTATAGAAATGAAATTTTGGTTGAAAACTTAGCAGCAATTTATTCAAGCCTTTTTAAATAAAAATAATTTATTTTATCTTTCTTTTTATTGAACCTGCAATTTTTCTTCCATATTCATTTGAGTAAATTTTATTTAATATAGCTAATCTAGCAAGCTCTAAAAACATATATTCTTCAGTTTTTATTTGTTTTGAAATTTTCTCATTAATTATTTCATATAATTTATTGTCAGCTGTATTATAATGGTTGATTGCTGCTATCGTTTTATTGTCAATTTCCTCAATCATTGGTCTATTACGTGTTTTGTTTTTAACCATATAATAGGGGATGGACCAGTTGTATAAGTGTTGTAGCAAAATAAGGCATTCATTGTATTTTTCAGTAATTCCAACAAAAGAAAAATAATTTTCAATGTTTTCTATTGCTTTTTCAAGCATAAACTCTTCTTTATCATCAATACCGCTAATCCATCTTACTTGGCAATTATTTAAATCTATACTCTCAACTTGTGTAACAAATTCATAAAGTGACATATTGTTTGATGTAACTTTTTTATAAAGTTTATTATTAGGCTTTCGTAAAACATAGTAATAAAATGAAGGAATTCGTTCTTCTGGCTTGCGGAGAAATGTTATATACCTAGTATTTTTATCCATATATTTATGTAAACCAAACAGAGAGTGTCCTTTAACTAAATTAATCGTTTTCCTATCGGCATCAGCGATATTAATGAAAAAGTCCTCATTTGTTTTTGAGTTTGTCACAGATTGAATGGTAAACGTATTTTCTTTTGGGTATAAACGATTTAAAATAGAATGAAAAGTACTACCGCCGTTTTTAGGTAAATGAAGAAAAATTAAATTATTATTCATTATTGGGTAATTATAAATAGGTTGATGATTTTTAAAAAGAATGGGTTTCAGTTTATAATTTTTTATTATTTGAGAATAACTCATTAAAATACAATGAATATTTTGCAGCACCTTTATAATTAAGATGTTGTAGGTCAGCGTATTCATGGTCTTCTAGCGAAAATTTTTTAAAGTCAAAAAATGTAACCGTATTAAACCGTTCATTCAATAGTTTTTGGTAATCCAATTCATATTGATCTACCTGGAATTTTGGATGGTATGGGCTTCGTATTAAAAACGGTGTGATATTGTTGTTTTGACAAAGTTTAATGATTTTTTCAAGATAAACTAAATCATATTGACTTAATTTAATAGTGCTTAATTTTTTGTTGGTTATAGTTTTGTGAGTTGTAGAATCTAATATTGCTTTAACTTTTTGCCGTTTTAAATGCCAATATCCACCTATAGAATCTTTATAATTGTAATTAGACTTTCTAATTCTTGAAGTATTTTCTTGTATTGTTTTAAAGATTGCTTTTTGAAATCCAACGGGGTTTTTTAGAAATAATAAGTAATAATCTTCCAAGTTTAACATGTAACTATAATTTGGAAAAAAATGATTCAGATATGTAGTTTCCCAGATTTTCTGATCTTCCCGTTCTAAAATATTTGTATTTGAAAACTCTATAAAAACAGTGTCTAGTTGTGTATTTTGTCTTATTAAAGCTTTTAATTTATAATAATTGTAAAAATACGTTTCACCAGATTTTGCAAGATTTTTAAAGTTATTAATTAAGCTATCGTTATATGCGCATTGAGGTTGAGAATTTCCAATTATTATTTTATTAATTTTAGGGTCAAGTGTAAAATCTACACTTTTAAAAATTACACAATTACTTGTAGTGAACGAGAGGAAAATTGCTAGGTAAAACAATGAAATAAAAACCGTGATTTTTTTTAAAAAAGGGTTCATTGTTCTGTAGTTAATTGCTGTAACTTACTGTTAAACATATTAGAAAATTGAATTGCACCTTTATAATTTAGATGGTGTAAATCTCGAAAGTAGGAGTTTGGGATATCAAAATCTACATAATCTAAAAACTTTATTTTAGGAAACATTTCTTTTTTAATTTCTTGAAATAATTCTTCATTTACCCTATAAAAACTGTCCTTATACAATGGACTTCGAACAAAATATACCTGCTTGTTGTTTTCGTAACACAAGGCGATCAATTTTTCAAGATAATAAAGATTAGCTACAGATTTTATAAAGTATTTGTTTTCAGGTTCTTGTTTGTTGTAGTTTACGGCTATAAGTGAATCCAATTTACTTTCTGTAAGGTACAAATAGCCGCCTGTACTTTTAATGTAATTAAAACGATTGCTTCTTATTCGTTCTATTTGGTTTTTATACGTTTTTGGCAAGGTTGCAATAACTATTTTTGGGTTTTTTGCTAGTAGGTATGCTTGTTCTGATATGTTCATCCAAGATGCATACGTTGGGTACCTCCAATTTATATATTTTTCATTCCAAATCTCTTCATCTCTTATTTGTGTAACATCAATGTTTGAAAATTCAATAAATACATTTTTAATTTGTGGATTGTGCTTAAAAACCTGTTTGGCTTTAATAAATGTATAAAAATAAGATTCTCCAGACTGAGCTAAATTTTTAAAGTTAACAATCAAGGAATCATTAAAAGCTGTTTCAGGATGCGAATGACCAAAAACGATACTCTCAACATTCTTATTTAGAGCAAATTGTGTTTTATTATTAAGATGAGTATTTAATAGTGTACTAACACTTACTACCGTAACAATGATTAGTAATAAAAACTGAATGATTTTACTTAAAAATAACTTCATCCTTAAAATTGAAAATAAATAAACGTTTGGTCATTTCGGCTAAAACAGAAAATTAAAATCAAAAGAGTATAATAAAAACCTATTCTAATTGGTCGTTTCCAATTTAAACCAAAAACTTCTAAAGCATATTCATTACGTCTTCCTAGCCATTCAATTAGCAGAAAAAGTATAAGGAGTAAAAAGATATTGGTGGGTCTTATTTCAGGTATTGTAAAAATACTTAAGTCACAGATGCCTTTAATATATTGAAATGCATGTGTAATGTTTTCAGCTCTAAAAAAAATCCAAGCTAAAGTTGTTAATCCAAAAGTTAAAATAATATTTAAAAAAGCTTTAAAAGTGGGCCATCTTTTTGAATAAGCTACAATATTAAGATGTTGCCTATTCTTATTAGATATTAATAAGGGTAAAAAATAAATAGCATTTAATGCACCCCAAACTATAAAAGTCCAATTAGCACCATGCCAAAAGCCACTAACAATAAAGATAATGAATACATTTCTTATAACTTTAAATTTTGTGCCACGACTTCCACCTAAAGGAATGTATAGATAATCTCTAAACCATGTAGAAAGTGAAATGTGCCAACGCCGCCAAAATTCGGCTATGTCTCGTGAAAAATAGGGAAAAGCGAAGTTTTGGGTAAGCTTAAAACCAAAAAGGCGAGCTGTACCTATTGCAATATCTGAGTACCCTGAAAAATCACCATATATTTGAAAAGCAAATAAAATAGCGCCTACAACTAGCGTGCTTGCTGAGTAATCTTGAGGTGTTTCAAAAATAATATTTACATAATGCGCACAGTTGTCGGCTATAACTACTTTCTTAAAGAATCCCCATAAAATCTGGCGTAAACCATCTACGGCTTTATGATATTCAAATTTCCGGCGGCTATAGAATTGGGGTAATAAATTGGTTGCACGTTCTATAGGGCCCGCAACTAATTGTGGAAAGAAGCTGACAAAAGCAGCAAACGAAATTAAGTTTGTAGTAGGCTTTAGTTTGTTTCGATAGATATCAATACTATAGCTTAATGTTTGAAAGGTATAAAAGCTAATCCCTACAGGCAGAATAATGTTTAGTGACTGTGTTGAAATTGGCATTCCCAAAAAAGAAAATGCATTCACGAAATTATCGAGAAAAAAATTATAATATTTAAAAAATCCAAGAAAACCCAAATTAACAAGAATGCTCACCCAAAGTAAAAACTTGCGGTTTCGTTCCTTTAATTCACGACTCAATAACTGCCCTACCCAGAAGTCTATTAGTGTGCTAAAAATAATAAGTGATAAAAAACGCCAATCCCACCAACCATAAAAAAGGTAACTTGCGGCAACTAAAAAAGCATTTTGTAGCTTAAGATTTTTATTAAAAATAAACCAATATATTAGAAATACAATAGGTAAGAATATGGCAAAATCTATTGAATTGAATAGCATATTATTGTGTAAAAATCAAAAGCTTATGCGAATCTAAAATAAAAAATGAAAAGGACAATTATGTTTTATTGATTTATAAAGCATGAAAATAACTTATTACAAAACTCAATAAACGCCATTATTTTGTCTGGTAAGCTTTATATTGCATAAGTCAGTGAATAGTTGTCCTACTTTTTGGAGTAATTAAAGTCAAACAGTATATTAGTATTAATAGAAATTACCTTACCAAAACAATCCATGCCGATCAGTATCATTACACCCCATTATAATGACCCAAAGGGGCTAGAACAAATTTATAAATGTTTGTTAGAGCAGCGTGAACAGTCATGGCAATGGGTTATAGTGGACGATTTTTCAGATATAACTATTCAGCGGGAAATTCAAGATTGGTGCCACCGCTTAAACGACAATCGGATAAAACTTAGTTGTAATAAAGAAAAAAGTAATGCTTCGGTTTGTCGAAATTTAGGAGCAGATTTTGCACTTTATGAAAATTTAGTCTTTCTAGATGCGGATGATATTATTACCCCTAATTTTATTGATAAAAGACTGCTGGATTTTAACGATTTTATGGTGTTTAAGAATACGGGAACAATTGATCAAAATAAGCAGACCCAATTTTCGCCAAAGCTCACAGATAATTATTTAGATTATTTTCTTCAAGCTCGTTTTATATGGCCTATAACAGCTATAGTATGGAAAAAATCTTTTTTCTATGCGATAGGAAAATTTAACCCTAAATTACCACGACTTCAAGATGTGGAATTGGCAATACGCGCCCTTCAAAACAGTAAAAATTTTATCGTTGTAGATAATGAAGTCGATTTTTATTATAACGTGAGACCAATACGCTCACGTAAAAATTTTTTAAAACCTGTTTGCGACGCTACTTATATTTTTATAGATGAATTACTTCAAACACAGCAGATAACTTCATACCAACACTCTCTTTTGAAAGGGTATTATTTTATGTGTACAAGGTATTTAGAACGTTCAGAAAATAAAAGAGAAGCACATTTAGTATTCCGAAATCTTTGGCTTTTTTATAAAAAGGGCTATGTTCATTTTTTCCAATTTCTAATAGGTGCTGTCTGTTTAAATCTATATAAATGGAATGTGCTTTCAGGAACACAATTTTTGCGTTTTAATCGTTTTGTGTTTAAACCTAAAAGGTAGATTAATGCTGAAATAATGAAGATAAGTCGATATTTGCCTATTGAAATTAACTATGACTAAAAAAATTCACATACTTTATACAATCCCGAATTTTGACACTGCTGGGAGTGGTAAGGTTGTGTACGATTTAGCACGAAAATTAAATCCAGAAAAATTTCGAGTTTCTATTGCTTGCAATCATAAAAGAGGAACGTTTTTTAAAGAAGTAGAAGCCTTGGAAATCCCTATTCATATAATCCAAATTAAAGTCCCAATACGGCCTTTTTATACTTTATTTCTGAGACTTAAACCGTTTATGAGTCTTCTTAAAAAAAATGAAGTAGATATAGTACATTCATGGGATTGGAGTAGTGATTGGACAGAAGCCTTGGCTTGTCGTTTAGCAGGTGTAAAATTTATGTATACCAAAAAGGCAATGGGGTGGGGTAATATTCACTGGAAAATACGTAGTTACTTAAGTAATTTTATCATTACAGTGAATACCGATATGAAAATGTTTTTTCCCAATAAGAAACACCAAAAACTGATTCCCTTTGGGTTAGATACAGATTTCTACAATCCAGCTTTGTTTCCTAAGAATAGGTCAAATGAAGTATTTAAGATTATAACAGTTGCTAATTTAGTGCCTGTTAAAGGAATTGAAGTGCTTATTAAAGCATTAAAACGAGTAGACACATCAATTTTATTAGATATTGTTGGGGATACTCGAGATCCATATGCTGATAGTTTAAAACAAATGGTTATAGATTTGGGGCTTCAAAGCAGGGTTTCTTTCTTAGGAAAAAAACCAGATGTACGCGAGTTATTGAAAACATCTAATTTATACATTATAACAAGTAAAAAAGAAGGCATGCCCATGGCATTGGTAGAGGCTATGAGTATGGGAGTACCTGTTTTAGGATCTAATATCTCAGGAATTCGCTTCGTTTTAAAGGATTTTGAAAATTTATTATTTCCAGTTTTAGAGAGTGAGGCCTTGGCAAAAAAAATAGATTTTTTTTACAAGCAAACTCCTTCTGAACGTGATGCATTAGGAACAAGGCTAAGAGCTTATTGTCTTAGTCACTTTACCATGAATACATTTGTAGAAAGCCACGAGTTGCTTTACCAAGATATTACAAATATTACTTAAAGCTACACCATGAAAATAGGGATTGTCCTTTCTAGCACTCCGGGTTACTCTGAGACCTTTTTCAATTCAAAAATTAAAGGCTTACAAGCGCATGGAATGGAAGTGGTGTTATTTTGTCAGTCAAAAGATGACAATTTTAAAGGATGTCCTGTTGTTAAAAGTCCAAAAATTACTCGAAACCCTTTTTTTCAAATTGGGTATATTAGTAAGGAGGTCTTATTTCTTATACCCTATATAGCTTCCGTGATTCGGTTTGTAAAATTGGAACGTAAAGACGGTGTTGGAGTTATTCAAATTTTTAAAAAAATATATCTTAACGCTCACCTTTTAAAAGCAAAGTTAGACTGGCTGCATTTTGGCTTTGCAACCTTAGCTTTGGGAAGTGAAACTGTGGCACAAGCCATAAATGCAAAAATGGCTGTAAGTATTCGCGGATTTGATATAGCGGTTTACCCTGTAAAATATCCAGAATGCTATAAAAAACTTTGGAAATATATTGACAAAGTACATACCATTTCAGATGATCTTTTCGTATTGGCAAAAAAGCATGGTCTGCCCAAAAATATTCCTGTTGAAAAAATACCTCCCGCTATTGATGTGGCATTATTTCAAACTACGATACAAAATCATAGCTCTCTTAAGAAAGTTGTATTTATGACAACAGGAAGACTTCATTGGAAAAAAGGGTATATTCAGACCTTACAGGCGCTGGCTATTCTTAAAGAGGAAGGGTTAGATTTTACCTATAAAATAGTAGGGGAAGGTAAGGATTATGAGCGTATTGCTTTCGCAGCTTATGAGCTTAACTTAAAGGAAAACGTTATCTTCTTAGGAAAATTACCTCATATTGAAGTAAAGAAGGAATTAGAAAGTGCTTCTATATACTTGCAATATAGCATTCAAGAAGGTTTTTGTAATGCCGTTTTGGAGGCCCAAGCAATGGGTAAGCTTTGTATAGTTAGCAATGCAGAAGGCTTGTCTGAAAATGTATTGGATAGAGAAACAGGGTGGGTAGTGCCAAAATATGCCCCAGAAATATTGGCAAAAAAAATCAATGAAGTGTTGAGCCTAAGCCCAAAGGAAAAAAGAGTAATTTCTGAAAAAGCAAAAAAGAGAGTGAAAAATGAATTTAATATTGAAAAGCAACAAGAAGCTTTTATGAAGTTTTATTTCGCTTAAATTTTACAGTATTATTTTATAATCTGGCAGATTGAGTAAGGTGAACAAGTTAATTGTATGCTTGTCAATTCACTCTATGCTTTCTGAAAGGTGAAAATAAAAAATGACTCAACAAAAAAACGTATATAATTTAAAATAATGTTATTTCACTTTTTAAAATACCTTCAACCCACGCATTATTTTCAGCTTTATAGAAATGATGGAACTTCTGTTTTTCCAATAGTAGCGAAACTACCATATGAAATTAGAAAACAATTAGAGCCTGATGCAAAGTTTAAAAGTGAAAAGGCACGTGAATACGACCTTTCTTGGCAGGCAGTTAATAAAGGCTATATAGGCCCAGCTGCTACTTACACCGTTTTTGAAAGGGTACCCATTATAGATGAATACCGATTTTTAAGAAAATATTTTAATGCGGTTTGGGTGTTTTATGTTTTACTCCTTCGAGTTTTTTCATTGAAAAATATCTTTGTGGAGATAGGGGCTTGGAATGCAAGTAGAAAAACAAAAAGAAGCAACTATTTAGCAAAACCTAGCATGCATAGAAGCTGGGACTCTTTTGAATCACCATTAGTTCTTAAAAAACCCTTTATAAGTGTTATAATTCCGACACTTAATCGTTCCGAATACCTAATAAATGTTCTTTCAGATTTTGAAAAGCAAACCTATGATAATTTTGAAATACTGATTATAGATCAATCAAAGCATTTTCATAAGGATTTATATAAATCTTTCAATCTTACAATACATCATGTCCAACAAATAGAACCTGCACTTTGGTTAGCAAGAAACAGGGCTATAAAAATGTCTCGTGGAGATATAATAGCACTTTCCGAAGATGATGTACGTATACCTAAAGATTGGATTGAGAATCATTTAAAAGCATTAGATTTTTTTGAGGCAGATATATCTGCTGGTGTGTTTTTTCCACAAGGTCATTCACTTCCCATAGAACGATCGTTTTTTTGCTTGGCTTCTCAGTTTGCTACAGGAAATTCTATGCTTTATAAGTGCGTATTTAATGAAATTGGTTTATTTGACAGACAATTTGAAAAACAGCGTATGGGCGATGGGGAATTTGGGTTAAGAGCCTATCTTAATGGTTTTAAAAGTTTTTCAAATCCAATTGCGTATTGTGTTGATGTAAAGGCTGGCACGGGAGGCCTTCGTGAAATGGGAAGCTGGGACGCCTTTCGTCCAAAAAAAATATTTGCACCAAGACCTATTCCTAGCGTTCTTTACTTTTTTAGATCATACTTCGGTAATAAAAGAAGTATATTGGCGATTATAAGAACTGTTCCACAATCAATAGTCCCATATCGATTTAAGAAAAATAAAATAATGTTAGTTTTTGGATTTTTTATCTCAGTATTTTTGTTTCCTTTAGTAATGTTACAGGTTTTCATTTCTTGGCGTTTGGCATCAAAAAAAATACAAGAAGGTTCAAAAATCGAAGAAATGGTTTGAAGACAGATGGTATCAGCACTAAGGTTTCCTAAATTTTATAATTAATTCTGAGATTGACAAAAGTTTTAATAGTATCATCTGAATTTCCCCCACAACCTGGTGGGATTGGTAATCATGCTTTTAATTTGGCAAAAGGATTACAGGAAAATGGTTATGACGTTAAACTAGTATGTGACAGGCGTTCCAAAAATGGCAATGAAGAGTTTTTGTTTGATGCTGATTTAGATTTTCAAGTTGTTCGCATTAATAGAGAGCAGTTTATTCTTAAAAGTTACATTAAGAGAATTAAGGTTGCATTTAGCTTGGCTAAAAATTCGGAAATTATAATTTGTTCAGGAAAATTCTCCTTGTGGCTTGGTGCTTTTTTAAGTGTATTGCAAACAAAAAAAAATATAGCAATAATTCATGGCAGTGAAGTTTTGCTTTCCAATTATTTTTTAAGAAAGTTAACTGATTTTTCACTAAAACGCTTTAAAGTTATTATTGCTGTAAGTAATTATACAAAATCATTGATTTCAAAGCTTTCAACAGAAAAAGTTGTTGTGATACCCAATGGTTTTAATGTTGAGGTGGAAATAAAGAAGCCTGTAAAAAATAAGCCCTTGCCAATACTTATAACTGTTGGAAACCTTACGCAACGAAAAGGGCAGCATAACATTATTAATGCCTTACCAACACTTTTAAAAAAATATCCAGACCTAAAATATTATATTGTAGGCATCCCTACGGAAAAACCAAGATTGGAAAAATTAGCCCTACATTTAAAGGTTGAAAGCGCTGTGGTCTTTTTTGGAAAAGTTTCGGAACAAGAAAAGATAGCATTACTACAACAATCAGATGTTTTTGTTATGTTAAGTGAAACAACAAATAGGGGTGATGTTGAAGGATTTGGAATTGCTATTTTGGAAGCAAATGCTGTTGGTGTTCCAGCAATAGGCGCATTACATTGTGGGATAGAAGATGCAATAAATGATGGTGTTTCAGGTAAATTAATCAACCTTAATACCCCAATAGAACTTTTAGAATCCTTAGATGAGATTTTAGGCAATTACGAAATGTATTCTAAGGCAGCAGAAGTCTGGTCGAGAAATTTTACTTGGGAAAAAATATTAGATAAGTATCTCGAGGTTTTGAGAAAAATTTAATAAGTATTTGCCTTTTAATAAAATGAATCAGCAAACATTATGAAGCTTGCAATTATCTCACATACAGAACACTATAAGTTGTCGGATGGCGCAATAGTAGGGTGGGGCCCAACCATAAGCGAGATAAATCATTTGGCAAAAGATTTTGAGGAAATTTATCACATCGCATTTTTATATACAAAAGCCCCTTCTGAAAGCTCTTTGCCTTATACGTCACAAAAAATAAATTTTATTCCTTTAAAACCGGTTGGCGGCAAAGGGTTTAGTTCAAAATTAGAGCTTATATACAATATTCCTACAATTTTAAGCACAGTGCGAAAAACACTAAAGCTTGTCGATGTATTCCAATTGCGTACGCCAACAGGGATAGGTGTTTTTTTAATTCCTTACCTTACTTTTTTTAGTGCAAAAAAAGGATGGTATAAATATGCTGGAAACTGGATTCAAAAAAACCCACCTTTGGGGTATGCACTTCAACGGTGGTTTTTAAAACAACAAAAACGAAAAGTTACTATAAATGGACGTTGGCCAAACCAGCCCGAACAGTGTTTAACTTTTGAAAATCCATGCCTTACAGAAGCAGAGCGGGAGGAAGGTTTACAAATTACTAATTTAAAAAAAATCGAGCCTCCTTTTACATTTTGTTTTGTGGGTAGATTAGAGGATACTAAAGGTGTTCAACGTATTATTGACGCTTTTAGAGACTTAGACTCGTTAGACAAAGTGGACTCAATTCACTTTATCGGAGATGGTGAGAAAATGGATCATTATAAAAGCCAATGTAATACATTTGGATTACCTGCACTATTTCATGGCTTTTTGGAAAGGGTACAAGTTTTTGAAATTTATAAAAAAGCTCATTTTATTTTGTTGCCCAGCGATTCGGAAGGTTTTCCAAAAGTAATAGCAGAAGCTATGAATTATGGCTGTATCCCTTTAGTATCTAATGTTTCGTGTATTCATCAATATATTAATGATGGTAAGAATGGGTTTTTAATAGCACCTATTACCTCAGAGGGGGTAGGAAATAAAATATCGGAAAGTATTGAATGCATAAATTATGAGTCATTTATCAAGAAAAATTACACTATTGCTGAGTACTTTACATACAATTATTTTAGAAATAGAGTAAACAGAGAAATTCTTAACAAGTAGTACTATTATCCAAACAACCAGACAAATATTAGAAGACGTAACAAGCAAACCTTTTTTTAAGGCTTTACTCTGGTTATTACTTTTTAGTTATTTCTATAATTTACCTGTTTTAAGCTATTCTATTAAAGGAGACAATGAGTTTCGATTATATGACTTTTTAGGAATAATTATTTTTTTTCAATATTTCATAAACTATAAAGTAGTTTCAATAGAAATTTCAAAAGTTATTTTTTTTCGAAGGTTTCAGTATTTTCTTATTTATTGCAGTATTTCCATTCTTTTAACCTTAGTTTTTTCGATACTTAAAAATAGATTTGTTTGGTTTATTCAAAGCTTCTTATACCTCTATCATATGTGGGTGTTTTTTTTGGGAGCTGTATTTTTATATTATTATTTAAACTCGGCAAAGCGATTTCATTCTTTTTTATCATTTATACTACTTCTTGTAATAATAGAAGGACTGATAGTGATTTTGCAGAATATAGGTCTTGTTCCTTTTTTATGGAGTGAAGTATATCGTATTAGTTATCATGGCTTCTTGTCTGGTACATTTGGACCAAATAAAATTGTATTGGGAATGACAATGCTTATTTCTTTTATTTTTTTGATAGGAATTAATAGTGAAAAACAAATAAAGAAAAACAAATTGTTGCTTTATAGCGCAATTACCATAGCAGCACTTTGTATTTTATTTAGTGGCTCAAGAACCACTTATCTGGGGTTAATTTTCTTTTTATTATATTTTTTCTTTACAAAAACGGGACACTTTATGGTTTTTGGAATTATAGGAGGGGTATTATTTGTTATATTGATTGTATCTAGCCCAATGATAATGGATCGAATTTCAGCTACTTTGGAAAATAGAGTAACATATGCAATAGACGGTCCTGAAGATATTTCAAGTTATGAGGATTTTACAGGGGTGTATGACGAGCTGGGCGCAGGAAGGTCAGAGTTACATGTAATGTATGTAAAATACTTACTTAATAAACCATTAGTTATTCCTTTTGGTCGCGGCTTTAACAATCGTTTGGGTATTGGTTCGTCTGCACATAATATGTATTTGTCTCTTATTAATGAAGTGGGAATTGTAGGACTAATCCTTTTTTTAAGATGGTTAATTAGTTTTATGGTAATAATAAAGCAGAAAATGCCTGGATTACAATTAGCGCTTAACGGTTTAATTATAGCACTTTTGGTAACATTATATTTTGGAGAACATCTATATGTTTATAGACCTTTATTTGGTATTTTAGGTTTTTTTATGATGATTTGTGTTCTCTTAACTGCTCCTTTAAGAAAATCAACCTAAATGAAATCTACTAAACAAGCTATAGGAATCGTTATTCCGTACTATAATGCCGCAGCACAAATTGAAACTGTGGTGCGTAAGGCAATTCAATATGCTGAAACCGTTGTTGTAGTTGATGATAACAGCCTTGAACGACTGCCCAAGAGTATCCGTGAAATCGAAAAAGTTGTAATACTCAAAACAAACTCCAATCTTGGTGTAGGTGGCGCTACAAAATGTGGCTTTGAATACCTACTCTCATTATCACAAATTAAAGTGATCGTCAAACTAGATGCGGATAATCAAATGGATACAGGTTATATTCCAGAGTTGGTTAAGCCAATTTTTGAAAGGGAGTATGATTTTGTAAAAGGCAATAGGTTTCGCGACTTTAAAGCCTTAAAGCAAATGCCGCCCATACGAAGGTTTGGAAATTTAGTGTTATCTTTTTTAAGCAAAGGAGCAACCGGATACTGGAATTGTTTTGATTTTAACAATGGATTTTTTTCAATAGCAACTAAAAACCTAAAGCTAATTGAAATTAATTCACTTTCAAATACTTATTTTTTTGAAACTTCCTTAATAGCATCTTTGTATTATCAGCACGCACGTATTTTAGAAGTGCCAATGCCTGCAATTTATGGAAATGAAAAATCGAATATGAAGATTTTTAAAATGCCATTTGTCTTCATGGGAAAACTATTTAAAATCTTTTTTGAGCGTATTTGGAAGGCTTACTTCGTTTACGACTTTAATATAGGAACGCTCTATATACTATTTGGGCTTCCCCTTTTTTTAGGGGGAGTGAGTTTTGGAGGCTATAACTGGTATCATTACTCAAGCCAAGGTATCTTAACGCCTTTAGGAACTATAATGATAAGTGCTATATTGATAATTTTAGGGTTTCAACTTTTACTTCAAGCGGTGCAATTCGATATTTTTAAAACCCCATCTAATTAAGTATTATCGTTTTTTAAAAAATTAATGAAGGAAAATAAAAAAATATTCCTAATCGTATTTCTTAACCTATTGATTGCAATAGGCTTTTATACAACACATAAAAATGCAGGATTTACTTCTCTTGTTTCTGATGTGCACAGTATCGTTGGAATTGCACAGAAATTTGATAATCCGCAACTATTCAAAGAAGATTTGTTTTTAAACACTTTGGAAAACGTTAAGTATTACACTCCTTTCTTTGTTCAGCCGCTACGCTTTATTGCAAGTTTTACAAACTATGATTACGTTCAGGCACTTAATGTAATGAGTTTTATTTTGCATTTTTTTTATGGACTGTTATGGTTTATGCTTTTTTATAAAGTTGCTAAGAATTTTTGGCTCTCTTTATTAATGTCTTTATTAATACGTGGTATTATTTGGCTTCCAGGATATGAAATCTGGGGTATTTCTGGTATCTGGACCACTATGCCAAGAACCGTCTATATTGTATTTATGCCCGTTTTTTTATTAATCCTTTTTCATTTTCGTGAAAAATATATTTGGTTATCCGCATTTTTGGCAGGGCTTATTTTTAATTTTCACCCCATTACTGGCTTAGGAGGGATTATTATTTACCTAACTATTATCGGCTATTCTTATTTTTTAAACAAAGCCATAATTAAGAAACCACTTCAAAAAGCAGCTGTGATACTTTCCTCAATAATCATTGGAATGCTGCCTTTTATACTTACATACTTTGGAAAAACATCATCCGTATTAGATTATGATTTAACGATATATCAAAAAGCACTTGATGCAAGACTTTCCAATGATTTTTTTGACCCAATCTTATACCTTAAAAGCTGGTGGCGAATCAGCACGTTGTTTTTTATTGTTCCTTTACTGCTGTATTTTATCATTTCTTTCTACAAAAAGGAAGAGTTTAAAAGAGCTTTACTTTTAGTTTTAATAACAATCATACTTTTAATTATACCAAATTTGAGTGTGTATGTTGAGAGTTATTTAAACTTTCTTTTAGACCGGAATTTTAGAATTTCATTTCAATTTATACGTTTACAGAAATTAGCAATTTTACCAGCCTATTTTGCATTGCTATTTTTGATATTACTTTTGAAACCAAAGAAGTATTATTGGCCTATTTTGCTTATATCTTTTTGTTTAATTATAAGTATTTCTAATAATTATGCATTTAACAAAATTCCTGTTGTGGGCGATGATATTGTTAGAAGCATCCTTCCTAATTCTTTAAATGTATATGATCGTTCTTCTTCAAAAAATGAAGAGATGGAATTCATGTTAAATTTTATAAGAAAGAATACTCCAGAAGAAGCTGTTTTTTATGGGCCAGAAATAATACGAAGCGCTACAAAACGATCAGTTGTTTTAGACACTAAAGGTGCTTCTATACTTATTGAAGGCAATCCAGAACAGTTTTCTAATTGGTATCTTGAAAAAAAACACTTCGAAAACCTTTCAAGTCAAATTGATAAAATCCGATTTCTTCAAGAGAAAAAAGTAACTTATATAGTCGATTATGGAAACCGATTCGACTCCCTCATGCCTATAAAAATAATAAATACCTTAAAGCTCTATAAATTGTGATAGCAACTCCTATAAGATTTAAATTCATCTTTTATATTTAATTCATATTTAAATGTTTAATGTATACAAAGAAAGTCTAGCTTGAAAAAAATATTATACATAGGAAATAAGCTTTCTAAAAAAGGAAGCACAATAACCTCTATAGAAACTTTAGGTAGTTTTTTAGAAAGGGAAGGTTTTTTTATACTGTCTTTTTCATCATTTAAAAATAAGATTCTTCGCATCTTAGATATGCTAAGAGCAACATTTGTATTCAGAAATAAAGTGTCATGGGTTTTAATAGACACCTATAGCACACAAAATTTTTATTATGCCGTAGCAGTTGCTGCACTTTGTAGAATTATTAAAGTGCCTTATATCCCTATTCTAAGAGGAGGTAATCTTCCACAGCGTCTCGATAAAAGCAAGAAATTAAGTAAAAATCTTTTCAATGGAGCTACGACAAATGTAGCGCCTTCACAATATATTTTAGAAGAGTTTAAAAGACGTGGGTATAGCAAACTTACATATATTCCTAATACCATAGAGATAGCGAATTACCCTTTTAAAATTAGAAACCAAGTGACCCCAAAATTACTATGGGTGCGCTCTTTTTCTGAAATATACAATCCGTTGCTGGCGTTGGAAATAGTAGAAATTTTAAAGAAAAAAGGCATGCCAGTATCATTGTGTATGGTTGGGCCAGATAAAGATGGCTCCTTAAAACGTTGTGAAAAAATTGCTTTAGACTTAAACCTTCCTGTAAGCTTTAAAGGAATGTTGAAAAAAGAAGAATGGATTGAACTTTCTACAGAATATGATATTTTTATTAATACTACCAATTTCGACAACATGCCAGTAAGTGTAATGGAGGCAATGGCACTTGGTCTTCCCGTTATTTCTACAAACGTTGGGGGCATGCCTTACCTTATAGATAATGATGAAAATGGGATCTTGTTACCGCCAAATAACGCGAAAGTATTTGTTGAAGCTATTGAAGCGCTTTGTAATAACTCTTTAAAAACAGCAGGAATTTCTTATAAATCTCGTTTGAAAATTGAGCAATTCAATTGGAGAGAAATAATGGCTAAATGGACAAGGCTTTTAAACACGTAGATTTTACTTATACGTAAGAAATTTTATTTTTTTATAAATACTGTTCTCCCCTAATGAGTGTAAAATGGATTTTTTTGTAGTTCAATTTGCGATTGTTTGAATTTTTGGAAGTATTTTAAACAAATAGAGTTTCATAAAAGTCCGTACTTTTGCAAGTATTCTATCCCTACTAAAATATTTTTAAAAAATAATGGCTAAAACCAGTATGCATTTCGATATATCTGAACGGAAAATACTTCTGCGTATTTTAGATATTGCCTGCGTTTTAAGTTTGCTCTATGTGGTAGGGATTATTTTTGATTTTGATTATTTCAAAATAAATTCAGATCATTGGGTATGGTCTATTGTTCTTGGATTTTACCTTACTATTTTTGCTAGTATTTTCGAGCTTTATAACCTTCAAAAAGCCAGTAAATTTGATGTCGTTGTTAAGAATGTTATTATAACAAGCGCTGTTACGGTTTTGTTTTATTTGTTAACACCGTTTTATACCCCCATGTTGCCAAGCAATCGTTTACAAATAGTTTATTTCTATTTGGCGATTAATACTGCATTATTAGTTTGGCGCTTTGCGTATATCACTTTTATAGCAACACCTCGTTTTTATAAAAAAGTAGTATTGGTTGCTCATACTGCTGATGTAAATAGCATTGTGACTTCCCTACAAAAATCGGATCCAAATTATCGCGTAATTGGTTATTTTAATACAAATTCTAAAGAAGAGAATGATAATAACGAGATTGAAGTAGCATCCATTTCATTGAAAACTATGGATGATTTAATTTTAGAAGCGGCTATTTCTGAAATTGTAATTGGTACACCAACTTCTGAAGGGATGACGGTAGAGCTAAATAATAAACTAATAAAATTACTTGAAAACGGAGTTCCCATTAGAGAGTACACACAAGTTTATGAAGAGCTTACACATAAAATTCCCGTACAACACGTTGAAAAAGACTTCTATCGTTACTTTCCTTTTAGTCGAAGTAATCAAAATAAACTATACCTTTTTTTTAATAGAATTCTCGATTTAGTATTCGCTATAATTGGGTTGCTTTTTGGAATTGCTTTACTGCCGTTATTTATCTTGGGAAATTTTATTGGAAATCGAGGTCCATTGTTCTATTTTCAAACGCGTATAGGGAAAAATGGGAAACATTTTAGAATTTATAAATTAAGAAGCATGGTGCAGAATGCTGAAAAAAACGGGGCACAATTTGCGGTTGATAATGATTTTCGGATTACAAAATTCGGTAGTTTTTTAAGAAAGTCTAGATTTGATGAAATTCCACAATTTTGGAATGTAATAAAAGGAGAAATGAGTGTGATAGGCCCACGTCCTGAGCGTCCTGAATTTGTAAAAAATCTTATTGAAAAAATTCCTTTTTATGAAGTACGACACCTAGTTAATCCTGGTGTTACTGGCTGGGCGCAAGTAAATGCAAAATACGGCTCCTGTGAGGAAGATTCATTAGAAAAACTACAATACGATTTATATTATATTAAACATCGTAGTCTTTTCCTAGATGTAGAAATTATTATAAAAACACTAAGTACAATTATTTTTTATAGAGGGAAATAAATAAATGGCTTAGTTAAGTATGCATAGTGTTGAAACTGCTACGATACGTATAAAAAAATATAATGATTACTGCCTTGCTATAAAATACATCAAATAAAAATAGCGAAGTGCGAAAGCTATCAATAAAGGGGCTAATGCAATTGCAAAAACTTGAACTCCCGTAATCCAATGAATGCACATAAGGGCTAAAAGTAGGATAAGCAATAAAACATAGCGCTTCTTTTTTGGGGCGATGCTTTTTTTGAAAATGACTGGAATAAAAAATAATGAGATTGGAAAAGCCCATAATAAATTGTAATTATTAGCCGTTGCTGTATGATCTGTAGCAAACCAAAGCAATAGTAAAAAAACTCCAATTATCCCTGTAACAAGAAATAGTAACATGTCTAAATACCTGCTTCGGGATTTTTTCTTAACATCTCGATAGGTAATGCCTATAATTAAAAGCCCTAATACCCCAAGAAGAAATAGCGGACTTAAAAAAAAGCTTGAGGTTGTAGGTTTAGGGATGTTGTTAAAAAGTGTGTGTGTAATTTTAACCAAAGGCTTGGTTCCATTGTTTCTATGGATTACCGCATTTTCGGCACCAGCATATACGTATTTTGGGAGAAATTGATATTCAATTGGCCTAGCTTTTCTATCTATTACTGCACCAAGCGCAACATCAATCCCTAAGCTTCCCCATGAATTTGCATGAAGGTTCTGTTGAATAAGTTCCCGAAAGGTGTACCCATCTTTAATATGATTTTCTTTAAATTCAAGTTTATCGCCAAGTACTATTTTAATAACATCACGGATTTTGGTTGCACAGTTATCATAAAAAAAATCGTATTTGTATTTTTTATTTTCGGGCTTGGCGTTATTCCAAAGAAAATCTGAAACAGCTTGCTTTTCAGTGTGATTAAGGTTTAATACTTGCTCTTTTATCCAGCGGTTTTGAGCTACGTAGTTTTCATAAAATGGCTGATAATAATTTACTCCTAGCTCATAAAGAAGTTTTCCTTGGGCAAACTTAGTATAGAAATTTGGGGTGTTAAAATCAAACTTACCATAGTTAAAAACTACGTCAAGACCATTTAAAGTGTCTTGAACCCTAAAAGCACTATGTCCAAATTTGTCGTAAAGCTCTGCTCCTGGTCCAATTGTTAAAATACTTATCTCAGATGTTTCTGAAAGCGGAGTAAATTGTGCTTTTACAGAAATACTTATTAAAAGCAGTAAGAGAAAAATGAATTTTTTTATCACGGATATTTATTTCATTTAATAATTTTCAAACCAAATGTAATCGTTATCTAAATACATCCCAATCTAGTTTTAATGAAAACACATTGGAATACAAAGCTGCACTTTGATCGCCAATATCTGTTAAAGCATAATCTACTTGGATTCCTTTATATCGAAAACCCACTCCAATATTGGGTTGAAAACCTACAGAATCGCTACCATCAAGTTGTTTAATGTTTTGAAAGTTCCCCATGCCACCGCGTACATATACCATATCAATATACGCAAATTCAAACCCCATAGAAGGAGTAATACTTGCAAAAGAAGTAGAAATTACATCATTGGTTTCAGCAAATCTAAAGTTTAAGTCTACTTCAGCCAATAACGAAAAATCATGGTCGTACACAAATTTACGGGCTATTCCCAACTGTAGTTTAGGGATTGTAATTTCTGTAGTTTCGGGTAGCTCTTGATTTTGATTTTCAACGGCACCTTGGATTTCTGCAAATTTATCTTTATCAATACTCCAAGCGTTAAAAGTGGTGGTAATATCGCGTGCCATAAACCCCAGCATCCATTTATCGCTTTTAAATTGAATAGCAGCATCCAGACCAAAACCCCATGAAGAAGCAAACTCACCAATTACACGGCGTATTACTTTTGCATTTACCCCATAATTTAACCCATCTAAAGGTAATTTTCTGGCGTAGGAAAAAGTAAACCCATAATCTGCAGTTGAAAATTTACTGATGCGATCGTAAAAAATATTTCCTTCATCATCGATCAACTGTGTGGTGTTTAGAATATCATCTACTCCAAAACGAATTACAGAAAATGCCACGGCACTTTTATCGTCTAAAGGCATTGCAAATGCAGCATAATCATAATTTGCTATGTTTGCAAAATAAGAAGCGTGCATCAAAGAAACTTGTTTGTCTTCAAGATTTACCAAACCGGCAGGGTTCCAATAACCGGAGTTTACATCGGCTGAGGAAGCAACAACAGCATTACTCATCCCAAAAGCAGCAGCATCAACCCCAATATTCATAAATTCATTTGAATACTTACGCACGGTTTGGGCACTCAATGTTGCAGAAATGATGATAAATAAAAGGAAAAACTTTTCTTTCAAACTTAAAAATTTGGACAAATATGGCACTATTTTACAAAATACTAAACTTTAAATTAAGGCACATATTGTGTTTATATGCCTTTGGACGAAAATACTTTGCTATTTTTACATGAAAGTATTTAATTCATTAAAATTGATTAAGAACTTTTAGCTTTATACGCTATAATTTCGATCTGTAAAAACAGTTGCTTACAACTAATTTTTATTGCTATGCTAAAACAAATACCTAATATTATTACCTCCATGAACATCCTTTGCGGGTGCGTGGCAATTCTTTTTGCTGTTTCAGGTGATTTGATTACAGCTTCTATTTTTGTTTTTCTCGGGATTTTTTTCGATTTTTTTGATGGGCTTGCGGCACGTTTGCTAAAAGCACAAAGTGAGGTTGGACTTCAATTAGATTCCTTGGCAGATGTAATTACCAGTGGGGTGGCACCAGGTGTGGTAATGTACCAACTATTAAATCTTTCTTATTTTGGACATATGCAAACCCTAACAGAAACATTTTCTTTAGGAGGATGGAATGTTGGGTTCCAAAACTATGTGCCTCTTTTAGGGCTTTTATTAGTAATAGCTTCAGCGTATCGCCTTGCGAAATTTAATGTAGATACACGCCAAACATCTGGTTTTATTGGTCTGCCAACGCCTGCAAATACACTTCTAATTTTAAGCCTTCCATTAATATTGCAATTTCAATACTCAGAAATTGTGGAAAATATTATTCTCAATAAATGGTTTTTAATAGGAATGACACTATTGAGTTGTATCTTATTAAATGCCGAAATTTCGCTTTTCGCATTAAAATTTAAAACTTGGGGCTTTAAAAATAATGCACTGCGCTATGTGTTTTTAATTCTTTGTGTTTTACTTTTAGTATTGCTGAAGTTTATGGCAATACCCCTTATAATCCTTCTATATATATTGCTTTCATTGTTTTGGAAAACAGTGGACTAGGTTCTAGGTAATAGGTATGCGGTTTGCTCCCTAGAATTCAGTATAACCAAAGTCTTAGTGGTAATTTTTGATTTCGTTTAAAGCTAAAATTCCAGTTTTTTCTTCCGAAGTTCAAAATTCTGACCTAAATAGACTTTTCGCACCATTTCATCCGCAGCAAGGTCTTCAGGAATACCGTGTTTTAAGATGCTACCTTCAAACATCAAGTAGGTTCTATCGGTAATTGCTAGGGTTTCCTGAACATTGTGGTCTGTAATAAGAATACCAATATTTTTATTTTTTAGTTGGGCTACAATACGTTGAATGTCCTCCACAGCAACAGGGTCTACGCCAGCAAATGGTTCATCAAGAAGGATAAAATGTGGGTCTGTTGCCAATGCACGGGCAATTTCGGTTCTTCGTCTCTCCCCACCGCTTAAAAGATCGCCACGGTTTTTACGAATATGGCCCAGCCCAAATTCTTCAATTAGGGAGTCCATTTTTTTAAGCTGTTCTTTTTTTGAAAGTTTTGTAAGCTGAAGTACACTTAATATATTATCCTCCACGCTTAGTTTCCTAAATACGGAAGCTTCTTGTGCTAGGTAACCAATCCCATTTTGAGCACGTTTGTACATTGGGTACGTAGTGATTTCGGTTCCTTCCAAAAAAATATTACCACCATTGGGTTTTATTAACCCCACGATCATGTAAAAAGAAGTGGTTTTTCCAGCACCATTAGGGCCTAATAGACCAACAATTTCGCCTTGGTTAACTTCCACGGTGATTCCTTTCACAACCTTTCGGCCTTTGTACGATTTTATAAGATTTTCAGCTTTTAGCTTCATTCGGTTTTTGTTTCCGTAGATAAAACGATAAATGTACTATATAATTTTACGAAGAAAAAATTAAGATTGCTGCGCTTCTAACGCTTCCCAATATTCAAAAGCTCTTCTTAGATGAGGAATTACGATGGTTCCACCAATTAATAATGAAATACTCATGCCTTCCACAATTTCTTCTTTGGTCAACCCTAATTTATGACATTCTTCCAAGTGATACCGTACACAGTCATCACAACGCAATACAAGCGAATTACCCAGGCCGAGTAATTCTTTGGTTTTTTTAGAAAGTACACCTTCCCTATAGGCATTGGTGTCGAGATTAAAAATACGCTTGATAATCTTATTATTATCTTCAAGCATTTTCGCGTTCATTTTTTCACGATATGCGTTAAATTCTTCAACTAGCTTGTTTTTCATACCAATAAACTTAAATTTTATACTGAATAAAGAATTGTAAAAATGAATTAAATACCTTGTTCTTTTTTCCTTCTTTTTTCCTCTTTCAACTGATTTTTTATCACAATTTTTGAAATATGAATGCTTACTTCATAAAGAATGATAATCGGGATTGCAACGATAATTTGACTTACAATATCTGGCGGTGTAATTACTGCTGAAAGCACCAAAACTATAATCAAGGCGAATTTTCTATACTTCCGAAGAATTTCGGGTGTTACCAAGCCAATTTTCGTGAGGATATACATTAAAATAGGAAGCTCAAAAACAATCCCACAGGCCAAAACAGAGGTTCTAACCAATGAAATATAACTGTCCAGATCAAACTGATTTATTACCTCGTCACTAACTTGATAATTACCCAAGAAGTTGATGGATAATGGTGTAATTAGATAGTAACCGAACAAAACTCCTAAAAAGAAAAGTATGGAGGCGATGGCAATAAAACCACGACTGGATTTACGTTCATTGTCTTTTAAACCAGGACTGATAAATTTCCAGAATTCAAATAATATATAAGGGAACGCAACAATTATTCCCGCATAAATAGAGGTCCACATATGGGCTGAAAACTGTCCAGCCATTGTTCTACTTTGAATTTTAAAGGGCATTTCTTGAAAGCAAAATGCATCCATTCCCAAAGCCTGAGAGATGTCACAAAAAATACTATAGGTAGCAAATTCAGGTCGTGATGGCCCAAAAATTAAGACATCGAAAATAAAGCGTTTAAAAATAAAGGCTAACACTGCTACGATTAATACCGCAAAAGTAGAACGTACTAAATGCCAGCGCAATTCTTCTAAATGGTCCAAAAAGGACATTTCTTTTTCTTGGGAAGCTTTTTTCTTCATTAAATAATTCCTTCTTTGGAAAGGTTGTGAATGTGTACCACACCACTGTATTTGCCTTTTTCTTCAGCTAAAATCTGGGTTATACCAAAAGTATCCATCATTTCCATAGCTTCAACTGCCATGGCGGTATTGGCTATTTTTTTGGGGTTACGGGTCATTATATCTTTAGCCGTTAAACCTGCAATATTATCCGTTTTTGTTAGCATTCTTCTTAAATCACCATCGGTTATTATACCAATAATTTCATCATTTTCAACAACAGCGGTTACACCCAGCATTTTTTCAGAAATTTCAATAATTACCTTTTTAACATCTGTATCCGGGCTTACTTGTGGTTTTTCATTGAGGGAAGTTAGATTGCTAACGCGTAAATATAATTTTTTTCCTAAAGAACCCCCAGGATGGAATTTAGCAAAATCTTTACTTGAAAATCCGCGAAGATCCAGAAGGCACATAGCTAAAGCATCACCAATTACTAATTGTGCAGTGGTGCTCGTTGTAGGAGCAAGATTGTTTGGGCAAGCTTCTTTTTCAACATATGCGTTTAATACATAATCTGCCTGTTGCCCCAAAAATGAATCCCGATTTCCTGTAATTGCAATCAATTTGTTGTCGATTGCTTTTATTAAAGGAACAAGCACTTTTATTTCGGGAGTATTACCGCTTTTTGATATACAAATTACGGCATCGTTTTCTTGAATTGTTCCAAGATCTCCATGTATTGCATCGGCAGCATGCATAAAAATTGCAGGCGTCCCAGTTGAGTTTAAAGTTGCAACAATTTTGGTCGCAATATTCGCACTTTTGCCAATTCCCGTAACAATTACCCTTCCTTTAGAGTGATAAATATATGCTACAGCGTTTGCAAACTCAGCATCCACTAGGTGAGCGAGGTTTGCAATGGCTTTACTTTCAGTTTCTATGGTGCTTTTGGCTACGGAAATGATTCGTTTCTGTTTGTTCAAAATTTAATTGCTTTTGAATGTTTGTAACTGTTTCAGAAATTAGTATATTTAAAATAGAATTTAACTAAATTCAGAATCTTAATAAAGATACCTTTCTATTAAGATGCAGTCAACTAAATACGGTTGCAAAATTACGATTGTTAAGTTGTAAAACAATGTATTGTTGATTAAAACTGAATTGTCCATTAAAACCAACGCAGGGTGGCAAAAACTGACATTTACGAAGCATTAAAAAAATATTTTGGATTTAGCAAGTTTAAAGGCTTGCAGGAAGAAGTAGTAAAGAGCATTCTTGACGGCAATAATACTTTTGTAATTATGCCAACAGGTGGAGGAAAATCACTTTGTTATCAACTTCCAGCGCTTATGCAGGAAGGTACGGCAATAGTAGTTTCGCCACTTATTGCGCTAATGAAAAACCAAGTGGATGCTTTACGCTCACTTTCATCGGAAGAAGGAATTGCACATGTACTCAATTCTTCACTTAATAAAACGGAAGTGAAAAAAGTGAAAAGCGATATCGCCGATGGCATCACAAAATTACTCTACGTAGCTCCCGAATCACTTACGAAAGAAGAATATGTGTCTTTTCTACAAACCCAGAAAATCTCCTTTATGGCTATCGATGAAGCACATTGTATTAGCGAATGGGGACACGATTTTAGACCTGAATACAGGAATTTAAAAAGTATAATTCAGCGAATTGGCGACGCTATTCCAATAATCGGACTTACCGCAACAGCCACCCCAAAAGTACAAGAAGATATTCTGAAGAATTTAGGAATGCAAGAAGCAAACACGTTTAAAGCTTCTTTTAATCGCCCGAATCTTTATTATGAGATTAGACCGAAAACTAAAAATGTTGATGCAGATGTAATACGTTTCGTAAAACAAAACGAAGGAAAAAGTGGAATTATTTATTGCTTAAGTAGAAAAAGAGTTGAAGAACTAGCGCAAGCATTGCAAGTAAATGGTATAAAAGCGGTTCCATATCACGCAGGACTCGACGGAAAAACCCGTGTAAAACATCAAGATATGTTCTTGATGGAGGATGTGGATGTGGTTGTGGCAACAATTGCTTTCGGGATGGGAATAGACAAACCCGATGTGCGTTTTGTAATCCATAACGACATTCCAAAAAGTATAGAAAGCTATTATCAAGAAACAGGCCGTGCAGGAAGAGATGGAGGGGAAGGTCATTGCCTTGCATTTTACAGCTATAAAGACATAGAAAAGCTCGAAAAATTTATGAGCGGAAAACCTGTTGCAGAACAGGAAATAGGCCATGCGCTATTGCAGGAAGTAGTAGGTTTTGCTGAAACATCTATTTCCCGAAGAAAATTCATCCTTCATTATTTTGGGGAAGAGTTTGATAATGAAACTGGGGAAGGTGGAATGATGGACGATAATATGCGTCATCCTAAAAAGAAACGAGAAGCAAAAGATAATGCCAAGCAGCTTCTAGAAGTAGTTGCTAAAACAAATGAACAATATAAAAGCAAGGAAATTGTAAATGTATTGGTTGGAAAAGTAAATGCACTTATTAAATCTCACCGTACCGATGTACAAGAATATTTTGGCTCTGGTTCTAATCATGATGCGGCCTATTGGATGGCCTTACTGCGCCAGTTGTTTGTAGCTGGATATTTAAAAAAGGATATTGAAACTTATGGTGTAATTCATTTAACACAGCTAGGCAAAGAGTTTATAAAATCGCCAACTTCTTTTATGATGACAGAAGATCATTCTTTTAAAGAAGCGAACGATGATGTTATTGTCGCTGCAAATAAAGGAGCCGATGTTGCAGACGAAAACCTTTTTAAACTTTTGAAGGCGCAGCTTAAAAAAGTGGCGCATGAGTTAGACCTTCCTCCATTTGTTATTTTCCAAGAACCTTCATTGGAAGATATGGCGCTTAAATATCCTGTAACTATGGAAGAACTTTCCAATGTTCATGGGGTAGGAGAGGGGAAAGCAAAAAAATATGGGAAAGGATTTTTAAAGCTAATTCAAGATTATGTTGAAGAAAACGATATAATTAGACCCGAAGATTTTGTTGTAAAATCTACTGGAACAAATAGTTCCTTAAAATTATATATAATTCAAAACGTTGATCGAAAACTTTCTTTGTTGGATATCGCCAATGCGAAAGGCCTTGAAATGCCTGAGTTTATTAAAGAAATGGAAGCCATCGTTTATAGCGGGACCAAATTAAATATTGATTATTGGGTAGATGAAGTTTTAGACGAAGACCAACAAGAAGAAATTCATGATTATTTTCTTGAAGCCAAAAGCGATAAAATAGAAGAAGCTTTAGAGGAATTTGATGGTGATTACGATGAAGAAGAATTGCGTTTGTACCGTATCAAATTCATCAGTGAAGTTGGGAATTAGTATATAAATTTAATTTTTTACTATTCACTAACTTTTCTGTTCTTTATTGAAATACACTAAATAGTAATACATCTGTTTTTCTTCATCCCATCCTTTTTCTACAAATTTTTCAGCACTTTCAGGATTTATAAAATCTAGTTTTATCTGAATGTTTGTATCTAGGTTTATTACATTTTTAATCTTCTTTCGAGCCGCGGTAACAGCAGTGTTTGCAATCGGGAATGTGGTTAAATCTTCAATGCTATATTTGGGCGCTTTTTCACTTTTATAATGACGAAATTCGGGTAGTAAATCTGGATTGTCGATTACTTCATTCATAAAAGCGGTTTCTTCAAAATTGTCATTTTTCGCAAAATGATTAACCGCACGGTTCATAAACATTACTTCCTGTTTTTTGTCTTCTGCAGGAAGCACAACGTCTTTCGCAAAATCTTGACAGAATTTTAAATATTTTTTTGTGTAGAAATTATCATCTGCAAGAGCGTCAACCCCAAGAAAACTTTCTAACCAATATCTAGCATCATAGCGATTGCTATCTACAGAGAGCACTTTATAACCTTCTTCTTTTTGAGTATTAAATACAATACAACCTTTGTCGAGTTTGTTTAGGTTAACACCGTGTTGAAGCATGGCTTCTAACTGATTTTTTTCTTCAGAAAATTGTAAAAAATCCTGCTTTAATTCACTTTTAAAAATGCCAATGGCATCCATTTTTACATTGTCCAGTTGTACATTTTCAAGGTATGCTACATATACTTCGCCACTCTTTATATGTGGATGTTCAGATTGATTGTAAAGGTAGGTTGCTATTTTACGACTCTCTTCATGAATGGTATCCGGGTTGTCAAAAATTTTGGTAGCACTATTAAACAATTCATGAAATTCTAAATCTGCTTCATGTGAAAATTTAAAATAGTTTTCTTCTTTATCGCGAAAGGGTTTCAAGAAAAATTCCTTAAGCAATGGTGTAATTTCATCATCCATTTTATAGGGCTCTTCAGAAAGGAACATTGCTTCGCTTCGGCTTTTATTACCAACTCGGTGAATGGAAAGGGAGGCGATATGGGTTGAAAAAAGGTTGATCATTTCTTGAGGGGTGAATTAAGAGTTGTAAATAAAGTGTTTTTAGTTCAATTACTACTTAAAAGGAGTAGCTATTTATTTAATTCCAATTTTCATCAAAATCCAGGTTGTCGTAATCTTCAGGATCTAAATCAAATTCCTCATCAAAATTTTCATCTTCATCAATTTCTTCAGCGATAAACTCTTTTTCAGGTGCTTCTTCAGGAATTTGTCCGTGAGCAAACATAAGGTTTGGGTACATTATTCCTTCTTCAAGCTCTGCAATGTCAGCAAGTTCCACCATAAATGTCCACATGTTTAAAAAATCATACACATACAAAAGGCGCGTATTTTCTTCGTCAACAACGTCTTCTAGTGTGGTTTCATTCATTACCCGAATGCCTCCCGGTTCATCACTTACATCAAAAAGAGATATTTCTTCACCTTCTTCCCATAAATCATTGCTAATATAAAAGGAAGCCATTTCTTGTCCATCAAACCCAAAGGATTGAGTAAGGGCATTGTGCAAATCTTCCAGTGTTGCTGATGCTTCTATTTCGATGTCACGGAAAACATCTTCGTGGGTGTCGAGGATTATTCTGAAACGATAAATCATACGTATAAAAAATTAGGGTGCAAAGTTACAAACTTTTGCTTGTTCTACGGGGGTGAAATGCTTCTAACAAGATATAAAATTGATATCCAAAAAGTAAGGAAGCAAGGACTAAATGTAATGGCTGCGAAAGAAACGGGAAATCAAAATAATACATCAATATTCCTGTGAATGCTTCGGCAAGTATTAAAAGCAATAAATAATTTATTTTTTGGAGGCCAAAATTATTTTTACGGTTTAAATACCAAAGAAAAAGATTTGTAGCCACCACTAATATCGAAAATGAACGGTGAAGATAAAAATCTAATCTTGGGTTTTCTAACCAAAGCGCGCGTGCGCCGTACCCAACTATGGCTACTTGTTCGTCCACAAACTCACGAACCTGTGTTCCTAAAACAATCTGAATAAGCGTGAGTATAACAGAGAAAATGATAATAGATTTAAACATTTTTGAAGTACTAAAGTCTTCTTGCGTATCCTTAGAGATATATAAAAGATAAAGTAACACGGCAACAATTACCAATGCCATAACCATATGAATTGTAATTTTTATAGGGTCTAAAACCGAATACACCACTGTTGCACCTAACCAAGCTTGAAAACCAAGCATAAAGACACTTGCCCATGAAATTAGGGTGATTCTTTTACTAAGTTTCCATTTTTTAATGGAATAGATGGCCATGATAAAAATGGCAATTCCCGACAGCGCGCCAAACAATCGGTTTATATATTCAATCCATGTGTGCCAAACATTAAACTTGGCGTAAGCGTGTTTTGTATAAAGTTCCCAATTTGTAGCATTGTAAGTATCGGAAGTTGTAAAATCTTTTTTAGCAACTTGTAGTGTTTCATTGTGAATAATAACTTCCCCTTTTTTAAAATCGCGCACAGCATCCCATTCAAGTTCCGAAATATCTGTTGGCGGAATATAATACCCAAAACATTTAGGCCAATCTGGGCACCCCATTCCAGAGCCAGTCATTCGCACCATTGCCCCTGCTATTATGACCAAATACACGAATACAAGTGATATTTTTACAAATTTACGATACATTGTTTACGGTTTTTAAGCACGATTTAATTAGGAAGCATCAGTTATTTTCAAGCCTAATGATTCTCCTTTTTTCAGCATAAACTCTTTTGCGGCTTCATATTCATTGGGGATTTCGCCTTCTAGAATTGCTTCCTTTATGGCGTCTTTTATAATTCCTATTTCACGAGAAGGCTTTAAATTAAAGGTCTTCATTATTTCTTCTCCGGTAACCGGTGGTTGAAAATTACGCACTTGGTCGCGTTCTTCAACTTCCACTAATTTAGTACGAACTAGCTGAAAATTACTATGATATTTTTTAAACTTTTTAGGGTTTTTCGTTGTAATGTCTGCTTCGCAGAGCGTCATTAAATCCTCTACATTTTCGCCAGCATCAAAAATTAATCTTCGAACAGCACTATCAGTTACATCGCTGGCTAGCACAATTGGACGTGAGCTCATTAAAACCATTTTTTGAACGAATTTCATTTTTTCATTCAATGGCAATTTTAAGCGTTTGAAGAGTTTATAAACCATTTTAGCGCCTATAAACTCATGCGCATGGAAGGTCCAACCTAGCTTTTTATCAAACTTTTTTGTGGGTGCTTTTCCAATATCATGAAGTAAAGCGGCCCAGCGTAACCAAAGGTCGTCTGTGGTTTTTGAAATATTATCGACCACCTCTAAGGTATGCCAAAAATTGTCTTTGTGGGTTTGGCCTTCTTTTTCATCTATTCCTTGTAAGGCGATTAATTCTGGAAGAATGTGAGGAAGCAACCCAGTTTTATGCAGTAAGGCAAAACCTTTAGAAGGAACTTCTGAAAGCAGTATTTTGTTTATTTCATCAACTATTCGCTCTTTGGAAATAATCTTAATTCTTTTAGAATTTCGTGTAATTGCATCCAACGATTTTTGCTCTATAATGAAATCCAATTGAGTTGCAAAGCGGATTGCTCGAAGCATGCGTAAAGGATCGTCGCTAAAGGTAATATCTGGATCTAATGGTGTTCTGATTATTTTATTTTGAAGGTCTTTAACACCGTTAAAAGGATCTAGAAGTGCTCCAAAAGTAGCATTGCTTAGGCTCAACGCTAAAGCGTTTATGGTAAAATCCCTTCGGTTTTGATCGTCTTCTAAAGTGCCATTTTCCACAGCGGGATTTCGACTTTCTTCAGAGTAGGATTCTTTGCGCGCTCCTACAAACTCAAGCTCTATTCCGCCACTTTTTAGCATTGCGGTTCCATAGGTTTTAAATATAGAAACTTTAGGTTTTCCTGGAAGTAATTTTGAAACCTCTTGTGCTAAATCGATGCCGCTGCCAACAGCAACAATATCAATATCTTTAGCAGTACCACGTTTTAATAAATAATCACGAACATAACCGCCAATCACGTAGCTTTCTGTATTTAGGTTTGAAGCTGCTTTGGAAATTGTTCTAAAAAGTGGGTTTTTTAAAGCAGATATGTAGGTTTGATGTTGCATTTTTATAGTATCGAAAAGGTGTGTTTTTTCTTGAAATGTTCAAGTAAGTTTTGGACTCCTTTTAGAATTCGTTTTTACTTCCGAATTATACGTACGGAACCATCATTTTTCAGCTTGATAATTGCAGATGGCTTTCCTGATTTTTTTTCGTGATGCAAATTTACAACATAGTCTACGCCCTCCAAAATTATAGGGTCTATTTCGGCAAAGCTTTGTGGGTTTTTTTTACCAGAAATATTTGCTGATGTGGACACCAAAGGTCTTCTGTATTTTTGAAGTAGTTTTTTGCAAAATTCATCTTTCGTTACTCTAATAGCAAGAGAGTTGTCTTTAGCAATAATATTTTCAGCCACACGTATGGGGTCGTCATAAATAATAGTGGTAGGTTTTTGCGCGTATTTCAAAATATCGTAAGCCACTTCTGGTACGTTTTCAACATATTCATTGAGCATTCTAAAATCATGAACCAGACAAATTAGCGATTTTTCATCACTTCTTTTCTTTAGTTGAAAAACCTTATCAACTGCTTCTGGATTGGTAGCGTCGCAGCCAATACCCCAAAGAGTATCTGTAGGGTAGAGGATGAGACCACCTCTTTTAAGGATGGTAAGACAGTTTTCAATTTCAGTTTTCATGTGTAATATTTTGAACTGCGAAGTTATTGAATTTGAAGTTTACAAGCGAATAGGTGTATATTTATTTCAGTAGCTTTGAATCTTTAATAATAACTGGTTAATAAAGTTGGATACCTTAAATACGTTACCGAAACTCTCTGTCATTGTGCGAACAATGGGGCGGGATATAGAATTATTAAAAAAAGCTGTTAACAGTATTTTTGAAAATTCATACCCTTCCATAGAAGTTATTGTAGTTTTTCAAGGTACTGATAGCCTTATTTTTGAGCAAGTTAAAAATAATCTTACTGCGTTTTTTCCTAAGAAAAAAATTGTTTTCATTCAAAATAAAACGAATGAAGATGAACGTTCAAAAAACCTTAACCTCGGTATGCGCTCTGCCCAAGGGGAGTATTTAGCTTTTCTAGATGATGATGATTTTGTGGCTAGCAATCACTATGAAAATCTGATTTCAGCAATTAAAAACAATAACACTGTTATGGCTTTTTGTATTTCGCAAGTTGTGGATGAAACAGGGAAACAAAAACCTGGACTTTTTGTAGGAAGATATATTGATAAGGTATCTTTTTATAAAGATAATTTTATAACCATTCATAGTTTTGTAGTAGCAAAGAATACGGTAAAACAATTAGGTTTAGAATTTGATGAACGCTTACAATTGGCTGAAGATTATTTGTTTTTATTACCAATTTATATGAATAATTCTGTGAGTTTTGTGAAAGAACGCAGCTGTTATTACCGAATTGTTTCTAAGGAATCACAAAGTTTTACGGCCTATGAAACCAGTGGAAAAAGAGACCAACAATACAAACTACTTAAAAAGCTGAAAAGGCGCTACAAACCTTCTTTGTTTCAAAAAATGGTTGTTAAAATAAAAAGAATGTGCGGTATGGTTTATAAAGTAACTGAAAATTAATTTACTTCTTCTCCAACTGTTTTTGTAGATGCCGTATAGAATGCGCCAAACTCTCCCCTCGGAAAAGTAAAAAAGTAAACATTGGGAGGTATTTTGGCTTAAAGATTGCTTTAAAAAAATAGCTGATTAATAAATAGTTTTTTATAATCCAAAACTTAAAAATACCTAAGTTTTTTCGCACTACATAGAGGTACGAAAGTAAGTGTTCCTTCTTCTTCAAAATATTGAAAGCGCCACTTTGCCCTTCCAGATGTATGTATTGCAAATGCGGTAGAAACATTGTTTTATAACCAAGTTTCTTTAAGCGATAGCAGATATCGAACTCTTCATAATATAAAAATATGTTAGGGTCAAAACCGCCACATTCCCGGTATGCACTTGCATTGAAAAACATAAAACTGCCAATAACAAAATCTACTTGAGTTGGCTTTTTTAATTCTGCATTAATTTTAGGAATAGTTGCATCAGTTTTATAGAGTAGTTTTTTTCCCAATAATTTATAACGAACTCCTTCAAACGGGCGTTGCGAAATGGTTTTTTGTCCTTCCCTATTTAAAATCTGAATACCACAAACACCTACATCCTTGTTGGTTTTCATAAAGGAGACCATTTCAGAAAAACAATCTTGTGTAAACAGCACATCGCTATTTATAAAAGCGAAAAAGGAACCTGTGGCTTGTTGTGCACCTACCATATTTCCAGCTCCGAAACCTAAGTTTATTTGCGTTTTTATGACTTTTATGTCGCTGCTATTTTGAAATTCAGTAGCAAGTAAGGCTCCTTCATTATTAGCCGAAGCATTATCTACAATTATATATTCTACAACAATTGCGGGAGGTGTATTTTTTTTAATGGAAGCTATACAATCCAGTGTAAGTTGGAACGTATTATAGTTTAAAATTACGACTGAAATATGTGGTTTTGTGAAACTGCTTTTTTCCAAAATTTAGCGGTATAGTTGTCAATGGCTTTAAAAATAGGCTATTTTTGTGAATATTGTAACCATCACAAAGATATGTCTAAAAAAATTCAAGTCGGTTTTTTACTCTCCTACGATTATGAAAACCTCAAAAAGGCTATTCCGCCAGTTTATAGGGAGGCTGATGCCATATTTATTGCTGAAGATATGGAATATAGAACTTGGTCTGGAGAAAAATTTGAGGTTGATCAAAGTTTTTACGATTGGATAAAACAATTTGACACCGAAGGAAAAATCCAAATTTATAGGGATGATTTTTACATTCCTGAGTTATCAGCTATAGAAAATGACACGCGGGAACGCACCATGCTTTCTGAAAAAATGGGGGTTGGTAATTGGCTGATACAAGTAGATGCTGATGAGTATTTTATTGATTTTAAAAAATTTGTAAAAACACTTCGCACATACGATAGTTTTTTAAACAACCCAGAAAAGACGCCTGTTCAAATTGCTGGATTTTTAATAAATATGTATAAATATACAGATGATGGCTTGCTTTATGTAGACAATCCAACAAAGGTTTTATTAGCAACAAATTATCCAAAATACACTTATGCGCGCCAAAATCGTAAGCGAATAATTTATACTGATAATCTTTTGATGCACGAATGTATTTCACGCAGTGAGAAAGAATTGATGACTAAACTTACAAATTGGGGACATTCAAAAGACTTTGATATTGAAAAATATGTTGAAAAATGGCGCTCAGTAAATAAAGAGAATTATAAAAAAAAGCAGGATTTTTTTTATTTACAGCCTGATGGTTGGAAAACTTTAGACTATATTGATACTAAAGATTTAAATGAAATAAAGCAGCAATTAAATAAAAACCCTAAACTACATCCATCTGCTATTTTTCTTTTTAAAAAGAATTTTGGTCAATATTTTAAACACCTTTTTAAATGAAAACCTCATTACTAATTTCTACCTATAATTGGCCGAAAGCACTAGAATTAGTGCTTTTAAGTGTGCACAATCAATCAGAGCAACCAGATGAGATTCTGATTGCAGATGATGGCTCTTCGGAAGATACAAAGCGTTTAATTGAAGATTTTCAAAAAAAATTAATCGCCCCAATTCATCACTTTTGGCATGAAGACAAAGGATTTAGAAAAGCAATAATTTTAAATAAAGCAATCGCTGAAGCAAAGGGTGATTATATTATTCAAGCTGATGGTGACTGTATAATGCACAAAGATTTTGTGCGCGATCACAAAGCGTTGGCTCAGAAAAATGTATATCTCTTTGGAAGTCGTGTAAACATTCAAGAAAAATTTCTTCCAAAGCTTTTTGATTCACAGAAAATAAAATTTGGTTTTTTTGATGAAGGAATTAAAAAGAGGACTCGAAATCTGCGAATTCCAATTTTAAGTGGTCTTTATAAAACCAAAAACGAAATTTCAGATAAAATGCGAGGTTGCAATGTTTCCTTCTGGAAGAAAGATGTTGTGGCCGTAAACGGTTATAACGAAGCATTTGAAGGTTGGGGCAGGGAAGATTCAGAGCTAATTATTAGGATGATGAATAATGGCGTATTAGGAAGAAGGCTGCGTTACCGCGGTATTGTGTACCATATTTGGCATCGAGTAAAAGACCAAAGCCGCTTTGAAATCAATGATAATCTACAAAGTAAAGCAGTTGCAGAAAAAAGCAAATGGTGTGAAAATGGAATTGATAAATATTTGTAACTTAAAATTTTAATCGATTTTACGATATAAAAGCCAAAGATTTACATACCGTTTAAAAACCGAAAAAGCACTTACATAGGCTAAAATAAACCCTTCTTTGCCGTCCAGAATTCCCAGTCTAAAAATAAATTGATTCCAAAAACGATAAAAAGGACGGAATAGAAAATGATAATAATTAGGTTTTTTTCCTTTTTTATAAAGCATTTCCGCTTGTAGCGCACTATACTGATGCATTTTTGAAGTATAAGTATCGAATGATTTATAGGTGTGGTGCGGAAGACTGTTTTTTAAATTCTCACTTTCCCCATTAACCTCCAAAGTCTCGTGAACTAAATTTGCGTTGTACTTACAGTATTTTTTATTGAAAAAACGCACAATATAATCATTCTGCAAACCACTATATTTTATGCGTTTTTCCATAAAATAGAAGTCGCGTTTTACTAAATAAGCAATGGCAGTTGGGTTTTTGGAAAGTTCAATTATTTCTTTTGCAAGGGCAGGCGTTATTTCTTCATCTAAGTCAAAAAAAGTTACCCAAGCGTTATTTGCTTTTGAAATCGCAAAATTTTTCTGTTTAGAGAAGTTGTCAAATTTCCGCTGATAAACAGTTACCTTTTCGTGTTTTTCGGCCAAGGAAACGGTTTCATCCGTGCTAAAAGAGTCTACAATAACGATTTCATCAACAAACCAAAGGCTTTTTATATAAGCTTCAATAGTATGCGCTTCGTTGAGCGTAATAGCAAGGGCGGTGATTTTTGTAGCGTTTTCCAAAAACGAGTTGTAGTTTGTGTAAAAGTAATAATTTTACAAGTATAAAATTTAAAACAATTATGGAGAAGCTGCCAATTTTAATGTACCACCACATTACTGTGGAAGAAGGGAAGGGCTTGACTATTTCAGCAGAAAAACTTGAAAAGCAATTCAAGCACTTGGCTGAGAATGGGTATAAAACTTTTCATTTAAAGGAACTTTTCCAACTAAAAAAACTGCCAAAAGGTAAAAATATAGTAATCACTTTTGATGATGGCTATGTAAGCCAGATGGAACACGCACTACCGTTGTTGAAAAAATATAAATTGAAAGCTACTTTTTTTGTCCCACTTAATTTTTTAGGAAAAACCGATAGTTGGAACACTTCTTCCATAGAAATAATGACCGCGACACAATTAAAATCTCTTGACTCAAAGTTTGTTGAGTTAGGTTTCCATACGTTTTATCATAAAAAAATTACGGAACTTTCCAATGCTGAAATTGAATTAGATACGCAGAAGTGTATTGATTTTGTTGCTGAAAACAAACTAAAATTTTCTTCCATAGTAGCTTATCCATACGGTAAATTTCCAAAGAAAATAAAGCAAAATGAAGCTTTCAAAAAAGTATTAAAACAGCATGGAATTCAACTTGGGTTGCGAATTGGAAATAGAATAAATCATTTTCCATTTAAAAAACCCTTCGAAATTGAACGAATTGACATAAAAGGAGAATATTCAATGTTAAAGTTTCGGCAGAAAATCCGATTTGGAAAGCTTTTTTGATACTAAATAATTATTTTCACTATTCAATCTTACCGAATCCCTTTTTGCAAAAGCATCAACTTAACATACCGTTCAAAAACACCGTAGGCATTTACAGCGGCAACGGTCATTCCAGGCACACCATCACGAAAACCACCTTTTAAAATAAAGGAACGAAAAAAACGATAGGGTGGTTTAAAAAACAGATGAAACCAAGTTGCTTTTTTGCCTTTGTCAAATTGCTGTTGCGCTTGAAACCAAGCATACGATTCTTTTTTTGAAATATAACTGTTTAAGCCTTTGTAGGTAAAATGAAGCATTTTATTTTTTAATTTTCCAATGCTGCCTTCACAATTCAGTTTTTCATGAACGGAACCCGAAAATTTAGCGTCATTTCTTTTTACTAATCGCAACACATCATCACTGTGATGGTATAAAAAACGATTCATATAAAAATGCGGGAAATTTATTTTGTAGCCTCCGTGTTTGGGGTTTTTAAGAACTTCTTTTATTTCGGCTTCAAGCGAATGCGTAACCCGTTCATCAGCATCTACAAATAATACCCAATCTCCAGTAGCTTCTTTTAAGGCAGCGTTTTTTTGGTTTGAAAAATTATCAAATTTCCGTTGAAGAAATTTTGTAGTGTATTTTTTGGCTATTTCAGGAGTTTTATCACTGCTGAAAGAATCAATTACAATAATTTCATCTGCAAAAGAAACAGAAAACAAAGCATCTTCTAGGTAGGCTTCTTCGTTGAATGTAGGTATGATTACTGTAAGTTTCAGCATTTTATTTTTGCTAAAAATTCACAAATTATTGTTTTAACTATTTGTGAATTAATGATTCTTTAGTTTTTTCGAAATTACAACTTTTTGTTTCGTGAGCCAACTTGATAAATAACTTTATCTTTGTAGTAATGAAGCAACTTGATACCTCCATAATAATAAGTACCTACAACTCCAGCGATTGGTTAGAGAAGGTTTTGTACGGCTATAATAATCAGACTTATAGGCAATTTGAAGTTGTAGTTGCGGATGATGGTTCAAACGATGAAACACTGCAATTGCTAAAAAGGATTGAAGCCGAAGTTTTTTATCCCATTGTTCATGTTTGGCATGAGGATAAAGGTTTTCAGAAATCTCAAATCTTAAATAAAGCAATTCAGCAATGCAGTGCCGAGTATATAATCATGAGCGACGGCGACTGTATTCCTCGGAAAGATTTTGTTGAGCAACACGTTAAATACCGTGAAGAAGGTTATTTTCTATCTGGGGGCTATTTTATGTTGCCGATGGGTATTTCTAAAGAAATTAGCAAGGAAGATGTTTATTCAGAAAAATGTTTTGATGTTGCTTGGCTTAAAAAGCATGGCCTTCATTCTTCATTTAAAAATAACAAACTTTATTCAGGTCCTATAAAAGCATCCCTTTTAAATGCTTTTACACCCACCAACGCAAGTTGGAATGGCCACAATGCCTCAGGATGGAAAAAGGATATTGTGGCAATAAATGGTTTTGATGAGCGCATGCAGTATGGCGGACAAGACCGTGAGCTTGGAGAACGTTTAATAAATTTAGGAATAAAAAGTAAACAGATTCGTTATAACGCGGTTGTGTTGCATTTAGACCATCCACGGGGGTATAAAAATAAGCAATCCATAGAAAAAAATCTTGCTATTCGTAAGTTGACACGGGAACAAAAAAAGAAGTGGACACCGTATGGAATTGTGAAAAATGCAGATTCCACACCTTATATTTCTGTTATTGTAAGTACTTATAACCAACCAGAATGGCTTGAAAAAGCACTTTGGGGTTTTGAGCAACAGCATGAAAAGAATTTTGAAATTATTATTGCTGATGATGGTTCAAGACAAGAAACTAAAGCAATGATAGATTCTTTCAAACAAAACTCTTCGTTAAATATTACGCATGTTTGGCAAGAAGATGACGGTTTTCAGAAGACGAAAATTTTAAATAAAGCGATAAGTATTTCAAAGGGAGAATATTTAATTTTCACAGATGGTGATTGTATTCCTCGGAATGATTTAGTTTCTACACATTTAGGCTTAAGTCGACCAGGGTGTTTCCTTTCTGCTGGATATTTTAAGCTTTCTATGAAAATTTCGAATCAGATTACAAAAAATGATATTGAAACTCAGCGCTGTTTTAATGCAAAGTGGCTTTTGAAACATGGTTTGAAAAAGACTTTTAAAATTAATAAGCTTACATCGTACGGATTTAAGGAAGATTTTTTAAACACTTTTACACCTACAAGTGCTACATGGGATGGAAATAATGCATCTGGCTGGCGTAAAGATGTACTAGCTGTTAATGGTTTTGACGAACGAATGCAATACGGAGGCGAAGACCGTGAAATGGGCGAGCGTTTGATGAATTATGGCATAAAACCTTTACAGATTAGGTATAGTACCGTTACCTTGCACCTGGATCATGAACGTGGTTATGTAACTAAAGAAATGTTTGTTAAAAACAAAGCAATCCGAAAAATTACTAAACAGGAAAAACGGGTTTGGACAGAATTCGGGATTGTTAAATCTCCAAAATCTGAAAATTTTCAGAAGAAAGAAAGCTTAAGTAATTAGACAGCATATTCTGAAAGATGATGCTCCAAAAAGGGTTTTAACTTCAAAAGGATCATAGCAGGGGTTAATTCTTTGTATAGCGAATGTGGGTCTTCTTCAATTTTTCGGCGTTCTTCAAGCGTAAAACTGCTAAAAAGATTGGGGTTTTCTTCCAGTAAATGAATAGAATCGTGTTTGTCGCCATCCTCAAAACTGCACCAATGTTCTTTGTTTACATAGGGAGAATAGATGGTGAACGTTGGTTTTTCTAACGCTTTAGTAATGTGTACACTTCCACCTTCATTTGAAACTAGAAGGGTACATTGATTCATTAATTTTATAAAACCGCGAATGGAATCTTCATAAATATCCAAGTTTATCTGGTTTTTATTTTGGCACATTTCATACACTTTTAACGCTTCTTCTTTTTGGTTAGGTGCATAATTAAAAAGTATAGTGCCTTTATAATTGGTTGTTATATAGTCAACTATTTTAACCATATAATCATATGGCATGGATTTTTGCGGGGTGCTACCCAAAATACCTAGCATAATTACAGGTTTTTGAAGCGAAGCTATACGCGCATATTTTTTTTCTTCTTCAGTCAAAAAAATTTTTGGGGTATATTCAGCCTGCTTTAATTCAAAAACAGAAGTAATCATATTTATTCTATCTTCAATTGCTTTTCCACAATTTTTAGAACGGTGCTCTAAAAAACTAATGGGGTGTGTATAGAATGGTAGTTTTAATTCCTTGTGCGCACGTTTAAGGCCGATTCTGAATTTAGTACCAGAAAACAAACAAATTAATCGACTTTGAAGTTTGGAATATGGGTCGAAAATAATATCGTAATTCTCCTTTCTTATTTTTGATATAGTCTGTAATAACTTTGGAAAACTCTTGAGTTCTTTTTCTTTAACGGAAATAACTTGGTCAATATTTGGGTTGTTTTCCAAAACTCCAGTAGTATAATCATATACAAAATAAGTAACTTTACTATCTGGGAAAATAGTTTTAATATTATTAGCAATAACGGAGCTGATTAGCACATCGCCAATTCTTTTGTTCTGTATTACGAGTATTTTCTTCATATAGTTTACCTTCGCAAAATACCTTTTTTGAATTTATCTTTTTTATAAATGCGTGAGAATTTTGTAATTCACCCTGATTATTCCCCTTTAGCTGCAAAGCTAATGGATGTGCTTATTAATTTTTCAAAAAAAGGAGAATATGTTACTAAGGGCGATCGCAATGTTATAAAAAGGGTTCAGCTTGAGGGGACTATTTTTAATATTAAAAAGTTTAAAACTCCTAATGTTTTTCAATCAATAGTATATCAATTTCTTCGGAAAAGCAAGGCGAAAAGATCCTACGAATATGCTTCAAAGTTGATAGGTTTTGGTATTAATACGCCTTTTCCGGTTGGCTATTTAGAAGTTTTTTCGGGTGGATTAAAGGAGAGTTTTTACATTAGTAAGCATATAAATTACGATTTTGATTTCCGAGAATTAATACACAATCCAAAATTCAAAAATCGGAATGAAATTTTAAGGCAGTTTACTAAATTCACATTTAAGCTTCATGAAAATGGTATAAACTTTTTAGACCATTCGCCAGGAAACACCTTGATAGTAGATAATGGAGGTAATAATTATGAATACTATCTAATCGATTTAAACCGCATGCGGTTTGAGCCTATGGATTTTAACGCACGTATGCATAATTTTAGAAGACTATGGCTTTCAAAAACCATGATAAAAGTAATGGCAGAAGAATATGCCACCTTATATACTAAACCTGTTGACAGCACCTATGCGATGATGTTACATTACAGTAGACAGTTTCAGAAAAAAATTAATAGCAAAAAACTAAGAAGAAGAAGAAAATAAGCAGTATTTAAATGTAGCTTGCAAGCTGCATTTAAATACTGCTTAGCTTTTATACAGCTACTCCATATTCTCGAAGCGCATCATTTAAAGAAGTCTTTAAATTTGTACTTTTCTTTCGTTGCCCAATAATTAATGCACAAGGTACTTGAAACTCACCAGCAGGAAATTTTTTGGTGTAACTTCCAGGAATTACTACAGAACGCTCTGGAACATAGCCTTTTATTTCGACTGAATTTTCACCAGTTACATCAATAATTTTTGTAGAAGCAGTAAGTACTACATTGGCACCTAAAACAGCTTCTTTACCAACGCGTACACCTTCCACAACAATACAGCGCGAACCTATAAAAGCATTATCTTCAATAATCACTGGTGCAGCTTGCAAAGGTTCTAGAACACCGCCAATTCCTACGCCGCCACTTAGGTGTACATTTTTGCCAATTTGTGCACAGCTGCCCACTGTAGCCCAGGTATCAACCATTGTTCCTTCATCTACATACGCACCAATATTTACATAGCTTGGCATTAAAATAACCCCTTTAGAAATATAGGCACCATGACGTGCAACTGCGTGGGGCACTACACGAATGCCTTTAGCTTCGTAGCCTCTTTTTAATGGAATTTTATCGTGATATTCAAAAATTCCAGCTTCCATTGTTTCCATTTTTTGGATTGGAAAATAAAGAACAATAGCCTTTTTTACCCATTCATTTACTTGCCATCCGTTTGCTGTTGGTTCAGCGCAACGCAAGGTTCCTGCATCACAAAGGGCTACTACTTCGCGGATTGCGTTTATTGTTTCTGTTTCTGAAAGTAGCGAGCGGTCATCCCAAGCTTTCTCTATGGTTTGCTGTAGTTCAGTCATATTTTTTAATCCTATAAATTTTATTATTTGGATGGGAATTTCATTTTTCACCAAACATCCCTATTTTGGTTATTAGCTATTTTTATACAAATATAAAACCTCAATCTCAATTAATGGTTCATTTTTAGCATACTATTTCCGAAACCCTTATTTTTGCAGTCTATATGGGAAGGATTTTAGCATTAGATTATGGAAGTAAACGCACAGGAATCGCCATTACAGACGAGTTGCAGTTAATTGCTTCAGGTTTAAAAACAGTACCTACTGCCGATTTGATGAATTTTTTAAAGGAATATATAGCTGTAGAAAAAGTGGAGCTCGTTTTGGTGGGAGAACCTAAACAGAAGGATGGAACACATTCTAATATTGAAGCCGAAATTCAGAAGTTTTTAAAGAAATTTTCAAATGTTTTTTCCAATTTAGAGGTAAAACGTGTAGATGAACGTTATACCAGTAAAATGGCTTTTCAAACAATGATTGATAGCGGCTTGAAAAAAAAACAACGCCAGAATAAAGCATTGGTTGATGAAATTAGTGCAACCATTATTTTACAAGAGTATCTTTATAACAAATAGATTTTAAAGAAGTTTGCGACACCATTTTTTAGTAAGCAAGTACTTCCATAAATAATAATAGAATATAAAAATGATAGTACCGATTGTAGCCTACGGCGATCCAGTTTTAAGAAAACAAACTGAAGAAATTACAAAGGAGTACCCAAAACTTGACGTGCTTATAGAAAACATGTTTGAAACCATGTATGAAGCACGCGGAATAGGCTTGGCTGCGCCACAAATTGGGGTAGCTGTTCGTCTTTTTATTGTAGATGCAACTCCGTTTGAGGATGATGATGAGCTTTCTGAAGAAGAACAAAAATTTGTTTCTACCTTCAAAAAAGTTTTTATAAATCCAAAAATAATTGAAGAATCTGGTACTGAATGGGCATTTAACGAAGGTTGTTTGAGTATTCCTGAGGTACGAGAGGATGTTTTTAGACAACCAAACATCGTTGTGGAATATGAAGATGAGAATTTTAAAAAACACACAGAAAATTTCAGTGGGATTGTAGCGCGAATTATTCAGCATGAATACGACCATATTGAAGGTATTTTGTTCACTGACAAGCTTTCCCCCTTAAAGAAAAGATTGATAAAAAGTAAATTGGCAAATATTTCTAAAGGAAAAGTAGGCGTTGATTATCGGATGAAATTCCCAAATGCAAAAAAGAAACGTTAACTCTTTTGGAAATATAAACCAAACCAAAGATATTTGCATCCATTATAACATTTTAAAAGGATTTTATGAGTTTAGAAAAAGTGCTTTCCATAGCCGGTAAACCCGGTCTATATAAATTGAAAACCCAAACCCGTGCAGGATTTCTTGCAGAATCGCTTTTGGATGGAAAAACCATAAATGTAAGTGGTCGCCACAATGTGAGTTTGCTTTCTGAAATTGCGATATATACACTTTCAGAAGAAGTTCCACTTCGTGAAGTTTTTAATAAGATTTCTGAAAAAGAAGAAGGAAAAGAAGCGATAAATCATAAGGCTTCAAAAGAAGAATTGGAAGAATATTTCTTTAGTGTTATGCCAGATTATGATGAAGATCGTGTGTACGCAAGTGATATCAAGAAAGTTGTACAGTGGTATAATATGCTTATAAAAAATGGAATTACAGATTTTTCTGAAGCAAAAGAAGAAACGGCTGAAGTAGAAAAAGAAGTAAAAGCAGCTACAACTAAAAAGGGTACTGCTCCAAAAGCAACAAATCCAAAATCAGCTTCCCCAAAGGCATCTTCAGCAAAAAAAGGAGGAGCCACTAAAAGTGCAGCTTCACGTAAAACCTAAAATTGAAAAGTAATTTTCACTAATTTAAATCCCGTCAGTAAGCACTTTCGGGATTTTTTTCTTTAATTACATTTAAAATTATAGAATATTTATACTATGAACTCTAGAGAAAACCAATTAAATGCTTTTGATAGGCTGTTAACTATTATGGATGAGTTGCGAGAGCAATGCCCTTGGGATAAAAAGCAAACCATGGAAAGCCTACGTCACTTAACCATAGAGGAAACCTATGAGTTAGGCGATGCAATTCTGGATAATGATTTGGATGAAGTAAAAAAAGAATTGGGAGATGTGTTATTGCACCTTGTTTTTTATGCTAAAATAGGAAGCGAAACGAATGATTTTGACATTGCAGATGTTTGTAATAGCATTTGTGAAAAATTAATTTCACGACACCCACATATTTATGGCGATGTTAAAGTTGCTGATGAAGAAGAGGTAAAACAAAATTGGGAAAGTTTAAAACTCAAAGAGGGTAAAAGCAGTGTTTTGGAGGGGGTTCCAAAATCATTGCCAGCACTGGTAAAAGCAAGTAGAATTCAAGATAAAGTAGCGGGTGTGGGCTTTGATTGGGAAGAACCGCAGCAAGTTTTTGAAAAATTGCAAGAAGAATTGGGTGAGTTGCAACACGAAATCAATGAAAACAATCAAGAAAAAATAGAAGCTGAATTTGGCGATGTTCTTTTTTCAATGATTAACTATGCAAGGTTCTTAAAAGTAAATCCTGAAAACGCATTAGAGCGTACCAATAAAAAGTTTATTAAACGTTTTCAGTATTTAGAAGGTAAAGCAAAAGGAATGAATAAATCCCTAAAAGATATGACGCTTGCAGAAATGGACATTTTTTGGGAAGAAGCAAAAAAGCAGTGAGAGCCATACAGTATATAGCATAAAAAAAGTGCCGGATTTAAATCCGGCACTTTTTTATTTTAATCTTCTCTTACTTCCTTAATTTTTGAAAGCTTAGCTTTCCAGACATCAAGTTGCTCTTTATGTCTGGCAATGTTTTTATGTACTTCTTTTACTAAGGGATTATTTTCATCAACGTGATGGAAAAACCCTAAGTTATTTTCCAACTGACGAATTTCATCTTTCGTTTCGTCAATCTTTTTAGAAATAAAGAAATGTTCGTTCTGAAGTTTTCTTTCATCTTCACGGTTTACGAGTGTATTTAGCTTGTTGTCAAATTTAATAAGTTCCGTTTCTTTTTTACCTAAATCTAGTTTAGAAAATAGACCGTCGAGTGTTTTATTAAATTTTTGTTCAATAGTACGTTTGTTATAAGGTACACGACCAATTTCTTTCCAAGCTGTAATATGTTCTTTTATGGTTTTTATATCAGCTTTATGATCTCCACTTAATTCAAAACTAGCTAGTTTCTCAAGCATTTGTTGCTTGGCTTCAAAATGAACAACCTCTTCTTTATTAGCTTCATTCTTTTGGGCGTGAAGGCGATCAAAATAATCGTTACATGCCTTTTTAAATTGTTTCCAAATTTTATCACTGTCCTTTCGGGGTACATGACCAATATTCTTCCAGTCGTTTTGGATTTTTTTCATCAATGCTGTCGTCACCTCAAAATCCTCACTATCCTTATTATCTTCAGCAATTTTTATAAGCTCAAGTTTCTTTTCAAGGTTGGTGTATTGTTCTTTCTTTTGGTTCTTGTAGAAACTGTTTTTTTGGTGATTAAAGTTGCCTGTAGCATCCTTAAATATTTTCCAGATTTCTTTATTATTTGCTCTTGGTACACGGCCAGTATTAAAAAATGCATCGCGAAGTTCTTGTACTTTTTTAATCGCATTTTGCCAACCTTGGTGACTCGGTTTAGCTTCTTCTGTAGCTTTTTTTATTTCTTCTACAAGCTGCTTTTTCTTCTCATAATTTGCTGCAAAATCCTTTTCCATAGCTGCCAATTGCTCCTGGCGCTTATCATGGATAATTTTTGTGGCTTCGCTAAATTTGTCCCAAACTTCATCACGATATTCTTTGGCTACAGGACCGATATCTTCTTTCCACATTTTATGAAGCATTTGAAGCTCACGGAATGCTTTATTTATATCTTCTTCCTGGCCTAATTCTTCAGCACGGGTTATCAATTTTAACTTACTGTCTAGATTGTGCTTAAAGTCAAGGTCTCTAAACTCTCTATTTAGGTGAAGAAAATCATAAAAATTTTCAACGTGATGATGGTAAGTATTCCAAACAGTGTTGTATTTATCGCGTGGAATTGCACCAGCAACATGCCATTTTTCCTGAATATCCTTAAAATGCTTGTATGTTGTGTTTATGTTTTCCTCGGCACTTAAAAGTCCTTTGAGTTCTTCAATAAGCTCCCAACGTTTGTCTAGATTGGCTTGAAGATTATTTTTTAAGGTTTTGTAATGAGTATTTCGCTTTTCTTTATAATCAAAGTAAAGTGAATTGAACTCTTTTTTTAGTGGAGTAGTGTATTGGAAGTCAATAATATTTCCGCCCTCAGCAAGAAACTCTTCTTTTTTCTGCTCTAATTCGTCATTAAATTGATTGTTGAATTCTGATCGAATTTCCTCAACCTCGTTTTTTAAGTCTTGAATTTTTTTGCTATTAAGCAAATTTTCAAGTTCAGAAACTAATTCTTTTTTTGAAAGTGAGCTATAATCTTTTTGTACTTCTTCATTGTGTTCTTCCTCCTCTTCATCATCTTCGGAAGATTTTATTTCTTCTTCATCTTCGTCAATTTCGATAGTTTCTAAAGTACCTTCTACTTCTTTCTTAGAAACATTTTCAGTGGTTTTTGAAGTGTCTTCTGTTTTTTCTTCTAAAGCTGTTTCAGCTAATTTAGTTGTAGTGTTTGCCACTTCCTTAGAAACAGTTTGTGTCTCATCAACTGAATTTGTAGTTGGTAATTCTTTTTCGTTTTCTTCCTGAGATAATTTTTCGTCAGACATTTGTTTCAATGTTTAGGTTCGTTTTTATTGGATGCTCAAGATACTAACAACTGCGCACTTGGCAAAGCACACAGCGTTTTTTTGAATCTTTTTAGCTGAAATTTATAAATTCCAAATCTCCCAAGCCTTTTCAGCTTGGAGTTCTAACATTATCAAACCATTACTGGTTTTAGTATTTTGAAGCCTTCCGCGTTTTAAAAATTCGGTTTCAGTAGGATTGTATATCAAATCGAAAAGCAAGTGTTTATTTGTTAAAAATTGATACGGAATTGGCGGACAATCTAAAACATTCGGGAATGTTCCCAAGGGGGTACAGTTTATAATTAATAGGTGGTTTTCAATTAGCTCTTTGTTTAAAGCAGCGTAATTTAGATTTATTGCACTTATAGTCCTGCTCACAAATTTAAATTCAAACCCTAATTTTTTTAGCACATAAGCCACAGCTTTTGAAGCCCCTCCAGTTCCTAAAATTAGTGCTGTTTTTTTTTCAAGAGGCAAAAATGTTTCAAGAGATTTTTGAAACCCAAAGCAGTCGGTGTTATATCCTTTAAGCTTATTTTTTTTTGAAATTTTAATGGTGTTTACTGCGCCTATTTTTTTGGCTTCAAGAGCAATATCATCCAGAAATGGAAGTATTAGCTCTTTATAGGGAATTGTAACATTTAATCCTTTTAAATTTGAAGTTTCTAAAATCAGCTTCGGAAATAAATCTATTGAAGAAATATCAAAATTGTTGTAGGAATGAGGAAGGTTTTCGTTTTCAAATTTTTCAGAAAAGTAGGTTTTTGAAAAAGAATAATCAATGTTTTTTCCTAGCAATCCAAATTTAGACATGTTGTGTGTTTTTATGAGTATCATACCAGTCTAAGCTTAGTACAATTAAAACTCCAATGATTATAAAAAATATAGCAAGGATTGTTTCCGTGCCAATTTCTGAAGGAAAGAAACGATTATAACCAATAATGATTTCTCTTCCATTGGCGTCAAATTGAATTTCACCTAAAGCATTAAGTGCATATTTTTTTTCTTTCCAAGGCCATACAACACCAAGCGATCCGGCTATAAACCCTATAATAACTGCATAAGTAGCTTTTTTAAAGCGCTTTAAAACATATGCTAAAAGATGTGAAAGGGAAACCAAACCTACTAATGATCCTAGTGAAAATACAGCCAAAACTTTTAGGAGTTCAATTCTTTGAGTATTATAAACCCAAGTGAAATCCAATTGAATAATATTGGCAAACGTATCAAAAAGGGCATTTACAGAATCGACTAAAAGTAAGACATAATTCCCAAAGAGCATCAAGATAAAAGAACCTGAAAGCCCAGGTAATGTCATTCCAGAAACGCTAATAATCCCGCAGAAAAAAACGAAAAAGAGATTGCTATTTTCCTTTGCAGGCTCAAGAAAACTTATGGCTACTCCAGCAATAACACCACAAAGTAGATAAATTGCATACTTCCGATTCCAGTCGCCAAAATCTTTTGCAATGAAGTATATAGACCCTATAATCATTCCGAAGAAAGCACTCCAAACATATAATTCATAATGAACAATTAAGTAATCGAGAAGCTTGGAGACACTAAAATAGCTTATTATCATTCCCAAAATTAGGAGGCTTAAAAACTGTCCGTTGGTATATTTATAAAAGCTTTTAAAACGTCCGTAAAAAAATAGTTTGAATGCTTTTTTATTCACTTTTTGAAGTGAGTAAATAAACTCTTCATAAAAACCAGCTACGAAAGCTACAACGCCACCCGAAACCCCCGGAACCTTATTTGCCGCACCCATTCCGAGTCCTTTTAGGACTAGCCAAACTTTGTCAGAAAAAGATCGGTGTTGGTGCATTTGTTTGTTTCTGAGCTTAGGGTTTTATTTGTTTGCTATTCATTTTCGATTGTGACTTTTTTTCCGGCAATCCTTTCTAATAAGAAAATTGTTAAAAATCCAATTATCGCAAAAACAATAGCATATACTACTTGTGACTCTCCTTGATAATGTTGTGGAAGAATGCTTTTTTCAATAAAAGGAACTTTTTCCCCTGCATGACTCATTCTGTATTGCAATACTTCTTTCCACGGCCATATTTTATTGAGCGCACCTATCATAAACCCTGTTAAGACTGCCAATATTAAATTTTTATGGTGTTTAAACATCCAATTTAATACTCTAGAAAACATTTTTAGACCTAAAATAGCACCGACTCCAAATATTGAAAGTTTACTGAGCGCGCCAAAAAATAGGGTGCTGTTGAGGGTAGTTATCCCTTCTCCAAATTCTGTGATAATCCCAATAACAGTAGTGTAGGCACCTAAAAGTAAAAGAATAAAAGAACCAGAAATACCAGGAAGTATCATTGCTATGATAGCAATAAACCCTGCAAAAAATAAAAACCATGTGCTTTCTGGAGAACCAACGGGGTCTGCAATTGTAATTAAGTATGAAAGTATTGAGGCAATTACTAGCGCTACTATAACAGGCATTTTCCAGATAGTTACTTGCTTTCCTACATATATAATACTGGCAATTACCAACCCGAAGAAAAACGCCCATATCAGTATTGGATAGGTGTCTAAAAGCCAGGTAATTAATTTTGCAAGTGAAATAATACTGATAAAAACACCTAAAAAAAGAGCTGCTAAAAATGACAGGTTATACTGTTTCCAAGCCTTTAAAAAACCTTCTTTTTTCCAGATTTTAAAAAAGCCTAAATCTATATTATGTATGGTTTGAATAAGCTCTTCATAGATGCCAGAAATGAAAGCGATTGTACCGCCAGATACACCTGGAACTACGTCTGCAGCACCCATTGCAAGGCCTTTTGCAGTAATTATTAAGTATTGAAGGAAATTTCTTTGAGGCATAATTTTCTTTTGCTATGCTTCAAAAATACACAAATTAAAGAGAAGGATTTTTGTGTTGTTTGATTATTTCTTTAACCGTTTTCATTTCATAAACCAGGGGGAATAATTCTTCAATAATCATCACAAAATCAGCTTCTGTTTTAAGTGCATTTTTTAAATGAAATGCTCCTTTATCACTTTCGCTTAGCGTAAAATATAGCCCAGAAAGACGGTATTCTATTTCGGCATGCTGAGGGTAGAACTCCAAGGCCTGGTTAAAATTATTTACTGCTGCTTCATATTCGCCTAAATTGGTAAGAATGTCGCCTCGTGTTAACCATGATTCAAGTTCATAATTACCAAGCTCTAAGGCTTTTCTATAGCCTACTTCAGCTTCTTCAAAAAGATTTAAACGGTTGTTTATTTTAGCATATCGTTTCCAGTAAAGTATGTTTTCACTGTCAATATTGATGGCTTTTTCAATGAAATAAAGCGCTTTTTGAAATTGTTTGTTTTTAGTGTAAAAGTCTGTAATTGCAATCCAACCTTTATCTAATAAGGAATCTTCTTCTACGCATTTTGTATAGAATTGAAGTGCCATTTCTGCATTTCCAAGTTTTTCATAGCATTTTCCGATTCGTAATAACGCATATGAAGTTGGGTCGTCTAAGCCTAAAGTGATGGAGTAGCTTTCAATAGCTTCTTCATATTGTTTTAGTTTTTCTAAGACTTTTCCTTTTTCAAGGTATGCACCTATAAAACGGTCATCACTAATTATAGCAAAATCAAAAGCTGCAAGCGCTTTTTTGTAATCTTTAAGCTCGTAATATTGTTTTCCTACTTGATGCCAAGCAACTTCGCAATAAGGGTTTTTGTTTAAAAAATCATTTAAATAGTCTATAGCAGCTTCATATTCATCAAGATATTCAAAGCAATATATAATGTTGTAAAGCGCTGAATAATCCTCTTCATCTTCTTCTAAACATTTCATAAAATAATGTTTGGCATTTTGGTAATCTTCCATAAAAAGATACTCCATGCCTAATAATGACAATACATCTGCTACATCATCAGTTATTTCTAATGCTTGTTCAAGAAGCACAATCGCTTCTTTATGTTTATCGCGTCGTGAAAAAATGTTTGCTTTTTGAATGTAAATTTCCTCGTTGCTTTGTTCTAATTGGTACAATTCATCTAAAAGTTCATCGGCGATGTCCAATTGATTCTCAAAAATGTACATCTCTATTTGAAAAAGCTTTAGGTTTGTTGAGGAAGGATGCTGCTCTAGGCCAAGCTTAGTGGCTTTTTTAGCCAAGGCAATTTTTCCGTTTTCAAGATAGTGGTGCACTATTTCTTCAAATTCCTCTGAATCGAAAAAAAGAACGCTGTTGGTTTTCAGCATAGATTCGAATCTGGCAAGTGAGAAGTTGTTATGTTCGTTTGAACTTAATTGCATACACACGGTTTAACGGTTTCTTCTATTTTAAAGATACTAATGTATAATCAAGTTCAATAGTTATGCCGTCTTTATTGTTAACGAACTTATCAACAAACCGCCATTTGTTAATCAATTGAAAATTAATTATTTATGTAATTTTTATTGCGATTGGATGCTATTTAAAACCCTTGTCAGTATTTTGCAACCAGCTTCAATTTCGTTATTGCTTATTGTTAGTGGCGGTGTTATACGGAGCGCACGACCTTCAAAGAGTAGCCAAAATAGAATTAATCCCTGATCTTTACAGGCTAGAATTACTTGAGAAGCAATTTCTGGAGATTCCAACATTGCTGCTAGCATCAGGCCTTTACCACGAACTTCTTTTATTAACGGATGTTTTAACAATTTTCTAAAAAGCTTTTCTTTTTCAAGTGTTTGCTGAATTAAGTCAGTTTCTGTCAGCTCCTGTAGTGTTGCCAAAGCGGCAGCCGCAATTACAGGATTTCCGCCAAAAGTGGTTATATGTCCAAGTTTTGGATTGTCTTGAAGTAGTGCCATTAGAGCGTGTGATGTTGTAAAAGCACCAATAGGCAAGCCACCTCCCATTCCTTTTCCTAACACCAAAATATCTGGAACAATATCAAAATATTCAAAAGCGAAGAGTTTTCCTGTACGTCCAAATCCAGGTTGAATTTCATCAAGTATTAGCAGTGTGCCCGTTTCATCACAACGTTGACGCACTTTTTTTAAATACTCGTTTTTAGGCTGAATAAAGCCAGCGCCACCTTGTATGGTTTCTAAAATTAGAGCTGCAGTTTCTGAATTTATTTTTTGCAAATCTTCCTCATTATTGAAGTTAATAGGAAAACAATCCGGAAGTAATGGTTTAAAAGCATTCTTACGTTCCTCAAACCCCATCACACTCATTGCGCCCATTGTGTTTCCGTGATACGCGTTGGTTGCATATAAAATTTGACTTCTGCCTGTTGCACGACGCGCTAGTTTTAAGGCGCCTTCAATTGCTTCAGTACCACTATTTACCAAATAAGTGGTATTTAAATTTTGCGGAAGGTTTTTAGAAAGCAGTTTTGTAAGTTCCACAGCAGGCTCTTGAATATATTCCCCATATACCATAACATGCAAATATTTCCCCACTTGCTTTTTAATTGCCGAAACCACGCGTGGATGACAATGCCCCAAAGTGCAAGCAGAAACTCCTGCTACAAAATCCAAATGCTTTTTACCAGTAGTGTCGTAAATATAACTTCCTTTTGCATGCGAAATTTCTAATGCCAGAGGGTGCGGGCTTGTCTGAGCTTGGTATTTTAAGAAATCTTTTTTCATTTAATTAAGTGAATATTTTTGCGCGGTAAGTTGATTCTAAAAGACGTTTTTTATTATGTCAGTTAGAGTTAGTTATCTTTTTTTTGGAGTAGTGTCATTTACTTACTGAATAGAGTCCCGTTTTGCTTCACTTTCTTGTGTTTCAGGCTTGGGATCATCTGGTCTGTCCTGCAAATCTTTCGGACTAAGCTTTGATTCTTCTGGGATATCAATTTCCTCGTCGGGGACCTCTTCAAAAAACGCACCTTCATCTTTTGGTAAAGGTATTCCTGTTATTTTTGGGAGTACGGGGGCTATTTTCCCCTTAAATAAATCTTCTACGGTATAAAGTCTTTCCTCACCACGCCATTGAAAACCAGGGAGAATCCGTGCGTTTTCTGGTAGCATAGAAGGCGGGTATACTTTTCCTGTAGCTTTTTTAATAAATCGAATTCCTGAAATTTGTTGTTTTTCCAGATACATTTGTATAGCGCTGGAAACAGTATTGTTTATACCAACCAATTCACCTTTGTCGTTCCGAGAATAATAAATTACCTGAGCATTTCGATCAATATTTACAGTGTCTAGCTCATTATTTGTGAAAAGACCTATAAGCCGTTCCCCTTTTACTTGGTTGAAACCCAGGCTGTCCTTTTGGACTAAAAATGCATTATTAAAAACTTTTAAAGTATCTAGCTTGCCTGTAATTGTGTCAGATAAAATATGTATCGTATCACCAATCATTTGGTTTTCGCCACTCCATAAAACTGGATTGCGAAGTAATTTTGTGATTCCTTTTTTTTGGTTTAGGTAAATTGAGTCGCATTTTCCACTTGTAGGTTCGTCTCCTTCTTTTCCGGGTTTGAATAATCTGGCGCGGTAAAAACCTTTAACAATTCTGTTTTCTGGTTTGCCCGTTACTTGTAGTGTGTCTGCGTGAACGTATATGGAATCTCCATCACGAACTGTAATGGCAACGGCTCTTTTCGTTATAAAAACAGAATCTTTTTCACGGAAAACTTCAGCATAATGACCCCGGATGACACTTTTATTTACAGTATCTAAAACCCGAATGTTGTTTGTAGCGGAAGCAAAACTTTTATTTCGATTAAAATAAATGCTATCGCCATACAATGTTCTATTTTCATAATCTACTTTAGAATTTTTTACGAAATATCCCGTGTCACCTCGCGTATCATAATAGCCACGTTCACAGTAAACGGTGCTTGTTTCACTAACAATCGTAGAAGGCCCGTAAAGATAGGCAGCGCCGGTTTCGGAATAAAAATCCAGTTGATTGCTATTTACGGTATATTTTGGGTTAACAATTTTTACGTTTGAAAGGAACTCATACTTTTTGCTTTCTGCAAAATACCTTCCGGAACGACTTGTTAAAACACTTGCAGTATCACGGACTGTCCCGCCAGTTCTATAATAAGCCTGTTGTTTTATTCTGTCAAAATAAAGAGTGTCTGTTTTTAAAGTAGTTTTTGGTTCGGTGAGCACCACATCGCCACTGGCAAAAGCAAACTGCGTATTTCCATTATATTCTCCATATTTACTATGCATAGAAATAGTATCGCCTTGAGAAATACGCACCGAGCCATACGCTTTTACAAAGTTGTTTTTTAGGTAAACAAAAGCTTGATCACACCACATTTCTACACCTTCATGAACAATATAAACCTGCCCAGTTTCATCTTTTGTGTAGATAGCGGCATCAGGAAATTCAGGGCGTAATTCAAGGTATCCAGATTGGATATCTACTTTTTGTTTTTCCTGTGCGAAAAGCGTATTTCCGAAGAAAAACAAAGTAATAATAACTATGAATTGTGATATTTTCAAAAAAGATTTATTTGTCATTAGCAACGAAAATATCAGCAAAAAATTGGTTACCGATGAATCGTCTGTTTTCTATCCGGTCCAACCGAAACAATTTTGATAGGTACTTCCAGTTCTTTTTCAAGGTAGTCGATATAGTCATTTAAAGCCTGTGGCAATTGTGAAGCCGCATCCATTTTAGTTAGGTCTGCTTTCCAACCTTTCATTTCTGTGAAGATTGGTGTTACATTTTCAGCTTCAATATTGTAAGGCAAATGGTGAATAGTTTCTCCTTTATAATTGTATGCGGTACAAATTTTTAATGTTTCGAAGCCACTTAAAACATCAGCTTTCATCATTATTAATTGTGTAACACCATTTACTTGAACGGCATAACGCAAAGCGACTAAATCTAACCAACCGCAACGTCTTGCACGACCAGTTACTGCGCCAAACTCATTACCAATCTTCGCCATTTTTTCTCCTACTTCATCAAAAAGTTCGGTAGGGAAAGGACCGCTACCCACTCGGGTAGTGTAGGCTTTAAAAATTCCGAAGACATCCTTTACCTTGTTTGGAGGAACGCCCAATCCTGTGCAAGCACCTGCTGCTGTTGTGTTTGAGGAGGTTACAAAAGGGTAGGTTCCAAAATCAATATCAAGTAAAGAGCCTTGTGCGCCTTCCGCCAAGATGGTTTTTCCTTCTTTTTGAGCTTGGTGCAAATATTCTTCACTATCTATGAAAGTTAGCGTTTTAAGTGTTTCAACAGCCGCGAAAAATTCGGCTTCAAGGTCTGCTAAATCATACTGAACATCCACATTGTAGAAATCTATCATTGCTTCGTGCTTATCTGCCAAAGCCCTGTATTTTTCTTGCCAGTTTTCTAGTTCTAAGTCACCAACACGTATTCCGTTTCTACCGGTTTTATCCATATAGGTTGGTCCAATTCCTTTTAAGGTTGAGCCAATTTTAGCTTTCCCTTTAGATGCTTCTGAAGCTGCATCTAGCAACCGATGTGTGGGTAAAATTACGTGTGCTTTTCTGGAGAGGATTAGATTCTTTTTATAATCAATATTGTATTTATCTAAAGCTTCTAATTCCTTTACAAAAACAACAGGGTCAATTACAACACCGTTTCCAATTACATTAACGGAATCTTGGTGGAATATCCCTGAAGGAATTGTGCGCAAAACATGCTTTATGCCATCAAACTCCAAGGTATGACCAGCGTTTGGTCCCCCTTGAAAACGTGCAATTATATTATAGTTTTTCGTGAGCACATCAACAATTTTACCTTTGCCTTCGTCGCCCCATTGTAGTCCAAGTAGTAAGTCTACTGCCATAATTTATTTAGAATTATCCGCTTCTATAGTAGCGGTAGATTTTTTAGTTCCGTAGAAATAAAGTGAATGGTTGGTTATTTCAATATCAAAAACCTCTTCTATGGTTTTTTTAATGCTTTGAATTCGTGGATCGCAAAACTCAATTACTTCTCCATTTGTAAGAATAATATGATCGTGATTGCGGTCAAAATATGATTTTTCGTAATGTGATTGGTTTTGCCCAAACTGGTGTTTGCGCACTAAACCACATTCTAAAAGCAATTCAATCGTATTGTAAAGTGTGGCACGGCTAACACGATAATTTTTATTCTTCATGTTTATATACAACGATTCAATATCAAAATGGTCGTCGTGGTCGTAAATTTCTTGAAGAATTGCATAGCGTTCCGGCGTTTTACGGTGTCCTTTTTCTTCTAGAAAACCTGTAAAAACGTTCTTTACAATTGCTTGGTTATTTATATCTGTTTTTGAACTCATAATTAAGTTTGCAAAGTTACTTAAAATTTACACTCTAGTTACTTTATCAATTCCGTTTATTTTTTTTATGTTTTCAACCAAATTATTTAGGATGGTTTTATTTTTTACAATCACAATGATTTTTCCAGTGAAAACACCATCATCACTATCAAAATGGACACTTTTCATGTCAATGTGAAGGTTGTTTGAAATTATTTTTGTCACTTCATTTACCAATCCGATGGTGTCAATTCCACTAATTGAAAGATTTGCTTTAAACTCCCGTTGTGTGGAATCTATCCATTTTGCAGGCATAATTCGGTAACTATAATTGCTTTGAAGCTGTAACGCATTGGGGCAATTTGTTTTATGAATTTTAATACCTTCATTAACGGTTACGAATCCAAAAACATCATCTCCAGGGATTGGATTGCAACAATTAGCCATTTTATAGTCTAGCTTTTCTTCATTTTTACCAAAGACTAACTGGTCAAATTTTTCTGTTATTTCTTCTTTATTTACATCTTCAGGTTTTTCGGGCTTGCGAATTCTGTTTTTAAAGAAGCTAATAAAAGCATTGCTTCGTGAAGCGGCAAAATCTTTTAGTTTTTGATTATCTATAATTCCAGCACCAACGCGGTAGTATAAATCGAGGCTTGTTTTAACTTTGAAAAATACAACTAATTGGTTCAACGTATTTTCGTCTAGATTTAGCTTTAAGGACTTTAATTTTCTAGCTAAAACTACTTTTCCTTCTGCTGCAAGTTTTTTCTTTTCATCCTTTAAAGAAGATTTAATTTTAGATCTTGCGCGTCCAGTAGTAGCATAATTTAACCAGTTTGCAGTGGGTTTTGCGTTTTCTGAAGTAATAATTTCTACTTGATCACCACTTTTTAATTCATGGCTTAGCGGCACCAACTTACCGTTTACTTTAGTTCCCCGGGTTCGCATTCCAATTTCGGTATGGATGTGAAAAGCGAAATCTAAAGCAGTAGCACTTTTTGGCAATGAATATAAATCTCCTTTTGGTGTGAAAACGAAAATCTCTTTTGCGTACAGGTTTAATTTGAATTCTTCTACAAAATCTACCGCGCTTATCTCAGAATTCTCTAAGGTATCTTGGAGTTTATTGAGCCAATTTTCAAGGCCGCCGTCGTCTTTTTCTTTGTTTTTATATTTATAGTGTGCCGCAAAACCTTTTTCAGCTATTTCATTCATCCGCTCGCTACGAATTTGCACTTCTACCCAACGTCCTTTTGGCCCCATTACGGTAATGTGTAAAGCTTCATAACCTGTAGATTTTGGCGAAGAAATCCAATCGCGCAGTCGTATTGGATTGGGTCGAAAATGATCTGTAACGATTGAATATATTTTCCAAGCGAAAAACTTTTCATTTTCAGGTTTCCCTTTATAGATTATTCGTACGGCAAACTTATCGTATACTTCATCGAAAGTTACATTTTGCGCAAGCATTTTTCTTCGGATGGAAAAGATAGATTTTGGCCTACCTTTTATTTCATATTGTAATTCTTCTTCATCCAAAGAATCTTTTATCACCTTATTAAAAGCTTTTATATAAGCGTCTTGTTCTTCTTTACTCTCCTTTATTCTACCTAATATCTCGGCATATACTTCAGGCTCTGTAAATTTTAATCCTAAGTCTTCCAGTTCAGTTTTTATGTTATAAAGACCAATACGGTGGGCGAGGGGGGCATAAATATAAAGTGTTTCTGAAGCGATTTTTCGTTGCTTATGCGGAGGCATGGAATCCATGGTTTGCATATTGTGCAACCTATCTGCAATTTTTATGATTATTACCCGAATGTCTTCATTAAGGGTAAGCAACATTTTTCGAAAATTTTCCGCTTGCATGGAAACATCTTCAGACATGGAGATGTGCGCAATTTTTGTCAGACCGTCCACAATACGCGATACCATTGACCCGAACATTTTTTCAATGTCTTCTAGGGTGTAGCTTGTGTCTTCAACAACATCGTGCAAAAGGGCAGCAGCGATGGAAGTTGCATCGAGACCAATTTCTGAAGCTACTATTTTTGCGACAGCAATGGGATGAAATATGTAGGCTTCACCGCTTTTTCGTCGTTGTTCTTTATGTGCATCAACAGCAAGATCGAACGCGCTACGAATTAGTTTTTTATCTTCCGTAGAAAGTGTGCGATAACTAATTTTAAGCAATTGCTTATACTGCTTTGCGAGCTCTTTTTTTTCTTCTTCTAATGCGGCTTCTGTCATAAACTAAAAATACTGATAAGTAATTTAATTGGCAAGGAAATTAATAAGAAGTACGCTAATTATAATGAGAAAAAACAACAGAAAGTTAGCTGCTGATTATCAGTCAATAATAATTTTTTTGAAAGCTATATTGGTGTCGTTTTTAAAAACAGCTTGATACATTCCGCTTTGCAAAAAAGCTAAATCCAACGTATTGGTTTTGCTATTCAAATTTGTGTTATAGACTAGTTTTCCTAGCACATCAAAAACCGTTAATTCTATTTTTTCAGATAAAGAGGGGTTTAAACTTATTGTTATTTTTCCCTTTGAAGGGTTTGGGTAGCTAATAATATTTTCAGCAAAACTATTTTCAGAAATGCTTAGTGGTTCAATGCCCACCGCAAAATGAAGGGCGGTGCCTAAACTGCCTTTTGTTACTTCAAAAACATAATCGGGATCCATATTATCAATAATATCATTTGGAGAATGTGCGTAAGGAGACTCGTTTTTTTCATAAAGCCCTGTAATCACTTCGCCATTGGCTTCAAAAGGCATATAATCTGAAGCGTATGCGTATGAAATCTCTGTTAATAAGTTTGAATACAGACCGAAGCAATTTGCCATTTCTTGAGTTGCTTGCGCAGAAGCAGCATTGTTTGAATTTGGTGACCCTTCGTCGCGTTCACATACAATCGTATCGTTTTGCATGCCAGCAACTCCACCAACTTCGTCAATGTTAAACACTAATTTAATGTCAAGGTTTTCAGGAATTACAGTATTATTTACATAAAATTTACTTCCAATTAAGCCTTCTTCTTCTCCGCTGAAATGAATGAATTTGATAGAATATTCGGTCTCTACGTCTTTTAATAATCGCGCAAGCTCAAGTATAAGTACTGTTCCGCTGCCATTATCATTGGCGCCAGGACCATTTAGGGTATCGTAATGACCATCAATTATTAAAAAAGTGTCTGGATACACACTTCCAGTTTTAGTGATGATAATATTTGAAGTAATTTCTCCACCAACACTAAAAGCTTGGGTTTCTATGTCTGTATATCCTAAGGTTTGGTACCTGTTTACAATCCAGTCTTTTGCGTTTTCAATTGCATTTGTTCCAGGTTCTTTTATGCCAAAACCTACCAGTGTAGTTAAGTCGTTTAAAAGATTTGCTGAAGAAACATCTTGAACTATTTCGTCATAATAGGTGTTAAAAACCTGCGCCTTAGTAGTTGGAAAAGTAAAAAGACACACGGTAAAAGTGAAGAAGGTAATTAATTTCATTTGTAATTTTTTTGTAAAAGTATTGTATTTTCAAATACTTTCATTCAAGCTATATATAAAAACTTGTTGTAAAAGAAACCTGTCCTTTTAAATCTGATTCTATGTTGGTTAGCTTGGTGTATTTTACATAAACGCTGTAATTTATTCTTGACCTTCAAGAATAAATTACAGCCTAGCTTTTAAATTTATGAGGACAAAAAACTTAATTATTCAGAAACTAAAAAGCGTTTTTGTGTAACCATATTGGTGTTGTTTATAGACATAAAATACATGCCAACTGGAAGTTTTTCAATTTCAAATGCTGCTAAATTAATTTTATTTAGGCCTTCATTTACCTGAATACTTTTGCTAGCGATAAGGGCGCCATTAACATTTCTTATGGAAAATGACGTCCTTGCGGATGTTTTGCTATTTAGTTCAATAATACTTTGCTTTGTTATTGGGTTTGGATAAATAGCAAATGAAGAATCATTCGAGTTAAAATCATTAGTTCCTAAAGGTTTTGTAACACGAATCATGTTCATTACAACAGGAGTTATTGGTCTGTCGTTTCCATCAACAGGTACATTCTCAATCAATTCAACAACCTCCCAGCCTGTAATTACTTTTCCAAACACAGGATGTGCAGATGTAAGGGGTGGTTTATCAAAATCTAAAAAAGTATTGTCTTTAAGGTTGATAAAAAATTGACTTCCCCCAGAATTTGGTTGTCCAGTATTGGCCATAGAAAGGGTTCTTTCTACGTTGGATAAACCAGGAATAAATTCATCTTGAATAGTATATCCAGGTCCCCCACTTCCGGTTCCAGTTGGATCGCCACCTTGAACTACAAAATTTGAAATTACACGATGAAAAATAATACCATCATAAAATTCTTGTTCCACTAAACTTAAAAAGTTGCCAGCAGTAATGGGTGCTAATTCATCATATAATTCCACTTCAAAATCGCCCAGTGTTGTATAAAAAGTAACGACCGTTTGCGAATTTACAGTTCCAACAGAACCAATAATAAAAAGAAAATAAAGTAGTGTTTTTTTCATAGTGAATACGTTTAGGAATTAAATATATATGATTTATTTGTGATAACGTAAAAATGCAACAATAAATGTCTACGAAGCGTGTAATTCTATCATTTAAAACAGTCGGTTTGTGAGGCAATATTTATGAAATATAATTCCAAATATTTCTGTATTTCACAAGTTGTACGTAGGTGTTTTTGATAGGAATATTTCCTTCCGAAGCAAGCTTAGGGTCTGTTTTTAGGGTTTGCATGGCGTAGCTTCTGGCAAGCTTTAATATTTCGCTATCCTTTATAATGTCGGCAATACGGAGGTTTAAAACACCGCTTTGTTGGGTGCCCATCAAATCGCCTGGACCACGAAGTTTTAAGTCAACTTCAGCAATTTCAAAACCATCGCTGGTGCGAACCATGGTTTCTAATCGGGTTTTTGCATCTGCAGAAAGTTTATGGCCCGTCATTAAAATACAATAACTCTGTTCTGCTCCACGCCCCACACGACCACGCAATTGATGCAATTGTGAAAGCCCGAAGCGTTCAGCACTTTCAATAATCATGACACTGGCATTGGGTACGTTTACACCAACTTCAATAACCGTTGTGGCAACCATAATTTGAGTTTCTCCTTTTATAAAACGGTTCATCTCATATTCCTTATCGGCTGGCTTCATCTGACCGTGAACAATTGAAACTTGATAAGTTGGACCCGATCCGTCTGGAGGAAATTCACGTACAATACTTTCATAACCATCCATCAAATCTTTGTAATCCATGGTCTCACTTTCTTGTATTAAAGGGTACACAATATACACCTGCCTGCCCTTCGAAATTTCGTCTTTAATAAAGCGGAAAACCTTCAGTCTATTGGCGTCAAAACGATGCACGGTTTTAATGTCTTTTCGCCCTGGTGGAAGTTCGTCTATAACACTGCTGTCGAGGTCGCCATATACACTCATAGCGAGAGTGCGGGGAATGGGGGTGGCGGTCATTATAAGTACGTGTGGCGGGTAAGTGTTTTTATGCCATAATTTACTGCGCTGTTCCACTCCAAAACGGTGTTGTTCGTCAACAATTGCAAGCCCCAAATTTTTAAATTTCACCTTATCCTCAAGTAGGGCGTGTGTGCCAATTAGAATATCTAATTCCCCATTTTCTAATTTTTCATGAATTTCCCTTCTCTTTGAAGTTTTGGTTGAGCCAGTTAGCAATGCTATACTGGTGTTCAGTTTTTTACACATTTCAACTAAGCTATTGTAATGTTGAACTGACAAAATTTCAGTTGGTGCCATTAAACAAGCTTGAAAACCATTGTCAAGTGCTATTAACATAGCCATTAAGGCCACAATTGTTTTTCCAGAACCTACGTCGCCTTGTAGCAATCGATTCATTTGGGCATTGCTTCCTAAATCGTTTCGAATTTCTTTAATAACTCGTTTCTGAGCTTCGGTTAATTCAAAAGGTAAATGTTCCGAAAAAAAGGTATTGAAATTAGATCCAATTTTATCAAAAGGGTAGCCTTTTATTTTCGATTTATGAATGCGGTTTTTCTGAATTAATTGCAATTGAATGTAAAATAATTCTTCAAATTTTAAGCGGTACTGTGCGCGTGCCAAATGCGTTTGACTTTTCGGAAAATGGATATTGAAAAGCGCCTCTTTTTTTGAGACCAAATTTAGCTGCGCTAGAAGTGGTTTTGAAAGGGTTTCTGCGAAGCCATTTTGGGTTTCCAAAAACAGCTGTTGCATCAGTCCATTTATTACTCGATTTGTAATGCCACTATTTCCTAATTTTTCGGTTGAAGGGTAAACGGCTTGCATTGCAGACCGAATACTTTTTTTATGCGCATCTAGCGTTTCCATTTCAGGGTGTGGCATAGAAAAACTTCCGTTGAAATAATTTGTTTTTCCAAAAATCACATAGGGAAGATTGAGTTTCAAATTTTCCCGGATCCATTTTTGTCCACGAAACCATACCAATTCCATAGTTCCCGTTTCATCAATAAAAGTGGCAACCAATCGTTTTCCGCGTTTTTGGGCCACGGTTTTAATGTGGGTTATTTTACCAATAAGTTGCACTTCTGCATTGGTTTGCTGTAGTTGTGCAATTTTATAATATTTGGTGCGATCCAAATATCTGTTCGGAAAAAGATTCAACAAATCTTGGAATGTGTGAATGCCGAGTTCTTTTTTCAGCAAATCCGCCCTGTTTGGACCGACGCCTTTAAGATAATCTATTGGAGTTTGTAAAAAATTGGCATTCATAAAACGAAAATACAAATTTGGTTGCGAGCAGGAAGCATTGGTTGAAAATTTGTAATTTGCTTTCATTAATTAATTCGCCATTTATACTAATGTACAAGTTTCTCATTGCACTTCTTTTTTCAGGTTTTACTGTTTTTTCACAGCAGACGGATGTTGTAGATTTTTTAAAGATTGAAGCAACTGTCGGAACTGATTTAATGGAAAAAAAAGTAGAAGGAAAATTTTTAACCACTTTTAAAGTTTTAGTAACCACAGATTCTATTTTTATGGATGCTAAAGACATTCATATTAATGATGTTAAAACTAAAAATTTCAAGATAACTTCTGATGAAAAAAAGTTGTGGTTTGTGGGAGATTTTGAAAAGGGAATGACATATAAAGCTGATTTTTGGTACGAAATGAAGCCTAAACAAACTCTTTATTTCTTCGGAAATGAAATTTGGACGCAAGGACAGGGAAAATATACGTCGCATTGGTTGCCAAGTATTGACGATGTAAACGATAAAATTGAGTTTGATTTACAAATACTAGCTCCAAAAGATAAAACTGTAATTGCAAATGGAAAATTAATCGATTTGCAGAATGTGCAGGAAGTTAATGCATGGCATTTTGATATGAAACAATCCATGCCTAGCTATTTAGTAGCCTTCGCAATTGGGGATTTTGATAGAAAAGAACTCGTTTCAAATTCTGGAATTCCATTAGAGTTGTATTTTAAACCAAAAGATTCACTAAAAGTTGAACCTACGTACCGTTATAGCAAACAAATTTTCGACTTTTTAGAAACTGAAATTGGCGTACCGTATCCCTGGCAAAATTACAAGCAAGTTCCAGTTCGCGATTTTCTGTACGCAGGAATGGAAAACACCACCGCCACATTTTTTTCAGAAGCGTTTATGGTAGATTCTATAGGTTTTGCAGATAGAAATTATGTAAATGTAAACGCTCACGAGCTTGCACATCAATGGTTTGGAAATTTGGTTACGGAAACAGCAAATAAAGACCATTGGCTTCAGGAAGGTTTTGCAACTTATTACGCTTTGTTGGCCGAAAAAGAAATTTTTGGCGACGAATATTATTACTGGCAATTGTACCAAACTGCAGAGCAACTTAAAGCAATGAGCGATGAAGGAAAAGGAGAGTCTTTATTAAATGCGAAGGCGAGTTCGCTTACTTTTTACCAAAAAGGAGCTTGGGCACTTCATATTTTAAGAGAACGAATAGGAGACGAAGTATTTAAAACAGCCATCAAAAATTATTTGGAAAAATATAAATTCAAAAATGTTTCAACAGATGATTTTTTGAATGAAGTTAAAGCAGTTTCACAAGCTGATATTGAAACCTTTGAAAAAGATTGGTTGCAGCAAACAGCTTTTAAAGCCGAAGAAGCTTATAAATCCTTGCTAAAATCTTCCTTTATTACTACCTATTTTGAAATTTCAGCACTTCGTGCCACTGCGTTGCAAGACAAAAAAAATCAGCTGAAAACGGCATTAATTTTTCCTAACGATTTTATTGGGCAGGAAGCTGTTTATCAACTTGCAAACGAACCGATTTCAGAAGTACTTCCGTTATACAAAAAAGCTTTTGAAAGTAATAATCTATATGTTCGGCAGGCAGTAGCGCTTTCGCTTCAAGCTATCCCGAAGGAATTTCAAACGGAATATGAAAGTCTGTTAAATGACGATTCCTATGTAACAATAGAGGCTGCGTTGTATCAATTATGGATGCAATTTCCTGAAAAAAGAAGTGAGTATTTAAACAAAACTCAGCGAATTGAAGGGTTCCAGAATAAAAACATTCGTCAGTTATGGCTTGCATTGGCTTTAATTACTGAAAACTATAAAACCACTGAAAAGGAAAAGTACTTGAAAGAATTAAAAAAGTATACTTCAACAGATTACAGTTTTGAAATTCGTGAAAAGGCGTTTGAGTATGTTAACGAGCTTCAATTATGGGATTTGGAAACGATAAAAAATTTGGTGGAAGCCTGTGTTCATCCTACTTGGCGATTTTCAAAGACTTCAAAAGAACTTTTAAATTCTTTAATTCGCAATCAAAAATACTACGAGCAAGTGAAGGTTTTAGGGAGGCAACTTTCAGAAAAAGCATCGAATTATTTAAATTTAATGGTTAAAGAATGAGGGCGTTGGTAATTTCTGGCGGGGGAAGCAAAGGTGCATTTGCTGGAGGTGTGGCGCAGTACTTAATGGAGCAGCTACACCATGATTACGATCTTTTTGTTGGAACTTCCACAGGGAGTTTGCTTATTTCACATTTGGCACTTAATAAGGTTGAAAAAATAAAAGACACTTTTACCTCCGTTAACCAACAGAGTATCTTTAGCAGTTGTCCTTTTACAATAAAAGAAGATAAATTTGGTGGGAAACAAATTGGAATTGACCATATAACGGTGCTTAAAAATTTTATTAAAGGGAAGAAAACTTTTGGCGAAAGCCTAAACTTGCGAAAGCTTATAGGAAATACGTTTACTGAAAATGAGTTTAATATCTTAAAAGCTTCAGAAAAGGAAGTAGTTGTAACGGTTTCAAATCTTTCATTGAGTCAAGTGGAATATAAATCTATCAATGATTTTGAGTACAACGATTTTTTAGATTGGATTTGGATTTCTTCAAATTTTACGCCTTTTATGAGTCTTGCAAAAAAAGAAGGTTGTGAATATGCCGATGGCGGTTTTGGAAGCATGGTTCCTATCGAAGAGGCTATAAACCGAGGGGCCACAACGGTTGATGTGATTGTGTTGGAAACTGAAGTTACCTATTACAACCGGCTTCCCTCAAAAAATGTTTTTTCATTGCTTACGAATATGCACAATTATATGGCAGATCGCATTGAAAAACAGAATATTCGGATTGGTAAATTTGCAGCAGCAAATAAAAATGCAATTATCAATCTATATTATACCCCTACGGTTTTAACTACAAATTCATTGATTTTTGATAAGGAAATGATGAAGAAATGGTGGGAAAGCGGCTATGTATATGCCCATCAAAAAAATGAAGATTTAAGCGAAGTTCGTGCAAAAGACAGCTAAATTTCTTTTCTTTTAAAAAAGGGGGAATCCCCCAATTTTTAAGTGTTTTCCCCGTATTTTACTTAAAACATAAAGTTAATGTATTAATTATCAGTAATTTTGGATGGAGTTCATTTTAAAGATGAAAACATCTGTTTTTAAGTGAGCGCTTTTGTAACTACATTTATACCATAACCGTAAACCTCTATATTATGAAAACAAAAATAACCAAACGATTTTTAGTCTTAATTTTTGCCAACTTACTATTTATTAGTTGTCAAGAAACAAGTACGCATAAAGAACCTCAGTATAATGGTCCGCCAAAAGGCAAAATAATCTCTGTAGCACAGGCTCAAAACATGTATAAAACTTATACTGAAAGACGTGTGCCTATTATCCAGAAATTTGAAGATAGTATTGATAAGCAGGATGAAAAATTCTTACCTACGCGTTATGCAGAATATGATTTAGAGACAATAAAACAATACATCGCATATATTGAGCATGAAGCTAAAGGCGCTAAGGTTGATATAAAAACGCTTCGCTTTTATTTATCCACCTACCCGGCGAGCGATAAGTTTTCGGATGGGAAAGCAGTAAAATACCCAAGACGAAATAGCTTTTTTATTTTACCAACAATGGCTTATGAAGGAAACAACGTAGGATTTTCAATTGAAAATATGGATGGAAAAAGGGTAGCTGTACCTATCAATAAAAATTTTGGCAAAACTAAAAACATAGATGGTGAGTCGGATGATTCATCAAACCAAATGAACGAAGCAGGTTTTTTTACTTCAAATAACAGCGCAGTTCAAAAATCTACAAGTTTAATTATAAATGATGGCCAACTAATCCCACCTCCAGGTGACGATGATTTTGGTAATAGTAATTAGTTATAAATTTTACTTGGAAACAGTTTTAAACATACTTGAAAATACCTTTATGACGCTTTACGTCATCGTGTTTATTATAGCATTGATTAGACTCCCCTTGTATAAGGATACGCCTTTAAAGTATTTGCCAATTATTCTATTTATTACACTTGCAACAGAGTTTGTTGGGCAGCTACTTAAAATAGGGCATCGGGATTTTATATTTTTAATTTATAACATATATTACTTTCTGTATTTTTCATTTTTCTTTTATGTATTTATGAAAGTAATTGATGTAGTATCTTTTAAAAAGTGTATAAAAATAGGGCTTGCGATATTTTGGCTAGTTTTTTTAGGCGATATTGTATTTTCAAGTATCCTTAAGGAATCATTTATAATAACCTATATTGTAGGTGCAGGAATACTTATACTATGCATCATTTTGTATTATATAAGTATTTTACAATCATCCTTGGTGTTAGTGGTGAAAAATGATCTTTTATTTTGGATTAGTGTTGGTCTTTTTTTATTTTACATTGGGTATATACCAATTAAAATTATAAAAACTTGGTTTTACAAACCTGATAGTTTTTTTGAGATTTTACTGATTATTCAGTTTTCCTTAATTATATTGATGTATTTATTTTTCCTGACAGGGTTTTTATGGATGAAAAAGAGATAATAATAATAGCAGCAATAGCCATTCCAGTATCTCTGGTTATCATTGTTATCGTCTTATTTAGTGTTTTTTCTAGTAGAAAGAACCGATTGCTTCGAGAACAAGCAGAAGCCAAAAAAGTTTTTGATCGTGAATTAGCGGAATCACAAATAGAAATACGCGAAGAAACACTTCGAAATATTAGCTGGGAGTTACACGATAATATTGGTCAATTAATGACCTTGGCCAAAATACAATCTCAAATGGCCCTTGAAAAGCCTGAATTAATGACCGAGGTTTCAAAAACAATAGGCTCTGGGATTGATGAATTAAGGGCGCTTTCAAAACTAATTAACCCTGAGGCCCTAAAAAGTCTTAGCTTGAAAGAAGCAGTTTCTTTAGAAATAGAACGCTTTAATAGATTGAAGTTTATAAAAGCAGAATTAATTGTTAAAGGAGATATAATACCGATAGAAAGTAATATACAAGTTATTATCTTTAGAATATTGCAAGAATTTTTTTCAAATACAATAAAACATTCAAAAGCCTCTTCGCTAAAAGTAATACTTAATTATTCTGATGAAGAGTTGAAAATTACCGCCAAGGATGATGGTATCGGCTTTGAAAAAAATGATGATTTTATGGGTATAGGTTTAAAAAATATGGAAACACGCGCAAAACTTATACATTCAGCATTAAAAATTGATTCTATAAAAGATAAAGGCACCGCACTTTATTTGGATTATAATTTTACTTAATATATTTGAGGGTAATACTTTTAATTAAATCATAAAATGAAATATTCTGTAGTTGTTGTCGATGATCATTTTTTGCTTTCTCAAGCAATTGGGGGGTTGGTGCAGGATTTTAAAAATTTTGAGGTGCTGTATTTATGCAGCAATGGCAGTGAATTATTGGAAAAACTTAAAGATTCTGCTAATATTCCAGATATCGTTTTAATGGATATCAAAATGCCAATTCTCAATGGAATAGAAACTACAGAAATATTAAAAAATAAATTCCCTACAATAAAAGTTCTCGCGCTCTCCATAGAAGAAGATGAATATACCATATTAAAAATGCTTCGCGCTGGCGCCAAGGGATATTTGATGAAAGACACAAAAAAAGATATACTCGAGGAAGCTTTAATGGGGCTTGTGCAAAATGGACAGTATTATACAAATACAGTTTCACAAATACTTGTGGATTCTTTAGACAAGGATGTTGATACTGAAATTAAACCCAAAGAGTTTGAATTTATCAAACTTGCTTGTACAGATATGAATTATAAAGAAATTGCTGAAGCAATGTATTGTAGTTATAAAACTGTAGAGGGCTATAGAGATTCTTTATATAGAAAACTCGGTATAAGAAATAGAATTGGTCTTGTATTATTTGCAATACATCACAACCTTTTTACGCCTTGAAAAAATACTTTTTTTAAAAAAGCTCGCTCACTTCCTTTTTTATATACCCCATTGCTTTTTGAGAAGGTGTAACTTCTTCAATAAAATTCTGTAATAACCATTCTCGCATTTTATCTACATTTCCATCTTTTTCATGCATTGCCCCTTGGCGGATAACGTGAATTGTAGCATTTTTAGCAGCATTCACTACGTTCCAGCATTCAGGGCTAACATAGATTTGTTGTGTAAGATTGTGTTCAAATTCTTGTTCAATATTTTTCACCAATAAGGTTTCATAATCATCTTTAGAATCTGAAAAAGGCTTAACGCGTACCAATAATTTGTTTGGGTCTATACGCTCCAGCAACAGAGTTATACGCTCATAAGCTTGCAATCGAAGCGGTAGTACTTGTTTTTGGGCTTCTTTTTGAACCAAATACCTACGACGCCCTTCTTCATTTGCGGTATGTCCCTTAAAGAAAAAATAAGCAACTAAACCAACAACAATTGCAGGTAATAGATAGGCTACATAACTTATAACGAGTGTTGTTTCTTCCATATATTTTTTTAAAAGCTAACAAATTTAATGTGTTTTTGATATATGAGCAAGCATGTTTTATATGAATATTAATATCGTACCATATTTTCCTTCTTCATTGCTTTCACTTCTTTTTTAGCTTCTTTTTGATGAAAATTACCCCCTAAATGTTCGCATTCGGCTAAGTGCTTCATACTTTTAAAAGGTACATCGCATTTATGATACATAAAAGTTTGAGAAAGTGTGCTTATTAGATTTTTATCACCTACGGTTAAATCTACATCCTCCATCGTAAATTGGCAAGGGTGTTCATATCCGCATGCGTGCGTCATTTCTAAAAGCTCTTTCCTAAAATTTTTGAAGTAAAAATGCGCCCGTACAGATTTGTCTTCAATATTAATTCCGCGCTGCAACCATTTATTTTGAGTCGCCACGCCACTTGGGCATTTGTTGGTATGGCATTGTTGGGCTTGTATACATCCTATGCTCATCATCGCCTCACGCGCAACATTTACCAGGTCTGCTCCCATTGAGAATGCCATTGCTGCTCTTGCAGGAAAACCCAATTTTCCACTTCCAATAAAGACTATTTGATCGCAGATAGCGTGTTTTTTAAATATTTTATAGACTTCAGCAAAACCAAAAAGCCACGGTAATGAAACATGATCTGCAAAACTAGGTGGTGAAGCACCTGTTCCACCTTCACCTCCGTCAATGGTTATAAAATCTGGGCCTTTGCCTGTTTCTTTCATTATTTTTGCCAACTGCTCCCATTCGTTTAAACGGCCGACAGCAGACTTAATTCCAACGGGAAGCCCAGTTGCTTCAGCAATACTTTCCACAAATTCAACCAATCCTTGAACCCCTTGAAACGCAGAATGAGTTGGTGGAGAAAGCACATCTTTCCCTAAAGGTACATGTCTTATTTCAGCAATTTCTTGGGTTATTTTTGCACCCGGAAGTACGCCACCTTTCCCTGGTTTTGCACCTTGTGAAAGTTTTACTTCAATAGCTCTAACTTGTGGATTTTCATTTACAAGCTTTACCATTTTTTCCATTGAAAAATTTCCATTGTCATCACGAACTCCAAAATATCCTGTTCCAAAGTGAAAAACAACATCTGCCCCTGTTTTGTGATATGGCGAAAGGCCGCCTTCCCCTGTGTTATGATAGCAATAAGCAAGTCCGCAACCTTTATTTAATGATGCTACCGCTCGTGCAGAAAGCGAACCAAAACTCATGGCGGATACATTAATTACCGATGTAGGGCGATAAGGACGGCGGCGTTTATGAAATTCACCCATTAATTTTGCACAGGGTAAAAAATAAGGGTTTTTATAATTGGGGTTTTCTTTTTCTACCTTAAAGGGAAGTAGTGAATTGTTTATAAATATATAATTAGGCTCATATATATCACGGTCGGTACCAAAACCCTCATAATTGTTTTCATTCTTGGCAGAAGCATAAATCCAGCCGCGTTCTATTCGATTGAATGGAAGTTCTTCACGATTATTAGCAACTATGTATTGCCTAATTTCTGGCCCAATACCTTCAAGCATATACCTAATATGTCCAATTATCGGGAAGTTATGACTTATAGTGTGATGTTTGTTAAAAAAAACGTCGCGAATAGCAACAAGAAATACTACTAAAAGTACCCAGACCCACCATGGAATCTGTCCTAAGAAAGATAAGATTTCGTTCATTTAATCAAATTTTTATAAAGGTATTTAAAATAAAATTGTTTTTAAAAGAATAAAGCCGAAGTAAATCATTGTTTATAATTTTCATAGAATTCTCTTTCCTTGTTTCTATCATTATGGCTATTTTCACAGCTTGAAGAAAATGTAGTTTTGGAAAATTATTTAGAACAACTTAATGAAGCCCAACGCGCACCCGTATTGCAAAAAGACGGGGCAATGATCGTTATTGCAGGCGCAGGTTCTGGGAAGACCCGTGTGCTAACTTTTCGAATTGCGTATTTAATGTCGCAAGGTGTGGATCCGTTTAATATTTTATCGCTAACCTTTACCAATAAGGCTGCAAGGGAAATGAAAAAACGTATCTCACAAATTGTGGGGACAAGTGAAGCCAAGAATCTTTGGATGGGAACTTTTCATAGTATTTTTGCAAAAATACTCCGGTTTGAAGCTGATAAGCTTGGGTATCCTTCCAACTTCACGATTTATGATACCCAAGATTCACAAAGCGTAATTCGTGCGGTTATTAAAGAAATGCACCTCGATAAAGATGTCTATAAATACAAGCAAGTGTATTCTCGGATCTCTTCCTATAAAAATAGCTTGATAACTGTAAAGGCATACTTCAACAATCCAGAATTGATGGAAGCAGACGCTATGGCAAAAATGCCCCGGTTGGGAGATATTTATAAATCGTATGTAGATAAATGCTTTAAAGCAGGTGCAATGGATTTTGATGATCTGTTGCTAAAAACAAATGAGCTTTTAACGCGTTTTCCAGACGTATTGGCCAGATACCAAAATCGTTTTCGCTACATTTTGGTAGATGAGTATCAAGATACCAATCATAGTCAATATTTAATTGTACGTGCGCTTTCAGATAAATTTCAGAATATATGTGTTGTTGGTGATGATGCGCAAAGTATCTATGCTTTTAGAGGGGCGAATATTAATAATATTTTGAATTTTCAAAAGGATTATGATGAAGTAAAAGTGTTTCGTTTGGAACAAAACTACCGTTCCACAAAAAACATTGTCAATGCAGCAAATAATATCATTGAAAAAAATAAAACAAGACTCGAAAAAGTAGTGTGGACGGCAAACGATGAGGGCCCTAAAATCCTCGTAAACCGTACAATGACTGATGGAGACGAAGGTCGTTTTGTGGCAAGTTCCATATTTGAAAATAAAATGAACCATCAATTAAAAGATGGTGATTTTGCAATTCTATACCGTACAAATGCACAAAGCCGTGCTATTGAAGACGCTCTTAGAAAGAAAGATATTCCGTATAGAATATACGGCGGGCTCAGTTTTTATCAACGAAAAGAAATTAAAGACGTACTTGCGTATTTACGTTTGGTATTAAACCCAAAAGATGAAGAAGCATTAAAACGCGTTATAAACTATCCCGCTCGTGGTATTGGTGAAACAACGATGGAGCGATTAATAGTTGCAGCAAACCATTACAATCGTTCGATTTTTGAAGTGATGAAGAACATTGATAAAATCGATTTGAAAATTAATTCAGGAACCAAAACCAAATTACAAGATTTTGTTACTATGGTTGAAAGTTTTCAGGTTCTAAATAGCGGGTATGATGTGTTTACGATTACGGAGCATGTTTCAAAAAAAACCGGATTGCTTCAGGAATTGAAAAAAGACGGTACTCCAGAAGGTATTGCACGAATTGAAAATATTGAGGAACTGCTTAATGGTATGCGCGATTTTGTAGAAGAACAGAAAGAAATTGCCGATGCCACAGGTTCACTTTCAGAATTTATGGAAGATGTAGCGCTTGCAACTGATTTGGACAATGATAAAGGCGATGGCGATCGGGTAGCTTTGATGACTGTCCATTTGGCAAAAGGATTGGAGTTTCCATACGTATATATTGTGGGGATGGAAGAGGATCTTTTTCCGAGTGGAATGAGTATGAATACCCGCAGTGAATTAGAAGAAGAACGCAGGCTATTTTATGTGGCTTTAACACGTGCAGAAAAGCAGGCCTATTTAACATATACCCAATCTCGCTATCGTTGGGGGAAGCTTATAGATGCTGAACCAAGTCGTTTTATTGAAGAAATAGACGAAAGTTTTTTAGAGTACTTAACTCCAATTACAGAAAATCGCTACAAACCATTATTAGATGCTGATATTTTTGATGAAGTAGATCATAGCAAACTTCGCCTTCAAAAACCTATTGCAGGAAAAGCACCCATGGGGCCAACAGAAGCGCAATTGCGAAAATTACGTAGGTTAAAACCTGTTACAAGCGATACCGATAAAAACTTTAACGCTGAAGATGCCAATCTAAATGTTGGAACAATTGTAGAACACGTTCGCTTCGGAAAAGGAAAAATTTTAAAAATTGAAGGCATTGGCGCCGATACTAAAGCGGAAATAGATTTTGAAAACGGGGGATTAAAAAAGTTACTGCTTCGTTTTGCAAAGCTGAAAGTTATCTAAAACTGAATTCGAAAGCATAAAACCTTATTCAGATACCTTTAGATATGTATTAATATACATACTTAATTGTGTTTTTAAATCTTCATAATCATTTGAAGACCAATCGCCATGACCACCATCATAAACAGTGAAGTTATGGTCAACCTGTGCATTATTTAGCGCGGTATTTAAAGTAATTGCGTTCGAGAGTGGTACCAAAGGGTCTGTGTTTCCATAAAAAAGTAGGGAAGGGCTGCTAGCATTAGAAACTTGCAAGGCCGGACTCAAAACTGCTGCATAATTTGTTCCAGTAGGATACGCGCTTTCATCCACAAGAGCGGTAAGATAAACCGGAAAATTTGGATTGTCGCTGTAAAATGGATCAGTAAAATCTGCCGGACCAACAATATTACCAACCATTTTTACTTGGTCATCGCTGTCATAAACAGAATCGTACATCAATGAAATATGTGCGCCAGCACTTGCCCCAATAAGTCCAAATTGCGGAAGAATTTGCAGTTCATTTTTCTCAGAAGTCAACTTATTTATTACGGCATCTAAGTCTAAAAACTGGTTAGGAAAAGCAGGTGTATTGACAGTTGCCAATACATAATTCATATTAACTATTGCGTGATTGGGGTGTACTTGCTGAATAAAAGGGATAAAGGAGCCCATGTCTGATTTATCTCCTTCAGTCCAACCACCGCCATGTACTAAAACAATTACTTTTGTTTTTTCTGAAGAACGGTTTGCAGGTAAATAAAGGTCGTATTTTTCTTGAGAATTATTTCCGTAGGAAACATTTAGAAAAGTTTCGGCAGCCAAGGTGTCAGCCCTATCAGAGTCATTGTCTTTAGTACAAGAAATAAAACTAAAATGAATTCCGAAGTAAATAATTATAAGGAGGAGTTTTTTCATAAAAGGTTTTGTTCTAATCATAACGATAGAAATTGCTTTTTATGTAAAGAATTTTAAAGGAAGTTATCTTTTTTTAAAAATAGTAAGTAACTTTAAATAAAAATACTGCTCCTATTAATAGGGTTAAAAATAACATTAACTTGTGAAATCCTGTAAACGAACTAGAAGCGATAAATTTTTTTAAGCATGGCAGAATTTATAAAAATCTACGAGGAGAACCCAAATCCAAAAGAAATTAAACGCGTTGTAAAAATTCTTCGTGATGGAGGAGTTGTAATTTATCCGAGCGATACTGTTTATGCTCTTGGATGCGATATAAGAAATAATCGCGCCATGGAACGCGTGGCACAACTAAGAGGTGTAAAACTTGAGAAAGCGAATTTCTCTTTTGTGTGTGAGGATTTAAGTAATTTGAGTGATTATGTAAAACAAATAGATTCGCCCACATTTAAACTCTTAAAGCGAAATTTACCTGGCCCGTACACGTTTATTCTTCCTGGAAATAATAACCTTCCAACAGTTTTTAAAAAGAAAAAAGAAGTAGGAATTCGGGTTCCTGATAATGCGATAACCCGGGCTATTGTGCATGAGCTGGGCAATCCAATTATTTCTACTTCTATAAAAGACGAAGATGAGGTTATTGAATATACAACCGATCCAGAGCTTATTCTTGAAAAATGGGATAATCTAGTCGATTTGGTAATTGATGGGGGGTATGGTGGAAACATTCCTTCAACAGTAATTGACTTAACGGGTGCTGAGCCGGTAGTAATTCGAGAGGGAAAAGGAAGTTTGGAACTTTAGATTAGCGGTTCTTTTTCTTTTGAAATTCTCTAAGCAAATAGGTTGTTTGAGCGTTTAATTGTTTTTTAAAGAAAGGCGTCCACCCCATTAAAAAGCCTTTAAAACCTAACGCTTGTTTTGACCATCTATATAAGTTGAAGCTGTCTACGTGGCTTATTATTTTCCCGTTTTTAATTTTGAAGGAAGCATTGACAACATTATGTACTTTTCTACCTGTTTTACTAAAGGTATAAAAGGCTTCCCATCTTGCTTTTCCAGCTTGTGATGTAGATTCAAAGTTTGATGCAATTACTTTAAAGTTTTTTCCTTTTTGTGTTTTACAAAGCATACGCCACATGTTTTTTGCTTCTTCCCCTTTTAAAACTCCAAATGCAGGGTCTTCAAATATGATAGTATCGTGGTAACAATCAACCATAGCTTCTGCATCTAAATTTGCAAAAGCAGTATAAAAGGTTTCAATTATATTTTCTTCTTTTGTTGCGATGATTTTATAATTTACGGTTACAATAATATACTATTTCTTGATTTAAGGATAACTATAAAAAGAATGTACTATGTTTTAATTAACGGGGATGTAAAAGTATCTTTAATTTTCGCTTTAAAAAAATAAAACCCAGTCGTTAGGGACTGGGTTTTTAATAGCTATTCCTTTTGAAAATTACTTTCCTCCAGCTTCAAGATTTTTCATTTCTTTCTCGATCATATCATAGAATTGATCAATTTTTGGAAGTACTAAAATACGAGTACGTCTGTTTGTAGCTCTGTTTTCAGCAGTTGTGTTAGGTACTAAGGGTACGTATTCTGAACGTCCCGCTGCAACCAATCGCGATGGTGCAACACCAAGGTTTTGAAGCTCTCTAACAATTGCAGTAGCTCGTTTTACACTTAAATCCCAGTTGTCTAACAATTCACCTCTTTTCCCGTAAGGAACATTGTCTGTATGGCCTTCAACCATAGCCTCGAAGTCTGGCTTGCCGTTAATTACTTTTGCAACTTTACCTAAAATTTCGGTAGCTCTACCTGAAATTTGGTAGCTACCACTCTTAAAGATTACTTTGTCTGAAAGTGAAATATAAACAACACCTTTTTCAACATTTACTTCAATGTCTGGGTCATTTATACCAACTTCTTTTTTAAGACTAGTAACAAGTGCAAGGGTAACGCTATCTTTTTTATTAAGGGCGTCCTGTAAACGTGTAATTTTTAAATCCTTTTCTTTAAGACTTTCCAATGATTTCTCAAGGTTTGTAGCTCCTTTTGATGTTAACATTGTAAGTTCTTTAGAACTTTGAATAAGGTCAGCATTTGTTTTTTTCATATCAGCCAATCGCTCTTCCAGCTCTTTAGCACGTGCTGTAGATGCCGCTCTTTCAGTAAGACAGTCATTAAGTTTAACTGTTGCTGTATTTAGCAAATCCTGCGTATTTTTTTGCTTTGCTTCAAGTTCAGCATATTTTTTCTTAGGGACACAAGAGGTCAGGGCTAAACCAGAACACATTACTAAAATCAATAGTTTTTTCATAATTTTTAACGTGTTATATTAGATTGTTGTTTTTAAATTTAAGAACCAAAATTATTAAAATAGCAGTCACTTAAGAAACGATTAACAATACTTTAAGTAAAAAAAATTAAAGTTCGTTAAAATTTTTATTATTGCGTATAAAATACTGATATACAATAGATTTAATGTGATAGAATTTTAAATTTGAGGCGTATTTTTTCCTTTTTTGAAGAAATTTTGGAATTAATTTATAGAAACCAATGTGCGCTTTTATAATAGCTAGGAAATGTTTGGGTTTTCCTTGAAATAAAAATTGAAAAGCAGCAACTCCATCAAGCACCATTCTTATAAAAAGTATTACGAAAGCTTGTAAGCCATTTACATTTTTTAAGAGGTTTAAAAGTGAATTTCTAAAATTATAAAATGTCTTCTTCGGGTTTGAAGTTTCTAAGGTTGCCCCACCAACATGATAGACTGTTGAAGTACCTACATATTTAATTTTCCCCCCCTGAGACTGCATGCGCCAGCAAAGATCTATTTCTTCTTGATGCGCAAAATAATCCTCATCAAACCCACCAGCTTCCCAAAAAGCTTTTGCTTTTACAAAGAAACAAGCACCAGAGGCCCAAAAAATTTCAGTTATATCATTGTATTGTCTTAAATCTTTTTCTAAACTATTGAAGATACGTCCGCGGCAGAAAGGATAGCCGTATTTATCAATAAAACCTCCAGCAGCACCAGCATATTCAAAGTACTCTTTATTTTTATAATCAAGAATTTTTGGTTGTGCTGCAACTAGATTAGGTTCATTTTTAAATTCTGAAATTATTGGCTCTAACCAATTTTTTGTTACTTGAACATCGCTATTCAACAAAACAAAAATAGCTTCAGAAAGATTTTTTAAAGCATCGTTATAACCTTTGGCATACCCCCCATTAACCATGTTTTGAATGATTTTCACAGTCGGAAAATTTTCAGAAATAAAAGTGATTGAAGTATCCGTTGAGGCATTATCGGCTACATAAACCGTAGCTTCAGTTGAAAAATTCACTACAGTGGGCAGGAATTTTTCAAGCAACTGCTGCCCATTCCAATTTAAGATGACTATTGCTATTTTCACAGGTATAAAGATAGTTTTTTGAAGCGTTTTTGTGATGCTTATTTGTAGTTTGGAATTTCTTTTAGAAACTGATAACGTTCTTTTTCAAAATCCATTTGGCAGAAATAATGCGCTAAACCGTTTGTAACCATTAAGTATTCTGCTTGTAACGCTAAGTTATAACGTGCAATTTGATCGAAAGTAAGTTGTGTAATTGCTATGGATGGCGCTTTGCATTCTACAATTAAAAAAATACTGCCATCTTTATTAAAAACCACTACGTCGTATCTTTTTACGGTAGTGTTAATCTTTATCTGTTTTTCAACATTAATGAGGCTTTTAGGGTATTTTTTTTCGTTTATCAGAAATTGAACTGTATGTACCCGAACCCATTCTTCGGGAGTAAGGACCACAAATTTTTTTCTGATTTCATCAAAAACCAATGTTTTATTTTCGCTACTTTTGAAGCGAAAGGAGTATTCCTGAAAGTTTAGTTTTTGCATACGCAAAGATTCAAAATTTATCCCTCAATCTGTAATCCTGAATTGTAAATTGTAAAACGTCCAATGCCATTAGACAAAGTAAAATCTATTATCAACGATATAAAAAGCGGAAACACAAAGCCAATCTACTTTTTGATGGGAGAGGAACCTTATTATATTGATGGTATTTCAAAATATATAGAAGAAAAAGTTTTGTCTGAAGAAGAAAAAGGCTTTAATCAAATGGTGCTTTATGGGCGTGATATTTCAATTGAAGATATTATTAGCAATGCCAAGCGCTACCCTATGATGGCAGAAAAGCAGGTTGTAATTGTTAAAGAAGCGCAAGACCTTTCTAGAACTATTGAAAATTTGGCGGGGTATGCTGATAACCCACAGCCTACAACAGTTTTGGTGCTTTGTTACAAATATAAAACTTTAGATAAGCGGAAGAAATTAGCAAAAACAGTTGCTAAAACAGGGGTGCTTTTTGAAAGTAAAAAACTGTACGATAATCAAGTTCCAGATTGGATAATACGGGTGCTTGCAGGAAAAGGCTATACTATTACCCCAAAAGCTGCTCAAATGCTGGTGGAGTTTTTAGGAAATGATTTAAATAAAATAAATAATGAGCTTGAAAAACTGCAACTTATTATAAAAGCTGGGGAGCAAATTACACCGCAGCTTATTGAAGAAAATATTGGGATTAGTAAGGATTTCAATAATTTTGAGTTACAAAATGCCATTGGCGCGAAGGATATAAAAAAGGCTTTTGCGATTATTCAATACTTTTCACAAAACCAAAAAAATAATCCCTTGGTAATGACGGTAGCTTTGCTTTACAGTTTCTTTTCAAAACTACTAAAATATCACGCATTGACTAATAAAGGAGATGCCGCAAAAGCGTTGGGTGTTAATCCGTTTTTTATAAAAGATTATCAAACTGCAGCACGAAATTACCCCATGAAAAAAGTGAGCGCTATTATAAGTGCAATTCGCGAAGTGGATATGAAAAGTAAAGGTGTAGGAGCCGCCAATCTTCCACAAGCCGATTTATTAAAAGAATTGTTGGTAAAAATTTTTAATTGAAAATAATTTTTTATTTCTATCAACTATTTTCTATCAACTGCATACTTTCCAGCTCCTAAAAGTGCAATTGCGCTAAATGCCATTAAATAAAGTAGCGCCATTTCTTTTGTTCCTAATGGATCTGCTCCGTGAACAATAAAAGCTGCAACAGCCATTGTAATTATAACTGGGATGGCAGCCAATCGGGTTTTAAAGCCTATAAGCACGAGAATAGGGAAAAATACTTCGCAAAGAACCGCCAAGACTAATGTAGCTGTTTCGCCTATGCCTATTGGATTTCCAAATGAAAAATCTCCAGAAAACATTTTTAGAAGTTTTGGAATTCCGTGGGTAAGCATCATTCCACTAAAACCTACTCGGAGTATAAGCAATCCAATATTTGAAAAGTTTGTGCTGTTCATCATTCTAATTTTTAAAAAATTATAAAACGAAAATAATCAATTTATTTTTATGAAAAAGGTTTGGTAACTCCCAGTTTACAATTCCGTAAAATCAATGCTGTGTCCTACTTATTTTTTTAAATAATTCTTCATTTAAGCTTAAAGTTGGCTTAAAACAATTCGCTTCTGCACAGCTTATTTTAGCGGAAAATTTATAATTATAAATACTAATGAAAAAAACCACACTTTTTGCATTTTTGCTTTTAAGCACATTTTCATTCTCACAAAATTCTTTAAGTATAGAAAAAGGATTGGCTACATCTTTTGAGATTACTGAAATTTTTTCTGGTCAAGATGGAACAGATTTAACCGCTGATTGGTTCGAAATTAAGAATACCGGAGCTTCAGTGTATCAAGTTGCCGTGGATGGTAACTTGTATTATGACGATGAATCTGCCGATCCTACCACTGCAGATATCATTCAAGGTATTTCAGAAATTCAACCAAATAGTTTTGCAATTGTAATACTAGGTGACGCAAGCGATGTTGCAACTTTTACTACGGTTTGGAGTGAAGTTATAGACTTTACAGGGATTCAAATTGGTTACACAGATGGCGCTGGCCTTGGTGCTGGTGGTGATGCAGTAAATTTATGGCTGGGCGATCCACTAACGACTGCGGTTATTGCTTCTGCTTCATATCCCGATACATCTGCAAACGATGGTCAAACTTACGATATTGATCTTGCTACTTTTAGTGTTGTTGGTAATATTAATAACGCTGTTGCAACTAAGGCTATGGGAGGCGGAAGTGCAGCTGTGCCTAATATTGGTTCTCCTGGAAATGTAGCAGGTGCTTTTAAACTTATTATTACTGAAATATTCTCAGGTCAAGACGGGACAGATTTAACTGCAGACTGGTTTGAAATTAAAAACACTGGTACCGCCGCTTGGGTTTCTGGCGTTGATGACAATTTGTATTATGACGATGAATCTGCTGATCCTACTACTGCAGATATTATTCATGGTATTTCAGAAATTCAACCAAATGGTTTTGCGGTTGTATTAATAGGAGATGCAAGCGATGTTGCAACTTTTACTGCTGTTTGGAGCCAAGTAATAGATTTGTCTACTGTTCAAATAGGCTATACTGATGGCGCTGGCCTTGGTGCTGGTGGTGATGCAGTGAATATTTGGGCAAGCGACCCAATGGCAACTTTGCCAGTAAATACTGCTTCATATCCAGATACTTCCGCAAACGATGGTCAGTCTTTTGATGTAGAGCTTGCTGCTTTTAGTATGGTGGGAAATGCCAATGGTGCTGTGGAAACGATTGATTTAGGAGGGAGTAATGCAGATGTTCCTAATATCGGGTCTCCTGGAAATGGAACCGCTGTTAATACAGTTAGTGTTCAGTTTGAGACGTCTTATATTTCAGTTCCTGAAGATGGAAATTCTGTAACGATACATGTTCAGGTTTCACAAGCACCAACCGTTAATGGAACAGTTGAGGTAAGTTTGCATCAGGGTGGAACTGCTGTTGAAGGCACAGATTTTACATTTGCTTCTACGCAGGCTTTAAGTTTTAACGCAGGGAGTACTGCTTCACAATCGGTGACAATTCCTATTCTAAACAATACTGAAGATGGGAGTGATTTGTTCTTCGTTCTTTCACTTGCAAACGAATCAAATGTAACCATAGGAACTACAGCTTTATTTTCAGTATATATACTTGATGATGATACAGAAGTACCTTCAGCAAACACTTCAGAACTTGATGTAAACTATCTAACAAGTTATTTAGTTGATGCTGGTGGAACTGCAGAAATTACAGCTTATGATCCTGCTTCTCAGCGTCTTTTTGTAACTACAGTAGGTGCTATTGAAGCTTTAGACTTTTCTGATCCAGAAAATATTACTTCTATAGCTACAGTTGCTATTACTTCTTTTGGAAGTTCTGTGCAAAGTGTAGCAGTAAACAATGGAATGGTTGCCGCAGCAATTGCAGCCAACAATCCTCTTGATAACGGTTTTGTAGTCCTTGCAGATACAGATGGAAATAATACCACCGTATTGGAAGTAGGTTCTTTACCAGATATGCTTACCTTTTCTCCAGATGGCACAAAGCTTTTGGTAGCAAATGAAGGCCAACCGAGTAACGATTATACAATAGATCCGGAAGGTTCTGTTTCTGTAATTGATGTTACCGCTGGTTTGGGAAATATTACACAAGCAGATGTAACTACTTTAAATTTTAATGCTTTTGATTCACAAGAAGCTGTTTTAAAAGCTGCTGGAGTTCGTGTTTTTGGTCCAAATGCAACAGTTTCACAGGATATGGAACCAGAATATATTGCGGTTTCAGACGATTCGCAAATGGCTTACGTAGTTCTTCAAGAGAATAATGCGTATGCAATAATTGATTTAACTACTTTGGAAATTACTGAAATTATTTCCTTCGGAAAAAAAGACCATAGTTTACCGCAGCACTCTTTGGATACTTCAGATGAAACTGATTTTATTTTCAACGCTTCTTGGCCCGTTCACGGGTTGTACATGCCAGATGCGGTTTCTTATTACTCGGTAAACGGTACAGGGTATATTGTTACTGCCAATGAAGGAGATTCACGTGATTATTCTGGGTACGAAGAAGAAAAAAAGATTGGCGATGCAGATTATATTTTAGATCCAGCTATTTTTTCTGATGCAGCTATATTAGAATTAAAAACCAACCTAGGCGATATAAATGTAAGCGCTGCTTCTGGGGATGCAGATGGCGATGGCTTATATGAAGAAATACACGTTTTTGGAGGACGTTCTTTTAGCATTTTTGAAGCAGAAACAGGAAACTTAGTTTACGATAGTGGCAACGATTTTGAAGTAATTACTGCTGCAGACCCAACATTGGGGGGCATATTTAATGCGAGTAATGATAATAATACATTCAAAAACAGAAGTGATAACAAAGGGCCAGAGCCAGAAGGCGTGGTGGTGAAACAAATTGGCGATCAAGCGTATGCTTTTATACTATTAGAACGTGTTGGTGGAATGATGGTTTATAATGTTACCGATCCCGCAAATCCAGCATTCCTTCAGTATGTAAATAGTAGAGGAACAGCTCCTGGAGCACCTGAAAGTGGAGATTTAGGGCCAGAAGGAGTTGTGTATATTGCTGCTGCAGATAGCCCAACGGGGAAAGCTTTGGTGATTCTTTCAAATGAAGTGAGCGCTACCCTAAGTATTTATTCGTTAGATAATGTTTTTCTTTCTGTGAATGACAATGAACTTGACGCAGTTGAAAGCTTTAAAGTGTATCCAAACCCAGCGAATGAGAATGTGTTTTTAAGTAAACCAGATTTTTATACTGTTTTTGATATGTTGGGACGTAAAATTATTTCAACAAATGAAACGGCATCCTTGAATGTTTCTAGCCTTAATGCTGGAACGTACATTATTAAAAATGAGGCAGGGGTTTCACAAAAATTGATTATTAAGTAGTTGTTTATTTTTTATATTTTGAATTGTTAAGCTTTAAACCGCTTCTTTAATTAGAAGCGGTTTTTACTTTTTAAATGTATTTTTGTGTTTCAAAAAATATCTTGAATGACAAAAATTAAAGCTTGGTTTGCAGCCGCAAGATTACGCACATTGCCACTTTCGGTTTCAGGGATTATTGTTGGGGCGAGTGCTGGAATAGTTCAAAAAAATATTTTTTTTCAAGAACAAGCTGATATAGAGTTTGGTGGAGTAGTTTGCTTATCTGGTTCATCAATAATTGAATCACTTACGTTTTGGTTAGCAATAATAGTCACCATCGGTTTTCAAGTGCTTTCTAATTTTGCAAACGATTATGGAGATGGCATACGCGGAACAGACGCCAAAAGAAAAGGCGAAAAACGAATGGTTGCTTCGGGGATAATTTCACCAAAACAGATGAAAATTGGAATGATTAGTACCGGAATCATTACTTTTTTCTTAGCTACAATTTTAATTTTCAAAGCTTTTGGAAATCAAAATTTCATCATTTCTTTTGTGTTTTTTAATCTTACAATTGTTTCCATTATTGCGGCTGTAAAATATACTGTGGGTAAAAAAGCTTACGGTTATTCTGGCTTAGGCGATGTTTTTGTATTTCTGTTTTTCGGATTATTGAGCGTTTTAGGAAGCTACTATCTTTTTACACACAGCTTAAATTGGGGGTTGGTGTTGCCAGCTACAGCAATAGGTTGTTTTAGTACCGCAGTATTAAATTTAAACAATATGCGCGATATTGAAAATGACGCCACCGCAGGAAAAAATACGTTAGTTGTTAAATTGGGGATTAAAAAAGCAAAGCAATATCACGCTTTCTTATTGCTTTTTGGAATGTTATGTGCACTAATTTACACCATAATCAATTATCGCGAACCCTTGCAGTTTGTATATATTCTTGCTTTTATTCCTTTTTTACTAAACATTAAAACTGTTTTTAACAACAAGATACCTATGTTACTTGATGGTGAATTGAAAAAAGTTGCGTTAAGCACTTTTTTGTTTGCAATCTTGTTTAGTATATTTATTTAAAAAAATAATATGAAAATTACATTCTACGGGCATAATTGCTTGGGTATTGAGATAAAAGGTAAAAACATTTTGGTAGATCCTTTTATTACCGGAAACGACCTTGCAAAAGATAAAATTGACATTACGACTCTTAAGGCAGATTATATTCTGTTAACCCATGCACATCAAGATCATACACTTGATGCTGAGGCAATAGCTAAAAATACAGCAGCTGTAATTGTCAGTAATTTTGAGATAGCGACACATTACGAAACAAAAGGTATTGAAGTACACCCAATGAATCATGGAGGAAGCTGGAAATTTGAATTCGGAAAAGTAAAATATGTAAACGCCATCCACACAAGCTCTTTTGCAGATGGAAGCTACGGTGGTCAACCTGGGGGTTTTGTGATTGAAGGCGAACATAAAAATATATATATTGCGGGCGATACTGCGCTAACAATGGATATGAAATTGATACCGCTACAAACAAAGTTAGATTTGGCAATTTTACCTATAGGCGATAACTTTACTATGGGAATTGAAGATGCAATTATTGCTAGCGATTTTGTGCAGTGCGATAAAGTATTGGGTGTCCATTACGATACTTTTGGCTATGTTGAGATTGACCACGAAGAAGCAAAACGTAAATTTTATGATGCTAATAAAGATTTAATGCTTCTTGAAATAGGAGAGAGTATAGAATTATAAAAAGGGAACACCGAGTAGGGACGCGATTAATCACGCGCCTACAATAAGTCAATTTTGCATTATTGCAAAAAAAAATAACTTCAAAATTTAAATCGACTCTTAATCAACCTAATAATCCTAAGTGAAAGCAACATTTCATAAGCATATTCTAAATTTCAAGCGTCCTAGCGGGACTTCTCGGGGGGTGATGAAAACTAAAGAAACATTTTTTCTTATTTTAAAAACGAAAGAAAGTTTTGGAGTAGGGGAATGTGGTCTGTTACGAGGTTTAAGCATAGACGATCGCATAGATTATGAAGCAACCCTTAAAAGAGCTTGCGAAGCTATTAGCCAAGGTGTAAAAGAAGAAAAAATACTTGAAGAATTACAAGAATTTCCTTCAATACAATTCGGGATTGAAACCGCTTTTAAATCTTTAAATTCTAAAAATCCATTTGAAATTTTTCCTTCACAATTTACACGTGGTGAAGCTACAATTCCAATAAATGGTTTAGTTTGGATGGGCGATAAAGCTTTTATGAAAGCACAAATTTCGGAAAAGTTAAAGCAAGGTTTTACCTGCATTAAAATGAAGATTGGGGCAATAGATTTCAAAACTGAATTGGGATTGCTAAAAGCCATCCGAAAAGAATTTTCAGCTTTGGAAGTTGAACTTCGCGTAGATGCAAATGGTGCTTTTTTATACAGAGAAGCTTTAGAAAAATTAAAAATTCTTTCAGACCTACAATTACATTCCATTGAGCAACCCATAAAACAAGGACAGTGGCAAGAAATGGCACGTCTTTGTGAAGAGACACCCCTACCAATTGCCTTGGATGAGGAATTGATAGGCATTTTTTTAGATGAAGAAAAAAATAAGTTGATCGATACCATAGGTCCTCAATATATAATTATAAAGCCCTCATTAATAGGAGGTTTTGGCGGGAGCGATAGCTGGATAAACCTTGCTGAAAACCATAAAGCAGGGTGGTGGATTACTTCTGCTTTGGAGAGTAATGTCGGATTAAACGCGATTTCACAATATACATTCACAAAAAATAGTAAATTGCCTCAAGGTTTAGGCACAGGAAGCCTATATACTAATAATATTGAGAGTCCATTGGAGGTATCAAAAGGAACTTTATGCTATCTTGTAAATGCACAGTGGAATTTTAAAATACCTCAGTAAAGTAAATTTTTTATAAATCATTATATATGTATATTCAACAAGCTTTTAGATATAAAAACGAATGGTGGCGTTATTTAGTTGGATTTACAATTGTTTTTATTGTAAGTCAAATTGGGGCACTACCTTTTATTATTGTTGCTGCGCTTAAAATGTTTTCAGAAGGGAAAGATATAACTTCATTACAAGACCAAAATACGCTGATGACTATTTTGGACTCTAACCTAACGCTGTTTTTGATGCTTCTTAGTTTTGCAATTGGCTTGGCTGGACTATTTTTGATAGTGAAACACTTTCATAAACAACCACTTTTAAAATTAACTACTTCTCGTAAAAAAATTGATTGGGGTCGTATCTTTTTTTCATTCGGACTTATTGTTCTCACAACACTCGGGTTTACATTATTAGATTATTACAATAATCCAGAAAATTATGTGGTGCAGTTTGATTTAGTTCCATTCCTCATTTTAGCTGTAATTGTTATAGTTATGATCCCCATGCAAACAAGTTTTGAAGAGTATGTATTTCGCGGTTATTTAATGCAGGGAATCGGTGTTTTAGCAAAAAATAGATGGCTTCCCTTATTAATAACTTCAGTGGTCTTTGGGGCACTCCACATTTCAAACCCAGAAGTAGGTAAGTTAGGAAACATAGTGATGGTTTACTATATTGGGACAGGTTTTTTCCTTGGTATTATGACGCTTATGGATGAAGGAATGGAGCTTGCATTAGGTTTTCATGCAGGAAATAATTTAATAGCGGCGCTTTTGGTAACCTCCGATTGGACTGTATTTAAAACTCATTCCATTTTAAAAGATATTTCAGAGCCCTCCGCTGGTATAGATGTTATCGCACCAGTTTTAATTTTATATCCAATCTTTTTATTAATCATGGCTTGGCGTTATAAATGGAGTGATTGGGGAGGAAAGCTTTTTGGAAAAGTTGATGAACCTCTCGAGATGGTTGAAGAAAACGCTTCAAAGGCAACAGCTATAGAATAGTGGAACCGTTAGTACACACCAAATTTAAGCTTAACGAGAATGCATTCCTTTCGGCTGAAGCACTAAATACTTATGCGTTAAAATTAGTTGAAAACGGAAATAACTACGAGGCATCAATAGGACGTTTTATTGTAGAATGGCTAAATGGAAATGATTTTATAAAGGTTCGTACTTCTGGCTCTACAGGAGTGCCAAAAGAGGTTTTACTTAAAAAAATCCACGTATTTAATAGCGCCAATGCTACAAATATGTATTTCGATTTAAAAGAAGATACAAAGGCGCTTTTATGTCTTTCTGCAGAATATATAGCTGGCAAAATGATGCTTGTTCGTGCAATGATAGGAGGCTGGAATTTACATGCTGTTGCTCCTAAAAAAAATCCACTTAAAAAAAGTAAGGATGAATTCGATTTTACAGCAATGGTTCCGTATCAAGCGTTTTATTCATTAGCTGATTTGCCCAAAGTAAAAAAACTGATTATTGGTGGTGGTGCGCTGTCAAATGTGCTTGAAAAAGAACTGCAACATATTAAAACCGCCGTATTTGCTACCTATGGAATGACTGAAACCATCAGCCACATTGCTGTGCGCCCTATAAATGGTGCTGAAAAATCGCCTGTTTTTTCGGCACTTCCAAAAGTAATTTTTTCACAAACTGAAAATGATTGTTTGCAAATTCATGCCTCAGAAATTTCGGAAGAAACGGTGGTTACAAATGATGTTGTTGAGCTCCTTTCACCAACTTCCTTTAAATTTTTAGGAAGAATCGATACTGTAATAAATACAGGAGGTGTAAAAGTGCATCCGGAGTTGGTAGAGGAAAAACTTTCGCAACATATTCATTCTCCTTTTATTGTTGCTTCTGAAAAAAATGAAGCTTTAGGCGATCAATTGATTTTAATAGTAGAACGTAGTGAAAATTTGAAGTTAGAAGATTTTTCGGAAGCTTTTAAAGTACTTTCAAAATATGAAATACCTAAAAAAATCTATAAAACGGCTCAGTTTATTTATACAGATACAGGAAAAATAAAAAGAGGGGCAATTATAGAAAAAACAGAAATTATAAAATAGCTCTTTAAAACTTTCTAGAGCATGAAAGACCTATTTTAGTATATTTTTTGATAGCCAATCCATTGACGAAGATATAGAAGTACGCTAACTTATATAGGCCAAGGCTTTTATGTTACAGGTTGATCTTGCTGTTGAAATTGATTTTTCAAATTTCCTTCCAGTTTTAAATCTTGTACTATTTTATCGCGTGTAGGTTTTTGAAGTATTAACCATCCCGCTAGTACTAATGTGATTATTAAAAAATAGAGATTTCCGTCATGCATAAATGCTGTTACACTTAATAATGCAGGCGCTTCAATAAGAGCATATTTTATAAGAGCTGCAGTTTGTATGCCGCTCAACTTTTCTGTTAATGTGTTTTTTGAAGCCAGTTTTTTTAAAATGTTTTGGTATATATAATTTCCAGCTACTATTCCTAAAATTGCCATTATAGGCACAATAAAGAATAATTTATCTCCATTGTAGCTTAATATTAATGCGTGTTCTTTTGTTTGTAAAAAAATAATTAAGGCAAATAGTAGCACACCACCTACCATAGATAAATGAATAAGAGCGTATGTTCTAAAAAAAGATTTTGGTGTAAGAAGAGGCGTTTTTTTTTGCATAATTCAGGGAGGTTAGGAGTTTACATTTTCATTTATTTTAATAAAAAAAGAATAAAAAGTTATCAAATGTAGTTTTTTTGTTAAAAGTATCCAACTTTCCCTCATCCAAAACCCGCGTTCCCTCATTCGTTATTTTATGTTTTCATCCTGTAGGGTAGTTTTACTTTAAGTTAAACCCTAAACCCACGTATTATGAAAAAAATAATAACATTTTTAGCAGCTGCATTGCTGAGTTTTCAGCTGCAAGCACAGTCAATTATAATTTCTGGAACGACAACTGAAGATACAGGACTTCCATTGCCAGGAGTAAATATTAGTGTAAAAGGCACTTTCTCTGGTACACAATCCGATTTTGATGGTAATTATAGTATAGCAGCAGAAATTGGACAGAAATTAGTCTTTTCGTATGTAGGGTTTAAAACCAAAGAAATAAAGGTGAAAAACTCCGAAAAGATAAACGTGAGTTTAGAACCTAGTGCATCTTTAGATGAAGTTGTTGTAACAGCATATGCAACAAAAAGGGAAAAGAATTTTTTAGGATATTCTGTTACTACTAAAAATTCAAAATCTCTTAATAAATCATTGCAAGGTAAAGCTGCAGGGGTTCAAATAAGTTCAATTAATGGAAATTCTAGATCCGAACAAAAAGTTTTAATTCGAGGAACATCGTCAAATCATTCAAATCCCGTATCTGATAACGAATCTTACGGGCGTATTAATGAAAATATTTTCAAAAGTGTAACTACTGCACCCCTTTCTACATTTTCTATAGATGTGGATAAAGCAGGGTATAGCAACATTCGTAGGATGCTAAACAACGGACAAAAAGTTCCGCAAGACGCCGTGAAAATTGAAGAAATGATAAATTATTTCGCATATAACTATCCGCAGCCTACAGCTAATGATCCGTTTTCCATAACTGCAGATGTTGTAAATAGTCCTTGGAATCAAGATTCAAAACTGGTTCGGATTGGGCTTAAAGGAAAAGACATCTCCTTAGAAAATGTACCGCCTTCAAACCTTGTTTTTTTACTGGATGTTTCAGGGTCTATGGAAAACCCAAATAAATTGCCTTTGCTAAAAGCTGCTCTAAATGTATTGGTGGATAAATTAAGAGAAAAGGATAAAGTTTCAATTGTAGTGTATGCCGGAGCTGCTGGCTTGGTACTTTCACCTACTTCTGGAGCAGAGAAAAATAAAATTTTAGCAGCTATAAACAATCTAAGCGCTGGTGGCTCAACAGCAGGTGGTGCTGGAATTGAATTGGCTTATAAAATTGCGGAGGAAAACTTCAGTAAAAAAGGAAACAATCGTGTGATTCTTGCAACTGATGGCGATTTTAATGTAGGTGCTTCCAGTGATCGTTCCATGGAAAACTTAATAGAAGAAAAACGTAAATCGGGTGTGTTTCTTACTTGTCTTGGTTTCGGAATGGGGAATTATAAAGATAGTAAACTAGAAACATTAGCAGCTAAAGGCAACGGAAATCACGCGTATATCGATACCATGCAAGAAGCACAAAAAGTATTGGGAACAGAGTTTTTTGGGACGCTTTATACCATTGCAAAAGATGTGAAAATACAAGTGGAATTCAACCCTACAAAGGTGCAAGCATACCGATTGATTGGGTATGAAAACCGTTTACTGAACGATGAAGATTTTAAAGATGACACCAAAGATGCGGGTGAATTAGGAAGCGGACATACAGTTACAGCGTTGTATGAAATTATTCCTGTAGGCGTAAAAAGTAAATATGTAAAAGATATAGACAACCTAAAATACACCAAGCAAAGTGGGCAAGTTTTTACAGATGAACTGCTTACGGTAAAATTTAGATACAAAGAGCCAACTGGCGATGTAAGCAAACTGATTGTAAAAACATTAAAAGATGGCGGTGAATCAATTGATGATGCTACTGACGATTTAAAATTTTCAGCAGCAGTCGCTCTTTTTGGTATGCAATTACGCAAATCGGAATTTATAAATACAAAAAAGAAGGAAGACGTACTTGCGCTTGCTGAAGCAGGAAAAGGAAGCGATAGTGATGGTTATAGAGCCGAATTTATACGCTTGGTAAAAAGCAGTAAATAATTTTCTAAACTATATTTTTGAGGTGGTTTGGTTTTTTTGAGAGAAGGGCACGAAAGTGCCCTTTTTTTAATTTCTATAATCATATTCTCAATTAGCATTACACCTGAATAATTCCCAGATTAAAAGGTTTTTCAATAGGGGCATGATTGGCAGCTTCAATCCCCATAGAAATCCATTTACGAGTATCTAAGGGGTCAATAACGGCATCTGTCCATATTCTTGAAGCCGCATAAAACGGAGAAATTTGTTTGTCATAACGCGCTTTAATTTTATCGAATAATTCTTTTTCAACTTCAGGGGTAATTTCTTCACCTTTCTTTTTTAATGAAGCTGTTTCAATTTGAAGCAAAACTTTGGCAGCACTGTTTCCACTCATTACGGCAAGTTCTGCACTTGGCCAAGCAACTATCAATCTTGGGTCATAGGCTTTTCCACACATTGCATAGTTTCCTGCGCCATAACTATTTCCTATAACGATGGTAAATTTAGGTACAACACTATTACTCACAGCATTTACCATTTTGGCACCATCTTTAATAATTCCGCCATGCTCGCTTTTACTACCTACCATAAATCCAGTAACATCCTGTAAAAACACAAGTGGTATTTTCTTTTGGTTGCAATTTGCAATAAAACGTGTGGCTTTATCTGCGCTATCACTATAAATTACGCCTCCAAATTGCATTTCACTCGGTTTGGTTTTTGCCTTTGTTGTTTTTACCAAAGTGCGTTGGTTTGCAACAATACCAACTGCCCAGCCATCAATGCGTGCATAGGCTGTTATAATTGTTTGTCCATAACCTTCTTTATATTCATCAAAATCACTATTATCAACCAAGCGTTTTATTATTTCACGCATATCGTATTGTTCCGAACGTGATTTTGGTAGAATACCATAAATATCTTCTTGCTTTTCTTTTGGCTTCAAAGCTTTTTCACGGTTGAAACCTGCTTTGTCGAAATCACCAATTTTAGAAACTATATTTTTAATTTTATCGAGGGCGTCTTTGTCGTCTTTAGCTTTATAATCTGTTACCCCGCTTACTTCACAATGCGTGGTTGCTCCACCAAGTGTTTCGTTATCGATGGATTCGCCGATGGCGGCTTTCACTAGATAACTTCCTGCTAGAAAAATACTTCCGGTTTTATCGACAATCATAGCTTCATCACTCATAATTGGAAGGTAGGCGCCACCAGCCACACAACTGCCCATAACCGCAGCAATCTGGGTAATACCCATGCTGCTCATTACAGCATTGTTTCTAAATATTCTTCCAAAGTGTTCTTTGTCTGGAAAAATTTCATCTTGCATCGGTAAATAAACACCTGCGCTATCTACAAGATAAATTATTGGGAGTCGGTTTTCAATGGAAATTTCTTGCGCACGTAGATTTTTTTTAGCGGTAATAGGAAACCAAGCGCCCGCTTTTACCGTCGCATCGTTAGCAACAACAATGCATTGTTTGCCTTTTATATACCCAATTTTTACAACTACTCCTGCACTTGGCGCACCACCGTGTTCCGCGTACATGCCCTCGCCAGCAAAAGCACCAATTTCAATACTTGGTTTGTTTGTGTCCAGCAAATATTCAATACGCTCGCGAGCCGTTAGTTTGCCTTGGGCATGCTGCTTGTCTATTCTTTTTTGACCTCCGCCAAGTTTTAGGTGTGCAAGCTTGTTTTTTAAATCTGAAACTAGAAGTTTATTGTGATCTTCGTTTTTGTTGAAGTTTAAATCCATTGAGAAAATAAGTTTGCGCTAAAATACGAAATGCAGACAACTCAATTCCATAACTATTCAAAAATATTCTACATATTTCAGCCTAGCAACAGCTTACTGCTTTGTGTTTTTCCTTCCTATTTTGTAAGAAACTATGACATTTTGTTAACGAAAATCTATTTTATATTACCGATATTTGTTTTTACACGTAAATTTGCATTTCAAAAAAATAAACAACGAAATAAAACATATGGGAATGAATAAAAATACAGTATTGGCTTGGGCCACTTTTATAATGATCTTGATGGGGTGTGTGCTAATTGCATTGGGCGCTTTTCGCTATGATGATGTAGCTGGTTGGGGTTTTGCAGCTGTTGGTATTGGCTTCTTTGCCATTGCTTGGGTTTTTAATGCGCTAAAAGGAAGGGTTTAATAGTATAAGACCAACTTTTCTACCTACTATAAGTGGTATTTATTTCACACTTACTTTCATAAACAAACAAATCAAAATAATATGGCTGACGATAAAAAAGTAATTTTCTCAATGTCTGGGTTGACTAAAACCTACCAAAATGCTCAGACTCCTGTTCTTAAAAATATATATCTAAGTTTCTTTTATGGTGCCAAAATTGGTATTCTTGGACTTAACGGAAGTGGTAAATCCACACTCTTACGAATCATTGCGGGGGAAGAAAAAAACTATCAAGGCGATGTGGTCTTTGCACCCGGATATACCGTAGGTTACTTAGAGCAAGAGCCAAAACTGGACGAATCAAAAACCGTACTTGAGGTTGTAAAAGAAGGGGTTCAAGAAGTGGTTGATGTGCTTGATGAATACAACAAAATAAACGATATGTTTGGCTTGCCAGAAGTTTATGAAAATCCAGCAAAAATGGATGAATTGATGGATAAGCAAGCAAAACTTCAGGATAAAATAGACGCTACCAATGCCTGGGAGTTAGACACCAAACTTGAAATTGCAATGGATGCATTGCGAACGCCAGATCCAGATAAACTGATAAGTGTACTTTCTGGAGGGGAAAAAAGAAGAGTTGCACTTTGCAGGCTTTTACTAAAAGAACCAGATGTTTTATTGCTTGATGAGCCAACAAACCATCTGGATGCGGAAAGTGTTCATTGGTTAGAGCACCACCTTTCCGAGTATAAAGGAACAGTGATTGCGGTAACACACGACCGTTATTTTTTAGATAATGTAGCGGGTTGGATTTTAGAATTAGATAGAGGGGAAGGTATTCCGTGGAAAGGAAACTATTCTTCTTGGTTGGATCAGAAATCAAAGCGTTTGGCACAAGAGCAGAAGCAAGCAGGAAAACGTCAAAAAACTTTAGAACGGGAGCTTGAATGGGTTCGTCAAGGAGCAAAAGGCCGACAAACAAAACAAAAAGCACGTTTGCAAAATTACGATAAACTATTAAGTCAAGACCAAAAACAACTTGACGAAAAACTTGAAATATACATCCCGAATGGGCCGCGATTGGGAACAAATGTTATTGAAGCTAAAGGGGTTTCAAAAGCTTTTGGCGATAAGTTACTTTATGAGGACTTAAACTTCAAATTACCTCAAGCTGGAATTGTAGGAATTATAGGGCCGAATGGTGCTGGTAAAACCACTATTTTTAAAATGATAATGGGGGAAGAAACACCCGATAAAGGTACTTTTGAAGTGGGGGAAACCGCTCAAATTGCTTATGTAGATCAAGCACATAGTAATATTGATGCTGAAAAAACTATCTGGGAAAACTTTAGCGATAGTCAAGAATTGATTATGATGGGAGGAAGGCAAGTAAATTCTCGCGCCTATTTAAGTCGTTTTAATTTTAGTGGAAGTGAGCAAAACAAGAAGGTTTCTATGCTTTCGGGTGGGGAACGTAACAGACTTCATTTGGCGATGACGCTTAAAGAAGAAGGGAACGTTTTATTGCTGGATGAGCCTACAAACGATTTGGATGTAAACACACTTCGCGCCCTTGAAGAAGGTTTAGAGAATTTTGCTGGTTGTGCAGTAGTAATTAGTCACGACCGTTGGTTTTTAGATAGAATTTGCACACACATTCTCGCTTTTGAAGGCAATAGTGAAGTATATTATTTTGAAGGTGGTTTTAGTGATTATGAAGAAAATAAAAAGAAGCGTTTGGGGGGAGATTTAATGCCGAAAAGGATAAAATATAAAAAATTAATACGCTAATTTATGTGGAAAAGCATCATTATAATTGGGCTACTAATTACTATTTCGTCTTGTGGAAGTAAACAGACGACAATGAAATCTTCAAAGGAAGCTACGGAAATTGTTTTGGGTGAAAATCAAGTCGTTTCCTATAAAAGTTTGGGGAATGGCGTAGCGGCAATTTCGTTGGAATTATATAAAAATAATACCTTCAACTTTAATTTTAAAAGCATCCCACAACCAGAAACAGATGAAAAAGCAGTGATTGTTTCAGAAAAAGGAACTTATATTTCTGAGGGGAACTGGAAAACATTAAATTTTAAAAACCCAAAATTTTCACTTGCAGCTATTTTTGATGCTACTTATGGTGATAGCTCACATTTTATGGTTCTTGACAAAGAAAATGTAAAAATAAACACCTCTAAAAATGCTCTGCCAATTTGGGGTGTAATCTGTGAAAAGCAGTAAACTATTTATATAAACACAGTCGAAATGAATTTGATTTTCGACTGTGTTCAATAAATATTCCTTATTTTTTAATTATTAATTTCTTAGTAATAGCTTGGCTGCCGCTACTTACTTTCACTAAGTAAGTGCCAGCCGTAATTCCATCAGTTTTTACGTTGATGTTTTTAGAATTTCTAAAATCTCCATTAAATAAATCTTTTATCTTTTTTCCAGTTATATCAAACAACTGTACCGTTCCTTCCGAAGAAAGTGTGTGGGAGATTGTAAATTCTGAAGTCGCTGGATTTGGATACATTTTAATGCTATTTTCAGCTAGTTCATTATCTTTAACACTCAACAAGTCAGTTAGGTCGTATTTGTGCATTGACCTTCCAAAAGTTCCTGCATAAATAGTTTTGGTAGGCTCATGCAGCTTAATGTCCATCACAGTTGTAAGTGGGAGATTATCTCCTAATATCGTCCAATTAGCACCATCATCTTTAGAATACCAAACATTTAAATCGGTAGCTACAAAAAGCATGTTTTCTGCTGGATAAGTGATTATATCATTCACTGGAATATTAGGAAGATTAGAAGAAATATCGGTCCAATTTTGGCCACCATCTTCCGTTTTAAAAACTCGTGGCGTATAGTCTAAATACCTAAAACCAGAAACAGTTACATAAGCAATCATATCGTCACTAGGAACCATTGCTATTGAAGTAATGTACTGATCAGGTAGTCCTGCACTTATATTTGTCCAAGTAGTACCCCCATTAAAAGTTACGTTTACGTTTCCGTCATCACTACCTGTATATATTACATCTAGGTTGTTATAGGAAGCAGCAATTGCCGTTAGTGTGCCGAAAGATAAAGCCCCGCTCGAGTGAGGGCCATCCGTTAAATCTGGGCTAATTGCCGTCCAAGAAACAGCTCTTGTTGAGGTGTATAGTCTATTACTTCCGTAAAACATTTTTTCTGAGTTAAAAGGCGAAAGTATTACAGGAGTATTCCAGTTAACACGGTCTGCTCCGCTAATTCCATTTGTTCCATTTTGAAAAGATGTTCCGCCATTAGTGGAGCGACGTAAGTTTCCGTTTTGAGATTCAGCATAGACATATCTATTGTCTATGGGGTCTACATTTACATGAAAACCATCACCTCCCAAAATAGAATTCCAGTCATCTAAGCCTCCTGTGATTGTTCGTATTGTGTTATTGTCTTGTGTGCCGCCGTAAAGTCGTTCAGGGTGTTGGTAATCTACTTCAATATTATAAAATTGTGTAATAGGAAGATTCCTAAAGTGTGTCCAACTAGTTCCTCCGTTTACAGAATAATAAGCACCCCCATCATTTCCAGCCAACATAAAGTCATTGTTAATTCGAGAAAAATCTAAAGCGTGATGGTCTACGTGCATTCCTGGAAGTGTTTGCCATGTAGCTCCGCTATTGGTAGATTTTACCGCTTCAAACCCAATAACATATACTTCATTTGCATCTTCCGGATTAACACGAACATTTCCAAAATACCAACCAAAACTTGAATCAATACCACTTAATGCTCCGGCGGAAGTTACTTGCGACCAGTTATTACCATTATCAGTGGACTTATAAAGGCCATTAAATTCATTTGTAATTTCATTTGTTGTAAAACGCGCATAAACTGTTGAAGGTTCAGATTCTGAAACAGCAATACCGATTCTACCTGTTTGAGCATTTGGTGCAGGTAAACCATGAGCGGCTCCAAGCTCTGTCCAAGTAGTTCCACCATCCATAGAGCGATGAATTGCTGAAGAAAGTCCGCCATAATCACGTTGCCATGGCTTACGCGTACGTTCCCACATTGCTGCGTATAGTATGTTTGTATTTGCGGTATTCATAGCGACATCAATTGCAGCAGTGGAGTCGGTTACAAAGAGCACACGTTCCCAACTAGTACCTGCGTTGGTTGTTCTATAAACTCCTCGTTCTACATTTTTTCCATACAACTGTCCAGCTGCAGCTACAAAAACCCGATCCGGATTCGTGGGGTCAACTACAATACGACCAATATGATTGCTTTCTGGGAGACCGATATTTGTCCAGGTGTCACCCGCATCGTCACTTCTATAAACTCCATCACCAAAAAAAGCACCATCGGTAGCACTTGCGTTGGCTTCACCTGTCCCAGCATAGATTATTTGAGAATTTGAAGGAGCTATGGCAATATCACCAATAGAAGGTTTTGTTACTTCGTCGAAAATAGGTGTCCAATTAACCCCGCGGTCATAACTTCTATAAATACCACCAGAAGCAGTGGCCAAATATAGATGATCGTCGTTATCTGGTGCGATGGCTACATCTGTAATTCTTCCGCCTGTATTTATGGGCCCTGCAAGCACCCATTCCCCAGCAACTTTAGTAGCTCTGTTGGCAAGAATTTGTTTTGTTTGAAGCACCGCTTCTTTATAGGCATCCTTATTAATATAATTGTTTGGATATGCGCGTTGATTGTACATCCATTCTGCTGGGTATTCCATTTTTCCAGTCTCTTTTTTAATAGTTTTTTCTTCTGAATTGTTTTTACAACTCAGAATTAAAAAAAAGGAAAAGATGAGTAAAAGTGTGATTTTTGGGGGAGGGAGTGTGTAATTTTTCATCATGGAGATTTTAAAAGTTTGTACTATTAAGTAAAGATTGTAATTCACTGATTGTAAATATCGTGAATAATTAATAGAATACAAGCTCAATTTTACAAACGCATCCAGGTGATTTTTAAAATTTTATCAGAGAAATAAATTAATTAAAGATTTCTGATTGAAATTGAATTCCCAAGAGAAGTTTTTTTATAACAAAATTTATAATTATATATGTTAGAATACAACCGACAGTAATAAAAAATAATTGATAGATTTTTGTCTTGATGTTTAACGCTTTTTTTGAAGGTAAAAGCAATATATTCAGTGCTTTTGAGATTTGTGTGCGTTCGTTATACCCAACAAATAGCAAAACTAAAATATAAAAAGAAAGGTTTAGTATTGCTTCTAGTATTGTGTAACCTGCATAGAATATATCGATTAAGAGGATATTTACAAGAATAGGGAGTAATATTACAATGGCAACTAACTTTGTTTTATTAAACAATAGTAGAATTCCTCCAATAATTTGAAAAAAAGCGATAATGCTTATAAATGCTTGCGAATAACTAAAAAATACCCAAGTTAAATCTAAGCCAGATAATTCATTGATGGTTTTGCTGTAAAGGCTTTTACCATATGTAAACTGCTCGCCAGTTAGTTTTACCATCGCATATCGAAACATGTAGAAAGCAGTAAAAACTCGCCAAGTTAACTCGATTGTTTTTAAATTATTTTTTAGAAAAAATTTCATTTACAAATTATATTTTTCTGAAATAACATCACTCACCAAATATGCAATTGCTTTCCCTACTTGATTTGGAAAAATTTCTGCTTCTGGTGAACCTTCACAAATATGAAGATACGATGCATTTGAATTTTTTGAAAAATATGCAACAAAATTCCGGGCTTCATTTAATGAAAATCCGCTGGGAGAAATTGCACTGCTGCCCATACATTCTATTGCATCTAGATCTAGTTCAATGCCAAAATTCTCATTGCTGCAGCACTTTTCTGCTTCTTGTAATGCATCAAAAAAAGATAGTTCTTTGCGTATTGAAATCGTTTCAAAAAGGTTGAATTTTATTCTTTTAGAGTGCTCTTCTATGGAGTTAAAAACCGCTTTAGAAGTATAATTTCTATGAAGCCCAAAAATAAAATAGTTACCTAAAAACCCTTCCTCAAAAGCATATGAAAAACCGTTGCCACTATGCCGATGTTCTAAAGAACGAAAATCTGTATGTGCATCAAAATTGATACAGTTTATTGGGTTTTGTAGCGCTTGCGAAACCCCTTTTATAATGCCGTAACTATTGTTATGACCACCGCCAATAATTATTGGAAATTTTTTAGCTTCTACGATTGTTTTAATAACTTCGCAGACTTTATGATCAATCTGACTAACAAGTTCGCCAAGTTTTTCAACATAATGGTTTTCTTCTTTTGAAATACTTTCGGCTTGCTTCATTTGAGTTTCACAATCAATTTCACCCAATATAAGCATGTTTTGAGCATCCGTTAATGGGTTGTGTTGTATATTCAGAATACTTCCTAAAGAAGCTTTCCATGCTTTTGAAGTCCCTTGATTTCCATGATTTGCACGAACGCCAATATCTTCAGGAATTCCCAGAAGTACGTATTTTGCAGGATGATTTTTTAAGTCTTTAACTGTTTTTACAAAGCCTATTTCTTCACCAAACTTGGTTTCCCCAGCGCGTTTTTTTAGCAATGGAAGAATATCTTCTTTAGAATATACTTTTACAAAACTCATTTTACTTCTTCGCCTTTAATAATTACAGAATCAATCAAATTGCTGCCAAATGCATATGGCAAATACCCATACGAAGGAATCGGTTTTGTAATGATGAGGTTGGCTATTTTTCCTTTGGTAATACTACCATAGGTACTGCTTAACCCCATTGCATAGGCACCATTTATGGTGGCGGCATTTATTGCCTCTTCAGGTGTTAATTTCATTTTTATACAGGCTGTGGCAACAACAAAATTCATGTTTCCACTGGGTGTAGAACCTGGATTATAATCTGTAGCAAGTGCCAATGGCAATCCAGCATCTATCATTTTTCTGCCCGGTGTATAGGGAATACTTAAAAAGTAAGAGCAGGAGGGAAGTGCAACTGGCATGGTTTCTGTATTTTTTAATGCCTCAAGGTCTGCATCAGTTAAAACTTCTAGATGGTCCACGCTCAATGCATTATGTTTTATTGCGGAAGCAATTCCACCAATACTATTAAATTGGTTTACATGAACCTTTGGAATGAGTTTGTGCTTTTTTCCTTCGGAAAGAATCCGCTCCATATCCGCTACCGAAAAATAACCATCTTCACAAAAAATATCTACATATTCAGCGAGGTTTTCTTTCGCTACTTTCGGAAGCATTTCATTGCAAATTAAATCGAGATACCCGTCTTTATTATTTTTGTATGCTGTCGGGATTGCATGCGCGCCTAGAAAAGTAGTTTTAATAGGGATTGGGTAATTTTCAGAAAGTTTTTTTGCCACGCGAAGCATTTTTAGTTCGGCTTCGGTAGTGAGTCCATAACCGCTTTTAATTTCTATGGCCCCAGTACCAAGGCGCATTACTTCTTCTAATCGTGTAGCAGATTGATTGTATAGATCTGTTTCAGAAGTTTCTTGTAGTTTTTTTGCGCTATTCACTATTCCCCCTCCTTTTTCAGCGATTTCCTGATAACTCAATCCGTTTATTCTATCTACAAATTCCTGCTCTCGGTTTCCAGCATATACAAGGTGTGTGTGGCTGTCGCACCAAGTAGGAAGCACTATTTTTCCGCTACAATCAATAGTTTTAAAGCCTTGGTGAGGCCCCATTTTATCCATCGTTCCATAATCTTCAATCACGCCTTGATTTATATAAATCCATGCATTTTTAAGCGTAGGGAGTTCTTTCATTTGTGCACCACTCAATTTTATGGGACAATTTTCGCGAACTTGGAGTAATTCTTTTATGTTGGTAAGCAGTAATTTCATTGTAAAAATTTTATAGCTATTTTTTTTATAAAGATAGAAAAAAGAAGCGTTGTAGCGATTAAAACTCCCAACGTCTTAAATATAATTTATACCTTAGTCCTTCCAAAAAAAGCAATTATGAAATCTGGTAAATTAGGGATTAACACCATATGCACTCACGTTGGCGAAGTTGAGGACACACAGTTTAAAGGCGCAGTATCTCCTCTATTTATGTCTAGTAGTTATGCATATGAAGCGGTTGCAGTAAAACGATATCCGCGGTATTTTAATACGCCAAACCAAGAGGCGCTTTCTAAGAAAATTGCACGCTTAGAAAAGTGTGATGCAGCACTTATTTTTGGAAGTGGGATGGCTGCAATAAGCACCACCATGCTTGCATTTTTGCATAAAGGCGACCATGTTGTATTGCCACAGACTTTATATGGTGGAACGTATAATTTTGTGGTTGAAGAATTTCATAAATTTGGAATAGAATATTCATTCGCTAAAGGGTTTTCTGAAAAAGATTTTTCTAAAGAAATGCAGTCAAATACCAAAGTTATTTTTATTGAAACACCTTCCAATCCGTTAATGCGAATTACTGATTTGGCGATGATTTCAAAACTGGCGAAGCAACATGGTGTTGTAACTATGATCGACAATACATTTGCCTCTCCTGTAAATCAAACACCGGCAGATTTTGGTATTGATATTATAATTCATAGCGCTACAAAATATATGGGCGGACATAGCGATATTTTGGCAGGTGCTGTTGCCGCTAGTGAAGCGCATATTAAAATTATTTGGAACCTCGCTAAAAACCTAGGAGGAAGTCTAAGCGATTACACCGTTTGGCTGTTAGAACGAAGTATGAAAACAATGGTGCTTCGTGTAAAAGCACAGAATAAAAACGCAAAAAAACTAGCAACGTGGTTAGCGCAACATCCTTTGGTTGCAAAAGTCTATTATCCAGGACTTAAAAATCACCCAGATTATAAACTTGCAAAAAAACAAATGAAAGGCTTTACAGGAATGCTTTCTTTTGAATTAAAAGAGGCGGTGGATGTGGATGGTTTTTTGAAAGCTTTAAAAATCATAAAGCCATCTATGAGCTTGGCTGGAGTGGAATCTACGATTCTTTCGCCAGCCAAAACGTCACATGCATTGCTTTCTGTGGAAGAACGTAAACGACAAAATATTAGTGATGGATTACTACGTTTTTCTTTAGGAATAGAAGAGTCGGAAGATATTATTACAGATATAGAAGAAGCTTTTCAAAAAGTTTCAAAATTAAAAAAAGCATAAAATTTAGTGTATGAAAATTGATATTCTCGCCATTGGCGCACATCCGGATGATATAGAGTTAGGCTGTGCTGCAACTTTGGCAAAGGAAATTAACAATGGTAAAAAGGTAGGAATTCTAGATCTTACCCGTGGCGAGCTGGGAACTCGTGGGACCGCTGAAATTCGAGATCAAGAAGCTGCAAATGCAGCCAAGATTTTAGGCGTAGCGTTTCGGCATAACCTTGGGTTTTCTGATGGTTTTTTGGTTAATAACCCCGCTTCACAGCTGGAAATAATTAAAATACTGCGAAAGTATCGCCCAGATGTGGTGCTTTGTAATGCTATAGACGATAGGCATATTGACCATGGCAAAGGCAGCAAGTTAGCAAGTGATGCTTGTTTTTTAAGTGGCTTGCAAAAGATTGAAACCATTTATGAAGGGAATAATCAAAAATCATGGCGTCCTAAATTTGTATACCATTACATTCAATGGAAAAATATTGAACCAGATTTTGTGGTTGACGTAACCGGCTTTATGGATAAAAAACTGGAAGCTGTTTTTGCTTACGAGAGTCAGTTTCATAAAAAAGAAGCAAATGAACCCGCTACACCTATCTCTTCAACAAATTTTAGAGATAGTATTACCTATAGGGCACAAGACTTGGGAAGGCTGATTGGCACTGAATATGCTGAAGGTTTTACCGTGGAAAGATACCTCGCTGTAAAATCTTTGTTTGATCTTATTTAAAAAGTATAGTTGACTGTTGCGCATCCTTAATAATTGAATTATATTTGCATCCGCTTTCAAAGCGATTTTTGTTTTGAAATTAAATGGTGGTTGTAGCTCAGTTGGTTAGAGCGCTTGATTGTGGTTCAAGAGGTCGCCGGTTCGAACCCGGTCTTCCACCCAAAAGCAGAAGCCCCTCAGAAATGAGGGGCTTTTTTTGTGGTTTTAACTAAAAAACCTTCACAAGAAGGATTTTTAGTTAACCAAGACTATTTTTTTTGAGAGAGGATTACTTGTTTAATGAGATTCGTTGGTCACGATTTGAAATTTCCCAAGCAGTTAGAAATATTAACTGAGCGCGTTTTGCCATTAAATCGTATTCAATTTTATCTGGGGTATCCGTTATTTTGTGATAGTCCGCATGGACACCGTTGAAATAAAATATAATTGGAATATTATTTTTGGCGAAATTATAATGATCACTTCGATAATAAAAACGGTTGGGATCATTAGGGTCATCAAATTTATAATCCAACTCTAAATTTGTGTAGGTATTGTTTACCTCAGTAGAAACATCTTGAAGCTCTTGGCTTAATTTGTTACTTCCAATTAAATAAAGATAGTTTGGGGTGTCTTTCTTCTCTGGGTCTATTCTCCCAATCATATCAATATTTAAATTACAAACCGTATTCTCTAATGGAAATAAAGGGTTTTCGGTATAATAACGAGACCCATAAAGCCCGATTTCTTCTCCAGTAACGTTTAAAAATAGGATAGAACGTTTTGGCCCATTACCTTCTTTTACTGCTTGCTGAAAAGCTTGGGCAATTTCAAGAATAGAAACTGTTCCGCTGCCATCATCATCCGCTCCATTAAAAACGTTGCCATCCTCATCCATGCCTACATGGTCTAAATGTGCAGAAATTACAATAACTTCGTCCGGTTTTTCGGAACCTTTAATATATGCGGCAACATTCTCAGAAGGCTGTGCGTTTTTTCTTCTATCGAAAAAACTTCCCGGAATTTCTTGATAATAATTAGTGGTGCCAGGTGCTGGCAAAATACCTTCGGCTTTATAAAAATTACGAATATAATCCGCAGCCATTTGCTGTCCTTTTGTTCCAGTCATTCTGCCTTCCATTTCATCGCCTGCATAAATGTATAAATGCTTTTTAAGTTCTTGGGCGGTTATTGTATTGGCGTAATCTACATTTGTTTTTTTGGGCTTCGTTGTGTTTTGCGTGCTGTTGCAAGAAATAATAAAGTTTGAAAAAAGTACTAATAATAAAAGCTTCATATAGTAAAATAGATAAGGTTATTCAAATGAGATAAGTTCGTAATCTTCAGGGTTCAATCCACGATCACCAATTTTTTCATAATTGAAAATATGTGTATTTATAATTTCATTCCCTTCCCGATCTTGTGATTTTATGGTTAATTTCACCAAATAACGTACTCCAATTGAAGCATCTCCAGATTCAGTTTCTACAACTTCAATAGTTTCATTATTGAAAGTTGTTCCTTCGGGAAGCTGTAATTTTTCAATGGCATCTTTTTTTGCAATCTCGCGAACTACATCTTCTTGCTTGTTTTCGGTAGTACAAGATGCAACTACTAAAAGTGCAACCAATATAAAAGCTATCTTTTTCATAATTAAAATTTTAGTGGTTAATGTGTAAAGATAAAACAACTTGTAAGGCTTAATGTAAAAGTTTTGTGAAAAAACAGGTTTGGGTGGTTAGTTTGAATTATTAGAAATTACAATTCTTATATTTGCTAAAAACAGACAAACAATGAAGGTAGAACAAATTTATACCGGATGCCTTTCACAAGGCGCATATTATATAGAAAGCAATGGAGAAGTAGCAATTATTGATCCTTTGCGAGAAACCAAACCTTATTTAGAGCGTGCACAAAAAGATAATGCAGCAATTAAATATATTTTTGAAACTCATTTTCATGCAGATTTTGTAAGTGGGCATATTACACTGTCAGAGCAAACAGGGGCTCCCATAATTTATGGGCCAAAGGCAAATCCTACCTTTAAAGCTATAATAGCAGAGGATAATCAGGTGTTTAAACTTGGCGCTATTACAATTACCGCGCTACACACACCAGGGCATACTATGGAAAGTACGACCTATTTATTAAAAGACGAAAACGGTAAGGATCATGCAATTTTTAGTGGCGACACGCTTTTTTTAGGAGATGTTGGCCGCCCAGATCTTGCACAGAAATCTAACGAAATCACTCAAGAAGACCTAGCGGGTATTTTGTTTGATAGCCTTCGGAATAAAATAATGGTTTTAGCTGATGATGTTGTTGTATATCCAGCGCACGGTGCTGGTTCTGCCTGCGGAAAAAACATGATGAAAGAAACGGTAGACACCTTGGGCAACCAAAAGCAAATGAACTATGCGTTACGAGCAACCATGACGCGTGAAGAATTTATAAATGAAGTTACCGATGGTTTGGCGCCTCCACCTTCCTATTTTCCTATGAATGTGAAAATGAATCGTGAAGGTTACACGAATTTTGATGAAGTTATCACGGAAGGCACAAAACCTTTAGCTCCAGAAACTTTTGAGAAAATTGCGAATGAAACTGGCGCAATTGTTTTGGATGTACGCCATCAATCAGAGTTTATAGAAAACCATATTCCGCGATCTATTTTTATAGGTTTGGACGGTGGTTTTGCCCCATGGGTGGGCGCTTTATTGGCAGATGTATCCCAAAAAATTCTTTTGGTGGTTTCTCCAGGGCGTGAAGAAGAAGCTGTTACAAGATTGTCTAGAGTAGGTTTCGATAATACCCTTGGGTATTTAAAGGGGGGAGTGGAAGCTTGGAAAAATAGTGGTAGAGAAATAGACTCCTTAGAATCTGTTAATGCTGAGGTTTTAAAAGCACAATTGGAGCATCATGTTCCTGTTTTTGATGTTCGTAATGATGGCGAATTCTCTAATGCGCATCTTTCTGAGGCAGTACATACACCGCTTGGGTTTTTGAATGATTATTTAAATGAATTTCCAAGTGATGAAAAATTTTACATCCATTGTGCTGGAGGATATCGTTCAGTTATAGCAGCCTCAATATTAAAAAGTCGTGGAATCCATAATTTGGCGGATGTAGCAGGTGGGTTTGCAGCAATTAAAAATGCGGGGATCCCTGTTGTAGCATAGTATATTTATAAAATTTAAAAAGCCCCAAAGCATAATACTTTGGGGCTTTTTTTGCCTTCTTCTTCTTCTTCTTCATCTTCATCTTCATCTTCTTCTTCATTGCATTCTGCTACTATTCTGCTTCGGCAAGATCTTCAAGCGTTTTTACCCTACTTAATGTATTGTGTATTTCAGAAGCGTGTCTTTGTACAACCTCTGAGATATTTGGAGGGAAGTTTTCATTTTTCAATTTATTGGTATATTCTTCCCAACTTGCTTTTTCACCACGAATACATTCTTCGAGCACAGCTTCGTCTTCATTCCCTGACACAGCGCTTTTTATATCTATCCAAGTTCGGTGAAGATCTCCCGTTAAACTTCCGCTTTCTTTAGGGTGTTCATTAAGATTGCGAATAGTTTGAGTTAACTCATTTGTAAAACGGCTTCTTTGCGCTGCCTGTTGTTGTAAAAAGGTTTTTAATCTAGGATTTTTAGCATCTTTCATAGCTTTAGAAAACCCTTTTTCAGCGTCATAATTTTTTTCTAAAAGCTCTTGAAGATTATTAACCAGCTGATCATGGTTTTTTTCTTTTGCTTTTTCAATTGTAGTTTTCATAGTTTGTGTTTTTTTATTTGTTATAAAGATACTTTTCATAACAGCGAAAAGTTCTTATAAAATTCTTAATTAAGAAGGGTTTAACGGGAGTTGTTAATTTTTTTTCATTTTAAAGTTTGAAGTAATAAAATATTATTAAAATGATATTTCTCCACTAACATATTGCTTAACTTTCAATAAAAAAAATATGGATATACGTTCAAATGAACCCTTTTGGCTTGTTAAAAATTCTCTTTTAGAAAGCTATCCATCTCTGCAAAAATCACTCGCAACTGATGTTTTAATTATTGGAGCTGGAATCACGGGGGCACTTATGGCTTTTAAGCTTATAGAAAGTGGGAAAAAGGTTATTATGGTAGATCGTCGTGATGTAGCAAACGGTAGCACCGCTGCGAGTACTTCCATGCTTCAATATGAAATTGACATCCCTCTACACGAATTAATTAAACAAGTGGGTTTAACATCTGCAGTTTCTAGTTATCAAAATTGTGAAAAAGCAATTAACGACCTAAAAAGTATCTGTGATAAAGTGAAAAGTAACTGTGGATTTGAATTTAAAAAAAGTGTGTATTTCACTTCAACAAAGAAGGATATTTCGTTTCTTAAAAATGAATTTGAAGTAAGACGTAGCCATGGTTTTGATGTAAAATGGTTAACTAAAGATGCGTTAGAAAAGCTTGGTTTAAAGGCATTTGCAGCAATAGAATCTAACTCTGGCGCTGTAATGGATGTATATACATTAACAAACGACATATTAAAATATTGTAGTGAAAAGGGATTGGAGATTTATGATCGTACCGAGATTAAAGAAGTGAAATCTAAAGGTGATAGTATAATCGCATCTACCCGAAATGATTATACAATACAAGCGATTGATGTGGTTCACTGCACTGGATATGAAAGTACAACAACACTAAAAGAAGCTGTTGTATCCTTAAAAAGCACATATGCATTGGCTTCAGAAGCATTTACTAAATTACCAAATGCTTTTAAAAACAGAATTTATTGGAATACAGATTCTCCGTATTTATACTTCCGAAGTACGGAAGATGGACGAATTGTAATGGGGGGTGGTGATCGCGATTTTAAAAATGCAATTCGTAGGGATGCGCTGCTTCCTAAAAAGGAAAAAGAACTGCAAAAAAGGTTTGAAAAATGCTTTCCAGACATACCTTTTATAGTTGATTACTCTTGGGCGGGTACTTTTGGTGAAACTAAAGATGGATTGCCTTATTTTGGAAAGCCAAAGCCTGAAATTAAGGAACATTATATACTTGGTTTTGGAGGTAATGGAATTACTTTCAGTGTAATGGGGATGGAGGCGCTATTAAGTTCTATAGATGGTACCCCCCACCCTTTTTTAGAATACTATAAATTTAATAGATGAAAATAAAAATATAAAACTATGGAAAAACTATTTGAAGCATCCCCTAATTCATTAATTTTAATTGTACTCTCTGTTCTGGGTATTTATGTGGCAACTATATTTTTTACACGATTTGCCGGCAAACGAAGTTTTTCAAAAATGAGCAGTTTTGACTTTGCAATGACTGTAGCTATTGGCTCCATTATTGCTTCTACAGCCTTGACGCAATCAATTAGCTTGCTGCAGGGAGTGGTGGGTTTGGCAATAGTATATATACTTCAGATTTCGGTAGCAATGTTGAGAAGGTATGATTTTGTTCAAAAACTAGTGGATAATACACCCTTGCTTTTAATGGATGGTGAAAAAATTCTTTATCAAAATCTTAAAAAAGCACGTGTTGCTGAAACAGATTTACGATCTAAACTTCGGGAGGCAAATGTTTTAAAACTTTCAGAAGTGCGTGCTGTAATATTCGAAACTACAGGCGATATCAGTGTGCTTCATACTAAAGATACTTCTGTTGAGCTTGAAAATTGGTTGCTTAAAGATGTAACGCAATAAAATAGCTAAAACTTCAAGTAGTCAATATCTCACGTTTTTACGATCAACACTTAAGGTGTTTTTTTTCATTTTAAAAAAATGAATGAACCTTTTAGCTGTTTCAAATTTACTTGTCTTTACAGCTTAAAATTTGAGTGCTTAAACTAAGTAGAAAATGTTTCTATTAAAGATGTTTTAAGATGTTTTTTGCTCTAGCTTTATATCCAGCACTTTGATGGTGAATATGCTGCTGTAGTATTACTTTTAGTTCTGGGTGAATCCATTTAATTTCATTTCCTAAATAATAAAGGGATAACATAGCATGTGCTTGGCAAGCTACTTTTTTGTTGGTAATTAACCAATCAAAAGAACACTCTGTCATGATGTTTTTATGACTTTCATTTAAAGAGTTTATCACCAAAGTATCTTTGTTTTTGTAACACCGAATAGTCAATAGCTCACATATTTTTGCCAAGGAACGCAATGCAGATTCATGCGTTACTCTTGGAAGGTTTTCAAAAAAATAATCAAGATGCGGAAGTAATAATTGAATCTTATCAATGCATACAAACTCTAAAACCCAAGCCGCTTTAAAATTTATATCGCCGTCGTTTTTAAAACAAAATTCAAGTAGTGCGGGTAAACATTTTGGATTAGAAAGCACCCAATGTGCAGCTTCCAAGCGGTTTTTTCGGTAAGCTTTTAAGTAGTTTAGTTTTTCAAATAATTTTTCCGGAGCCATTTTACTCAATTTCAGCTATCAATTTTACAACTTTTGGAACCCCAGTTGAAGCATTTTCAGGAAAAACAGTGATTCTTTTGGTTTCTGAAATTGACGGTTTTGGGTCTACAAAATAAATATGCGTATTCTCTTTTGAATATTGTACCAACCCAGCCGCAGGATATACTTGCATGGAAGTTCCCACAATGATAATACTATCTGCTTGTGCCACAATTTCAGCAGCTTTTTCAATCATCGGCACCATTTCACCAAACCAAACAATATGGGGACGCAGCTGATGGTTGTTTTCACAGCAATCGCCTATGTTTAAATCTTTATTCCAATCTAAAACCAGATCTTCATTAAAGGTGCTCCGTACTTTTAGTAATTCTCCGTGAAGATGGATAACGTTAGTGCTACCAGCGCGTTCATGCAAATCGTCTACATTTTGTGTGATAATTGTTACATCGTGTGTTTTTTCAAGTGCTGCTAAAGATTTATGTGCTAAATTTGGTTGCACTGTTAAGAGTTGTTTTCTTCTTTGGTTGTAAAAATCCAGTACCAAAGCAGGATTGCGTTGAAAGCCTTCAGGAGAAGCAACTTCCATAACATCATGCCCTTCCCATAAGCCATTACTATCTCTAAAAGTATTTATACCACTTTCTGCGCTCACGCCAGCGCCTGTTAATACTGCGATTTTCATTTTTATATTTTAAACATTGCATTGCTACCCATTACTGCCAACTGCGTACGATTGATTATCTTCGCTTAAAATTAACTATTTTCTTTGGATTTAGCATTGTTACAATACCTACAAACGTACCTGACGGAGCGTAGAAAAAATCTTTTTCAAAAAGTGCTTTTAGATAGAACACGCCATTTTACAGTGGTTACAGAAGATGTATATCAACTTCATAACACCAGTGCAGTAATGCGAACCTGCGATGTTTTTGGAATCCAGGATTTGCATGTGGTTGAAGAAAAGGTAAGCAAACGGATTGATAAAGAAATTGCAATGGGCGCACAAAAATGGGTCGATTTTAAAAGATATAGTTCCATAAAAGATTGTATTTCAAACTTAAAAAATTCAGGTTATCAGATTATTGCGACTACGCCACACACCAATTCTACGATGTTGCATGATTTTGATGTTACCAAAAAAAGTGCTTTTTTCTTCGGAAAAGAAACCGATGGATTGAGTGATACAGTGATGAATGCAGCAGACGGATTTTTAAAAATCCCGATGTATGGTTTTACCGAAAGTTTAAATATTTCCGTTTCTGCGGCAATTATACTGCAAAGTGTGGTTTCACGAATGAAGCAAACAAATATTGATTGGCAACTTTCCGAAACAGAAAAATTTGAAATTGAAATGCAATGGCTTCAAAAAACCATTAAAGCTTCAGGTGAAATTATTGAAAGATATATTGCTGAAAAAACAGCCAATGACTAAATTTTTAATACTCAATACTCAATTATGAAACTCGTCTTCGCTACCCATAATAAAAATAAATTTACGGAAGTAAAAGCAATGCTTCCACACCATATTGAATTGTTGAGTTTGGATGATATTGGCTGTAATGAAGATATTGAAGAAACTGGAGAAACGATTGAAGACAATGCTATTTTGAAGGCAAATTACGTGCGTGATACCTATAATTTAAACTGTTTTGCGGACGATACAGGTTTAGAAGTACAATCTTTAAACAACGAGCCGGGGGTTTATAGTGCGCGATATGCGGGTGTTTCTCACGATTCAAATGCAAATATTAAAAAATTACTTTCTAATTTAGAAAATAAAGAAAATCGTTCTGCAAGATTTAAAACAGCCATTGCACTTTCATTGGACCACGAAGAAGTTATGTTTTTAGGTATTTGTGAAGGGGAAATAATTAAAGAATTGCGTGGCGACTCAGGTTTTGGCTACGATCCAATTTTTCAACCCAAAGGTTTCGATAAAACGTTTGCAGAAATGACACTTCAGCAAAAAAGTGAAATAGGCCATCGCGGAAAAGCTATGCGCAAGTTGATCGATTATCTCTCTAAATAAGTTGGCAGTATTCAGCTGCAGTTTATAGCTAAAGGTAACACGGATTATTGAGGCTTGTGTGGTTTCATATTGCAGGTTTCCTTAGCGGTTTTCACTAATTACCAAAACTACTGACTGCCACTGCAAACGGTAACTTTTTAAACATTTCACAAAAAACTGCCAACAACCGCTGCTAACTGAAAACTTTAGCTTACTTTTGCGCCCTTGAAAAAGCCATAGTTTATAACTTGGTTTTTTTAAGAAAAATCCTCAGGGTGAGGAGTGTTATAGTGAAGCTGTCCGTTTATTATATGTCCAGTAGCTTCCCATTAGCACACATATAAAAACTTTATTAAATAAAATGACAGCATTTAAAGCACTCGGCTTAGAAGAAAATCTTCTTAAAGCCATCGCCGATATGGGTTTTGAAACTCCTTCGGAAGTACAAGAAAAAGCAATTCCAATTCTTTTAGAGCGTGAAACCGATATGGTTTCCTTAGCACAGACAGGAACTGGAAAAACCGCAGCATTTGGTTTTCCAATGTTGCAAAAAATAGACGTAAACAGTCGCACTACTCAAGGGCTAATCCTTTCTCCAACGCGCGAACTTTGTCTTCAAATTACAAATGAAATGATAAGCTACGGTAAATATATGCCAGGGCTTAATGTTACTGCTATTTATGGTGGTGCAAGTATTACAGATCAAGCGCGCCAAATTAAAAAAGGGTCACAGATCATAGTGGCTACCCCGGGGCGAATGAAAGATATGATTGGCCGAGGGTTGGTAGATATTTCTAAAATTGAATACTGCGTTTTAGATGAAGCCGATGAAATGCTTAACATGGGGTTTTATGAAGATATTACTGAAATTCTTTCTCATTCGCCAAAGGATAAAAGCACCTGGCTATTTAGCGCTACCATGCCGAAAGAGGTTTCTACAATAGCTAAAAAGTTTATGCATACGCCTGTAGAAATTACTGTGGGTACTAAAAACGTGGGTTCAGACCAAGTTACGCATGAATATTATTTAGTGAACGCACGTGACCGTTACAATGCCTTAAAGCGTTTGGCAGATGCAAATCCAAATATTTTCTCAGTAATTTTCTGTAGAACAAAACGGGATACCCAGAAAGTTGCCGAACAACTTATTGAAGATGGCTATAATGCAGCAGCAATTCACGGAGATTTAAGTCAAAACCAACGAGATTTGGTGATGAAATCATTCCGTGCACGCCAAATACAAATGCTAGTTGCAACAGATGTAGCGGCTCGTGGTATTGATGTAGACGATATTACACACGTTATAAATTACCAATTACCAGACGAAATTGAAACCTACACACACCGAAGCGGACGTACTGGACGTGCTGGTAAAACTGGGGTTTCAATAGTTATTGTTTCTAAAAGTGAAGTTAGAAAGATAAGAAGCATTGAAAAAATTATTCAAAAGCAATTCGTTGCAAAAGAAATTCCTTCGGGAATGGAAATTTGTGAAGTGCAAATGTTTCACTTAGCAAATAATATAAAAGACACACCGATAAACCACGAAATTGACGCATATCTTCCAAATATCAATGAAGTTTTAGAAGGTTTCACAAAAGAGGAACTTATTAAAAAAGTATTTTCAGTTGAATTTACACGCTTCTTAAATTACTATAAAAATAGTAAAGATCTTAATATTTCTGGAGAACGTAATTTTTCAGAAGAAGATTCAAAAGATAGCACGCGTTATTTTGTGAACATTGGTAATAAGGACGATTTCGACTGGATGAGTTTAAAAGATTTCCTTCGTGATTTACTTCAATTAGGAAAAGATGATGTTTATAAAGTGGATGTAAAAGACAGCTTTTCATTCTTTAATACAGATACTACCCACCAAGAATTGGTGATGGGTATATTTAAAGACTTTAAGCTTGATGGCAGACAAATTAATATTGAAATTTCAAAAGACACTGGCCGTAAAAATAGAGGCGGCGGTGGCGGCGGACGCGATCGTGGTAAAAGAAGAGGGGATAGAAGTGATCGTGGAGGCTTTAAAGGAGATCGTGGGGATCGCGGGGACCGAAAAGGTGGTTTCAAAAAACGAAGCAGTAGTTCAACTGGTGGCGATAAACCTGCTTTTAAAGGTAAAAGCCGAAGAAGTGGCGACCGTCCAGATACAAAAGGAACTGGGGGAAGACGTAGAAGAAGGGATTAACTTTTTTTTAGTTAAAAGCGCTTTTGTTTAAAGAAAATGAATACTCCTTTTAAACTTTAGCATCACTTTAACGTCTATATAATTATATTTACGGGCCTTTAGTAAAGAGGCCCGTATTTTTTTAAGCATATGCAAACCTTCAACTTTCTGCAGGAATATACATTAGAAAACGATAGTGTTCGGCTCAGCCCGTTGCACCATCAAGATATTGATAAATTGCTCCTTTTTTCAGAGCATGAGCCTGAGCTTTGGAAATATTCACTGCAACCTGCCAATGGGTTAGAAAACCTAAAAACCTATGTAGCCTTTGCGCTTCAGAGTAGAAAAGAAGAAACTTCCTATCCTTTTATTGTTTTTGATAAACGTACACAGGAAATTGCTGGTAGTACCCGTTTTTATGATTTTCAGAAAAAACACAATACTGTTCAACTTGGTTATACTTGGTATGGCAAGAAATTTCAAGCGACAGGTCTCAATAAACAATGCAAGTTATTGATGTTAGAGTTTGCTTTTGAAACCCTAGGTTTGGATCGTGTAGAGTTTCGCGCAGATGCCACCAATGCACGCAGTATCGCCGCTATGAAAAGTATTGGTTGTACTGTTGAAGGTATATTACGAAGCAATTGCGCAGCATTAAATGGCAGAAGAGACAGTATCGTTTTAAGTATATTAAAAGAAGAGTGGTTTGGTGGTGTAAAGGAGAATTTGATGCTTAAACTACACACAATAACCTAAATAAAATTGAAAATGCAAGGAACTTTTCACTTCACTGAAATTTTTCCTTATATTAAAACCTTGTATGAAAAATAGTATCCTACTTATTGCCTTTCTTTTTATCGCATTAAATTCCTTTGCTCAAGATCAAAACATAATCAAGGGAACCGTAATGAATGATGCGGACGATAAATTGCTAGAAAATGTAAACATTGTAAACCTGAACCAAGTTATAGGGACAACCACTAACGAAAAAGGGGAATTTACATTAAGTGCAGCGGTAAATGACACCTTGTTTTTTTCATACTTAGGGTTTAAATCTTTGCGTGTTCGTGTAACAAATGACTGGCTTCGATTTGGAGATATTAAGGTAAAAATGACCGAACTGGGTATTGCATTGGAAGAAGTCGTGATTAAACCTGTTGAATTAACAGGTTATGTAGAAATTGACGCAAAATTGATTCCTATTTATGATAATTATCGGTACAGGATTTCAGGCTTAAGTACAGGCTATGAAGGCGGAAGCAATCAACCCGGGGCTGTTAGTAAGGTGCTAAGTTCTATTTTTAACCCAGCAGATTTTTTATATCATGTTTTCGGAAAACGACCGAGGCAGATGAAAAAACTTCGTAAAATGAAGGAAGATGACGAAATACGAAACTTACTTCAAAGCAAATATGATCGTGAAACACTGATGGCGGTGTTGCAACTGGAACGTATAGATATAGACGAAATATTAAATAAATGTAGTTATTCAAAAGATTTTATTCGAACTGCAAACGATTTGCAAATCCTTGATGCCATTAGCGGTTGTTATGAAGAATACAAGATTTTGAATAGGGATAAATAATGTTTTTTACTGTTTTTTTATCTGCAACCTATTTCCATTTAGCCTATTTTCACTAAAAATTGATCCTATGGGCCAAATCATGAACGTGGAGCATAATCTCTTAACTACCCACGCTACAAAAGATATTTATTCTGGAAATTACCAGTCAGTATATTGCTTTATACTACTTAGTATAATGATTTTCGCTTGTTCCCCGAAGAAAGAAAAAGTAATTGCAGTTGATGTCCTTCTTACTCCTTCAGAAGAAATGTATGCTCAGGCTATTCAGTTAAATACAGCAATATTTAATAATAATACAACTACAATCAAGCTTGATAAAAATCATATTCCACATATTACACTTCTTCAATGTTTTATTAATGAAAATGATTTACCTGAAATTAGTAAAGTCTTAGCAGGCTTGTTTAATACCATAGCTCAAGATTCACTTATGGTAGAGAGTTTTTATTATGCTGAAGAACAAGAAGCGAGTTTCGCTATGCTAAGATTGGCAAAAACCGAAGCATTGATGCAACTCCACAAAAAAACGCTTGAGCTTTTAAGTCCGTTTATTGTTAAAAATGGTTCGGAAGCTGCTTTTGTGCAAAACCCAGACGGAAGTCCTATCAGTGAATTTACAGTGAGTTATGTTCCGGAATTTGTTGAAAAATACAGTTTTAAAAACTACGACCCACACCTAAGCCTCGGTGTTGCGCACCTGAAACTATTAGACAGTTTAAAGCAAAACGTTTTTAAACCAATTAACTTTAAAGCCGCAACCTTAGGTGTTTATCAACTCGGTGATCACGGCACTGCACAGAAATTGTTGTGGCAGTATGAATAGTATTAGGTTTATTAATTCAATTATTATTTTGTTTAATTATATGTATTTTTACATTTCAAATTAAAACCATGAATTACACTTCAAAAATGCTCCGCGATGATGCGCTAAAAGGAAAAACAATAGTTGTAACTGGCGGAGGAAGCGGCCTCGGTAAAGCAATGACCACCTATTTTTTAGAACTAGGTGCAAATGTGGTAATTACTTCAAGAAATATTGAAAAACTTCAAGCTGTAAAAGAAGAACTTGAAAGTGCAACTGGCGGGAAGGTACTTCCTGTGCAATGTGATGTTCGTAATTATGAAGAAGTAGAAGCAATGGTAAATGCTTCCATAGCTGAATTTGGAACTGTCGATGTACTGCTTAATAACGCTGCGGGAAATTTTATATCTCCTACAGAAAGGCTTTCTGCCAATGCTTTTGATACCATTATAGATATTGTTTTAAAGGGAACAAAAAATTGCACACTTGCCTTTGGAAAACATTGGATCGAGAAAAAAGAAACCAATAAAACGGTGCTAAATATAGTAACTACCTATGCATTTACAGGCTCGGCTTATGTAGTGCCTAGTGCTACGGCAAAAGCGGGAGTATTAGCAATGACGCGCTCTTTGGCTGTTGAATGGGCTAAATACGGAATGCGCTTTAACGCAATTGCACCAGGGCCATTTCCTACAAAAGGCGCATGGGATAGATTGTTGCCAGGCGAGTTAAAAGAAAAATTTAATCCAGCAAAAAAAGTTCCTGTTAAACGTGTTGGAGTACATCAAGAATTGGCAAATTTGGCAGCCTATTTGGTTTCTGATTTTTCATCGTATATTAATGGTGAAGTTGTTGTTATAGACGGTGGCGAATGGCTAAAAGGAGCTGGGCAAATGAATCTCTTAGAAGAAGTTCCACAACAAATGTGGGATATGTTGGAAGCGATGATTCGCGAAAAAAAGTCTAAATAATAAAAACTAAAAAGCCACCATAATTCAATAAGAAATATATTTTGAAATTTTAATAAATAAGGAGTGTTTCTATCTTTGAGTTTTAAATTTTGAAAATTAGGATTTCCATGAAGCGGAATTATTGACTTGATGTTAACAAAAATCATTTTCTATCCACATAATTAATCGTACTTTTAACTGCTAAAATTCCAAGTAAATTAATGGGTAAAATTATTGCAATTGCAAATCAAAAAGGAGGCGTAGGCAAGACTACGACCTCAGTTAATCTGGCCGCATCTCTGGGTGTGTTGGAAAAAAAAGTTTTACTCATAGATGCTGATCCTCAGGCTAATGCTACGTCTGGCCTAGGCATAGATGTAGAAAGTGTGGAGGTAGGCACCTATCAGTTGCTTGAGCATAGTGCAACAGCAAAAGACGCCATTGTTGCTACAAATTCACCAAACCTAGATTTAATTCCATCCCATATAGACCTTGTTGCTATTGAGATTGAATTGGTAGATATGGAGAACCGGGAGTATATGCTCAAAAAAGCGATTGAAGATCTTAAAAAGGATTACGATTATATTCTTATAGATTGTGCGCCATCGTTAGGTTTATTAACTTTAAACGCGTTAACAGCAGCAGATTCTGTAATCATCCCGATACAATGTGAATATTTTGCTTTAGAAGGGCTTGGAAAATTATTAAACACCATTAAAAGTGTTCAGAAAATCCATAATAAAAACTTAGATATTGAAGGACTTTTACTAACAATGTACGATCAACGTTTGCGCCTTTCAAACCAAGTGGTTGATGAGGTGAAAAAGCATTTTGATGAAATGGTTTTTGAAACAATCATTCAGCGGAATGTACGTTTAAGTGAAGCGCCTAGCTATGGGGAAAGCATTATCAGTTATGACGCTGCTAGCAAAGGAGCCGATAATTATTTAAGTTTGGCGCACGAATTAATTCAGAAAAACGAAAAGAAATAAATGGCGAAAGCGACCAAAAAACAAGCCTTGGGACGAGGACTTTCAGCACTGTTGAAAGACCCTTCAAATGATATAAAATCTGTTGCAGACAAAAATGCCGATAAAGTAGTTGGTAGTATTGTGGAGCTGGAATTAGGAAGTATTGAAGTAAACCCTTTTCAACCACGTACTAGTTTTAATGAGGATTCGCTTCGCGAATTGGCTTCATCCATAAAAGAACTTGGTGTAATTCAGCCAATAACGGTTCGTAAGCTTGATTTTGGAAAATATCAATTGGTAAGTGGAGAACGTCGTTTTCGTGCTTCAAAATTGGTAGGTCTTGAAACGATTCCTGCATACATTCGTATTGCAAATGATCAGGAATCACTTGAAATGGCTTTGGTTGAAAATATCCAACGCCAAGACTTAGACCCTATTGAAATTGCCCTTTCCTACCAACGTTTAATTGAAGAAATAAACGTAACTCAAGAAGAATTAAGCGATAGAGTAGGGAAAAATCGTTCAACAATCGCTAATTACCTGCGTTTATTAAAACTGGATCCAATTATCCAAACAGGAATGCGTGACGGTTTTATAAGTATGGGCCACGGTCGTGCCTTAATTAATATTGACGATTTAAGCGACCAATTGGATATTTATGAAAAGATTTTAAGCCAAAACCTTTCTGTGCGAGATACAGAAGCTTTAGTGAGAAGTTTTAAAAATCCAGACCCAAAGGCTACACCTAAAAAAAATGAAACACCACCTTTTGCAAAAAAAGCAACAAAAGAGTTGATAGATCTTTTTGAATCCTCTGTGGAAGTAAAAGTTTCAAAATCTGGTAAAGGACAATTAGTAGTTCCTTTTAAAAATAAAGAAGACTTCGAACGTATTTTGAAGCTAATCAAGAGTGAAAAATAATTTCATATATATCTTTCTGTTAATTTTTGCCATACCTTTGTTTGCGCAAACAACCGATTCGCTTACCGTAAAAAAAGACGTAAAAGTTATTGTGGTGAACGATTCCTTAAAGCCAAAAGTAGAATACAATCCGTTGGCGCCCGCCCGTGCTGCATTTTATTCTGCTGTGGTTCCTGGTTTAGGACAAGCATACAATAAAAAATACTGGAAAATCCCTATAATTTATGCTGGAATGGCTGCTGGTGTTTATTTTTATAAACAACAAGATGAGGAATATGACCGTTTTAGAAATGCCTACAAAAGAAGACTTGCCGGCTATGAGGATGATGAGTTTCAAGGAATTTCTGATGATCGGTTGATCAATGCCCAAAAATCTGCCCAGAGAAATAAAGATGTTAGCATAATTGTTACAATAGCTTTTTATCTTTTAAATGTTGTTGATGCCAATGTAGATGCGCACTTACAGCAGTATGAGGTTAGTGACGACCTTTCACTTCAACCAAATTTCGATTATAATCAATTTAATGCAAAACCACAATACGGTATGTCGCTAACGTACCGTTTTAAATAATTTTAAAATGAAAATAGCCTTACTTGGTTACGGAAAAATGGGTAAAATCATTGAAAAGCTGGCGGTAGAAAGTGGTCATTCCGTAGTGTATAAAAGTATGAGTAATGGAGCCGAAGGAACTCTTGCAGATGCCGATGTGGCAATAGAATTTTCTTCTCCTGAGGTTGCAGTTGAAAATATTTCAAAAGCATTAAATGCTGAAATCCCTATTGTTTGCGGGACAACTGGCTGGTTGGAAAATTTTGATGAAATGCTAAACTTATGTGAAAAGCGTAACGGAAGTTTTATCTATGCGTCCAATTTTAGTGTTGGAGTAAATTTGTTTTTTAGCATAAATGAATACGCTGCAAAATTGATGAAGCCTTGGAAAGAATTTGATGTTTCGGTTGAAGAAATACATCATCTTGAAAAGAAAGATGCACCAAGTGGAACGGCAATTACCATTGCAGAAGGCATTTTAAAACACATTGATAAACAAGACTGGAAGCTAAACACTTCCGAAGAAAATAGTTTAAACATCGTCGCAAAAAGAGAAGAAGACGTAAAAGGAACGCATACAGTTTCATATACTTCTGCGATAGATACTATTTCCTTTACACACGAAGCACATTCACGCGAAGGTTTTGCAAAAGGCGCAATCTTGGCCGCAGCATGGTTGCAGAACAAAAAAGGGGTGTTTACAATGAAAGATGTTTTAGGAATCGAGGATTAAAAAATAAGAATTGAAGATTTCCTTTCAATAAAAGAATAAAAAATAACAATAGAAAATTAAGGATATGAGTTGGACAGGTTGGTTAATATTTTTTTTGATAGTTCAGGTAATCCATTTTGCAGGAACATGGAAGTTATACCAAATTGCTGGTAGAAAAACTTGGGAAGCTGCGGTGCCAGTTTATAATTCCGTTGTATTAATGAAGATAATTAACCGCCCAAGTTGGTGGACTATTTTACTCTTTATACCAATTGTAAACCTTATTATGTTTCCTGTTATTTGGGTGGAAACCCTGCGGAGTTTTGGTCGAAATTCAACGACAGATACCATCCTCGGAATTGTAACACTTGGACTTTATATCTATTACATTAACTACACCCAAAACGTTACACATATAAAAGATAGAAGCCTAAAACCACGCACTTCAACAGGGGAGTGGGTAAGCTCTATTCTTTTTGCTGTGGTTGCAGCAACCATTGTGCATACCTATGTTATGCAGCCGTTTACGATTCCAACTTCTTCGTTAGAAAAAACCTTATTGGTGGGCGATTTTCTTTTTGTAAGCAAATTTCATTACGGGGCACGAACACCAATGACACCGGTTGCTTTCCCGATGGTGCATGATACAATTCCTGTGGTAAAAGCAAAATCATATCTTACTGAACCTCAAATTCCATATTTTAGAATACCTGGTTTTCAAGATATAAAACACAACGATATTGTAGTTTTTAACTGGCCAGTGGATACAGTGAACGCTTTTCAGCAATATGGAGATGGAAAATATTACTACAAACCAATCGATAAAAAATCGAACTATGTAAAACGTTGCGTAGCCTTGCCTGGTGATTCTTTGGAAGTGCGTGATGGTTATGTTTTTATAAATGGAAAAAAGAACGAATTGCCAGAACGAGCTAGAGTTCAATTTTCGTATGATGTGAAAGTGAATGGTGCTTTAAATCCTGATATGCTTTATAACCGTTATGATATTACTGATAGATATGGTTATAATTCAAAAACAAGTTCTTATAGATTTTCCGCGATTTCAGAAGAATCATTAAATATGCTTAAAAACAACCCCAATGTGGTTGAAATTACGCGCGTACACAACGGAAAAGGTGAGTGGGATCGTGGGATTTTTCCAAACAATCAGAATTATCCTTGGAATAACGACTTTTTTGGTCCTTTATACATCCCTAAGAAAGGTGCAACGGTTTCTATTACCCCAGAAACATTACCGCTATACAAGCGTGTTATTGAAGTTTATGAAGGTAGCGAACTTGGAATTACAAATGAAATTACTCAATCTGGCACCGAAGTTTTATTAAATGGGGAAGTTATTACAGATTATACTTTCAAGATGGATTATTACTGGATGATGGGGGACAACAGAAATAACAGTGAAGATGCCCGAACATGGGGGTTTGTGCCGTTTAATCATGTTGTTGGAAAACCTGTATTTGTCTGGATGAGTTGGGATGGAATTAATAAAAAAGTACGTTGGGAACGTCTTTTTACAACTGTTGGCGGAAGCGGAAAACCAGTTTCATACCTACTATATTTTATTATTGCTGTAGTAGGTTGGTTTGCATTCGATTTCTTTAGAAAAAAGAAAAAAGCAGCTAAAAAATAATAGCTTACCCACGAATACATGAATGTTTATTTTATACTATTTCATGTATTCGTGGCTATATTTACTCAGGAATTAATCTAAAAATTCCTTGCCCTTCAACGGCAATATAAATCAAACCATCTAGTCCCATTTTTACGTTTCGAACACGCCCAATATCCTGTGCTATTTTTTGACGCCCAATTACTTTGTTGCCTTCTAGACTAAGCAATTCTACGTATCCAAACTTTAAAGAACCTACCAATAATTTTCCTTTCCATTTAGGATATTTATCGCCTGTAACAAATGCCATTCCACAAGGAGCTATAGATGGAGTCCAATAATAGATAGGCGATACTATCCCTTCCCTTGTAGCTTCATCAGTGATTTTTGTGCCGCTATAATTAACACCATAGGTTACTAATGGCCAGCCATAATTAGCACCTTTTTTTATAATATTTATTTCATCACCTCCTTTTGGGCCGTGCTCATGCATCCAAATTTCTCCAGTATCGGGATGTTTTGCCATTCCTTGTGGGTTTCTATTTCCGTAGGTGAAAATTGCTTTTTTTGCGTTTGCTTCGTTGTAAAATGGATTGTCTGGAGGGATGCTGCCATCGTCATTTAATCTGTAAATTTTTCCGCCGTCACGTTTTGTATTTTGAGGATTTAGGTCGCGTTCGCCTCTTTCGCCTATGGAAAAATATACATACCCATCATTATCAAATTCAATGCGCGAACCAAAATGTTGCCCAGCTTCGGTATTTGGTTGCGCTTTGTATAGCGTTTCAATATTTGTAAGCGAATTGTTTTTTAGTTTACAGCGAATAAGTGCGGTATGCCCTCCATTTTCAGCTCCTTCTTCAGAAGCGTAGGTAATATAAAGCCAGCCATTTTTAGCGTAATTGGGATGCAATTCAATATCCAATAAGCCCCCTTGACCACTATTAAAAACGTTTGGCGCATTTGCAATCTCGGTTTGTTCTCCTGCATTAAAATGGATTAATCTTCCATCTTTTTCAGTAATCAAAATACTTCCGTCTGGAAGCCAGGCCATACCCCAGGGATTGATCAAGCCTTTTACAACAGCTTCAATTTTATACGATTGTGGTTCTGCTTTTAGCGCAATGTCTTCTTTCTTTTTTGGTTGCGCACAAGACATGTAAAAGACCAATGTGCTAATTATAAAAATGTGTTTATTCATTCTATTTCCTTTCTGCCTAAAGATACTTAACTTGAATTAAATTTTCTTAAATCAAGCATAATTCCTTTTTGCCGAAACCTTAAACAAACCTTATCTTTAACCAAAATTTTAATTTATGGAAGACAGTTATCACCTTTTGGTGAACGAAGGTTATGAGTTTCAATTCAAGCCAGAAGATGCCAATATTATTGACCAAACCAATCTTTCCGAGGCAAAAATACATTTGCTTCACAATCAAAAGTCTTTTTCTGTGGAGGTTTTGGAAAATGATTTTCCCAATAGAAACTACACAATAAAAGTAAATGGCAACCTTTATAAGGTAGCAATTGAAACTGTGCTCGATCAGCTGATTAAGAAGATGGGGCTTTCATTGGGCAATGCTTCAGTTGCAGATGAAATCCATGCGCCAATGCCGGGGATTATTTTAGAAGTAAATGTTTCCGAAGGAAAAGAAGTTAAAAAAGGCGATTTTCTTTGTGTGTTAGAAGCTATGAAAATGGAAAATACACTTACTGCACCTCGTGATGGAATTGTAAAATCTATTACTGTCGCCAAAGGCGAAACGGTGGAAAAAGGAAAATTGCTAATTGAATTCGAGAAAAATGATTAAAAAAATATTGATTGCCAATCGTGGTGAAATAGCATTACGAATAATGAAAACTGCCCGAAATATGGGGGTTAAGACAGTTGCTGTGTATTCAGAAGCTGATAGAAATGCACCGCATGTAAAATTTGCAGATGAGGCTGTTTGTCTCGGACCACCACCTTCAAACGAGTCGTACTTGCTTGGGGATAAAATAATAAAAGTAGCTAAGCAATTGAACGTGGACGCCATTCATCCTGGGTATGGGTTTTTAAGTGAAAACGCTGATTTTGGAGAACAGGTTGAAAAAAGTGGAATGATTTTTATTGGGCCAAAATCATACGCTATTCGCGTTATGGGAAGTAAACTTGCGGCTAAAGATGCGGTAAAAAAATACGATATTCCAATGGTTCCTGGAACCGATGAAGCTATTACAGATGTAAGTGCAGCAAAGGAAATTGCCAAAGAAATAGGTTTCCCTATTTTAATAAAAGCCTCTGCTGGCGGTGGCGGAAAAGGAATGCGTATTGTAGAAAACGCCAACGAATTTGAAGACCAAATGAAACGTGCAATCAGTGAAGCAGAAAACGCATTTGGTGACGGTTCGGTGTTTATTGAAAAATTTGTCAGCTCTCCAAGACATATAGAAATTCAAGTTTTAGCTGATAATTTTGGGAATACCGTATATCTTTTTGAAAGAGAATGTAGCATTCAACGACGGCATCAAAAAGTTGTTGAAGAAGCACCCTCAGCTGTTTTAACACCTGAATTGCGCAAAAAAATGGGGGAAGCAGCTGTAAAAGTGGCAAAAGCTTGTGATTATGTGGGCGCAGGAACAGTAGAGTTTCTTTTGGACGAAAAGCACAATTTTTATTTCTTAGAAATGAATACCCGCTTGCAAGTGGAGCATCCGGTGACTGAAATGATAACGGGGCTCGATTTGGTGGAGCAGCAAATAAATATTGCAAATAACGAAAAACTTTCCTTCAGCCAGGAAGATTTGAAAATATCAGGACATGCCTTTGAGCTGCGTGTATATGCAGAAGATCCGTTAAACAATTTTATGCCAAGCGTTGGGACTTTGGAGGTGTATCGCGCTCCGAGTGGAAAAAATATTCGAGTGGACGACGGGTTTACTGAAGGAATGGACGTGCCAATTCAGTATGACCCGATGCTTTCAAAATTGATTACCTACGGCAAAAATAGAAATGAAGCAATGCAGCTGATGCTTGAAGCCATTGCTGAATATGAAATTGAAGGTGTAAGCACCACGCTTCCTTTTGGGAAATTTGTGTTTGAGCATGAAACTTTCCGAAGTGGAAATTTTGACACCAACTTTGTAAAGAAATATTATTCCGAAGAAAAATTAAAAGCAATCAATCAAGAAGAAGCTAAGTTAGCTGCACTTTTCGCATTGAAAGAATATTTAAAAGATTCCAAAAAACTACGATTACCAAAATAAAACCTTCGTGTTCGCTCTGTCTCCGTGGTGAAAAAGTAACCACAACGACACAGAAACACATAGAAAAAGCAGATACACCTATGACCGATACTAATAAAAAACTGCAAGAAATAATTTCCGAAGCAAAAAAAGGCGGAGGTGAAAAACGAATTGCAAAACAACACGAAAAGAAAAAACTTACTGCCCGCGAACGTGTAGAATATTTACTAGATGAAGGTTCTTTTGAAGAAATGGGAATCTTGGTCACACACCGTACCACCGATTTTAATATGCAAGACGAGGTGTATTATGGCGATGGTGTGGTTACGGGTTATGGAACGATAAACGGACGTTTGGTATACATTTTTGCACAGGACTTTACTGTTTTTGGAGGCGCACTTTCTGAAACTCACGCCGAAAAAATATGTAAAATTATGGACCATGCAGTTCGTGTTGGCGCGCCAGTAATTGGGCTAAACGACTCTGGTGGTGCTCGAATACAAGAAGGCGTGCGCTCTTTGGGTGGTTATGCAGATATTTTTTATAGAAACGTACAAGCTTCAGGTGTAGTTCCGCAGATCTCTGCAATTATGGGGCCTTGTGCTGGTGGAGCAGTTTATTCTCCAGCGATGACAGATTTTACCTTGATGGTACAAGACAGTAGCTATATGTTTGTTACAGGGCCAAATGTGGTAAAAACAGTGACCAATGAAAACGTAACTTCAGAAGAATTGGGTGGTGCACGAACCCACGCTACTAAAAGTGGTGTAACACATTTTACGGCATCAAACGATATTGTTTGTTTAGAACAGATTAAAACATTGTTGAGTTATCTGCCACAGAATAATAAGGCTGTACCTGAGAAACTTCCTTTTGAAGCAAAAGATGAATTTCGTGATGCATTGGAGGCTATTATTCCAGATGCTGCTAACAAACCGTATGATATGCACGAAGTTATAAGGGGTATTATTGATGAAAATTCCTTTTTTGAAGTGCATAGAGATTATGCCGATAATATTATTGTTGGTTTTGCGCGTTTAGGAGGTAGAAGTATTGGGATTGTTGCAAATCAACCCATGAGTTTGGCTGGGGTTTTGGATGTTGATAGTTCAAAAAAGGCGGCACGTTTTACACGTTTTTGCGATTGTTTTAATATACCACTATTGGTATTAGTTGACGTTCCAGGGTTTTTACCAGGCACCGATCAAGAATGGAATGGAATTATTTTGAATGGGGCAAAATTACTATATGCTTTAAGTGAAGCAACTGTGCCACGGGTTACCGTAATTACCCGAAAAGCATATGGTGGTGCTTACGATGTTATGAATAGCAAGCACATTGGTGCAGATATTAATTATGCTTGGCCTACTGCCGAAATAGCAGTTATGGGAGCGAAGGGAGCGAGTGAAATTATTTTTAGAAAAGAAATTGCAGCAGCAGCAGATTCAGCCTTAAAACTTTCAGAAAAAGAAGCAGAATATGCTGAAAAATTTGCCAATCCTTTTAAAGCAGCACAACGTGGATTTATAGATGAAGTAATTCAACCGCGGGAAACACGAAGAAAGCTAATGAAAGCATTTAGCATGCTAGAGACAAAAGACATTTCAAGACCGAACCGAAAGCATGGAAATATTCCGCTGTAAAAGATACTAGCCGTAAAATTCTTTAAAAATGATATAAATTCCCATTAATAAGACAAACCAACCAAATGCTTTTTTGAGTTTTTTGCCATCAATAAAGTTGTTAAGCCAAATACCAAGGAAGATACCTGCTACGGATAGCGCAGTGAATTTCAATAGAAAACCCCATTGAATTGTTAAGGTTTCAACGTCGCCTATAAAACCAACTAAGGAGTTTATTGCAATAATAAGCAGCGAAGTTGCAACTGCTTTTTTCATGGGTAATTTTGCTAAAAGCACCAAGGCAGGAATAATTAAAAAACCACCTCCAGCACCAATTGAACCGGTTACAAAACCAAGCATAATAGCTTGAATAATAATTTCTGGGTAGTTATAGGAAATGGGTGTCTTTATTTCGGGCTCTGGTTTTTTGTTGCGGATCATTGTTATGGATGCTAAAAGCATCACAAGAGCAAAGAAAATCATAATTCCAATGTTTTTGGTTACCACAAAATCATTGATTATAAATAACTCATTAGGCACGGCAGGAATTATAAAGCGCCTTGTTAAATAAACTGAAATAAATGCAGGAGTAGCAAAAATAAGCGCGGTTTTAAAATCCACACGTTTTTTTGGAATATTTCTAATGGCACCTACCAATGCGGCAGTTCCTACAACAAAAAGGGAATATGCAGTTGCGACAACAGGGTTTAGCGAAAATAGATAAACCATTACTGGAACAGTTAAAATAGAGCCGCCACCGCCTATTAAACCCAATACAACGCCAACAAAAAGTGCGCCTATGAATCCCAAAATTTCAATAGATTCCAATCGTCATTGTTTTTTTTGAATTAAATTCTTTACAAGAATAATCATTAATTTAAGGAACTGGAAATTCAAAGTAGCAAAATATTAGCAGGCTATAAACTTTGTATCATGAAGCTGTTAAGTTATTTTGGATTTGGATGTTTTCATTTAGTACTTTTGAACCAAGACGCGATTGTTTTTTCTAGGTGAAATAGCAGCGCTTTTATATGAATGTTATACTGATTAGCGACACTGATGCAGTAGTAATATATTAAACTATGGGAGAATTTTTTGAAACATATCGTCCGCAGCTTATTTATGCACTTATTGTGGTGCTTTCTGTTCTTCTATTGCGGTTTCTGACCAATCTGTTGTATAAATGGTTGCTTAAGCAAGAATTAAAAAAATACCCAAACGAGAAGCCTAAAGCAGTAAATTGGGTGAAACGAATTTTGAATGCCTTATGGTTAGTTTTAGGTGTTATAGCCTTAAGTTCACTAATTGTAAATGAAGATAAATATGATATACTTAAGCACAATTTTAAGCTGATACTTTATTTGGGGATACTTTCAATAGTAACGATCGTTGGCGCCGCTTCGGCAAACTTATGGTTTCGAGTAAGTATAAATCGAAAAATTCAAAACGCGGAAGACCCTACAAGTTTTAAATTTTTGCGTTATATCGCTGTATTTGGAATTTATATAACAGGAATTCTTTTTGCGCTTTTGGCTTTTCCTTCTTTAGAAGGAATTGCAAAAACAGCACTCGGGGGAGCGGGAGTAATTGCTTTAATTGCAGGTGTTGCTTCACAAGAAGCCTTGTCAAATCTAGTAGGTGGTGTGTTTATTATTTCATTCAAACCTTTTATTATCGGCGATATTATTAAAGTAACAGACACCATGGTTGGGACGGTTGTAGATATTACGCTTCGGCATACAGTAATTAGAAATTTTGAAAATAAAATGATTGTTATTCCCAATGCTATCATTAACAAAGAGAAATTGGTTAATTACAACCTTGGGGAATTAAAAATCTGTGAGCGAATTGAAATAGGTGTTGCTTATGATAGCAATATTGATCTTGCAAAAAAAATTATGCAAGAAGAAGCCCAAAAGCATCCATTGATTTTAGATAACCGTTCTCCTACAGATATTTTAAACGGAAACCCAGTAGTTCGCGTTTCTGTTACGTCGTTAAATGATTCTTCAGTTACAATTCGTGCTTGGGCATGGGCACGTAATTATTCAGAAGCTTTCGATATGCGCTGCGAATTATTGGAAGCTATTAAAAAACGATTTGATAATGAAGGAATAGAAATTCCATTTCCGTATAGAACGGTGGTTTTAAAGAAGGAAAAAGAAACGCACAAAAACCACGATGCTGGTCAAACTGCTGAGTAATTAGGAGTTTACGTGGTTTTAAAGCCTGTAAATAAATTCTAGATATTAACTTGCTATTCTGTTGATGTTAATACTAATTTTTTTTGTTAACCACATTATAATAGTTGTTAATTTTTGAATTATTTTTTAAATAAAAATAATCCCTTTCTACTATATACAACAATGACTACTCATAGATAGTTTTAATCTAAAACCTTTATTTGTTTTGTGAGGTGTCATAAGCTTGGTATTTCAATTTTCTATAAAAGATTAATTCTAAAAATTTGGAGATTTAATTAAAAATCACATATATTTGGTAAACCAATCTGGTTAACCAAATATTTTAATATCTTATTATCTTATGAATTCTAATATATATAAATCTTCCCTCAGCCTTTATCCTTTTGTGATGGTTGCCTTGTTATTTATTTCGAGCTGTGCTGAAAACAAAAAAAAATCTTCTGTAGACAACACTGAAAATTCAGTAATAGGGACTAATGCAAATGACGTCATACCATTTTTTCAGCATTGGAACTTAATCTTAGGTGACGGTACAAATGCAGGTCAGGCTATAAACTACGAAAACAAAAATTTCTTTTATACCACTAAAGAGGGTAAAGAAAATTGGGTGGTATATAAAACACCCAATGCCGGAAATACCCATGGCACTTCAAACAACACTAGAACCGAACTGGCGCAACTTAAAAAATGGTTGCCAACTAACGATGCCAAAATGAATGCTACCCTTAAAGTTATGAATGTTTCAAACACTGGCGATGCAAGTGTTGCATCAACATACGCTGTAGTTGTAGGGCAGATTCATAGTGCAGACGGTCATGAGAATGAGCCCTTAAAGATTTTTTACAAGAAATTTCCGGGCCATGATAAAGGCTCTGTCTTTTGGAATTATGAAATCAATACTGCGGGGGATGATAATTCGAAAAGATGGGATTATTCGTATCCTATTTGGGGCTACGATTTTTCTGTGGTTGGCACAACTAAAGATACTTATCCGCCCGAACCAAATGATGGGATTACTTTGGGGGAAGAATTTAGTTATGAAGTAGCAATTAAGGATGGCATAATGCATTTAACCTTTACTAGTGAAGGGCATGAGACTAAAACTTTTACTAAAAACTTAACCAAATCTGAATACACCAAGAGCTCAAGCATACCGCAACAAACCCAACATTTGTTTGTTCCTATTGGTCAGGATGGGGTAGAACGTGAAGATGGATATGCTAATGAAGGTCTATTTTTCAAACTAGGATGTTACAATCAAACAAACGGTAAAGACCCTAAAGTAAACAAGGTTTGGTGTTCTGGTGCCGAAACCCATGGTGGTGATATTCAAAAGCAATATGCTGATGGTAATTATGCTGAAGTTTGGTTTAAATCTGCAAGTATCGAAATTAGTGATCACGCCATATCGAATGCAGGTTATTTTGAAGCAAATGATGGCTTAAGTCAGAAAATTGTTTATCCAAATGAAGTAATTTCTTTTATGGATAAATTTAAAATACTAATGGGTAATGGAACGACGGTAGAAGAACTTACGGAATTTGAAGACAAAGACTTCTTTTATACGGTAATTGATGGTACAAGGCGGTGGGTGGTATATAAAACACCAAATTCAGGCGTAACTTCTCCAAATTCTAGCAATACAAGAACAGAGTTACAAGAAAAAAGCGAATGGACGCCAGAAGAAGGGGGGCGGCTAACTGGCACTTGCAAGGTCATGCAAGTATCTATATCTGGTGATGCAAGAGTAGCTGCTTCTTACGCTGTGGTTGTTGGGCAGATACATAGTGGAGAAGGTCATGAAAATGAACCCTTAAAAATTTTCTATAAGAAATTTCCTGGCCAGGATAAGGGATCGGTATTTTGGAACTATGAAATTAATACAGCAGGTAATGATAATTCTGGTAGATGGGATTATTCAACTGCAGTATGGGGGCACGATATGTCTGTGATTGGAAAAAGTAAAAATGACTACCCCGCTGAACCCAAAGATGGAATAGCATTAGGGGAAGAATTTAGTTATGAAGTAAATGTATATAAAGGTATTATGTATCTCACTTTTAAAAGTGAAAATCACCAAACAAAAACATTTACTAAAAATCTAATAAAATCTGACTATGTAAATCAATCAGACCTGCCAACTCAGGTGAGGAGATTATTCGTGCCTATTGGGCAAGATGGAACCGAAAGTGCTACTGCTTATAGTGGGGAGTTGGGTTATTTTAAACAAGGGGCTTACAACCAAACCAATGGAAAAGACCCGAAAGCAAATATGGTTTGGTGCGCAGGTGCAGAAACGTATGGAGGTGATATAGCTAAGCAATATGAAAATGGCTGTTACGCAGAAGTTTGGTTTAGGGAAGCAACAGTTGGTCCAGGTGTGCCACAGCAATAAATTTCGTAAAAAGCATATACAAATCTATAAATAGACTAATCTTAAATATATAAAATACTATGAAATCATTTGGATCAAGTAAAGAATTCTTATTGGACAAAAACCAAGAATGGGAAGTTGTTGGTGAAGGTGTAAAAAGAAAAATAATGGGTTATGATGATACGATTATGCTTGTAAAAGTAGAATTTGACAAAGGGGGAATTGGCTATAAGCATGAACACCATCACTCACAAGTAACCTATGTTGAGAGTGGCTCATTTGATTTTTCCATAGGAGATATAACCAAAACAGTAAAAGGAGGAGACTCTGTTTATATTCCCCCACACGTAATGCACGGAGCTATCTGTACGGAGAAAGGCATTTTAATAGATGTCTTTAGTCCAATCCGTGAAGATTTTATGTCGTAATTAAAAAATAAGGGATTTTTTTTTTGTGTATTAGCAAAAGTTTAATATATTTGGTAAACCAGTTTGGTTAACCAGTTCGGTTAACCCACAATAAGCAAAAAAAAAGGACAGGTGCACGCCTATCCTTTTTTACAAATCACTTCTTTGGAGGGAAGTAATATTTCACGTAGTAGCTAACTAAAACATGAGCCGCAAAAATAGTAATTTGTTTATTATAAAGGCTCTATTTTTTTAAGTTCCTATGATTTATCAACAATCTAAAACTTAAACATTTCATTATGAACTTAAAAACGAAGCTAACCATGATTATAATGCTTTTCAGTAGCATTGTAATCTTTGCGCAAGATAACTACACCCTCTCCGGGACTGTAGTTTCAGCAGCCGATCAAATGGGCATTCCCGGAGCCAATGTCATTGTAAACGGAACTTCAACAGGTGCAATAACAGATTTTGATGGCTTGTTTACACTTAATGTCTCAAATGGAGATGTATTATCTATTTCTTATATAGGTTTTGTTACACAAGAGGTAAGGATAACGAATCAAACTACTTTAAATATTGCTTTAGCAGCAGATGAAAATACACTTGATGAAATTGTTGTTGTGGGATACGGAACCCAAAAAAAGAGCCATGTTACAGGTTCGGTTGCTAAAGTAGGAGGAGGCGATCTTGCAGCAATTCAAGCTAGTCGTGTGGATGAGGCATTGGCAGGTAAATTGGCGGGTGTATTAATTCAAAATCAAGATGGATCTCCTGGCGCTGACCCTAAAATACAAGTTAGAGCTGCTTCATCAATTAATGGAAATTCAAATCCACTTATTGTTGTTGATGGTTATCCTATTTCTGGAAGTTTGGCAACTGTTAACCCAAACGATATTCAAAGTGTAGAGGTGCTAAAGGATGCCGCTTCAGCAGCTATTTATGGTTCTAGGGGTGCCAATGGTGTTATTTTGGTTACAACAAAAAAAGGAACCCAAGGTACGTCTAGTTTTAGCTATAATACGTACGCAAGCATATCGAGTAAATATAAACGCGATAGAATAAATATGACAGCAGGAGAATGGGGAGATGCATTGGAAACTGGTATAGCAAATGGTAGGTTTGATGTTTCTGATTTAGACCCAAAAATGGTAAGTTATAAGATAAATGCTTATAAAAATACACCAGATGTTTTGGCGGTGGAAGATTGGCTTTATGGAAATGGGTATAGTACAAATCATGACTTTAGCTATAGCGGAGGTACCGAAAATGCAAATTATTTTGCTTCATTGGGATATCAAAACACAGAAGGTATAGTAAGGACTGAAGGTTATGAAAGGTTTAATGCGCGTTTAAATATTGATGCTAAACTAGGAGAAAGATTCAAAACAGGATTAAGTTTTAATGGGTTTTCAGCCGATAGGGATATCGCAGGACATGATCAGCGAGATCTTCTAAGAGCATACAATATTAGTCCTATTTACCATACAGCAGCGTCTATTGCATTCGTTCAAGCATTAGATCAACAAGCACAGGCATTAGGTCTTGATCCTTTTGACAACGGTTATAGAGGAGGGGATGCACCTTTTAATAGTAGTATCTACACATTACAACCTGGCGATACAGCGCAAGACTGGCATTACGGAAGAAGCGGGAATGGTATAGGCGGTACTGGTGATGCGGGCCCTGCAACCAAGCTTGACAATACGGACAGGTATCAAAAAACGTATTTCGCAAACGTAACTACCTTTTTACAATATAAAATCATAGAAGGGTTAACTATTAAAGCGGTGTTAGGAGCAGATATTAGAGACACCAAAGACTATTTCTATAGAGGGCTTGAGTTTGATTCCCAAGCACGTAGTAATCAAACTGCATTAGATGAAACCACTGTGCAACAAACTTCAACATTAAGTGAAACTACTTTGAATTATACTAAAGAAATAGGTAAACACTCCATATCTGCAGTAGCTGGAATTGAATTTCAAAAGATATATTTCAAAGGTACCGCTTTGGCAGGTACAAATGTACCGTATAGCGATATTGTAAATTTTAACCTCTTAAAGCCAGAAGATATCATTGTAAGGGAAAGAGATGAGACTATTAATAGATGGAGCCTTTTTGGAAGAATTAGCTATGCCTTTGACAATCGTTATTTGCTATCAGCTTCACTGAGAAGAGATGGTGATTCTCGTTTTGGAGCTAATAAAAGATACGCAACTTTCCCGGCCATTTCATTAGGATGGAATGTACACAAAGAATCTTTTTACGACTTTGACGTCTTGAGCACCTTAAAACCAAGGTTTAGTTATGGGGCATTAGGATCTACTTCAGATTTGGGGGCATACAATTCATTGAGTCTTTTGAATCCTCAACCCACGATTTTAGGTACAGGATTTCTAATCCCTGATGATATAGCAAACTCAGATTTAACTTGGCAAACCAATACAGAGACTAATTATGGAATTGATTTAGGTTTTATAAAGAATAGGTTTAAGCTAAGTGCAGATTATTACACATCTGATATTGAAGACATCTTAATTAATCAAAGTGTATCTGAAGTTTTTGGCACCCCTTCAATAAGACTTAATTCTGGAGATGTAAGAAGTTCTGGTTTAGAAGTTGAGCTTGCTGCAGCTATATTGAGAAAAGAAAATTTCACTTGGGATTTTGGGGCTAACCTATCTACAGTGAAAACAGAAATTACGGATTTAGGTGGTCTGGATGAATTGCCTCAAGTAATTTACGGACAGAGTGGTAGAGGCCCCGTGTATAGAAATTATGTAGGTGGAGAAATTGGTGAAATGTGGGGATTAGAAACCATTAGAATGGTTGAAGATGAATACATAGAAGATCCTACTAGAGCCATTGGCATCAATAGTTCAGCGTATTATGTTGTAGATCAAAACGGGGATGGTATAATTGATAAGACAAAAACAGTTGAAGAGGGTGGTGATTTAGTGAAGATAGGACAAAATACACCAGATTTTTACTATGGTTTCAATAGTACAATAAAATATAATGCCTTCGATATGTCATTCCAATTTCAAGGAGCCTATGGGGGTGATGTTTGGAATGTTGATCCTATTTACTATAATTCAGAATTTGGCGGAAGACTAAGAGACAGTTTTGATCTCAATAATGATGGTATTGCAGACCATAATGGAGAACACTATTTAGATTCAAATAATCAACTTGATGCGCAGCTACAAGATGCGTCCTATTTAGCTTTAAGAAACTTAACAATAGGGTATAGCCTTAATCCAGAATTGACCGGTAAAGTTGGAATTAGTTCGGCGAGGGTATATGTTGCGGCCACTAATTTGTTGTATTTCTGGGGTGATGATTATACTTCCTATAACCCAGAGGGTGTAAACACTTCGCAAAGTGATTATTTAGGACCTACTACCTATGGTACTCAGATAGGCGCAAGTCCAATAGTTCGAAGCTATACGTTTGGTTTAAGTGTTAATTTTTAAATTAAGAAAAAATGAAAAATATATATCTATTATTTCTAGGATCATTGTTGTTAAACATATCGTGTAGCACTGATTTGGATGAAGTTCCGCCAAACATTGCCAGTTCAGATTCTTTGACAGATTTTGAGGGAGTTTTGAATGCGGCATATTACTATCAGCTAGGAGCTGTTACACCAATGGCAATAATGGGTGACTTTAGGGCAGATAATGCTTTAATGTTGGAATCTCCATATACTGAATTTGATGAATACGATCCAGGTTTAACGGCAATGGAAGATCAATTTTTTGGTCCCTTTTATACTGCTTTATACAGATCGATATTAAGCGCGAACAACGTAATTGAAAATTCAGAAGATCCTACTCAAATTGGTGAAGCTAAATTTCTAAGAGGTCTGTCTTATTTTAAACTAGTGCAGGCGTTTGGCGATGTTACGGTGATTCTAACTTCACCGGATATTGGCGATATCCCTACGTTTGATTTAACAAGAAAACCGATGACGGAAGTTTATAACAACGTGATCGTTCCAGATTTGCAAGCTGCAATAAGTGCATTGGGTGTTACAAATGTAAATGGGAGGGCATCAAAACTAGCAGCACAAAGCTTATTGGGTAAAGTGTATGTGCATATGGGTAATTTTGCTAGCGCAGAACCACATTTAGCTGCTGCTGTAAATGGTGCTGCTGCTGGCGGGATTAGTTTACAGGCAAACTATGCAGACATTTTTGTTACTGATTTGAATTCAGAAATTATTTTTGCTAATCAAGTATCTAGTTCTGTAGAAGATGAATATGGCTTTTCTGATTTTTGGTCTTGGTTTTTAGGTAATGACACGAAATCTCCTAAGCCATTAGACTCTCGTTTAATATCTGCTTTTGATGCAAGTCCTGGAGATTTACGAAGAGCCATAAATATGGATGACGTAGCTTTAAATTCTCCAAAATATCCTCAAGTCGGTGGCCCTGAACACGATTGGATAGAAATAAGGTTGGCAGATGTTATCCTTTTGTATGCAGAAACATTAAATGAAAATGGTGTTCCCGCAACTACAGTACTTCCTTTATTAGACGCTATTAGAGAAAGAGCAGGCTTAGATAAATTAGATCCCAATACTATTAACACTCAAGCTTTAGTAAGACAGGCTATTTATAATGAAAGAAGATTAGAGTTGGCTTTTGAAGGCCATAGATGGTTTGATTTGGTAAGAACAGGAACTGTAGAAACCGAAATGGGAGAAACTGTAAATTCTAATTATTATTTTTTTCCAATTCCAATTTCAGAAATTCTTGCGAGTGATGGGGTAATTACTCAAAATCCAGGATATTAAAATTTTGTGATTAATTGCCACCATTAGTTGAAGCTCAAATGTTTTAAAAAGAGAATACTGAAAAAATTCAGGAGTTTCCAATTAATAATTGTTTAATTAGCTATTAAATTTTCTAAAAATTGAAAACCAAGATTCGCAAAATAAGTAATAGATTAATAATACTGTATTTTAAAAGTTTTATATAACTTTAAAAACATTTACGTGGTTAACCAATTATTGAAATAAAAAATTATGAACGTTGAAATTCAAAATTTAGCAGATAACCCTACGGTACAGAAAAAGGTTATCGATAAGATTAGAAACCTTATCAATTACAAAAATCTAGAACCTGGAGATAAATTGCCTTCAGAGCGTATGCTTTCAGATAAATTTGAAGTTAAAAGAAGTACCATCCGTGCTGCTATTCAAAAATTGGAGTTTTACGGATTATTAAAGTCAATTCCACAAAGTGGAACTTTCGTTGCAAACATAGGTGTTGTTGCATTGAACGGGATGATAGATGAAATTTTACGGCTAGAAGCACCTGATTTTAAATCATTAGTTGAAACGAGAATTCTTTTAGAGTTAAAAACTGCAAGATTAGCGGCATTGAGGAGGACTGAAGAAGACCTTGTTAGTATGAAGAATTCTTGGGAAGCCTATGCGGCGAAAGTTGTAAAGGGTGAAGATGCAGTTCAGGAAGATTTGCTTTTCCATTTGGCAATAGCAAAAGCCAGTGGCAATAGTACCATGAACACATTTATGTTAACTATCACCCCTGAAATTATTACAAATTTTGGAAAATATCATGTTTGCGATAAGGAATTAGCAATTTTAGGAATTGAAGAGCATCGCCTTATTTATGAAGCCATAAAGGATAAAAACCCGCAATTGGCCAAACAAAAAATGAAGGAACATTTTAAGGAACTATATAAATATTGTTACAATATATAATTACAAGGTTAGATAATTAAGTTGCACGCTTTTTTCTAATCATAAAAAATCGGAGGGAGGGTTAATATAGATGTAGTAGATGCAAATTTCTACACAAGCTTCTAATTGCCTATACTTTATAGCACAAGTAAACTTTATTAATTGTTTATTAGTCTTATAAATTTCTCAATTATAATAATTTAGAGAGGCAAATTAAATAAAAACATGAAAATAAAAGGACTTAGATGGTGGATTATTAGTTTAATCTTTATTGCAACCATATTAAATTACATAGATAGGACAGCTTTTGCTTTATTATGGCCAGAAATGGGGAAGGATTTAGGAATGGATAAATCTGACTACGCATTAATGCTGAATATCTTTATGATAACTTATGCTGCAAGTAAATTTTTATCCGGCAGATTATACGATCAAATTGGAACCAGAATAGGTTTTGTGGTATCTATTGTAGTATGGTCTGCTGCATCTGCATTTCATGCATTGGCAAGAGGCGTAATTACATTATCAATATTCCGGGGATTGCTTGGGCTTGGGGAAGCAGGACTGTGGCCTGGCGCAGTGAAAAGTAATGGAGAGTGGTTTCCTGTAAAACAAAGAGCTTTGGCGCAGGGCATATTTAATGCGGGTGCTTCTATAGGTAATGTTATAGCGCCTGTTGTAATAGTTTATTTGTATGCGCAATTTGGTTGGAAATCTACCTATATAATATTAGGGGTTATAGGGTTACTTTGGATAATACCTTGGCTTATTATTAATAAATCTAAACCAAAGAAACATCCTTGGATTACAGAAGAAGAAAGAAATTTATTATTAAATGACCGTATTAAAAATAATGATATTGAAGTTGAAGGAGCAAAAAGTTTAAGCGTAAAAAAGGTATTGAGTTATAAGCAATCATGGGGAGTTCTATTGTGTAGATTTTTCATTGAGCCTATTTGGTGGTTTTTTGCTGGTTGGATGCCAATATATTTACACAACAAATTTGGTTTAGGCATTGAAGAAATAGGAAAGACTATGTGGGTTTCTTATTTAATGGCTGCTGCTGGCGGAATATTAGGAGGCTTTTTTACTGCAGAAATTATAAAACGCTTTTCAGTAGATGCAGGAAGAAAAGCTAGTATAGTTATAGGAAGCCTTTTGATTGTAGTTGGTTTTGTGTCAATTATACTATTTGTAAATAATTCTAACTACATGACATTTATTTATCTAGCAGGAATAGCTCTTTTTGGATTTCAATTTGCAATAGGTAATATTCAAACCTTGTCAAGCGATTTATTTAAAGGACCATCGGTAGGAACACTAGCTGGATTAGCAGGAACAATAGCTGCATTCTCCCCTATAATAATGAATTGGTTTATTGGTAGAATAACAACTGGAGGGTCATATACCTCTGCATTTATAGCTATTACTGTGTCTGTGGTACTCGCTGTGTTAGCTATTTTTATTTTAATTAGAAAAATAAAAATTGTAGAGCATAAAGAAAATTAAAATTATAAAACACGATTAAAAAAAATAATTATGAATAAAACGGGAAAAAAAGTAGCAATAATAACTGGAGCAACAGGAGGTATTGGTTTTGAAGTTGCGAAGAGATTAGGAAAAGATGGATACACTGTAATTTTAAACGGTATTAACAACGAAGCTGGTGCAAAAAGAGTAGAAGAGCTTAAAGCTGAAGAAATTTCAGCTGAATACTATGGCTTTGATGTTACAAATGAAGAACAAGTGACAACTAACATAAAAGAAATAGGAGAAAAATATGGAAGAATAGATGTGCTAGTTAACAATGCTGGAGGATTAGGTGGAAGATCTAGATTTGAGGATATGACGACTGAATTTTATAGAAATGTAATGGCACTAAATCTTGATTCAGTGTTTTTTGCTTCAAGAACTGCAATTCCCTTTCTTAAAAAAGGAGAACATCCTTCTATAATTAATTATACTTCAAATGCAGCATGGACTGCAGGAGGTCCAGGAGCTGGAGTTTACGGGACATCCAAAGCAGGTGTTCATACTATAACTAGAGCTTTAGCAAAGGATTTAGCAGAATATGGGATTAGAGTAAATGCAGTTTCACCCGGTACCATTGATACCCCATTTCACGCGCAAATAAAAGAAACCAAACCAGAGGTTTTTGCTTCATGGGCAAATAGTATAATGCTGGGACGTTTAGGTCAACCCGAAGACGTAGCTTCAGTAGTTTCATTTTTAGCGAGTACGGATGCAAGTTTTATAACAGCTGAAACTATTCAAGTGGGGGGCGGACAAGCCCTCGGAATTTAAAAATTATATTTTAAAGTTTAAATAGTTATAGATATAAGGTCTTTAATTCACTAAGGACAATAACCTATTTGGCTTCTTAAAAAGTGAATAATAGTACTAAAATTCAAAAAATGAATAAAGTTGTCACCTTTGGCGAAATAATGTTAAGACTTTCTACAGAGCGTCATTTAAGGTTTTCCCAAGCCAAAACTTTTGCCGCCTCATATGGAGGAGGTGAGTTTAATGTAGCTGTATCCCTTGCAAATTATGGCATTCCTGTAGAATTCGTAACGAGGTTACCGAATAACGAAATCGGAGCCTGTGCCTTAAAAGAGATGCGTAAATTTAACGTTGAATCTAAAAACGTTATTTATGGCGGAGATCGGCTTGGAATCTATTATTTTGAAACAGGAGCAGGAACTCGTAGTAGTAATGTTGTATATGATAGAGCAAACAGCTCGATGGCAACGATACAAAAAGGGTCTATAGACTGGAAATCTGTTTTAAAAGACGTTAATTGGTTTCACTGGAGTGGAATTACTCCTGCAATTTCAGAAACTGCAGCAGAAGAGTGTTTAGAAGCATTGAAAGTTGCACACAAACTAGGGATTACAATTTCTTCCGATTTAAATTATAGATATAAATTATGGCAATACGGTAAGGAGCCAAATCAAGTAATGCCAGAGCTTTTAAAATATAGCAATATTATTTTAGGAGATATTGACACGGCCTTTTTTATGTTAGGGAAAGATAAAGTTAACCCTAACTATCAAAATGAAACGTCATTGCCAATTTTATACGATCAACTTTTTAAGTTGTGTCCTAATCTGAAAATTGTGGCTACAACATTGCGATATTCCGTAAGTGCTTCACATCAACGGATTGGAGGTGTCTTATACGATCGCAAAACCTTATATAGTGCAGATGTAAAGGAAGTAACCCCTGTTGTGGACAGGGTTGGTAGTGGTGATGCATTTATGAGTGGATTAATTTATGGAATATTAAATGATAAAAATGACAAGCAAAAAGCTTTAAATATTGCTGTTGCAGCTTGTTGTTTAAAACACACAATTTCTGGTGATTACAATTTGATTACGCTCAATGAAATTGAAAAATTATTAAGTGGAGACACATTTGGTGAAGTCTCAAGATAAACTAAAAAGAATGGCAAAATACTCAAGAATTGAAGTCGTAAACACTATGAATAAAACAGGGTTAGTCCCCTTGTTTTATAACAGTGATATTTCCAATTGTAAAAAAATATTAGAGACTCTATATGCTAGCGGAGCACGATTATTGGAATTTACAGCCCGAGGTGATTTTGCGGAAGAAGTTTTTAGCGAATTAAACAAATACGCGATTTCGAAATTACCAGATATGATTTTAGGAGTTGGTTCTATAACAGATGCAGCATCTGCATCAAGATATATGTCTTTAGGAGCCAGTTTTATTATAACCCCCGTTTTAAGAGAAGATGTTGCATTGGTTTGTAATCGAAGGAAAGTGCTATGGTCACCAGGCTGTGGATCGTTAAGCGAAATTGCAAAAGCCGAAGAACTTGGTTGTGAAATTGTAAAATTATTCCCGGGAGGTATCTATGGACCTGATTTTGTAAAAGCAATAAAAGGACCCTGTCAATGGACAAGTATTATGCCTACCGGTGGTGTTTCACCAACGAAAGAAAATTTAACAGCATGGTTTAGTGCAGGTGTAAGCTGTGTTGGCATGGGGTCAAAACTGATTGTAAAAGATGCGGATGGTAATTACGACTTGCAACGTATTGAAGAGCTTACTAAATTCTCCCTAAAAATAATTTCAGAATTAAAAGAATAAATTTTAGAATTCCCAATCGTTAAATTTTTAAATATCTAATAGATGTTTTGTTTTTCAAAACATTATTTCAACGAGTCATGTAAAAAAAATGAAAAAAATGAAAAAAATGAAAAAAATTGCAATTAACGGTTTTGGTAGAATAGGTAGAGCAGCATTTAAAGTAATCGCAGATAATCCAGCTTTAAAAGTGGTTGGTATAAATGATTTAATGAGTATTGAAAATGCAGCATATACTTTAAAATATGACAGTATCTATGGTACGTATGATAAAACCATCACTCACGATGCCGATACCCTTATTATTGATGGAGTTAAAATAAAATACACTTCAATCAAAGATCCTGAGTCATTGCCTTGGGCCGAGTTGGAAATTGATGTTACTATAGAAAGTACAGGATTTTTTACTAATATGGCAGGGGCGCAAAAACACATACAAGCGGGATCTAAATTTGTTATTATTTCAGGTCCTACAAAAGACACGCCTATGATTGTTCACGGAGTAAATAACAGCAAAGAAAAAATGACCGTCTTTTCTTGTGCCAGTTGTACTACGAATAATACCAGTCCTATTATGGAGATTTTAGGTCGCCGCGTGGGTATTAAAAAAGCAATTTTGAATACCATTCACGCCTACACTACTTCACAATCACTTGTGGATGGACCTTCCAATAGAGATTTTAGAATGGGAAGGGCAGGGGCTATGAATCTTTCGCCATCCTCAACTGGAGCAGCTATTGCTACTACCAAAGCATTACCCCAATACGAAGGGAAATTCGACGGAGTTGCCGTTAGGGTTCCTGTACCTGTGGGTTCAATTTCAGATATCACTATTGTAACAGAACGGCCAACTTCAATAGCAGAAATAAATGCAATACTTACGGAAGAGTCAAAAACGCAAAGGTATCATGAAGTTGTTGCAGTTACTTCAGAGCCGCTAGTGTCTAGTGATATTATAAAGAGCACATTTGCGGCAACAGTCGATTTAGAAATGACCAGAGTGGTTGATGGAGATCTGGTAAAAGTAATGGCCTGGTATGATAATGAATGGGGCTTTACCAATCAGATGATTCGCTTGGTTCAAGAAATTTAATTTTCCATTTCCTTCACCTTTTATATTGAGCATACTCTGAAAAACGAAAATTTCAGACGAGGCAAAAATCAATTAAAAAAACTTTTTTATGAATTTTAATTTGAGAAAACAGTTCCAAATTTATAATGCACTTTTCCTAAATCTAAGTTATGAAGGTGCAAACCAAATTGGGGATTTAATACCAATATTGGAAAAATCAGCAAAAATTCATTTAGAAAGTGGGAAGGATCCGATTACAATAGTCGATCAGTTTTATGAGGATTATAAAAATTTAATTGCTGTTGACAAGTTCGATTTTATGTTTAAAGTCATACAATATGTGGAACGGCAAATTGTATTGTTTGACAGTATTGAAGATTGCATTTCCCCTTATGAATTGGAAGATCAAGACTCTGTCTTAGTAGCTACACTGGTTAAAAAGTGCAATACGGATGAGGAATTCCAAAAGTTGATACAAAAACTTAATGATATTTCTGTAAGAATAGTGCTAACTGCTCATCCTACCCAATTTTACAGACCCCCTGTTTTAGATATAATTGTAAAATTGAGAAAACAAATAAAAAACAATAATATTGAAAAAGTAGATTCTTTGCTCCATCAATTGGGACTTACAAGCCTTATCAACACTAGTTCTCCAACTCCTTTCGAAGAAGCTAAAAGTATCATTCACATTTGTAGGTATGAATATTACGAAGCCATTGGTGGACTTATGTATAAGCTAAGCTCTAAATATCAGGGACTTGATAATTATGATTTGGTTATGCTTGGTTTTTGGCCCTGTGGTGATAGGGATGGAAATCCAAATATTTCACATAAACATACCAAGCAAGTGGTGGATGAATTGAGAATATCATTGATGAAATGTTACTACCATGATGTAAAGTCGCTTGCGTCCATGCTTACTTTCAGGGAGATAGAAAACGAACTGTCCGAAATACTAGGGTCCCTATACAAGGCAATGTTTAATCCAGAGGAAATTGTAGACTACAAGATACTCTTAAATACTTTTGAAAAGATACGGGTCATTCTTATTGCTAAATACGAGGGACTCTATCTCGATGAACTTCAAAAAATAATCACAAAAGTAAAAGTCTTTAAAAATCACTTTGCTTCCTTGGATATCAGGCAAGACAGCAGTGTGCATACAGCATGTATAAGACAAATTTTAATTGCAAATGGCCTAATCAATAATTCTATAGAAGAACTGGAAGAAAAAGAGTTGATTGGTTTACTCACCAAAGAGTTTGTAGAAATACCGGATTACAGCAGGTTTGATGGGGTAATTCTGGATACGCTACTTAATATAAAGCAATTGCCAGATTTGCAAAAACTAAATGGTGAATTAGGCTGCCACAGATATATTGTTAGCAACTCAGAAGATTTGTTTGCCATATTGAATATTTATGGACTGTTTAGGTGGATTCATAAAACAGAAAAAATTAAGTTTGATTTTGTTCCTCTTTTTGAAACAATGAAAGGGATGGCTGGAAGTGAAGCAGTGATGCAAGAGCTATATGAATTAAAACCTTACCTCGATCATTTAAAATCTAGAAGCAAGAAACAGACTGTTATGTTAGGTTTTTCTGATGGCACTAAAGATGGAGGTTATTTAAAAGCGAATTGGTCAATTTATAAGTGTAATCAAAAACTATCTATTTTGACCAAAAAATACAATTTAAGAGTAGCTTTCTTTGACGGTAGAGGTGGGCCACCAGCCCGTGGTGGTGGGAAGACTTTTAACTTTTATGCTGCTCGAAGCCCTGAAATGGCCAACAATGATATTCAATTAACTATTCAAGGGCAAACCATTACGAGCACCTACGGCACATCTGATAAATTTTCATTTAACGCAGAACAAATGATTTCATCTGGTTTAAGCAGTCTCAATAAGGATGAAAAAACACGAATTTCAGAAAAGAATTATGCCTTATTTGAAGAATTAAGTGAATTGAGTTATGATAAATATCTTAAATTGAAACAGCATCCTAAGTTTTTAGACTACTTAGAAAGTATGACTACTTTAAAATTTTATGATAAAACAAAAATAGGTAGTCGTCCCGGAAAAAGAAATCAGTTCAATAAGCTTACGCTTAATGATTTAAGAGCAATTTCATATGTAGGTTCTTGGTCTCAGTTAAAACAAAACGTTCCTGGATATTTTGGTGTTGGCACAGCATTTAAAAAAATAATTGAAGAAGGAAGAATTAATGAACTTCAAAATTTATATTCAGAAGTCCCTTTATTTAAGACCTTAATTGATAATTGCATGATGTCTCTTACAAAATGTTTTTTTGATTTGACACGCTATATGCAATCAAACAAAGAATATGGAGCGTTTTGGCAACTGCTTTATAATGAATACTCGCTAAGTATCGAGACGATTTTAAAAATTACAAAATTGACTGTTTTAATGGAAACAGAGTCAAGGTCTAAAACGTCAATTGAGATTAGGGAAGAAATTGTGAGACCATTGTTATTAATTCAACAATACGCCTTACAAATGTTAAACTTGGATGTAGATACTGATAATAATCAAATTTATGAAAAACTGGTCGTAAGGTCTTTGTATGGAAATATTAATGCAAGTCGCAATTCAGCTTAAAATTCAGGGTCTCAGTTAACCCTTTTACATCTTTTTATATCAAAACTTAGCTCTTCTTAATAAAAAAGTGATTCAATTTTATGAATCACTTTTTATTTATGTCGGGATGACAAGATTTGAACTTGCGACCCCACGCCCCCCAGACGTGTACGCTACCAGACTGCGCCACATCCCGATATTTTTTTATTGTAAGAGTTTACCTTTTTTCCGACATCCTAAAAGTAAATTTTAGACTGCATTTCGTTGCAAATTCAATGCGAAAAATTGCACATCAAAAATAAGCAATTTATAAAGTTAAGCAAGAAAGAATTTTATGAAAAGACATTAATTTAAGTCTGAAATAAGAAATTAGAATAGAACAATAATAAATCTTCATAACTTTTAGAGTTTCATTACTTTGAAAGTTATTATTTTTACCATTCGAAAAAAACTATTGAACAAAATATCATGAGCGAAACTATTGAAAGAATAAAATGCCTTATTATAGGTTCAGGACCTGCTGGGTATACTGCAGCAATTTATGCAGCAAGAGCAGATTTAAAACCAATTATGTACACAGGAATGGAGCCTGGTGGACAGTTGACAACAACTACAGAAGTTGACAATTTCCCTGGATATCCTGAAGGAATTGACGGTCCTACAATGATGGTGCAATTGCAACAACAAGCCGAACGTTTTGGCACAGAAGTACGTATTGGAATGGTTACAAGTGTTGCGTTTAGCGATGTAGTAGGAGGATTACACAAAATAACCGTAGACAATACCACACAAATTGAAGCTGAAACGGTTATTATTTCAACAGGAGCAACAGCCAAATATTTAGGTTTACCGAGTGAACAAAAGTTACGCGGTGGGGGTGTTTCTGCGTGCGCTGTTTGTGATGGATTTTTCTATAAAAACCAAGATGTTGCAATAGTTGGAGCAGGAGATACTGCAGCTGAAGAAGCTACTTATTTAGCAAATATATGTAATAAAGTAACCATGCTTGTTCGTAAAGATTTTATGAAAGCTTCTAAAGCAATGCAGCATAGAGTAAACAATACTAAAAATTTGGAAGTTCGTTACAATACGGAAGTTGATGAGGTTTTAGGTGACCAAGTTGTTGAGGGGCTTAGAATGGTGAACAACCAAACAGGTGAAAAAGAAGAAATAGCCATTACAGGGCTATTTATTGCTATTGGCCATAAACCAAACACAGACATATTTAAAGGGCAGTTAGATATGGACGATACCGGGTATTTGATAACCAAAGGAAAAAGTACCAAAACAAATATGCCAGGTGTTTTTGCAAGTGGGGATGTTCAAGATAAAGAATACCGCCAAGCAGTAACCGCAGCAGGTACCGGTTGTATGGCTGCGCTAGATGCAGAACGTTACTTAGCTACTATTGAAACAGAAGTTACAGCATAATGCTTTTTAAGAAGTTAGAAAGCCCCTCTCAAAATTTTGAGAGGGGCTTTTAGTTTATTATAAAATTAAATTTTTATTGCTTCGTAAAGGTTAATAATTCAACATCACCATCGCCGCCACTTATATCAGTAAGCTCAATTTTTGAACTACTGATTGAAACAATATCCCAATCATCATTAATTTCATCAAACGGCTCCGTTTCTGAAAATTGTAATACCAATTCTTCTCCACTGTTTGAAGAGTTATCATAAGCCCAAGTTCCTGGCTCTGTATAAAGATCGTTTGTGGCATTTACTGTTCCATCTTCTTTAAAAGTAAAGGTGAAACTATTAAAATCTGAGGTATGATCAGAATCACCATCAATCAACCTAGTTATTTTCCATTCTCCTTGTGGGAGGGTCGTTTCTATTTGTTGAAATTCATTTGTGTTTGCATCACCAGCGTCATCATCAGAACTACATGCTATAAATGCAAATGCTGTAAATAATAATAAAATCTTTTTCATAGTTTAAATTGTTAAAGGGTTTGCTTCAAAGTTGTAAGAATAACGCAAAAACACTCTTAAAATTATTATAAATAAGAAAAGACCTAACAGAAGTTTATGATTCTGTTAAGCCTTTTTGGCAATTCGGTGGTTCACTAAAAATAAAAAGAGTGTCGATAGCTTTACATTTTCTTTACACTTCCCGAATGGCTTTCATTAGCATTTACCGATATTGGATTACCATAATAATTTATGTGCCCACCACTACTAACGTGAGATTCTAGCTTTTCCTTCACATTGACGGTTACTTCAGCGCCACTAGAAGCTTCTGCATTGCAATTAATAACCAAAAGATCCTCAGCATCAATTTCGCTTCCGCTAGATGCATCTGCGTTTAATAAAGATGCTTTTCCGCTAACTTCTATATCTGCCCCACTACTACATTTTGCGATTACTTCTCTTGCAAAAATTTCAACTTGTAAGTCTGCACCACTGCTGCTTTTTAGTGATAATAATTCACTTTTTATAACTGAATTTCCAGTTACATCTGCTCCGCTGCTAGCTTCAATAGTAGTAAGTTCCTTATAGGTTACATATACTTTTTTTGATTTTGAGTTTCTAATATTTTCTGAAGTAGTAATATGTAGTTTACCCGCTTCAATATTTGTTTCAATATAGGGAAGAAGATTTTCATCAGCTTCCACAACAATTTTGTTTTCGTCGCCTTGCGTTAGGTATACATCCAGCCCAGCACTTCCTCTAACAGTGTTGAAATCTTCAGTTACATTACGCTCTTCTGTTACCACATTGCCATTGCCATTTTCACCTGTATTAATGTTGAAATGACATGCACTTAAAGATATAGTAAGGCAAAATAGTACAATAATATTTACTGTTTTCATAGTGTATAATTTTGGTTGTTAATTAATGGTTACTGTAATTATTTCATCAGAAGTTTCTGTAAAAGCATTTTTATTTTTGAATTCATCTTTTACTTTTTCTTCCCAGTTTTTGTTTTTAATTGTATTTAAAGTGTCTAAGGTTGTTTCAGATTCCATTGATTCTATGGAATCAACTTCTTCAGTGTTCTCTTCTTTTACTTTACAATCAAGACATTCAATATTATTTTTCAAAATTCTGTAATGATGCGCATCATTATCCCAATCGCTCAATGCAGCAAAATCTGAGTTGAAACCGTAATAAGAAGTAGTGCTTTCTTCTGAATGAATAATAGTTCCTTCAGGTACATATACTGTTATTTCAATTTGCTGCGCACGGTATTTATTTGATGTATCTGTGATGAAAAATCCATCTAAATCTAATTTATTGTTTTCAAATGAATAGTTGTATTCAATGGCTTCAGAGCGTTTTTTTGCATCGAGATGATTGTTGCCTTCAGCAGATTTTTCAATAAGTATTTTACCGATAGCATCCTTTGTAGATTTAATTCTTAAAATAATATCATTCGAGTAAATTACCTTTTTATCCTCCGCGTTATACTTTATTTTTAAACCGTTTCTTCGGCTTACTTCATAAGTATATTGCTTGTCTGCTCGCATTGAAATTTGTAAAGTATCGCCCGTATGTACATTTAAAGCGCGTTCTTCAATAAAGTTACCATCGTACGCTTGCTCTGTTGCTTGTTTAATTCCTAAAACCGTCAACCCAATTATTGATAAAGCCCAAACTACAATCAATAAAATTTTTAGGGTGGAGCTCATTGGTTTCAAATTGCTAATCAGAAGCTTTAACCCTAGGATAAAGAGTGCGAAAAAAGGAATTCCTATTGCAAAAAGTCCTAATAATGCCAATACCCACATAGGTACATTGGTAGTGTCTATCATCGCAAAGTTTTCAACTATTTCATTATTTCCCCAAAAATCTATGGAGCCAAATGTGAAAAACCCAACTACAAGTCCAATAATGGTAAGTAGTGAAACGATGATTATAAATACTCCAATAAACTTCGCAAATATTTTAAATAGGCTTACGATTACGTTTCCCAAGCTGTCAAAAAAACCTGAAGCTCCAGTTTTAATTTTGTTACCATATTTATCGTAATCTACATTTTTTACGCGGTCTGCAACATTGTCAAAACCTTCTTTAAATTTTCGTTCAATGTTTGAAATATTTACAGGTTCGCCCGTCATTTTCAATTTGTCTGAAGTTGTTACAGCAGCGGGTACCAAAATCCAAAGTAATATATAAACTACCACTGGCGATCCCATTCCGGCAACAACTAGCAGCACCCATAACAAACGAATCCATATAGCGTCTACGCCTACATAATGCCCTAAACCAGAGGAAACTCCTGCAATATATTTAGTGTCGATATCACGAAAAAGTTGTTTATGTGAAGCATTTCCACGTGATTGTGCCTGTTTTTTTGAACTTGGAGGTGCGTCTTCAAAAATTTTATCATCTACTTCGTAGTCTTCTGGCTGCCCCATAACTGCAATTACTTCGTCTAGGGTTTTTAGTGTTACGACTTGCGTAGGGTTTTCAATTTTCTCAGAAAAAAGTTCGCCAATACGGGCTTCAATGTCCTGCATTATTTCTTCACTTCCGTCAGCACCTTTTAGCGATTTGCGAATGGCGTCTAGGTAGCGCGAAAGTTTCCCAAAGGCGTCTTCGTCTATATGAAAGGAAGTGCCTGCCAAATTTATGTTTACTGTCTTGTTCATTTTGTGTTTTTTTCGCTGGTTACTTTGTTAACGGCCTGTTGCAATTCTGCCCAGGTATCGTTCAATTCGGTTAAAAATAATTTACCTGTTTCGGTAAGTTCATAATACTTTCGTGGTGGTCCGCTGGTAGATTCTTCCCAACGGTAAGAAAGCAATCCCGCATTTTTAAGCCTTGTAAGCAATGGGTAGATTGTACCTTCCACGACAAGCATTTTTGCGTCTTTTAAGGTTTCAAGAATGTCTGAAGTATAAGCTTCACCGTCTTTTAGAACGGAAAGGATACAGAACTCCAAAACCCCTTTTCGCATTTGCGCTTTTGTGTTTTCGATTTTCATAATTCGTTTTTACTTGTTTTTGATTCCTGTTCGTGATTGATGATAAATGAATAAGGAAGCACGTTTGTGGTTTCTTCGCATTGGTGATGAGTCATTGCGCTAACAGTTTCCTGTTCCTTCGGCATGCTTACGCCTATAAACTGTAAAATGGCAGCTAATAGGTAACTAACTAATGTGCTCATTTTTGATAGGGTTTTTAAGGTTGGTTTTTATAAAAGGTATGCAAAATGGATATTGATATAATTGTCCGCGTGAAGCGTGAATCGATGCATTTATTACTGCGTAAAGTTCAAAAATAAACAATCCCAATAGCAGCAAAATTGCTAGCCCAAACAGAAGCATATATCCGGAAATGTTTTGAATGCTACTTATTGAAAAATCTCCTCCAGTACGATCCAATGTTTCAATTATTGAAATAAAATCTGTGATGAAAACAATGAAAAAGGGAAGGCAAATTAATCCTAATACTAAAAAGTAGATTAATATACTTAATTGAAAGTTGATTGCTTCCTTTCCATGCTCATCCACAAAATCTTTGTCCTTGTTAAAAGTCCAAATTAATAGGGGCGCTATATAATTAGAAAACGGGAAAAAATATTTCAAAAAAGTTGATAAATGAATAAATGCACTTGTGTTTTTTTGATTTTGTGTGACTGTAGTTTCCATAACTTATTATTTTCTTATGCAAATATATGTCTAAAAGATAGTAGTGTGTTACGCATAGTACTAAAATTAACATATTTTTAACAACTAGGAAGTAAGCAATTTATTGAATATATTCGTAGTTTATATATTCAAAATGAAGCTCAGCCCACGTAAAATCAATCTTTTTTTATTTTTCAAACTTCCCTCTGCTTATTTAACTGGCGTACGGTTAAAAACCATCTCAGCGCAAACTTGTACCACAACAGTTAAACATAGATGGATTAATCAAAACCCGTTTAAATCTATGTTTTGGGCAGTGCAAGGTATGGCCGCCGAATTAAGCACAGGTGCAATGGTAATGTCTTGTATTAAAGAGAGTAACCAAAATATATCAATGCTCGTTGCCTCTAATAAAGCAACATTTTTAAAGAAAGCGAGAGGTAGAATTACCTTTGAATGCAATGATGGTGTTCTAATAAAAAAGGTAATTGAAACTGCAATTAAAACAAAAGATGGGCAAACTGTAAATCTAAAAGCAGAAGGTAAAAATACAGCTGGAGAAGTGGTTTCTTTGTTTGAATTTGAATGGACGCTAAAGCTTAAGTGAATTACTGTCAATAATTTAAGATGTTTTTAAAAGGTGGCAACCTGGTCATTAACAAATATTTAACAAGCTTATAGCTTCCTTTAATTGGAGTTTATTCACAATTATTCATTATATTTAAATTTCAAAATAATAAAAAATCTTCGCCTATTGAAAAAAGCTACGTTATTCTAATTTATTTAAATCTCAATTAGCTATGGCAAGAGCAATGTTTGATTATACCAAAGCTGTACTTGCAAAAGTAAGTTTTGACGTCAATTTGTTTTGTAAAGAATTGAAAAAAGCGTTAACCAGATTACTTCCTTATGAAATAGAGGAACTTAAACTGTGGATAGACTCACTTATCAAGCAAAAACCACAATTAAATCAATGTTTAATTTATTTAAATCCATAAAAAAATCCCTCTGAGAAATCAGAGGGATTTTTAATAACTAGTTGTTTTATAGTTATTTATTTTTTAATCGGACTTATTATTTTTACATCCTGAAAAGCAATAGCACCACGTATTACTCCTGAAATAATATCGTGTAGCGCAGTTATAATTTGCATTTTAAGTTCACTTTTACTGTAAATAAGGCTTACTTCTCGCGCTGGAGAAGGTTCTTTAAAATATTTTAAGTTCTCTGTTTGCGACGGAAGAATGTCCAGTGTATGTAAATAGGGTAGTAGTGTCATTCCCATTCCTTCGTTTGAAAGTTTTATAAGAGTTTCAAAACTGCCACTTTCAAGTTGAAATTTATCACTTCCACTATTTTTTGTAGCCTTACAAAGATTAATTATTCCATCTCGAAAACAATGACCGTCTTCCAATAAAAGTATATCTTCAATATCAAGATCCATTAATTCAAGCTTCTCTTTGGAATGCAAACGATGGTTTGATGGAATATAACCTACAAAAGGTTCATAATATAAAGGGCGTTCTTTAATTTTTTCGTGTTGTAAAGGCGTTGCAGCAATGGCTGCATCTAAATAGCCATCGTTTATCTTAGCAATTATCTCATCCGTATTTAATTCTTCAATTTTCAATTGTACTTTTGGGTACCGATTAGAGAAGTTTTTTAAAAACATAGGTAATAAAGTAGGCATCACCGTAGGGATTATTCCAAGCTTAAAGGTACCGCCTATAAATCCTTTTTCCTGATCTACAACATCCTGCATCCGTTCCGATTCATTGACAATATTTCTAGCTTGCTCCACGATTTTTCTTCCAACTCCAGTAAGTTCAATTGGTTTTTTACTTCTATCAAAAATCAAGATTTCAAGCTCGTCTTCCAGTTTTTGAATTTGCATACTGAGTGTGGGTTGTGTTACAAATGTTTTTTCAGCAGCCTTGGTGAAATTTTGATGCTCAGCTACAGCCAAAACATATTTCAATTGTGTAATTGTCATTGTAAGTTATATTTATGCAAAGGTAAATTTTAATCAGAAAAATTTATTGATATTTTGTATGAATTTATCTCAAAAAAAGGAAATCCGGTTTAAAACCGGATTTCTTAACTATATATTTTCAGTAATATTTACATTCTAATCTCCATTTCAACTGGCTGGTTGCTTACTTCAAATTTAGCATCTTGCCACATAGGTGGTCCATAACTCATGTTATTATTTGACACACCGTAAGGTTCGGTAGGCATTCCATTTGTATCAAAATCCATTCGTTTATTATTATTCTTATCCTGAAAAAGAGAAATGCCGTAGCTTCCAGGCGTAACGTTTTTAAATGTTGCGGTGGCTTTTCCGTCAATAATTTCAGCACTAGAGCTCATTATTGGAGCAGCTTTTAAAAAAGTGTTTTCGTTATACAAACCTATTAATACATTTCCTTCGTCACTTTTACATGGAACAGAAACAGTAATTGTTGTTCCGGTTTCAGCGGTTGAACTATCAGATTGTGCATTTAAAAGAATGGAGAAAAAACTAAGGCCAATTGAGATAATGATTGTTTTCATGATTTTAAGTTTTTGGTTATTATTATAAATCAAATGTCTTAAAATGTCGTTTCTAAACTAAATAAGAATTCCTCAACTGTTGATTTTTTACGCTGAAATGTTACAAAAGCCCTCTCGCCTTTATTTCCAGATATTTATTTATTGTGTTTACGGTTAAATCTTCTGGTGCAGTTAAGATGGTTTGAATACCGCGTTGCTGTAATTCACGAACCATGAGCTTTTTGTCAAACTCAAATTGTTGGGCAATGGTTTGGTCTACAATTTCTGGGAGACTTTTCGCTTCAGAATTGGTTAAGGCTTTTAATTCGGAGTTTTCAAAAAAGATAACAACCAAAACATGTTTTTTTGCAATGGCTTGTAAGTAGGGTAACTGCCTATGAAGCGCAGCAATATGCTCAAAATTTGTATAAAGCATTAATAAACTTCTATGTGTAATTTTTCGTTTTACTACTGCTTGTAATACGCCGTAATCTGCATCTAAAAACTTGGTGTCAATATTATAAAGTGTTTCAAGAATATTGTTCAGATATGTTTTTTTTGCTTGCGCTGGAAGAAATTTTTCCGCTTTATTTGAAAAATCTAATAAGCCAACTTTATCGTTTTTCTTTAAAGCAATGTTTGAAAAAGCAAGCGAACTGTTTAGCGCATAATCTAATAATTTAAGTCCGTTGAAAGGCATTTTCATCACACGGCTTGTATCGATAATTGAATATACCGGCTGCATTTTTTCGTCCTGATATTGGTTTACCATAAGCCGGGCATGTTTTCCCGTTGCTTTCCAATTCACTGTCCGCACATCATCGCCAGCCACATATTCTTTTATTTGTTCAAATTCCATGGTGTGGCCTATGCGACGTATTTTCTTTAAACCAATATGTGAAAGCCTGTTATCGATAGCCAAAAAATCATATTTTTTCATTTGAATAAATGATGGGTACACCTTTACCATCTGCTGATTGTTGAAGGTGTATCTTCTTTGTATCAATCCAATTAGTGAAGAGACGTAACAATTTAAATTTCCAAAAATATATTCGCCGCGTTCCACAGGTCTTACTTCATACTGAAGCGTATTTTTATTTTTTCCTGTGATGAAAATACTTTTTAAAAAATCTCTTTTTTGAAACTGAATGGGCAATTCATCAATAATTCCCACATGAATATTAAAAGGATACTTATTTACTAAAAGTATAGAAACAGGATTGATGTCGCTATTTGAAAATTTTTCAGGTAAAATCCGCTCGCCTTCCAATGCATTTTTACTGAAAAGCATTGTAATTTCAAGAAGGATAAACAGAGCAAACCCCATAACCAAAATCCAAATAATTCCATAAAGCCATTCCCACCAATAGGAAAATAAAAATAATACTGATAGCAGCGCCATCACGTAAAAAAACCGTGGCGTTAGGTAGAAGGATTTTAGGAATTTAATCACTTATCTTGGAATTTCGATGGATTGTGAAATTAGATCTATCACAGATTCGGGCGTCATTCCTTCCATTTCGCGTTCTGGCGAAAGGATAATTCGGTGTCTTAAAACTGGAGCCAATGTTTTTTTAACATCATCTGGGGTTACAAAATCTCTCCCGTTAATAGCTGCATATGCTTTTGAAGCATTCATAATAGCAAGCGAAGCTCTTGGAGACCCACCCAAAAATAAATGAGGATGGTTTCGGGTTTTATCTACCAATTGTGCGATATAAGTAAAAATTTTATCTTCAATTAAAATATCCTGTACTTGTGCGCGGAATTTTTTTAATGCCTCTGGAGTTAATACGCCTTCAATTACGTTTTCTGGAATTGCTTGTTTACGCTGGTGATGGGTTTTTAAGATGGTTATTTCCTGTTCTAAATTTGGGTAGCCAACTTTTATTTTAAAGAGAAAACGATCCAATTGTGCTTCAGGTAAAGCATAAGTTCCTTCTTGCTCAACGGGGTTTTGGGTGGCAAGCACAACAAAAGGGTATTCCATAATATGTCGTTCGCCATCCATTGTGATTTGGCGTTCCTCCATAACTTCAAAAAGTGCAGCTTGCGTTTTTGCGGGAGCACGGTTTATTTCGTCAATCAAGATTACATTCGAAAAAATGGGCCCTTTTTTAAATTCAAATTCTGAAGTTTTCATATTCAACACTGAAGTTCCCAAAACATCACTCGGCATTAAATCGGGGGTAAATTGAATGCGACTAAAATCTGTTTTCAACGTCTTTGCAAAAAGTTTTGCGGTTATGGTTTTTGCAATTCCAGGAACGCCTTCAATAAGTACGTGGCCATTTGCCAAAAGACTTACAATAAGAAGTTCTACAAAATCTTCTTGCCCAATAATTATCTTGGCAAGTTGTTTTTTTATGCTGTCAACCGCAAGTTTAAGTTCGTCTAGTGGAATACGGTTGTTAAAGTGTAAATCGTCATTGTGCTCTTCAGGATTTTCCATCGGTTTTCTTTTTAAATTCTTTAATTTCTTGATACAATTTCAACAATTCTTCTTTGCTTGTGTTGTTTTGATTGTTTATTTTTTCAATAAAAGTAAACAGTTTTAAGGTGTCTTCGGGTGTATTTCCACTGCGTTCGGCAACCGTTTTATAAAAGCGCTCGTTGCTATTTTCGGTGGGAACACGCAATCGGGTACGAATAAACTCTAAAAAAAGCGTAATTTGTTTTTTGGCAATTAGATGATTCTCTTTTTTGTCTAAATACATCCCTGCAATCGTCTGCGTATATTCGTATGTTTTATTGGTGAGGGGGTGTACAATTGGGATGCTTCGTTGCTTTCTTCTTCCTTCAAAAATGATAAAAAGCAAAGCGCCAATCAGCAGAAAATAATACGCCCATTTAAAATTCTTATTACTTAGCAAAACCCGCAAAGGCGAAATATTTACACGCTTTCCAGATTTGTAATGATTGTCCCAATAAATAGTTTTACCGTCGTTAAGATAGGAGAGAACCTGCGTTGTATGTGTGGTATTTTCTTCAGAAAGCAGAAAAAAGTTTGAAAAAATTTCGGGTTGTAAATGAATAAAAAATTGCCCTTCGCCCAAGGGGGCTTTTATAAAATTAATGCGAGGCTCTTTAATTTTTAATGAATCAATAAATCGGCCAGAAACACCCAATACTGTTTGTGCAATTGTATCTATTTTTGAAAAATAACGAACAGAAAGGTCCTTTTTTATGTGGAAAGGTTTTTGCAAAGCGAATTTTTTATTTACTAATTTCAGCAATGGTTCGCTGCCAATTTTTTCAATAGTTACTTCGGTGCTTGTTTCTAAATTTAATGTGTCAAGAAGTTTTCCTCCCAAATAATTTGCAGCTATAAAAACGGTATTTCCTTTTTTAGCCCAACTAATCAATGAATCGAGTTCGGTTTTATCAAAATTAATGGTGTTATTTACAAAGAAATAAGTTCCTTTTAAGGTGCTATCCTGTAAAGCTTCAAAAGGAGGTATGTTTTTTTCAGAAAGGTTTTCGTTGAATGATTTCTTCACCAAATCATTGAGAACATACGTTCCCAAAGGAATTTTATCCTCTTTGCTATAACTGGGAAACCAACTAACAGGCTGTGGTTTGGAGGCTTCTGTATAGACCAATGCCGCCAGCACAAGCAGGAAACCGAAGAGAAATATTTTTTGAAGTTTAGTCAACGGTTTTTGGAATTTGATTTTCTAATGAGGTGAAAGTGTGTTGTGCTTTTATAAAATCGGTTTCGGTAACGGTAAAGCTTCCATACCAAATATAATCGTAAAGCGTCGTAACTTTGCGAAAACCGGTATTGATGTTTTCTGAAGTTATTTCGGCAAAATAATCGCTATTGGTTTTATCAAATTCATAATTTATAAGCTCGGCATCTGTTAATTTTTTTAGTATCAACAAATAATAATACCGAACAGCGAGTCGATATTCTTTTTGTTCCAATGCTTTTTCAATTAATTCTCTGATGTTTTTTGATTTAATTATTTCCTCTTCTTCGGAAAAGAAAACGGCGGGTTTTTCTTTCGATTTAAAAAAAGTTGCGCCGGGATTTAATTTGTAAAATAGCCAAACTACAAATACTACAATAGCAAAAAGAATGGCATACGGTACAACGTGAACTAAAAAAGAGATAAACCCTCCGGCTTCAAAATCGCCCACAAGCCAGTGCCAAAATTTTAACCAGAGCTCCCAAACCCAGTTTTGAAATTGCGACCACCAGTTTTCTTCTACGGGTTTTTCATAATAATCAAAAGCCTTTTCTTTTTTAAAACCTTCAATAGTTTGTTGGTCAAAAATAGGCGAATTTAGATTTTCCGTTTTGTCGTATTGGATTTCTTCAATTTTGTGCGCAGGAATACTGTCTTGCAGAAAAGGCATAGCATGTCCTAAGCCCGCACGAAATAAAAACAACAAAAGAAAAAATGTTTTTAGCATATTATTTTTCCTTTTTCCCAATGGATTCTATGGTTTCCATTGTACCTGTAAAGTTTTTCTTTTCGTTTAAATTAAAAAAAACAAAGGCGCTAGCAATAACAATCATAGAATATAACAAGTATTGAAAAATCATCCCGATGGATGTTAAACTAACATATACCCAATCGAATATATGGCTCGGATCTGCTGAAATTTCTTCCCCCATTGATATTGCTTTTATAAAGAAATAGATGTATTGAGGTATTTGAAAAATGATCATTATAAAGTAATAAAGAAGAAAAACGACCAAAAAAGTAGCAAAGGTAATCCACCATTCGTTTTTAATTAGGTTGAAGCAATCACTAATTGCATCAGTGACTCCTTTTTCATTAAAGACCACAATTGTATAGGCTGTGGAAAGGACAACACCAAAATAGATACCAGGAATAACACAAAACAGGGTGCCAACAGCAACAATAATACCTACTAGGAGACTAGTTCCGATTAATTTCCAAAAATCGTTTTTGACACCTGTACTAACTTCTTCTTTTACAACAACACCATAATTAGCGATATACGATTTTATAAAATGCAGTACTACGCCATTTAAAAGTGCATAAAAAATAATTCCAGATATAAATAAAATAAAAATCGCAATGGTAACATTTGCTGTAAAAATACTTACAGAGCCTAAGCTTTCCATAAGCCCCAAACCACCCATAATGGATTGCATATAGTACACATACGCGCAAATCATAATTAATAAGGCTGGACCGGCAACTTTAAAAATCATCCCAAAAAGGGGCTTCCAGTTTAAACGAATAAACTTAAAAATATCTGTTAGTATGCTTCCAAGCTCGCGTTGTTTTTTAAAATTTATTGTTTCGTTCATTGTTTGCTAATATTTTGATTTTATGGGTTCTAGTAATACTATGGAGGATAGTGTTTCTATCGGGTTTTTAAATTTCTAATTTTTTCAATTCTCTTTTCAATTTCAAAGGCAATAACACATAATAATAAATAATAAAAAAGAGCGTGCTTCCTATAATTAGTATTGCTAGCCAATCGGGCATTTCGGTATGGCGGGTTACAAAACCTTCAAGAAAACCTGCGATTATAAAAAATGGAACGGTACTCAGCATTATTTTAAGGCCATCTTTTGCGCCTCGCACAAATGATTGCAGCCGCGTATAGGTACCTGGAAACAATATACTATTTCCTAAAACGAGCCCTGCACAGGCCGCGATGATAATTACAGAAATTTCAATAGTACCGTGAATCCAAATGGTTCGGGCAGATTCCCAAAGCAATCCTTTTTCATAAAAGAAATATTGAAAAGAGCCAAGCATAATTGCATTTCGCATGATAATGTAAAGTGTGCCAAGACTCAAAAAAAGGCCATAAACAAAGGCATAAAGTGCAACCGTAATATTGTTTATTGTAATGCCCAGAAACATGTTTAATGCTCCCATTTCTTTATAAACCGCCATTGGGTCGCCTTTGTCAATATTTGCCAAGGTCATGTTTACATACGCATCGCCTAAAATTAAGCGAACAAAGTTTCCATCGGTAGCTGCAGAATAAGCGCCAACCACTGAGAATAATAGAAATACGATAAATGCAATTAGCAATTGTTTGTGGTATTGCGCAAAAAATAAAGGGAATTCCTTTGTATAAAAAGTTATAAAACGTGTTCGAGATTCGCGTTTACTTTTATAAATTTTTTGATGCGCTAAAACAGATAGGCCGTTTAAGTATTTCAGCGTGTTGCTGTTGGGGTAAAAAGTACGGGCGTAGCTTAGGTGATCCGTTACTTCAATATAAAGCGAGCTGAGGTCATCGGGATTCATTTGAATATTATTCCGAAGAACATTTTCAAATTGCAACCATTTATCTTTATTTTGCTTCGCAAAAGCGGCTTCACGCATAATGTGCAGTACTTTTGCTCAAAGAAACATATTTAATGGATAATTTTCAAATAGAAACCGCCCAAAATGTGAACATTCTTCAGAATGTGGCGGGGGTGGGCGAACGTATACTTGCATTTCTTATTGATGTATTGATAATGGGAGTTTATGTTTTCCTTATTATTCTAGTTTTTACAAACATTAATCTGTCTAACGATTTTAATATGATTGTTGGAATGACAGTTGGCTTGCCAATTTTTTTATATCATTTACTTTGGGAAACATTGTGGCAGGGAAGAAGCCCAGGAAAAGCAGTTATGAAATTGAGAGTTGTTAAAACGGATGGCTCAAAAGCTGCTTTTTCAAACTTTATGCTTCGCTGGTTATTGCGAATTATAGATGTTACGGGCACTAGCGGTGCTTTGGCGCTAGTTACTATTTTATTAAATGGAAAAGGGCAGCGTATAGGCGATTTGGCAGCTTCAACCACGGTGATTACTGAAAAACAGAACGTAAGTTTTTCGCAAACCATTTTGATGGATATTCCTGAAGGTTATGAGGCTCGCTATCCGCAGGTTACCGTTTTTACGGATTCAGAAATGCAAACCATAAAAAATGTATTTATGGAAGCTCGCTACAATGGAAACCATAATGTTATTTTGAAACTAGCCAATCGAGTTTCGAACGTTATGGAAGTGAAGTTGGAAGAAACTCCGATTAAATTTATCGATAAAGTAATTAAAGATTATAATTTTTATACCCAGAACATGTGAAGTTAATTCTATTAATAGATATTTTAGGAACCGTTGCATTTGCAATTTCAGGAGTACTTACAGCACTTAACAAACGTTTGGATCCGTTTGGGATTTTAATAATTGCTTTTGTAACCGCTGTTGGTGGCGGAACCTTGCGTGATATCCTCATTGATGTGCCTGTAGCTTGGATGCGAAACTTAACCTATGTGTATGTAATAGTTGGGTCGGCAATTTTTGCGGTAGTTTTTAGAAAACGTTTGGGGTATATACGTAAATCACTTTTTTTGTTCGATACTATTGGGATTGCGCTTTATACTATTGTGGGGGTAGAAAAAGGAATAGCTTCGGGGTTCCCACCTGTTATTTGTGTAGCTTTAGGAACGATGACTGCTTGTTTTGGAGGGGTGCTTCGCGATATTTTATGTAATGAAATTCCAATTATTTTTAGGAAAGAGATTTATGCCACAGCTTGTATTTTAGGCGCTACGGCTTATTTTCTACTTCATAATACGCCTTTAAAAGAAGACTTTATTGTAATAATTTCTGGGGCTATAGTAATTATAGTTCGTTTGTTGGCAGTTTCATTTAGGCTTTCGTTGCCTAATATTTATACAAAGCAAGAAATGGAGTAATCGGTTTATTCAATTACTTTGGCAGAAATATAAATATTACTCAAAGGCCAATCGCCAGCGTCTGCCTTTACTTTCGAAATTTCTTCAACCACATCCATGCCTTTGGTTACTTTCCCGAAAATGGTATATTTTCCGTTTAAATGAGTTGTAGCCGTTTTTGGGCCTACGAAAATAAAAAATTCATACGGAGCTGTTCTATTATCGGGATTTTCTCGATATTCCTTTGCCCCCGAAACGCTGCCATATTTATGAACGCGTCCTGGAATAATTTCGGCAGGAAGTAAGTAATCATTTCCGAGGGCGGCGCGTTTTCTAGGAGTTGAAACCAAATCGCTTGTGCCAGCTTGGATTATAAAGTTTGGAACCACACGATGAAAAAAAGTTTCTTCAAAATATGCTTGCTTCACTAAATAAATAAAATTTGCACGATGCAGTGGCGTGTCTTTGTATAGTTCTATTTCAATCGCACCAAAACGCGTTGTTATTAAAACCTTTGTTTCAGGGTTATTTTTGCCGTATTCGGTTAAAAAAGAAACTAAATTCTCGTTTGTAAGCTTTGGGTATTTTGTTGAATCTTTTTTTTGATTTGTAGCTGGAGTTAAAGTATCACTTTTAATTTTTTGGCTGCTTTGTATTGTTGAAGTGTTACCTTCTGTTTCGCTCTCCTTTTTCTTATCTTCACAGCTTCCAAAGAGAAAAATAATTCCGAAGCAATAAATAAACAATTTTCCCATAAATGAATTTTCACGATTTTGAAAAACGAATTGTAAAAGTAACAAAAATGGAACTTCCTGGGGAGTCTATTCAGCATAAAATGGCGCCAATTGAGCGTTTACAGGAACTTAAAAACAAAGCCAGAGAAAAAAACACGGCAAAACAAGCAGGTGTTATGGTACTTTTTTATCCTTCGGAAGCATCTAAAACACAGCTCATTTTAATTCTTCGTAAAACCTATAAAGGAGTTCATTCTGCACAAGTTGGTTTTCCTGGCGGGAAGTTAGAAGATGATGACGATTCCATTCAGGATGCTGCCTTACGAGAAACCGAAGAGGAGGTAGGTGTGGCTAGAGAAACTATTTCGGTTTTAAAAAAACTAACAGAAATATACATTCCACCAAGTAATTTTTTCGTGCACCCTTTTTTGGGAATTACGACAACGAACCCCCAATTTATACCACAAGAAGCAGAGGTGGAAGCATTGATAGAAGTTGATTTGGATGATTTTATGGATGCTGCTAATATTACCACACAGACACTTACTACTTCCTACGCTACAAATATAGAAGTACCTGCTTTTAATTTGAACGGTCATATCGTTTGGGGCGCTACTGCGATGATGCTCAATGAAGTGCGGGAATTACTGAAAATAGTACTTTGAAACCATATTTTACTATATTTGCTTAGTAAGAAATTTAGACAGTAGGTTTTAAATAACACATAAATTTCAAAAAAAATAAAATCCAATTTCTGAAAAATTAAAAGTCAAAATAGGAAATTTGGAATAATTATGAAGGCTTTACTACAATTGATAATTGAACATTAATAAATGAATCTCTTCAAAAAAAATCCATTTGGACATATACTTTTTTTAAAGCTTTGGTTAATTCGAATTGCTGGAGTTTTAACGCATAGACGTTTTAAGGGGTTTAACGAACTACAAATTCATGGTAGTGATATTTTGAAAACCTTGCCTGAAAAAAATGTGCTATTTGTTAGCAACCACCAAACCTATTTTGCAGATGTTGCTGCTATGCTCCATGTATTTAATGCTAGTTTGAGTGGGAGGGATGATAGTATAAAAAACGTAGGCTATCTATGGCGTCCAAAGCTTAATATTTATTTTGTTGCTGCAAAAGAAACAATGAAGTCTGGGCTATTGCCTAAAATTCTAGCTTATGCAGGTTCTGTAAGTATAGAACGTACGTGGCGTGAAAAAGGGAAAGAAGTTAACAAACAAGTGAAAATGAGCGATGTTAGCAATATTACCAATGCGTTGAATGATGGTTGGGTTATCACTTTTCCGCAGGGAACTACAAAACCTTGGAAGCCAATTAGACGGGGAACGGCGCATATTATAAAAATGAATAAACCCTTGGTAGTGCCAATCGTTATTGATGGCTTTAGAAGGTCTTTCGATAAAAAAGGAATCCGAATTAAAAAACGCGGGATTCTTCAAACAATGGAAATTAAGCCTCCTTTAGAAATTGATTACGAAAATGACACCATGGATCAAATTGTAGAAAAGTTGGAATATGCTATTGAGCAACATCCATCTTTCTTAAAAGTTATTCCAGCTACAGAAATTCAAAGTGAGGAAGAATTAAATAAACAACGACAATGGCACTACTAATTATTCCGTATTCTGCATGTATTTCTCATAAATAGCTTCTTTTAATATATATTCAATATTAAATAGTATTATACTCACTACTTATTTTATCCTTCAATTTTCTCCAATTCTTTATAGTTTTTATGAAGTCTTCGTAATAAGATTCCGTAAACAAGTCTGTAAAATAGTAGTATGAATGCTATCATAACAAGTCCAAAAAGGATTTGAATTACAAAGAACAACCTCATAAACTGATCTTGAGATATGTTTGCTATCCCATAGTCTTCAGACATATACTTAAATACGATATCTTGGTTTAAAAAGTAATACAAATTAATGCCAATGATTATTAAAAAAGAGGTCGTAATATTGTAAATCACAAAGTATTTTACTGTTTTACGTGTACGTATAATGTTTGCCATTAATTCTTTTATAGAATCAGTAAGGGATATTTTTCTATAGTTTATGTAAAAAAGTATGATAAAAATACCAAAAACAGTGTAGTTTATAATATTAACACCTATCAATATATCGTGGAGACCTATATCATCGCTAAATTTAGTACTAGATTCTGGCACTAAAAAAGAAAGGATAGTCCAGAATAGTATCTCTGCTATGCTAATATAAAATATCCATTTTACTATAGAAGAGGATTTTTTCAATAGCATTTTATAGATGTCGTCATAGGAAAGTTTCGGGAGATCTTGTTCCCGGCTTTGCCATTGCTTTTTTAATAAATCTAATTCATCCATAGTGAGTTACGGATTTAAAATTGTTCGTAATTTTTCCTTTATCCTGTTCATTTTTACTCTTGCATTTACTTCAGAAATACCTAGTGTTTCAGAAATCTCCCTGTAATTTTTATCTTCCAAATAAAGAAAAACTAAGGCTTTGTCTATATCGTTTAAATCTTTTACGGCACTGTACATCAGTTTTAGTTGCTGCTCTACCGTATCGTCATAATCTTCTGAAGAAATTTTAAAACTTACCCCTTCAAAATCTTGAGTTTTTATACTTCGCTTCGACTTTCTATAAAGTGTAATGGCTGTGTTTAAAGCCACGCGATACATCCAAGTGCTAAACTTAGAATCTCCCCTAAATTTTGGAAATGCACGCCAAAGCTGAATGGTTATTTCCTGAAACAGATCGTTGTGAGCGTCACTGTCGTTGGTATATAACCTACAGATTTTATGTACAATGTTTTGATTTTCCTCTAATTGGGTTACAAAACTATGTTCCAGTTCTTTATTCAATGGTTTTTTGTTGGCTTTTTTATTAGTGTTCTATTCAAACCCTTTGTTACAAAAATCCTAAAAAATAAGTGTACTTCCTTTACAAAGACTAATTTTGTTATATAAATTTTAAAAGATGAATATCCCTAAAACTGGTGTCCCACGAATAGTTGTTGTCGGCGGTGGATTTGCCGGTATTTCCTTTATAAAACAACTTCAGAAGGAAAAAGCGCAAATAGTGCTTTTTGACAGGCATAATTACCACACCTTTCAACCTTTGTTATACCAAGTTTCTACAGCAGGACTGGAGCCAGATTCCATAGCATATCCCCTTCGGAAAATTTTCAGAAAAAACAAAGATTTTCACTTTAGGATGGCGGAAGTGGAGCATATCAATACGGATAGTAATACCATTACAACATCGATTGGAGGGGTAGCATACGATTATTTGGTTATTGCAACTGGTACGCGGACAAACTTTTTTGGAAACAAAAGTATAGCAGAAAATAGCATGCCAATGAAAACGGTGCCTCAGGCTTTAAATATTCGTAGTTTGATTTTGCAAAATATCGAAAAAGCTGATATTACAACAAATGAAACGGAACGTAAAAGGCTTTTAAATTTTGTAATCGCTGGGGCAGGTCCAACGGGTGTGGAACTTGCTGGTGCTTTGGCGGAATTTAGAAAAGGAATTCTTGAAAACGATTATCCAGCGCTTAATGAAACTGAAATGAACGTTCATTTAATTGAAGGGTTAGATAGAGTATTACCGCCAATGAGCGAAAAGGTTTCTAAAAAGGCACAAAGTTTTCTTGAAAACCTAGGCGTGCAAGTTCACCTTAAAACATTTATAAGCGATTATGACGGGAAAACGGTAACAACCAACGATGGTAAAAAGTTTGAAACCGCTACTTTTATTTGGGCAGCAGGAGTAACGGGCGCCCCAATTGAAGGTATTAATGGCGAAGCTTTAATAGAACGTGCAAATCGATATCGTGTTGATGAATACAACAAAGTAAAAGGGTTTAAAAATATTTATGCCTTAGGCGATATTGCTTTAATGCAATCAGAAAAATACCCTAAAGGACATCCACAAGTGGCGCAACCCGCAATTCAGCAAGGGAAAAACCTAGGGAAAAATTTTGCTAAAATGTTGAAAGGTTCTAAAATGGAAGCCTTTAAATATTTTGATAAAGGAACCATGGCCACTGTAGGAAGAAATAAAGCTGTGGTCGATATTGGTAATATGCATTTTGGAGGTGCTATTGCCTGGTTTCTATGGATGTTTGTACACCTTTGGTTTTTGGTAGGTTTTAGAAATAGAGTGATTACCTTTTTTAATTGGACGTACAGCTATATAAATTATGACCGAGCCGCACGATTAATTATCCGACCGTTTAAAAAATAATGACTGCATTTTAAAGCAATATTTAGCTTAACAGTTTTTATATTTATCATAAAGTCCAATTCCTTTTTTAATCATTTCTGTGCATTTTTCAAGGCGATTTTGTTGTGTAATTTCACGTTTGGCATTTCCAATATGTTCTGCATATTCACGCTGCTTACCTGGAGTAAGTTTATAAAATTGCTCCTTTAAGTTTTGGTCTTTTGAAAGTGCTTTATTAAAAATTTCAGGAATGGAAATATCTTTTTTCACCATTTTTTTTAATTCTTTTCCAGCTATCGAATTTGCTATTGCTTCTTCTACATACTCCAATACAAGTTTAGAATCTATGGCATCACTTTCTTCAAATCGCCACTGCCGTAGTGCTTTTGTAACCCCTTCTTGTGCATTGATAAGTTTATTACTCTTGTCCTTTAAAAAAACGCCTTGATGAAACCAAATGGCAATATGATTTTTAAAATCGGACATAGCAGCAACCATTTTTCCATTTAGGGTGTATGTTGGTTTTCCCCATTTTACTTCTTCTTTTAATTCCGTTTTTTGAAAAACTTCGCGAAGCAACTGCAGCTTTTCTTTCCACTTTGTTTGCTTTGTTATAAAAGCATCTATTTTTTCAGAATCGGTCATAGTAGGTTGTTTACTATCGAAGATACAATTTTTCAGATTTTTTTGAAAACGAGGTTTTGCTTAATTTTTTACAGTTGAGAAGCAAATACTGACAATTCAGTTTTTATTTTTCTGAAAAAAGACCATAGCGGAGCACCTTTGAATTGAAATTAAAAATCAACCTATCAATGAAAATTTTTACAATTACTTTTTTCACACTTTTTTCACCCTTTTTCTTTTTTGGTCAAAACACAGTTTCAGGAACGGTTACAGACAATAAAGGCATTCCGATTATTGGTGCTAATGTATATTTAGATGGCACTTACGACGGAACTTCAACCACTGACAACGGAACTTTTACATTTGAAACCTCAGAAACGGGTACACAAACCTTAACCATTTCATACGTTTCTTTTGAAACAAGGTTAATTATCAAAGAAGTTTCCGAAATGAAGAAGCTAACAATTGTACTTCGTGAAGACGTAAATTCGTTAGAAACAGTAACTATTGCTGCGGGCTCATTTTCTGCAGGCGATAATAGTAAAATTTCAGTTTTAAAACCTTTAGATATTGTAACAACGGCAAGCGCTTTGGGCGATTTTGTGGGGGCATTACAAACGCTGCCAGGTACAACAACCGTTGCTGAAGACGGCCGCCTTTTTGTTCGCGGAGGCGATGCTGATGAAACCCAAATTTTTATTGACGGTATTCGTGTTTTTACGCCTTATACACCCTCAACAAACAACATTCCTACACGCGGTCGCTACAGTCCTTTTTTGTTTGATGGAATTACATTTTCTACGGGGGGGTATTCAGCAGAATACGGACAGGCGCTATCTTCTGTTTTGCTTTTAAATACAATTAATGAGCCTGATCAAGAAAAAACGGATATCGGTATTATGAGCGTAGGGGGGAGTTTAGGGCATACTAAAAAATGGGAGAAAAGTTCTTTGAGTTTAAACACTTCCTATATAAACTTAGCTCCTTACAATGCTATTTTTCCGGATAGAAATGAGTGGCATACGCCTTTTGAAACAGCTTCAGGCGAAGCGGTGTTTCGTCAAAAAATAGGCGATGGATTACTAAAAGTATACGGTGCTTTTGATACTTCCAACTTTTCATTAACTCAAGAAGACATCAACCAAGCGGAAGGCGTAACTTTTAGTCTTAAAAACCAAAACTTTTATACAAACGCCAGCTTTAGTGAAATGCTTGAAAAAGATTGGACAATTTTTGTAGGAGGAAGTTATACGTACGGCCGAACAAAAATTGGAATTGATGAAGCAACAATTAAAGATGTTGAAAATTCAGCCCACCTTAAATTCAAATTAAAAAAACGCTTTAGTAATTACTTTAAATTAAATTTTGGAGCAGAACAGTTTTTAACTGATTTCAACGAAAACTATAACGAGCCTAGCTTTCAAGCAGAATTAGGTTTCAATAATGCTATTTCTGCAACTTTTGCGGAAGCAGATATTATTTTCTCAAGAAAACTAGCTTTAAAACTTGGTGTTCGAGGAGAGTACAGCGAATTATTTAGCGAATTTACAATTTCTCCACGCGCTTCATTTGCATATAAAACAGGAAAAAATAGCCAGCTTTCATTGGCATATGGAGATTTTTACCAACAACCTAATAGGGAAGTGTTGAAGTTCACCAATAGCTTAAAAGCACAAAACACCCAACATTACATTATGAACTATCAATATGCTGCAAACAACCGAATTTTTCGAGCTGAAGTTTATAGCAAGCAGTATAATAATCTTGTAACATATTCGGAAGCGTTACCTAATGAAGCCTCTATTTTTTCGAATGACGGAAATGGATACGCCCAAGGTCTTGATTTATTTTGGCGGGATAATAAAAGCATTAAAAATGTAGATTATTGGCTGAGCTATTCCTATTTGGATACCGAACGAAAATATAAAAACTATCCAACGGAAGCCACGCCTAGCTTTGCAAGTACACATAATTTTTCAGCTGTAGCGAAGTATTGGATAGACGATTGGAAAAGTCAAGTAGGTTTTAGCTATCAATATGGTAGCGGCAGAACCTATACCGACGCAAACGAACCAGGATTTCTTCAGAAAAAAACAAGAGGATATAATAATGTAAGTTTAAACTGGGCGTATTTGCTTTCACAACAGAAAATCCTTTATTTTTCAATAAACAACGCTTTCGCTTTTAATAATATTAATGGGTACCAATATGCAAACACACCCGATGTAAATGGAAATTTTGCGAGACGAGCGCTTCAGCCAGCTGCTGATCAATTCTTTTTTGTAGGATTCTTTTGGACCATTAGCGACGACGGAAAAGACAATCAATTGCATAATTTATAAAATTACAATTCAGTTGCTAAATGCAACAGTTGGGTTCATTGCTTTTATAAGTATGCCTAACTTTGGTGAAATTTGAATAATTATAAAACTTAATACTATATAAAATGAAAACAATACTCACTTTAGTACTAATTTTTTCAGCTACAATGGTTCTTCAGGCACAGAATACTATTGAAGTTTCCATCTCTGGTTTCACAAATGATAAAGGAAAAGCAATGATTGGTCTTTATAATTCAGAAAATGACTTTCTAGAAAACGAATATAAATATGCAACACCAGCAATACTTAATAAACAATCAAAAGTTTCTTTTACCGGAATTCCAGACGGAGTTTATGCCATTTCTGTTTTTCATGATGAAGATGATGATAATGAATTTGATATGTTTATGGGGTTTATCCCAAGAGAAGATTATGGAAATTCAAATAATGTACCGCCAAGATTTGGTCCGCCAGAATGGAGTGATGCAAAATTTGAAGTAAGGGGAGGTGAAATTAAAACAATTGAAATTAAAATACTGTGATTCTTTATACAGATCTAAAACATAAATTTTTAAAAATAATAATCAATAAAACAATAATCATGCAACATATACTTACATATTTTAGTTTGTTTTTTACTGCTTTGGTGCTACAAGCACAAACCGAAATTTCCGCTACTAGTACAGATTCTGTTCCTACAAAATACCAAATAGAAATGCAAAAAGCTTTCAAATTATGGGAAGAAAACAAACCTTGGGAGGCAGCAAATGTTTTTGAAAGAATCGCCACTGCTGAACCTGATAATTGGTTGCCACCATATTACGTAGCTCAAATTAATATTATGTATAGTTTTTCTGAAAAAGATGCTGTAAAATTAAAAGCACAATTAGATAAGGCGCAGGATTTTATAAACGATGCCACAACAATTTCAAAAGACAACCCTGAATTATTAGTGCTTCAAGCACAATGGTACACCGCTTGGATTGTTTTTGATGGGCAGCAATACGGCATGAAATATTCTGCAAAAGCAGCTGCACTTCACAATAAAGCAAATGCCTTAGCTCCAAATAACCCACGTATTATTTTGGCAAAAGCTGAATGGGATATGGGGGGCGCAAAATATTTTGGACAGCCATTAGACCCCTTCTGTGAGGATATCCAGCGTGCCATAGATCTTTTTGCTACCTTTAAACCAGCGGGAGAATTTTACCCAACCTATGGGGAAGAAAGAGCGAAACAGGTGCAGGCAGAAAGCTGTAAATAGTCCCTTTTTGAGATGAGTTTAAGAATTTATTTAAAGTAAATTCTTGATGCTTAATTAACAATAATTTAAACGATGGTAATGCGTATTTTAAAAGATTTAGGAAAAGCTTTTTTTGTAGGAATACTTGTGTTTATTGTGCTGGGCTTAATTCAGTATGTTAACGGTTATGAGTTTCAGAGTGGGAGCGAACTCCTTACGTTTTTTCTTTATAATCAACTGTATTCTGTTGTGCTTTATATGCTAAATGCAAATTACTTTGGGTTTTTGTTGAAGCAGTTTCCAAACCAAGTTTTTAAAGCGAAAAACCTTACAAAAGGACTTTTTGGCGGAATTATAGTTACGCTTATAGGCCTATTTTTTATTCGCGTTTTTACGGAAGTACTTATTGAAGGCAGCGATTTTTCCACGTTTATAGCTTCAGAAAAGATCCAATATTATTATATATCGTTTATCATTTCTATAGTTGTCACCATTATTTTTTATTCGGTTTATTATTATAGAAATAAGCAGGAAAGTAAGGTAACAGAGCAAAAAATAATTGCTGGTACTGCTTCAGCTAAATTTGATGCGCTTAAAAATCAGCTCGATCCACATTTTCTCTTTAATAGCTTGAATGTACTTGTTAGTTTAATTGAAGAAAACCCTCAAGCAGCAACGCGATTTACTACGTCACTTTCAAAAGTATATCGCTATGTGCTGGAGCAGAAAAACAAAGAATTAGTGACATTGGAGGAAGAATTGAAATTTGCTGAGTTGTATATGTCGCTTTTAACAGTTCGGTTTGAGGATAGTATTATTTACACTCCACCTGCAACTTTAAAAGATTCGCAAGCGAAGGTAGTGCCTTTATCGCTGCAGCTTTTGCTAGAAAATGCTGTAAAACACAATCAAGTTACTCCTTCAAGAAAACTTCATATTACCATTACTGAAGAAAATGGAAACTTAATTATAACCAATAACAGTCAGCCAAAACAGGTTTTAAAAGAAAGTACCGGGGTAGGTTTACGGAATATTCGTGATAGATATGCACTATTAACAAGCCAGCCCGTACTTATTCGAGAAAACAGAAAGGAGTTTAGTGTAACGATTCCTGTTTTGACTCAAAACATAAAGTTTATGAATACACAAGAAACTTTTATTTCAGAAAAAAAATATACGCTAGCGAAAACCAAGGTGGAAAAATTAAAAGCATTTTATGTTCACCTTACAATATACTTACTATTTGTACCTGTCTTTATTTACTTAAATTACATTTCAAATGCTGGGTTTCCTTGGGCATTGTTTCCTATTGTTGGATGGGGATTTGGTGTAATGGGCCATGCAGCTGAAACATTTAATTACAATCCTTTTTTTGGAAAAGATTGGGAGGAGCGTAAAATCCGTGAATTAATGGATAAGGAAGATTAAATTACAGTTCATCCCTTTCAAATTACGATTGGGAGACTTCATTTTTAAAAAGAAACTAAGCTGTATTATTTTTATCCTATAATTTAAAAACAACCGAAAAATGGAATTTGAAAATAAAGAAAATAAGTATCTAAAAGCTAAAGAACGTGTAGCTGAAATTAAGAAATTTTACACCAGCCTTATCTTTTATGTAGTATTTATTTGTGCTTTGGCAGGATTAAATTATTATGTAAATGAACTTCGCCATCCTTGGTTTTTATGGGCAGCATTTGGTTGGGGAATCGGAATCTTTTTTCAAGCATTAAAAGCTTTTCGATGGACACCTTTTATAGGAAAAAATTGGGAAGAAAGAAAGATGAAGCAGTTTATGGAAGAAGAAGAAAACAACAATAACTCCAATTAAGATGAATTATTCAAAAAACATAAAATTTGAGAGCGCTCAAAAAAGGGTTGAAGCATTAAAACGTTTTTATAAGCATGTACTGGTTTACGGTATAGTAAACTTTGCACTTTTCATTGTTAGAGGACAGGTGCTTGAGTTTTTTATAAGCGAATCAACAGATAAAAACTTTATAGAATGGATAGATTGGAACATCTTAATAGTTCCTATTTTTTGGGGAATTGGTTTGTTATTTCACGCTGCAAGAACATTTAAATATAAGTTGAAGTTTATAAAAAACTGGGAAGAAAACCAACTATAAAAATTCACAACTAAAGAACAAAACGAACGCTAAAAATGGATACCAAAAAAAGTTTGGCTTATTTAAGAGCAAAGAAAAAAGTAGAAACCCTTAAAAGTTTTTATAGTCATTTGGTGGTTTATTTACTAATCAATACCGCAATCATTCTTGTTTCTGCGAATGTTTTTAATGACAAAGCATTGCATTTTTCACGCTGGAGTATGTACATTACCGCAATGTTTTGGGGTATAGGTTTGGCTTCACACGCACTCTATGTGCTCTTTGTTATGAATTTTAAAAATAATATTTTTAAAAACTGGGAGGAGAAAAAGCTAAAGCAGTTTTTAGAAGAAGATCAATCATAAAATAATTTACCAGTAACCATCAATTAATGAATGTATTAATAATTGAAGACGAAAAACCATCTGCGCGTTATTTACAACGTATGCTAGAAAAGCAAGATGTTAGCGTAAGCCAAATGCTCCACAGTGTTGAAGAAGCTGTAAATTGGTTTCAAAATAACCCACATCCAGACCTTATTTTTTTAGACATTCAATTGAGTGATGGACTTTCTTTCGAAATTTTTGACACCGTTGAAGTTAATAGCGCCATTATATTTACAACTGCATTTGATGAATATGCTTTGCAAGCATTTAAATTGAATAGTATTGATTATTTATTGAAACCTATTGATGAGGACGAATTATATAGCGCGGTTGAAAAATATAAATCGTTTAACCCATCAACTCAAAATGTTCAGTTTAATTTTGAGGACATTAAAAAATTGCTAGTAAACCCTGTAGAAAGAGCGTATAAAAAACGTTTTACAACAAAAATTGGACAGCATATAAAAATGATTTCTGTAGATGAAATTGAGTGTTTTTATTCTGAAAATAAAGGCACCTATGCACACACTGTAGACGGGCGTAACTATTTGTTAGAAACTACCTTAGAGCAATTAGAGCAGGAGCTCTCTCCAGAATTGTTTTTTAGAATTAGCAGAAAATACTATATAAATATTGAAGCTATAAAAGATATTATTTCTTATACCAACTCACGTCTTCAATTAAAATTGAATAGCTATAAGGAGCAAGAAGTAATCGTGGCACGTGAACGGGTGAAAGATTTTAAACTGTGGCTAGAATAGCACTATTTTTTTTCCTTATTAATTTCAATTCTATTATCTTGAAACGAAGAAGGCAGTAATCTTGGAATAAATTTTACTAATAAAGGAAGCAAAACACTCCCGCCAGGAAGTAAAAAAATAGTCAACGACGGAATGCTTTTACACACGTCCAACAGTTGCTCTTTAACTTTGTTTTTTTCTTCTGGCGATAAATCTCGTAACGTAGATTGCCCTAAAAGCACCAGCAGCTCGCCACTTTCTTCCAGCTCGCGTGCTAAACGGTCTTTATTTCTTAAAATTAATAATTTTACAGTCGAAGCAGATTGCTTGTAAAACTGCTTTACGGGATGCGAATATTCAAAAAGGAGTATCTTTTCAGTATATTTTTTTGAAAAATCAGCAAGCCCTTCGAGACTCTTGCTTAAATCTGCTTCGGAATAGTTTAATGTTAATACTAATTGCTGTAAAAACTGATGTTCGGTATCATCAAGCTTTAAATCTTCCCAAATGGTAAGACAGCATAAATCTAAGATATACTTTCTTTCCAAGGAGTTTTCAGTAATATTTAAATAGTTTAAACTCTCTAAAAAAGTAGAAAAACTACCATCGGTTTTGGCAACTATATATTCAGATGAGGTTTCGAAAAGCTCAATTAGTAACTTATCGTATTTAGATTTTTTCTTTTTAGATTTTAATGTATAAAAACAAGCTGTAAGTACAATTGTTTCTTGTTGTTTGTAATAGTTTTTGGCATTGCTTGGTTCTTTTTGCCACTGTTTATAAGCAAGAACATCCAAATATAAAAGTGCATGCGTAAGCAGTGAAATTGTATTTTTCTTTAATAACGAATTTGTTTCTTGCAAGCGCGCCGATAGAATATGCTCTAAAGTATTTGAAGGACTTTGTGAAAGTGTAAATTTTTGAAAAAAGCCTGTTTTACCTTTTTCTATATGTCTGTAAAAAGAAAGAATATCTGTTATAGCTTCCGTAGTGCTGGATTCGGGATTTTGCTGATAAAATTGAAAAAGTAAGGAATGAAAAAGATTTATTTTTGTGAGTTCTTCTTTAGTAAGTTTTAAGTTGCCAAGCGATTTTTTTGGTAAGGCAGCAACGGAAACACCATAAATAAACCCAGTGTTTTTAAGCGCTTCATAGAATTTTAAATTAGTTTGAAAAGAATCAATTAATTCATTCTTTTCAAAAAGATTTAAAAACTTTAAAATCCAATCGGCTGCAGAGGGGTTCATTGAAATATTTATGATTATTTTAGGCGTTCAAACGCTGGTTTAGCCGCATTAACAAAAGATTAACGTTTATAGAAAAACCATGCACTTACATTTAAACGTAAGTATAGCGAACAAACAAAAATAATTAATAAAAACTAACAAAAAAGATGAAAAATTCAAAACTTTTTGCACTAATCGGTGGACTGGGCATAGCCGCACTATCGGTATTTTTAATATCTGCGGATCACATTGACGCCCCAGCAATTGCAGGTACAACAGCAGATATTACAGACTTTTACGCCTTTCAAGGCGAGAACAGTAATAACTTTGTGCTAGCAGCAAATGTACAAGGACTTTTGCCTCCGGGTACACCTACAGACCAAGCCGAATTTGATGAAACGGTTTTGATAGAATTCAATATTGACAGGAATAATGACCTTAAAGAAGATTTTGTTATTCAGGCAATAAAGCGTGGTGATTCTATGTATTTTTTCGGGCCATCGGCGCCAGCTATGACAGGGACACAAAGCACTATTGCTACAACTGATCCTATTAGTGTGAAGATTTCAACAAAAGATGATGTTCAAATAACAGAACTAAATGGCATGAAATTTTTTGCTGGACCAAGAGAAGATCCTTTTTTCTTTGACTTTAACCAATACAACGCAGTGCTTTCTGGTACCGCAACAGGCTTTAACAATCCTGGGGATGATACTTTTGCAGGAACAAACGTATTGAGTATTGTTGTGGAATTTCCAAAGGCTATGCTGCCAGGGGGCACTGTAGGTGTAAACCCGTTTGCAGCAAGTACACCTATCTATAATGTATGGGTAGAGGCTAAAAGAAAACAATAAAATTGCTAACACTAAAAATTTAAAAAGATGAAAACATTTAAATATATATACCTTTTTGCTGCAATAACTACGTCAGTATTGTTTGTGCAATGTACCGATGATGACGATAATATAATTACGAACCCAACTTGTACCGATGGAATTTTAAACGGTGATGAAACAGAAATTGACTGCGGCGGCACAGCTTGTGCACCTTGTGGAGAAGTGCTAGATTTTAGCGGAACTTACATACAGGAAGACCAAATGGGGCGTCCTGGTATAAATACCGTGTTTGGATCAGAAGGATTTAAAGATGCATTTAATGTTACTGTGCCTTCTGCAATGCAAGTAGCTTTCCAAGAAAAATTTGAAGCAAAATTATTGGCTTTGAATTCTGGATATACTACCAATGCTTTAGGTTTAACTGCAGCACAATTCACAACAGTACTTTCTAACGATGTATTATGGTTAGCTGAAACAGGGATAACTACTTACTTTAACGGAACCGAAATATTGACTGGTAGAACCTTAAGTGATGATGTGATCGATGTATCCTTACTTTTAATTTTTGGGGGTCCTGACGGCTCTGAAAATCCAAATTTAACAAATGATGGAGTGCCAGGCAATGATGCTTCGTTCTCTGCGTCATTCCCATATATGGCTGGACCATTTTAATACGTAAAATTTTAATACAAAAAAGAGAGCGTTTCGTTCTCTTTTTTTGTTTAAAATATATTTAAACGAAAAATTTGACCAACACAAATACCTTCAAAATGAAAAATTTAATACTCTTATTATTTTTTGCTGTTTTTATTGGATGTCAAGAAAAGACTGAAAAAATAACCGATAGTAAAGATTATAACCCATATTTAATTACCACTAACAATCCTTCAAAAGATGCCCTTTTATCTGAGTTTGAATTTTGGGAGAAAAGATTCAATAACGATTCAACTAACTTGATGGAAATGACCCGTATGTCTAGCCTTCATGCAAGAATGTTTGAAATTAGCGGAACTATTTCAGAATTAAAAACTTCAGAACAATTAATTAAAAAGGTATACGCTGTTTCAGCACGTAATAAAGATACCTATTTGCGCAGTTTAGCACATAATTATATTTCACAACACCGTTTTAAGGAAGCAAAAGTTTTATTGGATAGCGCTTATACCTATCCAGATAATCACAAAGAAACGGAGATGATGCTTTTTGATGTGGCGATGGAATTGGGCGACTATCAGCTTGCAGATACGCTGTTGGGAAAAGTAAAGGCTCCAAAAGATTTTAATTATTTAATTCGTTTGGCAAAATGGAGCGACCATAATGGAAATCTTGATGCAGCCATAAAATATATGGAACAAGCTAAAACAATTGCTGAAGCACGAAAAGACAAAAGTTTAATGGTTTGGGTTTATAGCAATATTGGCGATTTTTATGGTCATGCTGGGCGTATTCACGATTCGTATAAAAATTATTTGAATACATTGGCAATTCAACCAGACAACCATTATGTAAAAAAACAACTTGCATGGATGGTTTATTCTCTTGAAAAAAATACCAAGGAAGCAAATCGTATTTTAGATTCCGTACAGGTAAATCATAATGTGCCTGATTATCATTTATTGAAAGCTGAAATGGCTGAATATGATGGCGATATTTCTAAAGCAAACAATGAATATGAAAAATTTATAAAAGCTACAGACAATGTGGCCTATGGTGGAATGTATACTACCTACCTTATATCAATTTATGCAGAAAAGGATCCCAAAAAAGCAGTTGAATTAGCCGAAAAAGAACTTGTAAATCGCGCTACACCAGAAACGTATCAATTGCTTGCATATGCTCAATTAAAATCTGGCAATAAAGAAGCTGCACGTAATACAATTGAAACGTTTGTTGCAGGAAAAACTTCAGAGCCTAATGCGCTTTTTCATTCAGCTTTAATATATAAAGCAAATGGTATGAATGCTGAGGTAAATTCATTAAAAGCTGAACTGTTAGAAGCATTTTATGAATTGGGACCTTTAAAAGCAAAAGAAATAGAAATGTTATAACAAAATGAAAACCAAACTGCTATTTTTTCCGTAAGTGTTAATGAGGTTGGGTGTCTATCAAATAATTGATAGATATTTTAAAACCGGGAGCCCCGGTTTTTAGAGTTTTTTTGTTAGTTGGAGCGCCTGTCATAATTTTGATGGGCGTTACTTTTTTTCAATATTTTATGAATGAGTTTAACTAAAAAACATGAGTTTACGCTCAAGCCTTTTAAGACACCTTTTCTTTAAATGGTTATTGTTCCTAAGGTATATAATTGTGATAAGGTAGGTGTTTTACTTCCTCCGGCAGGTTCTAAAGTTATTCCAAAAGCTTCAGGGTCTGGGAAATTTTCGAATTTATAAATTCCGTTTTCGCCGGCTTCATTTTCGGCAGCAATTAAACCTACACTTGTTGGTGTAAGAGGCTCCATTTTTAACGACCATACTTGGTAAACTTTTCCAGGAGGTGGCGTAGGTAAACCTTTAACATCTATATAAGCTATGTTGTTTTTTTTATCTAGATACACTTTTGCAAAAGCTTCAGGAGCAACGGCTTGATTTCCGGGAAGTGTATAGGTTTGGTATTCTTTAGACCTTAATACATCCAGTATTTTAGTGTTAGCTACTAATTGATTTTCAATAACATTTTTATCTTCTTTTAAAACGGTGTTTTCTGTTGAAGTTATTTGTAGTGAATTATTTAAATCATTATTCTGCTGTAACATCCATAATATACCACCCATAAATAATATAGCGGCTGCCCAACCTGTAATGGCTGCCCAATTAAGGGTTTTTACCTTAGTATCGCCTATATTCTTATAGTTTCTGATTGCGTTTAAAATCTGTGTCCATGTCATTGCGTGCATGGGAGGCGCCACATTTTCAGCTAAGTGAATAAGTGATTTTTCAATTTGCTCAACTTCTCGTCTTACGGCTTCGTTGTTGGCAATCGCAGCTTCCACTTCAATAGCTTCTTCATGTGGTAATGCTCCACAGACGTACATTTCTAGTTTTCCTGACGCTATAATTTCTTCAGTATTCATAATTTTATCCTAGTACCATTACCCGTAATTCATTTATACAGGTTCGGTTTCTTGTTTTTAAAGTTCCTAAGGGTATTTCAAGAGTTTTAGATGCTTCAGCTTGTGTGTACCCTTTAAAATATAAAAGGTCAATTATTTTTATACATGCAGGTTTTAGGGCATCTACAAATTTTTTGAGACCAATTGCATTTGTTTTTGTGTTTAAGCTATCCGAGGACGATAGTATATCTACGAAGTTTGTGGTACTTAGGTTTTTTTTAGTGTTTTTATACGCTTTTGATCTGGTTTGATCTATAGCTGTATTTCTGGCAATGTTTAATAACCATGTAAAAAACCGCCCTTTGTTTACCGTATAGGAACTCGCATTATTCCATACTTTTATAAATACATCTTGTAGCACTTCTTCCGCAACATTTTCATCTAATACAATGCTGTATATTATTCCATAAATAGCTTCACTATACATGGTATATAAGCGGGAAAAGGCTTTCTCATTCCCGTTTTGCATCGCTACGATGAGGTCGTTGGGTTGTTCCATAGGTATATTCTTCGAAAGTAAAAGTACTATATTAATAGCTAAATTTTTTTAAATGATTGTTTGATTTGTAGGAAATTAATATTTATATCATTTTTTTTCGAATAAAACTTCATTTTATTTATTTATAGATATATAGGTGGTTGTACACATGTTTCTTTTGGACTTTGAGTTGTAAATAATTGTTTTTCAAGCATTAAAGCTTTGTAGGAATGGTTTGAAATGATATTTTTAGCGTTTTTTTATTTATTTTTACATTAATCAAAACCTCATATTAAATGCGCTTTGCGCGATAAAAACTAAAAATCATGAAACAAACCAAATGGATTTTATCCATAACACTCCTATGCTTTTTTTGTAGCAATGTAGTTGCTCAAAACTATTCAAAAGTAATTGATAAACAATTAAATGACCTTACTGTCCAAGATAAACTGGTTTCCCAAGATGCTAATTGGATAATAAGCTCTAATCATACTAGTGCTATTAGTGGAGTGGAGCATGTGTATTATAGTCAAAAATTCAATGGCCTTGAAATATACGGCACCGCATCTGGTGTGCATTACCTTCCTAATGGACAGGTAATTTCTAAAAACAATAGTTTTATAAAGAATGTAGCACAAAAAGTATCTGGTTCTGCTAGTCCAGGATTAACTCCTGAACAAGCAATTCGTTCTGCAGCAACTCAGTTAGGATATAAAATTGTGAAACCTATTACTGTGTTAGAAAATATAAAAGGAAATAAGAAAGAGTTTGTATTAAGTGATGGTGGAATATCATCATTACCTATTCCTGCAAAACTAATGTATGCTGTTACAGAAGATAACAGTGTAGTACTAGCTTGGGATATTTCAATTAAAAATATTGAACCCGAAAGTGGCGAATGGTGGAGTTTAAAAGTAGATGCTGCTACGGGAACTATTATTAATAAAGTTAATTGGATATTAAACTGTAGTACAGGGCATGATCACGACCATAATGAAGATGTTAAAACACCTAATTTTAATGATAACTTATACGATATTCCAAATTATAAAGAGACTGTAGCTAATAAACCAGCTGCGTGTACAACTTGCTATGAGGTGTTTGAGTTGCCTTTAGAAAGTCCTTATTATGGTGATAGAACAATCGTAACCTCTCCTGCAAACCCTACTGCCTCACCTTTTGGATGGCATGATACTAATGGTGCTCCTGGAGCAGAATTTACGGTAACTAAAGGTAATAACGTTAACGCTTTTGATTATATCACAAATTTTCAACCTGATGGCGGGGCTGATTTAGATTTTTCAGGCTACCCATTTTCACAAACTTATACAAATGCAAATCAATATGAGTCTGCATCAATAACCAATTTGTTTTATTTAAATAATGTTTACCATGATATTATGCATTTTTATGGCTTTGATGCAGCAGCAGGTAACTTTCAAGAAAATAATTATGGAAGCGGAGGCAATGGAAGTGATTCTGTGAATGCACAAGCGCAAATGGGCTTAGTATGTAATGCCTTTTTTGGCACACCAGCAGATGGTGGAAACCCTACAATGCAAATGTATGTATGTGGTGATAAAGATGGTGATTTTGATGCATTGGTGGTATTTCATGAATACTCACATGGTACTTCTAAAAGATTAACAGGAGGGGCATTAAATGTAAATGTATTGCTTAATAATGAACAAATGGGCGAAGGCTGGGGCGATTTTTATGGAGCACTATTTACTATTAAGGCTGGCGATACTGGTGCTACTAAACGTGGGGTTGCAACTTATCTTTTTGGACAAGGAATTGATGGTGATGGAATTAGAGCTTTTCCTTACAGTACAGACATGACAATTAATCCTCAAACCTATAACTCTATAAAAAACACAATCGGGCCACATGCTGTAGGTGCCGTTTGGGCTGGAATGCTTTGGGAAGTTGCCTGGGGCTTAATAGATGTGCATGGGTATAATGATAACCCTTATGAGTTTACAGGCGATATAGCTCAAGACAAAGGAAACACAATGGCTGTAGCTATTATTACAGAAGGATTAAAATTACAACCAGGGAGCCCAGGATTTGTAGATGGAAGAGATGCTATTCTTGCTGCAGATCAAGCGATTTATGGAGGTGCAAATGAATGTATTATTTGGGAAGCATTTGCCAAAAGAGGTTTGGGGTATAGCGCAAGCCAAGGTTCTAGTAATAATAGAAATGATGGAACTGAAGCTTTTGATTTGCCTGCGCCAGATATTACCTGTCCTGCAGATATTATAGTAGAAGTTAATCAAGGGGAACAATATGCATTGCTAGATTATACAGCAGATGCAACAGTAACAAATAGATGTACAACCTCTATTGGTGTTACTCAAGATCCTATAGCAGGAACACTAGTTGATGTTGGTGATACAATTATTACGTTGACTACAACTGATGATCAAGGAAATGAAAATTCATGTACCTTTATAGTTACAGTGGATGAACTATTAGGCGTTGATACTAATGATTTCTATAACAGTATAGCTCTTTATCCAAACCCAACAACTGGAGAAATTACATTGGCTAACAAAACAGCTATCCAATTAAAAAATGCTATTATAACTGATATAAACGGTAGAACCATTAAAACAATAAACCTTGATAAGGCTGGAGTTGAAACAAACTTCTCTTTAAATAACCTTGCTGCTGGAATGTATTTTATCAAAATAAATACTGAAAACACAAGTATAGTAAAACGTATAGTAAAACTATAAACTACCTATTTTTTAAAAAACCCGTATCAAATTAATTGATACGGGTTTTTTTATACTTTCCTTTTCAATAACTTTGAACGATGAAAAAAATTCTATTCTTTGCTGGAAGCAACAGCAGCACCTCTATAAATCATAAGCTTGTAAGTTTTGCTGCACTCCAACTTGTTGGGTATAACACTCAAACCATTAAACTAACAGACTACGATTTACCCATTTTTAGCGAAGACATAGAGCGCGAAAAAGGATTCTCCGTAAACCTTAAAATGCTTTATAATAAAATTACCGAAGCCGATGCACTTGTTATTTCTGTAAACGAACACAATGGTATGGTTTCCGCTTTTTTTAAGAATACCTTAGACTGGCTTTCCCGTTTAGATCGCAACTTTTTAGAAGGCAAAAAAATATTACTGATGAGTACCTCTCCAGGAAAACGAGGTGCCGCTTCTGCTTTAGAATATACAAAAAACACCCTTCCTCGATATGGAGGTAATGTAGTGGAAAGCTTCAGTATTCCTTCTTTTTATGAAAATTATTCAGAAGAAACCCAATCAATAACGGATGAAGTTTTATTAATTGGCTTTACCGATGTACTTCAGAATTTTGCACATCAAATAGAACAATAATGCGTACGGTAAAGAAATATCCTTTTTCTTTAACCGAAGACTCTAAAAAACGTTTCCTTCATTGGGCGCAGCAGTTTGATGAGGTTGTGTGGCTAGATGGTAATAACTATTCGCAAACACATCAAACCTATCAAGCAATTCTAGCTGTTGATGCATTTACAGCATTAAAAACGGATGCTCATAATGCTTTTAATAAATTGGAGGAATATCAAAAAACAACTGCAGATTGGCTTTTTGGGTATCTTTCCTACGATCTTAAAAATGATGTAGAGCAGCTCCAATCTAATAATTTTGATGGTTTAAACTTTCCGGATTTATATTTCTTTCAACCCAAGCGATTGTTTCTGTTTTCTGAAACACATATCGAAATTCATTATTTAAACTTCATTGCAGATGAACTTGAAGAAGACTGGAAATTAATTTCAGAACAGATTTGCCAGTCAAACTCAAATGAAGATACGAAACACATAAAAATTCATAGTCGCACTTCAAAAGACAGCTATATTCAAAAAGTAAACGAAACGCTTGAACATATAAAACGCGGGGATATTTACGAAGCAAATATTTGTCAGGAGTTTTATTCGGAAACGGAATCAATCAATCCTTTGGATGCTTTTTTTCATCTTAATGAAATTTCAAAGCCACCTTTTTCTGTTTTTTTGAAGCTGAATAATTGCTTTGCACTTTCCGCCTCCCCGGAACGATATCTAAAAAAATTAGGCAAAACTGTTATTTCTCAACCCATAAAAGGCACCGCAAAACGTCTTGAAAATAAAGAAGAAGATGTGAAAATGGCACAGCAATTGGCCGCAGACCCTAAAGAACGTAGCGAGAATATTATGATTTCAGATTTAGTGCGAAACGATCTTTCTCGAGTTGCTGAAAAAGGAACTGTAAAGGTTGAAGAACTTTGCGGTATTTACTCTTTTGCGCAAGTACACCAAATGATTTCTACTATTTCGTGCACAGTTCCTGAAGATATTTCTAGCGTAACTATTTTAAAAAAAACATTCCCAATGGGAAGTATGACTGGTGCGCCAAAAGTTTCTGCAATGCAAATTATTGAAAATATAGAAGATGCGAAACGCGGATTATACAGTGGTGCAATCGGCTATTTTTCGCCTTCTGGCGATTTTGACTTTAATGTAGTTATCCGTAGTATTTTGTATAATGCCCAAAAAAGGTATATCAGTTTTTCCGTGGGAAGCGCCATTACCATTAACTCCATTCCCGAAAAAGAATATGAAGAATGTTTGCTTAAGGCAAAAGCAATGCGAGAAGTATTGAATTCAAAATATTAGTTTTTAAGCTTATAAAATTATTTTATTAGTGTTTAAGCTAATATTTTGTATTTATTAGTGTTTAAGCTGATAAATTTGTACATTTGAATAAACTTGAAGTAAAATGAATTATTCAGTTATATCTGGCGATATTGTTTCTTCTACTAGTCTTACAAGTGAAGATAGAAAATTTGTTGAGGAAAAATTAAAAAGTTTACTTAGCGACTTAGAGCATGAGTTTAATGTGTATGGTCGTGTAATAAAAGGAGATTATTTGGAATGTGTTGTGCCAAATCCTTCCGAAGGACTACAAGTGGCCTTGGCTATAAAGAGTTTTGTGAAAGCGATTCCTATTAAAACCAAAGCCTACAAAACAGCAGATAGTAGAATTAAACAGTTTAAAACTCATGGAATACGGCTCGCTATTGGCTATGGCGAACTTACACGTTACAAACCTGATGAAGGCATAATTGATGGCGAGGCAATTTATTTTTCAGGGCGTGAAATTAGTGGCGAAACTACGTACAATAAAGAACGTATTGTGATAAAAAACACCTTGTTTTTTGCTTCAAACAAGGAAGAATTAAATAAAAATTTTCAACCTTTACTGGCATTGTTAGATGTCTTAATGAGTAAGGCAACTTCAAGGCAATGCGAGGTTTTATATCTTAAATTATTAAACAACCAAGAAGAGGGAATAGCAAAACAACTCGGTATTGGTCAATCGGCGGTAAATCAACATTCCACAAGTGTAGGCTGGAACGCCATTGAAGAGGCTGTTAACTATTTTAAATTTATAATTTCAAATTAACGTTATGGGAATAAAGGAATTTTTGCTGCTCCAGTTTATTGCACACCTCTGTTTAGACTACTTTTTTCAAACCGATAAATTGGCAAAACAGAAAAATACAATTGGGTTTAAAAGTCCTTTTTTGTATTGGCATGCGTTGGCTTGTTTTTTGTTGTCGTGGTTGTTTTCCTTACAGTTAAACTTTTTTGTGGGTGCATTAATCATAGCAATTACTCATTTTATTTTAGATGGATTTAAACAGTATCTTAACACTAACAAGTATTTTGGTCGATATGCTTTTTTTATAGATCAAGCCATTCATATAGGTATAATGGTAGTGGTGGTTTTTCTTTTTAACAAATGGCAAGGCATTGATCCATCGGTGGCTATAGCCATTAATTTCAAATACGCACTGATTATTACAGGCTATTTAATTTGTTTAAAACCTGCAAATATTTTTATAAAAGAAGTGTTTAAAGCCACAGAAATACATGTTAGTAGTGATAATGAAATGCCAAACGCCGGAAAGGTAATCGGTGTTTTGGAACGCATTTTAACCCTAACTTTTATAATTGTCCTACAATATGCTGCGGTTGGTTTTTTGATTGCAGCAAAATCGATTCTCCGGTATAGAAATGATGAAACTTTAAAAACTGAATATGTTTTGATAGGCACCATGCTCAGCTTTGGGATTGCCGTAATTGCTGGAATTTTAATTAATCTTTCATAAAAGTATTACTAAATTGATTTCTTCATTTAAAAAAAATATTGAAAATAATTTTCCCTTCCTCATCGGAAAAAAACTACTGGTAGCTTGTAGTGGAGGTGTTGACAGTGTTGTGTTGACGCACTTATTAAAACAAACTGGTTATGAGATTGCGCTGGCACATTGCAATTTTTCACTCCGAGCAAAAGAAAGCGATGGCGATGAAATGTTTGTAATTGGATTGGCAAAACAAATGGAGGTTCCTGTTTATGCAGAAACATTCAATACCTATAAATTTGCTGAAGAACATAAAATATCTACCCAAATGGCAGCGCGAACACTTCGATATAGTTGGTTTGATGAGGTTTTAAAAAATTTTGGGTACGATTATTTGGTAACTGGGCATCATCAGGATGACGATTTGGAAACATTTTTTATCAACCTTTCGCGGGGAACAGGTTTAAATGGTTTAACAGGTATTCCTAAGAAAAATGACAACATAATTAGACCTATTTTAAATTTTTCAAGAGAACAAATTTTAAGATATGCCAATAATAATAAATTAAAATGGCGGGAAGATAGTAGTAACAAAAAAACAGAGTATCTTAGGAATAAATTGCGTTTGGAAGTACTTCCAAAATTCAAAGAAACGAATGAATCGCTGTTAAAGAATTTTCAAAAAACACAGAATCACTTGCAAGCCTCTCATAATCTTATTGAAGATTATATGGCATTGGTATACAATCTTGTGGTTGTGGAAGAAACAGACTTCTATATAATTAATATTCCAAAACTTAAAGAACTTCCGCATACAGATGCTTTGCTGTATGAGCTTTTAAATGGTTTTGGATTTACTGAGTGGGAGGATATTTCAAGTTTGCTTAATGCGCAAACGGGGAAACAGGTGTTTTCAAAAACACATCAACTTCTAAAAAATCGTGATCAATTATTACTTTCTGAAATTAAAACTCCAAATACTGCGGAAGAAATTTTAGTTTCCGAAGCAGGAATTTCAACTCCAATTTCATTAAAAATAGAGCCTTCAGAAGGTATCGGGGAAACAGAAAAAAACCTGATTTATGTTGCTTTAGAAAAATTAACCTTTCCCTTAAAGCTTAGAAAATGGAAAGAAGGTGATCGTTTTCAGCCATTTGGAATGAAAGGCAAAAAAAAATTAAGCAAATTTTTTAAAGATGAAAAAATCCCTTTAAGTGAAAAAAATAAAATCTGGATACTTTTAAGCAATGAAAAAATTGTTTGGATACTCGGCTACCGAATGGATGATCGTTTTAAAGTAACAGACAGCACAAAAAATATATTGAAAATAACAAGTTTTAAGTAATAGCAATAAAGAAAATGTAATACGATGAAAGTATTTAAAATAGTAAGGGTTTTGTTTTTTATTAGCTTTTTTTCATTTGCACAAAATGAAGACTACGTAAAAGAAAACTACAATAAAACAGAAACTACCATAACAATGCGGGATGGCATCAAACTTTTTACGGTAATTTACGCACCAAAAGATACTTCAAAGGAATACCCAATTCTTTTGCAGAGAACACCCTATAGTTGCCAACCTTATGGAGAAGATGCTTTTCGAACAAAAATAGCTCCTAATGAATTTTTAATGAAGGAAGGAAATATCGTGGTTTATCAAGATGTGCGTGGTCGCTGGATGAGTGAAGGGGTGTATGATAATATGCGCGCTTATATTCCAAATAAAAAGGGAAAACAAATCGATGAAGCAAGTGATACGTACGATAGTATTGATTGGCTTGTAAAAAACATTCCTAATAACAATGGAAATGTCGGAATTTGGGGTATTAGTTATCCTGGTTTTTATGCAACGTATTCGCTTTTAGATTCGCATCCCGCTTTAAAAGCAGTTTCTCCACAAGCGAGTATTGGCGATTTCTTTTTTGATGATTTCCATCATAATGGCGCTTATTTGCTAAGTTATTGGCGCGTAACACCTTTGTTTGGTCATGAAAAAACACAGCCAACAGCTAAGCCTTGGTTTAATTTCCCTGATTTAGGAACAGAAGATCAGTATCAATTTTTCCTAGATGCAGGACCACTGTCTAACCTCGACGCCTATTATAAAGAAGACAATGTTTTTTGGCAACAGTTAAAAGACCACCCTAATTATGATGATTTCTGGAAATCACGTGGAATAATTCAACATTTAAAAAATGTAAAACCTGCAGTAATGTTTGTTGGTGGTTTTTTTGATGCCGAAGATTTGTATGGACCATTTAACAGCTATCAAGCTGTAGAAAAGAATAGCTCTAATTATAACACTATAGTTTTTGGGCCATGGAGCCATGGAGATTGGGCAAGAAATAGTGAACGGCAGTCAATAGGAAATGTGTACTTTGGAGATAGTATTTCACATACATATCAAAAAAATATAGAGACTACTTTTTTTAATAATTTTTTAAAAAACAATACACAGGTTACAGTAAAATTACCCGAAGCTTATATGTTTGATACAGGCTTAAACCAATGGGAACAATACGAACAATGGCCGCCAAAAAACACCGAAAAGAAAAGCTATTTCCTACAAAATAACCAACGTCTAAATACGCATGCTGAAAAAAGCTTCACTTTTGAAGAATTTGTTAGCGATCCTAAAAAACCAGTCCCGTATTCTGAAGACATAAAAATGGTCTTCACACCACGAAAATATATGACCGACGATCAGCGTTTTGCCGCACGTCGCCCAGATGTTTTGGTTTTTGAAACTCCTATTCTAACTGAAGATATAACAATGGCAGGTCCTATTTTAGCCAAGCTTAAGGTTTCAACAACTGGAACAGATGCGGATTGGGTTGTAAAAGTGATAGATGTTTTTCCAAGTGATGCAGCAGATTTTCCTGAAACCCAAGCATATTTAAAAATGGATAATTATTTTATGATGGTTCGAAGTGAAGTAATGCGAGGGCGTTTTAGAAATAGTTTTAGTATTCCTGAAGCCTTTATTCCAAATGAAAAAACAGCCGTTTCAATTAAGCTTCAAGATGTAAATCACACATTTAAAAAAGGACATAAAATTCAGGTTCAAGTGCAGAGTACCTGGTTTCCATTGATTGATTTAAACCCACAAACTTTTGTGCCAAATATTTTTGAAGCGAAAGCAACAGACTTTAAAAAGCAAACGCATCGCGTTTATAATGATTCGTCAATTGAATTTACAGTTTTGAAAAAAAAATAGTATAGATATAAAATAAAACCCCGACCAATGGCCGGGATTCCTTTAACAAACCTAACTTAGTAAACTTTAATGTGCATATAGAATATTCTTTATCCCCACAAAAAATAAACTCAGATGCATTATCCACTAATTCTATTTTTCAAATATAACTCATGAAAACGGTCCATACTATACGTACTAACACGTATTTTTACCTAAAAACTGTATTTATCAGCTAAAAAAACATTAATAATTTCCTACAGATGAAATCAATAAAAAAAATAGGTGTTTTAACTAGTGGAGGTGATGCCCCTGGAATGAATGCAGCGATTCGAGCTGTGGTGCGTGCATGTGTATATCACACAGTTGAATGTGTGGGTATTTATCGTGGTTATCAGGGTTTAATAGAAGGAGATTTTAAGAAACTTGATGCGCGGTCGGTAAAAAACATTATAAACAGAGGTGGCACATTTTTAAAATCTGCACGTTCTAAAGAATTTATGACTGCTCAAGGTAGAAAAAAAGCCTTTGATAACCTTACTAATGAAAACATTGATGCTATGGTTGTAATTGGTGGGGATGGTACTTTTGCTGGTGCTTCAGTGTTTATAAATGAATTTGATTTTCCAATTGTTGGGCTTCCCGGAACAATTGATAATGATATTAATGGTACAGATTTCACCATTGGGTATGATACGGCTTTAAATACAGTCGTTGAAGCCATCGATAAAATTCGCGATACTGCAAATTCTCATAATCGACTCTTTTTGGTAGAAGTTATGGGGCGTGATGCGGGTGATATTGCTTTAAATGCTGGCATAGGAGCAGGAGCAGAGGAAATATTAATTCCGGAGCAAAATATGGGGCGTGAACGTTTGTTAGAATCTTTAAGTAGAAGTAAAAAATCTGGTAAAACTTCGAGTATAGTTGTTGTTTCAGAGGGCGATCAAATTGGAAAAAATATTTTTGAACTTGCTACATATATTGAAGAGAATTTAAAAGAATATGAAGTAAGAGTCACCGTTTTAGGTCATATTCAACGTGGCGGTTCCCCTAGTTGTTACGATCGTGTTCTTGCAAGCAGATTGGGAGTTGGCGCTATCGATGCGTTATTGGGGGACGAAAAAAATGTTATGATTGGGATTGTTCACAACAAAGTAACCTCCGTACCTTTTTCTGAAACGATGAAAGGAACTAACGAAATTGATGTAGATTTAATTCGCGTGGCGGATATCATTTCAATTTAAAAGAAAAAAATATGAAAACGAGAATAGGGATAAACGGTTTTGGACGCATCGGGCGAATAGCTTTTAGAATTGCTTTACAACGAAAAGATATAGAAGTAGTTGCCATAAACGATTTACTAGATGTAGCACACCTGGCATATTTATTAGAATATGATTCCGTACACGGAAAATATTCAGGAACAATAGAAGTTAAGGATGGTAATTTAATTGTAGATGGCACTATAATAAGGGTTACTTCAGAAAAAAATCCTGAAAATTTGAAATGGGAGGCCGTCCAAGCAACTATTATAATTGATTGCACTGGGATTTTCAAAGAAATGGATTCTGCGTCAGCACACTTAAAAGCAGGTGCTAAAAAGGTAGTAGTTTCTGCTCCTTCAAAAACAATCCCAATGTTTGTAATGGGTGTAAACCACAAACAGCTAAAAGCTACAGATACCATAATTTCAAATGCATCGTGTACTACAAATTGCCTCGCACCCTTAGCAAAAATTATAAATGATGAACTCGGAATCGTTGAAGGGTTAATGACAACGGTTCACTCCGTAACAGCTACGCAGTCTACTGTTGATCAGCCTTCACGTAAAAACTATAGATTAGGTAGGAGTGCACTCAGCAATATCATTCCTACTACAACGGGGGCGGCGGTTGCTGTCACCAAAGTAATTCCAGCGTTGAAAGATAAGTTAACAGGAATGGCTTTTCGCGTACCAACTACAGATGTTTCAGTGGTAGATTTAACAGTTCGCACAGAAAAACCTACAACTTATGATGAAATAAAAAAACTTTTTAAGAACGCTTCCGAAAAAGAATATAAAGGAATTGTAAACTACACTGAAGCCGAAGTGGTTTCGCAGGATTTTGTGTCAGACCCGCATACATGTACCTTTGATGCCAATGCTGGTATGGCGCTTAATAATAATTTCTTTAAGTTAGTGGCTTGGTATGATAATGAATATGGCTATTCTGCAAAATTAGTAGATTTGGCCTCACATTTCGCAACACTATAATATATGATTCTAATAACCGATGGCGGTTCCACCAAATGTGATTGGGTATTGTTGGATTCTTCGGGTACTATTGTTTTTAAAACCAATACCTCAGGCTTGAACCCGACGGTGGTTCCGAGGGAAGAATTAATTTTTCGAATCGCTTCAAATGAAAAATTGAAAGGGGTTTTTCAGGAAGTTAAACTATTAGATTTTTATGGAGCTGGCTGTGGCACTGAAACGCCTCGTGTCATTTTGAAAGAAGTTTTGGAAGCACTTTTCCCGAATGCTACAATAGAAGTTTTTGAAGATTTGTCAGCTGCAGTTTATGCCGTTACCACCAATCCAGGGATTGTATGCATTTTGGGCACGGGTAGCAATAGTTGCTATTTTGATGGAACCAAAATACATACGCCAATTCCATCTTTAGGTTATGTTTTAATGGATGAAGCCAGTGGTAATTACTACGGAAAAAGATTGCTTCTCGATTTTTATTACGGTAAAATGCCTTCTGAAATTGCATTAGAATTTCAGAAATCTTTCAATTTGAAAGCTGATGAAGTTAAAATGAATTTATACACAAAACCAAATCCAAATGCATATTTGGCATCATTTGCGCAATTCATATTTACCCAAGAAAAAATAAACCCATATTTTTACGCTCTCATAAAAGAAGGGATTTCAACATTTATTAAATGTAGGGTACTTTGTTATGAAAAAGCACATCAAGTTCCAGTTCATTTTATTGGTTCAATCGCACATTTTTCAGAAGCGATAGTAAAAGAATGTTTAAAGGAAAACAATTTACAACTGGGGAAAATAGTACAACGCCCCATTGATGGGCTAATTGAACATTATAAAATAAATTTCCAAAATCTAAAATCGTAAATTAAAAAATGTCTTTACCTTCAATTAATCCTACAAAAACCGAAGCTTGGAAAGCACTTGAAAATCATTTTCAAGATATTAAAGCTCAAAAAATGCAGGGTGTTTTTTTAGAAGACTCAGATAGAGCGAATCGCTTGTGTATTGCGTGGCAGGATTTTTATTTAGATTATTCTAAAAATCGAATTACAGACAAAACTATTTCGCTGTTATTAAAACTTGCTGACGATGTAAAATTAAAAGAGGCAATTACACAGCAATTTGCCGGTAAAAAAATAAATAAAACAGAAGACAGAGCAGTACTACACACTGCACTGCGTGATTTCGAAAACATGAAACCTGAGGTAAAAACTACACTTCAGAGAATGAAAGTTTTTTCCGAAGCAATTAGCGGTGGGGCACATAAAGGATATTCTGGAAAAGCGATTACAGATGTTGTAAACATCGGTATTGGTGGAAGTCATTTGGGGCCAGATATGGTTGTGGAAGCACTTCAATACTATCGAAATCATATAAAAACGCATTTTGTTGCGAATATTGATGGAGATCATGTTCATGAAACTTTAAAGTGCTTAAATCCTGAAACTACACTTTTTATAATTGTATCTAAAAGCTTTACAACTCAGGAAACCATTACAAATGCCTCGTTTATTAGAAACTGGTTTTTTAAAAAAACGGGAGAAAAAGATATTCAAAAACACTTTGTAGCAGTAGCTGCCAATGAAAGTGGGGCAATTGAATTTGGTATTTCCAAAGAAAACATTTTTCCGATGAAAGATTGGGTAGGAGGTAGGTTTTCACTTTGGAGTTCCGTGGGGCTTTCTATTTGCTGTGCAGTGGGTTTTGATAATTTTGAAAAAATGCTAAAAGGTGCTTTTGAAATGGATAAGCATTTTAACAATACCGATTTTGATAAAAACATCCCCGTAATTCTTGCGTTACTTTCCATTTGGTATAATAATTTTTTTAAAGCAGAGAGTGAAGCTGTGGTTGCTTATTCACAATATTTAGACAAACTAGTTCCCTATTTGCAACAGGCTGTGATGGAAAGTAATGGTAAAAGTGTTGATAGAAATGGGGCAAAAATAACTTATGAGACCGGTACAATTGTATGGGGAAATGTGGGTAGTAATTCGCAACATGCCTATTTTCAATTGATGCATCAAGGAACAAAGTTGATTCCAACCGATTTTGTAGGATTTAGTGAATCTTTATACGGAACTATAGAAAATCATCAAATTTTGATGGCAAATTTTGTTGCTCAAACAGAAGCATTATGGGAAGGCACGCATTCTAAACCGATAGAAAATTCATTTAAATATTTCGAAGGAAATAAACCTACAAATTCAATTTTAATAAAAAAATTGACTCCAGAAAATCTTGGAAGTTTAATTGCGATGTATGAGCATAAGCTTTTTGTACAAGGTATCATTTGGAATATCTTTAGTTATGATCAGTGGGGTGTAGAGCTAGGAAAAACAGTCGCTAAAGGAACTTTAACCGCACTTGAAACAACTGCTTTTGATACTATTAAAAATACCTCAACTGCTAATCTACTAACAAAAATTAGTACGTTTTAATACTAAATTAAAAAGACCGAACTCCGTAACAACAACATTTTGTTACAGAGCCGGCCAAACATCCCACACTTACTAAGAGGTTATATTTTTATTATTTCACACATGTGGGTGAGATAGGAACAAAAAAGGTGTGTTTTCCAATGCTTACTTTATCTGAAAAACCGTTTCCTTCTTTATTAAAAAAGATATACCGCTTTATGTTCATGATGATACCGTTGTTTCCTTCATAAATGATGTTTGCGTCCATTCCTTTTGCAATTACATTTTTTGTAGGGTAACTGTTGTCATAATTTTGTCTAAAACTACGTTCTAACAATACTACATCGTGTACTTTCTTTACATCATCAAATTGAAACATAAATGCTTCTTTTACATCTTTTACTAATTTAGGGTCTGTCATCCCTTGTTTTCCACATCGGCAGTCAGGGCCTTGAAGTGTATTTGATTGGCTTGTAACTTTTAAGTTGATAGTTCCTTTTGCCATAACTTCTTGTTGGGTTACTTTACTGCTTTCGCCTAATACTTCAACTGTCATAGGGATGGTTGCTCCAGGTATAAGTTTTGCTGAAACTTTGTTTAGTAAAATTCTAAAGGTGTCTTCTTGCAATGTATAGTCTTGCTGATAATAGCCTGTGGCTGAAATAAGCGGACTCCCTAATACATAGTTTTTTGAATCGTAATACGATAAAGCACTAGCCATTCTTGTATAAATTGCTGGATTTTCTTCACGTAATTGACGGGTAGTGAACGATACACCATCTATCGTATAGCGGATATCCATATTATCGCAACTAGTACATAAAGCTTTAAAATCCTTATCTAAATACGCTCGCATACTTAATGGGTTTGGTCCTCCTACTACGTGTTCGGTTACTAAACCTGAAGCGCTATCACCACTTGAAGATTTTTCCATTCTTTTTCCATAAAATTTAACCTGCCCCACATTTTCTCCATGCCAAGCACTGTGTGTATGATTGTCTACAACTGCAGCTGCAGTTTCTTTTTTATTATTGGTTTTTGAAGTAGCCGTGGCTTCGTTAATTTTGTTTTTCAATTTCTTTAAAAATTGCGCATTTGCATTGAAAGAGAAGCCGAGGCATAGTACTACTAAGATTGCAGATAATTTTACATTTGTTTTCATTGTTGTTGTTTTTAAAAAATTAAATTACGTGTTATTGATGGGGCAAATATGCTGCAACATAAAAGCTTCTGAAATAGTAGTTTTGTGAAACGTAGGTTTCAGTTTATGAATGGTATAAAACAAAAAAGCCAATGCTTTATGCATTGGCTTTTAAATTAGATCCTCTTCATTTATATTGGAAATAGAAGTGTAACTTTTGTTCCTATAGGTTCTTTGCCATTGTATAAATCAGTTATCGATAAGATTATTTTATGTTCTAAGGTCTCATTAAGGAGTCGAATACGCTCGTTTATGGCTTCAGTGGAAAAACCGGTGTGTAGGTGTAGGTTTTTTTCCTTCATAATTTTGGCTTTCTCTTGCCCTATACCATTATCTTCAATAGTACATTCTAGCATATTCGCACCTTTTTTTAGAAAATAAACCCCTAGTTTTTTTGTTCCTTGTTTATGAAAAAGGCCGTGTTTAATTGCATTTTCAATATAAGGTTGAATAAACATCGCTGGAAGTTTAATTAATTCGCTTTCTTCTTCTGAAATTTCATTCTTAAAATCAATTAAAAACTCATCGCCAAAACGAAGCTTTTCAAGATCGAGATAAAGGCTTAGGATTTCAATTTCTTCAGTAAGTGAAATAAATTGCTCTTTTGAAGAAAGTAATATTTTTCGAATTAAATCACTAAACTTACCTAAATAACGATTCGAGTTTCGAATGTCTTTTAGTAAAACCAAATCTTGAACCGAGTTAAGCGCGTTAAATATAAAATGGGGATTCATTTGAGACTGTAAAACTTTTAAACTTGAAACGGCAAGCTCATTTTTCTTACTTATTTCTAACCGCGAATATGCTTCATCTAGTTTTAGTTTTTGTGTTTTAATTATTTGTAGTTTTTTAAAGGTATACATTGAAAAGCCAAGAATTAAAAGTGTAATAATACCTCCGAATAATAAAATAAGCTGGCTTCGGTTTTTTTCGGCTTCGGCTAAGGCTAGCTCTTGTTGATTTTTTAAATCGTCTATTTCTTTTTGCTTTTTATATTCAAGTTCCACACTTGTTTGTACCGAAACTTTTCGAGTTTCATCATTATAGATGCTGTCTTTTAAAGTATGATATTCTTGATTAGCGATTAGTGCGTTTTTATAATCTCCCTTATCTTTATATATATTGGCAAGTACTTTATAAAAGTTTTTTGAATACCTAATGTCATTGGTTTTAGGAAGTAAAGCGAGCCCTTTATTTGCAAATTTAGTAGCCTGTTTAAAATCTTTCTTTTTTCGATAAATTTCAGCAAGCAATGTGCTATTAATCAGCGCTAAGATATTGTGGCCAAGACGTTCCGATTCCTCTAATGAATGTTCGCAATACGGAAGCGCTTTCTCATCATCTTTCAACTTATCGCCATATAAATCACATATGCGGCTGTTCACGTAGGCTATTCCAACATATTCATTTGCTTTTTTAAAATATACTATTGCGCTATCATAACTGGCAATAGCTTTTTCAAAACACTCTTGTGAAACATACAACCCACCTTTATTGGCATGAATGTTTCCAATGCGAATGTCGCTTCCGTCTCTAACTGCATATTCATTTGCTAAGTCATAATTTTTTTCGGCAGCATCATAATATTCTTGATCGGACATTACTCCAGCAATTAATGTGTATGCGGTAGATAAGCCATCGTAATCATTGTTTTTTTTAAAATATGTAGCAGCTTTCTTATAGTTTATTAAGGCTTCATCTATATTTCCTTCCCCGGCTTCTATGATGCCATAGTTGTAGTAGGTATAGGAAAGACCATAGTTGTCATCTATTCTTAAAAATATTTTCTCTGCTTTTGCCAATTTTTCTCTGGCTTCATCATTTTCAGCATTTAAATAATGAATATAAGCTCTATTCCAGATTGAATTTCCTTTGTAATAATCAACCTTATCTTGTAATGTTTTAGTAATTGCTTTTTTCTCAAACTTTTCAGCTTCATCATACAGCGCTTCGTTTAATAATACCCAATGCTTTCCGTTTAACTTATTACCAAGCAATTCATCAAACATAGTAAGCCTAATTGTATCATTTTTTTCTTGATGATATAAAGTTAGAATGGAATCAATTGTTTGTAACTGGTCTTTTGGAATGCTATCTAATTGTAGTTTTTTACCGAAATACATTTTAGCTGTCGGTATTTGCTGAGCGTTGGAAAAATAAAATCCTACTAATGTAAGTAGGACGAATAATTTTGTAGGTAGGTTAGGTTTGGTCATTTATTACATTTTTAGCGAAGTCTTAAAACAGTAAGGTAGTCTTCAAATTCAGATTTTTTGTCGCGGGCAATTTTTACTGCCGTATTATTATCCATTAGGATATAACTTTCAGCTTTACTGTATTTTTTTATGGAGTTTAGATTTACAATTGATGAACGGTGTATTCTAAAGAACTGTTCTCGGTTTCCAAGAAGGTTTTCAAAAAACTTTAAATTTTTACTTACTAGTATATTGGTGCCATCTTTAAGCCATACTTTAGTATAAGCTCCGTCTGCATCTAGTAATGAAATTTTGGTGAGTTCTACAAAAATAAGTCCATCAGAAACAGGAAGTGCAATGCGTTGAATTACATTCTCTTTTAAATTTTCCTTAAGAGTCTCAAGACGGTCATGCATAGTGGCGCTATGCAGTTTCTCTTTTAATTTTTTAACCGCATTCTCCAACTTGTCAATTTGTATAGGCTTTAGTAAATAATCGATAGCAGAAACTTCAAATGCTTGTAGGGCAAACTCGCTATAACCCGTTGCAAAAATAAGTTCAAAATTTATTTCATTGAAAAAATTAAGTAATTCAAGACCAGTGTATTCAGGCATTTCTATATCGCAGAAAACAACATCAGGCTGGTACTCATTTATTTTTAAAACAGCTTCAGGTATATTACTACATACAGCTACTACTTGAATATCTGTGCAATAGGTTTCGATTAAATTTTTTAACACACGACGCGCTCTTTCCTCATCGTCTATTAAAATTGCTTTTATCATGTTAGCAAAATAAGTATATTATTTGAGAATCTATTGTCGCTAAATTTATGGATAGTTGTTTTCAATTGATGAACAGTCGTTTGTTTCCTTAAAAAGAAGAGTTTAGCGTTATTTTGAATTTATATAAATTATAAGTATTTCACATTTTTTTGTTTACCTTTTAATTTCAACCGCTACTAAATGAACTAAATTAAAGGGAGGCAGTTTATCATTTTTATACCCTTAAGAGCAGTTTTTTTTAGCTTGTTTAGTGAAGTCGAATCTGTAAGAATTTGTTGTAGATAATTGTATTTTAGTCTGTTAAGTTGTGTTTTGAGGGTGTTGTTTTAATAAAAAGTAGTACCTTTCTTAAACTAGACTCCCTCATTTTAAAATATTCAATTCTATGCTTACAAAAGTTTATGGAAGTGCTGTATTTGGGGTAGAAGCCACAACAATTACTGTGGAAGTAAATGTTGATAATGGAATTGGATATCACCTGGTTGGATTGCCAGACAATGCCATTCGCGAAAGCAATTTTCGGATAGCCGCCGCCCTTCAAAATAATGGGTATAAAATTCCTGGGAAGAAATTGATTCTCAATATGTCTCCTGCCGACCTTCGAAAAGAAGGCTCTGCATACGACCTTACTTTGGCAATGGGAATTCTTGTGGCTACGGGTCAGATTAAAGAACAAAACCCACTTTCTGAGTATATTATTATGGGGGAATTGTCTTTAGACGGAAACTTGCAACCCATCCGTGGCGCGTTATCAATTTCTATAAAAGCAAAAGCAGAAGGTTTTAAAGGTTTTATACTTCCGAAGCAAAATGCAAAAGAAGCAGCTATTGTTGAAGGAATTGAAGTTTTTGGAATTGATAACATTAAAGAAGTAATCAATTTTTTTAATGAAAACAGTGCGCTCGAACAAACCCAAGTAGATATAGAAGCCGAATTTTACAACCATTTGGAGCATCCAGAATTTGATTTTGCAGATGTAAAAGGGCAGGAGTCCATAAAAAGATGCATGGAAATTGCAGCTGCAGGTGGCCATAATATTATTTTAATAGGTCCGCCTGGTTCTGGAAAAACAATGCTCGCTAAGCGTTTGCCCAGTATTTTGCCACCAATGACGCTACAAGAAAGTCTTGAAACAACCAAAATTCATAGTGTTGCTGGTCGCACTATGCAACGTAGTGGGGTTATGACTTCAAGGCCTTTTAGAAGTCCACATCATACTATTAGCGACGTGGCACTTGTTGGCGGGGGACAATACCCACAGCCAGGCGAAATTAGTTTGGCACATAATGGGGTTTTATTTTTAGATGAGTTGCCTGAATTTAAACGTGGTGTTTTGGAGGTATTACGGCAGCCCCTTGAAGATCGAGATGTAACCATTTCGCGTGCAAAATTTACAGTTACTTATCCTTCCAGTTTTATGTTGGTAGCTAGTATGAACCCAAGTCCTGGTGGTTACTTTAATGATCCAAATGCGCCAGTAATGTCTTCCCCTGCAGAAATGCAACGGTATCTAAGTAAGATTTCAGGACCGTTATTGGATCGTATTGATATTCATATAGAAGTAACACCAGTTCCTTTTGAAAAATTAAGCGAAGAACGTCGTGGAGAATCTAGTATTATTATTCGTAAGCGAGTAACCAATGCTCGAAAAATTCAAACTGAACGTTTCTTAATGTTTGAAAATGTGCATTACAATGCTCAAATGGGGGTAAAGCAGATTCGTGAATTTTGTAAGCTAGACGAAACTTCACTTCAACTTTTAAAAACCGCCATGGAACGTTTAAATCTTTCCGCTCGTGCTTATGACCGTATATTAAAAGTATCTAGAACCATTGCAGATTTGGAAGTTTCCGAAAAAATAAACGGCACTCACATTGCGGAAGCCATTCAATATAGAAGCTTGGATCGGGATGGGTGGTTTGGTTAATGTTTCATTTTCAGAAGCCCCAAGTCGTTTTAACTTATTTTTAAGAATAAAAGCAGCTTCGCATAGTATCTTTAAAGCTTTCTAAAAATAAATTCCATTATGTTTAAAAAATCTCTTAAAGTGAGCTTTGTAGCCTTGATCTCCATTGCTCTATTTGCTGTTTCATGCAAAAAAGAAAAAACTGCCAGCGCAGATGAAAATGCAAAACTCTCTGTTCCCTTTGAAAAATATGAACTCGAAAACGGACTCGATGTTATTCTTCATCTAGATAAAAGTGACCCAATTGTTTCACTTGCCATTCAATATGGTGTTGGTTCTAATCGTGAAAAAACAGGAAGAACTGGATTCGCACATTTGTTTGAACACATGCTTTTTCAAGAATCTGAAAATGTACCACAGGATCAATTCTTCAAAACAATTCAAGATGCTGGAGGAACGTTGAATGGTGGCACTTGGAAAGATGGTACCGTTTATTACGAAATAGTCCCAAAAAATGCAATGGAAACTGTAATGTGGCTGGAAAGCGACAGAATGGGGTATCTAATAAATACAGTAACAGAAGCAGCTTTTGAAAACCAGCAGGAAGTGGTACAAAACGAAAAGCGTCAACGGGTAGATAATAATCCATATGGGCACACGAGTTGGGTGATAGACAAAAGTCTTTATCCAGAAGGCCATCCATATAACTGGCAGGTTATAGGTGAATTAGAAGATCTTCAAAACGCAACAGTGGAAGATGTAAAAGAGTTTTACGATCAATTTTATGGTCCAAATAATGCCACTTTAGTTCTGGCTGGAGATTTTGATACAGACGAAGCCAAAAAAATGATTGAAAAATATTTTGGTGAAATACAACGTCGTCAAGAAGTGGAACCGCTAAAACCTCAACTGGTTACACTTACAGAAACAAAAAGATTGTATCATGAAGATAACTTTGCAACTGCGCCACAGTTAAATATGGTTTGGCCAACTGTACAGCAATACACCGATGATGCGTATGCCTTAGATTTCTTGGGGGAAATTCTTTCCGAAGGAAAAAAAGCCCCACTTTACAAAGTATTAGTAAAAGAAAAAGACCTTACCGCTGGGCCACGTGCTTATAATAATTCAAGTGAATTGGCTGGCGATTTTCAAATAAAAGTTACTGCAAACAATGGTGTTGATCTTGATGAGGTTGAAAAAGGTATTTCTGAAGCTTTTACCCTGTTTGAAAAAGATGGCGTTACCGAACGTGATATTGAAAGGATTAAAGCTGGCTTAGAAACGCAATTTTACAACGGGATAAGCAGTGTTTTAGGAAAATCATTCCAACTTGCTAATTACAATGTTTTTGCTGGCGATCCAGATTTTATTACTCAAGATATTGAAAATATTAAAAAAGTCACAAAAGGCGATGTACTGCGGGTTTACAATAAATACATAAAAGGTAAGCCATATGTAATGACAAGCTTTGTTCCTAAAGGACAAGTTGAACTTATTGCTGAAAATTCTGAAAAAGCCGCAGTTGTTGAAGAAGAAATTAAAGAAAATGTAACTAAAAAGGTGGAAGAAGCAAAAACGGAAATAGTTAAAACGCCTTCTAAGTTTGACCGTTCTAAACCACCAGTTCAAGGGGAAACACCAGCATTGAAAATTCCTGAAATGTGGAGTGCAACTTTAGCAAACGGATTGAAAGTTTCTGGAATTGAGCAAAACGAAATTCCAACAGTAAACTTTAGTTTCGTAGTTGAAGGCGGTCACTTGCTAGACGATATGAAAAAAAATGGGGTTGCAAATTTAATGAGCGATATCCTGATGGAAGGTACCGCCAATAAAACGCCAGAGCAATTAGAAGAAGCAATTGACCTTTTGGGGGCAAGTATACGCATGTACACAACTGATGAATCTATTGTAATTCGCGGAAATACTTTAACTCGAAATTTCAATAAAACAATGGATTTGGTTACTGAAATACTTCTGGAACCACGATGGGATGAAGCTGAACTAGCGCGAATTAAAACAAAAACGATTAATGAAATAGAGCGTTCAGATGCGAACCCGAATGTGGTTGCAAATAGAGTTTTCAGCAAATTGCTCTATGGTGAAGATCATATTTTTAGCTATCCAACCTATGGAACCGTTGATTCTGTAAAAGAAATTTCAATGGAAGATTTAAAGTCATTTTATAACAAAAACTTTTCACCTTCAATAAGCACATTCCAAGTTGTTGGAAAAATTGATAAAGATAATGTACTGAAAGATTTAAAGAGCTTGGAAGAAAAGTGGGCTGCAAAAGAAGTTATAATCCCAGAATATCCAGTTGCAAATAACCGCGATAAAGCTTCCTTATATTTTGTAGATATCCCAAACGCCAAGCAGTCTGTTATCGATATAGGGTATATTGCATTGCCACGTACGGATAAAGATTTCTATCCTGCAGAAGTGATGAATTATAAACTAGGAGGTTCCTTTTCAGGAAATGTAAACTTAATTCTTCGTGAAGAAAAAGGATATACCTATGGTGCACGAACTAATTTCAGCGGAAGTAAAATACCCGGAACTTTTACTGCTTCTTCAAGCGTTAGAACCAATACAACAGGCGAATCTGTTCAGATTTTTAGAGACGAAATTTCAAAGTATAAAGAAGGAATTTCACCTGAAGATCTTGAATTCACTAAAAATGCACTTATAAAATCGAATGCACGTCGCTTTGAAACTCAAGGTTCCCTTTTAGGAATGTTACAAGAAATAAATGAATATAATTTACCTTCTAATTATATTGAAAACGAAGAGGCAATAGTTAAAAACATGACTCTAGAGCAGCATAAAGCTTTGGCAAATAAATATTTGGATGCCTCTAAAATGGCTTATGTGGTTGTTGGTGATGCTGCAACTCAATATGCGCAATTCAAAAAAATGGGCTTTGATGAAGTAAAACTTCTCGATAAAAATGGGGAAGAAGTAAAACTTAAAGATGTGAAATTATAAGATTTTAATTGTCTTATAAAATTAACCATGAATGCACGAATTGATTATTTAATTCGTGCATTCGTAGTTTTATATTTTTACCTTTAGTTGAAATTATATGTTATGGTTAAATACTATTTGCTTTTTAGTGTTGCATTTCTTTTTTTTAGTTGCAACAACAATCAAATTGAAACATCTAAAACACCAATTAATAATGAGGAGCTTGCTATAAAAACTTTTGCTGAACCAACCTTCACCTTGGCAGCAGCAAATAAGTTAATTGAGCTTCCATTACATTGTGTGGGCACAGCGTATCCATATAAGCCAGGAGAAACTTTAGAGAGTAAAGCAGATCTAGTGGAGCCAGCTTCGGTACACCCTATTTTTTATGGATGTTTTGATTGGCATAGCGCCGTACATGGCTATTGGTCTATGGTAACCTTAGTGCAGCAATTTCCAGATATGGAGAAGGCTGAAGCGGTTCGGCAGATATTAAAAGAGAAAATTACAGCCGAAAATGTCGCAATTGAAGTAGCTTATTTTGAAAAACCCATAAATAAATCATTTGAAAGAACCTATGGTTGGGCGTGGTTATTGAAGCTTTCAGAAACACTTCACAACTGGGATGACCCCCTGGCCAAAGAGTTGGAACAAAATCTAAAACCATTAACAGACATTATTGTGTTTCGGTATAAAGAATTCCTTCCAAAATTAAACTATCCAATCCGCGTTGGGGAACATACAAATACTGCTTTCGGACTCACATTTGCATACGATTATGCGAATGCTGTAAACGATATAGAGTTAAAGCAATTAATTAATGAACGGGCACGCGATTTTTATTTTACAGATGTAAACTGCCCAATTGATTGGGAACCGAGTGGTTATGATTTCCTTTCTCCTTGTTTGGAAGAAATAGATATTATGCGTCGCGTACTCTCTTCGGAAGAATTTTTAACTTGGATGGATACTTTTTTACCACAACTTGCAGCTAAAAACTATCATTTAAATGTAGGAGAGGTTAGCGATCGTACCGATGGAAAACTAGTGCATTTGGATGGTTTGAATTTTAGTCGCGCATGGGTTTTTTATGGCTTGGCAAAAGAGTTTCCAAAATACAATCATCTTAAAAATACTGCTAACGAACACCTAGCATATTCGTACCCAAACCTAGTGGGTGATAGTTATGAAGGCGGTCACTGGTTAGGGAGCTTTGCAATATATGCCTTGAATGCACTGCACGAAAAATAGCTGTCTTTTAAAGGTGTAAAAACTTAATTACATGCATTCCAAATGGCATCTTCGGGGGTAGGAGCTTTAATGCTAATTTTCTCTTTTTGTACTGGGTGAAGTAGGGTCAATTTTCTTGCGTGAAGGTGAATACTTCCGTCGGCATTACTGCGGTCAAAGCCATATTTTAAATCTCCTTTTATAGCACAACCAATTGCCGATAATTGTGAGCGAATTTGATGATGCCTTCCGGTTTCTAAAGTAATTTCTACTAAATAATAATTATCCAGTTTTTTTAGAAGCTTGTAATGAAGCACTGCTTTTTTGCTATCTGGTACTTCTTTACTATGCGCATACGATTTGTTTTGTTTTGTATTCCTCTTTAAAAAATGTTCTAGCGTATCTTCCGTTTTGGGAGGGATATTTTTAACAACAGCCCAATATATTTTTTCTGTTTCTCTTTCTGAAAACATTTTGTTTAAACGTGTCAAGGCTTTAGAAGTTCTTGCGAACATAACAATCCCACTTGTAGGACGGTCCAAACGATGAACCACACCCAAAAAAACGGCGCCAGGCTTGTTGTATTTTTCAGCTATATATTCTTTTACAACTTCAGAAAGTGGGGCGTCGCCTGTTTTATCGCCTTGTACAATATCGCCTGGACGTTTATTAATAACAATTAGGTGATTGTCTTCAAATAAAACCTGAAGATTGTCTTTGGTGCTATGTGCTTTTGAATTAATAAGCTAAAAAATTAAAGTTTAGAAGTCTATAAGTCTATAAGACGGTCCATCTTAATAGCGGATTTGCTTTTTGAGTTTTATTTGGAGTTTGGTGCTTGATATCTTTAGTATTGTTCACTTTCATTAGGAAAATCGCCACGTTTTATATCCTCGCTATACTTACTAAACGCATTTTTCATGTCAGTATATAAGTCTAGATACCTACGGAGAAAACGCGGGTTGAATTCATGTGTCATTCCAAGCATATCGTGTGTTACCAAAACTTGACCATCTACGCCACTTCCAGCGCCAATACCAATCACGGGAATGCTTATTTTTTCTGCAACTTCTTTAGCAAGTTTGGCGGGTACTTTTTCTAAAACAATTGCAAAACACCCTGCTTTTTCAAGCAAAAGCGCATCTTCAATTAGTTTTTCAGCTTCTTCTTCTTCTTTAGCGCGAACGGTGTATGTTCCAAATTTATAGATGGATTGCGGGGTTAATCCCAAATGCCCCATCACAGGAATTCCAGCGTTTAAGATGCGTTTTATAGACTCTTTTATCTCTTTTCCACCTTCAAGTTTTACGGCATGCCCCCCGCTTTCTTTCATAATTCTAATTGCAGAACGTAGTGCTTCTTTAGGATCACTTTGGTAACTTCCGAAGGGTAAATCTACCACCACCAAACTACGGTCAATAGCACGAACTACGGAAGCCGCATGATAAATCATTTGATCTAAGGTTATTGGGAGCGTAGTTTCGTGGCCAGCCATCACATTACTGGCGGAGTCTCCTACTAAAATTACGTCTATTCCGGCGCTATCTACAATTTTCGCCATTGTAAAATCATAGGCAGTAAGCATGGAAATTTTTTCCCCTTTTTTCTTCATATCTACCAAGGTTTTCGTGGTGATACGCTTATATTCTTTTTTTGCAGTTGACATATATGTAACAATTGAAGGATAAAAGTACTAATTTTGAAGTTCACACTTTTAATATATACTTATGAAGTTTTTTGTTTTTTTATTATTGTTCACTGTTTCTATAAATTCATTTTCACAAAACGCTTTTTCTGAAGAAGATGCCAAGAATATAATCAATACTTTTTTTGAAGGATTTCATAGTGGAGATACGCTTGTAATGAAATCTGTAATGGCAAAAGGTATGGTTATGCAAACTGCATATACAGATAAAAAAGGAACCCATAAAATAAATAACGATGATCCAGATGGTTTTGTAAATAATATAGCAAATCGCCCAGCAGACCAGAAATGGGAAGAGCGTTTGTTAAGTTATAAAGTAGAAATTGATGGGAATTTAGCGCATATATGGATTCCTTATGAATTTTGGTTCAATGGAAGTTTAATGCATTGTGGTGCTAATTCCTTCACATTGGCAAAACTTGATGATGGTTGGAAAATAATCCACATCATCGATTCTCGAAGAAAAGATGGTTGTAATTAAGGGTTAGCAATCACTAATATTCACTTGAACCGCCAAGCCACCTTCACTGGTTTCTTTATATTTAGAAGTCATATCTTTTGCGGTTTCCCACATAGTGGCTATCACTTTATCTAAAGGAACCTTCGCTTTGCTTGGATCGCTATCTAGTGCCATTTCACAGGCGTTAATAGCTTTTATGGCGCCCATTGCGTTGCGTTCTATACACGGAATTTGTACCAAACCAGCAATTGGATCGCAGGTTAGTCCAAGATGATGTTCCATTGCTATTTCACTAGCCATTAAGCATTGTTCGGGAGTACCGCCCATTAATTCACAGAGGGCGCCTGCAGCCATTGAGGATGAAACGCCAATTTCTGCTTGACAGCCACCCATTGCTGCTGAAATAGTTGCGCCTTTCTTGAAAATACTTCCTATCTCGCCAGCTGTGAGTAAAAACTTCTTGACATCATCAAAGTTTGCATCGTGGTTTTCAATTACCATATAATACATCATAACAGCAGGAATTACACCTGCGCTTCCATTTGTTGGGGCAGTAACTACACGGCCTAAGGATGCATTTACTTCATTTACGGCAAGTGCAAAACAGGAAACCCATTTAAGAATCTGACGAAACTTAACTTCTGTATTTCTAATTGCAGCCGTCCATTCTTCAGCATTTGTGTATTGAGTGCTGCCTATAAGGTTTTTATTCATCTCAAATGCTCTCCGCGTTACGTTGAGTCCTCCTGGTAAAGTGCCTTCGGTATGTGCCCCCACGTACATAGAATCTAGCATTACATCCCATATTTTCTTTAAACTGTCGTTTATTTCAGCTTCGGTTCTAAGCGATTTTTCGTTTTCAAGTACTAGCTCTGAAATTGATTTTCCTTCCGCTTTGCAATAGGCAAGAAGTTCTGTGCCTTTTTCCACAGGAAATGGAAATCTTGCAAATTTCTCTTGCTTTATTTTTTTGCGTTTTCGTTCTTTTTTTACTGTAAATCCACCTCCAATAGAATAAAATGAAGAAGATTTTTTAGAACCGTCTTTTAGCCTTGCTCTAAAAGTCATTCCGTTGGGATGAAACTCTAAAAACTTGCGATTGAAAATAATGTTTTCCTTCGGAAAAAAGGAAACCTCCAATTCACCGTTTAGTTTTATTGTATTTTTAGAATTGATATACTCAATTTCTTTTTCAATATTTTCAATAGGAAATGTTACTGGGTCGAAACCAGAAAGGCCTAGCATTACAGCAATATCTGTAGCATGCCCTTTTCCGGTAAGCGATAACGAACCGTAAAGGTCTACGGATATTCCCACGACATCTTCAAACTGGTTTTTTTCTTTAAGCTCTTCAATCCATCTTAATGCAGCGCGCCAAGGCCCTAATGTGTGCGAACTTGACGGGCCCACACCTATTTTTAACATGTCAAAAACACTAATACTTTCCATAAATTCAATCTTGACTCAAACCTAAGAAAATTTAAGATAATCTGCTAAACGGAATAGATTAATTGTTAATAATTATTACTGGAATTATTCCATAAAATAGGAAATATTCCTATTTTTGAATCATGGAAATAGTCACATCTGGGAAACTCACAAAGGTAAAAAGCAGGCATAAACCTGGTGTTTCAAAACAAACTGGTTTTGCAAGCCCCGCTACACATTATTTAGAGCCAACAATCGATTTAAACCAAGAGTTGATAGTAAATAGGGATGCTACATTTTTTGTAAGGATTGATGGAGATGCTTTTAAAGAGCATACTATTCTAGATAAAGATGTGTTGATTATTGACCGCTCTTTAGCTCGTAACTTTGATGCTTTAGCGTTGGTTATTCAGGATGGAGAATTTAAAATACAGCGTATTCCACGTGGTTTTTCTGAAGAAGAATTTACTGTATGGGGAATTATCACTTATATAATTCATCACGCTTGATGATTGCTTTGGTAGATTGTAATAGTTTTTACGCTTGCTGCGAGCAAGTTTTTCGCCCCGATCTTTTGGGAAAACCTGTGGTGGTACTCAGTAATAACGATGGTTGTGTAATTGCCGCCAATAAAGAGGCTAAAGCCATTGCAGATATCCCCATGTTTGAGTCTGTTTTTAAAATTAAAGAACAGTTAATAGCACATAAAGTGAATTTTTTTTCTTCCAATTATACACTCTATGGCGAAATGTCGCAGCGAGTAATGAATATTTTAGAGACATTTTCTCCTAATGTAGAAGTGTATAGTATCGATGAGGCTTTTGCAGATGTATCTGGAATTAAAAATATTGCTTTAGAAGAGTACGGACATCAAATAAAGGATACTATTTTTAAAAATACAGGATTGCCAGTCGGAGTGGGAATTGCCCCGACAAAGGGACTGTCTAAGCTTGCTAATAAAATGGCAAAGAAAATAGCAAAAAGCAATCATGTCTTTGTAATTGACTCCGAAGAAAAAAGGATAGAAGCATTAAAATGGTGTAAAATTGGTGATGTTTGGGGTATTGGTAGCAAGCATGCTAAACGCTTAAAAAATATAGGCGTTTTTGATGCTTTTCAGTTTACGGAATTACCGCTACAATGGGTTCGAAAAGAAATGACTGTGGTAGGGGAGCGTACATGGCGTGAGCTTAAAGGCGAATCGTGTACTGAATTTGTAACCCAGCCACCTCCCAAAAAGGGAATTGGAACTGCAAAATCCTTCGGAATAAAATTGCCCGATTTAGAGCGTATTGAAGAGGCTTGCGCCTATTACATTAGTGAAGTAAGTGAAGTGCTACGTGCTCAAAAATCCTGTGCTACCCATATTCAGGTTTTTATTGTAACCAATTATCATAGCAACGTAGATAAGCAATATTCAAACAGCCTGACAATTACCCTGGACATTCCAACAAATGATACGTTTAAGCTTATTTCTGCTGCGCGAAAGGCTTTAATAGCAATTTATAAACCGGGATATCGCTATAAAAAAGTAGGGGTGAACCTTACAGGAATTATTCCACAGGATTACATACAAGGCAATCTGTTTCATCAACCTTCAAAGTTGAACAATCCCAGACTTATAGAAACCTTTGATGCCATCAATCAGAAGTTTGGAAAAGCCACTATTTCTTCAGGGTTGGTTGGAACACGCGTTAGTGAGTGGGAACTTATTAAAAAAGAACGAAGCTCACGCTATACTACGCAGTGGGGGGAGCTTCTAAAGATAAATTCTAAAAATAATTGAAGGAGCATTGATATTTGAAATTTAGTGCTTGACTATTGCTATTGCTACTTTTTAATGAATCTCTGCCATCATGTCATAATCTTTTCGCTGGCACAATCATTGTCTTATACAGTCCGTAAATAAAAAATTTAGAAATAAATAATAACAATAAACAATAGATATGAGTAAAATAATTGGAATCGACTTAGGTACAACCAACTCCTGTGTTGCCGTAATGGAAGGTAGCGAGCCAACGGTTATTCCTAATGCCGAAGGAAAAAGAACAACCCCTTCTGTAATTGCATTTGTGGAAGGTGGCGAAATTAAAGTAGGTGATCCTGCAAAGCGTCAAGCGGTTACAAACCCTACAAAAACAATTAGCTCCATTAAAAGATTTATGGGAAATAAATATTCCGAATCTAAAAATGAAGCGGAACACGCGGCATACAAAGTTGTAAAAGGCGATAACGATACCGCTCGTGTAGATATTGACGGCCGTTTGTACACACCACAAGAATTAAGCGCGATGATTCTTCAAAAAATGAAGAAAACTGCTGAAGATTATCTAGGACAAGACGTTACTCGTGCGGTAATTACCGTTCCTGCTTATTTTAACGATAGTCAGCGTCACGCAACTAAAGAAGCTGGTGAAATTGCAGGCCTTAAAGTAGAAAGAATTATAAACGAGCCTACTGCAGCAGCACTTGCATACGGCCTTGATAAAAAAGGGACTGACCAGAAAATTGTAGTATTCGATTTTGGTGGGGGTACGCATGATGTTAGTATTCTTGAATTGGGTGATGGTGTTTTTGAAGTGCTTTCAACAGATGGAGATACACACTTAGGAGGTGATGATGTAGATCAGAAAATAATCAACTGGTTGGCAGACGAATTTAAAGCGGAAGAAGATTTTGATCTTCGCAAAGACCCAATGGCCTTGCAACGTTTAAAAGAAGCTGCTGAAAAAGCAAAAATTGAATTGTCTTCTTCTGCACAAACCGAGATCAACTTGCCATACGTTACAGCTACTGCTAGCGGACCAAAACACTTAGTAAAAACGTTAACACGTGCTAAATTTGAGCAATTGATTGAAGACCTTGTTAAAAGAACAATCGCACCTTGCGAAAAAGCAATGAAAGCTGCTGGATTAAGCAAAAACGATATCGATGAAGTAATTCTTGTAGGAGGTTCTACACGTATTCCTGCAGTTCAGGAAGCTGTGGAAAATTTCTTCGGAAAAAAACCTAGTAAAGGTGTAAACCCTGATGAAGTTGTGGCAGTAGGTGCTGCAATTCAAGGTGGTGTATTAACGGGTGATGTAAAAGATGTATTGCTTTTAGATGTAACGCCACTTTCCCTTGGTATTGAAACCATGGGCGGTGTAATGACCAAATTGATTGAGGCAAACACAACCATTCCTACTAAGAAAAGTCAGGTATTCTCTACTGCAGCAGATAACCAACCAAGTGTTGAAATTCACGTATTGCAAGGAGAACGGCCAATGGCAACCGACAATAAAACAATTGGTCGTTTCCATTTAGACGGAATTCCACCAGCGCAGCGTGGTACGCCACAAATTGAAGTAACCTTCGATATTGATGCCAACGGTATCATTAAAGTAAGTGCTACCGATAAGGCTACAAACAAAACGCAAGACATTCGTATTGAAGCTTCTTCTGGGCTTACAGAAGAAGAAATTAAAAAGATGAAAGCAGATGCTGAAGCAAATGCTGAAACCGATAAAAATGCGAAAGAAAAAGTTGATAAACTAAACGAAGCGGATGGAATGATCTTCCAGACAGAAAAGCAACTTAAAGAATTTGGTGAAAAATTATCTGATGATAAAAAGAAACCAATTGAAGAAGCTTTGGAAGAATTGAAAAAAGCGTATGAAACTAAAGAAGTTGAAACAATTCAACCCGCTTTAGATAAACTAAACGAAGCTTGGAAAACGGCTTCTGAAGAAATGTACAAAGCCCAAGCAGAGCAGCAAGGTGCCCCAACGGGTGATGCCGGAGCAGGAGCAGCGCAAGGAAGCACAGGCGGCAGCGCAGAAAACAGCGATGTGGAAGACGTAGATTTCGAAGAAGTGAAATAAGTTGTATCACATGCATAATGTAAAAACCGCAACCTTAATGGATTGCGGTTTTTTTATTTGTTTCAAAAATGAATTTCCTTCTGTAAATAAACTTTAACTTTTTAGGTTCTTACAATTACTTAAACATATAATAAGCAGTATATTTTGCTTAAAGTTCAAAAACGTCACCTATTCGACCAACCTTAAATCCTTTTTCAATAACTGATTTTGCTTCAGTACTATTGCTATTAATCAATGGATTGGTATGATTAAAATGAATAAAGATTATTTTATCTTTCTCTTTTGCAGCTAAATTTTTAAAAAGCTCTAAGCTTTCAATTACAAACGGATGCGGGATTTGTGAAATATCACGATTGTTTATTTCTTCACCACTATAAAAGGTAGCATCTAAAAAAGCATAATCTACTTTTTTTATTTCTTCGTTAATGTTTTTGTCCCATTTGTCCCACTTGTCAATATCTGGAATAAATAACGCACTTTTATTTGGTCCCTTTATAAGGTAACCAACGGTTTCAGAATATTCATCTCTATGCGGGACAAGAAAAGGAGTAAGCTGTAATTCATTAGAAAGTTGTACGGGTTTTTCGTTTTCTAAAGAATTTATAGCAATATTATTGAGTGTAACAAGTTGGTTCCACGGGCCATTATTTTCAAGAAAAAACTTCATTTTAGGCATTGCATACACTGGTGTTTCTTTAGCATTTGTTGCTTCTTTTCCTAAATACATCAAGCCGGTATAATGACCAATATGTGCGTGGGTTAAAAAAATACCGCTCACAAGTTCATTTTCACTTTGAGCCCCAAATGTTTTTAATGTTTTTAACTGAGTTGTTATATCTGGTGTAGCATCAAATAAATATTTTTTTTTGGTTGAATTGTCAAACAACCCTAGTGCAATTACCTGTCTATTGGTGTCGGGATGTTGAAATAAATTTTTACAACATTTTTTATTGCACCCAATATGTGGTGAGCCAGCATCCTGAATGGTTCCTAAAAGTACAAGTGAAGTACCTACGGTATTTGTTTTCTCTTTACCTTTTTTTTGAGGAGTTGGGTTATCCTGGCAGGCAACCAGCAGAAATAATAGTAATGTATAGTTTGCTAATTTTGCTGTTGCATATGTTGAAAGTGATACCATTGCTATAAATATAGTGAAAAGAGATTAAGAATATGTAACTAGACCTAGTTCGAAAAAATACTTTATCTAAAAAAGTAAAAAGTTAGTGAGAGAATAGTATCATTAACTTTCTTTTGAAATACGCATCAGAAACTCTTTGTTAACTTCATGAACACCATCAAAAACTTCAATGTTTAGACGGTCTTTGAAGAGTTTGCTGCCTTTTAATTGTTCTTCGGTTTTACGAGCTTCTGTAATGTATTGGTCTTTATCTCCATAACTATAAATTACTGAGGTTGATTGTTTTAAAAATTCAAAATCTGAAGGTTTTAATTCATTGGGGATTCCACCCGAATGAAGGATTAATGTATCACATTGTATTTTCCTGCTTGCCACCCAACGTGTAGCAATGGAGACTCCTTGCGAATACCCTAAAACAATGAGTTTTGGCATGGCTTTAGAAGTTTCTTTCTTAAAAACTTCATCAACATACCGTAGCACATTTTGGATTTCAGTCTTAGTGTTTTCACGTGTTAACCAAGAAGCACCAACATACTTAAACGCTTTGTCTTGATAGTATTTTGAGGGTGCTTGTGGGGCAATTATATAATTTTCTTCTGGATTTAATTCTGAAAAATACCTGATAAAATAGTTGCTTAAATACCCCATGCCATGAAAAACCATCCAGATATTTTTTGTTTTTTCAGTAAAATCATTAAGGGTAGAATAGCTGTTAATTGTTTTGTAGGAAGCTTCTTTTTCAGTACTCATTTGTTGGTTTCAATTTTGTATTTTTACAAATGTAAATTAATACAATGAAGTATACCAAAGATGAAATTTTAGCCCTTTCAAAAAAAATGTGTAAAAACACATTAATGGAAACGCTAGAGATAGAATTTACCGAAGTTGGGGATGATTTTTTAATTGCACGAATGCCGGTAACTCCAAGGGTTCACCAGCCTGATGGTGTGTTGCATGGCGGTGCTTCTGTAGCACTTGCAGAAAGCGTTGGAAGCGCGGGGGCTTATTTTTTTCTAAACTCAAAAGAAATTAGTATCCGAGGTATTGAAATAGCCGCAAACCATGTAAAGAGTGTTACCGAGGGCTATGTGTACGCCCATGCATCTATTGTTCATAAGGGAAGAACAACACAGTTATGGCAAATAAAAATAACAAATGAAGCAGATGAACTTGTTTCACTTGTAAAACTTACCACACTCTCTTTACCAAGAAAAAAATAATGGACTGTGAGCTAATTATAAAAAAAGTTTCGAAGCATTATGCAAAAAAAATGCCTTTTGTAATTTTTTCTATGCCTCAAAGTGAATGTGTGAAATTCTTTTTACAAAAAGACGATACAGTTCATACGGTTGTAAAACTTTCAGAAAATGGGTTTATATTGGCTCCTTATGATTATAAAGATATAGCGTTTTATATTCCTGAAAAAAACTCAGAAATTTTTGACACACAAATACCAATTGAAGAAAAAAAAGTAAGTCCAGTTGTAATACCAAATGATATTAAGGAGCGAAATAAATACATTAAACTTCTCGATAAAACGATTGAAACAATAAATAATAAGAATGCAGAAAAAATTGTACTCTCTCGCTTTAAAGATTTTGAATTAGAAAATTTTTCCCTTGAAAAACTGATACGGCAATTATTCTCGGTTTATCCCACAGCTTTTAAATACATATGGTACCATCCAAATACAGGGTTATGGTGTGGCGCTACTCCAGAAACATTAGTTGAAATTGATAATAACTCATTTAAAACAATGGCATTGGCAGGTACACAAGTTTTTAAAAATAAATCATATACAGCTTGGGGGCAAAAAGAACAGGAGGAGCAACAGTTGGTTACTGATTCAATAACAACCAATTTACAAAAGGTTACTTCTGTTTTAAAGGTGTCAAACCCATATACACATCGCGCTGGGCAACTACTGCATTTACGTACCGATATCAGTGGAATACTAAAAACCAATAAAGCTACCTTAACATCTATTACGTCTGCACTTCATCCTACTCCTGCAGTTTGTGGTACGCCAAAGAAATTTGCGAAGGAGTTTTTAAATGAAAATGAAGGTTATAATAGAGCGTTTTACACAGGTTTTATTGGACCAATAACAAATAATGGAACTTCTACTTTATTAATGGTAAACCTTCGCTGCATGAAAATTGAAGGTAATATCGCAAGTGTATTTGCCGGAGGTGGTATAACACACGACTCCCAATCCATCGAGGAATGGGAAGAAACACAAAATAAAATGCAAACCATGCTACAAGTACTTCAGCCAATGCTGTAATATTTTTAGTGTCTTTATACCTTTGCACCACATGAAATTTTCAAATAAAATCCTTTCACAAACACTTATTCAATTATGCCTGGATAAGCATATTGAACATATTGTTATATCTCCTGGTTCGCGAAATGCCCCACTTACTATTGGTTTTGGAGCACATGACGATTTTAAGTGCTTTAGTGTCGTTGATGAACGTTGTGCTGCATTTTTTGCCTTAGGCATGGCACAACAACTAAACAAACCAGTTGCTGTTGTTTGTACTTCAGGCTCTGCATTGTTAAATTATTATCCCGCTGTTTCAGAAGCATTTTATAGTGATATTCCACTGGTGGTTATTTCAGCAGATAGACCAGCTAATTTTATTGATATTGGCGACGGACAAACAATTAGACAGGAAAATGTTTTTGAAAATCATATTCTCTATAGCGCCAATTGTAAGGAAGGAAATGAATTTCAGATACATAATGAAACCGAAATAAACGTTGCGCTTAATACTGCTATAGAACTTAAGGGGCCAGTACATATTAATATTCCCTTTACAGAGCCGCTATACCAAACGGTAAATGAACAGTCAGTTTGGCCTCAAAATGTAGCGCCACGGGTAGCTGAAAATTTTAATCAAGATTTAACTCCTTTTGTTGAGAAATGGAACAAGAGCACTAAAAAAATGGTACTTGTTGGTACGCTTCCGCCAAATAGTTTGGAAGCACATTTTATAAAACAACTTGCTAAAGATAAAAGTGTTTTGGTGCTTACCGAAACAACTTCAAACCTTTGTCATGATAATTTTATCTCAGCGATAGATCAGTTGATAGCGCCATTAACAGCTGAAGAATTTAAAAAACTTCAACCGGAAATTTTACTCACTTTTGGGGGAATGGTGGTTTCAAAAAAGATAAAAGCTTTTTTGCGAACGTATCCTCCTAAGGAACATTGGCATGTAGATTTTAAAAAGGCATACGACACTTTTTTTGTACTGAATCAACATTTTAAAACAGCTATAAATAATTTTTTTATTGAATTTCTTCCGAAGACGATACCTTTAAATAGTGAATACCAAAACACTTGGCTGAAGGTTAAAAAACATCGATTGCAACGTCATGCAGCGTATGTTAATGAAATTCCATATTCTGATTTTAGGGTTTTTTGCGAGATTTTTCAACAGTTACCACCAAATATTCAGTTGCAATTAAGTAATAGTGCTACCATTCGCTACGCACAGCTTTTTAATATACATCCTTCAGCTGAAGTATTTTGTAACCGTGGAACTAGTGGAATTGACGGAAGTATGAGCACCGCGATTGGGGCGGGGTATGCATCAAAACTTCCTACAGTTTTTTTAACAGGCGACCTTAGCTTTTTCTATGATAGCAATGCCCTTTGGAATAATTACATTCCGAAGGACTTTAAAATAATTGTAGTAAATAATGGTGGTGGCGGTATTTTTAGGATTCTTCCAGGAGAAAAGGACTCCACACTTTTTGATACTTATTTTGAAACAAAACACAACCTAAGTGCCACCCATATTGCTAAAATGTATGGTTTCGAGTATGAAAGTGTTAGTGCGATTGAGAATTTAGAAAGCACATTAAAAAGTTTTTTTGCTGTAAATGAGGGACAAAAATTATTGGAAATTTTCACACCAGCGACGGTGAATGATAAAGTATTGCTAAATTATTTCAAGTTTATTTTATAAAAAACCTTTTCCTCGGTATATGGTTTTATGTGAAATATAGCCTCCCACTTCGTATTTTTATATGCAACTTCATTATAATAATAATCCCTATTGCGTTTAAGCTAGGTGCTTTATAGCAGAATTTAGATTGTTTTCAAATAAAAATTTTATTTGAAAGTATGGAGGGAGTTTTAAAGAAATATACGTGTCCTTATCCCTTACAATTTACATTTCACCTCTACGTATAAGTGCCACATATTTTAAGGAATATGCATTATCTTTGCAGCTATGATAAAACTGGGCGAATACAATACACTAGAAATCCTTCGGGAAACCGAACCGGGGTTATATTTGGGCGATGATGAAGAAAATGTGGTGCTTTTACCACATAAATACAAGCCTGAAACCTATGAAATTGGCGATTCAATTTCTGTTTTTATATATCTTGATAATGAGGAGCGACCTATTGCCACAACGCTAGACCCCTTCCTACAGTTAAATACCTTTGGTTACTTACACTGTAGCGATGTTACTGAATACGGAGCGTTTATGGACTGGGGATTAGAAAAACAGTTGTTTGTTCCATTCAAAGAACAGGCGCGTCCTATGAAAAAAGGAAATTGGTATATCGTTTATCTTTATATAGACGAAAAAACAAACCGGCTGGTTGGATCGAGTAAAACAAATCATTTCCTGCAAAATGAAACACTAACGGTTGAAGCTTTTGAAGAAGTAGATATTTTGGTAACCCATCTTACCGAAAAAGGAGCGAATGTAATTGTAAACGGTGTTCACAAAGGGTTAATATACATTGAAAATATTTTTGAAGACATTCGTACTGGAGATAGAATGAAGGCGTTTGTTAAAAATATTCGTCCGGATAATAAAATTGATATTGTTCTTCAAACTCCTGGTTACAAGAGTATAGAGCCAAATGCCAACTTTATTCGTGAAGAATTGGAAGCTGCAGGAGGTTTTTTACCATTGCATGATAAATCTGATCCAGACTCGATAAAAAACCTATTGGGGATGAGTAAGAAAAGTTTTAAAAAAGCAATTGGCACGCTTTACAAAGACAAGCAAATTACAATTAAGGAAGACGGTATTGAATTACTGTGATGGCGTTTGGTACATGCCATAACCAACATAAAAACCACTTCTTCTATTATTTCGAGGATAAAACCCATAGTTGTAAGGCATAAGATCGGGCCTTAAATACCCTCTAGATTCTTTATACGAAATGTTTTTAACCGAGGTTGAGGCATCTGCAGAATAACTACTATTGCCTCCATAAATACCGTATTCTTTAGGGTCTAGTGAAATTTCAATGTCAGATGTTACATAATTCTCAGTAGTCGCCATTGCATCAAACATACTTACAGGTTCTCGATAGTTGTCCTTACTTAGTTTAAAAGAAGGTAGCTTGTTTGTGTTACTTGCTAAAAAACCTGAATCTGATGATAGCGATGTGCTCATTAAACTTTCAACTTCTGGAAGGATAGCAAAATTTAATTTAAGTTTATTGGTCTCAAAATCAAACTGTGCCGATGCCATCAGTGGAAAAAATAAAAGAAGAAATAACAACTTTTTCATTGTTGCAAATATATCAAAATTTACGCCAACTATTTTGTAGTCAATGTATAGTTGGAGGTTGTTTCTTATAATTTTAATTTATTAGTTGTGTTTTTAGGTACTGCATCTTTATGAACCGTAATACTAATAGCCTTTAAACGCATATAGGCTTCACTAAAATATACATAACCACCATTGGCTACACGTGTTTCATCAGTACCCCAACTATTTTTTACTTTATAGTATTTTGTGCCATTTTGATCTTGCAGCATCCCTGTAATATGCATTAAATGATCATCTGTAGTGTCGTAATTTTCAAATTCTTCTTGACGATAGTCTTGAGTAATTGTTTTTTCTGGATACACCCCTTGCAATGCTTTTATAGTATTTACAGCGTTTTCTGGAATAACTGCAACACCGTCTTTTGATGAAAATGTTTTTTCACTTACATCGCAATCCAATTCTATAGTAAAACCTTTTTCAAGGGCATTGTCTATCGTAGCTATCATTTCGTTTAAAGGAACATTATAAAAGCTACCGTTACTCCAGTTGTCTGGAATGTTTAAGATAAATTGTGAATAAAAGGGCGCGTGTGTAAAACTTGTAATAGTTATATAATCTGCTGGTTCAATTTTAGTCATTTTTAGAAATGATTCAGGTGTGTACTGCTTGCCTTCATATGTAAAACTAGCCACGTTTTTACCTAAATAAATATCTAAAACAGCGTCAATTGCAGTTCTCCATTTCGAGCTCAATTTTCTTCCGGGATTGTCAACATATGTTTTTAGCATTGCCTCCAAAACAGCAACCATCTCTGCGTGATTGTATACTGTTTCTCCAGCAAAAAGACCACTAAAAGCTTCTTCTGGAACCAATCCGTTTTTAGCTACAGAATTCATCACATCGTGTGCTAACCCCCCTTCACTAAATTGTGATTTTCCTTGGCGCATAATAAAATTTTCAGCTTTTAAAGGATAGGTATTTCGCACTTGGTACATTTCACTTAGATCAATTTTTTTTCCCGTCAGGCGGATGATTTCACTTTCTAGAAAAGAAGTACTGCTAAAACTCCAACAAGTGCCTGTAATTCCTTGGCTAATTACTGGCGTTGCCTCAAGGTCTGTAATTGTTGTAAATTGGTATGCTTCCTGTGCAGAAAGTGTTATTGTAAAAAGAGTTGCGAGGGAAAAAAGTAGGCTGCGCATTGATTATTTTTTGATATTATTGTTTGTCTGAAGTATTATTTAAAAAGAAATAGAAAATAATACTAAACAATATCTTCTATCTTTGAAAACAAAAATAACAATTATGTCTTCAATCAACTGGAAAACTGTCAAAGAATATACAGATATAACATACAAAAAATGTGATGGCGTAGCCCGAATTGCTTTTAATAGGCCCGATGTGCGCAATGCATTCCGCCCTAAAACGACTGCCGAATTACTAGATGCTTTTCACAACGCACAGGAAGACACCTCTGTTGGCGTGGTTTTACTTTCCGCTGAAGGCCCTTCCTCAAAAGATGGTGTTTATAGTTTTTGTAGTGGGGGCGATCAAAAAGCACGTGGTCATCAAGGATATGTAGGGGAAGATGGCTATCACCGTTTGAATATTTTAGATGTGCAGCGATTAATCCGTTTTATGCCGAAAGCTGTTATTTGTGTGGTTCCTGGATGGGCTGTGGGTGGCGGCCATAGTTTGCATGTAGTTTGCGATTTGACTTTAGCAAGTAAAGAACACGCGATTTTTAAACAAACCGATGCCGATGTTACCAGTTTTGATGGCGGTTACGGAAGTGCATATTTAGCCAAAATGGTAGGGCAGAAGCGCGCTCGCGAAATCTTTTTCCTTGGAAGAAATTATTCTGCACAAGAAGCTTATGAAATGGGGATGGTAAACGCTGTAATCCCTCATCATGCACTTGAAGATACGGCTTACGAATGGGCTCAGGAAATACTTGCAAAATCACCAACCTCTATAAAAATGTTGAAGTTTGCAATGAACCTTACTGATGACGGTATGGTGGGGCAACAAGTATTTGCAGGCGAAGCAACACGACTTGCCTATATGACGGACGAAGCAAAAGAAGGTCGCGATGCTTTTCTAGAAAAAAGAAAACCTAATTTTAATAAAAAGTGGTTGCCTTAAAATAAATACTTAGTTGCAAAACAGTTTAAATATTCTTCATTACTGCTTATATAAAATGTATAATAAACTACATTTTAGCTTTCATAAAATTATTATGTCTAAGCATTTATTAAATATGCCTTTTGTGAAAAAAGGGTGGGAAAAAGAAGGAGTTACTGCAAAAGAATTCATAGATAATATTGCTGCTAATAAATACTATGGTGAAAATATTGGTTTAGCTGGCGGGGTGCTTATTTCAATGGTTTGGAGTGTTTTTATTAGTACATTTTTCTTAGTTAAAAAAACTTTCCAATTAGCGTATGAAATCAATAGCTTTCACTTTTTTTTATTAATGATACCAGCATATTTAATTTGTTACTTCCATGTCTTTAGAAAGAATATCTATTTAAAACATTTTGAATTCTATGAAAAATGGTCTAAACATATAAAACACAGGAATATCATAATTACATTTCTATCTATACTGTTTAGTGTTGCTTTATTTGTTTTGAGTGTTCTTGTTGGGTTTTAATACAGAAGACATCAATGAAATTAATTTTTTTGATGTCTTCTGAAATAATTTACTATTGATTTAAAGTGGTTTTTCCAAGAAACTATTTTAGAAAACTAATTGCACTTTTAAAATAACTCTTTAAAATACCGCTTATTTCTCATAGGCATCTGTATGTACCTGTTGTACTGCCCGCCCACTGGGATCATTCATGTTTTTAAAACTTGCATCCCATTCCAATGCAATTGGGCTACTACACGCCACCGAAGGAACTGAAGGCACGCAAAGTGCAGCAGTATCACTAGGAAAATGTTCAGCGAAAATACTTCGATAATAAAACTCTTCCTTGCTGGTAGGAGTTTGCAATGGAAATTTATACTTGGCATTTGCTAACTGCTCATCAGTTACTTTTTCATTTACCATTTCTTTTAAAGTATCTATCCAGCTATAACCCACGCCGTCACTAAATTGTTCTTTTTGGCGCCAGCATACGCTTTCGGGAAGCATGTCTTCAAAAGCTTTTCGTAAAATCCATTTTTCCATTCGCTCGCCATTAATCATTTTATCTTGTGGGTTGATGCGCATAGCAACATCCATAAACTCTTTGTCTAAGAAGGGAACGCGCCCTTCAATACCCCAACTAGCAAGCGATTTGTTGGCACGTAGGCAATCATACATATGTAGTTTATCTAGCTTGCGTACTGTTTCTTTATGGAGTTCTTCTGCATTGGGTGCTTTGTGAAAGTAAAGATAGCCACCAAAAATTTCATCAGAACCTTCGCCGCTAAGCACCATTTTTATTCCCATTGCTTTAATAGCACGCGCCATTAAATACATTGGTGTACTAGCACGAATTGTAGTAATATCGTAGGTTTCTAAATGATAAATTACATCTCGAATGGCGTCTATGCCTTCTTGTATAGTGAATTTTATTTCATGGTGAACAGTCTTTAAGTGGGCTGCCACTTTTTTTGCAGCTGCTAGATCAGGACTGCCTTCCAGTCCAATGGCAAAGCTGTGTAATTGCGGCCACCAAGCGCCTTCGGTATCTTCGCTTTCAATACGTTTTTCGGCATATTTTTTTGCAATTGCTGAAGTGATGCTGCTATCGAGGCCGCCAGAAAGTAATACCCCGTAAGGCACGTCGCTCATAAGTTGGCGATGTACTGCGGCTTCTAATGCTTTGCGAAGTTCAGCGATTTCAGTAGCATTGTTTTTTACATTTTCATAATCCATCCAATCGCGTGTGTACCAACGTTTCAATTCACCTTCACGGCTGTCTAAATAATGTCCAGGAGGAAAGAGCTCAATTTTGGTGCAAACGCCTTCCAATGCTTTTAATTCAGATGCTACATAAAAAGTACCGTGTTGGTCCCAACCAATGTATAATGGAATGATTCCCATATGGTCGCGCGCCACAAAATATGTGTCGTTTTCAACATCATACAACGCAAAGCCAAAGATGCCGTTCATGTCATCTAAAAAATCAGCTCCTTTTTCTTTATATAAAGGTAAAATTACTTCGCAATCACTTTTAGTTTGAAAATTATAATGTTTTAACTGCTTCCGAAGTTCCATATGGTTGTATATCTCACCGTTGGCGGCTAGAACCAAGTTGCCATCACTGCTTAAAAGCGGTTGTTTTCCAGATGTAGGGTCTACAATAGCAAGACGTTCGTGTGCCATTATTGCATTTTCATTACTAAATATTCCGCTCCAATCGGGCCCGCGATGACGGATGTTTTTAGCCATTGTTAATACTTGAACCCTGAGGTCTTCTACAGGTTCTTTGAGTTTGAAAGCACATACAATTCCACACATGTTTTTATAATTTAGGTTTGTTATTTTTATAAAATTTCGTTTTTTTTAAATGTTCGACTACACTGAATAATCAGTTCAGTTAAAGCCAAAAAAAAGCCTGCCAAGAAAAACTTGACAGGCCATATATCGCGACAAGTTTTTGTTACGGTAGCTGGTTATTGTTATTAAGGCTAAAAAATGACATAAACTTGTTTTCTTTTTAATGAATTGCTAATTTAATATAAATAATTTAAAGTTTCCTACTATTTTTTAAATAAAATATAAATTTAGATTAACTGAAATACAAATCCAATTTATCTAAGTTTCGGAAATTCCGAAGGATTTGCTTCGTGCATAATTTCATATACTTTTTCATACACGTCTTCTACACTTGGCTTGCTAAAGTAATCGCCATCTGTACCATAAGCAGGTCGGTGTTCTTTGGCTGCAAGTGTTTGTGGTTTGCTGTCAAGATGTTTGTAACCGCCTTGAACATCTACAATATTTTGAAGTATATAAGCAGAAGCCCCACCCGGAACGTCTTCGTCAATAACTAAAAGTCTATTGGTTTTAGCTACACTTTTAACGATATCATGGTTTAAGTCTAAAGGAAGAAGGGATTGTACATCGATAATTTCGGCATTAATACCGGCTTGTTGTAGCTCTTTTGCAGCTTCTTCCACAATACGAATCGTACTTCCGTAGGAAACCAAGGTAATGTCTGTTCCTTCTTTTATAGTTTCTACAACCCCAATTGGAGTTTTTAGCGCACCTAGGTTGTTTGGCATTTTTTCCTTTAAACGGTATCCATTTAAACATTCCACAACTAGTGCAGGTTCATCGGTTTCCAGTAATGTATTGTAAAAACCAGCAGCTTTGGTCATATTTCTTGGAACAAGTAAATACATACCTCGCAAAAGGTGAATTAAACCACCCATCTGTGAGCCACTATGCCAAATACCTTCCAGTCTATGGCCACGTGTACGAACAATCAATGGCGCTTTTTGTGTACCGTTAGTACGGTAACGCACCGTCACCAAATCGTCACTCATTATCTGAAGGCAATACAAAATATAATCAAGGTATTGTATTTCTGCTATAGGGCGTAAACCACGCATGGCCATCCCAATTCCTTGCCCTAAAATAGTGGCTTCACGAATTCCTGCATCGGCAACTCTTAGCTTCCCGTACTTTTCTTGCATGCCTTCCAAACCTTGATTTACATCGCCAATTTCTCCTGCATCTTCTCCAAAAATTAAAGCTTCTGGATACTTGCTGAAAATTGCATCAAAATTGTCTCGAATAATTACACGGCCATCAACTTCTTCTGCATCATCGGTGTATGAAGGAAGAACTTCCTGAATGGTTTTTGCATTTTCGTTTGCTTCGGAATAAAGGTGGGAGCTATATTTTGGTTGAATCGTATCAAAATAATTAGTCAACCAATCTTGCAATTGTTTCTTTTCTGAGGATTCTTCACCTACTACATAACGTAAAGCTTTTCGTGCTGAGGCAGCAATATTTCTTCGCAAAGGTTCTTTTTCGGATGCAAGTTCATTTTTTAATTTTTCAATAAAATTTTTATTTGAACTATTCTCGGCTAGATTTCCTAAAAGTAAAACGGCTTCTTCTTGTTCTTTTTTCTGTGGCGCAAGAAAGGCTTCCCAAGCTGCTTTTTTTCCATCACGAACTTGTTTTTTAATAGCTTTTTCTATTTCGACAAGTGTTTCTTCTGAAGCAATATCGCTAGCAATAATCCATTCACGCATTTTTACGTTACAGTCATAACTTGCTTCCCATTCTAAGCGATCTTTACTTTTGTAACGTTCGTGCGAACCACTGGTACTATGACCTTGTGGTTGTGTTAATTGTTGCACGTGAATTAAAACAGGTACGTGTTCTTCTCGCGCTATTTGTGAAGCACGGCTATAAGCTTCAACAAGATCTGGATAATCCCAACCTTTTACACGGATAATTTCATATCCATTTTCATCTTCTGTACGTTGAAATCCTTTAAGTACTTCTGAAATATTTTCTTTAGTAGTTTGGTATTTTGCGTGAACAGAAATTCCGTATTCATCATCCCAAACGCTCATCACCATTGGTACTTGCAATACTCCAGCGGCATTTATAGTCTCCCAAAAAAGCCCTTCACTGGTACTCGCGTTCCCGATGGTTCCCCAAGCAACTTCATTGCCATTGATAGAGAAATTGGTTTTATTTTCAATCCCTTTTACGTTTCTAAATATTTTTGAAGCTTGTGCCAATCCCAATAAACGAGGCATTTGGCCAGCGGTAGGTGATATATCTGCGCTACTATTTTTTTGTGCAGTAAGATTTTTCCAGCTTCCATCTTCGTTTAGACTGTGGGTGGCAAAATGGCCTCCCATTTGCCTTCCGGCACTCATTGGGTCTGCTTTTATATCTGTATGGGCATATAGGCCAGCAAAAAACTGTTCAATAGTAAGTTTGCCAATTGCCATCATAAATGTTTGGTCTCTGTAGTATCCGCTTCTCCAATCACCATTCTTAAAAGCTTTGGCCCAGGCAAGCTGTGGCACCTCTTTTCCATCACCAAAAATTCCGAATTTTGCTTTTCCGGTAAGTACTTCACGGCGACCTAACAAACTACATTCACGGCTGGTTACAGCTATTTTATAATCATTTAGGACAGTTTCCTTAAAATCATCAAAGTGAATTTCGCCGTTGGTCTTTGGGTCTGTTTGCATTAGTTTAAATTTTAGAGCTACAAAAATAGCGAAATCGGGTGTGTTTCACAATGCTTAATTGGTATCAAACTCCTTTTTATAGAAATCAGTTTTTTTTAAAAAGATTTAATTTTATAATTAGTAATCTACCCAGTAAAATAAATGGAAAACCATGAAGTAGTACATCAAACCAATCTGCGGCTTTCATGCCATTAGCTCCGCCTATTATCCAATTAATTTTCCCTGAAATATGTGGTTCAGGAAAGAAAGGTGCAGGACCTAATGTAAGGCAGAGAAGCACTATAATACGCCAGTTGTTTAGTATGCTCATTAAATTAATATGGTTGAATTATAAATGATTAATAAGATAAAAAAAAATCCCCGGAATCCCGAGGACTTTAATAGAAAATAAAATAGTGTAATTTATTCAACTTCTTTTACAGAAGCCCCTGGCGCATTTTTACGAACAGATTCAATACCGTTTTTAGCACCACTTTCAGCAGCATACATTTGGCTGCTACCAATAATTTGTCCGTTACTGGCTTTAATATTGAAATGAATTTTTCCGTTTTTGGCGGTTTTTAATTCAAAACTATCGTCTTTACCACAGTTTTTCTGAACAGACTCAATACCATTCATAGCTGAAGCTTTTGTAGCATACATCTGGCTTGAAAGGATTACCTGACCATTACTAGCTTTTAACACAAAGTGATACTTATCACCGCTTTTTTTAAGTTCAAACATAGGTTTATTGTTTTAAGTTTTTAATCATTAATGCTTAAATATCGGAAAAATGATTCTCATTAAAAAGGATTCGAAACTATTTTTTTAAAAGTGATATATAATCAGTTAAATAAGTGACTTGTTAGTGTTTCTGGGGTCTTATAAGTGGTTATAACACATTATTAATTATTATTTAACACTATTTATATGAAATTAAAATTATGTATTAGCTTGTTTTTTATTTCAACTGCAAGCCTAACTTACGCACAAGATTTACCCGCAAACCCAGAACCCGGGAAGTGTTATGTGCGCTGTACCACTCCAGCTGTTTATGTAAACGAAACAGTGCAGGTTATGACAAAGCCGGCCTACAAAAAATTAAAGACAATTCCAGCACAATATGAGACAGTAACGGAACGTGTTTTAGTAAAAGAGGAAGGTAAAAAACTTATTGTAATTCCTGAAAAATGGGGCACTGAAACGGTAACCTATGTAAAAAAACAAGGGGCTTCAACTTTAAGTGTGAATCCCGCAACTTTTTCTAACGATGCGGAAACAATTGAAATAAAACCAGCTTTTGCACAATGGGAGCTTGGCTCGCCGGCACCAGACTGTGCATCTTCAAATCCAGACGATTGCCGTTATTGGTGTTATAAAGGGTATCCAGCAGAATACACTACGGTGCCAGTAGTCCGTTTAGCGAATGATGCATCAACAAATAAAAGTCCGATTGAAGCTAAAGATGCTTCCTATACAAAAAAGGTGGTAATTGAGGCTGCACGAGTTGAAGAGGTTCGTATTCCTGCTGTTTATGAAACCATTACTAAAACTGTTATGGTGAAAGACGCGCAAGTAGTTGAAGAACTTGTTGCTGCTGAATACAAAACGGTTTCAAAAGAAGTATTAAAAGACAAGGGGGGCTTAACAAGCTGGAGAGAAGTAGAGTGCGCCTTGGTAGAGTATCAAGCATTACCAATAAATTGGAATCTAGGAAGTGCTACATTAACTGCGGCAGCAAAATCTTTGATAGACACTCGCTTAATGCCTGTACTTGCTCAAAACCCTGGTGTAAAACTTGAAATAGCTTCGCATACAGACGCTAGAGGTACTAGTGCATCAAATCAAGATTTATCTGAAAGAAGAGCTCAAGCCGTTGTCGTTTATTTACAATCAAATGGCATCAATTCAAGCTTACTTGTGGCTAATGGCTATGGTGAAAATAGATTAAAAAACAGATGTGCCGACGGGGTTTCTTGTACGGAACGTGAGCACGCAGTGAATAGAAGAACTGAATTTAGGCTAATTAATTAAATTTTAGTGGACTAAAATGGATAGAATCCCCATACATTTTGGGGGTTCTATTTTTTTATAACACCTTTGGCATTAATTATGCTATTTAAAAAATATACAATCTTATACTTATGAAGCCTTACCATCTCTGTTTCTTTCTTATGTTTTCATTTTTTTCTTTTGCACAGGAAACTAGTGATTTAAATTGGTTGACAAATTTAGAAGAGGCACGGAAAATAGCTAAAGATTCCAACAAACCAATTTTACTATATTTTACAGGAAGTGATTGGTGTGCTCCCTGCAAGATGTTAAAAGAAGATTTTTTTGAGAACCCTAAGTTTACTGAAAAAGCAGCTAATATGGTCTTAGTGCTTGTAGATTATCCACGTCGTATCGATCTTATTTCTGAAGAGCAAATGGCTTATAACAAAGAGTTGGTTGCTAAATACAATACAAAAAAGGTTTTCCCGAAACTACTATTTTTAGATAATAAAGGAAGAGAAAAGGGAGAAATGGAAGGGTATAGCCCTTTACGCGATACCCAAAACCATTTTAAGTTTATTAATAAATTTCTAAAATAAATTTACTTAAACATATCCATTCCTGGAATGTTTGGCATTCCTTCTTTTGCAACTGCTGCAACTTCGGTTTCGTGAATATTGGAAGCTTTTTCAATGGCTTTATTTAGCGTTAGAACCAAATAATCTTCCAATTGTTCTTTGTCTTCTAATAAGCTGTCGGCAATAGTAATAATCTTTATTTCTCGGTTTGCAGTAAGCGTAACTTTTAGAAGTCCATCGTTGCTAGCTTCATCAATTAAAACAGTGTCTAGCCTTTTTTTTGTGGCTGCTACTTTCTCTTGGGTTTCCTTTAATTTCCCCATCATTCCCATTAAATCTCCAAACATATTTTTTTTATTTTAGTTTCCGGCAAATTTACTAATTTGCAGCGCAACTAATCAATTCTTCTTTATGAAAAAAATTATCCTCCTTTCAATTGCTTGTTTTACTTTTGCCGCTTCAATAAATGCGCAGGACACTTCAAAAAATACTATGAAAATAAACCTTCCGAAAGCCGAAAAAATTTATAAAGAATTAAAAGCTCATGGCGATGTTCGAATCGATAATTATTACTGGCTTAACAATCCTGAAGATAAAAAAGTGATTGATTATTTAAACGAAGAGAATGCGTATTACGACAAAATGACTGCGCATACGGAAAAGTTTAAAGCAGCCCTTTTTGAAGAAATGAAATCGCGCATAAAAGAAGATGATGCTTCTGTTCCCTACAAATTGAACGGCTATTATTATATTACTCGTTATGAAACTGGGAAAGATTACCCAATTTATACCCGCAAAAAAGGATCATTGGAAGCAGAAGAAGAAATTCTTTTTGATGTAAATGAAATGGCAAAAGACTATTCATATTACAACCTTTCAGGATTAAATGTTTCTGAAGACAACAATTTGATATCTTTTGGGGTAGATACTTTAAGTAGAAGAAAATATGATATTTATATAAAAAATCTTAAAACAGGGGAGATATATCCTGAACGAATTCCGCTAACAACGGGAGGAGCTACCTGGGGAAGTGATAATAAAACACTTTTTTATACCCGAAAAGACGAAAAAACACTTCGCGCCGATAGAATTTACCGTCATACTTTGGGTACCGACCCCATTACTGATGAACTTGTTTATACTGAGGAAGACGAAACCTTTGGAACCTACGTGTATAAAACTAAATCGCGAAAATACCTTGTAATTGGTTCATATAGCACACTTACATCAGAATATCGTGTACTAGAAGCTAATAACCCAACAGCTGAGTTTAAAGTATTTCAAACTCGCGAAAGAGGATTGGAGTATAGTATCTCCCACTTTGGAAATGATTGGTATGTATTGACAAATAAAGACAAAGCGCTCAATTTTAAGCTAATGAAAACTTCGGAAGGGGAAACTTCCAAAGAAAATTGGGTAGATATGATTGCACACCGAGACGATGTGTTACTTGAAGATATTGATATTTTTAAAGATTTCTTAGTGGTAAGTGAAAGAAGCAACGGACTTTCACAAATCAGAATAAAAAAATGGGACAATAAAGAAGATTATTACCTTCCTTTTGATAACGAAACCTATACTGCTTTTACAACCCAAAACCCTGAGTTCGATACAAAAACACTTCGGTATGGTTATAACTCATTAAATACACCGGCTTCAGTTGTTGATTTTAATATGGAAACTCAAGCCAAAACCGTGCTTAAAGAAACAGAGGTGTTAGGTGGGAAATTTGATAAGGATAATTACGAAACGGAACGTTTATGGGCAACAGCTGCTGATGGTACTAAAATACCTATGTCGGTTATTTATAAAAAAGGAATACAAAAAAACGGTAAAAACCCGTTGCTTATTTATGGATATGGTTCTTATGGAGCAACTATAGATCCATATTTTTCAACGGTACGATTAAGTCTTTTAGATCGCGGGTTTATTTTTGCAATTGCGCATGTTCGTGGTGGAGAATATATGGGCAGACAATGGTATGAGGATGGAAAACTTCTTAAAAAGAAAAATACATTTACTGATTTTATAGATGCTTCAAAATATCTAATAGAACAAGGTTATACCTCCTCAGAGCATCTTTATGCTTCTGGCGGTTCTGCGGGTGGTCTTTTAATGGGAGCAATAGCAAACATGGCGCCCCAGCTGTATAATGGTATTATTGCGTCGGTGCCCTTTGTCGATGTTGTAACTACAATGTTAGACGATTCAATCCCATTAACTACTGGTGAATATGACGAATGGGGAAATCCAAATGATGTTGTATATTATAATTATATTAAAAGTTATTCACCATACGATAATGTAGAAAGTAAAAACTACCCGAATATGCTTGTTACAACAGGCTTACACGACAGTCAGGTGCAATACTGGGAACCCGCAAAATGGGTTGCAAAGCTTCGCGAATTAAAAACCGACACAAATATTCTTTTAATGCAAACAAACATGGATGCTGGCCATGGCGGGGCTTCCGGGCGTTTTGAGGCATTAAAGGAAGTGGCTATGGATTATGCCTTTTTGTTGGATTTAGAAGGAATTAAGGAGTAATAAAAATATTTCCTTACCTTTGTGCGGTTAAAATTTTCAGTTTAAAACTGAAGGCATTTTAAAACGAACTCCCTCTTTATGAAAGAAGAAATAAAAGCCCACAATAACGTGTTAGAACTTATAGGTAACACACCGTTGATAAAGCTTAACAAAATTACCCAGAAAATGAAGGGTAATTATTTCGCAAAGGTTGAAGCGTTCAATCCAGGTCATTCTACCAAAGACCGTATTGCTCTTTATATAATTGAAGAAGCTGAACGAAAAGGAATATTGAAGCCTGGCGATACTATTATTGAAACTACAAGTGGTAATACGGGTTTTAGTATAGCTATGGTTAGTATCATAAAAGGATACGATTGCATTTTGGCAGTAAGTTCAAAATCATCTGCCGATAAAATAGACATGCTAAAAACAATGGGCGCCAAAGTATATGTATGCCCAGCACATGTTAGCGCCGACGATCCACGCTCGTATTATGAAGTAGCAAAAAGACTTCATAGCGAAATTAAAGGTTCTGTATATATCAATCAATATTTTAATGAATTGAATATTGATGCCCATTATCAGACTACTGGTCCTGAAATTTGGGAACAAACCGCAGGAAAAATCACACATTTGGTTGCCTGTAGCGGAACTGGAGGAACAATTTCTGGGACAGCTCGATTTTTAAAAGAGCAAAATCCAACCATTAAAGTTATAGGAATCGATGCGTATGGTTCTGTACTTCAGAAATATCACCAAACAAAAGAATTTGACGCTAATGAAATTTATCCGTACCGAATTGAAGGTTTGGGGAAAAATTTGATTCCAACGGCAACAGATTTTAATATAATAGACAAGTTTGAAAAAGTAACCGATGAAAGTAGTGCACACACTGCTCGTGAGCTTGCTAAAACTGAAGGTTTATTTGTTGGGTATACTAGTGGTGCGGCTATGCAAGGTTTAAAACAACTGGAAGAAGAAGGTGAATTTGGTGAAAAAAGCAATATTGTTGTTATCTTTCCAGACCACGGTTCTAGATATATGAGTAAAATTTATAATGATGAATGGATGAACCAGCAAGGTTTCTTTGATTCTGAAACTGCTGAAATACATCAGATAGAGTACATAAAATAAAATAGTGATCACACCATTAAAAAAATCCCGATAGCAATATGCTTTCGGGATTTTTTCTTAATAAGATTGCAGCATTTTAAAATCTAATGTCCAAAATCCAAAATCTAATTATAATTTAATTAATTTTGTCCAAAATTTTAACAATAAACGTTGATGAAAGATTTATTTGATAAAATCTATAAAGATAAAGGTCCGTTAGGAAAATGGGCGGAACAAGCGGAAGGCTATTTTGTATTCCCAAAATTGGAAGGTCCAATTTCCAATAGAATGAAATTTAAAGGCAAGGAAGTAATAACTTGGAGTATCAATGATTATTTAGGTCTAGCAAACCATCCAGAAGTTAGGAAGGTAGATGCTGAAGCAGGTGTAAAATGGGGCTCTGCATACCCAATGGGTGCGAGAATGATGAGTGGGCACACAGATCTTCACGAACAACTTCAAAGAGAACTTGCTGAATTCGTAAGTAAAGAGGCTGCATATTTGTTAAACTTTGGATATCAGGGAATGGTTTCTACCATAGACGCCCTTGTTTCAAAAGACGATGTTATTGTGTATGATGTAGATGCTCATGCTTGTATTATTGATGGGGTTCGTCTTCATTTAGGGCAACGCTTTACGTATAAGCACAACGATATGGAAAGTATCGAAAAAAACTTGCAACGTGCCACAAAAGTTGCTGAGAAAACAGGTGGTGGAATTTTACTTATTTCGGAAGGAGTTTTTGGAATGCGTGGCGAGCAAGGAAGATTGAAAGAAATTATAGCACTTAAACAAAAATATAACTTCCGTTTCTTTGTTGATGATGCACACGGTTTTGGAACACTTGGTAAAACAGGTGCTGGCGCAGGTGAGGAGCAAGGGGTACAAGACGGAATAGATATTTATTTTGCGACTTTCGCAAAATCTATGGCAAGTACAGGCGCTTTTATTGCAGCGGATGAAGAAATAATAAATTACCTTAAATACAACCTACGATCGCAAATGTTTGCAAAGTCATTGCAAATGGTTTTGGTTGAAGGAGCTTTAAAGCGTTTAGATATGCTTAGAAGCATGCCAGAACTTAAAAACAAGCTTTGGGAAAATGTAAATGCACTTCAGGGCGGGCTTAAAAAGAGAGGTTTTGATATAGGAACAACTCAAAGCTGCGTAACTCCAGTATATTTAAAAGGAAGTATTCCAGAAGCAATGGCTTTGGTGAAAGATTTACGTGAAAACCACGGAATCTTCTGTTCTATAGTTGTGTATCCAGTAATTCCTAAGGGATTGATACTTTTAAGAATGATACCAACGGCTACGCATACGATGCAAGATATAGAAGAAACATTAGAAGCTTTTTCCGCAATCCGGGAGCGCTTAGAAAACGGGACTTACAAGCGTCTTTCAGCCGCTGTTTCGGCAGCGATGGGAGAATAAGTGTTTAGCTTACAGCTTACTTACTAAATAAAAAAACCACCTTTTTAGGTGGTTTTTTTATTTAAATATCTTTCTTAAATGTACTCCGTTCTTTATGTTGCACCGGATTGTAATCTTTCCAAAGCAATTGCACTGCAGTATTTTCCTTTAACTCTGGATTGGTTTCCACTGTGTGAATACCTTTTGCGTTAAACAGGTTTTGCATTTCTTCAAAAATAATTGCTGTAACCCCTTTTCCTTGGTATTCTGGATCTATTCCTATTAAATAAAAAGCGGCTGTGTCGTTCTTTTTCTGTGCTTTTAAGATATGTGTCCATCCAAAAGGAAAAAGCTTTCCGTTTGCTTTCTTTAAGGCTTTCGAAAATGAAGGCATTACAATGGAAAACGCAATCAACTTTCCAGTTTCGTCTTTTATACAACAAATATAATCTGGGTGTATAAAGCTAAAATATTTTTCTTTGTAATAATCAATTTGGTATTGCTGAATAGGAACAAACGTTTGTAGTGTATTATAAGTCTTGTTTAACAAACCAAACATTGCATCTACATAGGGTAGAATTTCTTTTTTATCCTTAAAACGAATTACAGAAAGTTTATAGCGATCTCGTACAATTTTTGAAAACTTCGCCACTTTTTCAAAAATAGAATCTGGTATTTTAAGTCTATATTCAACCCAAGTAGCTTGTTTTTCGTAGCCTAATTGCTCTAAATGTTGTGCGTAGTAAGGATAATGATACCAAGTAATCATAGTATTCATTTCTTCAAAGCCCATTGTTAGTACGCCAGCTTTTTCCATATTACTGTAGCCTACAGGACCTTCGGCGTATTCTAAGTTGTGTTCACGCCCTTTTTCATAAGCTTTTTCTAATAAGGCTTTGGTTACTTCAATATCGTCAACCATGTCCAACCAACCAAAACGAACTTTCTTTTTTCCTTGTTCATTTATTTCCAGATGATTAATAATTACGGCGATACGTCCAACTATTTCATCCTTTTTATAAGCTAAATAATACCATGCTTCAGCATTTTTAAATACTGGATTTTTTTTGGTGTCCAGTGTTTCCATTTCATCTTTAGTCAATGAAGGAACCCAATATTCACTGTTTTTATATAATTTAAAAGGAAAAGTGATAAACTTTTTAAGATCACTTTTTGAGGAAATCTGTTTTATAGTAATCATATTCAAAATGCTATTGTTCGCCATTATCTTCTATTTCCAGTTCGTCCAACCGGTCTTGTTTTTTGTCTTCATCTTTTACTTTTTCCTTTTTATCTTTTTGCTCTTTTGTAGCCTCATCCTCCAAGTATTCGTCTTTATTATGCATGTCAAAACGGTATGCAACACCTACGCGTCCATAAAATTTTGAAGGGGTATCCTTAAAATTAACCGTTAAAGAAAGATCTACTTGAAAATTTTCATTGAGTAATGCTGCGGCGCCCCCACGAAGAAGTTGGTCTGAATAGAAATCACTTTTCAATCCTTGATTTTCCACAAAAACTGAAAAATAGCGATTGGTAGCATGCGTTAATGTAACTATATAGCCATACGTTGGAAAATCGGTTGTTATACGGTCAACAATTATATTTGTAACTAAAACCCATCCGCCTATAAAATTATTTTGTGTAGCAAGAATAAATTTAGGGCTAACACTACTGTCTGCTTCAGGTGTAAATGGATTGTCTGCAAAATCGAAATTTGCCCCTGCATACACTGAAATTGCAGGAATTAAATCTGCCCATTGTATTCTATTATTCGCTTTCCAGCTATACAGATTAGGGCCTTTTAGTTCACGTTTTCTATAAGGATCATAAATTAAATATTTAGCTCCGACGGTATTACTTTTAAAGTTAGATAAGCTGTACTCTCTTGCTGTAGAGGAGCGATTATCCACAACTTTGTTTGATTGAAACTCACCCATAAGGCTAATTTCTAATCGTTCTTTCCAAAAACCGTATCTCACAGAGTAGTCAATCCCCAACCCATCTGATTCAGTTTCTAACAGGGTGTGTTTTTCCTTTCCGTAGTTAATTCCAGACTCTATTTGAAGTACATTTGTGCCAACGGAAAATGCTCCTTGAGAGCCACCTGGACGGTTGGTGTTTATCATTTCGGTATACTGTGCCGAAGCATTTAAAAACGGTATAAAAAAGAACAGAAATAAAAAAGGAAGTTTGCTATTCATGAAATGTTGGGTTTAGTTCAAAGATATAAGATTTTACCAATAATTTAATAGTCAATATTCGTCTTTTTCTGCATCAATCCTTATTTTTGGAAAGAATTTGACTATTATGATGACATTCCTAAAAACGATATTAATCGTTCTTCTGGTATATTTCGGGCTTAAATTTTTAATTAAGCTCGCTACACCTTATTTAATGCGCTATATTTCGAAAAAAGCAGGACAGCAGTTTGAGCAATTCTTCGGAAATAACCCAAATATGAATACTTCGCACGAAAAAGAAGGAAGTATAACAATTGATAAAAACCCTGCAGCCCATTCCCGTACGAGCAAAAAAGTTGGTGAATACGTGGAGTTTGAAGAAGTCGATTAATAAAAATTACTTGCTTTTTAAACAGGGTTTATTTTGAATACTTTAGGTAAAACGGCTTTGGTTTTCCTTTAATCATGTTTACCAAGTTTTCTAAATTATTTTTCATAATTTCCCCTCTTCATAATTTTAAGTCCAATTTATGCACCCCAGCTACAAAAAAATTCTTCCTCATTTAATTGTTTTTATTTTATTTATCATTGCTTCTCTGGCATATTTTAATCCAGTTTTACAAGGGAAAAAAATATTCCAAAGTGATATTGTGCAATATACTGGAATGGCTAAACAGCAAAACGATTTCCGGAAAGCTACAGGCGAAGAAACATATTGGACTGACGCAGCTTTTGGAGGAATGCCAACCTATCAGTTGGGTGCGAAATACCCAAATAATTACATAAAACAACTCGATTTAGCCATTCGGTTTTTGCCACGCCCAGCAGATTATCTATTTCTTTATTTTATTGGAATGTACATATTGTTTTTAGTATTAAAAGTAGATTATAAACTAGCTTTTCTCGGGGCATTAGCATTTGGTTTTTCAACCTATTTAATAATTATTTTAGGCGTAGGGCACAATGCAAAAGCGCACGCAATAGCGTATATGCCTTTTGTATTAAGTGGTATATTTCTCACATTTCAAAGAAAATATTTGTGGGGATTCGTATTACTAACAGTCTCAATGGCGTTGGAATTGGTGGCAAATCACTTCCAGATGACGTATTATTTGATGCTTTTAGTCCTTATTATTGGCATCGTTTATTTAATAGATGCTTTTAAGAAAAAACTCTTGCCACATTACTTTAAAGCTGTTGGCATCATGGCTGTTGGTGTTTTAATTGCCGTTGGCTTAAATGCCACAAATATTTTAGCAACCAAGGAATATGCAGATTTCTCCACACGAGGAAAAACAGAGCTGACTATCAACGCAGATGGCACGCCAAAAGATTACAACACCGGATTAGATTTTGATTATATAACGGAATATAGCTACGGAAAACTGGAAAGTTTTAACCTGTTTATTCCGCGATTTATGGGAGGAAGTTCTTCAGAAGAATTTCCGAAAGATTCAAAAACTGTAGAAAGTTTAATGCGAATGGGAGCTTCTTCGCAAGAAGCAAATCAAGTATTAAGCCAGATTCCGATGTATTGGGGCGACCAAACTTTTGTTGGTGCTCCCGCCTATATTGGGGCAATTGTTATATTTCTTTCGGTTTTGGCCTTGTTTTTAATTCGCGGACGATTGAAATGGTGGGTGGTTTCAACTTTTGTTTTAACACTGCTTTTATCATGGGGAAAAAATTTTAGCGGACTTTCAGAGTTTTTTATTGATTACTTCCCGATGTACAATAAATTTAGAGCAGTTTCATCCATACAGGTTATAATTGAACTTATTCTCCCAATTCTTGCCATTGTAGGTTTACATCAGTTTTTTAATAAGTTTGATAAAGAAGAAGAAAAGAAAAAAGCCTTGCTTTGGGCTACTGGAATTGTTGGTGGGCTTACACTTATTTTTATTCTTTTTAAAGCTTCGTTATTCGATTTTGCGAGTCCGTATGATAGTTATTTTAGAGATGAAATGGGCTTGCCATTTTTGGAAGCAATACGCGAAGATAGAATGGCACTTTTTACATCAGATGCCATTCGCTCGTTGATTTTTGTTGCACTCACCGCCGCCGTTTTATGGCTTTATATGATAGGTAAGCTTAAAAATGGGTTTGCAATTGCTGCACTTACAGTTTTGGTTTTGATAGATTTAGTTGGGGTTAATAGACGTTATGTAAACGAAGACGATTTTGTGCAAGCAAGAGTTATTGAAGAACCTTTTCAGAAAAACGGTGCAGATGCCCAGATTTTAGAAGACAAAGGTCATTATCGTGTTTATGATGCTACATCAAACGCGTTTAACAGTGGTCGCGCAAGTTATTATCACAACGCTTTGGGGGGGTATCATGCTGCAAAACCAGGTAGAATGCAAGATTTGTTTGAGTTTTACATAAGCAAAGGAGACATCGGAATTCTAAATATGATGAATGTGCGCTACATCATCACTCAATCTAAAAATGGGGGCGCAGTTTCACAACGAAATCCGTATGCCAATGGCGATGCTTGGTTTGTTGAAAATGTACAGCCTGCTTCAAATGCAGACGAAGAAATACAACTTTTAGATAGTTTAAACACAAAAAAAACTGCTGTAATTAATACAGCGTTTCTTTCAAAAATTCCAAATAAAAACATAGCACGCGATAGCACCGCAACTATTGAGCTTTTTAGCTATCAGCCGAATCACTTGGTATATGAAGCTGCCACTAAAACCGAACAATTGGTTGTTTTTTCTGAAGTGTATTACCCACAAGGGTGGAACGCATATATAAATGGAAAACCTGCGGAATATTTCCGTGCTAATTATGTGTTAAGAGCGATGATTGTTCCTTCTGGAAACAACAAGATTGAGTTTAAATTTGAGCCCAAAGTAATTGAAACAGGAAGCACCATTTCTTTAGTGAGCAGTATTATCTTTCTTCTTATTTTATTGAGCGGATTGTATTTTGCTTTTTTGAAAAAAGAAGTTAAAGAATAATGAAGAAAGCGCTAATCATCACATATTATTGGCCTCCAGCGGGTGGCCCAGGCGTACAGCGATGGTTAAAATTTGTAAAATATTTTAGGGAATTTGGTATAGAACCAATTGTTTACGTACCAGAAAACCCTAATTACCCTTTGGTTGATGAAAATTTTTCATCTGAAATTCCTTTCGATATTCAAATTATAAAACAACCAATTTCAGAACCCTATCGTTTCGCGAAGCTTTTTTCAAAAAAGAAGACAAAACAGATTAGCAGTGGGATTATTTCAAAAAAGGAAATCTCGGCAATTGAAAAATTAATGCTTTATGTACGCGGCAACTTTTTTATTCCCGATGCACGTATTGGATGGGTAAAACCTTCAGTTAAATTTCTTTCAAAATATATTATAGACAACCCATTAGACGTAGTAATTACAACGGGTCCGCCACACAGTTTACACCTAATAGGGATGCAACTTCAAAAAGAATTAGGTTTAAAATGGCTTGCAGATTTTCGAGATCCATGGACAACGATTCACTATCACAAATCACTCCGATTAAGTAAAACTTCGGAACGCAAACATAAAATGCTTGAAGCGTCTGTTTTAAAAACGGCAGACCTAATTACAGTAACCAGCCCAACCACTAAAAAGGAGTTTGAAATGATTTCAGAAACTCCAATAGCGGTGATTACAAACGGGTTTGATGCTAGCGAGCCATTCGATTTTGTGATGGATTCCACCTTTTCAATTTCACATATAGGTTCGTTGCTTAGTGAACGAAACCCTGAGGTTTTATGGAAAGTATTGTCGGAACTATGTAGCGAAAATCCTTTGTTTAAAAACGATTTACAGTTAAAATTTGCTGGTGCTGTTAGTGAAGAATTAAAGAAAAGTCTTGAAGATTTTCAGTTACTATCTAATTGTAGTTTTTTAGGATATGTGTCACATTCCGAAGCATTAAAACTTCAAAAGCAAAGTCAAGTTTTACTTTTGGTAGAAATAAATAGTGCAGAAACACGCGCTATAATTCCGGGAAAGCTTTTTGAATATTTGGCTGCTAAACGCCCAATTATTGCTTTGGGACCAAAGGAAAGTGATATTGAAGGGATTATTACAGAAACAAATTCTGGGAAGTTTTTTAGTTATTGGGATAATAATGAGTTAAAGGCTGAAATTCTTCACTATTATGAAAATTTCAAAAAGGGAGAGTTGATTATTTCTTCTGAAGGGATTGAAAAGTATAGCCGTCGCGCATTAACGAAACAAATGGCTGCTTTAATACACACCCTAAAAAGGTAAACCTCCGATCTTCGCCTAGGCGAATCACGAAGGTTTAACCAACCAACCAAAAAACTATTTTTAACCTCTTGTTCTGCTACTCGTACTACTAGAGTTAGCTCGGGAGGAACTTGTACTTACTTTACTACTGCTTCGTGTAGGTGTACTAGACCTTTTTACGGTACTACTACGGCTCGTAACTTCTCTTTTTGGAGATTGAGTTGTATTTCGTGTTGCAGAGCTGCTTCTTTGATTTGAAGGAGTGCTTCGTACTTGCTGTGTCTGAGAACTTCTTCCTGTTGAAACAGTTCGGGTGTTAGTATTGTTTCTAGTATTTGTGCGTACTACATTTTCACTGCGTGTGTTCTTCACGCTAGTTGTTGTGTTATTTCGGGTGTTAACCGAGTTACGAACATTTGTTGCAGCGGTATTATTATTTCTAGTTACCGTGTTTCGTGTATTGTTAGTTCGAACAGAAGTATTGTTACGACCTGTTGAAGCAATCATGGTGTTTGTACGGTTTGGGTTGTAATTTTTGTTTACTGAAACCCTTCCATTTTTATCGTAAACACGACTTCCTGGTCTGTAGAAATCTCTTCTACCGTTATGATACGCTGTACGATTTCTATTCTTATAGTAAACCACATGTTGGTGATAGCTATAACGAATAGGGTTGTAATATCTTCTATAAGGAGTATCGTAAACTACACAGTGGCTATAAATAGGTCTTGCATAATACACATGCCAAGGACGATACACATAATATGGGTTGAAAAAGTTTATTGCTCCAGTTACGTGTGAAAAATACCCATAGTGGTTATAAACTACATGCAACCCACCCACGCGAACAATACGTCTATCATTATATTGAATATCAACATTTCCTGCTTGCGCTATACGCCCGTATTCATCATAATAGATAGGTACACTTTCTATTTGTATTACTGCGCCATAATCATCGTATTGCACATAGGCTTCATAATCGTACCCAGAATTGAAACTTATGTTTACATTAGGAGAGCTGATTGCAACACGGGAACCTGATTGCGGTCCTACATATACAAAGTCAAATTGACCATCAGGAAAGATGGAGAATTCTACGTCGCCTTCAACAAAGATGTATGCGTTACCGTCATAACCTCTTCGGTTGTTGTTTTCGTTTTCAATGGAAGTTGCATTTGCTGAAAATCCCATTAAGAGAATGCTGAAAATAAATGCTATGTTTTTCATAAGTTTCAAATTTTAAAGGTTTGTACTTGCCTTACAATTTTTTGGTAAGTTGTGTACGCTTATAAATAACCAACGACCGTGCCATAATTTTAAAGTGCTGATTAACAGTGTTAAGGTTTAAAAAATAACTACCAAAACCCAAATAAAACCCAAGCTTCAAAACTTAAATGGCTAAAAATTTAATTTCTATTTTATTACAAATGGAAAAGGGTTTTCCTTTGAAAATTATATTCGAAGAAGTAGTATGCCAACAAAAAATCCGCTGCAGTGTTTAATCACTTACAACGGATTTTTAAAACCAACCAAAAAAAACTAAAATCTGTTTTCTGGTAGTGTATTTTCAATTACTGTGCCAAAAAGAATAAAATTAAATTTTCTCTCTCAAATATTCGGCAGTAAAAGATTCTTTGTTCTTGGCTATTTCTTCTGGAGTGCCTTCAGCAATTACTTGTCCACCGTTTTCACCACCTTCAGGGCCCAAATCAATAATATGATCTGCACACTTTATTAAATCTAAATTGTGCTCTACCACAATAACAGTGTGACCTCTATCTAACAAGGCATAAAAGGAAGCGAGCAATTTTTTAATATCGTGAAAGTGAAGCCCAGTTGTTGGTTCGTCAAATATAAAAACGGTTTTTTCTTTTGAAGTCCCTTTTACTAAAAACGAAGCAAGCTTTATACGCTGTGCCTCACCGCCTGAAAGGGTAGATGAGCTTTGCCCCAGTTGTACATAGCCAAGGCCAACATCTTGTAATGGTTGCAATTTTGCAGCAATCTTATTTTGCTTGTGCTCCCCAAAGAAAGCCACGGCATCATCAACGGTCATTGTTAGGATGTCGTCTATATTTTTATTTTGAAAAGTAACTTCAAGTACTTCTTTTTTAAAGCGTTTGCCATTGCAAGTATCGCACACCAAATGCACATCGGCCATAAACTGCATTTCTATGGTTACTTCACCTTCGCCTTTGCAGGTTTCACAGCGACCGCCATCTACATTAAAACTGAAATGTTTCGCTTTGTAGGCACGAATGTCTGAAAGTTTCTGTGAAGCATACAAATTCCGAATATCATCGTATGCCTTTATATAAGTAACAGGATTACTTCGGCTGGAACGACCAATAGGATTTTGGTCGATAAACTCAATACTTTTGATAGTGCCAAAATCTCCTTTTATTTCTGAAAACTGCCCAGGCTTTTCACCATAACCGCCAATTTCCCGCATCAGTGCAGGATAAAGAATTTTTTTAACTAAAGTACTCTTTCCACTTCCAGAAACACCTGTTACTGCTGTAAAAACATTAAGTGGAAAGCTTACATTTATATTTTTAAGATTATTCTGTCGCGCCCCAGATATGGTAATTTTGTTTTTTGAAGTACGTCGCTTTTTTGGGACTTCAATTTCCATTTCCCCATTTAAGTATTTCGCGGTAAGGGATTCAGAACGCAATATTTCGGCATAATTTCCTTGTGCCACCACTTCGCCACCAAAAGTTCCCGCTTCGGGGCCAATGTCTATAATTTCATCGGCTGCTTTCATAATATCTTCATCGTGTTCAACCACAATTACCGTATTGCCTAAATCTCGCAATGCTTTTAAAACCACGATAAGCCTTTCTGTGTCCTTTGGGTGAAGACCAATACTGGGTTCGTCTAAAATATACATAGAGCCCACAAGACTGCTTCCTAGTGAGGTTGCAAGGTTAATACGCTGCGATTCTCCTCCAGAAAGGGTATTTGATTTTCTGTTGAGTGTTAAATAACCCAAACCAACATCTCTTAAAAACCTGATTCTGTTGTTAATTTCAAGCAAAAGGCGTTTGGCAACATTCGCTTCATATTCTGGAAGTTCAAGGTTTTTAAAGAAAATAGCCGCTTTATCTAAAGGTAGTGCTACCAATTCTTGAATTGCGGTGCCGTTAATTTTTACATAAGCAGCTTCAGGACGAAGTCGTATCCCTTTGCAAGTGGCACATTTTGTTTTTCCACGATAGCGGGAAAGCATTACGCGATTTTGAATTTTATAGCTTTTGGATTCTAAAAACGAAAAGAATGAATTCAATCCCTCAAAATAACTATTTCCTTCCCAAACCAATTGTTTTTGCACATCGGTAAGCTGAAACCAAGGTTTGTGAATTGGGAAATCAAATTTATAAGCATTGTTTACAAGCTGATCTCTATACCAACTCATACTATCTCCACGCCACGGAAATATAGCGTTTTCATAAATGGAAAGTGCTGTATTTGGAATTACTAAGTCTTCATCAATACCAATAACATCGCCATAACCTTCACAAACAGGGCACGCTCCATACGGATTATTAAAGCTAAAAAGATGCACATTTGGCTCCATAAACAACATGCCATCTGCTTCAAAGCGGTTGTTGAATTCCGTAATTGTTTTTGAAGAAAGGGTTTCAATATACAATTCTCCTTTTCCTTCAAAAAAAGCTATTTCAATAGCATCGGCAAGGCGGTTGTAAAAATCTTCTTCATCTTTTGTGATGATACGATCTACAACCAAATCAATTTTCTTTGGAAGAGATTTCTTATTAATTTCATCTATTCGTACTACTTCGCCATCAATTTTTACTCTAGCATATCCTTGTTGCGCCAAGGCCTTTATTTTGTTTTCCATAGTCCGTCCTTCTTCCAAATGGATAGGAGCGAGGAGAAGGAGTTTTTCGCCGTCAGGAAAGTTTTTTATGAAATTTATAACATCAGTTGTGGTATCTTTTTTTACTTCTTTCCCAGAAACTGGTGAAATGGTTTTTCCGATTCGGGCGTAAAGTAATTTCAAATAATCGTATAACTCCGTAGCGGTACCTACTGTAGATCTGGGGTTTGTAGCATTTACTTTTTGCTCTATTGCAATGGCTGGCGCAATACCTTTTATGGAGTCTACTTTTGGTTTATCTAGCCTTCCTAAAAACTGTCGTGCATAGCTGGAAAGGCTTTCTACATAGCGTCTTTGGCCTTCTGCATACAGTGTATCGAAAGCAAGGCTAGATTTTCCACTCCCAGAAAGACCGGTAATAACGACCAATTTATTGCGAGGAATGGCAACCGAAATATTTTTAAGATTATGAAGTTTAGCTCCTTGAATGAGGATGCTTTTTTTGGTATCTACTGTTTCCGTATTCAATTTTTTTCTCTCCTTTCTAATAGCTTTTGCAAAGATACTATATCAGTTTCATCAAAGCACATTTGGGCTTATTATTATTAATTTATAGAAAAATTTAACCTTTTTTTTGCATTTGTGATTTCTTTGTTGTTATATTTACGGCTCTTAACGTCATTTAAAAAAAATATTGCCTATAGCTGATCTTTACTTTTAACAAATAAACATTTTAATCAAGCAACCTAGTCTCTAGTTGTTTATTTTTTAAAAAAGTATTGATATGAAGCAAAGCAATAGCTCTGATGCGTTTCTAGTAAACGCCTATATTAACGGTGATGAATCTGCACTTGGTGAACTTATTATACGCCATAAGCAACGAATCTACAGTTTTATTTACTCCAAAGTATTTGATAGAGATGTCTCTGAAGACATTTTTCAAGACACTTTCATTAAAGTTATTCGAACTTTAAAAAGAGGTGCGTACAATGAGGAAGGAAAATTTCTACCTTGGGTTATGCGTATCGCTCATAATTTGGTGATAGATCACTTCAGAAAAAACAACCGCATGCCCAAATTTGAAAACAATACTGATTTTAATATATTCTCAGTGTTGAGCGATAATGCCTTAAATATTGAAAAGCAAATGATAAAAGGGCAGGTTGAAAACGATGTAAGAAGATTGATTCAAGAACTGCCAGATGACCAAAAAGAAGTCTTAATGATGCGAATTTATAAAGACATGAGTTTTAAGGAAATTAGTGAGCAAACAGGGGTTAGTATCAATACTGCACTGGGCAGAATGCGCTATGCACTTATTAACTTGCGTAAAGTAATTGATAAACATAATATTATATTAACAAACTAATACAATAAAATAATTTTTGCGACGTTATTTGAAAATAAACCTCGAAATAACAAAACTCTATGCAAAAATTTTACTCTGAAACATCACGTGTGGACGACGTGAATAAAAAACTTGTTCCAAAAGAGGAAACTATAAAATTTCTTCTGGATTACTCAATGGCTTTAAGTGTTATAGATTATAATAAATTGAAGTTTGAAGCGCTTCTAAACTAAACTTTGGAAAGACCCTGAAATTAACGTTTCAGGGTTTTTTATTTTTAAACCCTTCGGTCTAAAATTCATTTTTTCTTCATTAAATAGTCGTTAATAATCGTTTTTCTACCAATAGTTTTGGTAATAATATCCTTTTCCAAATCCCAGCCTCGCGCTGGAGAATATTGCCTTCCATACCAAATAATTTGAAGGTGAAGCCTATTCCATAAATCTTTTGGAAACAAACGTTTTGCATCTTTTTCTGTTTGTACTACGTTTTTACCATTTGTAAATCCCCAACGGTACATTAATCTATGAATGTGCGTATCTACAGGGAAAGCTGGAACATTAAATGCTTGACTCATAACCACGCTTGCCGTTTTATGGCCAACGGCAGGAAATGATTCTAAAGCTTCAAAATCTGCAGGTACGATTCCATTGTATTTTTCTATAAGTATTTTTGACAGCCCATGAATTCCTTTAGATTTCATAGGTGATAGCCCAACGGGTTTTATGATTTCCCGAATTTCTTCTACAGAAAGTTTTACCATATCGTAGGGGTTGTCTGCAACTTCAAAAAGTAAAGGCGTTATTTTATTTACCCTTACGTCTGTGCTTTGAGCAGAAAGTAGCACAGCAATAAGCAATGTGTATGGGTCTTTATGATCTAATGGAATTGGAATTTGAGGATAAATTTCATTTAAAGTATCAATTACAAAAACTACCTTTTCTTGCTTGGTCATTTTTAAGTATTTTTATGCAAAAATAAGGATTATGAAAACATTACAGGTAGGAGATAAGGCTCCATCTTTTAGAGCAAACGATCAGGATGGAAATAGTATTTCTTCAGAAGATTTTAAAGGGAAAAAATGGATTGTTTTTTTCTATCCAAAAGCGAGTACACCAGGTTGTACAACTGAAGCATGTAACCTACGCGATAATTATGAAGAATTACAGCAGCAAGGGTATGAGTTGCTGGGCGTGAGTGCTGATAGCGAAAAAAGACAGAAAAACTTTAAAGAAAAATATAGTTTTCCGTTCCCTTTATTGGCAGATGAAAACAAAGAAGTTATTAATGCTTTTGGCGTTTGGGGGCCAAAAAAATTTATGGGCAGAGAGTTCAATGGAATTCATAGAAAAACCTTTATAATTAATGAAAACGGAATTGTAGATCGTGTAATCGATAAAGTAAAAACCAAAGAGCACGCTGCTCAAATACTTAACTAGCCTACTTTCGTTTCTTTAGGTTTACACCCAAATAGATGTTTACTTTTTATAATTTCAGATACTCCAGCTGGTAGCATTTCCTCCCAGCCTTCTTCACCATTTTCAATTTTGGCAAGTACCTCTCTGGAAAAAATATCCATGATAGCTGGATTGTATTCATCAATATCAACCACTTTGCCGTTGTATTTGAAGAATTTATACAACTCTTTCATACGCGGATGAACTTTAAGATTTTCACTATTGGTATATTCTCCAGTTTCTGGGTCTTTCATTGGGTATAGATATACCTTCAAATCTTTAAAGAAAAGTTTTCCAAAAGCCTCAAGAATTCCACCACTTAAATGACGGTAATATTTTTCGTCAAAAACATCAACGAGATTATTTACGCCCATTGCTAAGCCCATTCGCATTTTTGTATATCGTGAAAAGTATTCCACCAGTTTGTAATATTCTTGAAAATTTGAAATCATTACAGTATGACCAAGGGAGCAAAGTAATTTTGCGCGATCCATAAAGTCCTCTTCATCAATTTCTCCTTCTGCACGAAGGTTTGATAAGGTAATTTCAAAAATAACCTCAGTACGTTCTTTTTCTACTCTGTTTTCATTGAGAAACATTTCGTACGAACGTTCAAACATGTCAATATTTACCTTGGTTACAGGTCTAAAGCTTCCGCGAAGGGCAAGAATATTTTTCTTATAAAGAATTCGTGCAGGAAGTATATTATGGCCATCAGGACCAAACATAACAGCATCCGTCATTCCATTTTTAATAAGCTGAAGGCTCATTAAACGGTTGTCGACACCTTGAAAACGAGGTCCAGAAAAATTTACAGTGTCTATTTCAATTTTATCTTTATCGATGTGGTCATACAAATAACGAAGCAATTTTTTTGGTTGATCGTATTTATAAAATGCGCCATAAATTAAATTTACTCCAAGTATCCCCAAAGTAACTTGTTGCAGTTGCGCATCATTTTCATGAAAACGAACGTGAAGTGTTATCTCATTATACGGTTCTTTTGGATCAACTTGATACCGAATACCTAACCAACCATGGCCTTTATACTGTTTTGCAAAATCGATAGTAGCTACCGTATTTGCAAAAGCAAAGAAAAGTTTGTTTGGGTGTTTTTTACGAATTATACGTTCCTCAATCAAGTTTATTTCATGCGAAAGCATTTTTATAAGCCTAGCTTCAGTAACATACCTTCCGTCTTCTTCAATGCCGTAGATAGCATCGCTAAAGTCTTTATCATAGGCAGACATTGTTTTTGCAATGGTCCCTGAGGCACCACCAGCCCTAAAAAAATTACGCACAGTTTCCTGTCCAGCTCCAATTTCGGCAAAAGTACCGTAAATGTTTTCGTTGAGGTTGATTCGTAAAGCCTTACTTTTTATGGATGGAATATTTTCAAATTCCTTGTCACCTAATATGGTTTCCGGCATAATAATTATATAAATTTCTTAGTAACAAAGGTAGCAAATACAATAGGTAAACAAAAAAAATACCAGTATTTTTGCAAGAATGAAATCAACATTCACCGTTACCTTTCTCGGCACTGGAACTTCTCAAGGAATCCCTGTAATTGGTAGTGATCATGAGGTCTGTAAAAGCACCGATCCTAAAGATAAACGCTTAAGAGTATCTGTTTTACTGTCTTGGAATGGTTTTAATTTTGTAATTGATTGTGGGCCCGATTTTCGCCAGCAGATGTTACGCGAAAATGTATCAAAAGTTGACGGCATTCTGCTTACCCATGAACACAGCGACCATACTGCAGGATTAGACGATATTCGCCCCTTCAATTTTAAACATGGAAACATGCCTTTTTATGCGCACAAGCGGGTTTTTGAATCGCTTCGCGAGCGTTTTGCGTATATTTTTGCTACTGTAAACAAATATCCTGGCGCCCCCAGTATTGAAGCTATTGAAATTGATAAAAACACCCCTTTTAGTATTGGGGGGAAAGAAGTGATTCCTATTGAAGCTTTTCACGATAAACTTCCAGTTTTAGGTTTTCGAGTAGAAGATTTTACATATCTAACAGATGTAAAAACAATTTCGGAAGAAGAAATTGAAAAAGTACGCGGCACAAAAATTTTAGTGATAAATGCCCTTCGCGAAAAATTGCACTATTCGCATTTTAATATTTCTGAAGCACTTGATTTTGTTGAAAAAGTTAGCCCTAAAACAACTTATTTTACACATATTAGCCACGTAATGGGGTTTCATGAAGCAGTAGAAAAAAGACTTCCTAAAAACGTACATTTGGCTTATGATACACTTACAATAACGATATAATTATGAGAAATAAAATATTTTTATACCTGTTTCTTTTCGCTTTACTCTTTATAATTTACCAATATATGAACGAGAAGAGCATCTTTGAAGCGCAAGAAAATCAAATAGAAAGATTGCAAGAATCGGTTCAAAAGGAAAGTGATTCTATTGCAGTGCTTCATACTACACTTGCAGATTTAAATTATTTTACACTTCAAGGAAACGATAATGCGATGACGTATTTAGAAAATAGGGGGTATGAAGCTAAGGATGTTGAAACAATGGTTTCTGATGCTATTTATGAATACAACTTTGTGAAAGGAAACAATCCATTAGTGCCATTTGAAGGAATGGAAGGGGATATGAAAATAAACAAGTTGAAGTTTTTAAACCATAAATGGATTATTACTGAATTTACGGATGGAAAATATTGGGGAGAAATGATCTTGGAGTATTATTTTACTGAAAATAATAAGCTTGAGCTTAAAACGATAAGTTCATTTCTATATCCTAACTAATTTGCCTTTTTAAGCTAAATGTATTTTGTTTTAGTGTTTTTCAAGCCAGTCTTTTAGTTCAAAAAAATTCTGTGGGGCAACACCGTGACCAACTGGAAACTCTGAATACGAGCAATTTATATTTAAATTATCAAGAAAAGGTTTCGTTTTTCTAGCCCATTCTACTGGAATAACTTGGTCTACACTGCCGTGAGAAGTATAAATATTAAGCGTACTAAAATCGTTGTTAGAATAGCCTTCTTTTAATATTTCTTCATTTATATATCCACTAAGGCCGATTACATTTTTCACTTTTTCAGGATAACTAAGCGCTATTGAAAAACTCAAAATTGTACCTTGACTAAACCCAAGAAGTGTAATGTTGTTGCTAGCTACCTTATATTTTTCAATAACTTCATCGATACATTTAGACACCAGTTCTCTTGAAGCAATTGCCTGTTCATCATCACTAAATTTGCCTTGATCATTATCAAAATAGATGTTATACCAAGCATTTCCGTAGGGTTCAAGCCTAATTGGAGCTTTTAGTGAGATTACTGCATACTTTTTTGGCAATTCGGCTGCAAAAGAAAACAAATCGTTTTCATCACTCCCAAACCCATGTAGCATAATTATAGCTGGTGGATTTTCTGTTGGATTGTGTGCTGGACGGTAATTATGTTCTAAAAGCAAAGTCTGTTTTTCCATAGTCTGCAAAAATAAACAAGACCTTTTAAACTGAACGATTTTCAGCATAAAAGGTCTCGTTAAAATTCTCTAAAATTTAAAGTCCTTTAAACCATTCTTGAAATTGCTCCCCCAATACAGGAACGGGCTTCATTTCAGCTTGTATTGCGCTTATAATTCCTAAAATCCAAAGTACAACAACTCCAGCCCAAACTATCCAGCTTAAAAGTGGAATACTAACAAAGCTTGCTAGCATGGTTAAAAGCACACCCACACACATAATGCCTAAAGCTTGGCGTATATGAAAAGAGCCTAATGCTGTTTTGTTTCCGTTGTTTAGTATCAAGGCGATAATCCAGCCTATTAGACTAAAATATGAGATGATAGCAACTAATTTGCCATTGTCTGTTGTTTCCATTTTGTTTAAAATTTTGGTTTGTATTTTGTAATCAGTTAAAGATACTCAATACTTTAGTCTAAAAACGTAAACCATTCTTGGAATTTTTCACTTAAAAAAGGAATCCCCTTCGTTTTGCTGAAATAAGCCATTGCCCAACAATAAAGCCATATAATACAGCAAAGCAACCATAAAATATCGCCAACAATATAACTTATTTGCGATTGCACAATAAGCGAGCTAATAAATAAAATAGTTAGTCCAAACATGTTTTTTATATGCCAGGTTGTAAAAGGCTCCTTTTCATCCTTATTAATATAATAAGCTATCAAAAAGCCTACAAATGGGGTGTACGCTATTAAAGCGGTAGATTTTCTTGGGGAAGAATTTTTCATTATTTATTTAATGCCAATTGGTTGTTTGCTATAATTCCGTACACTTTTCCCTTAAGTTTTGTACCTAAAAGGGCAGCGTTTTTTGAAGTAGATACAATGTCTTTTTCAGAAAACTCCCAATTTTCATCAGGATTGAAAAGCGTTATTTGGGCAGTAGAGCCTTCTTCAATTTTTTCTGAAGTAATATTAAAGGCATTTTTTAACCCTGTTAGTGCTTTTACCGATTCTTCAAAACCCACTAGCTTGTTTAAAGCTCCAAAGCAGCTTTCCAGACCAATACTTCCAAAATGAGCATGCTCAAATTCAGTTTTTTTATTTTCTACATCAATTGGATTGTGGTCGCTGGTAACGCCGTTTATAGTTCCATCTTTTAGCCCTTTCAACAATGCTTTTACATCCTCTTGAGTTCGTAAGGGGGGAAGAATTTTATAATTTGTATCAAAACCTTCAAAAACATTATCGGTCAGCACAAGGTTGAAAATAGCAACGCTACACGTAATATTAAGTCCTTTTTTCTTAGCGTCACGGATAAGCGCCACAGATTTTTTTGTTGAAATAGTTGGAATATGAAGTTTACCGCCGGTATATTCCAAAATATATAAATCTCGTATTATTTGAAGTTCTTCTGAAAGTGCAGGAATTCCTTTTAAACCCAATCGTGTGCTGTTTGCTTCTTCGTTAACTACTCCATTTGTGGCTACAGATTTTTCAAAAGGGAAGGATTGTACCAAACCGTTAAAACTTTGGGTGTATTGTAAGGCTATTTTCAGCAGATTAGCATTCTGAATCGGTTTTTTATAATCGTAAAATGATATAGCTCCTTCGTTTTGCATATCAAATAATTCAGCTAAATCGGTGTTTTTACTTCCAACGGTCAGCGCGCCAATAGGGTAGAGGTTTACAGCATTGCCATCAGCTTTCGCTTTAATGAATTTAATATGTCCTTTGCTGTCTGTAATTGGAAAACTATTTGCGTTTACAGCTACACTCGTAAAGCCACTGTGAGCAGCTGTTTTTAATCCATTTTCAATGGTTTCACGTTCTTCAAAACCGGGTTCACCAAAGGAAACGCTACTGTCAAACCAACCCTGAGAAATGTGAAGGTTTTTTAATTTAATCTCTTTTATCTTTTCTGATGAAGGAATGGTTGCAGCAATCTTCGAAATTTTCCCATTTTCAATTAAAACATCTCGTTTCTTTAGATGGTGTTTGCTTGAAGCATCAACAATGGTGGCGGATTTCAGTAATATCTTCATTTGTGAAATTTTAAAATAAGCATTTCAATTAATAAAAAGAGCAATGCAAAAATAACAAACCATTTCCAAAAACTATTGATGGTATTGGCTTCTGCAATAGATTCAAAAAGATCGTCTATGCTTTTATACACTTGCGCATCTTCCCAATCTTCTGAATTTAAATAGTGCAGCTTACTTTCGTTTCGGTTGTAATTAAAACTTATGTTTTCAAGAAATTCATTTCCCTTCGTTATTTGATAATTTCCAGATAGATTAGGGGAGTCCATAGTTGTTAAGGAAACATAATTTGCTTTTGTTTGTTGCAGCGGAATAAATTGCGAAGTACTATCCTTGATGGTAAGTATTTCATCAGGTCCCAATTTTATAGGAATAGCAATGGTGTTTTGTGCTCCAATTGTATAATACAATTGCGGTAATGCTAAACTTTGCAGCGCCATATTATAAATAGTAGGAACTACCAAAGGCGAATTCACAAAGTTAGAGTTTCCGGTGTTTAGTGCGGCAGTAAGTAAGAAACTTTTGTTTTTTTGAAGTAAAAAGGGTTGATTGTCTTCAAAACTAATTGCAGGTGTTGCATTTCTTTGCACTGAATAAAATGAATTTACTTTCGGGTATTGAAAATTTGTTACCTCTTGCTCAAAAACACCTTTAAAAAGTGGATGAGAAAAATTGATTTTAGTAATTTTTTTCTCTTGAATCGTTGGCTCAGAAAGCGATCCAAGCCCCATTATTACTAATAAACTGTTATAGCTACTTAGATCTATTTCTTGAGCAGGAATAATAAAAACGCTACCGCCTTCATCGCTAAAAGATTTTAAAGCTGTTATTAATGAGGCTGGAATTTCTTTTAGCTCATTAAGGACAATAAAATTTTGTTCTGGAATCTGATTGTAGTTTAGTGTTTTAAATGTTTGTTGTGTAAATTGAAATTCTTCTTTTTCAAAAAGACGCTGTAAAAAACGACCATCTGCTTCGTTGATAGCCAAGACTTTCATTTTTTCAGGCTTATTGATGCTAAAAAACAAGCTATTGTCATAAGGTAAATTAGGTTCGTTTAAGGACAACTTTCCTATAAACTCCTCCGTGTTATCTATATCAAAAGTGATGGTGCCGCTTGTATTTTCTGAAAAATTTACGGCAGTTTTAGCAACAAGTTTTTTATTATTAAATAGCGAAATGGGGATTTCGGTATTAACCTCTCCAGATTTTGAAAAGTTTACTTTTAATTGTGTTGTAGAAGCTTTTTTTGACACAATAGAGACACTATCTATTGCAATGTTTGAAACTTTTATAGGTTTTAATTGTACTGTTTCTACAAGTAAATCGTTAGGGATTTTTGGAAAAGCTTCTTGCTGTTGAAAATCAGATAAATAGATTAACCTTTTTGTAGCATCTTTTTCTTTTGAAAACAGCTGATTGGCTTTCAATAAAACTTGGCTTGGCGATAATTGTTCTTGGGTATATGTAATGGAAAGCACTTCATTTTTAAAATCTTGTGCCGAAACATTTTTCTTTTCAGCGTTGTTTGTAAACCAACTTAATTTTTCAGTACTTGAAGTTTTATCGTATAAATCTTGCAAAACCCGCTGCAACATAGGGCCTTTAGTACCTTTGGCTTGCATACTGAAAGAGTTGTCTATATAAACAACGGTTTCTTTTTTAGTATTTAAAGCTGTTTTTGAAGCTGTAAAAGGTTGCGCAAAAGCAAAAATGATACACGCTAGCGCGAATAAACGCATTAATAGGGTGAGCCATTTTTTTAATTGGGAACTCTTTCGAGTCTGGATAATCACTTTTTTTAGGAAAGCGACATTGGTAAAATCTACTTTTTGGAAACGCCGGAGTTGAAAAAGATGAATAAAAATAGGGATGAGCAGCAGGAAAAGGGCGTAAAGAATTTCTGGGTGTTTAAACTGCATTCCTATAAATATTTTTCAAAGATAAAAAATGGAACGTAATAATAGCTATTTCTGGACAGTAAACGTAAATGTAATTTTTTTGCAATCTGCGGTTAAAAAATAGTAACCACCAACTTTAAAACCAAATGAATCAAATTTTAGTACATTTTTATTGAAAAAAAGTAATTGTAGAGTAATAGTAATTGTTTACCCTTTTTTTATATAAAACTGAAATGTAGTTCCTTTGCCTACTTCTGAAGAAATCTCAACTTCTCCATCGAGTTTGTTGATTAGTTTTTTTACGGTAGACAAACCGATTCCATTTCCTTTTTTTCCATTTCGGTCTAATGTTCCCGAGGTTGTAAAAAGGTTAAAAACATGCTCCATTTTATCCTTTGGAATCCCCATACCATTATCAGCGATTTTAAAATGATAGAAGCCTTTTTCTTCGCTACAATCGATATCAATTTTAATTTTTTCTTTGTCGTTATACTTTAAACTATTACCGACTAAGTTTAGGAAAATCTGTTCTAATGCTGCTTTGTTGGCATGCATTTCTATATTCTGATCGGGAAGGTTTATTTCACAATCAATATTGATGTTCATCAATTCAATAATATCTTCCAGCAGGTCGTGGCTATCAAAAATCTCAACAGTCTGTGAGGCGGTATTGTCGCTTTCATAATGTTCTAAAAGCCCAGTTATATATTCACTTAAAGTAAAAGAAGATTGTTTTATATAATCTAAATATTCATTTCCTTCTTTATCTAAAAAGCGCCCATATTTTGAACGAAGCATATCTGAAGTAATAATCATATTTGCTAAAGGCATTTTCATATCATGGGAAACAATCCCGGCGAAATTTTTAAGTTCCTCGTTGCGTTCCTTTAATTCCTGTTGTACAGCCAATAATATTCTATTTCTTTTTTTTGATTCAAAAAGATTAATAACTTGATATGCCAAGGCTGCTAATGCTTTTTTCTGAGCAGTAGAAAGTGTTCGTGGTTTTGTGTCGAATATGCAGAGTGTACCTAGCGGATATCCATCAGCATTTACCAAACGTACGCCCGCATAAAATACGGCTTGCATATCCTTAACAAATGGATTGTCTTTAAATCGAGGATCCTTTCTAGCATCTTCAATAATAAAAATATTACTTTCATCCAAAATGGCATGTCCACAAAAAGAAATATCGCGTGGGGTTTCACTAAAATTTACACCATAATGTGATTTCAAAAAGTTGCGATCGGCATCCATTAAAGTCACCAGAGATATTGGCACATCACATATACTTGCAGTTAATTGCGTGATATTGTCAAAATCTTTTTCAGGCAAAGTATCCAGTAAATTGTACGAATACACCGCTGCTAAACGCTGTTCTTCATCAATTGGGAGGGCTGGTTTAATCAAATTATCGATTTATTTAAACTTTTTGTCTAACAATTATGAGTAAATGTACAACAATTTCCAGATAAATATTAATAAGATAAAAAAATGTGACATTTTAAAATAGTATTTAAAAGCCTTCAAAAACACCTAAACCAAAAAGAGCAAAATCATATTTAACAGGATCGTTAGGGTCAAACTTCCGTAATGATGCATCTAATTCTGTTAACGCTTTACCGTCGTTTTGTTTTCTATTAAGTAATTTTAATTTTCGAGCCACATTGCCACTGTGCACATCTAAAGGGCAGGAAAGCTGCGATGGTGAAATGCTTTTCCAAATGCCAAAATCGACACCTGTGTTGTCGTTACGCACCATCCAGCGTAAAAACATATTGATTCTTTTTGCTGCAGAATTTTTAAGCGGATCGCTAATGTGTTTTTGCGTTCTAGGAAGGTGGGGAAGCTCAAAAAAAATTTTCTTAAATTGATGAATTGCGGGCTGCATCGAATTCTTCTCTGCTTGTTTAGCAAAAATGGCCTCCAAGCCACCGTGATTTCTGTATATGTTTTGAAGCGATTTTATAAAATAAAATAAATCATCACTATTAAAAGTACGATGTACAAAACCTAACAATTCAGTTGCATTGTTTTCTGAAAAATTCATCACATACTCATAAGGTGAATTATCCATACCATCCATTAATCGATGCCCATTCTTTATAATACTTTTTCTGTTTCCCCAAGCAATAGTAGCTACTAGAAAACCAGCAATTTCAATATCTTCTTTTAACGAAAATTTATGTGGAATTTGAATGGGGTCGGACTCAATAAAATTTGGGTTATTGTAACGTATAACCTTTTCATCGAGGAATTCTTTTAGCTCAGACTGCTTCATGAATTATTTCACAATTTTTCCATCTTGCATCACAAGTTTCCGATCCGCCATATTTGCAAGATCTTCGTTGTGAGTTACAATGACAAAAGTTTGTCCGAACTCATTTCGTAACTTAAAAAACAGATTATGAAGATTTTCAGCACTTTCAGTATCTAAATTTCCACTTGGTTCATCTGCTAGAATTATTGCAGGATTGTTTATTAATGCTCTAGCAACAGCCACGCGCTGCTGTTCTCCGCCAGAAAGTTCGTTTGGTTTGTGGTTTTCACGGCTAGAAAGCCCTAAAAAAGCGAGGAGCTCTTTTGCTCTTTTTAACGCTTCAGCTTTGGGTGTGTTTTTAATGAAAGCAGGAATGCAAACATTTTCAATTGCAGTAAACTCTGGTAATAACTGGTGAAACTGAAAAATAAAGCCTAAATTTTCGTTTCGAAATTTAGCCAATTTTTTTCCGGAAAGAGAACCAACATCCACTTCATTTATTTGTAATTTACTTTTAGAATCGTGTAAAGAATCTAAAGTTCCTAATATTTGAAGTAATGTAGTCTTTCCAGCACCTGAAGCACCAACAATTGAAACAATTTCACTTTTTTTTATATGAAGATCAACACCTTTTAAAACATGTAGATTGTCATAATATTTGTGGATGTTTTGTGCCTCGATCATAGCGAAATTTTAAAACGTGAAAATACTATTTATAGTGCTATAATACAATCCAATTGGTTATATTGTTTTATTTATAGATAAGTGTTTATTTTTGAATTTTAAGATTAATAAATAGAAATATAATGGCGTCATTTAGATACTTTGAAGAATACGATCAGCCTGTAACAGACAATTTAATAGCTAATTACAGTAATATTTTAAGCTCTATAGGAGAAGATGTTTCCCGTGAGGGAATCGTTAAAACTCCTGAGCGTGCTGCAAAAGCAATGCAATTTTTAACATCTGGACATAGTCAAGATCCTGCTGAAATTTTAAAAAGTGCAATGTTTGCAGAATCGTATAACGATATGGTTATTATTAAAGATATTGAACTTTATTCCCTTTGTGAACACCATATTTTGCCCTTCTTCGGAAAAGCGCATATAGCATATATTCCAGATGGTCATATCGTTGGGTTGAGTAAAATTCCGCGCGTTGTGGATGTATTTGCCCGAAGATTGCAAGTACAGGAACGCTTAACACATGATATTTTAGAATGTTTAAATACCACATTAAAACCAAAAGGAGTAGCGGTGGTTATTGAAGCTTCGCATATGTGTATGATGATGCGGGGTGTACAAAAGCAGAATAGTGTGACAACAACTTCGGGCTTTCGAGGTCAGTTTGAAGCAATTGAGACTAGAAATGAATTTCTTAAATTGATTAGCAGCGACTTATCGTAATTTTTGGAATGTTTTTTGCGTTTATAATTAAAAAGATAATAAATGAAAAACGAAAAATATAAGTTATTACGTCGAGGAATAATATACGATGTGGTTGGTATGGCAACAATGGCAATACCTGTTGTTGGTCCATTTTTAGATATGCTATGGGCGCCTTTTGCTGCTAAAAAAATGACCGATATGTATAAAGGTACTGAAGGAAAAATAGCCTCAGTTCTTGTATTTATGGAAGAGATTTTACCCTTTACTGATGTAATTCCAACATTTACTTTAATGTGGCTCTATACATTTGTTTGGAAAAAACAACCAAACCCACAAACCATTGAAATTAGAGTTAATGAATAAAAAAAAGCCCCAATCGGGGCTTTTTTTAGATCTCCAGTTTTAAATTTACATTTAGACTTCGACCAATATTAAAAATACCATCTGGTTTAAATCGTGATAAATGTGAGATATATACTTTATCGGTAAGGTTTGTTCCGCTTACACCAAACTTTACACGTAGTTTTTGAATATTAAAAGTGCTTTCCATGCCAGCACTTAATAGTGAATAACCTCCCGTAGGTGTTTCAAAATTGCTCACATTTTTTTGATTAAGTTTGTTTTCTAAAGTCACAAAAACAAAGCTGTTTTTTCTTGTTTTTCCATCTTTTACTTCCACACGAAATGTATTTTTAAAAGAATTTGCAGGAATCAACGGTAGGTACTCATCAGTTTTTAATTTTCCAGTAACCGTTTCAAAACTACTTTCTATGTGCAACCAATCCATAGGATGCGGATGTAGGTGGAAACCAAATTCGCCCCCATAAAGTGTAGCATTGTCTTGTAAGTATTGAAAGACTTGTGAGCCATCTATTATTTCAGCTGTTGGTGAAATAAAAATATAATCGCTTACAGAGTTATAAAAACCGTTTGCGAAAAATTCAACATGCTCATTTCTATATTCTAAGGATACATCGGCTTGGAAGTTCTGTTCATTTTTAAGTTCATGATTTCCTCTTTCATACCTATTTGTGCCTTCATGTTCTCCATTTGAAGTTAATTCTGCTAGGTTGGGTGCTCTAAAACCACTTGCTAAATTTATTCTTGTTGAAAAATTTTCAAATAAATCTAATTTGGCACCAATGGCTCCTGTAAAGCTGGTAAAAGTTTTATTTAATGCAGGGATAAAATCTGTTTCTAAAGGATCACGAGCTGCTTCACTTTCAATTTTTCGTGAATCAAAACGTATTCCAGCTTGTAAAGCTACATTTTCTAAATGGTAGTGTGAAGTCGCTAAAATTCCAATATCAGTAGTATTTGCATCGGGAATTAAAATTTCTTCACCTTCATTTTTATTGTTCTGAAACATACCTTGTAAACCAATAATCGTTTCGAATTTTCCTAATTGCGGTAAATTATATTTTACATCATAATTTATTGTACTTAATTTTAAACGCAAGGCAGCAGTATCTTCCTCCTCTTCAAACTCACGGCGGTCATTGTATAAATACCCTACTTTTAGGTCTATACTAGCTGTATCAAAGAAAATCGTATTATTAAGACTTAAAATATGATTATCAACCTCTTGAAAGGGAAGTGCTAGATCCTTTGAATCGGTTTGTTCGCCAACTTCTTCAGCAATACCAATGTTTGATCGATTGTAATTATACCGAAATGTTGTTTTAAATTTTGTTCCTACATATTGAAGCCCTGTTTTTAGATCCCGTTCATTAAAACGTGAATTAGTTACGCTATAATCTGCTCCAGTAGTATAGTCGCTAAAAGCAGCATAGGCGCCACGCGCTAAAAACTTAAATTTTTCACCCGAAGTTTTAATTCCCAGATTAGTAGAAGCTCCTAAGGTATTTGAAAAATAACTACTGCTTAAATCTTCATGAGTTTCCCCAGAAAGCGCAAATCTTTCAGGATTTAAGTATAAGACTCCACCCAAAGCATCGCTTCCATATAAAAGGGATGCAGGTCCTTTTATAACCTCTACACTTTCAACCCCTGCTTCATTAATTCCTAGCCCATGTTCATCTCCAAACTGTTGGTTTTCCAAACGAACTCCTTGTGTGTACGTTAAAACTCGGTTGGAACTTAAACCACGAATAACTGGTTTCCCAATTCCAGTTCCTGTTGTAATAAGATCTACACCAGCAATATTTTTTATACCATCCGCAAGTGTAACTGCACCAGAAGCATTTAGGTTTTCGGTAGACACACGTTCCACTTTCATTACATTTTCACTCTGAAGTTTATGAAATGGAGTAGAAATAATTACTTCCTCCATCTCTACTGCGGTTTCTTGTAATTGAAAATTTTCTGTAATGTTTTGGTTATTCAAAAAATTAATTTTTTTCGAAAAAGTAGCGTATCCTAATAAGGAAACAACCACATTGTATTTTCCATCGGGAATAGAGTTTAATGTATACTTTCCATCAAAATCCGCTACCGTTCCTTTTTCTAATTGAGGAATATATATTGTTGCAGAAATAGGTTCATTAGTATTTGAAGTTATTTTTCCCATTAAGGAGTTTTGTGCGCTCGCTGCTGTATATAGAGACAATACCGCAAACAAACATAGAATATTTTTCATGCGTACTTGATTTAGAAATAAAATGTGTGCTAAAATGTATGTTACGAAATCAAGATAATTGTGGAGGCCCTCTTAAGAAATGATATATAGCGCTTAGATCAAATTCAGGAAGGATATAGTGGGTTTCCGAGTTTTTGAAACCATCAATACCCGAAAATTCTGGTAATGGTGCGGGTGAAAAATTAAAAATTGAAAAATGAAAATCACAAACGGAGCAATCCAGTTGTTTCTCATGAATATGAGTTGAAAAATCTGTGCAAGTTGCGTGATCATGACCTTCCAGGGTATGAGAAAATTGTAAGAAGATAGGGAATAAAAGTGCAAGCGAAAAAATCGTGGCACTTATACCTTTAATTATATCGTTTTTTAAAACGTTCATTTTTTAAACAAAAACCCTAAACCCATTCGTCGGAGCATTTTTTTTTCAAAGTCCCAAAAGAATGCAAACTCTCCAAATACCCAGCCGAAAAATACCAAAAACAACTTATATATAGGTAGAATAATTAAAATTCTAAATGGCCAATATATATACCATCCCATCTCTTTTGTTATTTCAAAAAATTCAGTGAGTGGTACGGCCAGTTTTGCTGCAGAGCTTCCGGTAATTGCAAAAACTAATAAGATTATAAAAAGTTGCCCGTTGGTTTCAATATTCCAACGTTTTTTTAGTTTTTTCACTTTCTTCCGCCAATAAAATTTTGATCGTATTTCTCCTGAAAGTATACAAAGTAATTGTAGAGTAAATAGTTTACTTCGTAGCCATAATCTACGGTTGGATCATAATTTATCCGTTCCGTATATAAGTTTTTAACGCTCTGGTTCGATTGTAAAACGCGGGAATTATATTCGGTTACAAACATATTATTCTTAGCTTCCAATTTAGGCTGGCCATAAAAACCGCGAGGGGGTTGTGAAATTAACCAAGATTCAAAGCCTGGTTCAATAATCATAATTTCATACTCCAGACTATCATTAGCAATTCTAATGGTGTCATTTTTTATGTTTTCCGAAGTGGAATTGCTATTAATTACTGTAGTACCAGTACCACAGCTATAAATGGCAAAGGATGCAAAAAGAACTAGTAAGAAGTATTTCATACAAAGGATTTTAACAAAGTTAAGAAATGTATAAGAAAGCGCACATTTTTTAACTTTCATTTAAAAAAAACCGCTTTTAATTTATAAAGCGGTTATAAGAATTTTATAGTTTATAGAATTTATTTCCCAAATAATCCGCCTAGCATCCCTGCTATACCACCTTTTTTCTTGTTTCCTCCCAAAACCATTCCTGCTACATCGTCAATAATACTTCCGTCTCCGTCAGCATCAAGAAGTGTTTCTATTAATGACTGATCATGATTTGAGTTTTTACCCAATACAGAGCCTAATAGATCACCAATTCCATTTTCACTAACATTGTCTTTTCTTTTTTGATTTCCTAGAACCCCCATTAGTATTGGTGCGGCCATTTTTATAATTTGCGCAACAGCCCCAGCGTCTACACCACTAGTATTGCTTATGTTTTGTTCAACTTTTTGTTGGTTAGCCCCCAGAACATGCTTTAGTATACCAGCCCCATCATTAAGGAGGCTTGAATCTGCATTTCCACCTCCTAAAAGCCCACCTAATTGGCCTAAAATAGATCCATCATGACGCGTGTCTTCCAGGGCATTATTTAAGCTTTTAGCCCCTTGAGGGGTAGCGGCATTTCGTTGCATTGCGCCCAAAATTACGGGTAGTGCCATACTTAAAACATTTGCGGTTTTATCTGCTGGTTGTCCAGTTTGGGCACTTGCACCACTAATTAATTGTTTACCAAGATCACTATTTAATAAGTCTAATATCGAAGCCATTTTGTTAAAAATTTACGGTTAAGTGACCAAAGTAGTTAAAAAAGTTAAGCATTCGTCATAATACTTATAATTTGTTCAGCAAGCTCAGTGCCAATTCTGTCTTGGGCTTCATTTGTAGCTGCACCAATATGTGGGGTTAGTGATATTCTATCGTTCATAAGTACTTTTAAAGAAGGAGTGGGTTCTTTTTCAAAAACATCTAATGCTGCAAATGATATTTTTCCATCTTCCAATCCATTTAAGAGTGCTTTTTCATTAAGCACCCCACCTCGAGCTGCATTTACAATACCTACGCCTTTTTTCATTTGTGAGATTTCAGCTTCCCCAATTACATACCCATTTTGAGCAGGCACATGCAGTGTAATAAAGTCACTGTGTTTTATTAATTCTGAAACAGGTTCTTTTTGTATGTTTAAAGTTACTTGTTGTCCGTCGTAAAAATCGAGTGTTAATGCTTCTTCGCCAACACTTCTATCGCTGGCAATTACCTTCATTCCACAGCCTAAAGCTATTTTAGCAACTTCGCGACCTATTCTTCCAAAACCAATAATACCAATGGTTTTTCCTCGTAATTCTCGGCCCCCGCCATAATTTTTCTTTAATTCTTTGAATCTTGTATCACCTTCCAAAGGCATATTTCTGTTGGAGTCATGAAGAAAACGAACACCGCCAAAAAGGTGTGCAAATACTAATTCAGCTACTGAAGCAGACGAAGCTGCAGGTGTGTTTATTACTTCTAAGCCTTTTTCTCGAGCATATTCAACATCAATATTATCCATACCGACACCGCCGCGACCAATAATTTTTAGTGAGGCACAATTATCAATAACATCTTTGCGAACTTTAGTTGCGCTTCGAACCAAAAGCACTTCAATTTTATGCTCGTTTATATAGTTTTGAAGTTGTTCCTGTGCTACGTGCACTGTAATTACTTCAAATCCTGCTTGCTCTAACTTTTCTATTCCGCTGTTTGAAATTCCGTCGTTTGCTAATACTTTCATCTTAAAATTTACTGATTGTTATTTTTAGTATAATTTGCTTATGCTCCTTTTTCTACCGCTTGCATTATGGATACCAAAACCTGCACGCTTTCAAGCGGCAATGCATTGTACATAGAAGCGCGGTAACCGCCAACACTGCGGTGACCATTAAGGCCATTTATTCCAGACTGCTTTAATTGTTCGTCGAAACTGGCTTTAAGTTCGTCATTAGTAATGGTAAAGGTCGCATTCATTTTTGAACGGTCTTCTTTGTTGGCTATAAATCCTTCAAATAAAGGGTTTCTGTCAATCTCATTGTATAGCAGTTCCGCTTTTTGATTGTTTATTTTTTCAATTACTGAAATTCCACCTAGATCTTTTAGCCATTGCAGTGTTAACATAGAAACATATACAGGGAAAACCGCTGGAGTATTAAACATACTCTCCTTTTCTATATGCACTTTATAATTTAGCATAGATGGAATGGTGCGAGACACTTTTCCAAGAACAGCTTCTTTTATAATAACCAAAGTTGTTCCTGCTGGACCCATATTTTTTTGTGCGCCAGCATAGATTAAACTAAACTTTGAAAAATCTAGCTGACGTGAAAAAATATCACTACTCATATCGCAAATCAAGGGGATTTCAGTTTCTGGAAAATCCTGCATTTGTGAGCCGTAAATAGTATTGTTGCTGGTGCAGTGAAAATAATCTGCATCACTTGGGATTGTATAATTTTTAGGAATGAAGTTAAAATTGTCGTTTTTTGAAGAAGCAACTTCTACAACGTCCCCTAATAATCTAGCTTCTTTTATTGCTTTATCACTCCAAGTTCCAGTATTTAAATAAGCTGCTTTATTTTCCAAAAGATTGAAAGCTGTCATTAAAAACTGAAGACTGGCACCCCCTTGAAGAAACAATGCTTGATAGCCTTTGTTTTGAAGCCCTAAGTGTTCAAGCGCTAAACTTTTTGCTGTTTCCATTACTTCAACAAAATCTTTGCTTCGGTGCGAAATTTCTATCAGCGAAAGGTTTGAATTGTTGAAATTTAATACCGCTTCAGCAGATTTTTGTAAAACAGATTGTGGTAAAATGCAAGGGCCTGCACTAAAATTATGTTTCTTCATTTTTTGTGGAATTTTATCTTACAAAGATGTAAATTATGCTTCTAAAACGATAACAATTATAAATAATTTATCATTTAAGTTTCAACAAGAAATCAACCGTATCTACCCCATCGGCATAATCCCATAATTGTGGGTTTTGCGCTTTTCCGAAAGGTATTTCCTCTGCAATTCCAGCTTTTGAAACTACACATTGAATGTTGCCTGACTTATGTTCAATTTCTTGTTTAATAGCTTCCAAAGATGTATAGCTTTCATGAAAAACCACTGAAATAGGCGAGGAGAAGCCATTGTCTTCTTTTAGCAACATAAATTCGTTGTCTAAAAGCGGAAAGCTATCCATTAAATAAACCGCTTTGTTGTAATCGTAATTATTGATGTATTTGTGGTTGTGGATTATTTCTTTCCAATGAAACATTGCTTTAAAAAATGGTTCAAAATCATACTTCTCCGGAATGTATAGTTTTGAAACATTTCTACAGCCTAGCCCGAAATACCTAAAAATATCGTCAGCAAGATTTTTTAACTCTTCTTTAGTTTCATTTCCAGTTAAAACTGCCACTGAATTTCTGTTTTTCCGAATAATATTCGGGTATTTTCCAAAATAATATTCAAAATAACGAGCGGTATTGTTACTTCCTGTAGCGATAACAGCATCAAAATTTTCGAGTTTTCCTTCTGTAAATTCAATATAATTTTTGAATTCAGGTTCAATTTTTATTAATTGACTGGCCAAAAAAGGAAGCAACGTTTTATCGTTTGAAGAAAGCTTCGCCAAGATTTTATTTCCTGAAATTAAAACTGAAAGAAAATCATGAAAACCAACCAACGGAATATTTCCCGCCATAATAACTGCAATGGTTTTTGGTTGCGATTCTGCAAAAGAGTAGCTTGAAAACCAGTGTTGTAGGTTCGTTTCTGTAAGTGCTTTACTCCAACTATTTAATGCGAAATTTATATTTTCCTGAGTAAACCAACCGTTTTCATTTTCGGCGCGCTTTAAAACCAAGTTGATTTCAGTGTCTTTTTCGTTATTGATTTCAAGGAGAAACTTTCCTAATTGGGTAAAAGCGTTAATTCTTTGTTTTAATTGCATAGTTATTTTGGTGTTGCCCTTTCTAGGCATTAAATTTGCACAAAGTTAGAAAAAGTATAACCTATGGCAATTATTATAACCGATGAATGTATAAACTGCGGCGCATGTGAACCTGAATGCCCAAACACTGCTATTTATGAAGGTGCTGATGATTGGCGTTATGCCGATGGGACCGATCTAGATGGAAATGTTATACTTCCCAACGGAAAAGCAGTAGATGCAAACGAAGCACAAGAGCCTGTAAGTGATGAAATTTATTATATTGTAGCAGACAAATGTACTGAATGCAAAGGTTTTCATGAAGAACCCCAATGTGCGGCTGTATGCCCTGTGGACTGTTGTGTGCCCGATGAAGATAATGTAGAAACAGAAGAGGTGTTATTAGGAAAACAGGCATTTATGCATACGGAGTAGTGTTTATTAAATGCTACAAATAAAAAATCCTCCTACAAGACATTTTTTGTAGGAGGATTTTTAATATGAAAGAACTTTTTAAAAATTATAATTTATTCGTGCATAATAGAAGGATCCACCAAAACCCATTTGTACAGAATCCCAATAGCCACCGCCTTCTGTCCAGTCGTCTTGTTGGTCTGGATAAACATTAAATAAGTTGTTTGAGCCAATATTTAATTTTAAGTTTTCTGAAAGTTCAAAACCTAAATTTAAATCGGTTACATATTTAGCGGTATACGTGTCGGTAGCTGTGATTACTTGGTTTTCAAACCCTCCGTAATCTGCTGGATCTTCAAACATTTGAAAATCTAGAAGTGCAACTTCGCTAAATCTGGTTACAGTAAACCCTGTGCTAAACCATTTTCTTTCATAAGTTAAGTTTCCAACCAATTTGCTTTCTGGGGCAGAAGCCAATAAAAATGCTTTATCGCGTTCCCCAAAAAATGTTTGTTCATCCAGATTACCATTTTTCACCTCTTTAATGACCATATTGTTGAAATTCCCCAAAAGTGAAACCCCAATACTATTATCATTAAAATCTTCCTTATAGGTTAAAACGATATCAAGACCAGTGGTTTCAGTGTCGACACCATTTGCAAAAAACTGTGCAGAATCTACATTTTCTATCTGTGGGGCAGGAAAATTTCCTGTTAAAACAATTCTGTCTTTTACATCTATATAGTACAAATCTGCGGTTGCAGTAAATTTTGAGAAATTTGTGGTAAAACCAAAACTTGCATTTGTAGAAATTTCTTCTTTTAAAGCGCCAATTCCGAAAGCAGCAGTCACCGGGCTGTTGTTTGGTGATAATAATTGATCGCTAGCTACACCGCCAATAAAATTGGTGAAACGTAAATTATAATATATCTGTGCCAATGACGGAGCTCTAAAACCAGTACTTACAGAACCTCTAACATTTATATTGTCGGTTGCTTTGTAGCGCATTGCTAGTTTTCCATTTAGTGTACTTCCAAAATCGCTGTAATTTTCAAAACGAGCAGCAGCACTTACTAAAAATGCTTCACTAATATCTAGCTCGCCATCTGCATATACAGAAATGTTTGATCTGCTTCTGTCAACTTCATTTGCAGGGCCATATCCAGGAAAACCTTGAGAACCGCCTGGTCTTATTTGTGTATTGCCATCATCTAATATAGGGTTTCCGTCCGAGTCTCTATAGATTACAATATCTTCTTCAGGAGTATTTGCGTTTACGGGCACGCCATTAACATCGTATGTTGCATAGGAGCCCTCTTCACCCGCAAAAATTATAAAGTTTTCGGTTCTGTATTCGGCGCCAAAAGCTAAGTTCATACCGCTTAAAACATTTTCATAGTATTTCGAAAAATCTAGGTTTACAGTGTTTTGCGAAAGGCTGTGTCCGCCAGCGTCAAATTCTGTTGGTGAAAGGTCTACTAACGAAGCGTTTAAAGTTCCTTTAATATAGTAGTGAAAATTATTAATCCCATACGCATTACTAATATCTACATTCCAACCAGAAGCGGTTTTGGTTTTAACCCCAGCAACAACTGAATTATCTGTAATTATTGAAGTTATACGCGGCGTGTAGCCATTTGGAAAAATTGATTCAACAACTCTATTTCCGCCATTTCTAGTAAAGGCGTAGGCATCTGTATCTCTGTAGTTTCTTCCTCCAAAAGCATACACTTCTGTGTTTTCGTTAACTGGGATTCCAACATTTCCCATTAGATTGAAGCCTTCAATAGCGGCTTCCCCAAATCCTTTTCTAAAATCGAACGTAGGGCGTAATGTTTTGTTTTTAGCAATATATTCGGTTGTAAAGTTTGCATAACCACCGTTTTCACCAATCGCAAAACCGTAATTGGCTCCAAATTTAACAGCCCCTCCATCAAAACTTTTATCTTTTCCGATGGCGTTTCCATCCTTTTTAGTGTCTAGGCGATACCCGTCTGTATTCCATAATCCATAGGCATCATCGGTAAATGCGCTTGTATCTACATCTGCATTGGTACTATATGCTCCGTATGAAACACTTCCCGATAGCTTGTCTATATTGTCTTTTAATACAATATTTATTACACCGGCAATTGCATCACTACCATATTGTGCCGAAGCACCATCGCGAAGTACTTCAATTCTTTTAATAGAAGTTGCAGGAATTGCATTTAAGTCTGTACCGGTATTTCCGCGGCCACGTGTGCCAAAAACATTGATTAAGGAAGATTGATGCCTTCTTTTACCATTTATTAAAACTAAGGTTTGGTCGGGTCCTAAACCGCGTAAGGATGCAGGGTCAATATGGTCTGCTCCATCAGAACCAGATTGCTTGCTTGCGTTAAAGGAAGGTGCTGCATATTGTAAAAGCTCGTTTATTTCAACTTTCCCTAACTGCAATGTTGTGGCTTCCACATCAATTACATCAATAGGAACGGCGGTATTTACAGCGGTTCTTTTTGGGCTTCTCGAGCCAACAAGCATTACATCCTCTAATGATTCTCCTTCCGAAAGTGTTATAGAGATCGTTGTTTGTCCATTTACTTCAATTTCTTGCGTATTGAAACCTACATAGCTAAACGTTAATGTTGCGTTTTCAGCAACATCAATTTTAAAATCGCCATCGATAGATGATGTTGTTCCGTTTGTAGTGCCTTTTTCTACAACATTAACAAAAGAAAGTGGAATGCCAGAAGCATCTGTTATATTTCCTGTTACAGTAATTTGCGAAAAAGAAACCCCACAAATCAGAACTAATAAAAGTGTAATTTTTTTCATTTGTTTTTGGTTTTAGTGTTATACTTTTTGTTAAAGTTACTGCTTTAATATATTATTTTAAGAATTCTGTTTTGTAAAAAAAAATCCGCTCACTTGTTAAGTGAACGGATTTTTAAAATTTATGAGGAGAAGTATGCTTACTCTTTCTTTAATTTAGCCATTCCATCTGGCCTTTTAGTTAACGCAGCACGTCTCGCTTCAAGTTCTTTTTGTTGTTGTTGCAGTTTTTCTTGACGAATTTTTTCTGCCGCCGCAGCTGCTGCTTCTTTTTGAGCTTTTATGGAACTTTCCAATTGCATTTGTTGTTGCTCTTTTTTAATAGCAACCATGGCTTTATTTTTTTTATCAATATTTATTTCATCTACAACTTTTTCATTGCTGTCTTGTGAAGTAGTTTCACTAAATTCTTGATTTGTTTCATCGTTTCCAGCTACGATTACCTCGCCAGTTTCGGTAAGGGTGCTTTTAATTTCCTTGATTTTAACATCGCTGCCTTCTTTTGTAACTACACGTTTAATTGTAGACTCTTCTTTAACTGTTTTGCTTTCTTGGGCTTGAAAGCCTGTGATTGTAAAAATCATAACAGCAAAACTCATAAGTATTTTTTTCATAATCATCGGATATTTATAGATTGAAGTGTAAATTTAACAATATTATAGTTAAGTTATTGTGAATTTTAAGTGAAATAAAACACAAATTTTTTTCTAAAAAGCATGTAAAATCAATAATAAAAGTCAATTTTGAAGATGTATATTTGCACTCTAAAAAAAATAGTTTAATGAAAGCAGGTATTGTAGGATTGCCAAACGTTGGGAAATCAACTCTTTTCAATTGTTTATCTAATGCAAAGGCGCAAAGCGCAAATTTTCCATTTTGTACAATCGAGCCTAATGTAGGTGTTGTAAATGTTCCAGATCCACGGTTGTTAAAACTTGAGGAATTGGTGAAACCAGAGCGTGTTTTGCCTGCAACAGTTGAAATTGTAGATATAGCTGGTCTTGTAAAAGGGGCAAGTAAAGGGGAGGGGCTTGGAAATCAATTTTTGAGTAATATACGTGAAACAGATGCTATTCTTCATGTATTACGTTGCTTTGACAATGACAATATAGTGCATGTGGATGGTAATGTAAACCCAATCCGCGATAAAGAAACTATCGATATTGAGCTTCAGTTGAAAGATTTGGAAACAGTCGACAAAAAGCTTGAGAAAGTAAAACGCGCCGCGAGAACAGGAAATAAAGAAGCTCAAAAAGAAGAAGCGGCTTTACTAAAGGTTAAGGCTGGTCTTGAGGCAGGGATTTCTGTTCGTGCTATAGAGTTGTCTGAAAGCGAGCGGGAAGAGTTTATTGTAAATGCACAGTTTATTACAGACAAACCTGTGTTATATGTTTGCAATGTAGATGAAGGATCTGCCGCCAATGGAAATGCCTACGTAGAAAAAGTTAAAGAAGCTGTTGCTAGTGAAAATGCAGAAGTTTTGGTGCTTGCAGTGGGAACAGAAGCTGACATTACTGAACTAGAAACTTTTGAAGAACGCCAAATGTTCCTTGAAGATTTAGGTCTTGAAGAAGCTGGTTCAGCAAAATTAATACGAAGCGCATACAAATTGCTTAAGCTTCAAACTTATTTTACCGCTGGGGTAAAAGAAGTGCGTGCATGGACTATTCCAGTTGGGGCAACAGCACCACAAGCAGCAGGGGTTATTCATACAGATTTTGAAAAAGGTTTTATTCGTGCTGAAGTAATTAAATATAATGATTACGAAACCTACGGTAGCGAAGCTAAAGTAAAAGAAGCAGGCAAGATGGGCGTGGAAGGTAAAGAATACGTCGTTAATGACGGAGATGTAATGCATTTTAGATTTAATGTATAAAAAAATGTCCCATAGTTAGGGACATTTTTTGTCAATACTTCTTTTAAAAATGTAAGCTTATAGCCATCGCGTTATATTCATCACCGTTAAAGCTCATTCCTGTGGTTGGGTATATTTGCAAGTTTTCATTGTCGTTTTTGTGAAGCTCAGGGATTATAATTCCTGTGGCGGCCCCGACTATATAACCCATGGTAACATCTGTTAAAAAATGTTGTTCGGCTTCAATTCTTAAATAGGAAACCCTGGCTGGAATTGCAGCGGCGCCAGGCCAAATCCATGCTTTTGCAGAAGCTTCTGGGTGGTAATCACTATAAATTTTAGCTGTTAAAAAAGTGGCTGAAGCAGAAGCTGCTACATGGCCCGCATAAAAAGAGCGCTGTCCGTTATTTTTCTTTCTTTTTTCAATACTTGTTTCTCTGCTATCATCATATACATAAGGTCGTGATCTGTTTAGAAGTCCTGCGGTTAATGAGTACATGGTTGCGGTTGTGGCGAGCGTTTTTAGATAAAGTCCTAAAAACTGTCCTGAGTGATTATTAATTTTGTCATCAATAAGAAGTGTAAAAGGTGCGGCAAATGAAACTGCAAATGGAATATCGCTTAGGTTGCTAGCTTTTGTAGAGTGGTTTCCTGCGGCCCACCTATCAACAAAATTTATTTCATCAATGGTTTTTTGAAGGTTTTCTCCTTGATACTTTGCGAATTCCGCATCAGTTAAATCGTTTTTGTTTTTTATAATACCAAGGCCAATTGCTGCCCCTGCTAATCCAGTACCAGTTCAAATACCATCACGAACCCATTTCCATTCATAAGGCGAGTCTGTTTTGGCGGTGAACGTGGTATTTCTTTTTTCTACTATATTGCTTGTTGGGGAGGTGTTTTTATTTAAAAATAATTGATTTTGGTTCTTAGCAGTGTGTGTGAAAGACACGGAATCGATATTGTTTTGACTCTTAAAAAAATGTTGGTTGGTGTTTTTTTTGTGCATATAAATGCGCCCCAAAAATGAATGCGAATAATAAAGCTATTTTTTCCATAGTTTATAAATTTATTGGAAAAGAAGCCGTCTCTTAAGGGTTTTAACGCTTCATTCAAAAAAGTTTAGGGGTTCATTTAGGTTTGTATTTCTTTCATTTTACTCCCTTATGAGGTTTTGAATTATGGCTTTGATTAATGGAGTTTAAAAGATTTTAACTATTAAAACTAATTACTTGACATTTCTTTAAATTGTAGTGATATTTGCATATAGGTAACGGAGAAACAATTACTAACAATACGCTCCTTTTTATTGTTAATTACTTTCCAAAGTATTGTTTTCACAAGTGCTCACGTTATTTTATATTAGCAACCCTACACCGATTTTTATGGCAGAAACGCAATATACCGAAGACAACATACGCTCGCTCGACTGGAAAGAGCATATCCGGATGCGCCCTGGAATGTACATTGGAAAACTAGGCGATGGTTCTTCATCCGACGATGGAATTTATATTCTTTTGAAAGAAATTATCGATAATTGTATTGATGAATTTGTTATGGGTACCGGTAAGACGATTGAGGTACGCATAAAAGATAAAGAGGTAAAAGTACGCGATTATGGGCGTGGAATTCCATTAGGGAAAGTGATTGATGTTGTTTCAAAAATGAATACAGGAGGAAAATACGACAGTCGTGCTTTTAAGAAATCTGTGGGTTTGAATGGGGTTGGAACAAAAGCCGTGAATGCGCTTTCTTCTTTTTTTAAGGTTGAATCGATTCGTGAAAATCAAATGAAAGCCGCAGAGTTTTCACTTGGAGAGCTTAAAAACGATTTAGCGATTGAAGAAACTACCAAAAGAAAAGGGACGAAAGTAGTTTTTATTCCTGACGAAAGTATTTTCAAAAATTTTAAATTCCGTACAGAATATGTACAAAAAATGCTTAAAAATTATGTTTACCTCAATCCGGGGCTGACCATAGATTTTAACGGTGAAAAGTTCTATTCTGAAAACGGTTTAAAAGACCTTTTACAAGAAACCATTACGGAAGAAGACAGTGCGTATCCAATAATTCACCTTCGAGGTGAAGACATCGAAATAGCGATGACGCACAGTAAAACGCAATATAGTGAGGAATATCACAGTTTTGTAAACGGTCAAAATACAACCCAAGGAGGAACGCATTTAGCTGCTTTTAGAGAAGCTTTGGTGAAAACTGTACGTGAATTTTACAATAAAAATTATGACGCCAGTGATGTGCGAAAATCTATTGTAACCGCAATTAGTATCAAGGTTACGGAGCCTGTTTTTGAAAGTCAAACAAAAACAAAACTCGGTTCAACTGATATGGGAGGCGATTTGCCAACGGTTCGAACTTTTATAAATGACTTCGTAAAAACACAACTGGATAATTACCTTCATAAAAATCCAGAAACTGCAGAGGCTATTCAACGTAAAATTGTTCAAGCGGAGCGCGAGCGAAAAGAGTTAAGTGGAATTCGCAAACTAGCAAAAGACCGTGCTAAAAAAGCCAATCTTCACAATAAAAAATTACGCGATTGTCGCGTGCATTTGGCAGATATAAAAAATGAACGAAACCTGGAGTCAACGCTGTTTATAACTGAGGGAGATTCTGCGAGTGGAAGTATTACCAAGAGTCGCGATGTAAACACACAGGCTGTTTTTTCATTGCGTGGAAAACCGTTGAATACCTATGGTATGACCAAGAAAATTGTTTATGAAAATGAAGAATTCAATCTTTTGCAGGCAGCATTAAATATTGAGGATTCGATGGAGGACTTACGTTACAATAATATTGTAATTGCAACAGATGCCGATGTAGATGGAATGCATATTCGCTTGCTTTTAATAACATTTTTTCTTCAGTTTTTCCCTGAATTAATTAAGGAAGGGCATTTGTATATATTACAAACACCTTTATTTCGTGTTCGGAATAAAAAGGAAACTATTTATTGCTATTCCGAAGAAGAACGTAAAAGCGCCATAGAAAAATTAAAACCAAAACCAGAAATAACTCGTTTTAAAGGGTTGGGTGAAATTTCACCAGATGAATTTGTACATTTTATTGGCAATGACATTCGCTTAGATCCTGTGATGCTCGATAAATCTATGAGTATTGAAGAGCTGCTGTCATTCTATATGGGGAAAAACACACCCGATAGGCAAGAATTTATTATTGATAATTTGAAGGTGGAGTTGGATAGAGTGGAGGAGTAAAAGAGTATTCAGTAGCCGTTGGTAGTAGGGATGTAAATAAAAAAAATAAAATAATGAAAAGCACCTTTTTCGTAATTATTAGTTTGTTTTTTTTAGGATCATGTTCAAAAAAAAATGATGACTGCGAGACAATCCAACCGCCTGAACCCGCTATTAATATTAGAATTTTGGACGCTTCAGGGAATTCCTTGATTGGGGAAGACAATATTTATAACCCATCTGAAATAACTTTAACGCGAGGTGATAAAACAATTAATTTATTGTTTCCTAAAAACAATGAAGAAACCTATATAAGGCTTTACTATCCAGATATGGAGTCTGATAAAGATTATCAATTGAAACTAACCGATCAAGAAATAGATTTTTTAAATCTAATTTTGGCAAATAATGACGGATTCTGTTATGATGTTTTAGAGGTTGAAGCTTTATATATAAATGGGAAGGAAATTCAGCGCGACGCTAATTATGCTTATGTGATTGAAAAATAACTTTATGTCTTTGCTAATTTTTTGACTTAACTATATGTCGCAAAGGTGAAAAAATAGAAAATAAAAACTTTGAATAGAGGATAACAAATGAGTGACGATCTTGACACTAACGAAGAGCAAAAAAACGAAGGTCCAGATTATTTGGGCGTAAACGACGATACTTCTAGGGATACTATAAAAAAGGTAACTGGCATGTACCGCGACTGGTTTTTGGATTACGCTAGTTATGTAATTCTAGAGCGTGCCGTACCTGCAATTGAGGATGGTTTTAAGCCTGTACAGCGGCGTATTATGCAGTCTATAAAAGATTTGGATGATGGGCGTTACAATAAAGTTGCAAATATTGTTGGGCATACCATGCAGTATCACCCACACGGGGATGCTAGTATTGCAGATGCCATGGTGCAGATTGGACAAAAAGATTTGTTAATTGATACCCAAGGAAACTGGGGGAATATTCTTACAGGAGATAGTGCTGCAGCTTCACGATATATTGAAGCACGACTTTCTAAGTTTGCACTGGATGTGGTTTACAATCCCAAAATTACTACCTGGCAAGCTTCGTATGATGGCCGTAGAAAAGAACCCATTAATCTTCCGGTTAAGTTTCCATTGCTTTTAAACCAAGGAGGGGAAGGAATTGCGGTTGGACTCTCAACAAAAATTCTTCCGCATAATTTTATAGAATTACTTGACGCTTCAGTAAAACATTTGCAAGGCAAAAAATTTGAAATCTATCCTGATTTCCCTACAGGTGGTATTATGGATGTTGCCAATTATAATGATGGTTTACGTGGGGGAAAAATCCGCAGCCGCGCACGAATTAATCAACTGGATAAAAATACACTTGTAATTACTGAAATCCCTTTCGGAACAAATACATCTTCTTTAATTGATAGTATTTTGAAAGCCAATGATAAAGGGAAGATAAAAATTAAAAAAATTGAAGATAATACGGCTGCCGAAGTAGAAATTCAAATCCATTTGCCAAGCGGTATTTCGCCAGATAAAACCATTGATGCACTTTATGCGTTTACTGCCTGTGAATCTTCCATTTCGCCACTAGGGTGTGTAATTGAAAATAACAGGCCGCTGTTTATCGGTGTGTCTGAAATGCTTCGAAGAAGTACCGACCGAACTGTCGAGTTGCTAAAAAACGAACTTCAAATTCAACTAGATGAACTGGAAGAACAATGGCATTTTGCTTCCTTAGAACGCATTTTTATTGAAAATAGAATTTACCGCGACATTGAAGAGCAGGAAACCTGGGAAGGTGTAATTGCAGCAATCGATAAAGGCTTGCAGCCACATATAAAACACCTGAAACGCGCCGTTACTGAAGAGGATATTGTTCGATTAACTGAAATTAGAATCAAACGTATTTCAAAATTTGACATTGATAAAGCACAGCAAAAAATTGATTCGCTTGAAGAAAGTATTGCAGCGGTAAAACATTATTTAGCAAATCTTATTGAATATGCAATCAACTACTTTAAAAGGCTAAAAAAAGAGTACGGTACAGGAAAAGAGCGTAAAACCGAAATACGGACCTTTGATGATATTGAAGCTACAAAAGTTGTAATCCGTAACACAAAATTATATGTAAACCGCGAGGAAGGCTTTGTAGGTACAAGTTTAAAACGTGATGAGTACGTCACCGATTGTAGTGATATTGACGATATTATCGTTTTCACGGCAGACGGAGTAATGATGGTTACAAAAGTAGATGCCAAGACTTTTATTGGTAAAAATATTATTCACGTAGCTGTTTTTAAGAAAAAAGACAAACGCACCATTTATAATATGATTTATCGCGATGGCGCTCGTGGCGCAAATTATGTAAAACGTTTTGCGGTAACATCAACTACGCGCGATCGGGAATATGATATGTCTGCTGGAACAAAAGGCTCTAAAGTATTGTATTTTACTGCTAACCAGAATGGGGAAGCAGAAGTTGTTACGGTTTATTTACGCCAAAGCGGCAGTATTAAAAAGCTAAAATTCGATCTTGATTTTGCGGATCAATTGGTGAAAGGGCGTAATTCTAAAGGAAATATCGTTACCAAATACACTATTAAGAAAATTGAATTAAAAGAAAAAGGGCTTTCCACTTTAAAACCGCGAAAAATTTGGTTTGACGATTCTGTGCAACGTCTTAATGTTGATGATAGAGGGGAGCTTTTAGGCGAATTTAGAAAAGAAGACCGACTGCTAATTGTTAACCAAAAAGGAGTTGTAAAGACCGTAATTCCAGATTTAGCACTTCGTTTTGATGACGATATGATTGTGTTGGAAAAATGGGACCCTAAAAAACCCTTGAGTGCCATTTATTGGGAAGGTGAAAAAGAATTGTTTTATGTGAAACGCTTTCTAATTGAACATCCTGATCGAGAAGAAACCATTATAACAGAACATCCAAATTCGTATTTAGAAAAAATCTTTACGGAGTATCGCCCAATGGCAGAAGTAGTTTTCGCAAAGAAAAGAGGGCAAGATCGGGATGAAAATATGGAGTTGAATTTAGAAGAGTTTATTGCTATAAAGGGTGTTTCTGCGATGGGAAATCAACTTACTAAAGAAAAGGTTTTAGAAATAAACACAATGGAACCGCTGCCTTATGAAGCACCAGCTGCAGTTGAAGCAGAACAAATGGATGTGGTTGATGAGGAAGATGTAGCTTCAAACAAAGACAACACCAGCCAAGAAAACCCCGAAGATAATGCTAAAACGGATGATGGCGGGCAAGGACTTTTGTTTTAAAATAGGGGGAATAAATTCTTATGTAAATTTATTTCTTTAGAAAAACTAAAAAAAAATACTTTCCGTTTCCAAACCTTTTGATTTTCAAAAGAAAAACCTTATTTTTGCGCCCCTCTTAGCGACGAGTCAAGAATAAGAGGAATTAAAAAATAAAAACAAACCCTTCTGTGGGATAGTCGCTTAAAATTCTTTTAATAACACAGAATACAAAGTATTAATTTTTGAGCTTCCAATTAATTGGAGTCTAGAAAATTAATTTTTACAAACAAATGGCTGATAAAGCAAACAAAGAAGAAGTGCAGGTAGAAGATACTGCAACTCAAAACGGGGAAGCTACAAAACCCCAAAAGGAAGTTTCTCTTAAAGAAAGCAATCCTGAAAAATTTCTTGCAGATTTTAACTGGCACAATTACGAGGAAGGTATTGACCCAATCGATGATGGTAAGCTAGAAGAATTTGAAAAATTAGTAGCTGCGAATTTCGTAGACACTTTGGATGACGAAGTGGTTGAAGGAAAAGTGGTTTACATTACAGATCGTGATGCAATCATAGACATTAACGCAAAAAGTGAAGGTGTTGTTTCTTTAAACGAATTCCGCTACAATCCAGATTTAAAAGTTGGTGACAAAGTAGAAGTATTGATCGATGTTCGTGAGGATAGTACAGGTCAATTAATTCTAAGCCACCGTAAAGCGAGAACGATTAAGGCTTGGGATCGCGTAAATGCAGCCCATGACGAAGCTACAATCGTAAATGGTTACGTAAAATGCCGTACAAAAGGTGGTATGATCGTAGATGTTTTCGGTATCGAAGCATTCTTACCTGGTTCGCAAATTGATGTTAAGCCAATCCGTGATTACGACGTTTACGTTGGAAAAACAATGGAATTCAAAGTAGTTAAAATTAACCACGAATTTAAAAACGTTGTTGTTTCACATAAAGCACTTATTGAAGCGGATATTGAAGAACAGAAAAAAGAAATCATCGGGCAACTTGAAAAAGGACAAGTACTTGAAGGTGTTGTTAAAAACATCACTTCATATGGAGTATTTGTTGATCTTGGTGGCGTTGATGGACTTGTTCATATTACAGACCTTTCGTGGTCGCGTATCAACCATCCAAATGAGATTGTTGAACTTGATCAGAAATTAAATGTTGTTATTCTTGATTTTGATGAAGATAAAACACGTATCCAATTAGGCCTTAAGCAATTAAACCCTCACCCATGGGAAGCTCTTGGAGAAGAGTTGAAAGTTGGTGATAAAGTAAAAGGTAAAGTAGTAGTTATTGCAGACTACGGTGCATTTATTGAAGTTGCTGAAGGTGTTGAAGGTCTTATCCACGTTAGCGAAATGTCTTGGTCTACACACTTACGTAGCGCACAAGATTTCGTAAATGTTGGGGATGAGGTTGAAGCGATTATCCTTACAATGGATAAAGAAGAGCGTAAAATGAGTTTAGGTATCAAGCAAATGACGCCAGACCCATGGACAGATATCACTAAAAAATACCCAGTAAACTCTCGCCATAAAGGTATTGTTCGCAACTTCACTAATTTCGGTGTTTTTGTTGAGCTTGAAGAAGGTATTGATGGTCTTATCTACATTAGCGATCTTTCTTGGACTAAGAAAATCAAGCACCCAAGTGAATTTACCAACATTGGTGATGAACTAGAAGTGATTGTATTAGAATTGGATGTTGAAGGTCGTAAACTAAGTTTAGGTCACAAACAAACTGAAGAAAACCCTTGGGATAAATACGAAGGGGAATTTGCTGTAGGAACTAAGCACACTGCTTCAATTGATGAAGTAGTAGACAAAGGAGCTACTATAAAATTCAACGACGATATCGTTGCTTTCGTACCAAGCCGTCACCTTGAAAAAGAAGATGGTTCTATGTTGAAAAAAGGGGATGAAGCAGAATTCCAAATTATTGAATTCAACAAAGAATTTAAGAAAGTGGTTGCTTCACACATGAGTATTCATAAAGAAGAAGAAGCGAAAATTGTAAAAGAAGCTGTGAAAAAACAAGAAGCAGCTGATGCAGAAGCAAAACCAACATTAGGGGACGCTAACTCTGCGCTACAAGCGCTTAAAGATAAAATGGACGGGAAAAAATAATCCCTTCATTTGTAATTATAAAAAAGCCTTTCGGAAACGAAAGGCTTTTTTTATGGATGTAACTTACCAATATTAAAACTGAAATAAAGAAATAATAATTTAAATGCTTTTATATATCTTTTAAAAACTTTATTGTAGCTTTAGCCTCAATTTACTTGAATCCAGTGCTTTATGAGGCTTTATTTATTCACGTTCTTTTTTATAATACCTTTAAGTTTTCTTACATTTTCTTGTAAAAGCAACCCTAGTACTCTTGACGGCGAAGTTCCTACGATTCTAGTCCAGATGTTTGATGATGCTTCAGTGTCGGCTTTGGAAGAAAATTATGCGATGTATGGCTTACACTATAAAAAAGTAGTTAGTAAACCGATGCATATTTACATTTTTGAGTTTAGTACAGAAAAAATAACAGCTATCGAACTCATTGAATTGCTTAAAAAGTCAGATTTGGTAAAAGAAACACAACAAAATAGAAATGTTAAATTAAGAAACTAAAACCTCATGAAAAAATTATTCGTATTTACGCTTGCCCTGACATCTTTTTTTATAAACAATGCACAAGTAGCCGAGTTTGAGCAAAATGAAGTGCTTGTTCAATTACGTGAAAAAGCTCCAATAGAATCACTGACAAATCAGATTCCTGAAGTGGCTATTGCAGATGCAAAGCTTATTTCGCGACCTATGAATATTTGGCTGTTGCAGCTAGTGCCTTCCGAAATGACAGAAAGTATGGCAATAGCTCAATTATATAGAAATGAAAATGTTTTGGTAGCACAAAAAAATCACAAAATAAAATCTCGTATCACTGTCCCTAACGATGAAGGGTTTGTAGATCAATGGCAATACTGGCAAGATAATGATAAAGATATTGATGCAGACGAAGCTTGGGATATAACCACTGGAGGAACAACAATGAACGGTGATGTTATTGTTGCAGCAGTCTTAGATGATGGAATTGATTTAAATCATGAAGATTTTGAAGACAATCTTTGGATTAATGAAAATGAAATTCCAAATAATAATATTGATGATGATGGCAATAATTATATAGATGATTCGCGTGGGTGGAGTATCATTACTAACGATGATAATATTTCTGGTGGGTTACATGGAACCCCAGTTGCGGGGATAATAGGGGCTAAAGGAAATAACGAGATAGGTGTAACAGGTGTTAATTGGGATGTGAAGGTCATGATTATTAAAAATGATTTCAATACAAATGAAGCGAAAGTAATTGAAGCCTATAGCTATGCCTTAGAAGCCAGAATGCTCTATAATAATACTGATGGCGCAGAAGGAGCTTTTGTTGTGTCTACCAATGCTTCTTGGGGTATCGATTTTGGTAATCCGGATGACGCGCCATTATGGTGTGCTTTATACGATACATTAGGGGAAAATGGAATTTTAAGTTGTGCTGCGACCGCAAATGGTAATTATAATATAGACGAAGTGGGCGATTTACCAACGGCATGTCCGAGTGAATATTTAATTACCGTAACCAATATGGATATTACAGATACTAAAGTCACTAATGCAGGGTATGGTTTGGAGACAATTGATCTGGGAGCACATGGTTCTGGAGCATACACTACGGCAATCGGGAATAGTTATGGCGGGTTTGGAGGTACCTCTGGTGCAACCCCACACGTAACCGGAGCTATCGCTTTGCTCTATTCGGCACCCTGCCAAAATTTTGCAGATTTAGCAAAATCAGATCCTGCACAAGCCGCAAAGAATGTTAGAGACTATATTTTTGCGGGAGTAGATCCCAATGCCTCACTGGAAGGAATTACAACAACTGGAGGAAGGCTCAATCTTAATAACTCTCTACTTGCATTAATGGGCGAATGTGAAACTATGTCAATTACAGCATTCAACACAAATAAATTTGCATTATACCCCAATCCAACAAATGGAATCCTTTCCATTTCCTATGAAGGAGATTTAGCTATGGAAACAATAACTGTGTATAGTCTTGATGGAAGATTGATTAAAGATATCAGTCTGTCTGGGACACCTTTAGTAGATATAAGCTCATTAAAAAATGGTGTCTATATTGTAAAAGTTGTGTTTAAAGGAGATACAACTAGTTACAACAAAATGATAATAAAGGAATAATATTTTTAATAGCCTAAATTTGAAGCCTTTCCATTTTTTTGGAGAGGTTTTTTTTGTTTCTAATATCCAAATTGATGAAATTCAAATGATGCACTATTATAGCACTTTCTAACGCAAGATTAATGTTTATACTGTAATATGTGCATCGTGCATCGTAAATTCAAAATAATTATTTTAAATTTGTATTCTGAATCTAATTCAGAACTTCTATGAGCCAAAAAGTGTTATTGAACGCAACCGAGATAAACATTGCGCTTAACCGTTTGGCTTGCCAATTGATTGAAAAACACGACGACTTTTCAAAAACTGTTCTTATAGGCATTCAGCCTAGAGGTGTTTATTTGGCTAAACGGCTGAAAACCCTACTGGAAACGGATTATAAAATTAAAAACATAAAGCTAGGATATTTAGACATCACTTTTTATCGTGATGATTTCCGAAGAAGTGAAAAACCACTTGAAGCTAATAAAACCAATATCGATTTTATAGTTGAAGATAAAAAAGTGGTTTTTATTGATGATGTTCTTTTTACAGGACGAAGCATTCGGTCTGCTTTAACCGCAATGCAATCTTTTGGAAGACCATTAGAAATTGAACTTCTAACCTTAATTGACCGCCGTTTTAGTCGCCATTTACCAATTCAACCAGATTATCGTGGAAGGCAAGTAGATGCCATAAATGGTGAAAAAGTAAAAGTTTGCTGGAAGGAAAATGAGGGTGAAGACGCTGTATATTTAGTCAAGAATTAATATCGCTTTCGACTCTGCTCGGCGATTATGCCTAGGGCAAAGTCAAAAGGGGAAATATAAGAAATACAAATGAGCGAATTAAGTGTAAACCACTTACTGGGAATAAAGTATATAACCGAAGCTGATATCCAACTTATCTTCGAAACGGCAGATCATTTCAAAGAAGTTATTAATCGGCCAATTAAAAAAGTCCCTTCACTTCGCGATATTACCATTGCCAATCTTTTTTTTGAAAATAGTACCCGAACAAAATTATCTTTTGAACTAGCAGAGAAAAGACTTTCTGCAGATGTTATAAACTTTGCTTCCTCCAGTTCTTCAGTAACTAAGGGCGAGACGCTTATAGATACGGTAAACAACATTCTCTCAATGAAAGTAGATATGGTGGTTATGCGTCATCCCAATCCTGGAGCTGGCGTTTTTCTTTCAAAACATGTTGCTGCAAGTATAATTAATGCTGGAGACGGGGCGCACGAACACCCAACCCAAGCCTTGCTAGACAGTTATTCCATACGTGAAAAATTAGGGGATGTTGCTGGAAAGAAAGTAGTGATTGTTGGAGATATTTTGCATTCGCGTGTAGCATTGTCTAATATTTTTGCACTTCAAAAACTTGGTGCTACCGTAAAAGTATGTGGCCCAAAAACGCTTCTTCCAAAACACATAGAAAAATTAAATGTGGCGGTTGAAACGAATCTTCGCAAAGCATTAGAATGGTGTGATGTGGCGAATATGCTACGCGTTCAAAACGAACGGATGGATATTAGTTATTTCCCCACAACTAGAGAATACACTCAGCAGTTTGGCCTAAATAAAAACTTGCTCGATTCGCTAAATAAAGAAATTGTAGTAATGCACCCAGGCCCTATAAACCGTGGTGTTGAAATTACAAGTGATGTCGCAGACAGCAAACAATCTATTATCTTAGAACAAGTACAAAATGGGGTGGCCATTCGGATGGCTGTAATTTATTTATTGGCTTCTAAAATAAAACATCATGAAGATTAAGAATCATAACAATTTTGTGGTCCTTGAGGATGAAAAGAACGATATAATGGACTTTGCTTCCTTTATTGAAACCCAAGTGCCTTCAAAATATAAAGGTCAAAATGTAGTTTTAAACCTTTTAAACTACGAATCAATGGAACTTCCAGAATTATTAATGTTCTTAAAAACTTCCAACCTTCATCGTAAAACAAAACAATCCTTTGTTATCGTGAATGATGCTATCGAAATTGATGATATTCCTTTTGAAATGACTGTAGTGCCAACCCTTCAAGAAGCGGAAGATATTATTGAAATGGAAGAAATAGAAAGAGACCTGGGCTTTTAATAAACGTCCAGGAATCATATTTTTTAAATACAGCCTACTGTAACTGCTTACTGAATACTTATTTATGAAACTAACAATCTTAGGTTGTCATTCTGCTACACCAACTGCTTCTGCACACCCTACCGCACAAGTTTTGGAAATAAAAGGACATCTTTTTTTGATAGATTGTGGCGAAGGTACGCAGGTGCAACTACGAAAGTATAAAGTCAAATTTTCTCGAATCAAACATATATTTATCTCTCATTTGCATGGCGATCACTTTTTTGGCTTGCCGGGCTTGATTTCAACTTTTTTATTATTGGGAAGGGATGCAGAACTTCATATATATGGTCCAAAAGGGATAAAGGAAGCTATTTTACTTCTTTTAAAACTTGGAAAAGCGTACACTAATTATCCGTTGTATTTTCATGAGTTGGAAAAGAAAACTCCTGAACTTATTTTTGAAGACGATACACTAACGGTAGCAACCATTCCATTAAAGCATAGGGTATATACAAATGGTTTTTTCTTTAGAGAAAAACCAGAAGCCCGAAAATTAAATATTGAAGCTGCGCGAGCTGCCAATATCGATTTGAGTTATTTCAATAAAATAAAACAAGGTTTTGATGTTGAAAACAATGCTGGTAAACTTATTTCGAATGCTGAAATAACCTTCGATCCACCTCCTGCAAAATCCTACGCCTATTGTAGCGATACCGCATATAGTCCTGAAATAGTTCCTCAAATTGAAGGAGCTACGGTGCTTTATCATGAAGCTACATTTTTGGAAGAGCACCATCATCTTTGCGATAAAACCAAGCATAGCACCGCAAAAGAGGCGGCCGTAATTGCTAGAAAAGCAAAAGTAGGTACTTTGATTCTTGGCCATTATTCGGGACGTTATGGAAATCTAAACCCCTTTAAAGACGAAGCACAAGAGGTTTTTGATGCAGTAAAATTAGCGGAAGATGGTGCCGTTTTTTCTTTTTAAATTTTAATACAGATTTAATAATCCACTGTTTTAAAGATTATTTAAAACACTTAACTTGCGGTAAAACATGAATTATGCCCGAAAAGCTCCATGAGTACCGAAAATCCTACGAAAAAGGAGAACTCTCTAAAGTTTCTGTAGATGAAAACCCGATGCAACAATTCCGGAAATGGTTTTTTGAAGTAAAAGAAAGTGGGGGTGTGGATGAAGTAAATGCAATGACACTCACTACAATTGGAACAGATGGTTTTCCGAAAGGAAGAGTGGTACTTCTTAAAAAATATGATGAATACGGTTTTTATTTTTACACCAATTACAACAGTGAAAAAGGTAAGGCTATAGCTAATAACAATAAGGTGTCGCTGTCATTTTTTTGGCCAAATATGGAACGCCAAATAATTATTAAAGGAACTGTAGAAAAAACTTCAGAAGCAGATTCTACCAATTATTTTCATTCCAGACCAAAAGGAAGCCAGTTGGGAGCAGCCGTTTCGCACCAGAGCGAAGTTGTAGCTTCTCGAGAAGTTATAGAAAAAAACTTAGCCGAACTCGAAAAAAAATACGAAAATAAAGAAGTGCCAAAACCCGATGATTGGGGTGGGTTTTTAGTAAAACCTATTTCAATTGAATTTTGGCAAGGAAGACCCAATCGATTGCACGACAGGATTCGTTATACTTTAAAAACCAATGATTGGTTAATTGAAAGGTTAGCACCTTGATGTTTTTATTGAATTTACTGCTTCATAAATAATAAGCTAATTATAAGTCAAACAACAATTGATAAAAAATGAAAACACTTTACTTGGTAAGACACGCAAAATCATCCTGGAAACACGATGTTGACGACCATAAGCGCCCATTAAAAAACAGAGGCGAACGCGATGGAAGATTAGTCTCGAAAAAAGTAAATTCGGAGATAGAACCCCCACAAAAAATGCTAAGTAGTGATGCTACACGTGCTTTTGAAACCGCACAATTTTTTAAAAAAACATTAAATATTTCTGATGCAAATTTTGAAACCAACCACGATTTATATGATTTTAGCGGGCAAAATGTGATGCGAATTATTAAATCTTTGGATGATGATTTGGAAAGCATAATGATCGTTGGGCATAATCATGCGCTTACTTCTGTTGTAAATATGCTTGGAAACCGTTATATTGAAAATGTTCCTACTTGCGGCTTTGTAATGCTTGAATTTGACGAAAAAAAATGGAATTCTATAACTACGGGTAAAACCGTAAAAACAATTTTCCCACGGGATCTTAAATAATGACTGAAAAAATAGTAGCCCATCCCCATGTCCATAACCAATACAACAACCGGGAATTAAGCTGGTTGCAGTTTAACGCGCGTGTGTTACAGGAGGCAAAAGATAAAAAATTGCCTTTATTGGAACGACTTCGCTTTTTAGGAATTTTCTCAAATAATCTTGATGAATTTTTTAAAGTTCGCTACGCAACCATTAAACGGATTGTTGATGCTGGAAAGCTGGGACGTAATTTTTTGGGTGGTATTTCAGCAAAAGATCTTTTAGAAGAAATTACTCAAACAGTTATTGACCAGCAGGCATATAGCTTAAACATTCTAAGCGATATTCAAAAAGAGCTTCGTAAAGAAAATATTTTTATTATAAACGAAACTGAAATTACTCGGGAGCAAAGTAAGTTTATTTCAGAATATTTTGTGCGCCAAGTTAGCCCTGCAATGATGACGATTATGATTGGGGAATTGGATGAGTTTCCCAACTTGCGCGATAGTGCTGCCTATCTGGCCGTAACAATGGTAATGCGTAATGACGACGATACTTTTGAAGCAAAACATAACTATGCACTTATAGAAATTCCGCGTACTATAGATCGTTTTGTGGTACTGCCACAGGAGGGCGAAAAGCAATATGTTATCATTTTAGACGACCTTATTCGTCATTGTTTGCATAATATTTTTAGCATATTTAAATATGAAAGTATTTCGGCACATATGATTAAAATTACACGTGATGCCGAACTAGATATTGACAGTGATTTAAGCCGAAGTTTTATTGATAAAATTTCAAAAAGTGTAAAAAATAGAAGTGCAGGCGATCCGGTTCGTTTTGTATATGATAAAAGTATCGACAAAAGAACGCTTCAATACCTGCTTCAAAAAATGGGAATCGACAAAACCGATAGTATTATTCCTGGTGGCCGTTACCACAATCGGCGTGATTATATGAATTTCCCTCGTTTGGGAAGACCCGATCTTCAATATAAAAAAAAGGAACCTTTGCCTATTGCAGGTCTAAGTTTACAAGGAAGTTTGTTTGATAGGATTGCTGAAAAGGATTATTTGCTTCACACACCTTATCAAACTTTTATGTATGTGGTTAAGTTTTTACGTGAAGCGGCACTAGACCCAAAAGTGAAATCAATTAAAATTACCATTTACCGTTTGGCAGAAGTATCGCATATTGCTAGTTCGCTTATCAATGCGAAGAAAAATGGCAAAGATGTTACTGTTCAAATAGAGCTGCAAGCACGTTTTGACGAAGAAGCAAATATTGAATATGCAGAATTGCTGCAAAGTGAAGATATCAGACTAATTTTTGGTGTAAAAGGCCTAAAGGTTCACTGTAAAACTTGTTTGGTTGAAAGAATAGAAAATAATAAAAAGGTACGCTATGGAATTTTAAGTACTGGAAACTTTAATGAATCTACGGCAAGGCTTTATACAGATTACACTCTTTTTACGGCAAACCAAAAAATTTGTAAAGAAATTAATAAAGTTTTTGATTTCTTTGAAGTTAATTATCGCGTAAAAAAGTACAATCATTTAATAGTATCGCCACATTACACTCGTAACGCACTCTATCAATTAATTGACACGGAAATAAAGAATAAAAAAGCAGGTCTTCCAAGCGGAATTAAGCTAAAATTAAATAGCCTATCCGATTTCAAAATGATTGATAAACTATATGAAGCGAGTCGCGCAGGGGTAAAGATAAAAATGATTGTTCGCGGTATTTGTTGTCTGATTCCCGGAGTAAAGGGAATGAGTGAAAACATTGAAGCAATTAGTATTGTAGGTAAATTTCTAGAACATCCTAGACTCTATATTTTTGAAAATGCAGGAAACCCAAAAATATATATTTCTTCCGCAGATTTTATGGGAAGAAATTTAGACAATAGAGTAGAAATTGCATGTCCAATTTATGATGAAGACATAAAAAAAGAGATTCTTGAAAACTTTGAAATTGGATGGAGTGATAATGTAAAGGCACGTGTTTTTAGTATAAAAAATGATAATGCCTATTTAAAAAATAACAAGCCACCCGTAAGATCGCAATTCAAAATGTATGATTATTATTTAAATAAACTAGAACTAAAATAATTTGTTGAATATTGAAAAATACGGTGCGGTAGATATTGGTAGTAATGCCATTCGTCTACTTGTTGCCACGGTGGTTGAAGAAGAGGGAAAAGACACCTTGTTTAAAAAAACATCTTTGGTACGTGTTCCTATTCGTTTGGGGGCAGACGTTTTTTTAGAAGGAAAAATTTCTGAAAGTAATGCAAAGCGTATGATTGATGCCATGACGGCATTTAAATTATTAATGAAAACCCATGGAATAAAAAGGTTTCGTGCATGTGCTACTTCAGCAATGCGTGAGGCTTCCAACGGAAAAGAAATAGCTGAGTTAATTAAAAAAGAAAGTGGTCTAACCATAAATATTATTGATGGTAATGATGAGGCCGCTATTATTGCTTCTACAGATTTAAAAAGCCTTATTCAGGACGATAAAGTTTTTCTATATGTAGATGTTGGTGGTGGAAGCACGGAATTTACTGTGTTCGCAAACGGTCAAAATGTAGCTTCACGTAGTTTTAAGCTTGGAACAGTACGTTTGTTAGAAGATCGTGTGGGCGATAGTATGTGGCAAGATGTGGAACTTTGGATTAAAAAAGAGACCAAGAAGTATCATAAAATCTCTATGATTGGTAGTGGTGGTAACATAAATAGTATCTATAAAAGCAGTGGAAAAAAAATAGGAAAACCATTGAGCTATTTTTACCTGTCTTCTTATTACGAATACATAAAATCCTTTAGCTACGATGAGCGTATTACCGAGCTAAATATGAATCCAGATCGCGCAGATGTTGTAGTTCCCGCAACGCGTATTTATCTTTCTGCAATGAAATGGAGTAAAGCCAAAAACATTTTTGTCCCTAAAATTGGACTTAGTGATGGAATAATTAAAAGTCTTTATAACGAAAAACTTGCGGCGAAACTCGAAATAAATTAAAAAAAATCTGAAATAAAGTACCCATTTTACGTAGGTACTATAGAATATTAAAAATAGCTGGAACATATCCAGCTATTTTTAGGTGCTATCGCTTATTGGATATAAAAATCCTTTACTATTTTAGAAAGTTTTTATTAGCCTAATTTTATGTTCTCTGAATTTAAATGCTTCAAATCTAAGGCCTCCACCCTCAGGATAGAATCCCACTGCAGATGATCCAAAACCGTCATTAACTATTTCTGGAGTCCAATAATAACCTCTTGGGCTATTCCAAATGGAATGTGTTTCAGTACTAGCCACGATATTTAAAATCATATATTCAAAATCTTTTGACCATGGTATCGCCCACTTTCCATGTGACCCAGGTGCTGCTGAATCCGGAAATGTTGCCATAGCATCATCCCAATTTAATTCTTCATAATGGTCCTGTGGTGCCATAACTGTACCTCCTAGAATTTCTCCAGTACTTGTGTTAATGCCTAAATGTATTATGATGCCATCTAAATATTTTTTTCCATAGATATCTGTATAATAAAATCCATATACTTTTCTAATATCATCTAGAGAGACTCCTTCATCAATTAATTCTTGTACTGTTTTCTCATTTTGAACAACGGTTTTTATACATTCTGCGGTAACAAATAATGAAGCGCTTGCGCTAGTCCAATTGTTTAAAAGGTAAGGATCTAAAGTTACTTTAATGGCAGTAATTGTTCTTTCAATCGCGCCCCCATTATTAAACTCACTTTTACTGAGCTCGATTTTTTCTCCATTGCTGAAAAATATTTTAATTCCTTCATACTCCTCATCATCACTGATACCTCCGTTTGTAGGTTCAATTATTACCTTTACAGTTATAAGATCATCTGTTTCAGAAATAATACACGCATTACTTCTTATGCCCGCCTCAAATGAACCAGATCCATTAGGTAAACTGCTTAAACACCCTGAATTAAAATAGTTCCACTCTGTGCAATCGGTGGATCCTAAAATAGTTTCATCTGGGTTTTCATCCTCTTTTGTACATCCTAGTAGTAGTATTAATACTAGTAGGCATAAGACTTTCAAAGTGTTTTTCATTGGTTTATGCTTTTGTTTAAAATAATTTTTCGCAAAAGTATTTTAATAGCATAATCAATCATATACCTATATGTAGGTATATATGATTCAATTTAAAAAAAACGGTACTTATAAGTTTGTTGAGGTATTTTATAGGAAGTAATTTACTTATCCTGCCAAAAATACTTTAATGAGTATAACAAAATAGTTGAAAAGTATATTTAGGGCATTTGCTAGTAAAAAGGATGTATTTATTAATTTCAAGCTTAGCCATGTATAGACTGGTGTTTACCGAGGTCTTTCATTACTTTGGCTTCAAATGAAAGTAGTTCGCTCCATTTTTGATCCACTTCTTTTCTATCGCCATATTGACGTGCAAAACCGAGAAACATGGTGTAATGATTTGCTTCACTTACCATTAGTTTTCTATAAAATTCAGCAAGTTCTTTATCTTCCAATTGCTCGCTAAGCAGTCTAAAGCGCTCACAGCTGCGGGCTTCAATTAAGGCTGCATATAATAATCTATGCACAAGTTGTGTCGTTCTACTTCCGCCTTTTGGAAAAAACTGTATAATTTGTAATACATATTCGTCTTTTCTATCGCGCCCCAAAACCCATCCGTTTTCTAAAATTTTATCGTGAACCATCTTAAAATGACTGATTTCTTCTTTCACTAAAGCAATCATTTCTTGTATTAAATCTGTGTATTCAGGAAAACTAACTATCAAAGAAACCGCTGTGGAAGCTGCTTTCTGCTCGCACCAAGCGTGATCGGTAAGAATGTCTTCTATGTTTTTTTCAACAATATTTACCCAACGTGGGTCTGTAGGTAGTTTTAAGCCTAACATTTTGATTAACGATTAAAGATTAAAAATTTTTGATTGTGTAACTTCTTTTAAATTTTCGTTCCCTTTTTGGGAGTTAGGGGGGCTATATATCTAAATCAAATTCCATTCGCAACTTATCTATCAATGGATTCATTTCTTTCATTTTTTCAAATTTTTCACGGGTGGTATATGCATATCGTTTTTCGGTGGTTTCATTCACGGTTATGTCTAAATCCACGTTGTAATTTTGAAGTTTTTCACGTAAAAAACCAAGTAGCTCATACTTTGCGCGTTCTACTTCAGTTTTGATGGTTTGGTTTGGAAACTCTAAATGGATAATGGAACCTTCCAATTTTGGAACGCCCATCGTTAAATGCGAAAGTAGATTGTATTTTCCGTCCGTTTCAATTGCCGTAGTGTATTCTTTCCAAGCGGCTTGCATTTCTTTTTCAGAAAATTCAGTCATAGGAAGGTTTTCTACATCCGGCTGATTTGCAACCAACTCTTGCTTTATTTCCTGCTTTTTTTGAATGCTTTTTATGGAGAGTGCGGAAACTTTTTTGGCATTTCGCTCCGTAAGAATTTGTGGCTTTTCAATGAGTGTTTGAGGTACTTCAGCCGCTATTTTTTTAACTGTCTTTTCTTCAGTTAAAGTATTTACTCCAGAACTAGTTTCAGTAGAAATTTGTGCTGCAGGTTTATTAACCTTATACTCTTCAACCTTTAGGATAGGTTTTGATTCCACACTTCCTGCAGAGGTTATTTTTTCTACAGTATATTTTTCACTTTTAAAATGGGAGGGGGGTATTACGAAATACCCGTCGCTATTGGAGTTTTTTTTTTCGCCCTGAAACGTCAGGGAAGCAAGCTGCATTAAACAAAGCTCGACGAGCAGGCGTTGGTTTTGACTGTTTTTATACCTTAAATCGCTTGTGTTTGCAATGTCAATCCCATCAATTAAAAACTCTGAACTTGTTTTCTGTGATTGCTCAAAGTACATAGCCTTTACTTGTTCGCCGACTTCTAAAAGTGCAATGGTTTCTTGATTTTTACTAACCAATAAATCCCTGAAATGTGAGGCAAGCCCCATTATAAAATGATGTCCATCAAAACCTTTGGAAAGAATATCATTATAGGTGAGTAATACTTGCGGAATGTTGTTTTCTAAAAGCAAATCTGTAAGCTGAAAATACCAAGTATAGTCTAAAACATTAAGATTTTCGGTAACGGCTTCACGGGTAAGGTTTTTTCCTGCAAAACTAACCACTCGATCAAAAATGGAAAGGGCATCACGCAAAGCACCATCAGCTTTTTGAGCAATAATGTGCAGGGCGTCGTCTTCGGCTTCAATGTTTTCGGCTTTTGCAACTTCAGCTAAATGCTCTTTAATATCACGAACCCCAATTCTTCTAAAATCAAAAATCTGGCACCGTGAAAGTATGGTTGGGATTATTTTGTGTTTTTCGGTAGTCGCTAAAATAAAAATGGCGTGTTTTGGTGGTTCTTCTAGGGTTTTTAAAAATGCATTGAAAGCTGCAGAAGAGAGCATATGTACCTCATCAATAATATAAACCTTGTATTTTCCAACCTGTGGTGGAATTCGAACTTGATCGATTAAATTTCGAATATCATCAACCGAGTTATTAGAAGCTGCGTCCAATTCAAAAATATTAAACGCAAAATCCTCCCCTTCTTTTTCGTTGCCATCTTGGTTTATTTTTTTTGCAAGAATACGTGCACATGTGGTTTTTCCGACACCACGAGGGCCTGTAAAAAGCAATGCTTGGGCAAGATGATTGTTTTCTATAGCATTTTCCAAAGTATTGGTAATAGCCTGTTGCCCTACAACGTCTTTAAAAACGGCGGGGCGATATTTTCTGGCAGATACAATGAAGTGTTCCATAGTGTAGAAACAAATATAAAGATGTACAATGGTTTTTTAAAAAATAGACGTTTGTATTTTCCCATATTTATTAACATTGGAGTACTTTTGCAGAGCAGGCCGCCTTATCGTTCTAAACTAGTTTTAGGAAGGAAAGTCCGGGCACCATAGGGAAGCATAGCGGCTAACGGCCGTCAGTCTCGAACTAGTTTCGAAATTAGGACAAGTGCAACAGAAAGAATGTACAGGTAATGCTGTAGTGAAACCAGGTAAACTCTATGCGGTGAAATGCCACGTAAACCTGTGCTTGAGGGTTCCCGCCCGATGCGGGAGGGTAGGCAGATTGAGCGTTTTGGCAACAAAGCGTCTAGATAAATGATAAGGTGCCGAACTAGTTTCGGTAACAGAACCCGGCTTATAGGCCTGCATTTTTTATAAATTTATTGCCAATTCGCAGCTAAAATTGTGAATTACTTTTTTAGGAAGTAGTTGGGATGATTGTATAAAATCCTAAAATGGATCTTTGTATAGGCGAAGTATTTTTATTTCAAGCTAAAGAAACTAAAAATATTGCCGCCGTATTTTCTGGCTTCTGAAAAATGTTCAAGTGACGAAAGGTCATTCATTTTTGAATGTTCAATTACTAGGACACCTTCTTCTGCTTCCAACATATTTTTTTCAAAAATAGTTTTTACAATACTTTCAAGTTGGTCAACTTCAAAATCATACGGAGGGTCAGCAAAAATCACATCATATTCGCCTGAAGCCTTCTCTAAATACTTAAAAACATCTGCCTTTATTGTTTGAATAGGAAACGAAAACTCTTCTGAAATTTTATTTATATATTGGATGCATCCGTGATTTTCATCAACCGACGTTATATTTGAAACACCGCGCGAGGCAAATTCAAAACTAATATTTCCGGTGCCACTAAAAAGGTCTAGAACAGTAAGTTCATCAAAATAATAGCGCACGCGCAGAATGTTAAAAAGCGCTTCTTTTGCAAAATCTGTTGTGGGACGAACGGGTAGGTTTTTTGGTGCAGTTAATCGTCTTCCTTTGTATGTTCCTGAAATTATTCGCATTACTTGTGCATTTTTAAAATAAAATGATAATGCGCATTAGCATCGGCATCAATTTTTAATTGTGAAGTATTTGTATTTGCAAATTCTATAGTTCGGATGTATTTATAAGCAATTTTATAATTAGCATCTTCTTTTTCAATTTCTCCACAAAGTACTACAGGAAGGTGCTCGGGGTTCAGTTTTAATTGTTCCATACAGAAAAGCGTATAGTAGATAAAATCTTCTGGAGTTTTGTAGGTATAGCTGTTGCAAAGTTCTAAGGTGCCATTTTTCAAAATAATACAATCAAAGGTGGTCTTTTGAAAATGCAAATACATTTTTGGAAGTGAGTATTTTTCTTGCTCCAGGATTGTTTTTAGTAAAACTGAAGTAGCATGGTAGTAATTAAAAGAACCGTACTTTTCAAAGAAAAAATTATTGATGTTCATAAACGGAACATAGACCACTACAATGTCTAAATGTTGTAAAACATCGTGTGCAATATAATCGTTTGCAAGTATTTTTGAATTGAATTTTAAATACTCACTAGCTTTAGTTTCATCGAAAACTGGAGCTGGAACAAGACTGTAAATTGGTGTAGCATAAATAACGGATACTACTGAGAAGCTTTCGTTTAGAATTTCGTTATTTGCCAGTATGGATTCAACATCTATTAATAACTCCTCTGGGGTGGTGCTGTGATCTAATTTTTTTTCAATAAAGAATAGAACTTCTGTCTTTTCAGGATTTGTTACCAAAAAAGAAAGCCCGTTCAAAGAAACTTGAACGGACAGTCTGTTTTGTAAAGTATTGTGTATGTTATTAGTCTTTTGCAGAATCATAAATTTTTGGCCAGTTTCCAGTAGTGTTTACGTCCTCTAAAGAACCTACTTTAATATCTGGACCGTTAACGCCATCTACAGATTGCACTTGTTTTTCCTGCGCTAAAAGATCTTTGTCTAAGTCGCCAAGAATAGCTTCTTTAGAAACTTTTGCTTCAAAAACAGAATAAACAGCATCGTTCTTTTCAATTTTACCTGCTTTAAGTTCAAATTTTGCATCAATGCCTTCAATAGGTACATTCATCATTCTTTTGTATCTATCGGTACCTTGGAAAAGCGAATCTTTAACAGGCATAAAACTTAAAGTGTCAATTAAAGACTTTTCAATAAAATATCCTTGATCAATACCATAGGCTTTATTTTTTGCAACATCGGCGTAGCTAGTATCACGTCTTTGGGTGATGGCAAATTTTGCAGTGTCAATAAAACGCACTAGGCTATCCCAATCACCTGTAAAACTTCCGGTAATTTCTTTATGTGCAAGTTCAGCAGCTTGTACATCTTTTAAACTCTTAATTACTTTGGCGTAACGCGCTTCTTTTATTTCGTTAAATTTTACTGGCCCCATAACTGAGCTGTAAAGTTTCCAGCCTAAAAAGATTATGACAATCCAAAGAACAATCTGAATTACTAATTTCATTATTAATTGTATTTAAGTGATGATTTACTAAAAGGTCTATCGCAAATCTACAATTTTTTTTTGTTCGTAAAAGTATATTGCGAAAAAATCATACCTATCTTTAAACCCTTATTGACAGCAGCGAATGATGAATGTATCAGAATTTTACAGTTTTTTAAAGAATGATTTTCCACATAACACCACTACGAAGCAGGATATTGCCCTTCAATTATTGGCTAAATTTACGCTAAGTACGAGCAAAAATGAAACCTTTTTGCTCAAAGGATATGCGGGAACTGGAAAAACCACTATCGTAGGTTCTTTGGTTAAAAACCTTTCAAAAGCAAAAAAAAAATCGGTGCTTTTGGCCCCAACAGGGAGAGCCGCAAAGGTGATAAGCAATTATTCGAAGCAACAAGCGTATACAATTCATAAAAAAATATATTTTCCAAAAAGCGGAAAAGCAGGTACTGTTTCTTTTACTCTTCAAGTAAATAAACACCGTGACACCATATTTATTGTTGATGAAGCCTCGATGATTCCCGATATAAATCAGGATTCTAAGCTTTTTGAAAATGGTTCCCTATTAGACGATTTGATGCAGTATGTTTATAGTGGTCATAATTGTAAGTTACTATTAATTGGAGATTCTGCGCAATTGCCACCCGTACATCTTTCAATTAGTCCAGCATTAGACGCAAGACTTCTAGAAACGCAATACAATCGGGATGTAATAGCATTGGAATTGGATGAAGTAGTTAGGCAGCAAAAAGACAGTGGTATTTTAGAAAATGCCACGCGGATTCGGGAACGCCTTGACGACGCGCTTTATGAAGCTTTTAAATTTTCAGGAATACATTTTCCAGATATAATTCGTCCTACTGATGGACAAGAAATTATGGACGCCATCAACGATTGTTATTCTTCTTTAGGGAATGAAGACACTGTTATTATAGTGCGTTCTAATAAAAGGGCCAACCTTTACAACCAGAGCATCCGGCAACGTATTCTTTTTCAGGAATCGGAACTTTCTGCAGGCGATTATTTAATGGTAGTAAAGAACAATTATTTTTGGGTGGATAATCTTAGCGAAGCTGGATTTATTGCTAATGGTGATATAGTGGAAGTTTTAGAAATATTTGCTTTTAAGGAATTATACGGGTTTCGTTTTGCAGAAGTAAAAATACGAATGGTCGATTACCCAACTATGAAACCCTTGGAAACGGTTCTACTCTTAGATACACTTACTTCTGAAAGCCCCTCACTTTCATATGAAGAATCCAATACCCTATATCAAGAAGTAATGAAAGATTATGCTTCTGAAAAATCTAACTATAAGAAGTTTCTTGCTGTAAAAAACAATAAGTATTTTAATGCACTACAGGTAAAATTTAGCTATGCAATTACATGCCACAAATCGCAAGGAGGGCAATGGAATACTGTTTTTGTGGAGCAACCTTATCTTCCCAACGGAATTGATAAAGAATACCTTCGTTGGTTATATACCGCGGTAACACGAGCCCAGGAAAAACTTTATTTAATAGGATTTAAGGATGAATTTTTTGTAGATTAGTATCAAATAACCATCAACTATAGCATCTCAATAAATAAATATGGAACTATTTGAAATAATACTAAGTATATTTCTTGGTGTGGGCTTAGCTGCAGCAGTAGGTTTTCGTGTTTTTTTGCCATTACTTATTTTAAGTTTAGCGGGTTATTATGAAATTATACCTTTAAATGAAAGCTGGCAATGGGTGGGAAGCCTTACAGCAGTTATAATGATGGGCGTCGCCACTCTCATCGAAATTTTTGGGTATTATATTCCTTGGCTCGATAATATGCTGGATACAATTGCTTTACCCTTGGCAACGGTGGCTGGAACGGCAGTCGTTGTCGCTACAAGTACAGATTTAAGTCCAGTTATAACTTGGGCATTGGCTATAATAGCGGGGGGCGGAACTGCGGCTGCAATAAAAGGGAATGTTTCAGCTGCGCGACTCACATCTACCGTAACAACAGGCGGAATCGCTAATCCTGTTATAAGTACGGTGGAAACTGGAACCTCAATAGTTATGGCAATTGCGTCTATATTTGTTCCCGTTATAGCGTTTGTGTTAGTTATTTTTCTGTTTTTTGTGATACTTAGATTTTATAAAAAGCTTCGGAAAAAAAGATTGCCAAGAAATTAATCTTCTTATTTTTGAATTCATATAAAAAAAACGACTTGAAAATAATAGCAATGATACCCGCGCGTTATGGCGCATCTAGATTTCCTGGAAAATTAATGCAGGATTTAGCAGGAAAACCTGTAATAGTACGAACCTATGAAGCCGCAAAAGCCACCAATCTTTTTGATGAAGTATATGTGGTAACAGATAGTGAAGTAATTTTTCAGGAAATAGAACAAAACGGCGGAAAGGCAATCATGAGCCTAAAGGAGCATGATTGTGGTAGTGACCGTATTGCAGAAGCTGTTGAAAATATGGATGTAGATATAGTGGTAAACGTACAAGGAGACGAACCATTTACAAGTCGCGAAGGTTTGGAAAAAGTATTGGCAGTTTTTAATGAACCTGATGCAGAAAAGATAGATTTAGCATCTTTAATGGCCGAAATTCACGATTGGAAAGAAATTAATGACCCCAATACCGTAAAGGTAATTGTTGATAAAGATAATTTTGCACTTTATTTTTCGCGCTCTCCAATTCCATATCCACGGGATAAAAATGTAGCACTTCAATATTATAAACACAAAGGAATTTACGCGTTTCGAAAGCAGGCTATTATGGATTTTTACCGCTTGCCAATGCGCGCATTAGAAGCGGTTGAAAAAATTGAATGCATTCGTTATTTGGAATATGGCAAAAATATAAAGATGGCTATTTCTAATACCACTGGGGTGGAGATTGATACTCCAGAAGATCTTGCAAAAGCAAATGAAATACTAAAAGCCCAAAATACACCTAACAGTACTGTAAATAATAAATTTCGGAATTTTCCAATGGTGCCAAAAGTAGTGTTTGGTGAAGGCTGTTTCAATCAACTATCATCGATTCTTTCTTCACAAGCAAAGGAAAAAGCGCCATTTATATTTTTGGTAGACGATGTTTTTGAAGGAAATACCGAGTTCATTGATAGAATTAAAATTCGTTTTAATGATAAGTTAATTTTTATTTCAGCAGCTCATGAGCCAAGAACCTCGCAAGTAGATGCATTAGTTAAAGGTATAAAATCAGAATTTACCACTATACCGGCTGGAATTATAGGTATAGGTGGTGGCACTGTTATGGATTTGGCAAAAGCAACGGCTATCATGCTTACAAATAAGGGTAGTGCAAGCGATTATCAAGGTTGGGATTTAGTAAAACAAAAAGCGGTCTATCACGTAGGTATTCCAACAATTTCTGGTACTGGTGCCGAAGTTTCTCGGACCACCGTTTTAACAGGTCCTGTTCGTAAACTTGGTATTAATAGTGACTTTACACCATTTGATCAAGTAATTCTTGATCCAGAACTGACAAAAGGGGTTTCAAAAAATCAATGGTTTTTTACAGGAATGGATTGCTTTATTCATTGCGTAGAGTCATTAAATGGTACTTTTTTAAATGCTTTTAGTCAGAGTTATGGCGAAAAAGCATACGATCTATGTATGGAAATTTTCTTAGACGACACTCTTTCTGAAGAAGAATCACGTGCCAAATTAATGATGGCTTCCTGGCATGGCGGAATGAGCATCGCGTACTCCCAAGTGGGGGTTGCTCATGCTATGAGTTATGGATTGGGGTATGTGTTGGGTACGAAACACGGTGTTGGTAACTGTATCGTTTTTCAGCATTTGGAAGAATTTTATCCTAAAGATGTGCTGTTATTTAAAAAAATGACGCTAAAACATAAAATTGAAATTCCACAAGAAATTTGTAAAAACATTTCAGAAACACAGATGGATACAATGATAGGTGTGGCTTTAGGAATGGTACCACTATGGGAAAATGCACTAGGCGCCAACTGGAAATCAATCATAACACACGAAAAGCTAAAGGAGCTATATCTAAAAATGTAGTTTAAAAGCTATTCAGGTTTATGGGAATTGTAAAATTTGTTTTTGAAAAATTGATGGGCTGGAAAATTGATGGCTCTTTTAATCCTAATGTGAAAAAGGCAGTGATTATCGTTGTGCCACATACCAGTTGGCACGATTTTTATCTTGGATTATTTACGCGTAGATTAACAAAAACGAAAATCAATTATATCGCCAAGAAGGAATTGTTTAAATGGCCTTTTGGTTGGTATTTTCGTTGGACGGGTGGAGAAAAACTTGACCGAACGCCAGGGCAAAATAAAGTAGAAGCAATTGCAGAAATTTTTAAAAATAAGAAAGAATTTCGTTTGGCAATGTCTCCCGAAGGCACCCGAAAAAAAGTTTTAAAATGGAAAACGGGTTTTTACTATATCGCAACGACTGCCAATGTACCTATTATTTGCGTAGCATTCGATTATGGAAAAAAGACCATAAAAATTAATGAAGCTTTTTCTCCAACAGGAAATATTGATATAGACACTAAAGTTCTTCGCACGTATTTTGATGGTGTCGTTGGGAAAAAATCTGAATACTCATAAAAAAACGGCATCGTAAATACGATGCCGTTTTTTTATGAAATATGTAAATTTTACTCTTCCGAAGATTCCTCCATTGTATGATATACGTTTTGCACGTCATCATCTTCTTCAATTTTTTCTAAGAGTTTTTCAACATCGGCAGCTTCTTCTTTAGTCAATTTTTTTGTAACCTGTGGAATTTGTTCAAATCCAGAAGAAAGAATTTCAATTTTATTTTCTTCTAAATATGACTGAATCGCACCAAAACTTTCAAAAGGAGCGTAAATCATTATTCCATCTTCATCTTCAAAAATTTCCTCAACTCCGTGGTCTATCATTTCAAGTTCCAGTTCCTCAATATCCAAACCTTCAGGGTTAATTCTGAAATTGCACGTATGGTCGAACATAAAAGATACTGAGCCTGAAGTACCCATACTGCCGTCACATTTATTGAAATAACTGCGAATATTAGCAACAGTTCTGGTGTTGTTATCGGTTGCAGTTTCTATTAAAATTGCGATACCATGTGGCGCATAGCCTTCAAAAAGCACTTCTTTATAATCGCCTAAACTTTTATCACTTGCGCGCTTAATGGCACGTTCCACATTGTCTTTTGGCATGTTTACAGCCTTCGCATTTTGGATAACGGCACGTAACCTTGAGTTTGCATCTGGATCGGGGCCGCCTTCTTTTACAGCCATTACAATATCTTTTCCAATGCGTGTAAAAGCCTTGGACATTGCAGACCAACGCTTCATTTTTCTTGCTTTTCTGAATTCAAAAGCTCTTCCCATATATTATTGTCTATTACTATTTGTTAGTATCTTTTTTAAAAGAAGAATCAAATATAAAAAAAACCAAATTCCAAACCCTAAATTATTTAAAATTTAGTACTTAATACCTAGCGTTTCTCGGTAATTTCTACGCTATTAGTGTATCAATTATCTTTGCAAGTTCAAAATCCTTCTCGGTCACACCATCCGCATCGTGCGTAGAAAGATATATTTCTAATGAATTATACACATTGCTCCATTCTGGGTGGTGCTGAAGTCTTTCGGCTTCAAAAGCAATTCTTGTCATAGCTGAAAAAGCTTCCTTAAAATCATCAAATTCAAAAACAGTATGCAATGCGCCTTCATGATACCCCCAACCTTCAATTTCTTTTAATTTTTCGTTTATTTCTTTTTCTGATAAAGCTTTCATAGTTATTTTATTTAATTGATACAATTTCCTCATTTAAGCTAGATGCCTCAATTACCTCCATCACAGAAATTTGATATGAAGTTGGTAATTTATTTTCTTTCGTAAGTATTGCGTTATAAGTGTCTTCATTACTTGTAAAAACACTTTTAAAGATAGGCATTTTATCGCCCATTTTTGAAGCAATTTCCCGAAAAAGGTCTTCGTGGTGAATCATATCTGTACTCGACAAATGAAAAATTCCACGAAGTGATTTATTAATTATATAATGTATTTGTTGGCATACTTTGCTTATTGTGGTGGTTGTAAGCACCAAATTTGGGAAAACTTCAAAATTTGCATTGTGGCGAATACACTGACGTAGATGAAGTATTTCAGGCGAATTTATACCAAGAACCATCGGTAATCTTATAATTGTGGTTTGCTGAGGAATTGTTTCCAGCAATAATTTTTCAATTGAAATTTTAAACCTTCCCGCTGCAGTTTTTGAGATAGTTATATCATTTTCATAGGATGCATGCTTCACTTTTCCGTCAAATACTTCTGAAGAAGATATGTATAAAACCGAACAATTTGGGTTGAGAAGCGTATAATTTATCAGTTGTTGATGTGCGTCAAATAGATTTTTATAATCGCCATTTATGGTAGAAACTATAACAGTGGGTTTTATCGTATTCAATAACACAAGCATTGAATCTGCTTCAACAGAGTAATCATAAAATACTTGATTTTCAGAAAAAGCTCCGTGCTGTTTGCAGTATGTACAATGCGTTTCAAAGTAGGAGAGGAGCTCTTTATAAAGCGCATTGCCAATAAAGCCACTGCCCCCCAAGATTAAAACGCGCTGCTTTTCTTCTTTCTTCGCCATGAATCTCTTTCTTGCTATTTTAAAAAATGGACAATTTTGTTTTGGTTGTAAATTGTTCCAAAGCCTGCATGCCTAAGTACGAATTTCCTTTTTGGTTTAGAGCTGGTGCCCAAGTTGCAATTGTAAAACAATGTGGTAAAAGTGCTACAATACCACCACCAACACCACTTTTTCCTGGTAACCCGACTTCAAATGCAAATTCGCCTGCTTCATCATAAAAGCCACAAGTAAGCATAATTGCGTTTATACGCTTTACTTGGCTAGAATTTAAGTGTTGAATATTTTTTAAGCACTTACCTTTATTTGCAAATACGAAAAATGCATTCGTAAGTTGTTTACAATCCATCATTATTGAACATTGATGGAAATAAAAATCCAAAACGTCTTCAACTTTATTGTGAAGATTGCCGTATGCCTTCAATAAATTTGCTGCAGCATAATTATTAAAACCGGTGATGCGTTCCGATTCTGCTATTTTTTGATTGTAGGTAATGGTATCATCATGCGTTAATTTTCTCACGAAGCCCAAAAAATCTTCTTTTGGGTTTTTTAAGTTTGACAGTAAAATATCAGCAATTACAATGGCTCCCGAGTTTATCAATGGGTTTCTAGGAATTCCGTTTTCTAGCTCTAAAAGCGAAAGATGATTAAAGGGGTTCCCTGAAGGTTCTACGTCTACCCGCTCCAGCAGGTTATTTCCTACTAACTGGAATGCCATCGCCAGTGAAAATACTTTTGAAATACTTTGAATGGAAAACTTTTCAGCAGCATCGCCAACAGCATAGTTTTCACCAGTAATTAGCTGTAAATGAATTCCAAGTTTTTCTTTAGAAATAGTAGCCAATTCTGGAATATAGCTCGCAATTTCTCCTGTATTTTCTATACGTTTAAGCGATGCATGTATTTCCTCTAAAATAGCTTGGTATTCCTGCATCAACCTTTATAAAATGGAGTTTTCACAATCGTTGCAGCTACTGGTTTGTTTCTAATTTGGATAAAAATTTCAGTCCCAGTAGTAGCATTTTCAATAGTTACATATCCCATTCCAATACCTTTGTTTAATGATGGCGCCATGGTTCCGCTGGTTACGATACCAATGTTTTTACCGTCCTTATCTACAATTTCATAATCATGACGCGGTATTCCACGATCATTTAATTCAAAACCAATAAGTTTTCTTTTTACACCTTCTTCTTTCTGTTTTTTCAAATTTTCTGAATTGGTGAACTCTTTAGTGAATTTGGTAATCCATCCCAGACCAGCTTCTAGAGGTGAAGTAGTATCGTTTATATCATTTCCGTATAGGCAAAACCCCATTTCAAGTCGAAGTGTGTCACGTGCTGCAAGTCCAATTGGTTTAATTCCAAATTTTTTGCCAGCTTCCATAACTTTATTCCAAACTTGTTCTACTTCATTGTTTTTACAGTAAATTTCAAAACCACCACTTCCTGTATATCCAGTTGCGCTGATAATTACATGCTCGATTCCTGCAAAATCTGAAACTTTAAAATTGTAAAATTTTATAGCGCTCAAATCTTCTGAGGTTAAGGATTGCATTGCTTCAATAGCTTTTGGCCCTTGTATTGCCAACAGCGAATAATCTTCAGAAAGATTTCTCATAGTGGCATTCATTGTATTTTTACTTTCAATCCAACCCCAATCCTTATCAATATTTGAAGCATTTACAACCAGTAAATACTCTTCATCTTTTAGTTTATAGATAATTAAATCGTCAACAATTCCACCAGTATCATTAGGAATACAACTGTATTGTGCTTGTCCATCAACAAGTTTTGAAGCATCATTACTACATACCTTCTGAATTAGGTCGAGCGCATTAGGGCCCGTTATTAAAAACTCCCCCATATGTGAAACATCAAAAACGCCAACGCTTTTTCGTACTGTTTCGTGTTCAGCATTAACGCCTTCGTATGAAACAGGCATATTGTAACCTGCAAAAGGAACCATTTTGGCGCCTAGTTGTTCGTGTATATGTGTAAGTGCTGTGTTTTTCATATGATTTTTATTTATTCAGAAATCTCTGTGGTTATTTCAGAGATAAGTTTATAATTAGTTTTGTCAGACTTTCATTAAAAATTTTCACAAATGTATTACAATACTTATAAAGGTAACGAGTGTTTTGGGGGATTATTTTCAACAATTTTCACGTTAAAATCATCTTAATCAACTGTGTTGTTCCTAATGTTTTCAATACTTTTAAAAGAAAAAAATGACCGTAACCACTTCAATTAATCCGTATACCAGCGCGAAATTGAAATCCTATAAAAACCACACAGAGGAAGAAGTCTCACAGCTAATTAACATGGCAAATAAACGGTTTTATAGCTGGCGCGAAACATCATTTTCTAAACGAAAAAAATTAATGCTTTCGGCGGCTAAAGCGCTTGAAGATAATAAAATGGAGTATGCAAAAACAATAACTTTAGAGATGGGCAAGCCAATCTCTCAAGCAATTGCAGAAGTAGAAAAATGTGCGTGGGTATGCCAATACTATGCTGAAAATTCAGAAAAGCAACTTCAGCATGAAATCATTAAAACAGCGGCGCACAAAAGCTATGTGAGTTATGAGCCTTTGGGTGTTATTCTTGCAATTATGCCATGGAATTATCCGTTTTGGCAAGTATTTCGTTTTGCAGTACCCGCACTAATGGCCGGTAATATAGCTGTTTTAAAGCATGCTTCCAATGTATTTGGAAGTGCTTTAAACATAGAAAAAGTTTTTAAAGATGCAGGTTTTCCTGAAAATTGTTTTACCACTTTGTTAGTAGGAAGCAACGCAATTGAAGGAATTATTGAAAATAAAAATATAAAAGCGGTCACATTAACTGGAAGTGGTCCTGCAGGGGCAGCTGTAGCTTCAATTGCGGGGAAAAATTTCAAAAAAACAGTTTTGGAATTGGGCGGAAGCAATGCGTTGGTGGTGATGAAAGATTGTGATATGGACAAAACAATTAATACATGTGTTCAAGCTCGTTTTCAAAATACAGGACAGAGTTGTATTGCAGGAAAAAGAGTATTGGTTGACGCAGCTATTGCCGAAGAATTTATTAAGAAATTACTTATAAAAGTGCGGGAACTAAAAGCTGGCGATCCAATGAATGAAGAAACCTATGTTGGTGTTTTGGCACGCGAAGACCTTGCAGAAGAAATTGAAAAGCAAGTAAGTGCCTCTATAAAAGCTGGTGCTAAGCTTGAAATAGGAGGTAAGCGACAAGGGGCTTATTTTGAACCAACGGTACTCACAAATGTTACTGAAAAAATGCCTGTATTTAATGAAGAGACTTTTGGACCTGCATTATCCGTAACAACCTTTACAACAATAGAAGAAGCGGTGGCACTTTCTAATAATTCAAAATTTGGATTGGGGGTATCTCTTTTTACAACTAATATTGAAGCGGCTGAAAAGCTTGCTTTTCAGTTTGATGAAGGCGCAGTTTTTATAAATGAACTTGTTAAAAGTGACCCGCGATTACCTTTTGGAGGTATAAAACAAAGCGGTTATGGGCGTGAGTTGAGTGAACATGGTATTCGTGAATTTATAAACCGAAAAACAATTTATATCAATAAATAGTGGTTTTTTAATGGGCGATATTTTTTATGCTTCATCTTTTAAAATTATCTTTACGAGGAAAGAATAATTCATTATGAAATTCGGAAAAGTTGATAATCCTGAAAATATAGACTTTACACTTCCCAAAGATCATTTAAGATCTAAAAAAGTTCTTTCAAGGTATAAAAAAGTGGAAGTGCCAAACTTATATGTTGGTTGCGCAAAATGGAACAAAACAGATTTAAAAGGTTTTTATCCTCGCGATACCAAAGATGAGTTGGAATATTATGCAACACAATTTAATAGCATTGAATTGAATGCTACTTTTTATAGAATTTTTCCAGCAACTGTTTTTGCAGGTTGGTATGAAAAAACACCTGCTGATTTTAGGTTTTTTCCAAAGTTTTTTCAGGGAATTTCTCATTGGAAAAGGCTTCAAGATTGTGAAGATACTTTAAATGAATATATACTAAACTCTTCAAATTTAAAGGAAAAATTAGAAATGCCTTTTGTGCAATTACCGGGTAATTTCGGGCCTAAAAATATGAATCGATTAGAGCCTTTTTTCAAAATGTTGCCACAAGATATACAGCCTGCGATTGAATTTAGACATACAGATTGGTTCAATAATACGGAAGTGGCAGATGAACTTTATAACATACTTGAAAAGTATAATATTACAAATGCAATTGTAGATTCTGCTGGACGCAGAGATTTATTGCATATGCGGCTTACTTCGCAAACAGCTTTTATTCGTTACAACGGTGCAAATCACAAATCAGATTATACACGTCTTGACGATTGGATAGATCGTTTGGAAGTTTGGATTGAGCAAGGGTTGCAAAACATTTATTTTTTTGTTCATCAAAACCTCGAAAAAGCATCCCCTTTGCTTTCAGCACATTTTATAAAAAAAGCGAATGAACGGTTTGGTACCAACCTTCATATTCCACAAATGGATAACCCAAATACACTATTTTAAATGAACTTTCATACACGTAAATGGATAAAACCAGAAGATTTAAACCCAAATGGAACACTTTTCGGAGGAAGGTTATTAGAATGGATTGATGAAGAAGCAGCACTTTATGCAATAATTCAGCTAGAAAATCCGCGAACAGTTACAAAGTTTATGAGTGAAATAAACTTTAGAAGCTCCGCAAAAAAAGGCGATATTATTGAAATTGGACTTGAACCATCTGCTTTTGGTAGAACGTCATTAACTCTCGCTTGTGAAGTTAGAAACAAAATGACGCGTGAGGTTATCATTAGTATCGATAAAATTATAATGGTGAGCTTGGATGGTGATGGAAATCCAGCAGCACATGGAAAAACGGAAACCGAGTACGTTAAAGACCGTTTAGAAAAATAGTATTAAGCCAAAGCTTGAAGATCTTTCCCTGTAGGTAGTTCAAAAATTTCTAAGCCAAAATAAGGAATAGCAGCTAATAAATGATCGAAGATATCTGCTTGAATATGTTCATAATTTTCCCATCTTTTATCATAACTAAAACAAAAAATTTCAAGAGGAATCCCTTTCTCAGTTGGGGCCAAATGGCGAACCATTAAAAATAAATCTTTGTTTATTGCTGAATTTTCATTCAAAAAGGCATCAGCATAATGACGAAAAACGCCCAAATTTGTTTGGTTTCTTCCATTTATCAATAAACCTTTATCTGCTTCATGAGTTCGATTAAATTTATCTACATCTCTTTGGCGGTGCTCCAAATAAGGTTTTATAAGCTGTATTTCTTTAAGTTTTTCAACATCTTCTACAGCTAGAAATTTGATTGAAGATTGTTTAATAAAAATAGAACGCTTAATTCTTCGCCCTTTACTCTCTTGCATTCCACGCCAGTTTTGAAAGGAATCTGCAATCAAACTATAGGTAGGAATTGTTGTAAAAGTATTATCAAAATTTTGAACACGAACGGTAGCGAGGTTTATTTCAGTAACATACCCATCTGCTCCAAATTTGCTAAAGGTTATCCAATCGCCAATACGAACTATATCATTCACCGAAACTTGGATACTCGCTACAAAACCAAGAATGGTATCTTTAAAAATGAGAAGAATTACGGCGGAAGCCGCTCCCAAAGTTGTTAGGCTAGCAATGGAAAACCCGGTAAGAAGTTGAATGATCAAGAAGACGCCAATTCCCCATGCAAAAATCATCATTACTTGCACATAGCTTTCCATTGGCTTGTCTTTAAACCGTTCGTTTTCTTCTAGGAAATTACGCGTGCTTCGTAGAATACTTCTAAAAATATAGACAAAAAGTACTACAGATAAAACTTTAGTTGCAACCAATAAAAAATTGGTCATAAAAGGCGATTCAATAAAAATGATTGGCACTAAATGCCATAAAATTCCAAGTGGTAAAATATGGGCTACAAACCTTGGAAAATTACTTTTCACAAGATAATCATCGAATGTAGTTTTTGTTTTGTTGCTGAAAGCTTTAAAAGCTTCTACTATAAACTTTCTAAAAATTATATCAAGAATATAAACACAGACAAGAACAATAATGCAGTTTACAACTACATTTATAAAGATTGCCCACTGCAAGTGCATGCCTTCACCAACAAGGTATTCTTGTAATATGCAGCTATATGCTTGAAGTAAATCTTCGTTCATTTATAGGTATTTTTTTTCTACGTAAAAAGGTCCGAAAGGAAGTATTGAACACATAACAACAATAAAAAGGTCTAAAATGGACCATTTTAATTTTCGGTACATATATATGGCGCCCCCAACATATAAGACAAAAAGCACACCATGTGCCATTCCTACAATTTCCACCATTTGAGGCATCTCCCAAATATACTTTAAAGGCATTGCTATTCCTAATAATACAAGAAATGAAATGGCCTCCAAGGTGCTAATTAATCTAAATATTCGTACTGAAATTTCCACAAGCATATTTTTTTTGCAAAGATACACCATGCGTTGTTTAAGCCTATTTTTTATGAAATATTTTAGGAAAATTTTTAATGATTAGTTTAATAAAAAGAGAAGTTCTAATTGCAAGGTAAGGGAACATTTAATGTTTTATAGCTCCAATTTTTTCTATAACTAAAATGCCACCATTCTGTCCGTATGGTATTAAAGCCTACGTTTCGCATTCCTTCAAATAAAAGTTTTCTGTTTGCGAGTATTTCTTTTGAAAAATTATAGTTATCAATATGTGCTTCCCTGCCAAAATAATCATAATCGCTCCCCATTTCTACATAACAACCATCTAGCGTTTCTAAACTAATATCTACTGCCGCGCCTTTATTGTGGATGGAACCTTTACCGTAAGGATTGCCTACGTAGGTTGGGCGTGGAACTTTTTCCCACATTTTTTTTTGAACATCCAGGGGGCGATAACAGTCATAAATTTTTATACGGTACCCTTTTTCACAGAAGTATTGGTTGGCTTGCAAGAGTGCTTCTGCTACTTCGGGGCGGAGTAAACATTTTGCGCAGTCATAAAGTGTTTCTCCAATAAAGTTATTTGGCGTTGCGTAGCGAATTTCATACCTAAATTCAGTAGAAAGGTCTTCAAGACTTACAAGGGGTTCTTGAATTTTTTCTTCGGAAGAAAAATTAAAAAATAACAAACTAAAAAAAAGGACTGCTATTAATTTCATACTTCAAATTTAAGTAGAATTTAATAACATTAGGAATCGCTATTTGTAACTTTGAAAAAAAATAAAATAATGAATGATTTAGGAACAAAATCCGCATTAGTAACTGGCGGAACAAAAGGAATAGGTTATGGAATAGCGGCTGCTTTGCTTAAAGAAGGCATCAACGTAGCCATTACTGGAAGAACAAAAGAAACTGCCGAAGCAGCAGCGAAACAATTAAACGCAAATAGCAACGACAGTGCGTTTGCAATAGGGTTGGAGGCAGATGTTCGTAATTATGAAAGCCAACAAAATGCAGCAAATATTGCGATAGAGAAATTTGGAGGCTTAGATGTTGTAATTGCAAATGCTGGATTGGGTCATTTTGGTTCTGTTGAAGAACTTAGTATTGAGCAATGGCAAGAAACAATTGATACAAATCTTTCGGGGCCATTTTACTCTTTGAGAGCAAGTTTAGATCAGTTGAAAAAAAATAAAGGATACTTTATAAGTATTTCTAGTTTGGCGGGAACAAATTTTTTTAAAGGCGGAAGCGCTTATAATGCCAGTAAGTTTGGACTTACAGGGTTCACCCAAGCTGCAATGCTCGATTTGCGAAATTACGGAATTAAAGTTTCTACCATTATGCCAGGTTCCGTTTCAACACATTTTAATGGAAATGAACCAGACGGTAACGATGCTTGGAAAATTCAAAAAGAAGATATTGGAAAGCTTGTTATAGATTTATTAAAAATGAATCCGCGTACGTTGCCTAGTAAAATTGAGGTTCGTCCAACCATGCCTCCATCTTAATTTCTTTTACAAGAACAAAAAAAGACTGTCTTTTTAAACAGTCTTTTTTTGTTTGTTAAAATCTCTAAGTAGTTTATATTATTCTATTAGCTGTTTCACCTCTCCACAAGCAATCATAGCATCACCAAAATAAGGATTGAGTACTTTTTTATCTCTGCTTAACCAATAGGCGCCTTTGTTATTATCTGCCATTGGACAAAATTGATGAAATACTTTTTCATTAATTCCAAAAACTTCAATCGCATTTGCTAAGTGAGCTGAAAGTTGCTTAAAATGATTTCTTTGATTTGTAATTTCTGAAGTATTCAAAATAGAAGTTGCCGCCGTTTTTATTTCTTTTTCAATGTTCATCCAGTGGTTATGTACTTCTGTATCCGTTAATAATTTCATATCTACTTTGGTTAGGTTATTTAAGAGAGCTTTAGATATTTGAGCAGCATCTTTTGAATTTTCTTGAACCAAAGCATCTTTTAGGTTGATGTAATCATTAAATACTTTTTTCAATTGGTATTGAAAATCATTCGACACTTGTACTCTTTTATTACTGTTAAAAGATTTTTTATTATTTGCAGGAGTAGAATTCTCCATTCCAATATGGCCTTCATGCCCCGTTGCAATTTTGCCACCATCCTTATTCATCATCGATTTTTTACCTTGCAGTTGTGCCGCTGCATCGACTGTAAAGGTACCGTTGGTTACAATTACATCATCCTTATTTAAACCCTCTAAAACCTGATAATTTTCACCAATTTTAGCACCTAGTTTTATTTCACGCATTTCGAAGATTGCTTCTTCAGGATTTGTTTTTACATACACCACAGCGCGTTCACCGGTCCATAAAACAGCTGTTGAAGGAATTGATAACACTTGCTTTTCGGTTGAAGAAATTCCTTCAATTTTACCTTCTACAAACATTCCTGGTTTAAATTTTTTTTCTTTATTAGTAAGTACTACTCTTAATTTTACGGTTCTAGTTTTGGTGTCTAAAATAGGGTCAATAAAATTTACGTTCCCTTTAAATTCTTGGTTTGGATATGCATTGGTAGTTATGGCAATATCTTGCCCTTTTTTAAACAAGCTGATTTGATTTTCGTACACATCAAAGTTAGCCCAAACTGTTGATAGATCTGAAACTTTAAAAATGGGTTTCCCGTCCATAATATGAGCGCCTTCACTTACTGCTATTTCAGTAACGACACCCGAAACATGTGAGTAAATTGTAAAACTTGTTTTTACATTTCCCGATTTTATAACTTCATCTAACTGCGCTCCGTGAATTTTCCAGTTTTTAAATTTGTTTTGTACCGCTTTGTATAACTGTGGTTGTGACTCTCTTAAGCTATAGGTAGTAATTAACTCTTGTTGTGCAGCTACCAAATTGGCAGCATATATTTGCGCAATAGCTTGCCCTTTAGTTACTTTTTCACCTAAAGATTTCACGTATAATTTTTCTATTCTTCCATCAAAATGAGCGGGTTGTATGGCCGAATTATCTTCGTTTGCTACAATTTTACCTGCTAATTTAATAGCATTGTCTGTTACTTTGCCATTTCCTACAATGGAAGTTTGAATGTTTGCCAAGGCCATCGCATTTTTGGTAAGCTTGAATTGATCGGGGGCTAAACCGTCTGCGCTACTCTCCACAGGAATTAAATCCATTCCGCAAATGGGACAATCGCCCGCTTCGGGTTGCATTATTTGTGGATGCATAGAGCAGGTCCACATTTGATTAGTTTCTGTAACAGTATCATGATTGTGTGCTACCTCTGACTGTGAAGCCCCCCCAAAAAGGAACCAACCTAAAAGTAAACCTACAGCTAATACTCCGATGTACATAATGTATTTTTTCATTTTTCTAAATTTTAATACTTCTTAATCGCAGTGCATTTCCAATAACCGAAACCGAACTAAAACTCATTGCTAAAGCTGCAATCATTGGGGATAGTAATATTCCGAAAAAGGGAAATAAAACACCTGCTGCAATGGGTACCCCCAAAGTGTTGTAAACAAGAGCAAAAAATAGGTTTTGTTTTATGTTTTTCATCACCGCATGGCTTAAATGTTTGGCTTTTACAATGCCTTGCAAATCGCCTTTTACAAGAGTAATCATAGCACTTTCAATAGCAACATCAGTTCCAGTGCCCATGGCGATACCTACATCACTTTTTGCTAATGCGGGGGCATCGTTAATGCCATCGCCTGCCATAGCAACTATTTTTCCTTTTTTTTGTAGCTTTTCAACTTCTTTTAGTTTATCCTCAGGCAACATACTGGCTTTGAAATCTGCTAGATTGAGTTCTGATGCCACGGCTTTTGCTGTTTCGTGATTATCGCCTGTAAGCATGATCACTGCAATACCTTTATCTTGAAGCTCTTTGATTGCCTTTGCACTGGTCTCTTTTATTTTGTCACCAATAACAACGTAACCAACCACTGTTTTTTCTACCGCTAGAAAAGATACCGTTTTGCCTTGTCTTTGATAGATTTTAGCTTCGTCTTGTATTTGCGAGGTCATTTCTGCATGGGCATATTCCATCATTTTAGGGTTTCCTAAAGTAACTTTTTTATTATTTATAATTGCCTCAACACCTTTACCAGTAACTGCACTAAATTCCTCTGAACTTAAAGCTTTCGCATTATGTTCTTTCCCATACTTTACCGTTGCTTCCGCTAATGGATGTTCACTATTACTATTTAACGATACGATGTATTGAAGAATTTCGCTTTCGTTTAAATTGTCATTGAAAGCACCTACTTTTTCTACAGTTGGTTTTCCTTCGGTTATCGTTCCTGTTTTATCAATAATTAGCGTATCTACTTTATTTAATTTCTCTAGGGCTTCAGCATTTTTAATCAAGACACCGTTTTGAGCTCCTTTACCCACGCCAACCATAACCGACATTGGTGTTGCCAAACCTAAGGCACAAGGACAGGCTATAATCAACACAGCAATAGCATTCACAAACGCATAAACATAAACGGGTTCTGGGCCCCAAATAGCCCAACTAATAAAGGTGATTAAAGAAATAAGAACCACAACAGGAACGAAATAACCAGATACTTTATCTGCTAAGTTTTGAATTGGCGCGCGACTTCTGCTCGCATTATTCACCATGTGAATGATTTGAGAAAGCAAGGTATCACTCCCAACTTTTTCGGCTTTCATTAAAAAAGATTGGTTGCCATTAATGGTACCACTACTTACTTTATCGCTTATGGATTTGTTTACTGGAATTGGTTCTCCAGTTATCATAGACTCGTCAATAGTCGTTTCTCCTTCTGTTATTGCGCCATCTACTGGTATCTTCTCACCTGGTTTTACTTTTAGAATGTCATTTAGTTCTATCTTGTCTATACTGACTTCTACCTCTTCATCCTCTACTATTTTTATAGCCTTATTAGGCGCTAATTTTAATAATTCTTTTACTGCGGAATTGGTTTTACTGTGCGCACGTGCTTCTAAAAGCTGCCCCATTAATACCAAGGTTAGGATGGCTGTTGCCGCTTCAAAATAGACATGTACTGCTCCGCTTTCCGTTTTAAATTCTGCTGGAAACACCTCTGGAAAAAACATACCAAACACACTAAAAAGCCATGCTACACCTGCACCAATACCGATGAGCGTAAACATGTTAAGGTTCCATGTTTTAATACTCCTATACGCACGTTCAAAGAACATCCACGTGGCATAAAATACGACTGGAATGGATAATGCAAATTGAATCCAATTCCACCCTTTTTGTTCCATGATATCATACAAAGGATTGTTAGGAATCATCTCACTCATAGCAATGAAGAAAATAGGTACTGTAAAAGCTACAGCAATCCAGAACTTTTTAGCTAGTTTTTTATAGGTCTTCTCTTCTGCTGAAAGATCTGGTTGCATGGGTACTAAATCCATTCCGCAAATTGGGCAAGCTCCAGCTTCGTCTTTTATGATTTCAGGATGCATTGGACATGTCCATTGTTCTGAGGATGTAGTTAAAAAATTTTGTTCTTCAACCAAATCCATTCCACATACTGGGCAATCGCCAGCTTTATTATAGGTTTTATCGCCTTCGCAATGCATTGGGCAATAAAAGGTGCCTGTGCCTTTACCTTTAGGAGTTTCTTCTTTTTTCACCTCATGATGTTGATGCTCTCCAGGCAAGTGAATGCTATACCTGCCGTTAAACTTATCTAACGTCTTTTGAAATTTTTCTAATGGAATGTGTGAACTCATTTCAATAGTAGCCTCCGCTTTTTCCAAATTAACCATCGCAGTCACAACACCGTCAACTTTTGAAAGTGTTTCTTCCACGTGATTACGACAACCATTGCAGGTCATTCCATGTATATGATAGGTATGTTTCATTTTATCTAATATTTACAACAAAAATAAGCCTATATTGTATTTTCCATTTTCACAATTCGGATTCTTATTTATACAATTTTGTCTAATGGTTTTCTACCCCAGTCTTGTAACTTTTTATAGTCGGACATTGATAAACCAGTAATTGTTTTAAACTGTCTTGCCAAATGGCTACTTGTTTTGTAATTTAAGGAATAGGCTATTTCAGAAAAATTTAATTGCCCCAGTTGTATTAATTCTTTTACCTTTTCAACCTTTAGGTCGATGGTGTATTTCTCTATGGTAACTCCTTCATGCTTGCTGAAAAGTTTGCTTAAAGAGGTTTCCGTTTTACCAAATTCTTTAGCTAGCACTTTAAATAAGTCTTCTGTTTCACCTAGTTTAATTTTTTGAATAAGGGTGATTTTTATTTGTTCCACTAAAGCATCAGATTCATTTTTTATGATTTCAAAACCATTTTTTAAAAGCGCTTTTTCAAGCTTTTCTATACTACTGTTTTCACCTTTTATAGCTGTCACTTTTCCTAATTCTACCGTTTCTACTGTATAATTTTCAGCATTAAAAACTCCAATAACTGAAGCAATGCAACGGTTGCAAACCATATTTTTTATATAAATAGTTTCGTTCATTTTAATTACTTAAATAATTAATAATAGTCGCTTGCACATAAAAATTTCTTACTGATTCTATCCGCTCTATTTGAAACTTTAATTGCAACTCTTGAATATCTAAAACATCATTAAAATCAATAGTTCCTGTTTCGTAGCTTTTTACTAATATAGTTTCAGCATCTTTGGCCTGCTTTAAATTTTTTACTTGGGTATTGTAACTTATTCTTGCTGAAACCCTATCATTAACAGCCTTGTCTAAAATAGTTTCCAAAGTATTGAGACGTTCTTGTTTTTGCGCTTCAATTTCTAGTTGTTGCAATTCGTTTTGTTTGGTTTGCGACTTGTATTTTTTGTTGAAAATAGGAATTGAAATCGATACCGATGGCATAAAAACATCCTTTCCGTTATCACTAAAATTCATATTCGGCATCTCTGAAACAGCGATATAATCTAATCCAAAACCAATCATCGGACTGCTTTCTTTTTGATTCAGGAATTCAGACTGTTCAACCGAATGATACAGCTTGTCATATTTCAACAACTCTGGATGCAAAGCCACATTTTCAGTAGTTGTTTCTATTTCTTCCGAAGGCAAATACAATGCATTTATAACCTCAATTGCAATGCTTTTATCCCTGTTTAAAAGTTTATTAAACGTAGTTTGTTCTGCTATAAATTGTTGATTAAGAATTGCTAATAATTGTTGCATTTCGTTTTGACGCATTTGCAAACGCAACACATCTACTGCCGATGCTTTTTCAACTTCAACCGAAGTTAATGCCAATTTTTCGTAGGTTTCAAGCAGTTTAATGTTTTCTGCTAAAACGGCTTGTTTTGCTTTGTTTGCATACAGATTATAATACGATTGCGATACTGAAGCTACCAATTTTCGTTTGGCGATTACAATGTCTTCGTATTTAGCATCTGCCAAAGCAGTTGCATAATTTTCTCTTGCAGTAATGTTTCCAAACCAAGGTAGCATTTGTTTTGCTGAGACTTTAAAACGCTGCGGCCCTGTGCGCGTTTCGGGTTCGCTTACAAAAAAACCAGCACCAAATTCGGTATTGGGAAACGTGTTTGCTTCATTTACTTTTTCGGAAGCAATGCTGTATTGCAATTCGAATTTTTGAATCTCTGGATTGTTCTCTAAAGCTTCATTAATAAGCGTTTCTAGTTCTTGAGCATTTCCTTTAAGAATAAAGAGAAAAGAACAAAGAACAAAGATTGTTTTTATTATGATTTGTTTATTATTTATTTTCATAGTGTATGTTTTAGTCTAACCTCTATTTTCTATTTCTCTAACCTTTTCACTCTAATTTCTTCCCTCCAACTATACAGCACAGGTACTATAAAATACGAAGTAACATCAATCACCATTCCGCCAAAAATTGGAATTGCCATTGGTATCATAATATCGCTTCCTTTTCCGGTGGATGTTAATACGGGTAACAACGCCAAAATAGTGGTAACGGTTGTCATTAAACACGGACGAATACGTTTTTCGGCAGCTTGTAAAGCAGAAGCTCTAATGTTCTTTTTATCCGAAGGTTTTTCGCGTTCAAAAGTTTGAGTAAGGTAGGTTGCCATAACCACGCCATCGTCTGTAGCAATACCAAATAGCGCAATAAAGCCAACCCAAACGGCGACACTTAAATTGATGGTTTTCATATTGAAAAGATCGCGCATATTCTCGCCAAACAGATTAAAATTGAAAAACCAATCTTGCCCATACAGCCAAATCATAATAAAGCCACCCGCAAAAGCAACCGTAATTCCTGTAAAAACCATTAGCGAAGTGCTTACAGATTTAAACTGAAAATATAGAATCAAGAAAATAATAGCCAATGCCAAAGGCACAACAACCGATAATGTTTTTTCTGCTCGCAGTTGATTTTCATACGTTCCAGTGAATTTATAACTAATGCCTTTCGGAACGATTAACTCGCCCGTATCTATTTTCTGCTGCAACAAGGCTTGCGCATTTTCAACCACATCTACTTCGGCAAAACCATCTAGTTTATCAAACAGCACATAGCCAACTAAAAAAGTATCTTCACTTTTTATTACTTGTGGGCCTTGTTCGTAACGGATAGTCGCCAATTCGCTTAACGGAATTGGGCTCCCTTTTTCAACAGGAATATAAATGTCTTTTATGTCTTCTGGGGTGCCACGCAATTCTCTTGGATAACGCACACGAACTCCATAACGCTCGCGTCCTTCTACAGTTTGGGTTAAGGGCACACCACCAATGGCGACTTTTAATACCGTTTGTACCGTTTCGATTGATATGCCATAACGGGCTATTTTTTCCCTATCAATATCGATTAATAAATAGGGTTTTCCTACAATTCTATCGGCAAAAACAGCTTCTGTTTTAACACCTTCGGCTTGTTTTAAAAGACCTTCTATTTGTAATCCAAAAGCTTCAATCTGTTTTAAATCTTGTCCTTTTACTTTTATTCCCATGGGTGCACGCATACCTGTTTGCAGCATAACCAATCGGGTTTCAATAGGTTGTAATTTTGGGGCAGAAGTCACACCAGGAAGCTTGGTAACTTTTACAATTTCATTCCAAATATCGTCTGGACTATTAATTTCTGGTCGCCAATTTCGGAAGTATTCACCATCGTTGTCTTCAATTAATTGAGACCATTCGACTGCACTCAAGGGAACATTTTCGGTATTATTAGGATTAGCTATAGCTGTTCCATCCTTCAATTCAAAAAAGCCATCAGCATTCACTTTATAGCGTTGTCGTTTACCTATAGCATTCCGCATAAATTCCGATTTATACTGAATCATATTTTCGTACATCGATAGAGGTGCTGGATCTAAAGCCGATTCTGTTCTACCTGCTTTTCCAACGACGGTTTCAATTTCTGGAATGGTTGCCACCGCCATATCTAATTGCTGAAGTACACGTTTGTTTTCTTCCACGCCAGAATGTGGCAAAGAAGTTGGCATCAGCAGAAAAGAGCCTTCGTTTAATGAGGGCATAAATTCTTTTCCGGTATTATTCATAATCCAAATTCCAGAAATAAGCACGGTTGTTGGAATCATTAAAAACAAGAGTTTGTTTGCCAATGCCCATTTTAAAATTTGAGAATAATAGCGTCTTAAAAGTGAGAATAATCCTAAAATTCCGAAGCAAATAATCGCGACAAAAACGAGGTTGATTAAAATACTTCTATCAAAACCTAAAGGTCTCCAGTATTCAGAAAGTAAGAAAACGATCGCTGCCGAAGAAATAATAATGTTGACAAGGTTTTTTGAAAGTGAAATGCGAAAAGTAAAAAGCGAAAAATGGATGCTTTTTGATAGTACATAAGGTGTTATTCCAAAAGCAACTAACACAATTCCTAACCAATTTCCGCTTATCATTATTGCAATTCCAGCAACTATTAAAGCCCCATTTATGCTATGTTTAAACGAATTTTTAAGCGTTGTTTTTCTGAATAAATACGCCGCAAATGGCGGAATTAAAAACAAGGCAATCACCAAAGAAGCCGATAAGGCCATTGTTTTTGTAAATGCTAAAGGTCTAAATAGTTTTCCTTCGGCACCAATCATTGTAAATACAGGTACAAAACTGATTATTGTTGTTAATACGGCCGTTAAAATGGCTCCCGAAACTTCGGAAGTGGCGTTGTAAACGACTTCATTTATAGTCAGCTCGGTGCCATCTTCTCGTGATCGTAATTTTTTGTCATCGAGATGTCGAATCATATTTTCGGCAAGTATAACGCCTACATCCACCATCGTTCCAATAGCAATGGCAATACCAGAAAGCGCTACAATATTGGCATCGACTTCGAATAATTTCATTGTTACAAAAACCATTAACACAGCAACAGGCAACAATCCAGAAATTAAAATGGAAGCTCGCAAATTGAAAACCATTACAATAATTACCAAAATGGTAATTAGAATTTCGAGTGTCAACGCTTCATTAAGTGTGTCTAAGGTTTCGTGAATAAGTTCAGTACGGTCGTAAAAAGGAACGATTGTTAATTGAGAAGTGCGCCCGTCGGCCAAAATTTTTGAAGGCAAACCGTCTTTAAGTTCGGCAATTTTTTCTTTTACATTGGTAATCACTTCCATTGGGTTGGCACCATAGCGTGCCACTACAACGCCGCCAACAACTTCTGCGCCTTCTTTATCTAATATGCCTCTTCGTGCAGCTGGGCCTAAGGAAACTTTTGCGATGTCTTTTATTTTGATTGAAGTAAAATCTTCTGAGGTAACCACAGCCTTTTCAATATCTTCAATCGATTTTACATAGCCTAAACCGCGCACTATATATTCTGCTTGATTTATTTCTATGGTCTGCGCGCCAATATCTTGATTGCTTTCTTTTACCGATTTTACAATTTGATTTAAACTGATATTGTATTGGCGCATTAATTCTGGATTCACATCAATTTGATATTCTTGAACAAAACCACCTATAGAAGCCACTTCAGAGACGCCACTTGCAGATGACAAGCCATATTTTACATAGTAATCTTGAATGCTGCGTAATTCGTGCAAATCCCAACCGCCAGTAACATTTCCGTTTTTGTCACGACCTTCAAGGGTATACCAAAATATTTGTCCCAAACCTGTAGCATCGGGTCCTAATGCAGGATTTACACTTTCGGGAAGTACGCCGCTGGGTAAGGAATTTAGTTTTTCTAAAATGCGACTTCGGCTCCAATAAAATTCAATGTCTTCCTCAAAAATGATATAAATACTCGAAAACCCAAACATAGAGGAACTACGTATGGTTTTTACGCCTGGAATGCCGAGCAGGGAAGTGGTTAGCGGATAGGTTATTTGGTCTTCGATATCTTGAGGCGATCGTCCGTCCCATTTGGTGAAAACAATTTGTTGGTTTTCACCAATATCTGGAATGGCATCTACCGCAATAGGGTTACTAGGCAGAAAGCCAGTATCCCAATTAAAAGGTGCGTTTACAATTCCCCAACCTATAAAAAGGACGAGCAGTAAAACGGCTACGAATTTATTTTCTATTAAAAATTTGATGCTTTTATTTAGCATTGCATTTAAGATTTTAGTAGTGAGTACAAAGTATTAAGTACAGGAATGCATGAAATTTTTTTAAAAACTTCATATACAAAAGGGTGCTAACGCAAAATCAATTTGCATTACATCCAACTACGAAAAAAATCAAATTAAATAGCTCTCATCAAGCTTGAAGAGTTGTTTGCTGAGACGAGGAGGTTTATACTGTCTATATAAGGTTAGATGAGGAGCTATATCTTCAAAAAGGGTATGGTATGTATAAACAAAAGAAGCAATAAAAAGCTGCTGCTCAAGTGAAATGGTATCGACTTGTAGCTTTAATTCATTTTGGCCATCAACAAGGGTTTGTTCGTCGTTGCAGCAATTCATTTTTGTGATAGAACATCCTTCTCCTAAAGGTTTTTCCATGTCCATGCCACAACCTTTTGCTTTATGTAATATAGCAGTTTCAACCAAAATATCGCCACAATAATGCATGTTTACAGTGAACGACATTGTAGAAAATAATACTACAAGCGCTAATGTAAAAGACATTAACTTATGAAATAGTTGCTTCATCTTAGTTTCAAAGATATAAAATAAAACCAAATTTTAATTTTGTTTAACAGTACGTATTGCGGAATGGCAGATATAGTAACGTTAATTTTTCAGTTTTGCTGTTTATTTTAATATAAAAAAAAGAGACTGTCTATAAAGGCAGTCTCTTTGCTTAAGTGTTTAAATTCTATTATTTAGTTTGCAGAGAGCAATGCCAAAAACTTATCAAGGTTTGGTAAAATTACAATACGCGTTCTTCTATTTGAAGCACGACCTTCCTTGGTTTCATTTTCTGTTAAAGGATGAAAACTACTACGTCCAGCAGCGATTAATTTTGCAGGATCAACTCCATAATCATCTTGTAATTTTCTAATTACAGCAGTAGAACGCTCCACACTTAACTCCCAATTATCTTTAATATACGCACCTGGTTTTACAGTTTGGCTATCCGTATGGCCTTCAACCATTACTTCTAAAGCAGGCTCACTATTAATTACATTTGCAAGACGCTCCAGTAAATTATTTGCTAATGGATTTACACGTGCACTTCCTGATTTAAATAATAATTTATCAGAAATTGTAATCATTACTACTGTTTCATCAATATCGATATTGATATCATCTTCTTCTCCTTCGCCAACCAAACTGTTGTCTAAGTTCTTTTTAAGATTATGCGAAACAATAAGATTCATAGAATCTTTTAATGTTTTTGCTTGTGCCAATTCTTGGGGATCTACATTGGCAAGTGCTTTTTTCATTTTCTCTTTATCATTTTCAGAAATTACAACTCCTTCAATTTCTTGAAGACGACTGTTATTACTATCTGTTAATGATTGAATTTTTGAATTGTAACTAGCAACGCGCTCTTCTATTTTTGCGTATTTAGCTTCAATTTCTTCTTTTTCAAGTTGAGTTTTAGATAATGTAGAACGGGTATCATTGTACTGATTTTCCAATTCTGCATACTTCTTTTTCGAAACGCATGAGGTAGCAATAAATGCTCCTGCAAGCATGGTTAGTGCAATAGCTTTTTTCATAATACTAAGTTTTTAAAGGTTTGTTATGCAAATATAACCGTAGGTACCACCAAAAAATTAGTTAAGGGATGCTATTGTTTTGTTAAAAGAAAACTAGCCAAGCCAATCAAAAGCATAGCCTAATACGATATAAAGGAGTATAAAAACGACGATGGTACCGATGCAGCCACATTTTCCGCCACCAATTTTTTTGGCGCCCCACCCTGCGAGTATAATTCTAAGCAATTTTTTCATAACTATAATTTTTAAATGAAAAATAGGTTAATAACCCGTTTATTCTTCCTTATTTGAAGCCATTTGTAATTTATTCTTTCCGAAATCTAAAGTGCGAATTGGGAATGGAATGTTGATACCAGCTTCATCAAAGTTTTTCTTGATAAGCTTTATAGCTTTATGTTGTGCTGCTAGTTTTGGTTTAGGTTTTGTGCTTTCAACCCAGAATCGAGTTACAAAATTAATAGAACTATCGCCAAATTCGGTGTAAAAGAATTCTACTTCTTCATTTTTTTGATGTTCAAAAGTATCCGAAATTATTTTCACTACAAGATCTTCTACTTTTTGAAGATCACTTTCATAACCTACGCCACAACTTACTTCTACTCTAGAGCGTTTAGACCAAGAATAATTTGTAAAAGGGTTCTCTATAAAAATTGAATTGGGAATTATAACATATTCATTATCTGTCTGACGAATTGTTACGTTTCTAAGATTAATTTCATCAACATACCCACTTTTGCCTTGAGCATCTATAAAATCACCAATACGCACTTTGGGTAAAAACGATAGCATTAAACCAGAAAAAGTATTGCTTAAAGTACCTTGAAGTGCTAATCCAATAGCTAAACCTACCACTCCGGCACCGGCTAATACCGACGTTAAAACCTTGTCTAATTGCATAACGCCTAAAGCAATAAAAAAACCAATTAAGATTACAATTGCTTTTATTATTTTAGAAAGCATCTGTTTTACAGATTCGTCATTTACTTTCCTAAATAATACTTTATAGGAAAGGCTTTTTATTCCCTTTGCAATAAAATAGAATAGGACCATTACCAAAATGGCAACAGCAAAATTGGGCAGCTTAAGGATAATTGCATCTAACCAGCCGTCAAGCTTGTCCCATAAGTTTGAAATTGAATTGTTTAATGAAAATTTGTCTGACATAATATATTTCATTTATAATAGTGAGGAAAGCATAAAAGTACCCAAAACCCATAGAATAATTGAAAGAATACCTCCAATTATAAAAAAATGTTTGAATTTATAGAAGCCCATGCCGTAAATCAAAGTATTTGTTTGATAGCCCATTGGCGTGAAAAAACTAAAGTTAGCGCCAAATAAAACGGAAAGAATAAACGGTTTCATGGCTAAATCTAAACCTACTGCTACCGCTATTGCAATTGGGGTCATAATTATTGCAGTAGCATTATTACTAATCACACTACTCATTACCATGGTTATTAAAAATATTAAACCGATAATAATTAGATTTGATTGTCCGCTGAGTATTAGTAACAATTGATTAGAAATCCAGGTGTCAGCTCCGGTATTATTCATCGCTATACCTAAAGGAATCATTCCAGCTAATAAAAATATAATTTGCCAGTTAACACGATGGTATACATCATTTAATTCCAAACATCGCGTAAGTAATAATAGACACACCCCCGTAATTGCACTTATTAAAATGGTTAAAACACCAGTTGCAGCTAAACCAATTACTGCTAATAAAATAGCAAATGAAAGTGTTCGCTTTCTAAGATTTACAGATTTGTTTTTATGTTCTCGTAATATGGCCACATTTTCCATTTCATAAAGTTGGTTTATTTCATTTTTTGGAATTTCTATTAGCAGCCTATCTCCGGGCTTAATCGTTATTTGATTTATATTTTTTCGAACCAAACGCTCCTTTGTATTCCGGATGTTTCTCCTTTTTTTTATAGCAATTGGTAGTGCATTACGGAATGTTTGCTTTCGTAATTGTTTTAGCGTTTTCCCTATTAGTATAGATCCTGGCAAAATTAAAACTTCTACAAAACCCCAATCTGCTGCTTTTTTTTGTGTTTCGTTTTCGTCTTCATTGTTTAAGGTGTTTTTTTCAGAATCTTCTTGTTTTTTATGAACGCTTAGCCCTTCCGAGTCATTAAGTTTTGAAAGGGTTTCCAAATCGCACATAAGTACTAATTTATCATTTTTTTTTAGTGTAATATATTTTCCAGGAGCATTGGTTATTTGGTTTTTTCTTCTAAGCTTCAGTATTGAAATATCAGCATTTAAATAAAGAAAAGTATCTTCAATATTTTTGTCAATTAAGTTTGAACCTTTATTAATTACAACCGTAGTTACATAGCTTTCCAAATCGTAGGCTTCCTGTAAGTTTTCTTTAGCATCTTTCGGCAACCATCTAGAGGCGATTGTAATAACTAGAATCCCTACAATAAGAAAAATAATTCCGAAGAAAGAGAATTCAAAAAAATTAAATTTTTCAGCTCCTAAATCACGAGCTACCGAATTAACAATCAGGTTTGTTGAAGTTCCCATTAAGGTACAACTTCCTCCTAAAATTCCGGCGAAAGAGATTGGTAATAAAAGTTTGGATTGCGGTAGATTGAAACGTTTTGATAATTCAGAAATGATTTTTATAAATACAATTACAACGGCTGTAGTATTTATAAATGCGGAAATACCCCCTGTTATAAACATAAAAACTGGCAATAATAAAAATAGGGGCAAGACATGCAGGTTTTTAAGAAAACGTGCAAGTGAAGCTATAACGCCATTATCTTCTAGCGCTAATGCAATAATCATCAATGAAAGCACGGTAATTGTTGCGGTGTTGGAGAATCCAGAAATTGCTTCTTCAGGGGTTACCAAGCCCGTTAATGCCAAGGTGGCAATAATCAACATTGCTATTTTATCTACAGAGAAAACTTCGAAGGCGAAGAGTACAATCGTGGCGAATAAAATAGAAAAAACGAGTATTATTTCTGTAGTCATTTAGTATGATGGTTGGTATCATAAAGATAACCGCAGAAATAAAACCCGTTCCTAAGAATTTCATAAAATATTGAATAAATCAATATTTTAACACTTTTATTTTAACCTAAATACTTTTTAAGAATGTGGCTTTTTGAGGTTTGACGCAACCTACGGATTGCTTTTTCACGTATTTGGCGTACTCGTTCTCTACTTAAATCGAAGGTGTCACCAATCTCTTGAAGTGTCATTGGTGGCTGTCCACAAAGCCCAAAGTTTAATTTTACAACATCAGCTTCGCGTGGTGCTAAAGTATCTAGTGCACGATTAATTTCGATACGTAAAGATTCATGCAATAGGCTTTTGTCTGGATTTGGACTTTCCCCAGAACTTAAAACATCGTATAGGTTATTGTCATTTTCACCTTCTTGAAAAGGAGCATCCATAGAAAGACTTCTAGTTGAATTTTTAAGGGAGCTTTTCACTTTTGATTCACTGAAATCAAGTTCCTTCGCTATTTCTGCAGCGGTAGGAATTCTTTCAAACTTTTGTTCCAAATGAATGGATGCTTTTTTAATTTTATTGATATCGCCAATTTTGTTTAAAGGCAAACGTACAACACGCGATTGCTCTGCAATTGCTTGCAAAATAGCTTGACGAATCCACCAAACAGCATAGGAGATAAATTTAAAACCACGGGTTTCATCAAATCTTTTTGCAGCTTTTACCAAACCAACGTTTCCTTCGTTGATAAGATCGGGAAGACTAAGACCTTGGTTTTGATATTGTTTTGCTACAGAAATCACAAATCGTAAATTTGCTCTGCTCAATTTATTTAATGCAGCTTGATCTCCTTCACGAATGCGTTGGGCCAACTCCACTTCTTCTTCCGCTGTTATTAAGTCTATCTTACTAACATCTTGTAAATAACTATTTAAAGATTTGGTTTCTCGGTTGGTTACCTGCTTCGTGATTTTAAGTTGTCTCATATATTCTCTCTGTTTTTTATAATAACACGGCATAGTAATACATTTTATCTACATTTCCAAATAGTTAACAGAAGTTGTTAAAATTTGCTGGTAAATATTTTTTTCATACATTAAATGAAAAATGAATATGAAGACTAAAAAAAACATCCTTTTGGCTTTTTTTTCAATACTGATTTCAACGCTTTATGCCCAGAAACCAACTGAAATGCCAAAACCGACCGAAAAACCTGTAGATCTTTCTAATCCGGCAGATATTATAATTTATATTGTACTACCAATTTGTGCGGTTGTATTTTATTTTATTTGGAGAAAAAAACGGAAAAAATAATTTTTTAAGATTTTAATGGCAATTTGTAATTCTTCAAATATTAATTTTGGAGCAATTGTTGTTATTCTATTTTAAAATTAAAGTTATGTTTCAAAAAATCTTTGTCATTGGTTGTGTTTTACTTTCATATACCATGTTTTCTCAAATAGAATTGCCTACTACCTCTGTTCAGTTTGATTCTTCTACTTCAAACACACAAAGCACTACAGGTTTTGAAATTCCCGCTATAAAAACGCCAACTTTATCAAACAGCAGAAACCCCAACACACCTAATAATTCTACTTTAGGAAAAGAGGAAGAGAAGCAATTAGACATACAAAACGGAGATGGTTTAATGGAGTATACAACGAATAAAACTCCAAAATACTTTACCAAAGATAAAGAGGAAAAACCCGAATATGGAAAGGATCAATATTTAGGAGATTTTAAAACGACTGCCAAAAAAGCAACAATTATGTACCGCGACCATGAGTTTGTGGATGGCGATATGATTAGGGTATATGTAAATGGCGATATTTTAATCCCCGTAGCAAGATTGGAAGGTAGTTTTAGAGGATTTGATCTCCCGTTACAGGACGGCTTTAATAAAATTGATTTTGAAGCATTAAACCAAGGTTCTTCAGGGCCAAATACAGCACAACTTAATATTTATGATGAGACGGGAAATATTTTAGCTTCGTATGAATGGAATCTTCTTACAGGCAATAAAGCTACTGCTATTTTAGTGAAACAATAACCTGCCTATTTATACAAAAAGAAGCCTAATTTAATTTATTTCAACTGGAATAAATGAGCAACGCTTTGTAGTTTCTTTCTTTAAATTAATACCTTCGCAATACAAACCACTTCACAAAAACAGTAATTATGGCATTAACGAATAACGATATAATGAAAAAACTTCGCGTAGCTCACAAATTACGTGATGAAGATATTGTGAAAATTTGTGCTTTGGTAGATTTTGCAGTTACAAAAAGTGAGTTGGGAGCTATTTTTAGAAACGAGAACCATGAAAAATATGTGGAATGTGGTGATCAGTTTCTTCGTAATTTTTTAAATGGGTTGGTTATTCATTTACGCGGCCCAATGCCTGATAAAAAAGAAATAAAACCAAAGCCAAAAGCTAAACCAGCGCGTAAATACAATCCAAATCCTAGAAAATAAAAAAGCTGAAATGAAATTCTTTTCAATCCAGCTTTAGTCAGTTTTGGGTGCTGTACTTTTTAATAAACGTGTCTGCATGTTTTTTTGATTGTAGGGTCCTCAAATAAATGTTGGTTTACAAAGCTTAATGTATGCTGTTTTTGAGCCCCGCATTTTATTCTTTTTAAAGTGTTTCTTAAAGTTTTCATGGCTAATTTTTTAGATTTTTAATAGTCTTCGTTATTTAAAACGTCTTTTTAAATTCCACATATATGCTTTGGAAGTATTAGGTCTGTGTTGCTGTGAATTGCTGTTTAATGTTCTCATGATTTTTATTTTAAAGGTTTAAGATTAATTTTTTAGCGAAATCTTCTTTTCATATTCCAAGAATACGATTTTGAAGTTTTCATTTTGTCTGTTAATAGGTTGCTGTTTAAAGTTCTCATAATAATTATATTTATTGGGTTATACTTAAAAGACGCAGGAGTGATTGTTATGTTACAGTACTATGCATTGCAAAGTAATGTTTTAACTAAATATTAACGTTTGCAGGCTATTTTTGGAGTTTTATTTCAAACAAATTTGCTTTAACATACAATTAACCGTAAATGTATTTTAAAGTCTTGTGGAATAAGGCGTTTAAATATATCTTTGCAAAACAAAATACTTAGTAGTCTATTATAAATGAGCACATTGAAGAAAACTGAAACAAGCAAATTGAAACGAACCCATTTGTATTATAAATACACGGGTTTTTATTCTTTTGTGGGTCAAAGTCTTAAAAAAGCGATTATTCCAATCGTTCTTTTAATAGCTGCATTAATTGTAGTAGATCTCTATGTAGTAGATTTTAGCAATCTCTTTACCTATATAACTGAAACATTTGCGCCTATTACAGTTTTACTTGTATTTCTTGCTTCTGAATCTTTATTAGGTCTTGTACCACCAGAAATTTTTATTGCTTGGAGTGATAAGACCCCTGAACCATTAGTATACTTAACTCTTTTAGCTACTTTATCATACGTAGGAGGGATTATTTCGTATTTTATTGGAAAGTGGATTTTTAATATTCCACAAGTGTATGCATATATGGAAGGGAAGATGAAAAAACACCTTAAGCATATTAGAAAATGGGGCGGCTTTTTAATTATTGTAGGAGCATTACTACCTATTCCTTATTCAATGACGAGTATGGCGGCTGGAATGATAAACTATAAATTTAGAAACTACCTGTTATTTGGTTTGCTGCGTTTTGTACGTTTTTATCTATATGCCATTGCCATATTCAGTTTGGTGTAGTACTTTTGAAGTACAGAAGCACTTTTCTTCTCTAATAGTATCTTTTCACTTTAAAAAGCAACATTCTTTTCAATGAAGAAAGACCCCTACGCAGCATTACGATTTCGGGAGTTTAATATATTTCTTTTAGTCCGTTTTGCGATGGTTTTTGCATGGAGTATGCAATTTGTAGTTATTGAATGGGAGGTTTATAGTATTACAAAAAACCCACTCTCTTTAGGAATAATTGGTTTAATGGAAGTAATTCCAGCTGTTTCTATGGCTTTATTTGCTGGCCATATTGTAGATCAACGAGAAAAACGAGGCCTTTTGTTTAAATGCATTTTTGGATTTTCAGTAGTAAGTTTAGGATTGTTTCTTCTTACATGGCCGCTAGTAGTAAAAGACTTAGCTACGGATACTATTTTGTATTTGGTTTATTTCTTAGTATTTCTTGGGGGAATTGTACGTGCGTTCTTAGGGCCAACTATATTCTCATTATTTTCATTATTGGTTCCAAAAAAGATATATCCAAATGCAGCTACTTGGAGTAGTTCTGTTTGGCAAATGGGAGCAGTGTTAGGCCCAGCGGCTGGCGGATTTTTTATACATTGGATTGGAGTTCACTGGTCTATGTGTTTTATTTTCGCATTTTCTCTATTTGCTTTATTGCTTTTACTTCAAATACCTAGAAAACCTATATTGAACCCAAATATTGGGGAACCTGTTATGAAAAGCCTTAAAGAGGGCGTAAAATTTGTATTGGGAACAAAAGTTATTTTGGGTGCTATAACTTTAGATATGTTTGCCGTTCTTTTTGGTGGGGCCGTGGCTTTACTTCCTATTTATGCCCAAGATATTCTTAAAGTAGGACCAGAGGGATTCGGTATATTGCGTGCAGCTCCTGCTGTGGGGGCTTTGATAATTATGTTTACTTCTGCTTACTTTCCATTAAATAAAAATGCAGGGTATAAACTACTTTTTGCAATCTTTGGGTTTGGGGTTTGTATTATTGTTTTCGGACTTTCTAGTTGGTTCTGGATTTCGGTTATCGCACTTTTTCTAAGTGGCATTACAGATGGTATTTCAGTAATTATAAGGCAGACAATTCTTCAACTTCGCACTCCAGACCATATGCGAGGTCGCGTAGCATCTGTAAATTCGATGTTTGTTGGTTCTTCAAATGAATTGGGGGCTTTTGAAAGTGGATTAACCGCAAAGTTGATGGGAACCGTAAGTGCTGTAGTTTTTGGAGGTGCTATGACAATCCTTACTGTGGTGGGGACAGGGGCATTTTTTCCTAAATTAAGAAAATTAGATTTACGAAAAGATATGGAGGAACACGAGCGGGAATAGTGTTTTAGTAGACTAAAATTAATTAAACCCGAAGCGACCCTCGAAACCCTCTGCCTGCATAGTAGGATTGTGCCCCATTATGGTATACAAAAACAGTTTCAAAACGGTAATCACCAAATATTGCGCCTCCCAATTTTCTGATTTTTGATGGAGTATTTAGCCAACTTGAAGTTTTAGTGTCGAAATTTCCGAGTTTCTGTAATTGATTATATTCTTCTTCTGTTAAAATTGCAATGCCTATTTCTGCCGCCATAGCTAGGGCACTATTTTTAGGTTTATACTCTTTCCTTGATGCTAGTGCTTCAGGGTCATAACATAGGCTTCTGCGACCCTTGGGACTTTCTGTAGCAAAATCATAAAAAATATATTCTTTTGTTTTATCGTCATAACCAAAAACATCAGGTTCGCCTCCAGTTTTTTCCATTTCATTTAAAGACCAAAGTCTTTCTGGTTTACATTCAAGTTTTACAAGGACATTTTTCCATTCAATATCGGAATGACGTTCTTTATTTTTTTCAAAACGAGTTTCTAAAATTTTTAAAAGAGCTTCTTTTTGCGCTGTGTCTATATGTTTTTCAGTTCCTTTTGCCATTTTAATTCATTTAAATTTTTCGTGAAATAACTGTCTATCTTGAAATAAAAGTAATCTAATTAATGGTTTTTTTATAACCGAAATGTAATAAGAATACGAAACTACATAAAAGGGATAGGGTTAAGACCATTGCATTCTTTGAAGTCGAATGGCATTCAATATTGCTAGAAATGTAACGCCCACATCAGCAAAAACAGCTTCCCACATAGTGGCAATTCCACCAGCCCCAAGAATGAGCACAATTAATTTTACACCAAATGCTAATGCAATATTTTGCCAAACAATTTTTCGTGTAGAACGACCAATTTTAATAGCACGTGCAATTTTTGAAGGTTGATCTGTCTGTATTATAACATCTGCAGTTTCAATTGCTACATCACTTCCTAAGCCACCCATAGCAATACCAACATCACTTACAGCAATAACAGGCGCATCGTTTATACCATCCCCAATAAAAGCCACTTTTGTGCCTGGAATTCTTTTTAATGCTTCAACTTCATTTAATTTATCTTCAGGGAGCAAGCCTCCAATTGCTTTTTGTAACTTTAATTCACGTCCAATTTTCTCGGTTATTGACGGTTTATCACCAGAAAGCATTATAATATTCGAAATTCCTATATCGCGAATTTGTTTTATTGCTTGATGCGCATCTTCCTTTAATTCATCTGAAATAGTTACATAGCCTGAAAATTTTCCGTCTATAGCAATCATTACAATAGTCTCTACAATAGTTTCAGTTTCTACTGCAGCATCAATAGTATTAGTGGTCATTAAGGCTTTATTGCCAACTAAAACCATTTTGTTATTCACGATTCCTTTTAAGCCTTTTCCTGCAATTTCTTTAACATCTGTAGCTTCAAATTTTTTACTTTCGGTTTTATATTCTAAGAGAGCTTTAGCAATAGGGTGTGTGGATTGCGCTTCCATAGCCAAAAGATATTGCATCATTTCAGATTCAGAACTATTGTAACTTTTAATTTCCTTTATTTGAAAAACACCTTTTGTAACAGTTCCAGTTTTATCCATTACTACGGTATTTATTTTTGTAATTGCATCTAAAAAAGAAGCACCTTTAAAAAGAATTCCATTTCTGGATGCTGCGCCGAGTCCGCCAAAATAACCTAACGGAATGGAAACCACCAAGGCACAAGGGCATGAAATAACCAAAAATATTAATGCACGGTATAACCAATCTTGGAACACATAATCGTCTACAAGAAAGTAGGGTAAAAGTGTTACGCTAATTGCTAAAAACACCACTATTGGGGTATAAACACGAGCAAATTTTCTAATAAAAAGTTCCGTTTTAGATTTACGTGAAGTAGCATTTTGAACCAAGTGTAAAATCTTAGCTATTGAGCTGTCATTGAACGCTTTGGTTGTTTCAATTTCAATAACACCATCAAGATTTATACTTCCAGCATAAACTTCATCTCCTTGTTGAAGTGAACTAGGTTTACTCTCACCAGTAATGGCTGCGGTATTTACGGATGCTTTGTTGGAAAGTAAGATACCGTCTAAAGGGATTTTCTCGCCTACACGGACTTGAATTTTTTCACCTATTGTTACTTCTTCAGGGGCTACCGAACTATATTTTTTACCTCTATAAACCAGCGCTTCATTAGGCCGAACATCTAATAGTGCTTTAATATTTCCGCGTGCTTTTTGGACTGCTGAATTCTGAAATAACTCTCCAACGGCATAAAATAGCATTACTGCAACTCCTTCTTCATAATGACCAATGGCAAAAGCACCGACGGTGGCAATCGTCATTAAAAAGAACTCAGTGAAAAAATCACCTCTTTTAATAGCATTCCAGCCTTCCTTTATTACAGGAAAACCAACTGGAATGTAAGCGATGCTATACCACGCTAATCTTAACCAATCTTGAAAGAAACTTACTTCAAAATAATCTAAAGCAATACCAGTTACAAGCATCACAAAGCTTATAATTGCTGGAATGTAAGCCTTTATCCTCGATTTGTTTTCAGAATTCGGAGCAGTATGAGTTGAGCTACAGCCACAGCACCCATCGTCATTATTGAGATTACTAAGTTTTATATTCTGTTTTTTCATTGCATTTTATTTTTTGCACTAGTAGAAGTATCTATTCGAAGATTTTTTTATAAGTTCCGAATAGATTACTACTACAATTTAAAGTGCAAGGTATTTAAATAGGCAATGCAATGGAAGTGCATTAACGAACGCATTTATCGCAAACTCCTTTAATTACAAGGTTTGCGTTTTCAGCTGTAAATCCATCAGGAAGGTTGATTTGCGGTATTTTGTGTTCTGTTAAACAAAGGGTTTCATCGCAGGAATTACAATGGAAATGTAAGTGAAGATCAGTTTCTATTTCACAATTGCAGCCTTCTTCACAAAGTGCGTATTTTGATATGCCCGTACCATCATCAATTTGATGAACAATTCCGTTTTCCTCAAAGGTTTTAATAGTTCTGTAAAGAGTTGTTCTATCTGCCATTACAAAATGGTTTTCAATATCGGTAAGAGCAGCGGCGGTTTGTTTTTCAAAAAGAAACTTATAGACAAGAAGTCTCATAGCTGTTGGTCTTACAGCATTTTTTTCTAAAATATTTTCTATATCAACCATAGGTTTAGTGACTGTGTTCCGCAGTTCCTTTTTTCATTTCTGCTAGTAAATAATACGCATTATTATATGCAAATTTAGTGTTTGGTTCAAGAGTTTTCAAAAAATTAACTTCAACCCAATCACCATCTTTAGTGCCTATTATAACTTCCTCGGGTTCAAAACTCCAATCTTCATTTTCTTTTTTTGCGGTAAAAACATAAAATCGATCGCCATCTTTTCCTATAGCTCCTTCAGGAATTGCAGTAACAGAAATTGTGTTTTCAATGTCAATTCTCCCCTGAATATACATTCCGGGAATAAGGTTTCCTTCTTTATTTTCAATTTCAGCGTGTACATGCAGAGCTTTTGGACCTTTCTCAAAGCTTTTGCTTATTGAATAAATAGTCGCAGTAAGCTCTTCTCTAGGAAGGGATTGAATGTTAAAACGCACTTTTTGTCCTACTTTAATTTTACTTACATCTTTCTCAAAAACCATCAAATCTGCATGCACATGCTGAGTGTCTATAACCTCAAACATATTAGTTTGAGGTTCTACATATTGCCCGTTTTTTATTAGAACAGATTCAACGGAGCCGTCAATTGGGCTTCTCAGGCCTACTTTATGATAAATTGTACCCTGACGGACCCCAGAAGTGTTAATATTCAATTGTTGTAATTGTGCTTCCAAACCATCTGCAAGGCTCAATGAGGCTTGATAAGCTGCTTCTGCTTTTTGAAAATTCATCCCTGAGCCAACACCAGCTTTATACAATTTCTGTTGCCGTTCGTATTCTTTTTTCAAAAACAGACTATTGCTGTGAGCGTTTAAATACTGGGTTTGTTTTTCCACAATATTTGGATGTGCTAAATAAGCAACTATTTGTCCTTTTTTTACTTTATCGCCTTCAATAACTTCAATAGAAGCTACATTTGCTCCAATAATTGCAGTGATTATAGCTTCATTTTGTGGCGGAACTTCCAGTTCTCCATTAGCTTCCACATACCCGCTCATCGGACGCATTGTAAGGCTGTCTACCTTCATTTGAAGCACATCAAATTGGTGTGCTGTGAGCATAACCTCCTTTTCAGAATGTGTTTCTACTTCTGTAGGTGCTTTAGAATGATTGGGAGCAGGTTTTTTTTCACCACAAGAAATGGTTGCTAAAGTTAAGATTAAGGCAAAGAAGATATATATACAATAATTTTTCATAGTAGTTAGTTTTTAAAATAGTGAAGTTCAAACAACGTATCAAGATAATTTTCGAGTGATTCTAAGGCATCCATTTCAGTTTTAATAGCGTCGTGAATCAACTGTGTAAAAGTGGCATAATCTACTGCGCCTTCTTTGTAAGCGAGTAACGCTCCTTTGCGTTGTTCTTTAGCTAAAATCAAGGCTTCATTAGAATAAAAAGCCCAAGATTGTTGCCATTTTTGATGCTTCTGAAGTATTTGTTGGTATTCTGAAGCAAGCTGCTTCTCTTTGAAACTAGCGTTTGTTTGTGCTATTTCGGTTTCTATTCGTGCAGCTTTTATGCTACTGCCCGTAATTCCCGAAAAAAACGGAATGGACAATCCAGCTTGATAACTATAAAAACCACTACCGCCATTTACTTGCTGTAAACCACCTTGGATATTGAATTTTGGATATAATGCTGCTTTCGCCGTTTTATATTCTGCTTCTGCAGCTGCAATTTGCTGTTGGGAGCGCAGTGCTTCTGGATGGTTTTTTAAATCAAAAGCGGCGTTGAAAGCAGCAATAGAAATGTCTGGAAGTTCATCGGGGACCGTATAAAATTGTTCTGAATTAAGCCATAAATTTAATTGTTGCAAGGCAATTTGATATTCATTAACTGCCTGTTGTTTTTTTATTTTTATTTGAAGGGCTTGATTTTTAGCAGCAGAATACTCCAACTTTGAGATTGCTTCTACTTCATAATTAAGGTCGACTGCTTTACTGAATGTATTGTAAATAGAATCTAGTTCTATAAATAATTGAAGCCTTTTTTTATTCTGAAATGCATTTGACCAAGCTTTCTTCACTTCTTTTTCTACTTGATTTTCAGTTAGCTTAAAAGTTGTTTCTGCAAGCGCAATACGCTTTTCCTGCAGGTTTTTTTTAGCGCTAATTCCAAAAATATCTATGTTAGATTGTTCCATACCTATGAGGGTGTAGATTCCTCTGTCTTCATTTATTTCTTCGCCACCAGTAAAAATAGTTGTGGTCCCAAAATTGTATGCGCTAGCTTTTAAGGCTTGTTGTTTTTGTATTTCCAGTTGTGATGTTTTTAAAAGCACATAATTTTCCTTTGAAATTCTGACAGCTTCTTCTAAGGAAAGTTCAGGAAGTACATCTTTTTTTCCTTGCGAAAAACTTTCTATAGGAATAAAAAAGAAAAACAATAGAACAGTGGTTGAAACGACTCCCTTTTTATTGAATTTAAAATTAAAGGAGCGGTTTTCAACCCATTGATAAAAAATGGGTAATATAAAAAGTGTAAGTAGGGTGGAGGTGAGTAAACCGCCAATGACCACAGTTGCTAGTGGACGTTGTACTTCTGCTCCCGCCGAGCTTGAAATTGCCATTGGCAGAAAGCCCAAAACATCGGTAAAAGCAGTAAGCATGATGGGTCTAATTCTTCTTTTTGTACCTTTAATAATTCTATCATTTAAACTGGTTACACCTTCATCTTTTAATTCGTTTAGACCACTTATCATAACCAAACCATTAAGTACGGCTACTCCAAAAAGGACAATAAACCCAACTCCTGCAGAAATACTAAAAGGCATATCTCTTAACCACAAGGCATAAATACCTCCGATAGTTGCCATTGGAATTGCCAGATAAATTATAAGTGTTTGTGGGAAGGATTTTAAAGCGAAATAGATTAGGACGAAAATAAGTACTAATGCAAGAGGTACCACACTTTTGAGTCGATTGCTTGCGCGTTCCAAATTTTCAAATGCCCCGCCATAACGAATATAATACCCGCTGGGTAATTTTAATTCGTCATCCAGTTTTTTCTGAATGTCTTCAACCACAGATTTTACATCCCTATCACGAATATTGATGCCAACATAGGTTCTACGGTATGTATTGTCGCGACTTATTTGCATGGGGCCAGGTTCATAATTTATAGTTGCAATTTCACGCAATGGTATCTGTGCCCCTGAAGGAAGGTTTATAAACAAATTTTGAAGATCTTCAATGCTCGATCTACTTTCTGCCTTTAAACGAACGGCAAGATTAAAGCGTTTTTCACCTTCAAAAATTACTCCAGCATTACCCCCAGCGAAGGCTGCTTGTACAATTTCATTTAACCTCTTTATATCTAAGCCATATTGCGCTAGTTTGTTTCGGTTGTAATTGATGGTTATCTGTGGTAGCCCTTCTGTGGCTTCAACTTTCATATCTGCTACGCCCGGAACGGTTGCAATAATCCGACCCATTTCTTCGGCTTTGCTCGCAAGAATTTCTAAATCATCTCCAAAAAGTTTGATAGCTACATCCTCGCGAACCCCTGTAAGTAATTCATTGAAACGCATTTCAATAGGTTGTGTAAATTCAAAATTTACGCCAGGAATAATACTTATAGCACCTTTTATCTTTTTGAGTAGCTCGTCTTTTGAAGTAGCAGAAGTCCATTCACTAGTAGGTTTTAGAATAACAAAAACATCTGCAATATCCATTGGCATTGGGTCTGTAGGAACATCGGCAACTCCAATTCTACTGATTATATGTTCTACTTCAGGAAATTTTGCCTTAATAATTCGTTCTATTTTTGTAGTTGTTTCTATTGTTTCTGTCAACGAACTCCCTGGTTTTAATAAGGCGTGAAAAGCAATATCTCCTTCATCTAATTGAGGAATAAATTCGCCGCCCATTCTAATAAAAACAAGTATTGCTACTGCAAAAAGAACAATTGCTGAACCAATTATTACTTTTCCTTTTTTTAATGATTTTACTAAAAGTGTTTCATATTTACGCTCTGTCCAGTGTACAAAACGATTGCCAAAACCTTTATTTTCAAAATTTTCATTTTTTGGAGCTCGAAGAAAGAGTGCCGAAACCATTGGCACATATGTTAAACATAAAATCATAGCGCCAATCATTGCAAATATGAAAGTTAATGCCATGGGTTGAAACATTTTACCTTCTACACCTTCCAAAGCAAGAATTGGAAGAAACACAATTAAAATAATAAGCTGACCAAAAAAGGCTGTGTTCATCATTTTTTTGGATGCTTTGGCAGCTATTTTATTGCGTGTTTCTTTGTTTATAGTTTTCTTTTTTAAAACGTAACTATATATTGTAAATACAGTGCCTTCTACAATTATTACTGCGCCATCCACAATTATTCCGAAGTCGATAGCACCCAAACTCATTAGGTTTGCCCATACGCCAAACACATTCATTAAAATAAAAGCAAAGAGGAGTGATAACGGAATTGTTGAAGCCACAATTAAGCCTCCACGCCAGTTTCCAAGCAGTAAAATCAATACAAAAATGACTATCAAACCACCTTCCAAAAGGTTCTTTTTTACTGTTCCAGTAGTTTCTGCAATGAGTTCACTTCGGTCTAAAAAAGGTTCAATTGTTATTCCTTCGGGTAATGATTTTTGAATTTGTAGCATCCGTTCTCGAACGTTTTCAATTACATTATTCGAGTTGGCGCCTTTTAGCATTAATATCATGCCGCCTACAGCTTCGCCTTTGCCATCTTTTGTTAGTGCGCCGTAGCGAACAGCACTACCTATAGTAACTTCCCCAACATCTTTTATTTTTATGGGAATACCGTTACTGTTTTTAACAACGATGTTTTCAATATCTGAAACCGTTCTAGCAAGTCCTTCTCCGCGAATAAAATTAGCTTGGTGGTTTTTTTCGATGTATGCCCCGCCAGTATTTTGATTGTTATTTTCAAGGGCTTTATAGATTTCAGTAATTGTGATACCAATTGCTGAAAGTTCATTTGGATCTAAAGTAACTTCGTATTGTTTTTTATTTCCTCCGAAAGCGTTAACCTCAACTACGCCAGGAACCATAGCCATTTGCCTACGAACTATCCAATCTTGAAGGGTTCGCAATTCAGTTAATGAATATTTTTCACGGAATGCATCTTCTACTTCCAATGTGTATTGGTATATTTCGCCTAAACCAGTAGAAATTGGTCCCATTGCTGGCTCGCCAAACCCTTGTGGAATTTGTTCGCGTATCTCTGGAAGTTTTTCCGAAACCAGCTGTCGTGGTAGGTAAGTCCCTATTTTATCATCAAAAACGATGGTAACCACCGAAAGCCCAAAGCGTGAAACTGAACGAATTTCTTGTACATCGGGAAGGTTGCTAAGGGCAACTTCAATAGGGTAGGTTACAAATTGTTCAATATCTTCAGTACCCAAATTTGGTGACTGCGTGATTACTTGAACTTGATTGTTAGTGATGTCTGGCACGGCATCTATTGGGACTTGGGTCATGCTCCAAACTCCTCCTATAATTAAGGAAAGTGTAAGCAACCCAATAATAAATTTGTTATTGATTGAAAAATCAATGATTTTATTAATCATAAGTATACGTTTAAGTCAGTTAAGTATTTTATACAATTGCTTTAACAAATGCATACATGAAATTTGAGCTCTGCGTAGCTCACAATAGGGTATAAGTATCCTATTAAAACTGAATTAAACCCGTGGAGGTTGAAATAAGGAGTGCGAAATTTCTTCACCCAAACTATCAAAATGGGTGAATTTTTCTTTGGAAATATGCTGGGTCATTGGCTCAAATACAACTGCGGAAGTGTCTATAGTTGGCACTTGGCAACATTGGCAATGACAAAATGGAGAGCATAAATCTGCAGTGCTATGGTCGTGATTTTGATTGTAATCAATACTGATTTCAGTTTTTGAAACATCTGAAACACTTTCTATATCGCTACAAGGCACAAAATTAAGTGCCAAGAAATAAACGGATAGTATGATTGTAAAAATTTTCACTAAGCAAATATAGCATAATTGAAATGCAACTGAATTGCAAACAGCTTATAAAGAAGATTCGATAATTCTAAAAGGATATGCTTCTTGAACTTTTTTCACTTCCTCCTCGGTAATTACTACTGTGTTTGATTTTAAAACTTTTGAAACGTAATTTTCACGTAGTTCAAAATAGGCTTTTGCAATTTCATCTTGAACCGTGATAAAACTTTGGTAAGGCGCTTCATGGTGTATTGCTAATGCGATTGAAGCTTTTTTAGGATTATCTGAAGCTTCTACAAAATGATCACCTTCGCAGTAATCACAAGATTTATCTGCATTGTTATCAATAAAAGTTTTAAGCTTATTCTTTAATTCTTCCAAAGAAACAATGATTTTATTGGCAAGGATCTCACCGTTTTCATTTACACCTATTGAAAAAATATTATTCTCTTTTAAAGGAATATTACAAATTTCTCCTGGAGGACAGGCTTGGGGAAGGCTTCTTACAATTCCTTTATCATTTGGAATCATAGCGGTTACTAGAAAGAAAATTAAAAGTAAAAATGCAATGTCGGCCATACTTCCTGCATTCACAGCAGGCACTTTGTTAGAACTTCTCATACGATACTGGTTTAGTGTTCAATTTTATTAAAACAAAAAAAATGCCATAGTTTAGTTGTTCTTTGAAGTGGTTCTCAAAAGAATGTATTAATTTTAAAAAATTACTTATTGTTATAATTTTATCAGATGCTAAAAAACGCTACCGCAATTCCTACTGATTTTACTTCCTATTTAATGAATTCGGTGGGTTTGCAACAAGCTCAAGCGGAACAATTATCTATTCCGTTAGAGCGAATTAATTATGAAAAGGGAAGTCTATTATTGAAAAAAGGTGATGTATGTAATCACTCATTTTTTGTTGAAAAAGGTTTGTTACGTTCCTATATGCTTGATGAAAGTGGAAAGGAGCATGTTATTCAGTTTGCTCCTGAAAATTGGTTTATTGTAGATAGAAGCAGTGTTTATTTTAACGCTGCTTCAGAGAGTTATATAGAAGCTATTGAAGAGACTCAAGTTGTTTTTATAGGTGAAAATTTTATGTGTAAGGCTACAGAGGTTAACCCTAATTTTGGACGTTACAATGATAAATTACTACACAATCACATTCGCCAAATGCAGAAACGAATCAATTTATTACTTGGGGCTACCGCAGAAAAACGTTATTTAAGTTTTATTGAAATGTACCCTAATTTATTGTTGCGCGTGCCACAATGGATGATTGCCTCCTATTTAGGAATTACTCCCGAAAGTTTAAGCAGAGTCCGGAAAGAGCTGGCACATAAAAATTTTAAACCTAGTTAGTCAGGTAGGGGAACAAAATCCGTTTCGTTTGGAACCTTCGGAAAACGTTGTGCTTTCCAATCTTCTCGTGCTTTTTCAATTGTTGCTTTATCTGAAGCAACAAAATTCCAATGTATATGGCGTTCTTCAGGAAAAGAATCTCCGCCAAAAATATATAGGGTAGTGTTTTCATCCATCTCAAATTCACAGAGTTTACTATCGTTGGCGACTAGAATTTGTTTTGGATTGTATTTATTTCCTTCGCTAAAAACGTTTCCTTCCAGAATATAGAGTCCACTTTCGCCAAAAAGTGAATCACCAATACTTACTTGCTGTCTTTTTTTGCTTTTTAGTTCCAAGAGATAAAGATTACTGTGTACAGGAACGGGAGATTTTCTACCTAAAACATTTCCAGCAATAAGTTTTATAGATACATCATTTATATCCCACTGCGGAATTTCTTCTTTTGTGGTATGGTGAAAAGCAGCTTCCATTTGCTCTAAATGTTTTGGAAGTGCAACCCAAATTTGCAGACCGTGCAATGATTTTTCTTTGTCTCGCAACCTATTTGGGGTTCTTTCAGAATGAACGACCCCTTTTCCTGCAGTCATCCAGTTTACTGCGCCAGGAGTAATTTCTACTTCTGAGCCCAAGCTATCGCGGTGCATGATACTGCCCTCAAAAAGATAAGTAAGCGTAGAAAGCCCTATATGCGGATGTGGAGGAACATCTAGGTTTTGAGTTTTATCCATAGTTACAGGTCCCATATGGTCTATAAACGCAAAAGGCCCCACCATTCGTTTTTCACGGAAAGGCAGTAGACGGCCAACCATAAAATTGCCAATATTTGCAGCGCGTTCCGGGATTATTGTTTTTAGATTCGACATAGTTTTATAATTAATGAGGATACTTTTTAAAGTTTTTAATAATAAAAAGCATCCTCGAAGATAGTTACTTTTTATTATTCTAAATAACCGAATTTTCCCATATTAAAATCACTTATTGCTTGAATAATTTCACTTTTAGTATTCATAACAAAAGGACCTTGGGCTGCGATAGGTTCCTTTATAGGTTCGCCACTTAAAACTAAAACCACTGCCTTATCTATTGCTTCAATTGAAAATGCTTCCCCATCATTGGCAAATAATCCTAAGCTATCGGTTTTTATTAGGTCGGAATTATTCACTTTTATATTTCCTTCAATTACTAATACGATGGTATTATAATTTGCAGGAAAGTGAAAGCTTGCTTTTCCACTCTTGTTTAATTTTGCATTTAGCATATGCACAGGGGTAAACGTATCTGCGGGTCCTTTTTTACCAAGATATTCCCCGGCGATTATTTCAACAAAGCCTGCGTGGTCAGGAAGTTGCACTTTTTTCATAGCATCATTAGTGATTCCCTGATATTTAGGACTGCTCATTTTATCCTTGGCTGGAAGATTAATCCATAATTGCACCATTTGAAAATCGCCACCTGCTTTACTGAAATTTTCTTCGTGATATTCTTTATGAAGTATTCCTGAAGCAGCTGTCATCCATTGTACATCGCCCTCTCCAATAACATCATTATTACCGGCACTATCGTGATGCGCAACGCTCCCTTTATAGGCAATGGTGACCGTTTCAAAACCACGGTGTGGATGCACGCCAACTCCCCGAGGTTGCTCTGTGGGTGGAAAGTAAAATTTACTGTTATAATCCATCATAATAAATGGATCCATTCTTTCAAAACCTTCTCCCAAACCAGTTGGTATATATTGATGTACTCTAAACCCATCACCAACCATATGTGGTTGTGGTGGTGTTATTATGCGTTCTATTTTTTTTGTTTTCATTGTAAAGTGCTTTTGTTTTTACAGTGTAAAATTACATTGAAGAATATTTTTCTCCATTGATGTATGATAAGAACTTAATCGGGTAGGAGCAGTAATTCTATTAATCTATATGCCTATACTTTTTTCACTAAAAAAGGGGTTTTAACGTTAAAAATAGGGGGTTAAAACCCTGTAATTCAAATATATAAAAGTTATATTTGTTTTATTAACACTCTAAATATAGGAATCATGATTAAAAGAACCTCTCGACAATTTAAATCAACATTGCTATTAATTATTAGCTTTCTATTTATTTCTTTAAGCTATGGGCAACAAAAAGAAGATTTAAAAGTACGCCCCGTAAAAACGGCTACAATGAATTTTAAGGAATTAGCAAAAGATACTAAATTCCTTAATGATTCCATTAAGAAAAAGACACCTCAAAATGCAGTTCGTATTCCGGGGGATCTCAAATTACCACCTAACGCAATTATAAAGCGTCACGAGGCTTCCGTTCTGGATAGTCTCAATTTAAAAATAAAGAAGAAAGATAAAGACGAAAATGACGCTGTGAATGTAAATTTTCCTGGGCTTGGAGATAATGGAACATCAATTCCTCCAGATATTGGTGGAGCTGCTGGTCCCAATCATCTTATGGTTGCCCTTAACACTCAAGTAGGAATTCAAGATAAAAATGGAACCAGTCTTAGTATAGTAGGTTTAGATGCTTTTTTTTCAGCATTGGGTGGCTCTCCAAATATGTTTGATCCTAAAGTGCTTTACGACCCTTTTGAAGAACGGTGGATTATAACAGCCCCTGCAAATAGTCGTTCTAGTGCTTCATCACTAATTATTGGAGTTTCAGATACTAATGACCCTACTGGTTCATGGAATTTATTTCAGTTTGATGTAGATTCATCAAATATAAATTGGTTTGATTATCCAAGTATTGGTTTTAATAAAAATTGGATTGTAGTTACAGGAAATATGTTTGCTGTTTCTAATAATGCTTTTGCTAATGCAATAGTTTATATGTTTGATAAACCAGCAATTTATGGAGGTACTGCAGTAGCAACAGTATCTAATAGGCCCAGTACAGAGGGAGGTGCAAGTTGTCCAGCTATAACGCTTGACAATACTGAAGAAATTGAACACCTTGTAGGTAGTTGGAACAGTAGTTCGGGAAATGTTCGTTTATTTAGGATTACAGGAACAGCTGCAACACCTTCTTATGCTGCAACATCATTTTTTCCAACATCCGCTACAAATTGGTCTAATATTCCTTCTGGAGGTCTTGATTTTGCACCACAAGCTACAGTTTCTTCTTTAATTTCGAATGGGGATAATCGCATTCAAAATGCAGTTTATAGAAATGGCGCTTTATGGTGTACTCAGACTATTTTTTTACCTGCAGGGGGATCTCCAACGAGATCTGGTGTTCAATGGTGGCAAATAAATCCTACAACTGGGGTGGTACTTCAAAATCAAAAAATACAAGATGCCACAGGGATAAACTTTTTTGCATACCCTACATTGGCGGTTAATGCGTATAATGATGTATTAATAGGGTATTCTAGTTTTTCTGCAACGCAATTTGCAAGCTCAAATTACTCTTTCAGGTTAAATACAGACCCTTTAAACACCACCCAAGCCTCGATACAATTTAAAACAGGATTGGCAAAGTATGTTAAAAATTTTGGCGGTCCCTCCAATCGGTGGGGGGATTATTCAAGTACATGCATTGATCCAAATGATTTTTCTATGTGGACGATTCAGGAATACGCAGAAACTCCTAGTAGTGGAAGTGATAGCTGGGGTACTGAATGGAATAATTGGGTGCCTCCAGTTGCAGATTTATATTCAAAAGATTTAGTAAATGATGTAGGGGCGGAACCTCATTCTCTTTCAGGAAGTATGTGGCAAAGTCCAGATATTTGGGTGAGAAAATCACAAGATATTTCAAATACCTTTTCACACATTCATGAAAATGCTGAATATAGAACTGGAACCGCTACCCCAAACTATGTGTATGTGGAAGTTCATAATAGAGGTTCCATTGCGAGCTCAGGCACAGAACAAATAACACTTTATTGGGCAAAAGCTGGCGCTGGCCTTGGTTGGTTTGACCCTTGGAATGGAGGCGTTTATTTTGATCCTGGACCAAATACTATGTTGATGGGCGATGTAATTTCTACGCAAACCATCCCTTCGATTCCTGCAAATTCAAGTAGCATTATAGAGTTTGCTTGGAACCCACCAAATCCTGCGCCCTATAGCGTAGATTTTGGAACAAACACCAATCATTTTTGCCTTCTAAGTAGAATAACAACAAGTGGAGCATCGCCCTTTGGGATGACTTTTCCTGAAACAGGATCTATTAACGACAATGTAAGGAACAATAATAATATTGTTTGGAAGAATATTAGCGTGTACGACTTGCTCCCTGGAACCATGATGCCAGCTCAAGCTGTAATTTCGAATATGACGAACTTACGTATGAATGCAAAACTAACTTTTGAACTCATAAACGAAAAGGGTTTAGAAATGCCCCTTGAACATGGGTATATTCACGTAAAGCCTATCGGGAAGCTTTTAGCGGCATTTAAAAAAAATCCTCCTAAAGGATATGGAATTATTCAAAATGAGGATGGAACAATTCTTATTAAAGAAAAGGGAGGGTATATTGATAATATTAATCTAGCCCCTAAGGAATTCGGGATTATTAATCTTAGCTACAATACTAAGGAACAACAAAAACTAGGGAAGGGGTATGCTATAAACTTCACACAACTTGCTAAAGATGAAAATGGGGAAGATAAAATTATAGGAGGACAAACGTTTGTATATGGAGCGGTAGATGGAATACAAACGCAACCAGATGGGATTCAAGAAAGGAGTTGCCCAATTTGGTACTGGTTAATTCTTATCCTATTAATAATACTTATTATTTGGTGGCTATTAAAGAGAAGAAAATCTTAATGTAAAAAGTACTGGTTTACTGTTTTCTAATTAAGCAACAACAGTAAACCAGTATTTATTATTGTTTTACAAACTGCAAGGATGCAATTAATTTTATTTTATCACTTACTACAACATTCCCAGCTTCGGTAACGGCACTCCAAGCTAACCCAAAATCTTTTCGGTTAATTTGACCTTCTATTTCAAAACCCGCTTTAGTTTGTCCATAAGGATCAACAACAGTTCCATTGTAGGCTACATCTAGAGGTACTTCTTTGGTTGTGCCTTTTATCGTTAAATTGCCTATCATTTTACTTCCATCAAATAACTTTGATTTGAATGTAAGTTCTGGAAATTTTTCACTTCCAAAAAAGTCATCTCCTTTTAGATGGGCATCACGGTCTTTATTATTTGTATTTATAGAATCTATTTTTGCAGTAAATGAAAAGTTTGCATTCTTGAAATCGGGATTTTCTGCTTTAACATTTCCTTCAAATGATTCAAAGCTTCCTGTAACAGTAGAAATCATCATATGTTTTACCTTAAAATTGATTTCTGAATGAGCAGGATCAATATTCCAATTTGTTTTTGTGTTGTTGTCCATAGTTATTTTTTTTAGTATTAATTTTATTATAGGACAAAGTTATGACCCTAGGAAAGCCCTTGCATTGATGTATGATAAGAAATGGTTTTAGCTTAGTAGCGTGGTAGAATTTTTTACTGACTTAAAGATGTGATACATTTTTCGCGTAACCGCCATACTTCATCAAAGCGTAAGCCATTATTTTCTTTTGCAAGCCAGCTTTTTAGAAATGATTTATGATAGGTTACTTTGAATTTAGAAACCTGTTCTGGTAAAATTTCAATTGTTTCAAGAATATCGTGTGCTATGTTTTTGAAGTTGGATTTCGCAGTAGTAATATCCAGAAACATTCCATCAATATTAAGGTAGCAATGTGCTTCAGGAATATACGCCAAGTTTGTTTTAGCCAAAACCGAACCAATTTTTGGGGTATTGATAGCGTCCATTTTATAAATGCCGAGGATCAATTTTACGTTTGGAATGCTATTTAAATCAGCAATCTGCTTGACTAAGGCATGCTTAGAGCTACAACTACCTTTCTGTTCTTTAAGGACCAAGGTTAACTCATCTCTGTTTGAGTTTCTTCCATATGGAAGATTTCTAATAACGTCTATAAGCTCATCAAAAAAATGGATATTAAAAGTTTTAATAGATGCTGTGAGTTCATCATTTGAAGTTAAAGCTTGTTTAAACTTTTTAGGCAACACTACAACTACTTATTAAGCTCCTCTAGCAATTGGTCATAGTCTTCAATCTTAACATGAAGCACGCCATTTAGGCTAACAATGGGAGTGGCTACAGCATCTATTTTTACGGAAGAATTAGAAAAAGCAGGAGCTAGTTGCCCTTTTAATTCAGGTTTTTCACTAAAACGGTGCGCAGTATAAAGATATCTACCTTTATCTAGCTTTGCAACAAGCGAATCGCAGCTAGTACAATTGTCAGGAATATATAGAATTACCTTTTTCTTTGGTTCTATTTTAATGGATTCTGTTTCTCTACGCAGTGCACGTCTAGAAAGGCTGTCGCTTACTTGCAGCGTATAGGTATAGCTAGCGCGTTTGCCTCTTTCTACTATTAAATTTGTAAGAAGTGCCTTCGACGCTGCAGGTACACGAACGGGTCTAGGTACACTTTTACTTTGACGGAAATTTGTTCCTTCAACAGTAATAATAACATCCAAATCTTTTTCATTTTTATTAAGTGCATATAGAAAAAGACGATTGGCTTTTGCTTCTTCAACAATTTCAATAGGTCTTTCTTGAGATAAAAGAGTAGAAGTACATAATGACAACGCGAAAAAGAAGAGTATTTTTTTGAACATAGGGTAGGTTTAAGTAAGGGTTCAATATATAAATTTGAAATTTAACTATAAAGAACATTTTAAAAAAAATAATTTTAGTACCGCAATGATACTGTAGGTTAAAGATATGCTATTCGCTTGTAAAAAAGCAAAAATTGTTATTTTAACTGCTTAATTTTCCGTATCTTTGTCGCATCAGGGCAGTAAGAATTAAACCCCCAGTTAGGTAAAGCAATAACAAAATCAGTAATATATAACTCTTTAAAAAGTCATCTGCCTATCGTGGATGGCTTTTTTTATTCATATTAATTAAATAATAAAAATGGCGAAATCGCAACAAACGTACAGTAAGAAAGAAAAGGAAAAAGCAAAGCTTAAAAAACGAGAAGAAAAGCAAAAGAAAAAAGATGCTCGTAAGGCCGACAAAACACCAGGTATTGAATTTGCGTACGTTGACTATAATGGAAACTTAGTGGATACGCCACCAGACCCTTCAATGAAAGTTGAAGTAGAAGCGGAGGATATTGTACTTGGAATTCCTAAAAAAGAAGAGGGTGATCGTGAAGCTTTTGACCCTGTAAGAAAAGGGAAAGTTTCATTTTATGATTCATCAAAAGGATTTGGGTTTATTATAGACGACGAAAACAACGAAAAATATTTTACCCATGTTAGTGGTATCATTGATGAAATTACAGAAAATGATAGCGTTACTTTTGAACTTGAAAAAGGGCAACGAGGTATGAATGCTGTTAAGGTTACTAAAGTATAATCTAAAGGCATTTAACATTAGCGTAAAGAAATTACTTTTTTCTTTACAAGCTTATTTAAAAAGAAAAATCCCGCAACCTGCGGGATTTTTTCTACAATTAAATTGCTAATTATCTTACTAAATAGGTAGCAATATTATATTTCGTTTATTTCCTTTTTTGTAGCATTTTTAAGTTGCTCAAACTTTTCAGAAATAGTTTCTTCTACTTCTCCAGCTTTTTCTTTTATCTTTCTACCAGTTTCAGTAGCCTTGTCTTTAAGGTCTTGTTTTTCTTCAGGTGATAAATTTTTGTATTTCCAGAAGGCAAATGCTCCTGCTGCGACACCTAATAATGCTAATATTCCTTTTCCTTTATTGTTCATAATTGTTCGTTTTATTTTTATGTGAAGATAGGGTATATTTCGCTTCATAAATAATTACAAACACACTTTAATATATATTTAATAATTGATGAATCAATTGCGGTTGAAAAAGAACTTTTTTAGCATTTTTTTCACATAAATAGGTGGAAATGTTTTAATTAAAAAAAAGGTGAATATGATTCTTAATTCTTTATTAGTTTAAAAATATGCGTTTCGCCATCAATAAAGATCTTTAAAATATAGGTGCCTGCTTCTAAAAATTCGGTGTTAAATTCATTAGAAAAAACAGCTTTGTTTTTTACTAATAATTTCCCTGTAATATCAAAAACACTAATGCGTTCTACTTCTTTATTATTAGAAGTTTCAATATGAATAATTTTATGTGTAGGGTTTGGATATATATTTAGTTGCGATGTTTCAAAACCATTAGTGCTTAATAAAACACAATTAATTTTAACAGGTTCATGTCTATCAATGGTAGTTCCATCTCCTAATTCTCCATATTCGTTTTTTCCGAAAGCGTATAATTCTTTTTCTGAATTAATTAAATACGTATTAAAGGCTCCAACGGCTAGATTTTCCCAATCTGTATTAGCATCGAAAAGTGTAGGTTCTAAAAGGTTATTTAAAGTTCCATTTCCTAATTGGCCATAGTTATTATAGCCCCAAGCCCAGATTGTTCCATCTGCTTTTTTTGCAAAATTATGGTGGTAATACGTTTTTAAACTTTCCCAATCAGTTGCAGTGTCTATCTGAATAGGAGTAAGGCTTAGTGTCGCAGAGGTAGTACCATTGCCTAATTGTGCTTTGTCATTTCGGCCCCAAGCCCATAAAGTACCGTTATCTTTTATGGCAATAGTATGATCAAAGCTACAATTTACTTCACGCCAATCCGTGCCAGCGGCAACAGGGGTTGGTGATAATTGGGATGTTACCGTACCATTCCCAAATTGGCCGTAGTTGTTCAATCCCCATCCCCATAGTGTTCCGTCTGTTTTTATGGCTAGTACATGAAAAAGCCCTACTGAAAAACTTTCCCAATCTGTATCCGTTCCTATTTGTTCGGGCGTATTTTTATTTATAATGGTATTATCACCTAATTGTCCATGATCATTTAATCCCCAGCTCCAGAGAGTGCCGTCAGCTTTTAGTGCAATACAGAAAAAGTTACCAACTCCAACAGCCTGCCAATCTGTATCTGAATTTACCATAATAGGAATATTGCTGTTTGTATTTGTGCCGTTACCCAACTGGCCAACTTCATTTGAACCCCACGCCCAAAGTGTGTTGTCATTTTTAAGAGCAACGGAATGATAAAGTCCCCCGTCGGCATAGCGCCAATCAGTATCTGTGCCTACTTGTGTGGGAAGTAACATGTCAGTATTATTGTTAATACCCAATTGCCCAAATTCATTGCGCCCCCAACTTAATAATTTTCCGTCATCTTGAATTGCAAGCGTATGCCAGGCGCCTTTTTCAACTTTTTCCCAACACTGAGAGAATCCTTCTGTTATTGTAAAGAGTAGTATTAAGATTAAACCTAGCTTGCTTCTAAAGCAGTTAAACTCATAATTAGTTAGTTTTTTACACATTATTGAAATTTTTTAGTAGGTTAGTGTGCTTTTGTAGTAAATAGTTCTTAAAAATATAAATTTTTAAGTTTAAATTAAAAATATGCTGTTAGTATTTGTTTTGTAACCACATCATTAACTGTTATTTTCATTGCAATAATTCCTTTAGCATTTTTCTTATTTGAATGGGCAACCGGTTTCCCTTCTATTTAAAAAGAAATTGCTTTGGGCATTAAAACTGTGACTATATTTGTTGAAATATTTTTTTATGCCACAACAGCTTTCTGATAATGAAGTTTCCAATAAGGAAGAAAACACTGCGTCAAAACCGTTTGCTACTGTAGACATCAAGGAAGGGGTCTCCCCTGAAGAGATAGCACGATGTATTGCTATTCTAGAACATTTAAATAACAATACCGATACGATTTTTGAAATTCCAAAGGAACAACGAACGGCTTTAATAAAAGCTTCAGGTAAATTTTCAAGACCAAATAGGGAAGAGTTTTCACGAAGAAAAAAAGACGCTAAGAAAGCTAAAAAACGAAAACAAGCTAATAAAGATAGAACCGCTCGCAAAGAAACTGGCATCCGAAGTGCACGTGAAAACATTGTTTTTGTAGCACCAAAATTACTTCAAACAGCAGATTTATCCTTAAAAAAAGATGTAGCACTTGAAACGCCTCGAAATTGCTATGTATGCAAAACACTTTACACAAAACTGCATCATTTTTATGATACAATGTGTACCGAATGTGGCGATTTTAATTATGCGAAACGTTTTCAAACTACCGATCTTACGGGGCAAGTTGCAGTAATAACTGGCTCCCGATTAAAAATTGGCTATCATATAACACTGATGCTTCTTCGGGCTGGAGTTACAGTGGTTGCTACTACAAGATTTCCGGCCGATTCTGCCTATCGTTTTGCGCAAGAGGAAGATTTTCATCAATGGGCAGACCGATTAAATATTCATGGGTTAGACCTTAGGCATATTCCAAGTGTGGAAATTTTCTGTAATTATATAGAGCAGAAATATGAAAATATCGACATCCTTATCAATAATGCTGCACAAACGGTTCGACGTCCTGCAGGTTTTTACCAACATTTAATGGCAAAGGAAGAAATGCCTTTTGAAGAGCATCCACAGTTTGTAAAAGAGTTACTTCACGACCATATGCATTGTTTGCAGGAACTTAAAACACTTACTGCTGATATGGATAAGAACCCTAATAAAAACCTTCCGGTAACATGGCATGGCTCTGAACCTGGTATTGGTATTCGTGCTTCCGCAAAACTTTCACAGATTCCGTATAGTTTTGATACTTCATTAAGTACCAAAGAAGTTTTCCCAGAAGGAAAACTAGATGCAGATTTGCAACAAGTAGACCTTCGTAAAACAAATAGCTGGCGTTTAAAACTTGGTGAAATTGAAACTACAGAAATGATAGAAGTTCAATTGGTTAATTCCATAGCGCCATTTGTGCTTTGTAACCGTTTGGGAGAGGTTATGAAAAAAGAGAATACAGGGAAGAAGCATATTATTAACGTATCTGCTATGGAAGGAAAGTTTCATAGGTTTTTTAAGGAAGACCGCCATCCACACACAAATATGGCAAAAGCCGCGCTTAATATGTTAACGCATACCGCTGCTGGTAGTCTGGCTAAAGAAGGCATTTATATTAATGCCGTAGATACGGGATGGGTTACCGATGAAGATCCTGTAGAACTAGCAAAACGTAAAATGGAACTTCATGATTTTCAACCTCCGTTAGATATCGTTGACGGTGCCGCGCGGGTTATGGATCCATTGATTGATGGTATAAACACAGGAAAACACTGGAGCGGAAAATTTCTTAAGGATTATCGTCCTATAGACTGGTAGTTTTTATAAAACCACAGATTCTTTTTAATTAATTTTTTACGAGTAATTATGAATAACCAACAACCAAATAATCCATTGCACGGAGTGAAGCTTGCTGAAATTTTAGAATTTCTCGTTGCGTATTATGGATGGGATGTTTTGGGTGAAAAAATTAAAATAAACTCTTTTAATACCAATCCTTCTATAAAATCCAGCCTAACTTTTCTTCGGAAAACACCTTGGGCACGTGAGAAAGTCGAGAACTTATACCTAAAAACCAAGGGGTTATAAGTATTAGGAAAATTCGTTCGTAATTAATCAAGCTTTTCTTCGTCCAAAACCTACAAAAGGATGTAGTTTTGCAAACCAGCAAAAATGGGGATTTTTATGACAGATATACATGAGGCCGTTCAAGAGAAGAAAACCGACAAAGAGCTATATAGCTACCAAAAAGGGGCTATAGATAAGATATTTGAAAAGTTTGATACTGCACCAGAAGATTATCACTTGCTGTACCAATTGCCAACAGGTGGAGGTAAAACAGTAATATTCTCTGAAATTGTACGTCAATATTTAAAAAATCACAACAAAAAAGTGCTTGTAATGACGCACCGTTTGGAGTTGTGTAAGCAAACTTCTGAAATGCTTACCAGTTTTGGAGTGGTAAATAAAGTGGTGAATAGTACTGCAAATCTTTCCGATCAAGCTAAATACAGCTGTTTTGTGGCAATGGTGGAAACACTAAACAACCGTCTTACCGATAATAAACTAGATATTTCGGATATTGGTTTAGTAATTATTGATGAGGCCCATTATAATTCTTTCTCAAAACTGTTTAAATTTTTTGAGAAATCTTTTATCCTTGGTGTAACCGCCACACCTTTAAGTTCTAATAGAAGCCTTCCTATGAAGGATAACTACCAAGAGTTAATTGTTGGTGAAAGCATTCAATCTCTAATTGATAATGAATTTTTGGCGGAAGTTGAGGTTTTTCAATACAATATGGGGCTAACTTCGCTTGAAATTGGTTCTAATGGTGATTATACTGTAAAATCTTCAGACGATTTATATTCAGCGGTAGGGATGTTAGATCAGTTATATCAAGCATATTTAACGCATTCCAAAGGCAAGAAAACCTTAATCTTTAATAACGGGATTAATACTTCCATTCAGGTGTATTACCACCTAAAAGCGGAGGGGCTGCCTGTAATGCACTTAGATAATACCGCAACAAAAAAGCAACGTAAGCAAATACTTAAGTGGTTTCGCGATACCCCAGATGCTATTTTAACTTCTGTAAGTATCTTAACCACTGGTTTTGATGAACCCACCATCGATACAATTATTCTTAATAGAGCAACGCGTTCATTAACGCTTTACTTTCAGATGATTGGGCGTGGGTCGCGTATTCTAAATAACAAATCTAAATTCTCTGTTATCGATTTGGGGAACAACTACCAACGTTTTGGTCCTTGGGAGGCACAGTTAGATTGGCAAGCCATCTTTAGATCACCAGATTATTATATGGATCGCTTGCAGAGTGATGAAGATCTGGAAAGTAATTTTAGGTATGAAATGCCGGAAGAACTTCGTGCAGAATTTTCTAAAAGCAAGGAAGTGTTTTTTGATATAAAAGCGACCTACCAAGATGCTACTTTTAAAGGGGAATCCTCTAAAGTTGTTCTTGAACGTTCCATTGCACAGCATGCCTATATTTGTGTGGAAAATAGCGAAGATGTATATGACGCATTAGGTTTGGCAAAAATGCTAAGCGATGATATAGATTACCGCATAGATAGATATTCTAAGTGTATCAGTAAAAGTACGCATAACTTTATAAGTTGGTTAAAGGACGATTACCGTTTAAAATTACGTAGCTACCTACGTGATAACTTCGATACTGTTTATGAAGAAATAAACGGACATCCACCCGAAGACTAGTTAAAGCCTTATGGTTGAAGGCTACAAGTTGCGCTTCCAAGCCTTAATCTCCATAAGTAATGGAATAAAAATACTATTTTTGGTTGCTGAGCGCAGTCGAAGCACTACTTTTGCACCAAATAACCTACCATGGAATCATTTAACGAGCTAAACCTTTCCAAACAACTTCATTACACTATTGACGACCTTGGTTTTGAAAAACCAACGCCAATACAAGCAAAGTCGTTTTCAGTAATTATGTCTGGAGCAGACATGGTTGGAATTGCGCAAACAGGAACAGGGAAAACCTTTGCGTATATGCTTCCTATTTTGCAAGACTTAAAATTTTCTAAGCAAGTACAACCACGTGTAATGGTATTAGTGCCAACACGTGAATTGGTGCTACAAGTAGTTGAAGAAATAGAAAAGTTTGGTAAATATTCCTCCGTACGTGTGTTGGGTATTTATGGCGGCACCAACATTAACAGGCAAAAGGAAGCTGTAATGGAAGGTACTGATATACTTGTAGCAACACCTGGGCGCTTATACGATTTAATTATAAGTAGAACCATTCAGCTAAAGGCGATCAAAAAACTGGTGATTGATGAGGTAGATGTTATGCTCGACCTTGGGTTTAGATTTCAGCTTACAAACATTCTAGAATTACTTCCCACCAAGCGTCAAAATATTATGTTTTCCGCAACTATGACGGAGGATGTAAATGTTTTTATTCACGATTTTTTTATTGCACCAACCACAGTTTCAGTGGCAGTTAGTGGTACGCCTTTGGAAAATATTTCGCAGTATGCCTATGCTGTTCCTAACTTTTATACAAAAGCCAACGTATTGCTTCACTTGTTAAAGGATGAAGCAGAATATAGAAAAACACTTGTTTTTGTTCCTAATAAAAAAAGTGCCGATTTACTTTTTACTCTTTTAGATGAGTTTTTCGGAAGTGAGGTGGCGGTAATCCATTCCAATAAAACTCAGAATTATAGAATCCGTTCTATTGAAAACTTTAATGCCGAAAAAACCCGCATTCTTGTTACTACAGATGTTATGGCACGTGGATTGGATTTAGATCAGATTAGTCATGTAATAAACTTTGACACCCCTGTTTTTCCTGAAAACTACATGCACCGTATTGGTAGAACAGGACGTGCAACGCAGGAAGGAACAGCTATTTTGCTTTATACCGAAAAGGAAAAAGAAGCTAAAGAAGCAATTGAAGCATTGATGGGGGTAACAATCAATGAGCTGGACTTCCCAAAAGAAGTTGCAATTTCGAAGCAGCTTACCTATGAAGAACAGCCACAAGTTGTAGAAATAAACAACCCAACGAATGTGGAAGAAGTAGGTCCTGCCTTTCACGAGAAGAAAGCAAAAAATCAGAAGGAGAACCAAGGAGGTTCTTACAAGCGTATTATAAAACAGAAATATAAGAAGCCCAAAACACGAGGCGACAAAAATTATAACAAGCGTAAAAAGGGAAAATAAGCTAATCGCATTTATTTAAAGTTTTTGTATTAAAAATCTCAAACCAAAAGCAACTAACTAGCAATTGTTCCATCTATTAATGCATCACACTAACAATCCAATTTCCCTGAAACCAAAAAATACACTTTTAGTAATCCTAGCATTTTTCTCCATTTATGTAATTTGGGGTTCTACGTATATGCTAAACAAAGTTGCCGTAGCTGAATTAGCGCCATTCTTTTTGGCTTCCATTCGTTTTACAACTGCTGGGCTACTTATTTTTATTATATCTATAGCAATGGGGAAGAGTTTAGCTGTTACTAAACGGCAGTTGTTAAACTCCTTTATTGTAGGCGTTTTGTTTCTTTCATTTGGAAATGGCGTAATTGTTTGGGCCTTAAAATATGTAGATAGTGGCTTTGCAGCTTTAGAGATTTCAGCGCAACCATTAGTCGTTTTATTGATGATGCGACTCTTACAGGGCAAACCCATAAAATTAATGTCGTTAGTTGGTGTAGCACTAGGAATCGTAGGGATTGTTCTTTTGGTTACTCAAAAAGAGATAGTAACCAAAGAAGGCTCTATTATGGGAATGCTAATGATTTTTGCTTGTATGCTTAGCTGGGCATACGGTAGCCTTTTTGTAGGAAAAGCAGATTTTCCAAAGAATTTCTTCGTTAATACGGGGTATCAGATGTTTACTGCTGGACTAACCCTTGCAATGGCTAGTTTGGTTTTTGGGGAACAATGGATTTCACCAACCGAATGGGGAGAGCCAGTACAAATTAGTATGGTGTTGTTAATCATTTTTGGAAGTATAGTAGCATTTACTTCTTTTAACTACTTGCTAAAAACGGTATCGCCAGATAAGGTGGCTACGTCTACCTATGTAAACCCAATTATCGCTCTTATTCTAGGATGGTATATTCTTGATGAACAAATTACACTACAATCTATAATTGCTGCTGCAGTGTTATTAACAGGCGTTTACTTTATAAACACCAATCGTACTACTTTTTCGATTCCTAGGTTTTCTGGAAAGGCACAACAGATGAAAAAGAAGTAACGACAGTTCTCTTTGCTAGGGGGTATTTGTAATGCTCTAATCGCTATAGTTCATAACAACGGAACCCCATACTTTTTACTTTAATTAGCACCATTTCTGGGTCGGTAACAATACTGCATTCTATACGCAGCACACGTTCCCAGTTTTCTATATCTACGCTAAGGTGTGTAATGCCTACTACTTGTTTTAATTGGTTTTTAACAATTTGGGCTTTTAATTCAGTGTCTATATTAGTACCATAAACTAATACTTGTGTCTGGTTTAAGAAGGGGTTTTTGTCCGTTTTAGGGAGTGCTAGTTCATGCATAATTATAATTTTTTTAGCGAAGCGCAGGGAGCGCCTAATTTATAGTTATTTTAATAAGACGAATAGAGTGTTGTTTTGCTTCAAAATTCACCAAGCTTTTTTAAAATTTCATTAAAAGTTCTAGTATTAATTGCTAGAAGTGCGTTTTGAACGATTTAAATATTTCGTGGTTTAGGGTTTTTAGCAGCATCGGTCTTTCCAACGTTGTTTGAAAGTCGCTTTTTCTTCATCAGTCATATTCATAAACTTTCTTTTGAATTCTGATTTCTTATGGCTAGACATCTTGTTGTGTTTTGAACCACCACAACCGAAGCCACCAAAAAGAATTCTACTGAGTATAAATAGTCCTAATGCTTGCCAATATGTAATAGGGCTTACATGCAAGACTTCGGGGAGGATTGCATTCCATAAATACATAATTACAAAGGGTAAAAGAAATAGGAAGGCAATCATAATAAGTCCTTTAAGAAACTTCTTTATCGTGCTATTTTTAGTTTTATAGTTCATTGTATTATTGATTTAATTCTTGGTATAAATAATTCATTTTTAAGCGTAAATGCTTTACGGCATACCCTTTTCGGCTTATAATAGTTTTTAAATTTTCTCCAGTTTTATCGGCTATTTGCTGAAGTGTTAAGTCTTCAATTTCATTCCAAATAAAAGTATTGCGTTGTTTTTCTGGTAGTTCTGTTAGTGCTTCCATCAATGCATCCCAAAAATTTTCTTTAAAGAGCCTTAAGTCAGGGCTATTGCTATCGTCTAATAATAAAAGTTCTTTAAAAGTGCTATCTTCTTCCACATCGTTTTGGGTTGAGGTTTGATCTTCAAGCAAATCGGTTGTCTTTTTTCTATAACGATCTGTAACTCTATTTCGCGCTACTCTGTACAACCAAGCCCCTATGTTTTCTAAATCTTCTACATTCGCAAAATTGCTAAACTGGTACCATACATCTTGAAGTATATCTTCTGCATCTTCTTCATTACGCGTTCTTTTGCGTATAAAGCCGAATAATTTTGTTCCAAACTGATGAACAGAATCTTTTAGTATACTTTCTTTTTGGTTGGTCATGGTTGGTTTAATGCCGCCTTATATTTAGGAAGACGAACAAAGGCACTTTTTACTTTAAAGTATTTTGTTAATTTAGTATTTATTTATTTTAATTTTCTGAAAACTACCAGCTTATTATTTTCACTAGCTAGTTTTTTTTATCTTTATCACTTCAACGAAACGCTAGATTCCTTTTTAAATATTTTAATTATAAAACCGCAATTCCCTGTGATATTTCCCAAAGATAACACCAGCCATAAAACCTATTCGTCTGAATTCAATTTCTCTATAAAAATTTCACTAGGTATTGTATGCTTCCTTTTTTGCTTTGCGGGATGGGGGCAATCTGAAGTAGATAGCATTACAAAAGTCATTCAAGAGGCGGATTCCCCTTCAAAAAAGGCAGCCTTATATTTAAAAAGAGCATTGCTGTTTGATGTTCGGGATCGTGAAAAAGCCTTTGCGGATGTAGATTCTGCTTTTAAGTATTACAAGACGAAGGACAATAAAATAGGACAGACAGATAGCTATATAGCCTACGGAAACTTATATTTTAAAAACCGCAACCCAAAGCAAGCTGCTCATTACGATTCGCTTGCAATACAATTAGCCACAACAATTAAGTATGAGAAAGGGACCTCTGTTTCTCTTGGAAATTTAGGAAGAGAGTTTATAACTGTTGGGGAGTTTAAATTGGCAGAAAAGTTAATAAAAGATGCAATTGTACAAGAGGAAAAATTTAAATCCCTCGATAAAGACCGTTTGGCAGAGTTATACAACCGCCACTGTATTATAACCACTTCTCTAGGTGATATTGTAGGAAGCTTACCTATAATTGAAAAAGCGATGGAGCTTGCTGAAAATAGTACTAACACGCATTTGCTTACCCAAATCTACACCAATTACGCCAACACTTTATCGCGTTTATCTAAATTTGATGAAGCTGTAGAGGTTCATTATAAAGTAATACGCTTAAGTGAAAAAACAAATGATACCACTGGCTTATTGCGTGCCTATAATAATTTAGGAATTGTCTTTAGAAATGGCGAAGAGTTTGATAAGGCAATTACATACTACAAGAAAAGTATGAGCCTTGCAAAGAAAGCTAAGAACTATAAATCGTTAGGGCTTAGTACAGTCAATCTTGCTACTGTTTATAGCGGCAAAGGACAATATGAAGCTATGGATACTCTTTATTCACAAGGAATTCATTATTTTAAGTTGGCTTCAGATAAAGGAGGAATTGCCTTTGCAAACCATAACTACGGTAACTTTTTACTGCTTTCAGAAAAGTATACAGAGGCAGACAAACATTTAAAAATTGCATACCAACTACGTACCGAAATAGGTGCAAAAAGACAAGCAGCAAGTACCCTTGCTGTTTTAGGGAAATCTGCTATATCGCAAAAAAAATGGAAGGAAGCCGAAAAATATTTAAAGGATGCAGAAGTAGTTTTTAATGACACAGAACATGATGATAGAAATTTAAAAGAACTCTATGGCTATTTAAAAGAACTCTACACTGAAAAAGAAGATTATAAACAAGCATTTTATTACCAAACCGAGGAACTTGCATTAGAGAAATCACTTTTTACTGCTAATGAAAAAGTAAACACCCTAAAATTAGAAACACAGTACGAGTTAGAAAAACGTGATTTGGCACTAGCAATTGAAAAAGAAAAACAGCGTAGAAGTAAACAACGCATCCTATTTATTTCAGTAGGTGTAGTGCTATTATTGCTTATATCTCTGTTGTTTTTATGGTTTAGAAGAAGACAATTAAAAGAAAGGCACAAGGCACAAATTCAAAGCTTAGACCAAGAACACCGATTAAATATTTCAAAAACCTTAAAAAATGCGGAGCAGGAGGAAAGAAAGAAAATAGCACATAAACTCCACGATGAAGCGGGTTCAATGCTATCTATTGCAATCTTGAATGTTAAGCAATTACAAGACGATATTTTTAAAGCTGGCGGAGGTGCAGAAGAGAAATTAGAAACCACAAAAAAAATACTGGTAGATATAAGCGATAGTGTTCGTAATATAAGTCATACGTTAATGCCTATTGCGTTAGAGAAATACGGTTTAAAGGCTGCCATTCATGATTTGGTTCATGCTGTAAATACTTCTAAAAGTATAAAAATAGAAGAAATTATAGAAGGTCTTGATAGCACCTCTACATGGAGTGAGGAATTTTGCCTAACGGTATATCGCATTGTGCAAGAGGTAACCAATAATATTATTAAGCATGCGCAGGCAACACATGTACTTCTGCAAGTTGTTGAACTGGAGGACTCTGTGACTATTTATATAGAGGACGACGGAAAAGGTATTGATGAAGCAACCAATAAAGATGGCATCGGTTTAAAGCTACTCAAAAACAATGTAGCGTATCTTAACGGTACTATAGAGATAAGTGGTAGCCAAAATAGTGGTACCTTTATACTCGCAGAGTTGCCAATACTAAAAACAAATTAAATTTACACAACCCCATATATAGTAACTAACCTATAATTTTTAGAAGTAGTCACCCCAAAAATCCTCAATTTTGACTCAAGAAGCCCCCGCATTCCTCGACTCTAAAGTGCGCGTTGTAATTGCCGATGATCATCCTTTGATTATCCATGGGATTACAGAAATTTTAGAAAAAGATTCCCGTTTTGAAATCATGGAGACCTTTAATGATGGTCTTTCCTTACTCCAATACAATTCGTTGGCTGATGCAGATGTGCTGCTATTAGACTTGAATATGCCAGGCAAAGATGGGTTGCAAGTATTAGAAAAAATAGGAGCAATGAACCTTAAGTTAAAAATACTAGTACTTACCTCTTATTTTTCCCAACAACTCTCTGAAAAATGCATAGCCGCGGGTGCTAGTGGGTATTTTTTAAAATCTGAAAACCTTGATAAACTGGGGTTTAATATTATTGACGTCCTAAATGGACAAACCATATATCCTAATTTTTCTGAAAATAGTGATGAGTACACAAATGAGTTTACCTATCTCGATGTGTTTTTAAAGAAATACAACCTTACAAAACGGGAAGCAGAAGTAATACAAATGGTTTGTAAAGGCTATAACTCTAATGAAATTGCCGAAAAGCTTTTTCTTTCTAGCTTTACAGTACAGACACACCGTCGTAATATTTTTAGAAAATTAAACATAGATGGCAATACCATAGCGCTCTATAAATTTGCTTCAGAACACGGCTTGCTTTAACCTCTTTTTAATTCCTATAAATACCAACTCCCTTTTATAATCATACCGTTTGGTATTGCTCTAGGGGGGATTTCTATAATTATTTCATTTGTTTTTCCTTTTGTTAGTTCAAACTAAATATACCGCATTGTAGGTATTGACTAGTTTTAAAATTCCTTTTACATTTCACCTTTAATAGGAGTGTCCCCACTTTTGAAGTAAACATTTCAATGTTGGGACGCGTTAAAGCCATATATAATGGTTTTTAATAAACTGTTAGGCCACACCTTTAATAAGTAAAAACACCCCCAATGAACAAGTTATTTAGTATTGCATTTCTTTTTCTTAGCACCCTAATAATCAACGCACAAGATACTGGCAACTATGCAAGTTTAGCAATAGACGCCAGAAATGGTGAAGCTTATGGCTGGGCTGTAAATTATGAAACTCAAGCGGAAGCGAATGAGAGGGCTCTAAAAGAATGTGAGGAAGCAGGGGCTAACTGTCATCTTGTTTTAAAATTTGAAGGCGGTTGCGGTGCGTATGTTGTAGAAAGAGGCAATCCATCACTTTACGGCTGGGGCGTAGCTAATAGCCGTGCTGAAGCAGAGGCCATAGCAAAAGAAGAAGCAAGCGCACAGGGCGGTACCGATTTGGTAGTACGTGTTTGGGGGTGTAATAGCGATACCCTTATCACTTCCGAAATTATAAACCCAACAGTAAAAGGGGTGTATGGGTTTTACTTTTTAAAGTCTGATGAATATAAAAAAGGCTTTCTTTCTGAAATGTTTTATGAGCCAGGCGTAGTCCAAAACGCTTCTGGAACTTGGCAATGGACCAGTGATGCTGAACGAAAAATGAGCCCAAGAGCACAGCAGTTTGTAGATGCTATGGAAGAAAATCTATATGGTTACCTTGATAAGGCAACGAGAGATAAAATGCTTACACGCTTGCCGTTAGATTGGGAAGGTGTAAGCGAAATAAAGCCATTAAAAGATAAAGTCGCTATAGAAAGTACCGTTGAAAGAAAAGCATTTATGGAGCGTGTTTTCAATGGTGTACGAAATTCGGTAGAAAAAGACGGATATGAGGTGGTAGAGATTTCTTTCTAAGCACCGTCAACTGTTAAAATTTAATACCGATACAATTACCGCCTATATATAGCAGTTATACTGTATATATAAGGGCATTTCAACTAACTCCAATGCTAAAAATGCGACTCGATAGGGTCGCATTTTTTTTAATACCATCGCTTTATAAAACGATGGTATTAAAAAAGAAAAAATACCTGTATTGTAGAATTCGTCCTGTTCTCGAATTGTTTTTAAAAGCGTACTGTAGTATTAACATTGCATTAACCCAATATCTAAGCAGTGGTAGATACTTTTGTAACATTCAAAATAAGCGTGTGTACCAAAATACTTCTGTTATCACGTTTAATCAATAACACTATTATTAAAACAACATACCATGGCTACAATAACAAAAGCATACGGTGCCACAAGCGCTAAAGATTCATTAAAACCAATGGATATAACACGCCGCGAAGTAGGAGCGGACGATGTAAAATTAGATATAACATACTGTGGCGTGTGCCATAGCGATATACATACTGTACGAAACGAATGGGGCGGTTCAAGCTATCCTGTAGTACCAGGCCACGAAATAATAGGTCGCGTTACTGCAGTAGGAGCAAACGTAAAAAACTTTAAAGAAGGCGATTTGGTAGGGGTAGGCTGCTTGGTAGATTCCTGCCAAGAATGTTCACAATGTAAAAACGATATGGAGCAGTTTTGTGAGCAAGGCGCAACATTTACTTATAATAGTAATGACAAACACTTGGAAGGCAAGCAAACCTATGGTGGCTATTCCTCAAGTGTTGTGGTAAATAAAGAATTTGTACTTAGCATCCCTGAAAACCTAGATGAGGCTGCTACTGCACCATTGCTATGCGCTGGGATTACTACTTGGTCTCCATTGCGCCATTGGAATGTAAAAAAAGGTGATAAAGTTGGAATTATTGGTCTTGGTGGACTAGGGCATATGGGGGTGAAATTTGCCAATGCTTTGGGCGCACATGTGGTTATGATTACTACTTCGCCAGCAAAAGCTGATGATGCAAAACAACTTGGAGCCCATGAAGTACTTATCAGTAAAAACGAAGCAGAAATGACAAAACATAAGGGAAGTTTTGACTTTATTCTAAACACCGTTCCTGTTGGTCATAAAATGGATCCGTATATCTCCTTATTAAAGAATGATGCCACCATGGTATTGGTTGGTGCTGTGGAGCCTTTAGAGCCTTTTCATGGCGGAGGAATCATTATGGGCCGTAAGCGGATTGCAGGTTCATTAATTGGGGGAATAAAAGAAACCCAAGAAATGCTCGACTTTTGTGGAGAACACAATATCGTGTCAGATATAGAATTGATTGACATAAAAAACATCAACAAAGCCTATGACCGAGTGGTAGCTGCAGATGTAAAATACCGTTTTGTTATTGATATGGCTTCTCTGAAAAGTGAAATGAGTTTATAACATAAAAGAAGACCCCTTCTTGAAGGTGTTTTCTTAGGGTTTGGGGAGTAGTAGCTATTAAACCAAGTGATTTTGCCAAAGATTATCTAAAATCTGTTATCAAAATGGGATGGATGGTGATGTTCTATACAACAGCTCGGAAGGTGTTATTACGTCTAAAATAAAAATAAACACACACATTCTGGTGCCTAGCGCTAAGTTGTGTGTGTTTCTGTTTAAGGCTTTATAAGTTTGAAATAAAAACAAATTTTCTATTGTAAAGTTACATAAAACGGATTCTCCTTTAATTTATCTCTTCAAACTTATGATGAATTTAGTTTGTGGACATGGAAAAAATGCTATAAACACTAATTTAGTATAAATATGCATTCAAATACAGGTTTTTTAAATGGACATTGTATATTTACGATAGCTTCTTATTCAAGAGAACAATCTTACTGTAAACGCACATAAAACAAACCTCACATGCAAGCAAAATATATTTCCGTATTTCTTCTTTTTATCTGTGCGAGCCTAGTAGCACAAAACAAATTAAGCGAAAAGAATCTTGACAAAAAGCTTATAGGATTGCAAGAAGCTACCCAAACTGTTGGTTTTTCGGTGGCAATTGTTAAAGACAATGAGGTTATATATTCCAAAGGTTTTGGCTATAAGGATTTAGAGCAGCAATTAAGAGCAGACGAAAACACCTTATTTGCTATTGGCTCCACTTCAAAAGCATTTACTACCGCTTTATTGGGGATTATGGAAGATGAAAAAGGCTTGAAGTTTACGGATAGCCCTAAAAAGTACTTGCCAGAACTAGCGTTTTATAATGATCAACTTAACAATACGATTACTATTTTAGATATGGTGAGCCATCGTACAGGCATCCCGAGACACGATATTTCTTGGTATTTATTTCCTACAAAAAGTAAAGACAGTTTGTTGGCTCGCGTAAAATACCACGAACCTTTTACTGGTATTCGCGAACAATGGTATTACAATAACTTTATGTATTTGGCTCAAGGTTTAATTACCGAAAAACTAACTGGAAAAAGTTGGGAGAACAACATCCGTGAGCGTTTTTTTAAGCCTTTGAAGATGTTAAATTCCAACGTGACAATTGAAGAATTAAAAAGCCACAGCAATAGCGCTAAAGGCTATGCCTTAGATAATTTTGAAACCAATAAATTGCTGCCATACTACAATATTGCAGCAATTAGTCCCGCAGGAAGTATAAATAGTAGTGCTAAAGAAATGGCAAATTGGTTAAAAATTTGGTTGAATGAAGGAAAGCTGGATGCGGTGCAAGTGGTACCTAAAAGCTATATAGAAAAAGCGATTAATCCATTAATGTTAGTTGGTGGTGGCATAGCAGACAAACAATTTCCAGCGCAGCACCTAAACAGTTATGGCTATGGGTGGTTTACTTCATCTTACAAAGGACATTACAGATTAGAACACGGTGGAAATATTGACGGTTTTACAGCAAATGTATCTTTCTTTCCTACAGATAAAATTGGAATCGTAGTATTGGCAAACCAAGACGGTTCTGCCTTGCCAACCTTGGTAAGAAATGCCATTGCAGACGAATTATTAAACCTGAAAGAAACCGATTGGATACGCTATTATAACGAAAAAATAAACGAAGTTAAAAAGCAGCAAAAAGAAAAGAAAAAGAAGGAGGAAGAGAGCAAAGTTGCCCATACTACACCAACGCATAGTTTGGCAGAATTTACAGGAAAATATACCCATAAAGGCTACGGGACACTTACTGTTGAAGTTAAAAACGATTCGCTTTGGGCAAACTTCACCAGAGAAAAAGCTTATTTAAAACATACGCATTACGATGTTTTTAAACCTTTTATGCTTTCAGATAACAAAGTGGATACCGACGATTTAGGCTTTAATTTTAATTTCCAAACCAACGATTTAGGAGATATTGAAGCTGTTAGGTTAAAGTTAGAACCTACTTTAGAAGCACTCGTTTTTACACGAATACCAGACGCGGCAGCCGTTTCAAAAGAAACCTTGCGTACGTATGTTGGCAGTTATCTATTATCTGGGACTGAATTAAAAGTGTCATTAAAAGGCGAAAATCTATTGCTGCTTGTTCCAGGACAACCAGAATACACCTTAATTCCTATAAAAGAAAATGAATTTTCCATTAAAGGGTTATCAGGATACAAAGCAGCATTTAAAGATGAAAATTTAATATTACACCAACCAAATGGTGTATTTACGGCTACAAAAAAATAATTAAGATGTTAAAAAAACACCTAATCTTAGCAATACTCGTTTGCCTTGTTTCTTGTACTTCAAACACAGAGAAAACTTACGATATTGTTATTGAAAATGCCAGAGTGATAGATCCTGAAACCAATACAGACGAAGTGCTAAACGTGGCTATTTCTAAAGATAAAATAGTAACAATTAGCAAAGACAAATTAAAAGGAATCAAAACAATAAACGGAACAGGTAAAATTTTAGCGCCTGGTTTTATAGACTTGCATGCCCATGGACAAACCAATACAGAAAACGAATACCAAGCCTTTGATGGGGTAACCACGGCTTTAGAATTAGAAGTTGGGATAGACACCTTGGTTCAATATTACCAAGCTAGAAACGGCAAAGCGTTGTTAAACTATGGTGCATCAGCTTGCCAATTAGCTTATAGAAACAAGGTACTTGCCAACGATAACAGGGTGTACGAAAGTATTTTTAAAGAACTTCAAGATACGGTTGCCCAACAAGAATTGCCTAAAAATAAATTTGCTGAAGTTAGAAATAAATTAAAAGACGCCATAAATAATGGCGCCATAGGCATTGGTATTCCTGTTGGGTATCTGCCTAATGCTTCCATCGAAGAAATTGCCGACGTATATGCTTTTGCAGGCGAAGCTAAAGTGCCTGTTTTTTCACATGTTAGAGAAGGCGGAGCGATAGCATTTCAGCAAGCTATTTCGGATGCGATATTAAATAAAACGCAATTGCACATTTGTCATTTAACAAGTATGGCGAGAAAAGATGTGGATTTTTGCTTACAAGAAATAGAAAAAGCCCAAGCCTTAGGGTATCCGATTACTACGGAATTATACCCTTACACCGCAGGAAATACCGAAATTGGTTCTGCCATTTTTAATGAAGGCTGGCAAGAACGCTTAGGCTGTACCTATAAAGATTTGCAATGGGTAGAAACCAACGAGCGATTGACTCCTGAAACCTTTGAAAAGTACAGAAAACAAGGCGGTTCTGTTATTGTGCATATGATGAAAGAAAGCTGGGTAGATCAAGTTATTTCTTCAAAGATAGCAATGATTGCCAGTGATGGTAGCGAATATTCCCCAACAGGACATCCAAGAGGCTCTGGTACCTTTAGCAAAACTATTAGCGAATATGTAAATGAAAAAAAACTAATCAGCATCAACTCAGCCATTGAAAAGATGACATTAATGCCAGCAAAAGTATTAGAAACTGTGGTGCCAGAGATGAAGTTAAGAGGTCGGATTCAAAAAGGATGCTATGCAGATTTATTGCTTTTTGATATACATAAAGTAAAAGATAATGCGACCTACACCAATGGGTTTGTAAAATCATCAGGAATGGATTATGTGATTGTAAACGGAACTATTCTGATTGAAAATGGCGAAATGAAACCGAACACTTTTCCCGGAAAAGGTATAAAAAGTGAAGTGAAATTATGAAACGAGCTATCCAACCATTAAAAAAATATAAATAGATGAACTCTGTAACGGTTATCGGTTGCGGCATTGTGGGTTTAACTTCAGCCATCAAATTGCAAGAAAAAGGCGTTCAGGTTACGATAGTTTCCAAAGCGCGTTTTGATAAAACAGTATCCAGCAAAGTAGGAGCTATCTGGTTTCCTTTTGAAGTGCACCCCAAAGAAAAAGCCAATAATTGGGCTGCACTTGCGTATGCCGAGTACCTAGCAGATGTAAAAGAAGGAAATGGGGTTGCTTTTATTCCGTTTATCACAGCATATACCGAAGCAAGCAATACCGATTGGACGTTACTATTACCCAAAGGAAGTGTTCGGAAAGCCTTAGTATCAGAAATTCCTAAAGGCATAAAAACCGCCTTTATTTCAACCGTTCCCTTAGCAGAACCACTGTTGTATTTGCCTTATCTATTCAATAGATTTATAGCGAGGGGAGGTATTTTTAAAGAGCAAACAATAACAAGCTTAGAAGAAGCATCTGCTTTAAATTCTTTAATTATTAATTGTACAGGTTTAGGAGCAAAAGAATTGTGCAAGGATACCGATTTACACCCTATGCGTGGGCAAATAGTACGTTGCAAGAAAATGGATATTCCTTCCTGTGCAGACTCCACAAAAAAAGGCGCATTAAGTTATATCATTAACCGTAGCGAAGACTGCGTTATTGGCGGTACAGATTACGAAAACGATTGGAATACGAATATTGAAAAAAGTGATACCGACTTAATAATCAAGCGAATTTTAGACGGAGGTTTATCAAAAAAAACACCAGAAATAATTGAAGAAATTGTAGGCTTAAGACCTAAAAGAAGTGCTGTACGTTTCGAATTCGATAAAGACTTCCCGAATGTATTTCATAATTATGGCCACGGCGGCGCAGGCTTTACCGTTGGTTGGGGCTGCGCCATTGAGCTTGCTGAAATAATACGTACTCAACTACGCTAATTTTATAAAAAACAGACCAAGGCTTCGGGGTATCACAGATATTACTTCAAACTTTAATAAATTGGTGTGTTAAAAAGGAGTTACAGCTTTATCATGGCATGATAGAATAAGTTTATGCAGCGTAAAGGTTTTATCTTAAAAATGGGTTTTAGAAAATTTCAGAAAGAGAATAGCCTAACCGTTTTATATAAACCCCAATAACCACCTTGTTTTCCCCAATTAGTAACTTTTAAAAGCTACTAATTGGGTTTTTTAATGTACATTTAAAGAGCTTAATTAATTGATTATGAGAACTGTTGTTGTTTTAAATCCATTTTTGTATCGTGAAGAGCGACACATTGCTGTTGGTTTTAAATATGATGACGTAGTGAAAGCTTACATAATGGCGTATCCTGGTATACAGTGGTCACCATCTCATAAAACTTTTTATATAAAAGATAAAGCAGGTGTTTCGAATGCATTGTTTAATTATTTACAAGCGAAACGGTATTATGTAGATTATAGTGCATTAAAAGGTAAGAAGTTACCGGTATTTCCTAAGAAAAAAAAGGAAAATAGTTTCAGTAGCATTGCGCTTTATAAAAATTTACCCATAGAATTTCGTGACTGCCTAAAGCAGTTTATTGTTTTCTTAAAAGGAAAACGCTATAGTAGTTCCACTATTTCTACCTATGGCACTTTCGTTTTACGTTATATAGATTACAACAAAACCGTTACTATGGCAAATTGGAAATTTAGCAACATACAGCATTTTCTAGAAAACGTAATTGCCAAAGAGCAATACAGTATAAGTAGTCACCGTCAATGTATCAGTGCTTTAAAGCTTTTTTGTACCTTTTGCAATGTTGAAGGTTTTGACGCTAGTGGTTTAGTGCGTCCAAAAAAGAGCAGGTATTTACCAGTTGTATTATCTAAAGAACAAGTAATTAAATTGATTCAAGTTACAAGAAACCTAAAGCACAGAACTATAATCAGTTTGTTGTATTCCAGTGGTTTACGTATAAGTGAATTATTGAATTTACAGGTTAAAGATTTAGATTTTGATAGAAGCCAGATACACATTAGACAAGGAAAAGGTAGAAAAGACAGAATCGTTGTTATGAGTGAGGTTATAAAACCTTTACTGTTTAATTATTTAAATACATATACACCAAAGTCTTATTTAATTGAGGGGCGTGATGGTGGCACCTATAGTGACAGTGCAGTGCGTCAGTTTATGATAGTATCAACAAAAGCAGCAAAAATAAGTAAGCGTGTAAGTCCGCATACCTTACGCCATAGTTATGCAACCCATATGTTAGAAAATGGAGTAGACTTGCGTTATATTCAAGATTTATTAGGCCATGCCAAGCCTGAGACCACGATGATTTATACCCATGTTGCCAAAAAAGATTTAATGAATATTCGAAGCCCGTTAGATGTTACTGTAGATCAATTAAATGGTACCGCACATAGCAATAAAAAAGTACTGATATCCGGCAAGGATATTTGATTATCGTTTATATTTGTTTTTATATAACCCGTTACCCACAATAGAAAAGCTCACTCAAACGCGAAATAAAAAGCCAAGGATTTCGGTTTAATTCTCACTCAA
>NZ_JBDPMS010000010.1:0-2053 GCF_039831855.1 Aequorivita sp. Q41 | reverse complement strand
CCAGCGTGTCGAAGCCCTTGCGCATGTCCGTCACCCCACAGGCCAGGTAGATATGGACATGGCTTGGCAGACCGATCATCGCAGCGCCGACAGAATGCGCCGCAACGCCACCGCCTCGACCTCACCGCTGATCCGCAGCCGAATGCCGCCCGGTAGCTCAACCTCGACAAGGCCAGGAACAGGCGCTGATGGCGGGGGCAAGGCGTCCTGTGCAGGAGCAGGTGTTGGCAGCGATGGTGGCTCCGCCGCCACCGACACCGGCACAAATCCCGTCAGCAAGCCAACTTGACCGATGATCCCGGCGCCGCAGCCTGTGCCAATATCCGGAGTTTCTCCTCCGTGCTCCAGCTCCGACGCTTCGAAACACCAGGGAGAACCTCGTAACCAAACTCCGGAGCCCTCCCGAGCATAGTCTCAACTTCAACACCGTCCGCCACCGCTAACCCTCCGCCAATGATCAGAAGATCAGAGGCAGAACGTACACAACCCTACAAGGCGGGATCGTGTCCCGCCGCGTGGTGTAGGAGGCCGGTGATCGGCCTGCCGTAGTGACCGCCGCGTGCCTGGCGGAAAGCGTGCCGATTGGCGGCCACCGGGGCGGTTTTTGGGTAGCATTGGGTTGCGAGGCTCAACGCGAACCCAAGGAACCACCACGATGACCGATGACAAGATTGCGCTTTCCACGCTTTTGGAGAAGTCCTCCGACGCCAGTTTTCTGCGCGAGATGATCGGCTTTGCCGCCGAGCGGCTGATGGCGCTGGAGAGCGAGGCGCTCTGCAACGCCGCCCCTGGTGAGCGTGCGCCCGAGCGCCGCAACCAGCGCAACGGCTATCGCGACCGCGACTGGGAGACCCGGGCGGGTACGGTCGAGCTGCGCATCCCCAAACTGCGCCGCGGCAGTTATTTCCCGGCCTTTCTGGAGCCGCGGCGGATGGCCGAGAAGGCGCTGACAGCCGTCATTCAGGAAGCCTATATCCAAGGTATTTCAACGCGCTCCGTAGATGATCTGGTCAAGGCCATGGGGATGGAGGGCATCAGCAAGAGCCAAGTTTCGCGCCTGTGCGGCGAGATCGACGAGCGCGTCGGCGCCTTCCTTACCCGCCCCATCGAGGGCGATTGGCCCTATGTCTGGCTGGATGCCACCTACATTAAAGTCCGGCGCGACCACCGCATCGTCTCCACCGCCGTTATCGTCGCCGTCGGCGTCAACAGCGATGGCCGGCGCGAGGTGCTCGGGATGACCACCGGCCACAGCGAGGCCGAGCCGTTCTGGGTGGAGTTTCTGCGCAGCCTGGCCCGGCGCGGCTTGCGCGGCGTGAAGCTGGTCATCTCCGACGCGCATGAGGGGCTGAAGGCGGCCATTTCAAAGGTGCTCAGCGCCACCTGGCAGCGCTGCCGCGTGCATTTCATGCGCAACGCCCTGGCCTATGCCGGCAAAACCCAAAAGCGCGTCGTCTCCGCCTGGGTCGGCACCGCCTTTGCCCAAGACGCTGCCGCCGCGGCTCACAAGCAATGGCGCGATGTCGCCGACCAGATGCGCCCGCGCCTGCCCAAACTCGCAGGCTTGCTCGACGAGGCTGAGGCCGACGTGCTCGCCTATATGGACTTCCCCAGCCCACACAGGGCGAAAATCCACTCCACCAATCCGCTCGAACGGCTCAATGGCGAGATCAAACGCCGCGCCGATGTCGTCGGCATCTTCCCCAACGACGATGCCGTCGTCAGGCTCATCGGCGCCCTGCTGCTCGAGCAGAACGATGAATGGGCCACCCAGCGTGCCAGATATATGACGCTGGAAACCATCGCCCCTTTGAGCGATACTCCCAACGTCAGCTTGCCCGAAATGGCGGCCTGATACCGCAGCCAATGCTGCTCAGAATACCGCTCCTACACCACGCCGTGGGGCACGCTCCCCGGTGTTGCTCAACCTCACCTCATGTCCGGCTGCGATGGCCCGACGAGCGAATGCCTGTGCCAATAAACCAGCTCCGACACTGCCGATGCGCATTTATTTTCCTCTTGCTCCGTAATGCCTGGAGGCTATGCAATAACC